>NZ_JBBCTL010000001.1:0-1041755 GCF_037148395.1 Leucobacter sp. MMO-125
CGAGGGGGACCTCGTGGGAGAGTAGGACACCGCCGGACACCTTTTACAGAGGGTCGTACCGTGAACACCACAGAAGGTGCTCACCGTGCGACCCTCTACCCATTTAAAGACAGGAGAGCCCTGATGAACTTGCCGGAAACGGCGAGTTCATCAGGGCTTTTCTTGTTTGTGCACCCGGTGTAGGTCGCCTGGCAGCCGTATGCGAGGGTGGTGCCCGGCACTGCTTCCACCCAGTTCCGGGCGTTCGCGTCCGGTAGAATAGGTACACAAGACGACCGAACACGATGGAAGCGGGCCGCCTATGGGAGCGATGTCGAGCATACTGCTCCTCCTCGCTCTCAGCGCCCTCGTTACACACCCGCTCGTTCGTCGTTTCGGGCGACGCATCTTCGTGGGCCTTTCCTTACTGGTCGCCGGCGTCTTCGTGGCGCTGCTGCTGATCGCACAGCCCGTCTTCGCAGGCGGTGCAATCGTCGAGACGATCGAGTGGGTGCCGCAGCTCGATTTGAGCGTGACACTGCGGCTTGACGCGGTATCCGCCCTCTTCGCGCTGCTCGTCACCGGTGCCGGCGCGCTCGTGCTGCTCTATTGTGCAAGCTACTTCGAAGACGGCGAGCAAGGGCTCGCGCGCTTCGCCGCGGTCTTCATGGGCTTCGCCACCTCGATGCTCGGCCTCGTGCTCGCCGACGACATCTACCTCCTTTTCATCTTCTGGGAGGGCACCACAGTGTTCTCCTTCCTGCTGATCGGCCATGTGACCCGCCTGCGTACCGCGAACTCCGCGGCCCTGCAGGCCCTCATGGTGACCACTCTTGGCGGGCTCGCCATGCTTGTCGGCTTTGTGCTGCTCGCCCAGCAGGCGGGCACGTCGCTGCTCTCCGAGATCGTGGCCGATCCGCCACAGGGGCCCGTGGCCACAACCGCGGTGTATCTGCTGCTTGCCGGCGCACTTTCGAAGTCAGCGATCTTCCCATTCCACTTCTGGCTCCCCGGTGCCATGGCTGCACCCACCCCCGTCAGCGCGTACCTGCACGCCGCCGCGATGGTGAAAGCAGGTATCTACCTGATCGCCAGGATCGGCCCGGGGTTCAGCGATGTGCCTGGCTATCACGAAACCCTCGTGATTCTCGGCGCGATCACGATGCTCAACGGCGGTATTCGCGCGCTCAAGCAGTTCGACATCAAGCTCATTGTCGCCCACGGCACCGTCAGCCAGCTCGGGCTGCTCGTGATGGTGTTCGGCATCGGTGATCCGCGCACCTCTTACGCAGGCTTCGCACTGCTCTTCGCTCACGCCGTCGCCAAGGCGCCGCTCTTCCTCGCAGTGGGCATCATCGACCACTCTACGGGCACGCGCGATCTGCGAAAGCTCTGCGGGCTGGGCCGTCGCCTGCCGATCCTCACGGCCATCACCGTTGTCGCCGCCGCCTCGATGGCGGGCGTGCCACCATTCATCGGATTCGTGGCGAAAGAGTCGGCGTTCGCAGAACTGCTGAGCATCGGTGCCGCAGAGCCGCTGGCGATGTTCGCATTCGGAGTCGCCGCCGTTGGCAGCGTGCTCACGGTGGCCTACATGGGGCGCTTCCTGTGGGGAGCCTTCGCCGACAAAGCCGGTACCCGTGAATGCACCATCGTGCACCGCCCGGCCGGGGAACTCTTCATCGCCCCCGCGATCTTCGCACTGCTGTCCCTCGCGGGCGGGCTGCTCGCGCCCCTCATTGATCCGCTGCTGCTGGCGATGGTGCCGCACACCGCAGCTGACGCACCCGAGCACCTGGCGCTGTGGCACGGCTTCACCACTCCGCTCGCAGTCTCGGCTGCGGTGCTGCTGCTCGGCGGGGTGCTCGCGGCGCTGCTCTCGCGCACTCGTGCGGTGATCCCGGCGCTACCCGAGCGGTTCTCTGCATCGCACGCCTACTGGGTCATGACGCACTGGCTCGACACACTTGCGCTGCGCCTCACCTCGCTCACCCAGCGCGGATCGCTGCCGTTCTACCTCGCAGTGATTCTCATCGTGCTCGTCGGCGCCCTGGGCGGCACGCTGCTCGTCACAGGGGAGTGGCCGGCTGAAATCGAACTGATGAGCTCGCCAGTGCAGCTGCCCATCGCCGTCATCATGAGCGTGGCCGCGATCTTCTCGCTGCGGGCCCGCACCCGCTTCCAATCGGTGGTGCTGGTGGGCGTCACGGGCTACGGCATGGCCGCAATCTTCGCCATGCACGGCGCCCCCGACCTCGCCCTCACCCAGGCGCTCGTCGAAACCGTCACCCTCATCGCCTTCGTGCTGGTGATCCGACGCCTCCCGCAGCGCATGGGCGCGGCGGCCAGCCGTCGCGTGCGCTGGGCGCGCGTCGCCATCGGTGTCTCCGTCGGTCTCGTGCTCGGCGCGGTCGCCGTGGTGGCGCTCGGCTCCCGCATCGACGACCCCATCTCGCTGCAGATCCCCGAGCTCGCTGCCGCGGGCGGCCACGGCTACAACGCGGTGAACGTGATGCTCGTCGACATTCGCGGCTGGGACACCATGGGGGAGCTCTCTGTGATCCTCGCCGCGGCAACCGGTGTCGCGTCGCTTGTGTTCCTGCGCACCCGCGCAGATCTCAGGCCCAAGCTGACCCGTCGTGCAGCGCGCTCCGAGGTGCGCGCTCACCTCATGCACGTCGCGGATCCGGATCACCCGGCGCAGCGGGTGTCCTGGCTGCTTGCGGGCCGTCATCTCGACCCAGCTCACCGTTCGATTCTGCTCGAGGTGGTGGTGCGACTTCTTTTCCACGGACTCATCATCCTGTCGATCTACCTGCTGCTCACCGGGCACAACACCCCCGGTGGCGGTTTCGCAGGCGGGCTCGTGGCAGGCCTCGCACTAGTCGCCCGTTACCTCGCCGGCGGCCGCTACGAACTCGGTGCGACCGTGCCGCTCGACGCCGGCCGGATTCTCGGCACCGGTCTCGCTCTCGCCGTGTCCATGGCGATCCTGCCGATGTTCTTCGGCCAGTCAGCGCTCGCCTCCGCGTGGATCGACGTCGACCTTGGACCCTTCGGCGTGCTGCCGCTGGTGACATCGACACTTTTCGACATCGGCGTCTACCTCGTAGTGTTCGGCCTGATTCTCGACGTGCTGCGCAGCCTCGGCGCCGAGATCGACGAGCACGAAGAAGCAGAGACCGCCGCCTTCGAAGAGGAGGTGAGCCGCTGGTGACCATGCCACTCGTGCTCGTCGCCGTGATGGTGGTGCTCTACGCCTGCGGCGTCTACTTGATGCTCGACCGCACCCTCACCAGGCTGCTGCTCGGCTTCCTGCTCGTGGGAAACGCGACCAATCTCCTCATTTTCTTGATGTCTGGATCCTTCGGGGCTGCTCCCATCGGCGGCGGGCCGGCCGAGGGAATGAGCGATCCGCTGCCGCAGGCGTTCATTCTCACCGCGATCGTGATCACCTTCGGGGTGAGCGCCTTCCTACTTGCCCTGATCTACCGCTCCTGGCGCCTCGCCCAGGACATGGACGACAGAGTGCAAGACGACGAGGCCGACCTCGAACTCGCGACCACCGAGGCGCTCACCACCGACGAGGTCACCGACGAAGATCTCGCCGAGGCCCCGGAGTTTTCAGACGATGACGACGACGAATCGCCGCAGCAGGACCCGGATCCGCACCCTGCTGCGCATGATGCGCCGCCCGCCGCCCGCGACGCAGCAGACGCCGCCCCGCATCACGACACGAAGTCACGCAGCAGCGCTGCCGCACGAGAGGGGGAGACGCAATGATGACAGTGCTCGTACCCCTCGTGGTGCTCGTGCCGCTGGCGAGCGCAGCCTTCGCGCTTGCGGTGCCCGGCCACCGCAAGCTGCAGCAGGGCATCACCCTGTTCTCCCTGACGGCCGTGCTCGCGCTGAGCGGCACGCTAATGTGGCTCGTCGATGCGCACGGCACCCTGGTGATGGAGGTGGGCGGCTGGGCCGCGCCCTTCGGCATCGCGCTCGTGGTCGACCGTGTCTCGGCTCTCATGCTTGTTGTCTCCTCCGTGGTGCTGCTCGGGGTGTTCGTGTTCTCCATCGGCCAGGGCCTCGCCGACGGCGACGAAGACACCCCGGTCTCGATTTACTACCCCACGTACCTCGTGCTGGGGGCGGGCGTGTTCAACGCCTTCATCGCGGGCGACCTCTTCAACCTCTACGTCGGCTTTGAAATTCTGCTCGTCTCGAGCTACGTGCTCATCACCCTTGGCGGCACCGCGCAGCGCATTCGGGCAGGCGTCACCTACGTCATCGTGTCGCTCGTTTCCTCAGTTCTGTTTCTCGCCACCATCGGTCTGATCTACGGCGCAACCGGCACCGTGAACATGGCGCAGCTGACGGTGCGTATCGCCGAACTGCCGAGCGAAGTGCAGCTGCTGCTCAACCTGGCGCTGCTCATCGCATTCGGGATCAAGGCCGCCGTGTTCCCGCTCTCCTTCTGGCTTCCCGACTCCTACCCCACGGCACCGGCGCCGGTCACTGCAGTGTTCGCAGGCCTGCTGACGAAAGTGGGCGTCTACGCGATCATCCGCAGCCAGACACTGCTCTTTCCGCAGTCGAGCGTTGACACGCTGCTCATGGTGGTCGCCGGCCTCACGCTGATCGTGGGAATCCTCGGCGCCGTATCGCAGCTCGACATCAAACGCTTGCTGTCATTCACGCTCATCAGCCACATCGGCTACATGATCTTCGGCATCGGCATGGCGAACGCCGCGGGCTTCGCGGCGACGATCTACTACATCGCCCACCACATCATCGTGCAGACCACACTCTTCCTCGCAGTGGGACTGATCGAACGCCAGGGCGGCACGACCTCCCTCGCAGGTCTCGGTGGACTGCTGCGCGCAGCTCCCGTGATCGCCGTGCTGTTCTTCATTCCGATGCTGAACCTCGGCGGCATTCCGCCGTTCTCCGGCTTCATCGGCAAGCTCGGTCTCTTCACGGTCGCAGCAGAACTCGCCACACCGGAGGCGTACTGGTTGATCGGCATCGGTGCGCTCGTATCGCTGCTCACGCTGTATGCGCTGGCGCGGGCATGGGTGCTCGCCTTTTGGCGACCTAAGAAGCGCGCCGAGGCCGAGGCACGAAGCCTCAAATCTCCGACCACCGAAACGCTCATACTGCGCGAGCGTGAGGAGGCGCTGCTGGAGCGCTTGCAGGATGCGCCCGGGGCGACTCCGAATCAGGAGAAGAAAGAGATCCCGCGTCTCATGTTCGCGGCCACCGCTGGCATGGTGGCTGTGAGCATCGCCCTCACCATTTTCGCTGGCCCGCTCTATGCCTACGCCGCGAGGGCCGGGCAAGACATGGCGGCCCCGGGCGAGATGGTGCAGCTCGTGCTCGGCGACACCCCGGGCAGTCTCGGCGGCGGCAGCGGAGACACCCGGCCTGGGGAGGACACGCGATGAGCGACACCGGATTCTCGGCCCCGCGCGCGGCACGGCGCGCTGAGTGGGGTGTGCGCCTGCACGAACTGCCCCTGCTGGTGGGGCTCGTGCTCCTGTGGACGATGCTGTGGCACGAGATCTCATTGCTGTCGGTGGTGAGCGGGATTGTGGTCGCCATCGTGGTGATGCGCGTGTTCTATCTGCCGCCCGTCGAGCTCGCGGGGCGCTTCAATGCCTGGTACGCACTGCGTTACCTGGGCTACTTCCTCTGGCACCTCGCGCTCGCATCGTGGCAGGTGGCGTGGCTCGCGGTGCGGCCAGGGCCGCCACCGCCGTGCTCGGTCATCGCGGTGCGACTGCGCACTCGATCCGATTTCATTCTCACGATGGTGGGGCTTACGACCTCGCTCATTCCGGGCTCGCTCGTCGCTGAGGTGGATCGCTTCGAGTCGATCCTCTATCTCCATGTGCTGAACACGCCGACGCAGAAGGAGATCACCGCGATGCGCCGCGAAGCCCGCCGTATCGAGCGCCTGCTCGTGATGACCCTCGGGTCGCGGGAAGAGATGAGGGAGTTGCGATGAGTGCCGCGATGCAGCTCCTCACCTTCCTCGCGGGGGCCGGGCTCACCTTTACCGCGCTTGCCGCAATCGTGCGTATTGTGCGCGGTCCCACGATCCTCGACCGCATGGTCGCCTCCGATGTACTGCTGACCACGCTCATGCTTGCCGTCGGCGCCGACATGGTGGTGCGCGGGCACACTGACACGATCCCACTCATGACGGTCATCGCCGCAACCGCAACGTTCGCGACCATCGTGGTGGCGCGCTACGTGAAGCGCCGGGCCGAGTCGCCACGGCCGCCAGAGCCGCGGAAGGGGGCCGGCCATGTTTAGCCTCGAACTCGTCGAGCAGCTCATGGATTTCGCCGCGGTGGTGTGCGTGCTGCTCGCCGCGGTGCTGTCGGTTGCCGCAGGCATTGGCCTGGTGCGCTTCCCGGACGCGCTCAGCCGACTGCACGCGGCGACGAAGCCGCAGATCTTCGGCCTGCTGCTCGTCATTGCGGCCATTGCGCTCGATCAGCGCTCCTTCGCGACGCTGTTGGCGCTGATCCCCGTGTTCGTGTTCCAGTCGCTCACCGCGCCGATTGCAGCGCACATGGTGGGCCGTGCCGCCTACCGCACCGGCCAACTCGACGACGACACTCTCGTCATCGACGAGCTCGGCCCGGCGATCGAGCAGGCTGCGCAGCGGGAAGAAGACTCAGGCCGATAGTGGCCCCGCATACACCAGGGGACCCCGGGCCGTAGCCCGGGGTCCCCTGCACCGCCTTCCGAATTATGCGTCCACGAGGTAGCGGCTGTACGCCGGCACCGTGAGGAAGGTGGGGAAGTCATCCCCGAGTGCGACGTCTTCGAACAGCTCGGCTGCGTCGTCGTAGCGGTCGCCCTCGAAGCGGGTGAAACCGGCGACGGCCTCTCGCACCAGCTCGGCAACCCAATCGCGAGTGATGCGGGTGCCCTCGGCGGTGGACTGATCCTGGTGGATCCACTGCCAGATCTGCGAGCGGCTGATCTCGGCGGTGGCGGCATCCTCCATGAGGTTGTCGATTGCGACAGCGCCGAGGCCGCGCAGCCAGGCCTCGATGTAGCGGATGCCGATCGAGACGTTCTCGCGCACACCGGCTTCGGTGATGTCGCGACCGATGTGCACGTCGAGCAGCTGCGCAGCGGTTACCTCGACGTCGTCGCGCTGGCGGTCGACCTGGTTGGGACGGTCGCCGAGCACGGCATCGAACTCGGCCCGGGCCACGGGGATGAGGTCGGGGTGGGCCACCCAGGTGCCGTCGAAGCCGTCAGTGGCTTCGCGCTGCTTGTCGGCGCGCACCTTCTCCTCGGCGCGGCGGGTGACCTCGGGGTCGCGGCGGTTGGGGATGAACGCGCTCATACCCCCGATGGCGTGGGCGCCGCGCTTGTGGCAGGTCTTCACGAGCAGTTCGGTGTAGGCGCGCATGAAGGGCACCGTCATGGTGACCTCGCTGCGGTCGGGGAGCACGAAGCGTGCGCCGCGGCCGCGGTAGTTCTTGATGATCGAGAAGATGTAGTCCCAGCGGCCGGCGTTGAGGCCTGCGATGTGGTCGCGCATCACGTAGAGGATCTCTTCCATCTCGAATGCGGCGGGGAGCGTCTCGATGAGCACAGTCGCGCGGATCGTGCCGTGGTCGAGGCCAAGCGCCTGTTCGGTGTAGGTGAAGATGTCGTCCCACAGCTTCGCCTCCTCGCTCGATTCGAGCTTGGCGATGTAGAAGTAGGGGCCGCGGCCGCGTGCGACGAGCTCGCGCGCATTGTGGAATGCGTAGAGGCCGAAGTCGACAAGGCTGCCGGAGGCTGCGCCCGACTGGCCCTGCGCATCGACGAAGCGCATGTGCTTCTCGACGAGGTGCCAGCCTCGGGGGCGCATCACGATGGTGGGGGTGCGTTCGGCGGTGACGCGATACTCCTTGCCTTCGGGGCTGGTGTATTCGAGCTGTTCGCGGATCGCGTCGAAGAGCGACAGCTGGCCGCCGATGACATTCTTCCAGGTGGGGCTGGTGGCATCCTCCTGGTCGGCAAGCCAGACACGGGCGCCCGAGTTCATCGCGTTGATGGTCATCTTCGGGTCGGTGGGGCCGGTGATCTCGACCCGGCGGTCCTCCAGGCCGGGGCCGGGGCCTGCGACGCGCCAGCTCGTATCTTCGCGGATCGCGCGGGTGTCGTCGCGGAACTTCGGATCGCGGCCGTTGCCGATCTCGTAGCGGCGGCGCTGCCGATCTGCGAGACGCTCGTGACGGGTGCTCGCGAAACGGTGGTGCAGTTCGGTGAGGAACTGCAGAGCCTCGGCGGTGAGGATCTCGTCGCTGCGGTCGAAGGGGCGGCCGGTGACCTCGATGCGCGGGCCGGCGGTGGAGGTGGCGGTCTGCTGCTGCGGGGCCGCCTGGGTGGTGATCATGATCGTATCCTTCGTGGTGTCCGTGAAGCGGATTGCGGTGTAGTTCCATCCTGAGGGGCGGATCGCGGGTCGATCTGCCCATTAGAGAGGTGAAGATTTGCGATTCTTCTGCTTGTCGGAAAAATGCTTGTCTGGCAGCATGGAGGCATGACCCTTCTCGACCGTGCTGATCCGCACCGCACAGATGCGCTCCGCAGCTCCCGCCTGCTCCGCAGCGATGAGGCTCGTGGTGCGGCCGCCCAGTCCGAGGCGGAAGAGGGCGGCGACGCCCTCACCCTCGGACGACGCATTCGTGAGCGCCGCACCGAGCTGGGGCTCACCCTCGAACAGCTCGCGGCCGCCGTCGACCGGGCACCGTCGCAGCTTTCCGCAATCGAGAATGGCAAGCGCGAGCCGCGGCTGCCACTGCTGCGCGCTATCGCCGCCGAGCTCGGGTCAACCGTCGACGAACTCCTCGTCGACGAGGCCCCGAGCGAGCGCGCCGCCCTCGAGATCGCGGTGGAGCGCGCGCAACGGGGCTCGGTCTTTCAGTCGCTCGGGCTGCAGCCGATCCGCGTGTCGAAAGCGACGAGCGACGAAACACTGCGCGCGCTTCTCGGCCTGCACCAAGAAGTCGAGCGGCTCAACCGCGAACGCGCCGCAACCCCCGAGGAGGCGCGTCGCGCAAACACTGAGCTGCGCGCCGAGATGCGCGTCGCCGGCAACTACTTCCCGGAGCTTGAACGGGCCGCGTCGCAGCTGCTCGACAGCGTGGGCTACGGGGGAGGGCCCGTGTCGCAGCAGGCCATTTCGACAGTGGCTGAGCGCTTGGGCTTCAGCCTGCACTACGTATCCGACATGCCGCACTCGACGCGCTCGGTGATCGATCGCCGCAACGGCCGCATCTACCTCAGCAGCAACCTGCCGTCGCGCGACGCCCGCGCACCCATCCTGCGCGCACTTGCGAGCTTGGTGTGCGGCCACGAAGAACCACGTAACTACGGCGACTTTTTGCGCCAGCGGGTCGAGGCGAACTATCTCGCCGGGGCGGTGTTGCTGCCGGAATCGTCAGCGGTGGAGCTGCTCGCTGAGGCGAAGCGGCAGCGGCAGATTTCGATGGAGGATCTGCGCGATGCCTTCGGCGTCTCCTACGAAATGGCGGCGCACCGTTTCACGAACCTCGCAACCGAACGGCTTGGCTTGCAGGTGCACTTCATGAAGGCGCACGAATCGGGCACCCTCATCAAGGCCTACGAGAACGACGGGGTGCGCTTCCCTTCTGACGCGCTCGGCAATCTTGAGGGGGCAACAGTGTGTCGAAACTGGACCGCCCGCACCATCTTCGGCCAGCCCGATCGCTTCAATCCCTGGTACCAGTACACCGACATGGCTGCGGGCGGCACCTACTGGTGCACCTCGCGGGTGGAGAAGGCCAAAGAGGGCCTCTACTCGGTGAGCGTGGGGGTGCGCTTCGAAGACGTGAAGTGGTTTCGAGGGCGCGAGACCTCGCACCGCTCGCAATCATTCTGCCCCGACGACCGCTGCTGCCGCCGGGCGTCGAGCGAACTGACGCGCAAGTGGGAAGCCGCGGCCTGGCCCGAGGCCGCAACGCCGACGAGTCTGCTCGCCGCACTCCCTGTCGGCACCTTCCCCGGCGTGGATACCAACGA
Organism: Leucobacter sp. MMO-125; assembly: GCF_037148395.1. Taxonomy (NCBI): domain Bacteria; kingdom Bacillati; phylum Actinomycetota; class Actinomycetes; order Micrococcales; family Microbacteriaceae; genus Leucobacter; species Leucobacter sp. MMO-125. The sequence continues at coordinate 10,036 of NZ_JBBCTL010000001.1, forward strand.
AGTCTATGAGTTTCTCGACTCGCACGAGTGAATGGCGCTGGCGGGATGCGCGGGTGCCCGGGGCTGCGATAGCGTAGAGGGATCAAGCCGGACGACCGCTTGCGGTATCGAGATGAAATTGGGGGAGACATGACCGCTCAGAATCATGCCCGTCGCGCCGATCACACCGAGGCGCGCTCCACCCAGCAGTTCCGCGAAGACCTGGGGGCGCTGATCCACGCTCGTGCAACCGATCTCACGATCGATGAGCGCGAGGCCGTGGAGGCGCTGCCCTCGGGTGCTGCGCTGCTCGTCGTTCGTCGAGGCCCCGACCTCGGAGCGCGCTTCCTGCTCGACCAGGATGTCACCGTTGCCGGCCGGCACCCCGCCGTCGACATCTTCCTCGACGATGTCACTGTCTCGCGGCGGCACGCCGAGTTCCATCGCAAGGGCACGAATTTCTCGGTTGTCGATCTCGGTTCGCTCAACGGCACCTTCTGCGACGGCTCCCGCATCGACGGCGAAGTGCCGCTCGCAGACGGGGCAGAGGTGCAGGTGGGCAAGTTCCGCTTCACCTTCTTCGCCTCGCGTTTCGACCTCGGCGAGGTTGCCTGACATGGCGGCCGCCGCGGCAGCCCCATCGCAGGCAGGAAGCCTCCTCAGCATCGGGCAGGTGCTTGCCTGCCTGCAAGATGACTTCTCGGATCTCACCCCTTCGAAGCTGCGCTTCCTGGAAGAGCAGGGGCTCATCACCCCCGAGCGCACCAAGTCGGGCTACCGCAAGTTTTCGCAGCGGCACATCGAGCGCCTGCGGCTGATCCTCACACTGCAGCGCGATCACTATCTGCCATTGAAGGTGATCGCGGAGGTGCTTGACGAGATCGATGCCGGCCGCGATCCGATTATTCCCGGAGCTTCGCAGCGCAGTGCGTCGATGATCCTCGCGCCGCAGCGGGTGCTCAGCAGTGAAGAGCTGCGCCGTGCTACGGGTGCGAGCACTCGTTTCCTTGGCGAGGCGATCGCTGCGGGTCTGCTCCCTGCCGCAGAGGTGTTTCCGCATGACGCGGTGGCGCAGGTGGCGGCGCTGCTGAAGCTCGCCGAGCGCGGTATCACGCCGCGGCATCTGCGTTCGCTGCGAGTGTCGGCGGAGCGCGAAGCTGAACTCATCGCGCGAGCGGTCTCGACGCGCGGGGTGAAGGGCGGCACACCGCTCGGCACAGAAGATTCGCTCGAGCTGGCCGGCCATCTCGACACGGTGCGCTCCGGCGTGTTGCGGCGGCGTTTCGGAGGCGTCTGATCGGCGTCAGATCGGCGTGATTTCAACCTTCAACTTCTAGTCGAGGTCGACACTCCGAAATTGACCATCGACGGTCGTTGCACGGTGCCTGGCATCTGGGTACCGTTAGGGGAGTTCGGTGCCCCGCGCCGTTCGATCCGTGAAGAAAGGAAGACGATGGAGAACACTCAGCAGCCGTCTGGCGAGACGGCTTCTCCGTCGCCGGCCGACGCCCCCGAGAGCGCAGAGAGCACTCCCATCAGCGGAGCAGAGCCCCTCACGATCGATCCCGATCTGCTCTTCGACGACGGGCTGCCGAAGCCCAACCAGGAGGGCGGGTTCAAGGGTGCCACCGCCGCCCGCGCCGCGGGCATCACCTACCGCCAGCTCGACTACTGGGCCCGCACCGGCCTCGTCGAACCCACCGTGCGCAGCGCACAGGGCTCCGGCTCGCAGCGCCTCTACGGATTCCGAGACATCCTCGTGCTGAAGCTTGTGAAGCGCCTGCTCGACACGGGTATCTCACTGCAGCAGATCCGCACCGCCGTCGCGCAGCTCCACGAAGCTGGCGTGCACGACCTCTCTCGCACCACGCTCATGAGCGACGGCGCCAGCGTCTACCTCTGCACCTCGAACGACGAGGTCATCGACCTCGTCAGTCGTGGCCAGGGCGTTTTCGGTATCGCCGTCGGTAAGGTGCTGCGCGAGGTCGAGACCTCGCTCGTCGACATGGACGAGCATCGCGAGCAGGCCGATACCGCCGTAGATGAACTCGCCGTACGTCGCCAGGTGCGCAAGAAGATCTCCTGAATCTTACCGGGCGCCCTCGGTGCCCCGCATATGTAAAAAGCCCGGCGCAAGCCGGGCTTTTTGCGTACGCGCTAGTCTTCCACGACAGTGGCGGTGCGGCCAGGCCGCGACTTCGCCTCGCGCGCCGCATCCATCCCCGCGGAGCGCAGCACCCTGTCGAGCACCATGTCGAAGTTGCCGGCCATCTCCTGCGATGCCTCGCCCGGCCACATGTGCACAGGCTTCGCTGCACCCTGCGCCTGCTGCAACGAGGTGCGCTCCGGCAGCTGGGGGTTGAGCACCAGCGGGCCGAACATCTCGCGCAGCTCGCGGATGCGGAACTGATGCTCCATCGACTGCGGCTGCGTGCGGTTGATGAGAATGCCGAGCGGCTGCAAACGCGGGCTCACACCGCGGCGGATCTCCTCGATCGCACGCAGTGCGCGGTCGGTTGCGGCGACGGCGAACAGGCTCGGCTCCGCAACCACCAGCACCCGGTCGCTTGCGGCCCACGCCGTGCGGGTGAGAGCGTTGAGCGACGGCGCGCAGTCGATGAGCACGAGATCGTACTCCGACTCGACGACGGCAAGCGCTTCTTCGAGCTTCCAGATGTCGCGGGTCGAGGGGTGCGGGCCATCGAAGTTGATCGCCGAAGGGCTGCCGACCAGCAGGTCGATCGAACCGCCCTCGTGATATTCGTTCCAGCCGCTGCTTGCGATCGCAGCACGAACGGTCTTCTCTTTGGGATTCTCGAGAATGTCGGCAACCGTCGCGTAGCCGTCGGGGTTGACCGCGAGACCGGTGGAGACATCGGACTGCGGATCGAAGTCGACGACGAGCGTGCGCAGGCCCCGGGAGAAGGCGGCCGAGGCCAGGCCGAGCGTCACGGTCGTCTTGCCGACGCCGCCTTTGAGGGAACTCACACTCAAAACATGCACGTGGCAAGTTTAGTCGATACCGCACTGTGATCATCCAGAGTATTGCGAGAGACAATCGCCCGAATCCGTATTTTCACCCTCGAAAGCACCCTCGGCGGGGCGGTGAAGAGGCGAACGTGTATCTTGATATCGAACGACTTTTCGGCCTGGGCGACCGACGTTGCTTGATGCAGACGCTTGATACAGAGGGGTACTTCCGCATGTTCACAAAAGTTCTGGTTGCCAATCGAGGTGAGATCGCGATCCGCGCTTTCCGGGCCGCGCACGAGCTCGGCGCCTCCACCGTGGCAGTCTTCCCCTACGAGGATCGCAACTCGCTGCACCGACTGAAAGCCGATGAGGCCTACCTGATCGGAGAGGTCGGGCATCCCGTGCGCGCCTACCTCGACGTCGCAGAGATCGTGCGTGTCGCCCAAGAATCCGGCGCCGACGCGATTTACCCCGGCTACGGATTCCTCTCTGAGAACCCGGATCTCGCAGCAGCCGCCGAGGCTGCCGGGATACGATTCATCGGCCCGGGGCGGCAAGCACTCGAGATGGCGGGCAACAAGGTCGCCGCGAAAGAGCACGCGATCGCGGCCGGCGTGCCCGTGCTCGCGTCGACCCCGCCGTCGACAGACATCGACGCGCTGATCGCAGGCGCGCGCGACATCGGCTTCCCCGTCTTCGCGAAGGCCGTAGCCGGCGGTGGCGGGCGCGGTATGCGAAGGGTCGAACGCGAAGAAGATCTGCGTGACGCGCTTGAGGCCGCCATGCGCGAAGCAGAGTCGGCTTTCGGTGATCCGACGATGTTTATCGAACAGGCCGTGCTGCGCCCTCGTCACATCGAAGTGCAGGTGCTCGCCGATAAGACGGGCGCGACGGTGCACCTCTATGAGCGCGATTGCTCGGTGCAGCGCCGCCACCAGAAGGTCGTGGAGATCGCGCCGGCACCGAACCTCGATCCCGCGATTCGCGATGCGTTGACCCGCGACGCAATCGCCTTCGCGAAGTCGATCGGCTACGAGAACGCTGGCACCGTCGAGTTCTTGCTCGACACCGAGGGGGATCGTGCCGGGAAGCACGTCTTCATCGAGATGAACCCCCGCATCCAGGTCGAGCACACCGTAACCGAGGAGGTCACCGACGTCGATCTCGTGCGCGCACAGATGCGGATCGCGGCGGGCGAGACGCTCGAACAGCTCGAACTTCGCCAGGAGGACATCAAGCTGCGCGGTGCCGCGCTGCAGTGTCGCATCACCACTGAAGACCCGGCCAACGGGTTCCGCCCGGACCTCGGCCGAATCACCGCCTACCGCTCGCCGGGCGGCGGCGGCGTGCGCCTCGACGGCGGCACGATCAACGCCGGCGCGCAGATCAGCCCGCACTTCGACTCCATGCTCGCGAAGCTCACCTGCCGTGGGCGCACCTTCGACGATGCTGTGGTGCGTGCTCGCCGCGCGCTTGCCGAGTTCCGCATCCGCGGGGTCGCCACCAACATTCCCTTCCTCCAGGCCGTGCTCGCCGACCCTGCCTTCAAGGCGGGCGACATCGCGACCTCGTTCATCGAGGAACGGCCCGAGCTGCTGCAAATGAACAAGCCGAAGGATCGCGCCACCCGTCTGCTGCAGCACGTTGCCAACGTTACTGTCAACCAACCGAACGGCCCCCGTCCCGGAGCGTTCGACCCGGCGGCGAAGGTGCCAACCGCCGATCTGAGCCGCCCGGCGCCTGCCGGGTACCGCCAGCGGCTCCTCGAACTCGGCCCTGAGGGCTACGCGAAGAGCCTGCGAGAGCAGACCGCGCTCGCGGTCACCGAGACCACCTTCCGTGATGCACACCAGTCGCTACTGGCGACGCGGGTGCGCACGCGCGATCTCGTGCGCATCGCCCCCTACGTTGCACGGCTCACTCCCGAACTGTGGTCGGTCGAAGCCTGGGGCGGTGCCACCTACGACGTGGCGCTGCGATTCTTGGGAGAAGACCCCTGGGAGCGACTCGCGGCGCTGCGCGAAGCACTGCCGAACGTGCCCATCCAGATGCTGCTGCGCGGCCAGAACACTGTGGGCTACACGCCCTACCCGAAGCAGGTGGCCCAAGCGTTCGTGCGCGAAGCTGCTGCCACCGGCGTCGACGTATTCCGCATCTTCGACGCGCTCAACGACGTGAATCAAATGCGAATCGCCATCGACGCCGTGCGCGAATCCGGCACCGCCGTCGCCGAGGTGGCTATGGCCTACACGGGCAATCTGCTCGATCCCGCCGAGAACAAATACACCCTCGACTACTACCTCCGCCTCGCCGAAGAGATTGTCGAGGCCGGCGCGCACGTGCTCGCTATCAAGGACATGGCCGGTCTGTTGCGGCCCGCCGCCGCTGCGAAGCTGGTGCGGGCACTGCGAGAGCGCTTCGCGCTGCCCGTGCACCTGCATACGCACGACACCCCCGGTGGGCAGCTCGCCACGCTGCTGGCAGCCTCCGATGCCGGTGTCGACGCTGTCGATGCGGCATCGGCACCGATGTCGGGCACCACGAGCCAACCATCGCTGTCAGCGCTCGTCGCAGCGCTCGCGAACACCGAGCGCGATACCGGGCTCGACGCCGAAGCGGTCTTCGGGCTCGAGCCATACTGGGATGCGGTGCGTAGCCTCTACAAGCCCTTCGAATCAGGCCTGCCCTCACCTACAGGGCGGGTGTACACCCACGAGATCCCAGGCGGGCAACTCTCGAACCTGCGGCAGCAGGCCATCGCCCTCGGTCTTGCCGAGAACTTCGAGAAGATCGAAGACATGTATGCGGCGGCAGATCGTATCCTCGGTCGCATTCCCAAGGTGACGCCCTCCTCGAAGGTCGTCGGCGACCTCGCCCTGCACCTTGCAGCTGTCGACGCCGATCCCGCCGACTTCGAACAGAATCCCGCGAGCTACGATGTTCCCGACTCGGTCGTGGGCTTCCTCGCGGGCGAACTGGGGGAGATTCCCGGAGGTTGGCCCGAGCCATTCCGTTCAAAGGTGCTTGCGGGACGCCGCATCGACATCGGGCAGGCCCCGATCAGTGCTGAGGATCAAGCACTGCTCACGGGCACCAGCGCCGAGCGCCGCGCCACCCTCAACAGGCTGCTCTTCCCTGCGCCGACTCGCCAGTACGAGGCCGCGCGTGATCAGTTCGGCGACCTCTCGGTGCTCGATACCCCCGAATATCTGTATGGGCTCGAAGCCGGAGAGGAGCGCGCAATCGACCTTGCCAAGGGCGTGCGTCTCTACGTGGGACTCGAAGCCATCGGAGAGGCTGACGACCGGGGCGTGCGCACCGTCATGGTGCGGGTGAATGGCCAGCTGCGGCAGGTCTTCGTTAAGGACGAGAGCGTTGCCGTCGATGCGCCTCTGGCCGAGAAAGCCGACCGTACGGTGCCGGGCCATGTCGCTGCACCCTTCTCGGGCACCGTGACCGTCAAAGTCACCCCCGGTGAGAGTGTGGAGGCCGGTCAGCCCGTCGCCACGATCGAGGCGATGAAGATGGAGGCCGCGATCACCGCTTCCGTTGCAGGCACGGTCGAGCGGGTCGTCTTCACGGGCACCCGCGCGCTCGAGGCCGGAGATCTCATCGTCGTTATCGGCTGAGTGGACGGGCGCTCACCATCTGGCTGCTCGCGCGCGTGGAGGCCCGGGAATGCGGGGTGCGGGTGCGCGGGCGGCTGGCACGGTCGAGGCTGCGCGGTGCGCACCGGGCGGCCTCGGCTAAGCTGGATCACTATGGCGATTCGAGAGATCAGACTGTTCGGCGACCCTGTGCTGCGCACCGTGTGCGAGCCGATCACTGAGATCGACGACGGTGTACGGCAGCTGGTCGTGGACCTTTGCGAGACCGTCGAGATGGACGGCAGGGCCGGTCTCGCGGCCACCCAGATCGGCCACACGCAGCGGGCGTTCAGCCTGCACATCGACGGGAAGGTCAGCTACGTGCTCAACCCGGAGATCGTGGCGCTCGAGGGTGAGCCGGTGCCCACGGGGGAGGGCTGTCTCTCGGTTCCCGACCTCTGGTTCGAGGTGGTGCGCTACCCGCGTGCCACGGTGCGGGGGATTGACCTCGACGGTGCGGAGATCGTGATCTCGGGCGAAGGGCTGCTTGCACAGGCGTTGCAGCACGAGTGCGACCACCTCGACGGCAAGCTCTACATCAACAGGCTCGACCGTGAGGCGCGCGGCGAAGCGATGCGTCAGATCCGCACCTCTGCCTGGTTCTGACCCGTCGCTCCTCGGCCCGCTGCAGCGCTGCTGCGCACCGCTGACAGATACGACTTCGCCCCGCCCCGCCCATGAACTCGGGTGCGGGGCGGGGCGAAACCTTGCCAGGCGACTCAGCGCGGGGTGCTCAGCGCCTCGGTCTGCGGGTTGTCGCCGTAGAGCTTCGCGATCTCGCCCGCGAAGTCGCGCAGAATGTTGTCGCGCTTGATGCTCATCTTCGGGGTGAGGTGGCCGTTCGCCTCGATGAATTCGGTGGGCAGGATCACGAACTTGCGGATCGACTCGGCCCGCGAGACGTGCTGGTTGCCGCGATCGATGGCGCTCTGCACCTCGGCGAGCACCTTGGGATGCCGGGCTGCCTCCTCGAGGGTCATGTTCGGATCTTCGCCGTTGTTGTTCAGCCAGGCGGGCAGCATTTCAGGATCGAGCGTGACGAGTGCCGAGATGAAGGGCTTCTGATCGCCGACCACCACCACCTGCCCGATGATCGTGTTGGACCGGATCGGATCTTCAAGCACGGCGGGGGCGACATTCTTGCCGCCGGCGGTGACGATGATCTCCTTCTTGCGGCCGGTGATCGACAAATAGCCGTCGCTGTCGAGCGAGCCCAGATCGCCGGTGCGGAAAAATCCGTCCGCGGTGAAGACCTCGCGAGTTGCCTCGGGGTTGTTCCAGTACTCCTTGAACACGTCGATGCCCTTGACCTCGATCTCGCCGTCTTCGGCGATGCGCACGGTGTGGCCGGGGAGCGCCGGGCCCACGGTGCCGATCTTGAACTTGTCAGGCAGGTTCACGGTGACGGGTGCTGTGGTCTCGGTGAGTCCGTACCCCTCGAGGATCTTCACGCCGAGGCTGCGGTAGAAATGCCCGAGGTAGTGGCTGAGCGGGGCCGAACCTGAGATCGCGTACTTAACGCGACCGCCGAGGCGCTCCCGCAGCTTCGCGTAGACGAGTTTGTCGAACAGCTTGAACTTGAGCCCCAGCATGAAGGGCACCGATCCTGCGTCGAGCGCTTCCGAGTGCTCGACCGCAACCTTCGCGGCTGCGCGGAAGATCTTGCCCTTGCCCTCGGCCTCGGTCTTCTGCTCGGCCGAGTTGTACACCTTCTCGAAGACGCGGGGCACTGCGAGGAGGAAGGTGGGCTGAAACGATCCGAGCGCGGGTAGCAGCTGAGTGGTGTCGGCCTGGTGGCCCACGCGCACACCGGCGTGCACCGCGAGCACCGAGATGAAGCGGGCGAAGACGTGCGCAAGGGTGACGAAGAGCAGCGTCGACGCACCCGGCTGCTGCACCACCTCTGAGAGCGCCGCAGCGGAGTTGCGCGAGAGGTCGACGAAGTTCGCGTGCGTGAGCACGCAACCCTTCGGGCGGCCGGTCGAACCCGAGGTGTAGATGAGGGTGGCCATATCGGCACCCACCGCGAGGTTGCGGCGGCGCTCGATTTCTGCGTCTTCGACAGCGGCGCCGCTGCGCGGCAGCGTCTCAAGGGCACCCTCGTCGAAGCGCCAGTGCAGCTCGACGCCGGGTGCCTCGGAGCTGATCTCCTCGAAGCGCTCCGCTAGCTCGGTCGTGGCGGAGATCATGGCGCGTGCGCCTGAATCCTCGAGAATCCAGTGGATCTGCAGCGGCGACGAGGTCTCGTAGATCGGCACCATCACCGCGCCTGCGTAGTGGATCGCGAAGTCGACGAGCGACCACTCGTAGCTCGTCTTGCACATAAACGCGATACGGTCGCCCGGCTCGATGCCTGCTGCGACGAGGCCCTTCGCGAGTGCGATTACCTCAGCGCGGAACTCGGCCGCGGAGATATCGCGCCAGCCCTCGCCCTGAGGAACGGCGAAGATCGGCCGATCGGGTGTGGCCTCAACCCGCTGCTCGAGCAGGTCGGTGATGTTGTCATCCGGAACGGGCGGGATGAGAATGGGGGTCTCGGACAGATTCACGGCAGCTCCCTTGACACTCATGCATCGGTCTCTGCGATGCGGGCGTTCCGCATCTGCTCGTGTTTCACCCTATATGCATACCCCCGCGCCGCTCCGGCTCGGCTATTGTGTTCAACGTCGAGAGAAAGCTGCGGGTTGTGCTGTATTGGATCTTTAAAAACCTGATCATCGGGCCGTTCCTGAAAACGGTGTACCGCCCGTGGGTAGAGGGTGCCGAGAATATTCCGGCGTCGGGGCCTGTAATTATTGTGGGAAACCACCTGTCGGTCATCGATTCCTTCTTCATGCCACTCATGATCGATCGGCGGGTCTACTTCCTCGCTAAGAGCGACTACTTCACCGGAAAAGGTCTGAAGGGCTGGCTCGTTAAGAACTTCATGCTCGGTGTGGGACAGCTCCCCATCGATCGCTCCGGCGGGAAAGCCTCCGAAGCCTCGCTCAACACCGGTCTAGCCGTGCTCGATCGAGGCGACGTGCTCGGCATCTACCCCGAGGGCACGCGCAGCCCTGACGCGCGCCTTTACCGGGGTCGCACCGGGGTGGCCCGCCTCGTGCTGGAATCGGGTGCGCTTGTCGTGCCCGCAGTGATGATCGACACCGAGAAGGCGATGCCGATCGGCGCGAAGTTCCCGAAGATCCGCCGCATCGGTACGGTGATCGGCAAACCCCTCGACTTCAGCCGCTTCTCGGGCATGAGCGCCGACCGCTTCGTGCTGCGCAGCGTCACCGACGAGATCATGCTCGAAATTCAGCGCCTCAGCGGTCAGCAGTACGTCGACGTCTACGCCTCCAGCGTACGCAAGCCCTGAACGGCCAGATCCGCCCCTCCGCGCTAGTAGGCTGAGAGTGCTGCAGCCACCAGCTGCCGCGCAAGCATACCCGTTTGTCGACCGAGGGATCGAAGATGACGAGCCACACCACCGATACTGCCGCCCGCGCCTTCGCGGAGCTCGACGCGTATCGCGCGCTCGAGGCGAAGCAGCAGCCCACCTGGCCGGATCCCGCCGCCGTGCAGGCAGCCTCAGAAGAACTCGCCGCTCAGCCCCCGCTCGTCTTCGCAGGCGAAGCCGATCAGCTGCGCGCCCGTCTCGCAGCCGCAGCGCGCGGCGAAGCCTTCCTGCTGCAGGGAGGCGACTGCGCCGAAACGTTCGTCGCGGCCACCGCAGACAAGATCCGCGACCGGGTCAAGACCCTGCTGCAAATGGCAGTCGTGCTCACCTACGGCGCTTCGATGCCCGTCATCAAGGTGGGACGCATGGCAGGCCAGTTCGCGAAGCCCCGATCGAGCGACTCCGAAACCCGCGGTGACGTCACGCTGCCCGCCTTCCGCGGCGACCTCGTCAACGGCTACGAGTTCACCCCCGAATCGCGCACCGCAGACCCGTCGCGGCTCGTGCAGGGCTACCACGTCTCCGCGTCGACACTCAACCTGATCCGCGCCTTCACACAGGGGGGCTTCGCCGACCTGCGCCAGGTGCACGCCTGGAACCAGGGCTTCGTCTCGAACCCTGCCAACCAGCGCTACGAATCGCTCGCCGCCGAAATCGACCGCGCCGTACGCTTCATGGATGCCTGCGGCGTCGACCACAGCGAACTCAAGCAGACCGAGTTCTACGTCAGCCATGAGGCGCTGCTGCTCGACTACGAGCGCCCCCTCACCCGCGTCGACTCGCGTACCGGAGAGCTCTACGACACCTCCGGCCACATGCTCTGGATCGGGGAGCGCACCCGCGATCTCGACGGTGCCCACGTCGAATTCCTGTCGCACGTGCGCAACCCGATCGGAGTGAAGCTCGGCCCGACGGCCACCGTCGACGACGCGCTGCGCCTCATCGACAAGCTCGACCCCGAGCGCGAGCCCGGCCGACTCACCTTCATCACCCGCATGGGCGCCGGCAAGATCCGCGACGTGCTGCCCGGCCTGCTCGCCGGGGTGCGCGACGCAGGCGCGACCCCACTGTGGATTACCGACCCGATGCACGGCAACGGCATCACCTCCTCGACGGGGTACAAGACCCGCCGCTTCGATGACGTCATGGACGAGCTGCGCGGGTTCTTCGAAGCCCACCGCGAGGTCGGCACCTTCCCCGGCGGCATCCACGTCGAGCTCACCGGCGACGACGTGACCGAGTGCCTCGGCGGCTCCGAGAACATCGACGAGGAAGCACTGGCCACCCGCTACGAGTCGGTTTGTGATCCGCGCCTCAACCACCGCCAGTCGCTCGAACTCGCCTTCCAAGTGGCTGAAGAATTGAAGCAGCTCTGATCTGACCGCACCGCAACTTCGGCTGCGTATTGAGAACCCGGGGGCCGCATGGCCCCCGGGTTCTTCGTGTTGGGGGCGCTGCGCACCCGCAACGCATCGAGACATGCGGATCCGCCATCTGCCGCATCCCTGCCGTTGAGGCCGCGGCCCTGGCCCGGCTCAGAGCGAGATTGTGCTTTTGACGCGGATCTCCGTGCCGGCAGGCACCCGATCACCCGCCGCCGGATCAGTGCCGGTGGCCTTTGCGAAGCCGCGCAGGGCGTCTGGAACAAGCGTTGTAGGTGAGAAACCTGCCGCGGCAAGAGCGTCCATCGCCTCCTGCAGGCCCATGCCCGAAACATCTGGGATATCGAACAGCTCCGGGCCGAGCGACACCGTCAGGCCGACCGAGTCGCCCGGGCGCACCGGATCAGTGGTGGGGAGCATCGCTATGACACGCCCCTTTTCGATGTCTGCGTGGTGCTCCTCGGCGTTCAGTGAGGTGTCGACCGTGAGCCCGCTCGCACGCAGCGCGCGCGAGGCCTGCTCGATCGAGAGGCCGGCGACATCGGGGATAGCGCCAGCCGAAACGACAAGGTCGACCCGGCCGCGCTCGGGGTACGTCTCTGCGAGCGGCTCACCATCTTCGCCGAGCGCTGCGAGCACCGTGTCAGCGGCAGCCGCATCGAAACGCTTTTCACGCACCTCACCAAAGGTGAAACCCGCGCCCTTGATCGCCTGCTGCGCCTGTTCAAGAGGCAATCCCGCGATCGCCGGCACTGGCAACTGCTTCGGCCCGCTCGACTGACACAGACGCACCGTGCTGCCCCTGTCGAGACGCGAGCCCGACTCCGGGTCGGTGCTCGCCGCCAAACCGGCAGGCACGTCAAGGCTGGAGCATTCGATGATCTCCACCAGCAGCGAGCGATCTTCCAGTGCCCCCTGGGCCTCGGCGATCTCCTGCCCGGCAACATCGGGAACCGTGACCCGCGACCCGGGGCCCTGACCGAACCACCAGCCCGTGCCGCCCGCCAGTGCGATGAGCGGCACCAGCAGCGCTGCGGCGATTCGTCCCTTCCGCGTGCGCTTGGCGGCGGCAGACGCCGCACGGTCGATCGGCGAAGCCGGCGTCGACGGTGAGCCAGTGCTGCCGGTTTCGGCGTCGTCGAGGCCAGCCGCGAGCGCCTGCCGTTGCGCCCCGTCGAGCACTGTAGTGGAGGGCGTCGGCGTGCCCCCGGAGAGATCTGCGGGCAGCACCCTGGTCGCACCCGACGGAGCATGCCCCGACGTGAGCCCAGACATGAACGCGAGCGCTTCCGAAGCGTCGCGCGGGCGATCCTCCGGGTCGCGCTGCGTGGTCCACCGCACCAGCTCGTCAAGCTCTGGCGATGCCTCGCTCGATTTCAGCGAGGGGGCCGGCACCTCGGAGTGCGCGTGCTGATACGCGATCTGCATCGGCTGCTCGCCGGTGAACGGCTGCGACCCGGTGAGCATCTCGTACAGCATGATGCCGAAGGCGTACAGATCGCTGCGGGCATCGGCAATGCCGCGGGTGACCAGCTCGGGGGAGAGATACGCGATCGTGCCGAGCAGCGCCTGGCCGGTCGTGGTGTTCGCACTGACCGCGCGCGCAAGGCCGAAATCACCCAGCTTGATACGACCGTCATCGGCGAGCAGCACATTCTCGGGCTTGAGGTCACGGTGCACGATTCCGGCCTGGTGCGCTGCCGCGAGACCCGAGAGCACAGCGCCGCCGATCTCAAGCGACTGCTCCGCCGTGAGTCGCTTCTGCTGCTTCAGTAGCTCGCGCAGCGTAATGCTCGGCAAATACTCCATCACGAGATACGTGCGACCGAGATCGTGCCCCTGATCGAAGACGTTCACCAGATTCGGATGGGAAAGACCCGCGGCGCTGCGCGCCTCCTGCTCGAAGCGTCGCGTGAAGTTCTCGTCTTCGGCGAGATGCTCGTGCATGACCTTCACCGCGACCCGGCGCTCAAGCCGCAGATCGTTCGCGAGGTACACCATTGCCATTCCACCGCGGGCGATGCGCGAGCGGATCACGTATCGTCCGTCGAGCGTTTGCCCGATCAGCGGGTCGACAGGCACAGAGGTCACGTCGAAATTCTACGGAAGAAGGATGCGCGCTCGTGGGATGCGCGCCGCGCGGCCGCGGATTGCGATCCGCTGAGGACGCTGGCAGAGTTGCAGTGTGGCCCAGAACATTGCACCAGAAACGCCGTTCCTGACGATGCCGGATCTCGTCGAGATCTTCAACCTCGCACCAGGCAAGATCCACCGACTCATCGAAGATCACTACCTCGCCGCCGTGCGCGTCGACGGTGTGCTGAGCGTGCCAGCGGAGTTCGTGCAAGACGGGGCCCCGCTGCCTCCGCTGCGCGGCACGATCCTGGTGCTGCTCGACGCGGGCTTCTCGAACGAGGAAATGGTGGCGTGGCTGCTCTCGCCCAATGAGGAGTTGGGGGAGCGGCCGATCGACTCGCTGCGCGCCGGACGCAAGAGTGCGGTGCGTCGCGCAACACAGTCGCTCGCCTTCTAGCCCTGCAACCGGCCTGTCGGCCGAGCTGAGCCCCGCAGCCGGGGGAAGCGAGTCGCGCGTTAGAACGCTCGGCGGGCGGCGCGTTCCGACAGGCTGAGCAGCAACTGCGCCGCATCCGGCCTGATCCGCGCGCGCTGCAGCGCTGTCGTGGCGCGGTCGAGGTTGAGTGTGATCATCTCCTCGATCTGCTCGATAGCCCCGCTCTCGCGAATCGTGCGCTGCAGCATGGCAACCTGCAGGCTGTCGAGCTCGCTGCCGAGCATGTCGTCGAAGATGCGTCGCTGCGTGGTCGGCAGCTTTTCGCGAGCGAGCGTGACGAGCACGGTGCGCTTGCCCTCGCTGAGGTCATCGCCGATGGGTTTGCCTGTCAGCTCTTCATCGCCGAACACGCCGAGCAGATCATCCCGCAGCTGGAAGGCCACGCCCACCGGCAGACCGAAGTCAGACAGTGCCTGCTCATGCTGCTCGCTCGCCCCGGCGAGCGCCGCCCCGATGAGCAGCGGAGCCTCGACGCTGTACTTCGCCGACTTGTAAACGAGCACCCGTGTGGAACGCTCGAGCTGTTCCTCGTGCGCGGCGAACTCGGCATGCTGCTCCTCGAGGACGTCGAGATACTGCCCCGTGGCGACCTCGCTGCGCATCCGGTCGAAGTGCCTGCGCGCCCGCTGTGCGGCATCGCGGTCGGGCAGCGCGTCGCCCGCGGCCTGCATGAGTTCGTCGGCCCAAGACTGCAGCAGATCGCCGAGCAGGATCGCGCCCGCGAGGCCGAAGTGCTCGGCCGAGCCGCGCCATCCGCGCTGCTGATGCATCGCCGCGAACAGGCGGTGCGTTGCGGGGCGGCCGCGGCGCGTGTCCGAGCGATCGATGACATCGTCGTGGATCAGGGCCGCCGCATGGAAGAGCTCGAGGGCGCACGCCGCGTCGAGCACGGCCCCAAACTCGGTGTCGACTTCTGAAGATAGTTCGAGGGGGCGGATCGCGCGGTAGCCGAGCACCGCGAACTGGGCGCGGAAGCGCTTCCCGCCAGAGAGAAAACCGAAGGCTTCGTCGAGCAGGGGTTCAGCGTCAGCCCCGAGGGGTTCGAGAGCGGTGCGATGGCGGGCCAGCGTGTCGTTGATCCGCTCCTGAATAAGCCCTGCGAGTCGTGTCGTTTCTTGCACGCGACTAGCCTAGCCGCGCACCGAAGACAGTAGACTGTGCACAACGGATCATTCAAGTGCGGGAGGGATCGTCATGGCGCTGTCAGAACATGAACAGCGGCTGCTCGACGAGATGGAGCGCAGCTTCTATCAGAGCGAAGCCGACGTGCTGCAGACCGTTCCCGGAGCGCGCCGCCGCTTGAACTACCGGTCCCTCGTGCTCGGCATCGTCGTGGTGCTCGTCGGCTTGGGCGTGTTGGTCGGGGGAGTCGCTGCGCAGCAGCTTTGGCTCGGCCTCATCGGCTTTGCTGCAATGCTCGGCGGTGTGATGCTCATGTTCGCTCGCGGTTCCTCCGCTGATGCGAACGACGGGGCCTCGCTCGGCAAGCCAGGTGATGCCTCGGGTGCCCGGGCGTCATCGCGCGAGTCGTTCAGTGAGCGCATGGAGCGACGCTGGGATGAGCGCATGGAAGGCGAACGCTAAAGCGCATCTCGCATCGTCACAGGCCGCGGTTTCGACCGCGGCCTTTTGCATGCCCGCACTCGGCGTGCTGCGGTAGCGCTGTAGTGCTGCGCTGCCTGCTGACTGCTGCCTCGCGCACTCGCCTCCACTTTGCTCCACTTCTGCCTGAGTGGGCAGGGATTTGGCGCTGCTGAGCTCTGTCTTCGGCGGTTTGGGTGGGTGCAGGGGTAGCGTCTCCGCGCTTAGGGGTGTCGGCATAACCGCCGGAATATCAACGGAGTTGAGCGTCCGGAGGAGAGTGTGCGGGTCAAGTGGAGAGAAAGAGCAGTGAAGTGGAGGAAAGTGGAGTAGTGTGGGATTCCACAGTCGAGATGGTGAAAGGGGGCGTCCGTGTTCCTCGGTACCTTCACGCCCCGCCTCGACGAGAAGGGCCGCCTGATCCTGCCCGCCAAGTTCCGCGATGAGCTCGCCGACGGGCTGGTCATCACCCGCGGTCAGGAGCGCTGCCTCTATGTCTTCAGCGAGGGCGAGTTCACCGAGATGCACGAACGCATCCGCCAGGCCCCCGTTACCTCGAAGCAGGCGCGGGACTACCTGCGCGTATTTCTCTCGGGTGCCCACCCCGAGACCCCTGACAAGCAGAGCCGTGTCACGATTCCGCAGGCCCTGCGCGAATATGCAGGCCTCGACCGCGAGCTTGCGGTGATCGGAGCCGGCAGTCGTGCCGAGATCTGGGATGCCGACGCCTGGCAGCGCTACCTGACCGAGCAGGAGTCGGCGTTCTCCGATATCGAGGAGGAGGTGATCCCGGGCATGTTCTAGCCCGGACGCATCATGATCCAACATCACACTCCCGAGCGCGACGCCAGCGACGAGCGCGATGCCAGCGAACTGCACGTACCCGTGCTGCTCGAGCGCTGCCTCCAGCTGCTCGCGCCCGCTCTCGACAAGCCTGGCGCAGTAGCCGTCGACGCGACCCTCGGCATGGGCGGCCACACCGAAGCCATGCTGGAGGCTCACCCGGGCCTCACCGTCATCGGACTCGACCGCGACACCGAAGCCCTCGGGCTCGCCGGTCGCAGGCTCGAACGATTTGGCGATCGCATCGTGCGCGTGCACGCCGTCTACGACGAGATCGGGCAGGCCGTGCGCGACGCAGGATACGACCGCATCGACGGCGTGCTCTTCGATCTCGGCGTCTCCTCGCTGCAACTCGATGAGGCTGACCGCGGCTTCGCCTATGCGCAGGACGCCCCGCTTGACATGCGTATGGACCAGAGTCGCGGCGAGACCGCCGCCGAAGTGCTCGCCACCGCCCCCGAAGGGCGTCTGCGGGCAATCTTCGAACGCTACGGCGAAGAGCCGCTTGCCGCCCGCTACGCCCGTGCGATCATCGCCGCACGGGCCGAGGCGCCTATCGAGCGCAGCGGCCAGCTCGTCGACGTGCTGCAACAGGCCACGCCTGCTGCGGTGCGGGATCAGCGGCACCCGGCCAAGCGCGTCTTCCAAGCGTTGCGCATCGAGGTGAACGGCGAACTTGCGGTGCTCGAACGCGCGATCCCCGCAGCCCTCGACCTCATCGCTCTGGGTGGGCGTGCAGTGGTCATGTCCTACCAGTCGCTCGAAGACCGCCTCGTGAAGCGCGAACTCACGAAGCGCAGCAAGTCGACGGCCCCACCGGGGTTGCCCGTCGAACTGCCCGAGCACCGGCCCGAGTTCCGCCTCCTCACCCGCGGTGCGGAAGTTGCCGACGACGCAGAACGCGCCCGCAACCCGCGGGCCATTCCGGTACGGCTGCGAGCCGCCGAGCGCACGAGGGAGGTGCGATGAACAGCACGGTTCCGATCCGATTCGACACCGCTCCCGCAGGCGGTGACCTGGCAGGCGGTGCCCTGCGGGCCGGTGCTCCGGCGACCGCCCCGGCTCGGCCGGGCACCGGCGAACGCCATCTGCGCATCGCCGAAGCCCCGCAGTCGGCCCGGCGGCGTGCCGCGAGCCCGCTCATCGGCGGCCTGGTCGCGGTCGGCGTGATCCTCGTGATCCTCGCAACACAGTTGGGTCTGAGCATCGCGATCTCCCAGGGTGCCTACGAGGCGCGGGCGCTCGAAATCGAGCAGCGGGATCTCTCCCGGGTGGAGCGGGTGCTCTCCCAGAACGTCGACAAGCTCTCCTCGCCGCAGAACCTTGCCGAGAACGCTGCTGCGCTCGGCATGGTGCAGAACGCGAGGCCCGCCACCCTGCGACTCAGCGACGGTGCCGTGCTCGGTGCGCTCGACTCACCCACGTCTGAGGTGCGGGGCAATCTCGTGCCCAACTCCACACTCGAATCCATGCCCGTCGTCGACGCCGAGGGCTTGCTCGTGCCGCGCGACGCCGTCGGTGGCGCACAGGAGCAATCCATGGAGCCGCCGGTACGTTGGAAGGGCAAGCTGCCCGCTCCGGAGACCCGCTGAGCGGGCTCCCGGAGCACTGCGCACGAGAGGTGACGGAACATGCGACCACTCCGCACAGCCGCGCTGCGGCGCACCATCGCACTCGCGATCGTCGTGATCGCGGCCCTCATCTTCCTCGTGCGTCTCGTCGACGTGCAGATGGTGTCGGCCGCTGCCTTGAACGAGGACGCCCGGGACAAACGAGCGGTGCCCGTGAAGATCTCGAGCGTGCGTGGCGACATCGTCGATCGCAACGGCGAGGTGCTCGCCACGACCGATGAGCGCTATGACGTGCAGCTTTCTCCGAAGAACACCACGCTCAACGGCGGCAAGTTTCCGAGGCCCGATTTCGAGCGCGGTATCGGCACCGTTACGGTGACGGCGAAAGAGGCCTTCGCCGAGATCGGGGCGCTCACCGGGCAGTCGGCGGAGGAGATCCAGAAGATCGTCGACGATGCGCTCGCGGAGAACCCCAAATCCGACTTCGCCTACGTGAAGCGCGGCGTCGACCTGCCGACGCTGAACAAGCTCAAGAAGCTGCAGATACCCTGGCTCACCTTTGACCAGCACCACACTCGCGATTACCCGAACGGTGCCGTCGCCGGCAACCTGATCGGATTCAACGGCTTCGAGGGTGTGCCGCTCTCGGGCGTCGAGCTCTCGCAGAACGAGTGCCTCACCGGAGTCGACGGCCAGGAGACCTATGAGCGCGGAGCCGACGGTGTCGCGCTGCCGGGCAGCGTCGTCGTCACCGAGAAGGCAGTCGACGGCGGCACAGTCGACCTCTCCATCGACCTCGACCTGCAGTGGGAGGCGCAGCAGGCCATCAACGCTCAGGTGCAGCGCACCGCGTCTGCGTGGGGAATGCTCGTGGTCATGGACGTCAAAACCGGTGAGCTGGTGGCCGTCGCCGAGGACGGTTCCGTCGACCCGAACGACGTGGACGCCTCTGACCCCGCCAAACGCGAGGCCCGATCCTTCACCTCGCCCTTCGAACCCGGTTCGACCTTCAAGACCATCACGGCTTCGGCGCTCATCGACCAGGGCGTCGCGACGCCGGCGACCCGCAACCTCACCCCCGATTATCTGGAGCCCGAGCCTGGTGTGCGATTCGGCGACTCCTTCCGGCACGAGCCGAAGCAGTGGACGCTCACTGGCATTCTGACCCAGTCGTCGAACGTGGGCACTGCGACCCTCGGTAATCTGCTGCCCGCCGAGACTCGCTACGACTACCTGCAGCGCTTTGGCATTGGGGTCGGCACCCATGCTGGGATGCCCGTTGAGGATTCCGGTCTTCTGTACCCACCAGATGAGTGGGATCGCCAAACTTCCTATAACACCTCGTTCGGGCAGGCGCTGTCGGCCACGATCGTGCAGACCGCGGGCGTGTATCAGACGATCGCGAACGGTGGGGTGCGCATTCCGCCGGGCTTGGTGCGCGGCTGCACCGATGCCGCAGGCAAGCGCACCGAACTCGACCATGGCGAGCCACAGCGGGCCGTCTCTGAGGAGACGTCGGATCAGGTCATGCAGATGCTCGAGACCGTCGTGACGCAGGGCTGGTACAAGAACATCATCGACATCCCCGGCTACCGGATCGCGGGCAAGACCGGCACTGCGGAGCAGGTGGACCCGGAGACCGGCCGATACCGCAGCGGCAGCTACGTGAACTCCTTCGCCGGCATCTTCCCCGCCGACGATCCTCGCTACGTCGCGGTAGCATCGATAGCATTCCCGACGGCGGGTGACGGCGGCACCGCTGCCGTCACTGCGTTCCGGGAGGTGGCAGAGGCGACGATCCGCACCTTCCGTATCCCGCCCTCCACAGGAACGTTCGAACCGCTCCCCACGGAGTACTGACCAGACCCCCGCAGGAGGCCAACGCAGTGAGTACCGGAGATGCCATGAGCATCCGACCGCAGCATCCCGCACCCGTCCGGCTCGGCGAGCTGGCGGTGCGCTTCGCTCTCGAAATCGCAGGCGACACCGCCGGCCTCGCCGTTACCGGTGTCACCCTCGACTCGAGGGACGTGCGGCCTGGCGACCTCTACGCGGCTCTGCCCGGGGCCCGCAGGCACGGTGCCGAGTTCGCGACGCAGGCCGAAGCCGCGGGTGCGGTGGCTCTGCTCACCGATGCGGAGGGGGCGCGGATTGCCGGCGAGGCCGGCTCGACACTGCCGATCCTCATCGCAGAGCAGAATCCGCGTGAGATCCTCGGGGAGGTTGCTGCGAGCGTGTACGGCACCGCCGATTTCGCTGCGAAGGTCTTCGGGATCACTGGCACCAACGGCAAGACGAGCGTGGTCTACCTGCTCGCCGAGCTATTGCGCGCGGCAGGTTTCACCCCGGGCCTCAGCTCGACTGCAGAGCGTCGCATCGGCGACGAGGTGATTGTTTCAGATCTCACCAGCCCAGAGGCACCCGAGCTGCACGCCCTGCTGGCCCGGATGGGCGAGCGCGGCGTTGACGGCGTTGCACTTGAGGTGTCGGCGCACGCTGTGGAGCGGCACCGCATCGACGGTGTGCGTTTCGACGCTGTGGCGTTCAACAACTTCTCGCAGGATCATCTCGATGATTTCGGCGATATGGAGAGCTATTTCGCTGCGAAGCTCGCACTGTTCGCACCCGAGCATGCTGAGCGCGGTGTGGTGGTGGTCGACTCGCCGCATGGGCAGCGGATCGCGCGCGAGTCGCGCATCCCGGTCACCAGGCTCGCCACCGAGTACGGTCAGGACGCCGACTGGCATCTCGCGATCACCAGGCAGACCATCGACGGGGTCTCTTTCGTGCTTCAGGGCCCGGAGGGCGCGCATTTCCGGGGCAGTGTGCCCTTGTTCGGCAGGTTCATGGCCGAGAACGCGGCGCTGGCGCTGATCATGCTGCACGAGGCCGGTGTGCCGCTCGCGCAGGTCGAGGCCGGCCTGAACGGCGGTCGGATTCCCGTCTATATTCCCGGCAGACTCGAGCTGATGTCAGCCGAAGGTGCCGGCGGCCCTCGCTTTTACGTCGACTATGGGCACACTCCTGGGGCGTTCGAAGCGATGCTCGACGCGCTCGGCGAGGTTGCGCCTGGCAAGATCATCTTCCTGTTCGGTGCTGATGGCGATCGAGATACCACCAAGCGCGAGGAGATGGGTCGGATCGCGGCGGCAGGATCAGACACCGTGATCGTCTGCGACTACCACCCCCGTTCCGAGCCGCCGGAGGCGATCCGCGCGCAACTCATCGCGGGGGCCCGCTCAGCGAACCACGCCGAGATCATCGAGGAGGGCGACCCCCGCGCCGCGATCCGGCTCGCCATTTCGCTCGCCGGAGCCGGTGACGTTATCCTGTATGCCGGTCCCGGACACGAGGACTACCAGGAAGTCGCCGGTCAGCATCTGCCGTACTCGGCGCGTGATGAGGTACGCGGTGCGCTCCGCGAGGCAGGATTGCTTCCGTGATTGAACTGACGCTTGACGAGGTTGCGCGAGCGACGGCTGGGCGGCTCGTTGCAAACGGGGCCGACCCGCTGACTGTGGTGACGGGAGAATCGCAGACTGACTCGCGAGAGGTGCGCCCCGGGCAGATCTTCTTCGCTCGTCGCGGCGAGGAGACCGACGGACACCTCTTCGCGGGAAAGGCCGTTGCCGCCGGCGCCGCGCTGCTGGTGGTGGAGCGGCAGCTCGACGAGCCGGTGCCGCAGATCGTGGTCGCCGACGCGACTGACGCGCTCGGTGCGCTCGCGACCGAGGTGGTGCGTCGGGTGCGCGAGCGCGGTGATCTCACCATCGTGGGGATCACCGGATCCAACGGCAAGACCACGACCAAGAACCTCGTCGCCGAGATGGCGAAGCGGCTTGGGCCGACTGTGGCTTCGGAGAAATCGTTCAACAACGAGGTCGGCGGGCCGCTCACGATGCTGCGCGTCGACGACACCACCCGCACGCTGGTCGCCGAGATGGGCGCAAGCGCCGAGGGCGAGATCGCCAGGCTGACGGCGATGGCCCCGCCGCACATCGGTGTGGTGCTCTCGGTGGGTCTCGCGCACGCAGGCGAGTTCGGCGGCATCGAAACCACCTTCCGCACGAAGAGCGAGATGGTGCGCGATCTGCCCGACACCGCGGTTGCGGTGCTCAACCGAGACGATCCCCGGGTCGCGAAGATGGCAGACCTCACCCGTGCCCGGGTGCGGTGGTTCGGTCTGCACCCGGAGGCCGATGTGCGCGCGAGCGACGTCGACTCCTCAGCCGAGGGCACCCGCTTCACGCTGCACGCGACGCTCCCGAGTGGTGAGTCAGCGCAGTCGCCGGTGCACTTCCGAGTGCTCGGCGAGCACCACGTCATGAACGCTCTTGCTGCGGCGGCTGTGGGCCTTGAGCTGGGTCTGCCGCTTGTCGACATTGTCGAGACGCTGGAGGCCGCGACCCTGGCCGCGCCCGGCCGGATGCAGGTGCTCGGCGGTCGCGACGGCATCACGATCGTCAACGATGCCTACAACGCCAGCCCGGATTCCATGAGCGCCGCGCTGCGCACTCTCGCCCAGATCCGCAAGCCGGACGGGCGTTCGGTCGCCGTGCTCGGGGCGATGAGCGAACTCGGCGAGTATTCGATCGAGGAGCACATCCGCATCGGCCTGCAGGCTGTGCGGCTGCGTATCTCCGAGCTTGTGGTGGTGGGTGCGGAGGCGCGTCACCTCCACATCAGTGCGATCAATGAGGGTTCGTGGGATGGCGAGAGCGTGTTCTTCGAGACCCAGGATGAGGCCTACGACTACCTGGAGCGCACGCTTCAGCCGGGCGACACCGTGCTCGTGAAGTCGTCGAACTCGGCGGGGCTGCAAAGCCTCGGCGACCGCCTGGGGGAGGCCCACGCATGATTGCGCTGCTGATCGCGGGCGGTTTCTCGCTGCTGTACTCGCTGCTGCTCACACCGCTGTTCGTGCGCGGCTTCAACCGTTTGCGCTGGGGTCAGCCCATCCGGGTCGACGGGCCGAAGGAACACGAGGTGAAGCGCGGCACGCCCACCATGGGCGGCCTCATCTTCCTGTCCGGCTCCGTGATCGCCTACTTCGTGGGCAAGTTCGTGATGGGGGAGACGCCGTCGCCCTCTGCCTTGCTGGTGATTCTGATGGCTGTCGGAGCCGGCCTCGTGGGCTTCATCGACGACTTCATGAAGGCCCGTTTGCAGCACTCGGCCGGATTGAACGGTTGGGCGAAGATCGCAGGTCAGGTCGCCATCGCGATCGCGTTCGCCCTGTTGGGGTTGCAGTTCGCGAACGACGCCGGTGTGACACCGATTTCGACCCACATTTCGCTGTTCCGCGATACCTCATTCGATTTCCTGATGTTCGGTGCGGTTGCAGGCACGGTGCTGTTCATCATCTGGATCATGGTGATCGTCACCGCCACCACCAATGCGGTCAATGTCACCGACGGGCTCGACGGGCTCGCCGCTGGAGCGGCGATCTTCGCCTTCGGCGCCTACCTCGTGATCGGGTTCTGGCAGGGCGCGCAGGGCTGCGCGGCGACAGGCGGAGAGCTTGGCTGCTACGGCACCAGGGATCCGATGGACCTTGCGGTGATCGCGGCGGCGTTCCTGGGCGGTCTCGCGGGCTTCCTGTGGTGGAACACGAACCCCGCGAAGGTGTTCATGGGCGACACGGGTTCGATGGCCATCGGCGGTGCGATCGCGGCTCTCGCGATCCTCACCCGCACTGAGCTGCTGCTCGTGCTCGTGGGCGGCCTGTTCATCATTGAAACAGGCTCGGTGATTCTGCAGCGCCTCTACTTCAAGGTGACGAAGGGACGGCGCATCTTCCTGATGAGTCCGATCCACCATCACTTCGAGTTGAAGGGCTGGGCCGAGGTGACCGTTGTGGTGCGCTTCTGGATCGTTGCTGGCCTGTTCGCGGTGTCGGCCGTCGGCGCGTTCTACGGCGAATGGTTGCTGCAGCAGTGACCGGGAACGGCATGACGGAGACGGCGGGGGATCAGGTGAACCAGACCGAGTGGACCACTGAGCGGGTGCTCGCGCTCGCGAGCTGGCACGACGACTGGGCTGGCCTGCGGGTTGCCGTGCTGGGGCTCGGGGTGACCGGATTCTCGGTCGCAGACACGCTTGTGGAGCTGGGGTCGCGGGTGCGGGTGATCTATGGGGCTCCGGATCCGGATCGCGAGCGCCTGCTCGATGTGATCGGCTCGGAGCGTTTCCGCGCCGACACCAACCCTGAGCAGCTGGGCGATCTTGCCGCGTTCGGGCCTGATCTCGTGGTGGTGTCGCCGGGTTATCGGCCTGACCATCCGCTCACGTCGTGGGCGACGCAGCAGGGCATCCCGGTGTGGGGCGATATCGAGCTCGGCTGGCGGCTACGCGACAAGACCGCGCGAGTTGCCGACTGGATCTGCATCACGGGCACCAACGGCAAGACCACTACTACGCAACTCACCGCGCACATGCTGGTGGCTGGTGGCTTACGGGCCACCCCTGCCGGCAATATCGGCACACCGATTCTCGACGCGTTGCGCGATCCGCAGGGTTACGACGTGATCGTGGTCGAACTTTCTAGCTTCCAGCTCGCCCGGTTGGGCGAGATCTCGCCTTATGCGAGCGCGTGCCTCAACTTCGCCGACGACCACCTCGATTGGCACGGCAGCGTCGAGGGCTACTGGGCTGCGAAGGCGAAGGTGTATGAGCACACGCAGGTCGCCTGCGTCTACAACCGCGCCGATGCCGAGACCGAGCGCATGGTCGAAGAAGCCGATGTCATCGAGGGGGCGCGCGCGGTGAGCTTCGGTCTCGACTCGCCTCCGCCGAGCGGCTTCGGGGTGGTCGAGGGGATTCTCATCGATCGCGGTTTCCACGCGGAGCGGCGCAGCGAGGCCTATGAGTTGGTGACGGTCGCCGAGCTTACCGAGCGCGGCATCGCCGCACCCCACATGGTGCAGAACGTGCTCGCCGCGAGCGCGCTCGCGCGGGCACGGGGCGTGGAGCCCGCTGATATCGCGCGAGCGATTCTCGGCTTCGTGCCTGACGCTCACCGTGCGCAGCAGCTCGGGGAGGTGGCGGGTGTCGCCTGGGTCGACGATTCGAAGGCCACCAACGCGCACGCGGCCGATGCGTCGCTGCGGGCCCTGCAGCGGGTGGTATGGATCGTGGGCGGCCTGCTGAAGGGCGTCGATATCGCTGAACTGGTTGCGGCCCACGCGCACCGTCTGCGGGGTGTCGTGGTCATCGGGGCCGAACGGGCCGAGGTGCTCGCCGCACTCGAAGCGCACGCGCCCGAGGTGCCGCGCATCGAGATCGTGCCGGAGATCGCGCAGCGAGAGATGGTGGCTGAGGGCTCTGCCGGCGAGGTGATGACGCGCGCCGTGGAGGCCGCGGCTTCGCTCGCGAGCGAGGGCGACACCGTGCTGTTGGCCCCTGCGGCCGCGTCGATGGATCAGTTCACGGACTACCCGGATCGGGGCCGCCAGTTCCAGGCGGCCGTGCGCGAACTGGAGTGAGTGGCGTGGCGTCCGAATCGGAGGGGATCGGGGGGAGCGCGCCCGGCCAGGCCCGCATCAGCCTGGGGGCGATGCTGCGCACCGGATCCGACTCGACGGTCGCCGCCCTCTACACCATCACGCTGCTGCTCGTGGGCTTCGGCCTCATCATGGTGCTCTCGGCTTCGTCGATCACTTCATACCTCGACGATCAGGGGTTCTTCGGCGGGTTCTGGCGTCAGGCCTCGTTCGCACTGATCGGTATCCCGCTGATGCTCATCGCTGCGGCGATGCCGGTGTCGTTCTGGAAGCGGTGGGCATGGGTGCTGCTCGCGGTGGGTATTGCGCTGCAGCTGCTGGTGTTCACCCCGCTCGGTATCGAGGTGTACGGCAATCGCAACTGGATTCAGATCGGCGGTCTTGGCGCGCAGCCCTCGGAGGCGTTGAAGTTGGCGCTCGTGGTCTGGGTGGGAGCGGTGCTGCAGCGCAAAGAGCCGTTGCTGGGTCAGATGCGGCACGAGATCATTCCGATCATCCTGCCCGGAGCGGTGATCGCTCTGGGCGTGGTGCTGCTGGGGCGCGACCTCGGCACGGTGCTGATCATGGCGGCCATGGTGTTCGGCGCGATGTACTTCGGTGGGATCAGTTGGAAGACGCTCGGGGTCACGGCTGGCGGAGGCCTGCTCGCGGTGGTGTTCTTCGTGTTGACCAGCCAGAACCGTATGGCGCGTCTGCTCAGCCACGCCGGTGGCACCGATGACTACAGCGGGCTCGACTGGCAGTCGACGCACGGCAAGTGGGCGCTCGCCAGCGGCGGCCTGTTCGGTGTGGGGCTCGGCAATTCTAAGGCGAAATGGTCGTGGCTGCCCGCGGCCGACAACGACTACATCTTCGCCATCATCGGCGAGGAGCTCGGGCTGATCGGCGCGCTGCTCGTCATCGTGTTGTTCATCGTGCTGATGGTGGTGATGCTGCGGGTGATCACCCGCGCCCGCGACAGGTTCGGTCGCGCGGTTGTGGGCGGCATCATGGTCTGGATCGTCGGTCAGGCGTTTGTGAACATCGGCGTTGTGATCGGCGTGTTCCCGGTGCTGGGGGTGCCGTTGCCGCTCATCAGCGCCGGCGGCACCGCACTCATCGCGTGCCTCGCCGCCATCGGTGTGGTCATTTCGATCGCGCGCGACGGCGCACAGTACCGGGCGGAGCTCGAAGCTACCGCCTCCACAGGAAGAAGGAGCCGAGGCATCCGATGACACGCTACCTGCTCGCCGGCGGCGGCACTGCCGGCCACGTCAACCCGTTGCTCGCGCTCGCCGACCTCATCCGGGCCGAGGAACCCGACGCTGAGATCGTGGTGCTCGGCACCCGGGAGGGGCTGGAGTCGAGGCTCGTGCCTGAGCGGGGCTATGAACTCGTGCACATCGAACGGCTGCCGTTCCCCAGGCGGCCGAACCTCGCGGCACTGCGTTTTCCCGCCCGGTTCGCACGAGCGGTGCGCGAGACGCGCGCACTCATTCGAGAGCGTTCCATCGACGTCGTGGTCGGGTTCGGCGGCTATGCCTCGGCACCCGCCTATCGTGCGGGCGCGCAGGAAGGCGTGCCCGTGGTGATCCACGAAGCCAATGCCAAGCCCGGTATGGCGAACAAGCTGGGGGCTCGCCGCACCTCTTATGTGGGCGTGACCTTTGCGGG
Organism: Leucobacter sp. MMO-125; assembly: GCF_037148395.1. Taxonomy (NCBI): domain Bacteria; kingdom Bacillati; phylum Actinomycetota; class Actinomycetes; order Micrococcales; family Microbacteriaceae; genus Leucobacter; species Leucobacter sp. MMO-125. The sequence continues at coordinate 37,178 of NZ_JBBCTL010000001.1, forward strand.
AACGCCCATTCCGGGCGCCCGCGTCACCGGGATGCCGCTGCGTCCTGAGATCACTCATCTCGATCGCGTGGGGCTGCGTGCATCGGCGCGCGAGCACTTCGGGCTCGACCCTGCCAAGCGCACCCTGCTGGTGACCGGGGGGTCCCTCGGCGCTCGGGCGATCAACAGGGGCATCTCGGGGTCGGCGGCTGCACTCACAGCCGCGGGCATCCAGGTGCTGCATATCTGGGGTGGGCTCACCGATGTCGAGGATCCGGCGGTGCCCGGCTACACCGTGATCCCGTACTGCGACCGCATGGATCTTGCGCTCGCTGCTTGTGATCTCGCCGTGTCGCGTGCGGGTTCGACAACGGTGAGCGAGCTCTCCGGGCTCGGAATCCCGGCGGTGTTCGTGCCGTACAGTTACGGCAACGGCGAGCAGCGCTTCAACGCTGCCGGTGTCGTCGCTGCCGGTGGCGCGATGCTCGTCGAAGACGATGATCTGACCCCGGAGTGGGTGCGCGGGGTGCTCATTCCGCTGGTGCGCGACGATGCGCGCCTCGCAGACATGGCGGATCGCGCCAGGGGCGCCGGCACGCTCGACGGCACCGAGCATTTGCTCGCGCTCGTGCGAGAAGCGCTCGCGGCCCGCTGAGCTGCGGCCGGATCCCGTATGCACCTGCCCGTCACCCGGCAGCCGATCCCGCTTCGGCTGTGGGTCATGCTCGCCGCAATGGTCGTGGCGCAGGCTGCCACCACCGTCGTCTCTGCGGCTCCGGCGTTCCTGATTCCGCACATGCTTGAGCGGGAGGGGATGAGCCTCGCCGCCGCCGGCCTGCTCGCCGGAGCCCCGAACCTCGGTCTGGTGCTGTCGCTCGTGGCCTGGGGTGCGGCGACCGACCGCTTCGGGGAGCGGCGTGTACTCCTCGTCGGCCTGGCGCTGACCGTTGCCGTTGTCGCCGCCTCGACGGCGGTGCACGGTTTCGCCGCGCTCGGTATCGCCTTCGTGGTGAGCGGCGCGGTTTCGGCGTGCACGAACAGTGCCAGCGGTCGGCTCATCACCGGCTGGTTCCCGCCTGATCGGCGAGGGCTCGCGATGGGGATCCGGCAGACCTGCCAGCCGCTCGGCATTGCGGCGGCTGCGCTGGGAGTGCCCCCGCTCGCCGCTGCCGGGGGGGTCGGCCCGGCCCTCGCACTCGGTGGCGCGCTGAGCGCGCTCAGTCTCATCTTGTGCGCCTTCGCCGTGCGCGACCCGCAACGTGCAGCGAAACCGGGTGCCGTCGCCCTCGGTAGCCCCTACCGGGCCTCGTCGACTCTCGTGCGCATCCATGCGGTGTCGATGCTGCTCGTGGTGCCGCAGTTCGCCCTGTCGACCTTCGGGCTCGTGTGGTTCACGGTCGGTTTCGGCTGGAGCGCCTTCGCTGCGGGTGCGCTCGTCGCAGCCTCCCAGTTCGCCGGCGCGGCATGCCGGATTGTGGTGGGAGCCTGGAGTGACCGGGCGATGTCGCGGCTCGGGCCGCTGCGACTCGTCGCGATCGCCGGGATCGCCGCGCTGCTTGCTACCGCAGGGTTCGGCTGGGCCGGGTGGGCGGGTGCAGCTGCGGTCGCCTACCTGGTAGCGAGCTGCGTGAGCGTGGCCGACAACGGGCTCGCATTCACGGCCGTCGCTGAGATCGCGGGGCCCGCCTGGGCGGGGCGCGCGCTCGGGATCCAGAACACCGGGCAGTTCCTCGTCGCCGCCGCTGTCGGGCCGGTGGTGGGAGCCCTCATCGGCGTGCTCGGCGTGCCCGCGGCGCTCGCGCTCACCGCCGTGACACCGCTGCTCGCCGTGCCGCTCGTGCCGAAGCCCGCGGCAGAACACGCACTCCGGGAGTGATGCGAATCCGCACCCGCGTCTCCATCGGACACGTGCATCGCCAGCGCGCCAGCCAGCCGCGATCTCAGTGAGTCGGCCTGCGAAGGCGGTACGCTGGAGTGTCAATCCTTGGGAGGCCAGATGATCTACCCCGATCTCGAGATGGAGATCCCCGACACGCTCGGACGCGTGCACTTCGTCGGCATCGGCGGCTCGGGCATGAGCGGCATCGCCCGCATGATGCACCAGGCCGGTGTGCGGGTGACGGGATCCGATCGCAGCGCCAACTACTCGACGGAGGCGCTCGAACAGCTCGGCATTCCGGTGAGCATCGGCCACGATGCCGCGAACGTTGGCGACGCCGACACGCTCGTGGTGACCGGAGCCCTCTGGCAAGACAATCCTGAGTATCAGCTTGCGCTGTCGCGGGGCCTCCCCGTGCTGCACCGTTCACAGGCGCTGGCCTGGCTCGCCCGCAGCAAGCGGGTGGTGTCGGTCGCCGGCGCCCACGGCAAGACCACCTCCACGGGCATGGTCGTCACCGGTCTGCTCGGCCTCGGCACAGACCCCTCTTTCGTGAACGGCGGCATCATCGAGTCACTGGGTGTGAGCTCGGCGCCGGGCCGCGATGAGCTGTTCGTGATCGAAGCCGACGAGAGCGACAAGTCCTTCCTGCTGTACGACACCGCCGTCGCGCTCATCACGAACGTCGACCCCGAGCACCTCGACTTCTACGGCTCGCGCGAGGCCTTCATGCAGGCCTTCGTCGACTTCGCGCTGGGGGCCCGCGAGCAGGTGGTGATCTCTGCCGATGACCCGGGCGCCATTGAGGTGCTCGAAGCTGTGCGCGCCGCGGGCTCTGCGGCCCCGATTCGCACCTTCGGCGAGCACGCCGACGCCGATGTACGCATCGTCTCGATCGATGCCTCCGGCCCGGTGCGTTTCGTGGTCGAGCTTGCAGGTGTCGACGGCGCCGTTGAACGGCACGAGGCGCAGCTTTCGGTGTATGGCCGCCACAATGCTGTCAACGCGGTGGGCGCTCTCGCGGTGCTCACCGGGCTCGGGTTCGAGGCGGGGCCGGCGCTCGCCGCGATCGCCGAGTTCGGGGGAACCAAGCGTCGCTTCGAGCTCCATGCTGAGGTCGGCGGGGTGCGGGTCTACGACGACTACGCCCACCACCACACCGAGGTCGCCGCGCTGCTCGACTCGGCGCGGGCCGTCGTCGGCGAGGAGGGGCGGCTCATCGCGATCCACCAGCCTCATCTGTACAGCCGCACGCAGCTGTTCCACCGCGAGTTCGCTGAGGTACTCGAAGCCGGTGCCGATCACACCGTCGTGATCGCCGTCGATGGTGCGCGCGAAGATCCTGTGGAGGGCGTCACCGGTGCACTGGTCGCTGACGACTTCGCCGATCAGAGTCGGGTTGCGTATCGCCCTGACTGGCAGGATGCGGCCGACTACCTCGCCGAGATCGCACGGCCGGGAGATGTGATGGTGACGATGAGCTGCGGCTCGGTTTACCGCATGATCCCGCAGGTGGTCGCAGCGCTGCGCGACCGCTTCGAGCCCACCGGCGCGTAGGGGGAGGCGCGGTGACGAGGGGGTCGGGTCGATGAAGCGGCCGAGCGGGTTCGACAGTTCCCCGGAGCCGGGTCTGCCCGATGCCGATGCGCCGCAGGCGTTGACCCCCGCTTCCGGTGACGGGGTGGAGGAGACGCCGCGCCCGTCGTTGCTTCGCCGTCGCATTGCGGCGCTCGCAGATGCTGCTGGGTCGAATCAGCGCGCGGACGAACCGCGTGGTGGTGTCGCCGACCCCTCACTCGCGCCCACTGTTGATCTCAGTGAGGTGCGCGAGGCGAGGGAGGCTGCGGAGCTCCGCGGAGAGGCCGAGGTGGATCCGGTCGCCGAGCCGGGTGGCGTTGAGCCCGCGGCCCGAGACATCGACGGTGCGGATCGATTCGATCTCGTGTCAGCCGAAGCTGCGCCGCGATTCTCGCTCGCCCGCCTGCGCGCGTCGCAGGAGAGCGATCCGGTGCGCGCGGCTGAGCGCCGTCTGCGGCAGGCCGAGCGGCAGCATCGCGCCCAGTTGCGCTCAGAAAGCCGCCGCTTCTCGGCGGAGAGCCGTCGGCGTCGCCGCAACTGGCTGATCGCCCTCGCCGCTGTCGGAGCGCTTGCGCTGTTCGTCGTGGCGGGGGCGTTCACGCCGATCATGGCGGTGCGCGAGGTGCAGGTTGTGGGCACGGTAAATGTGAATCCCGCGGATGTGCAGCAGGCGCTGGCCCGCTTCGACGGCCGGCCGCTGGCGCTCGTCGATGATGCGGAGGTGCATCGCGCGCTCGAACCGTTTCCGATGATTCAGCATTACGCCGTGGAGCGGGTGCCGCCGCATACGCTGCTGGTGCGGATCGAGGAGCGGGTGCCGGTAATCTCGGTGCAGGGCGATGCCGGGTTCGCGGTGTTCGACTCTGCTGGGGTGCTGTTGGCGTCGGCTGAAACTCCGCCGGCTGGTGCGCCGGTGGGTGTGGGGGCTGTCACCGATTTCTCGTCGGAAGCGTTCCGCTCGGCTGGTCGCGCGCTGCGCGACATGCCCGATGAGCTGCGTGCGCAGGTGGTGTCGGTGACGGCGTCGAGCGGTCAGGATGTCTCCTTCACGCTGTCGAACGGGATCGAGGTGCTGTGGGGCGATGCGGATCGCACGCGGTACAAGGCTGAGGTGCTGGCCCGGATGCTTGTCGCTCTTGCGGATCGCGGGGTCGAATACATCGATGTCTCGTCTGCGGATGCGCCGGTGTTCCGTTGATGCGAGCGAATTGCTCTGCTTCGTGCGGCGTGTCTGCGACGCGGAGAGCGCTGCGCCCCATACGGTTGTGCGCAGTAAATGTATACGCCAATACTAACTTTTAACTTCAGCTAGAGGTTGAAGGTTGGAGGGGATCCTCGTGTCAGGCAACCAGAACTACCTCGCCGTGATCAAGGTCGTCGGTGTCGGCGGCGGCGGCGTCAATGCCGTCAACCGCATGATCGAGCTCGGCCTGCGCGGCGTCGAGTTCATCGCTGTCAACACCGACGCTCAGGCGCTGCTGCTCAGCGATGCCGACGTCAAGCTCGACATCGGCCGCGAGCTCACCCGCGGCCTCGGCGCCGGCGCCGACCCCGAGGTGGGTCGACGCGCAGCGGAAGACCACGCAGAGGAGATCGAGGAAGCGCTCGCCGGTGCCGACATGGTCTTCGTCACCGCTGGCGAGGGCGGCGGCACCGGCACCGGGGCAGCCCCGGTCGTAGCGCGGATCGCAAAGTCGATCGGCGCCCTCACTATTGGCGTGGTCACCCGCCCCTTCAGCTTCGAAGGCAAGCGCCGTGCGGCGCAGGCCGACGCCGGCGTGCACACCCTGCGTGAGGCCGTCGACACCCTGATCGTGGTGCCCAACGACCGCCTGCTCGACATCAGCGAGCCCGGCATCAGCATGATCGAAGCTTTCGCGGCAGCCGACCAGGTGCTGCTCGCGGGTGTCTCCGGGATCACCGACCTCATCACCACGCCCGGTCTCATCAACCTCGACTTCGCCGACGTCAAATCGGTGATGCAGGGAGCCGGCGCAGCGCTTATGGGCATCGGATCCGCCCGCGGCGCCGATCGCGCCATCAAGGCCGCCGAACTCGCCGTAGCCTCGCCGCTGCTTGAAGCCTCTGTCGAGGGCGCCCACGGTGTGCTGCTCTCGATCCAGGGCTCGTCGAACCTCGCCCTCAGCGAAATCTACGAGGCCTCCACCCTCGTGCAGGATGTCGTGCACCCCGAAGCCAATATCATCTTCGGCACGGTCATCGACGACACCCTCGGCGACGAAGTGCGCGTCACCGTGATCGCGGCCGGCTTCGACGCCGAGCCCTCGCCCCAGGTGCAGTCCTCAGAGCTGCGCGGTCGTCGAGGCAGCCACATCGAGAGCATCAACGACGTGCCCGCCCCCGTCAGCGGAACCGCTGCCGCCGTCGCCAACGGCGAAGCCACTGGCCTCGGCTTCAAGGGCTTCAATGCCGCAGGGGAGCGCGCTGCCGAGCCGCAGAACCCGCCCACGGGTCAGTTCGGCGAGGTGCTGTCGAACCCGCCCGTCGAAGCCCAGCTGCCCGACCCCGCCTTCGACGGCGATGATGACGACGACCTCGACATCCCCGAGTTCCTGAGGTAACCGGCGTGGTCGACGTCGACTTCGCAGCGTATCCCGGGCTCGACGAGCGGCTGGCCTCGGTGCGGGAGGGGATCGCAGATGCCTGCCGATCCGCCTCCCGCGAAGCTGACGAGGTCACGCTCATCGTCGTGACGAAGTTCCACCCCGCCTCTCTCGTCGCAGCACTCGCGCAACTGGGCGTGCGCGATGTCGGTGAGAACCGCCACCAAGAGGCGCAGGCGAAGGCCGACGAGCTTGCCGAACTCGGCCTCCGCTGGCACTTCATCGGTCAGTTGCAGACGAAGAAGGCCAGGCAGGCCGCCCGCTACGCGAACGCGATCCACTCCATCGACCGCGAACGGCTCGTCGATGCGCTCGCCACGGTCGAGGCACCGCAGCCCATCGAAGCCTTCGTGCAGGTCAACCTCACCGACGACCCAGGTCGCGGCGGGGCAGCGCCCGAGGAGCTCGAACGCATCGCCGAGCGCGTGCTCGACACTCCGACACTGCGCCTGAGAGGCATCATGGCCGTCGCGCCGCTGCCGGAAGAAGAAGCGCCAGCCTCCGCCTTCGCGCGGCTGCGCAAATACTCAGAACGACTGCGATTGCTCGCGCCGGAGGCGACAGCCATCTCGGCAGGCATGACGCACGACTACCGCGAGGCGATCGACGCCGGGGCGACACACCTGCGAATCGGCAGCGCAATCACCGGAAAACGCCCGGACCCCAGGTAGCCTCGAAGCACCGCACCGCGTTGGGAGAAATGATGAGCAACCCGCTGAAGAAGACCATGGTGTTCCTGGGCCTCGCCGAGGAGGACCTCGAAGAGCAGCACGCCGCGTCGCAGCAGGCTGCGGCTCCCCGCGCGAGCGCGAAGGAGTCGCCGGCAGCTGCGAAGCCGGAACCGGCTCGGCCCGCACCCCAGCGCGCCTCCGTGACGCCGCTGCGTCGGGTCACCCCCACCAAGCAGCCGGCGCAGCAGCCGATGAACGAGATCCTCACGGTGCACCCCACCGAGTACAAGGACGCGAAGGTCATCGCTGAGAACTTCCGCGAGGGCCTGCCCGTCATCATCAACCTCTCCCGAATGAATGAGGCCGACGCGAAGCGTCTCATCGACTTCACCAGTGGGCTCACCATGGGCCTGCACGGGCGCATTGAGCGCGTCACCAGCAAGGTGTTCCTGCTCTCACCCGAGCACATCGAGGTGGGCAGCGACGACTCGCGTCAGCATGACAGCGGCTCGTTCTTCGTGGCCCCCTCGGCGTAAGCGGTGGAGGTCGTCTTCGCGATCGGGTCGGTGCTCAAAGTAGCGCTCCGCATCTACATCTTCGTGCTCTGGGCGCGTTTCGTGCTCGACTGGATTGTGGTGCTCAACCGCAATTTCCGCCCTCGCGGCGTGTTCGCAGTGCTCGTCGAACTGGTGTACACGGTCACCGATCCGCCCATCAGGATGTTCCGCAGGCTGCTGCCGCCGATCCGCCTCGGGCAGATCGCCCTCGACCTGGGCTGGATGCTGACACTGCTGTCGTGCTGGATTCTCCTGGCCATCATCCCGGGTTGGTAGCGCCGCTTCGTGCGCGAACCGGACATTATTTGCTAGCGTTGTTCCATAACCACGCAAGTGGTCCCGAACCGAAAGAGACGTAGACGATGGCCCTGACTCCTGAAGATGTCGTGAACCAGAAGTTCACGATCACCAAGTTCCGCGACGGATACGATCTCGATCAGGTCGACGATTTCCTCGACACCATCGTCGAGGAGCTGCGTCAGCACGAGCAGGAGAAGGCCGAGCTGAACGCCCGGATCGAAGAGCTCACCACGAAACTCGCCGAGTGCGAAGCTCACGAGGGCAGCGACTCCGACGACTCGACCGATGCCTCCGAGCAGACGATCGTGGTTGACGCGCCCAAGCCCGCTGCGGCACCGGCACCCGTGGTCGAGACGCCCGCTCCCGCCACAAACGCGCAGCCAGACGCCGTCAAGTCGAGTGCGATGCTGCAGCTCGCGCTCGAACTGCACGACAAGCACGTGCAGGAGGGTGAGAGCACCCGCGACCGCCTCATCAGCGAGGCCGAGCAGAAGCGCGACCAGATGATCGAAGACGCCGAGCGCACCGCAAAGCACCTCGTCGAAGAAGCGCAGAAGCAGCGCGCCGAAGAGCTGCGCGTGCTCGGCGAAGAGCGCGGCGACCTGCAGTTCAAGATCAAGGAGCTGCGCCAGTTCGAGTCGGAGTACCGCTCCACGCTGCGCTCCTACATCCAGTCGCAGCTGCGCGGCCTCGACGGCTCGCCCGAGCCCGCAGGTGCGCCTGACGGTCTGCAGTAGCAGGGAGCGTGAACGACGCCTCCAAGGTGACGGCGAATGCCGTCACACCTTCGTCATCGCGACGCCGACTGGTGCCCGTGCTCCTGCTCGGCGTCGCGATCGTCGTGTTCGCCGTAGACCAGCTCGCTAAGAACTGGGTCGTCGAACATCTCCCCGAGGGGCGCACCGTGCCCGTGCTCGGGGAGTTCCTGCAGTGGCACTTCGTGCGGAACCCCGGTGCTGCCTTCTCGATGGCGAGCGGTTCGACGTGGATCTTCACGATCCTCGCAACCGTGGTCGTCGTCGTGATCCTGTGGCAGCTGCGCCGCCTGCGCTCCCTCTCCTGGGGGATCTTCCTTGGCCTGCTGCTCGGCGGTGTGCTCGGAAACCTCACGGATCGCCTCACCCGCGAGCCAGGGTTTCCCGAGGGGCACGTCATCGACTTCATCCTCACGCCGTGGATGTGGCTCGGTTTCAACCCCGCCATCTACAACATTGCCGACATCGCGATTGTCAGCAGCATGCTGCTGTTCGTGGTGATCAGCCTGCTGGGACTGCCGATCGACGGCTCGCCCCGAGTGCGGCGAGGCACGGATCGCGACACCGATGCACACGGTCAGAGCGACGACGCGACCGCAGCCGATCCCGCAGCTGACGCCGCTGAACCCCGCAGCGACGATACCGGGCAGCGCGAACCACGAGAGGGCCGCGACGATGGAACAGCGTAGCCTGCCCGTGCCCGATGGGCTCGCAGGGGAACGCGTCGATGCCGCCCTCGCGAAGATGCTCGGGTTCTCACGAAGCTTCGCGGCCGAGGTCGCCCAGAGCGGCGGCGTCGCCCTCGACGGTCGGCAGCTCGGCAAATCCGACCGACTCGCCGCCGGTGGCTGGCTCGAAGTCTCCTGGCAGGAAAAGCGCGGCCCCGAGGTGGTGCCCGTGCACCTGCCCGAGCTCGGCATCGTGCACGATGACGACGATATCGTCGTCATCGACAAGCCAGCAGGGGTTGCCGCCCATCCCTCGCTCGGTTGGGAAGGCCCCACCGTGCTCGGTGCCCTCGCGGGCGCGGGCTACCGCATCGCGACCTCTGGGCCGGCTGAACGCCAGGGCATCGTGCACCGCCTCGACGCAGGCACGAGCGGCCTCATGGTCGTGGCGAAGAGCGAGCGAGCCTATAGCGAGCTTAAACGCGCCTTCAAAGAACGCGAGGTCGACAAGATCTACCACGCCGTTGTGCAGGGCCACCCCGACCCCTTCTCAGGCACCATCGAGGGCCCTATTGGTCGGCACCCGGGACACGAGTGGAAGTTCGCAGTCACCCGAGACGGCAAGCCCTCGGTGACGCACTACGAAACCCTCGAAGCCTTCCCCTACGCAACCCTGCTCGAAATCGAGCTCGAAACCGGCCGCACGCACCAGATCCGCGTGCACATGGCCGCGCAGCGGCACCCCTGCGTTGGCGACGGCATGTACGGAGCCGACCCGACCCTGTCCGAGCGGCTCGGCCTCACCCGGCAGTGGCTGCACGCGATGCGGCTCGGCTTTCGTCACCCCGGTAGCGGCGAAGCGGTGCTGTTCGAAAGCAGCTACCCCGCAGACCTGCAGCACGCGCTCGACGTGCTCGCGGCGTAGCCGCCACGAGCACGACTGCCACGAGCACGATCGGCGCAGCTTCTAGGAGCGGGCGATCCTGCGGATCGTCGCGTTGCCCTGCGTGGTCGCGTACACCTCGACCCCCGGAGCGATCTTGGTGCCCGATTTCCGCACCACCCCTGCCGACACGCGCGCAGAGCCACCGCTCAGACCGTCGACCTCGGCCACGGTCCACAGATCCACGCGGTCCTTGCCGAAGCGCTGCAGCAGATCTTCGGGCAGCACGAAGCGGTAGCGCAGCGCCCCCGCGGCGTCGTAACTCGCGATCCGGCCGGGAACCGACACCCGTCGCCCGGCCTTACGACCGGAAATCAACAGCTGCACCCTCGGAGCGCCCGACACGACAAGATCCGCAACACGCCGACTGGCGCCACGCACCAGACGCGACCCCATCGCCGGGCGCAGCAGCCGGTGCAGACGATCCGCTGCGCGCAGCCGCCAGTCAGCAATCCGAGCATCCGCGAGCCAAGATCCGCCCTCGGGCCGTGGCTCTGCCGGGGTGATCGTCACAGTCAGCTCGGCGGCGCGCGAGAGCGGCACCAGCTTGCTCACGCGGGAGTCGTGCTCCAACGCTGCAGCTGCGCTGATCAGCCGATCCAGACCGGCCACGTCGCCCGCCCGGATGAGACGGGTCTTCAGAAGATCGGTGGGGTGTGAGGTGCGCGCCTCAACCTCGGTAGGCACGAACTCCTCGAGAAACTGCCGATGCAGCTCCACCCATTCGCGTTTTCGGGCATCGTCCATGCGCAGCCACCGCTTCGGAGCGTAGAAACGCAGCCCCTTGCGGCCGAAGAACTGGAGCACGAGCTGATCGGCCTGCTTGCGGTCGGGTACGCCGTCGAGCAGGATGCGGGCGATACGGCGGCAGGAGGACACATAGTTCTCCGGGTCGATGCCTTGCGCGGAGATATTGCCGCCGTCGTCGCGCAGCGCGATGAAGTAGAGCGGTTTGCGCCCGCAGAACGCGATCTCACGCGCGAGCACGTACGCCCGGGTGACGAAGATGCCGTCTTCGAGGCGCACGTGTTCTTCAGGGAAGCGCAGACCGTCGCGCTCGATGAGATCGCGTCGAAACAGCTTCTGCGGTGACAGCGTCTCCATCGCGCGCGCGATGCTGATGGGCCCGTGCGGGTGGAGCTGGAAGAGCTGCTGCACGCCCCGCCCCGCTACACCCTGCATGCGCGGGATCACCACCTCTGCGTTTCGCGTTTGGGCCATCTCGACCATTGCGCTCAGCGCATGCGGGGCGAGCGTGTCGTCAGAATCCATGAAGAACACGAACTCGCCGGTGGCGCGCTCGATGCCGCGGTTGCGGGGTGCTCCCGGCCAGCCGCTGTTCGGCTGGTGGATCACCGTGAGACGGTCGTCGCGCGCCGCGAAACAATCGAGTTCTTCGCCCGAGCCGTCATTGGATCCGTCATCGACCGCGATCACCTCAAGACCAGCGACGTCCTGTGCCAGCACCGATTCCAGGGTCGCGGTGAGATAGGGCATGGAGTTGTACACAGGCATCACAACGCTCACCAGCGGGATGGAATCGGTCACGGCAGCTCTCCTTGTTCAGCCTCGGGTATGCGCCGTGAGGCGCGCCGCTAGTCACTGTATCGCCCGCACCCAGCGGAGCGCTGGGTGCGGCAGGCTCGGGCAGCGGCACGCTCGCCGTCGTGCTCGTTCTGGCCGCCGATCCGCGCCCGCTAACATGGGGCGGATGAGAGGCGCGAACGACGGATCCGGGCGCATCCGCTACCTCGAAATGCTGCGGGCCTTCGCTATCGTGGCGGTCGTAGCCCTGCACGCAGCCATCACCGAATGGCACGAGCTGCCACCGCAGGGCGCCCGCTGGGAGACACTCGCCTGGATCAACAGTGCGCTGCGCTTCTGCGTGCCCGTATTCTTCATGATCTCGGGAGCCCTGCTGCTCGACCCGGCCCGCCCCCTGACCCTGCGCAGCCTGTGGCGGCGGCGCATTCCACGCCTGCTCGTCGCGTTCGCAAGCTGGTCACTGCTGTACGCCATCGTTGAAGTGTACGGGCCTGGCGGCAGCGGCGACCCCGCCGAACTGTTGCGACGATTCTTCACCGGTCACTTCCACCTGTGGTTCCTGCTCGCCTTGACGGGCCTCTACATGGTGCTGCCGCTGCTGCGCGCGATCGTGCGTGAGACCACGACGGCGTGGTACTTCGTGGCACTCGCAGGGGCGTTCACCTTCGTGTTTCCGATGCTCGAACGGCTGCCAGTGGCGGGGGAGGTGCTCAGCGAAGTGCTCGGCACGGTGCGCGTCGAGCTCGTGCTCGGATACTCGGTCTACTTCGTGCTCGGGTACTTGCTGAGCCGTGTCGAGCTACGGCGCGCCCAGCTGGGGTGGATCGCCATGGCCGGCGCGCTCGGGCTGCTCGCCACCGGAGTAGGCACCTCACTCGTGTCGCGGGCCGAAGGCGGATCGGACGAGGCCTTTTTCGGCTTCCTCACTCCCGGTGTCGGGCTTGTCTCGGTGGCCATCTTCTGCCTCGCGCGGGCACATTGGGGTGAAGCCGGGGGAGCAATGCCACGCCTCGCGGCGGTGCTCGCCGCGAACTCGCTCGGCATCTACCTCGTGCACCCGCTGTTTCAACGGCTCTATCGAGAGCTCGGCCTCACCACGGAGCTCGCGCCGCCGCTGCTGTCGGTGCCGGTACTCGCCGTGCTCGTGCTCATTCCCAGCCTTGCTGTGGCGGCACTGCTGCGGCGGATCCCGCGGGCCGGGCGCTACCTGGCATAGCGGCCGCGGTGCTACAGGCCGGCGGTGCGGGGTACCCTGGAAGAATCGGCGAAAGGGGCTCCATCGGTGTCTGAGAAGGACGGTTTCGTACACCTGCACGTGCACAGCGAGTACTCCATGCTCGATGGCGCGGCTCGCGTCGGGCCGTTGATGGACGCTGCTCTCGCGCAGGGCATGCCCGCGATCGCGGTCACCGATCACGGCAATACCTTCGGCGCCTTCGATTTCTGGAAGCAGGCGAAGGATCGCGGAATCAACCCGATCATTGGCATCGAGGCCTACCTCACGCCGGGCACTCATCGTTCCGATCGCACCCGTGTGCGCTGGGGCGACGGCGCGGGCGATGACGTCTCGGGTGCCGGCGCGTACACCCACATGACGATGCTCTCCGAATCCACGGAGGGCATGCACAACCTCTTCCGATTGTCGTCGCTGGCATCGATGGAGGGCTACTACTTCAAGCCCCGTATGGATAGGGAGCTGCTGCAGACCTATGGCAAGGGGCTCATCACCACGACGGGGTGCCCCTCGGGTGAGGTGCAGACTCGTCTCCGCCTCGGCCAGTACGACGAAGCCGTGAAGGCCGCCGCCGAGTTCCAGGACATCTTCGGCAAAGAGAACTTCTTCTGCGAGCTCATGGATCACGGCCTCGATATCGAGCGCCAGGTACAGTCTGACCTCATCAAGATCGCCCGCGACCTGAAGATTCCGCTTGTCGCCACGAACGACCTGCACTACGTGCACGAGGCCGACGCCGAAGCGCACTCGGCGCTGCTGTGCGTGCAGTCAGGCTCGCGGCTTGACGACCCCAACCGGTTCCAGTTCAACGGCTCCGGCTACTACCTGAAGAGCGCCGCAGAGATGCGGCACATTTTCCGCGACTACCCGGAAGCCTGCGACAACACGCTGCTCATCGCCGAGCGCTGCAGTGTCGAGTTCAATACCTCGGCCAACTACATGCCCCGGTACCCGGTGCCCGACGGCGAGACCGAGGACAGTTGGTTCGTGAAGGAGGTCGAACGCGGCCTGCACTACCGATACCCGAACGGCATCCCCGATGAAGTGCGCAAGCAGGCCGAATATGAGATCGGCGTCATCACCCAGATGGGCTTCCCCGGCTACTTCCTCGTGGTCGCCGACTTCATCAACTGGTCCAAAGACAATGGCATCCGTGTGGGCCCCGGCCGAGGCTCCGGTGCGGGCTCCATGGTCGCCTACGCGATGAGGATCACCGACCTCGATCCGCTGCAGCACGGCCTCATCTTCGAGCGCTTCCTCAACCCCGACCGCGTCTCCATGCCCGACTTCGACGTCGACTTCGATGATCGCCGTCGCGGTGAGGTCATCAAGTACGTCACCGAGAAGTACGGCGACGAACGCGTGGCGCAGATCGTCACCTACGGCACCATCAAATCAAAGCAGGCGCTGAAAGACGCCTCGCGCGTACTCGGCTTCCCTTTCGGCATGGGTGAAAAACTCACGAAGGCCATGCCTCCCGCCGTGATGGCGAAAGACATTCCGCTCTCGGGCATCACGGATCCTGACCACCCCCGCTATAAAGAGGCAGCGGAGTTCCGTTCCGTGCTGCAGGAAGATCCCGACGCGAAGAAGGTCTACGAGACCGCGCTCGGGCTCGAAGGGCTGAAGCGTCAGTGGGGTGTGCACGCCGCCGGTGTGATCATGTCGAGCGATCCGCTGATCGACATTATCCCGCTGCAGAAGCGCGAGCAGGATGGCCAGATCGTCACGCAGTTCGACTACCCGACCTGCGAGGGTCTTGGCCTCATCAAGATGGACTTCCTGGGGTTGCGCAACCTCACCATCATCTCTGACGCCCTGGAAAACATCAGGCTCAACCGCGGCGAAGAACTCGACCTCGAACGGCTCGAACTCGACGACCCCGCCTCCTACGAACTGCTCGCCCGCGGCGACACCCTCGGCGTCTTCCAGCTCGACGGCGGCCCGATGCGAGGCCTGCTGCGCCTCATGAAGCCCGACAACTTCGAAGACATCTCCGCAGTCCTCGCGCTCTACCGACCGGGCCCCATGGGCGCCGACTCGCACACCAACTACGCGCTGCGCAAAAACGGGCTGCAGCCGATCACGCCCATCCACCCCGAGCTCGAAGAGCCGCTGAAAGACATCCTCGACACCACATACGGCCTCATCATCTACCAGGAGCAGGTGATGTCGATCGCGCAGCGGGTCGCAGGGTTCTCGCTCGGCCAAGCCGACATTCTGCGGCGTGCGATGGGCAAGAAGAAGAAGTCAGAGCTCGACAAGCAGTATGCGGGATTCTCCGGCGGTATGAAGGAGCGCGGCTTCTCCGACGCCGCCGTGAAGGCGCTGTGGGACATCCTGCTGCCGTTCTCCGACTACGCTTTCAACAAGGCGCACTCCGCCGCCTACGGTGTGGTGAGTTACTGGACCGCCTACCTGAAAGAGCACTACCCCGGTGAGTACATGGCCGCGCTGCTCACCAGCGTGGGCGACTCGAAAGACAAGCTCGCCATCTACCTCAACGAGTGCCGCCGCATGGGTATCAAGGTGCTGCCGCCCGCCGTGAACGAATCATTCGCCAACTTCTCGGCGGTCGGTGAGGATATCCGCTTCGGCCTCGGCGCGATCCGCAACGTCGGCACGCACGTGGTGGAGGGGATTCGCGAGGCGCGCGAGCAGAAGGGTCGCTTCGAGAGCTTCCACGACTTCTTGAAGAAGGTGCCACTTTCGGTGCTGAACAAGCGCACCGTCGAGTCGCTCATCAAAGCGGGCGCATTCGACGGGCTTGGGGGCACGCGCCGGGCGCTCGTCGAGATTCACGAACCGTCCATCGAGAGCGCCGTGAAAGAAAAGCGCGACGCGGAGAACGGCAACGTAGGCTTCGACTTCGACAGCCTCTTCGCCGAGGCTGCCGAAGCCTCGGGTGACGCGGCCGAAGCCGCATCGCAGGTGCCCGACAGGCCCGAATGGACGAAGAAAGACAAACTCTCATTCGAGCGCGAAATGCTCGGTCTTTACGTCTCCGATCACCCGCTGCGCGGCCTCGATGTCGCCCTCGCCAAGGAGGCGAGTGTGACGGTGCAGCAGATCACCAACCCCGAGAACACCTCTACCTACGACGGCGAGATCGTCACGGTTGCCGGTCTTCTCACGAGCGTGCAGCACCGCACCGCCAAATCGGGCAACCTCTATGGCATGGTCACCATCGAAGACTTCACCGGCGAGGTGCAGGCCCTCTTCATGGGTAAGTCGTATCAGGAGTTCGGCAGTATGCTGCAGCCGGACAGCATCGTGGCGCTGCGCGGCAAACTGAACGCCCGCGACGATGGCATGTCTATGCACGCCTACGGTGTGAAGCCGATCGACGCCGGTGTGCAGGAAGATGCGACGTCGCTCGCACTCACCCTCTCGGAGTCGCGCGCGACCGAACCGCTGATGGAGGAGCTGAAGTCGACCCTGAAGCGGCACCCCGGGGAGAGCGAGGTGCGACTCAGCTTGATCACGCCCCACGCGGTGCGGGTGTTCGAACTGCGCGAGCAGGTGCGGATCACCTCCGACCTCTTCGGTGAGCTGAAGGGGTTGCTCGGCCCGCGCTGCCTCTTGCCTGTGGAGGAAGTCGTCTCGTAACACCCGCGGAG
Organism: Leucobacter sp. MMO-125; assembly: GCF_037148395.1. Classification (NCBI taxonomy): domain Bacteria; kingdom Bacillati; phylum Actinomycetota; class Actinomycetes; order Micrococcales; family Microbacteriaceae; genus Leucobacter; species Leucobacter sp. MMO-125. The sequence continues at coordinate 53,531 of NZ_JBBCTL010000001.1, forward strand.
TAGGGTGGGGGCATGAGCGAGATGCAGCAGCGGATCATTCGTGAACTCGGGGTTGCGGCCGAGATCGATGCGACGGCAGAGATCGAGCGCCGCGTTGCGTTCCTCGCCGATTACGCCCGTGCGGTGCCCGGCTGCCGGGGTTTCGTGCTGGGGATATCAGGCGGGCAGGACTCATCGCTCGCGGGTCGCCTCGCGCAGCTCGCCGTTGAGCGTCTGCGCTCGGAAGGACGCGAGGCAGAGTTCATCGCGGTGCGCCTGCCCTACGGTGTGCAGCGAGATGAAGACGACGCGCAGCTCGCGCTGCAGTTCATCAGGCCCGACCGCGCCATCGCCGTCGATATTGCCCCGGGCGTCGACGGGCTGACATCCGCGGTGTCTGCGGGCGCAGGCAGTGAGGTCAGCGACTTCACGAAGGGCAATGTGAAGGCGCGGATGCGTATGGTTGCGCAGTACGCGATCGCCGGTGACCGGGGCTTGTTGGTGATCGGCACCGATCACGCCGCAGAGGCCATCACGGGGTTCTTCACGAAGTTCGGCGATGGCGCGGCCGATGTGGTGCCGCTCACGGGGCTCACCAAGGGGCAGGGGGCCGCGATGCTGCAGTTGCTCGGAGCCCCGGATCGGCTCTGGCAGAAAGTGCCGACCGCCGACCTGCTCGACGAGGTGCCCGGTCAGTCGGACGAGTCGAGTCTCGGCGTGAGCTATCCCGAGATCGATGCCTACCTGCGCGGCGAAGAGGTGCCGTCGCGGGTTGCCGAGAACCTGGAACGCCGCTATCGCGGCACCGAGCACAAGCGGCGGCTCCCGGTGGCGCCGCAGCACAGCTGGTGGAACGCCACCGAGAGGAGTGCGGACTGATGAGCACCACGACCTTCGTTCTGGCTGGAGGCTGCTTCTGGTGCCTCGACGCGGCCTATCGCGCGCTGCGTGGTGTCACCGAGGTGGTGTCGTGCTACACCGGCGGCTCGACCGCGCACCCAACGTACGAGCAGGTGTGCACTGGCACCACCGGCCACGCTGAAGCCGTCGCCGTGACCTTCGACGAGAGTGTGATCCCTGCCGAGGTGATTCTCGATGCGTTCTTCACGATGCACGACCCCACCCAGTTGAACCGCCAGGGTGCCGACGTCGGCACGCAGTACCGCTCGGCGATGTTTCCCGCCGACGACGAGCAGCGGGCGCTGTTCGAGGACGCCCGCCGCCGCGCCGCCGCGCTCTGGCCCGGCGAAATCGTTACCACCATCGAGCCGCTCGGCGAAGTTATTCCCGCAGAGGAGTACCACCAGGACTTCTTCGCGAAGAACCCCACCCAGGGATACTGCCTCGCGGTAGCGGTGCCCAAGGTCAACAAGGTGCGGGCAGGCTTCGCGGAGTACCTGCGCTGACACATACCTGATGGGTCGCCCCGGGCCCGGGCTCAAGCCGCGAGCGGTGGCATGAATCCGTCACCGAGGATGGATTCGGTGGGCTCCGCGGAGTCTGACCCCGGCGTGAGCGGCCCAGGGTCGACGGGCGCACCGGGATCCTCGAACGGTTCGCCGTGCGCATCAGCGCCGGCGAGGTGATCGGGCGGGGGAGCGTCGAAGTCGCTCGATGCCGCGGTCGGTGAGGTGGGCGTCTCGCCCGAGCGGCTCTGCTTCTCGAAGCGCGAGGTGCCCCAGCGCAGGTCGTGCCCGAGGCCGTCAGCCTCGATCTCGACTGAGGTGCCTGACTTCTGATCTTTGCTCCACGAGCGGATGCGCAATCGCCCGTTGACGAGCACGCGGTCGCCCTTGCGGAAGGAACGATCTGCGTTTTCGGCGAGCGATCGAAACGCGTTGACGGTGAACCAGTTCGTCTCGCCGTCGACCCACTGGTTCTGCTCGCGGTCGAAACGCCGTTCGTTGCTCGCGATGCGGAAGGTGCAGAAGACGACGCCCGCAGATGTGGTGATGAGCCGAGGCGCAGTGGCAATCGTGCCGACGACGCTGACGTGAGTGGACATGTGAAACTCCGTTCGAGACAGGCAGGCCACCTGGCGCGGTGCCCTGCCGAGGGTCATGGGGGGAGTAGACGAACCGGATCGTGCGGGTCCGATCCGCCTGCTCGTGTTCCAGCCTGCTCCACCGCTGCGACCCGCGGGGGTCCATCACGGGATCTGTGGACAAACCGCCCGAACTCACGAAATCTGCTGCCTTGTGAGCGAAGTGTGAAAACGGGCCTGCGCTTGCGCGGGCCGATCCGCAATAGACTGCACTGGTGCCCCTCCCACTGCATCTTTCTGCTTATTCGGCCTCGGCTCGACCCGCAGCCGTGCTCACCGCGATCGCCCTGACCGCCGGCCTGCTGACGGGCTGCTCGCTGCTCGAAGGGCCGGTGCCCGAAACCCCCGAGCGCGTCGAACCGCCCACGCCCGAAGCCCCACCCGTCTTCTTCCCAGAGGGCAGCGCTGCCGACAATCTGCCCTACTTCACCGAGGTGCTGCGCACCTTCTCGACAGGCCAGCAACCGGTGCAGGGCGTGCCCGTAGTCGACGCGCTCGCCGCAGCAGGCTTCGACAAAGCTGCCATGCAGGTGAGCTTCGACGAGTCGAAGACCGGGCTCGCGGCCGACAACATCTTCGTCTCGGTGCGGATCGGAGCCGACTGCCTGATCGGGCAGGTGGTCGCTGAGGACCGCAGCTTTGTCGCCGAAGCGAAGCCCGCCATCGGGCCCGCGCAGGATGTCTGCCTCATCGGGAGCACCCGAGCCATCGACTGGTAAACGGCCACTGTGTCGGGGGTGACGGGTAGAGTAGGGGCGATCCGTTTCATCCTCAGGACGCAAGGAGTTCGGGGCGCCATCGCGCCCGAGAAAGCATATGGCTGAGTACATTTACCAGATGGTGCGCGCGCGCAAGGCGCACGGCGACAAGGTGATCCTCGACGACGTGACCATGGCGTTCCTGCCTGGCGCGAAGATCGGTGTCGTCGGCCCCAACGGCGCCGGCAAGTCGACGATCCTCAAGATCATGGCGGGGCTCGATACCCCCTCGAACGGCGAGGCCATCCTCACCCCCGGCTACTCCGTGGGCATCCTCATGCAGGAGCCCGAGCTCGACGAAGACCTCACCGTGCTCGAAAACGTGCAGCAGGGCGTCGCTGACATCAAGGGCAAGCTCGACCGCTTCAACGAGATCTCCGCCGAGATGGCGAACCCCGACGCCGACTACGACAAGCTGCTGCCCGAAATGGGTGAGCTGCAGGAAGCCATCGACGCCGTCGACGGCTGGGATCTCGACAATCAGCTCGAACAGGCGATGGACGCGCTGCGCTGCCCGCCCTCCGACGCGATCGTCAAGAACCTCTCGGGCGGTGAGAAGCGCCGCGTCGCGCTCTGCAAGCTCCTCCTCGAAAAGCCGGACCTGCTGCTGCTCGACGAGCCCACGAACCACCTCGACGCCGAGAGCGTGCTCTGGCTCGAGCAGCACCTCGCGAAATACCCGGGCGCCGTCATGGCCGTCACCCACGATCGCTACTTCCTCGACCACGTCGCCACGTGGATCTGCGAGGTCGACCGCGGCCGCCTCTACCCCTACGAGGGCAACTACTCGACCTACCTCGAGCAGAAGGCCGCGCGCCTCGAAGTGCAGGGCAAGAAAGATCAAAAGCTCCAGAAGCGCCTCAAAGAAGAACTCGAGTGGGTGCGCTCGAACACCAAGGGTCGCCAGGCGAAGTCGAAGGCTCGTCTCGCCCGATACGAGGAAATGGCAGCTGAAGCCGAGCGCACGCGCAAGCTCGACTTCGAAGAGATTCAGATCCCCGCCGGCCCGCGCCTGGGCAACCTCGTGCTCGAAGCGAAGAACCTGAACAAGGGCTTCGATGGGCGTACGCTCATCGACGGCCTCTCGTTCTCGCTGCCGCGCAACGGCATCGTCGGCATCATCGGCCCGAACGGCGTCGGCAAAACCACGCTGTTCAAGACGATCGTCGGCATCGAGCCGCTCGACGGCGGCGAGCTGAAGATCGGCGAGACCGTGCAGCTCAGCTACGTCGATCAGACCCGCGGCGGCATCGACCCGAAGAAGACCGTGTGGGAAGTTGTCTCCGATGGCCTCGACTACATCCAGGTCGGCAAGACCGAGATCCCGTCGCGCGCCTACGTCTCGACCTTCGGCTTCAAGGGACCGGATCAGCAGAAGCCCTCGGGCGTGCTGTCGGGCGGTGAGCGCAACCGTCTGAACCTCGCGCTCACGCTCAAGCAGGGCGGCAACCTGCTGCTCCTCGACGAGCCGACGAACGACCTCGACGTCGAAACGCTCACGAGCCTCGAGAACGCGCTGCTCGAATTCCCCGGCTGCGCGGTGGTGATCACGCACGATCGCTGGTTCCTCGACCGCATCGCGACCCACATCCTCGCCTACGAGGGCACTGAGGAGAACCCTTCGAACTGGTACTGGTTCGAGGGCAACTTCGAGGCATACGAGGCAAACAAGATCGAGCGTCTCGGCGCCGACGCCGCAAAGCCGTCGCGCGTCACCTACCGCAAGCTCACCCGCGACTAGCAGGCGCTTCGAGAGGCGGATTTCGCACCTTCGACCCCGGGGTCGACTGCGAAATCCGCCTCTCGGCGTCTCACAGAGGAGATCACATGGCACGCGCACACGTCGACCTCGAATTGCGCTGGGGCGACCAGGATGCCTACGGTCACATCAACAACGTCGCCTACGCCCGCTACCTGGAGGAGGCGCGCGTGCGTGTGTTCTTCACCGGGGCGGCGCGAGAGCAGACGGGCATGGAAGGGTACTTCCGCGGTGACACCCCCGGCGGGCCGAAGATGCTCGTCGCCAGTCAGCAGATCGAGTTCCTCGCCGTGCTCGAATACACCTCGCACCCCATCATCGTGGAACTGTGGATCGGGAAGCTCGGCGGGTCGAGCCTCGAACTCCACTACGAAGTGTTCGACGGCGCCGCCGCCGAGCACCGCATCGTGGCCCGCGCTATCACCACGGTGGTGATCGTCGACGGCGCCACCATGCGCCCCATCAGGCTCTCAGAGGAGGGACGCGCCGCAGTCGAGCCGTGGACTGACGAGCCGCTGCAGCTGCGCCGCGGCTGAGTGTGTGAGCCCACTAAAGGGTTTCGCGGGATCCGCCGAATCCCGCTGAGCCAGCCGAAGCACCCGGGCTCACTGAATCAGAAAAGCTCTCGGAACCAGCCGCACCCGCCGCCCGCTGCGTGCGGGGCTTGCCGCCGCTGTCAGCCGGCTTCGGGCAGGCGGATCATGCTTTCTTGCGACACGCTGGCCACGAGCCGCCCGTTGCGGTCGTAGAACCTGCCGTGCGCGAGCCCGCGACCGCCCTGCGAGGTCGGAGAGTCGAGCTCGTACAGCAGCCATTCGTCGACCCGGAACGGCCGGTGGAACCACATGGCGTGGTCGAGGCTCGCGGCGCGCATGCCCGGCGTGGCCCAGGGGATGCCGTGCTGCCGGGCGATCGGTTCGAGCAGTAGATAGTCGCTTGCGAAGGCGAGGGCGGCGCATTGCAGCAGCTGCGGTGCGTCGAATGAGTCGCGGCTGCGCATCCAGACTCGCTGGCGATTGACCCGCTCGGCGACATCGAGCACGACATCGGATTCGAGGTACCTGAAATCGAAGGGGCGTCCCAGGATCCACGATGCGCGGCCGCTGCCGCTCAGGTGCCCGTACTTCTCCCACACGCTCGGCAGTGACTCGGGTTCTGGCAGGCCCTCGAGGTGCACTGGTTCTTGGTGCTCGAGCCCCGGATCCTCCTCCTGGAAGGAGGAGATCATCGACATCAGCACTTCGCCGTCCTGGTAAGCCTGCACGCGCCGCGTTGAGAAGGAGCGGCCATCGTGCAGCCGAGCCACCTCGAAGGTCATGCGCTCCTCGCTTGCCCCGGGGCGCAGGAAATAGCCGTGCATGGAGTGCAGCAGCCGATCCTCGGCGACGGTGGTGCCGGCTGCGGCGATTGCCTGGCCGAGCACCTGCCCGCCGAAGGAGCGGCCGTGCGGGGTGGGGAAGGCCGGGCCGGTGAGGATGTCCTCTCGCGTGCGTGCCCCTGAGTCGAGCACCGACAGCATGGTGAGCAGGTCTGGGAAGGCGGTCATGGTTCCTCCTGTCGGCGGCTCCGTTGCAGAACGGATCCAGCCTATCGGTCTCGGTGTCCTTCGCCGTCGATATGGAATCTGCCGATGATATGGCGTCTGTTGCGCGGGCGACCAGAGCAACGGCAGATCCCATATCGACGGTTGATGGATGATGCACCCGAGCGTCGGTGGGCGGCTAGGCTGGAAGAGATGGGTGACACTCTTTTGCTTGCGGATCACGCGAGCCGCGACGACCTTCGGATCTACCTCGAGAGACTGCTGCGTGCGGGGCAGGCAGAGGTGCGGATCACGAGCCGAGGAAAAGCACTCGCGGTGTACGGCTGCACGCAGGCACCCCGCGGCATCACCGATCCGGTGCCCGTGGTGCTCGTGATGCGTGCCTTCGCGCTTGCCGAGGCCCCGGCCGATCCCGTCGACGCAACGGTGCAGGCGCGTGCGCTGCTCGATCGCATCGCGAGGCTCGGAATCGTGGGCCTTGCGCTCGATGTGCCCGATGTCACCGCGATGGCGGCTTGGGCCGGAGTTCTGCCGCCCGCGACCGGCTGGGAGGCCGTGGGAGTGCTCGACGCGGCTTCGCTGCGCTCGGTGGCCGAAGAAGGAATTGCTCGAGTGGGGGCCGCGCTGCCGCAAGACCCAGGTGAGGCCGTGGTGCAGCGAGTGCGCTCCTCTGTGTGGGGCGCAGAGATCGCACCTGGCATCCCGGCGGCGGCGGCGTTCGCGGCCGAGGTGATGGGGTTCTTGCGCGGTGAGGATCGGCTGCGGATCTCGCGCTCGCTCACGTGGACGCGGCTCACAGCGGATCGCGGTCACGTGCTGGTGCGCTCGCTGCTCGGCTGAGGCTACTGCACGCGGGCCGGCCGCCCAGCAGAAACAGCGATCCTCGGCTAAGATAGACAGGTCTACTAGAGGAGTGTGTACATGGCCAACCCCAACGGCATCATCGATCCGCCTATCGACGATCTGCTCGACAAGGTGGATTCGAAGTATGCTCTGGTGATCTTCGCCTCGCAGCGCGCCCGCCAGATCAACGACTACTACACGGATCTGCACGACGGCAACCTGTTCGACAACGTGGGTCCACTCGTCGACTCGTCGGTCGACGACAAGCCGCTGTCGATCGCTCTGCACGAGATCGTCGAGGGCAAGATCGTCATGAACCGGCAGGCTGAGAGCGCCACTGAGGTGCTCGAAGAGGCTTCGGCCTCAGCTGCCGCTTCGGCCGAGCAGGCCATCGAGACGATCGACCCGGCAGACTCCGCGACCGAGTAAGCCAGATCGTAACCGGGCGACATGCCCGGGTCGATGTCAGTGGCGTCGGATAGCCTCAGCGCAGCCGCCTGAGCATCCGACGCCACTGGCATGTTCGGCGATTACACCACTCAGTCAGTCACGAGAAGGAGGCCCACCTTGAGCCTGCGCCAGTTCACCTCCGAGTCCGTTACCGAGGGGCACCCAGACAAGATCTGCGACCGCATCTCCGACTCGATCCTCGATGCGATGCTCGAACAAGATCCGGCCGCTCGCGTGGCCGTGGAGACCCTCGTCACCACAGGCCTCGTGCACGTCGCTGGTGAGGTCTCCACCAGCGGGTACGTCGAGATTCCGCAGATCGTGCGCGATACCGTGCGTGAGATCGGCTACACCAGTTCCGAGATGGGCTTCGACGCGGCTTCGTGCGGTGTTTCGGTGTCGATCGGTCAGCAGTCGCCCGACATCGCGGGCGGTGTCGACGCCTCGCTCGAGGTGCGCAGCGGCGAGGTCGCCGGCGATGGCGACGAACTGAGCCGACAGGGCGCCGGCGACCAGGGCATCATGTTCGGCTTTGCCACCGATGAGACCCCCGAGCTCCATCCGCTGCCCAGCTGGATCGCGCACCGCATGGCCGAGCGACTCACCGAGGTGCGCAAGAACGGCGAATTGCCCGAGCTGCGCCCTGACGGCAAGACCCAGGTCACCATCGGCTACGACGGGGATCGCGCCGCCAGCGTCGAGGCCGTTGTGGTCTCCACGCAGCATCACGCCGATATTTCGCAGGAGGCCCTGCGCGATGCCGTCGAGCGCCTCGTGATCCGCCCGGTGCTCGAACGCGTCGACCTTGCGAGCGGAGACGCGCAGCTGTTCATCAACCCCGCCGGCCCCTTCGTGACCGGCGGCCCGATGGGCGATGCCGGCCTCACCGGCCGCAAGATCATCATCGACACCTATGGTGGTGCGAGCCGACACGGCGGCGGTGCCTTCAGCGGTAAGGATCCCTCGAAGGTCGACCGTTCCGCCGCGTATGCGATGCGCTGGGTGGCGAAGCACGTGGTGCGGGCCGGTCTCGCCAAGCGGGCGGAGCTGCAGGTCGCCTACGCCATCGGACGGGCCCACCCTGTCGGCCTCTACGTCGAGACGTTCGGCACTGAGAGTGTGCCGCGTGAGCGGATCGAGGCCGCGGTGCGTGAGGTGTTCGACCTGCGCCCGCTCGCGATCATCCGCGATCTCGCGCTGCTGCGGCCGATCTACGCGCGCACCAGCGCCTACGGCCACTTCGGGCGCGAGCTGCCCGAGTTCACCTGGGAGACGACCCCCCGCATCGCCGAGCTGCGGGCCGCCGCCGGTCTGTAGGGCACTGTGGGCGCGGTCGACGGTGACGAGGGGGCTGTCGCGCCTGAGCGGCGGGGCGCGGCCTTCGCGCGCGCCGAGGGCTCGAACGGCCGCCCCGTGGCCCGAGTGTTGCTCGACTCTGCACTGCCGCAGCTTGATCACCTCTTCGACTACGCCGTGCCGGCCGAACTCGCTGACGATCTGCGCGTGGGGCAGCGCGTGCGGGTGCCGTTCAGGTCAAGGGATCGCCGCAGTTTTGGCTACCTGATCGAGTTTGCTGAGCGCAGCGATTTCGGCGGGGAGCTCTCGCCGATCGCCGACATCGTCTCCCTGGTGCCGCAGTTGACACCTGAGGTGTGGCGGCTTGCGCGAGCGGTCGCCGATCGTGCGGGCGGTTCTGCAGGTGACATTCTGCGTCTCGCGATCCCGAACCGCCAAGTGCGCGTCGAGAAGAAGCACCTGGCGGCCCCTGCATCTGAAGACTCCGCGCAGGCGACGGCGAACGCGATCCCCGATGCCTCGCCTGAGTATCAGATTGCCGATGAGCTGGTTGCGGGCGCCCGCCTAGCGCTCACCTCCTCGCACGGGCCGGAGCGCCTGCACACCGGCGAGTGGGTGGGAAGCTGGGCGGCTCAGCTGGCGCGGCTCGCGATCGCCGTTCACGCTTTCGGCCGCAGCGCGATCCTCGTCGCTCCCGATTATCGCGACCTCGACCAGCTGCGCGACGCCCTTGCCGCTCTCGGCCACCCCGAGATCGTGCGCGTCGACTCGCGGCAGTCGAACGCCGAACGCTACGCCAGCTTCCTGCGGGCCCTCGACCCTGAGCCGTGCATCGTGCTGGGCAACCGCTCCGCCGTCTACGCCCCAGCCCATGAGCTCGGCGCGATCATCATGTGGGATGACGGCGACCCTGTGCTCGCCGAACCGCTCACCCCCTACGTGCACGCCCGCGACGCCGCTCTGGTGCGGGCGGGGCAGTCCGGCGCGGGGCTCTTCTTCGCGTCCCACGCCCGCAGTTCCGAGGTGCAGCGGCTTGTCGAGCTGGGCTATGTGCGGGCGCAGCGGAATCCGCCGCGCCGCGCACGCATTGTGCACGCCGACGCTTCGATGGCCCCTGACGCCTTCGCCGGCCGCGTGCCGGAGTTCGCGGCGCGCACGATCCGCGAGGGCCTGCGCAGCGGCCCCGTGCTCGTGCAGGTCGCCACCCCCGGCTATGCGCCGGTGGCCGTGTGCGGCGATTGCGGCGACCTCGCCAGATGCGGCGCCTGCGGCGGGCCCGTCGGGTTTCGCGTCGTGGGGCGGGCCTCGTGTCGCTGGTGCGGCGAGCACGCCGAGGCTTGGCGTTGCCCCTCCTGCGATGGTCGCCGCCTCGAACAGCGGGGCATGGGATCGGCGCGCACGGTCGAGCAGTTCGAACGGCAGTTCGAGGGGGCTCGAGTGATCTTGAGCGACGGTGAGCATCCGCGCGAAAGCGTCGACGCTCGGCCCGCGCTCGTGGTGGCGACGCGAGGCGCGGAGCCGCTTGCGGCGGGCGGGTATCGGGCTGTGGTGCTGCTCGATGCCGAGCGGCTGCTGAGCATCGAAACATTGCGCGCCGGGGAAGACTGCCTCCGCTGGTGGGAGAACGCTGCCGCGCTCACCGCCCCGGATGGGATCTGCCTGATGGCGTCTGGCGGCGGCCCTGTGGTGCGCGCGTTCGTGACGGGCCGCACGGAGGAGTGGCTGCACGGTGAGCTGCGGGATCGCCACGCGCTGCGCTACCCGCCAGCGGTGCGCGTGGCGAGTGTAAGCGGTGGCCCTGAGGAGGTGGATCGGGCCCTGCAGCAGCTTGCGGGCCTGCCCGGGGTTGATCATCTCGGGCCGACGCCAATTCCGCCTGGCGGCCCGGCGAAGACCCCGGCGGGTCTGGTGCGTGCGATTGTGCGCTTCGACTACGGCCAGGGGGCTGAGGTCGCGAGTCGGCTGCGAGGTGCGCTGGTCGCCGACGCTGCGGGATCTTCATCGCGCACGCGGGGGCGTGCGCCTGGCCGTGTGAGGCCGGATGCACTGCGGCTGCGTTTCGATGACAGGGGCGTCTTCGACGGTTAGTGTGTTGCGCCGCTGGGCTGCCCTGCTGCTCGGCGGCGGGCGCACCCGCGCTGGGCGGGGGCGCTCCGCGGCGGCTCCGGCGGGTGAGAGAATAGCGGGATGCGGATCGTCTTTGCAGGAACCCCCGAGTTCGCCGTGCCCAGTCTGCGCGCCATCGCCAGCGCGGGGCACGAGCTTGTCGGCGTCATCACCCGAGAGGACGCACCGCTCGGACGCAAGCGGGTGCTCACCCCCTCGCCGGTCGCGGATGCGGCCGAGGAGCTCGGCGTTCCCACGCTCAAGGCCAACCGGCTCGATGACGCCGCGACCGAGTGGGTGCGCGGGCTCGACGCTGAACTGGGCGTGATCGTCGCCTACGGCGGACTCGTGCGGGAGCCGCTGCTCAGCCTGCCCGAGCACGGCTGGATCAACCTGCACTTCTCGGAGTTGCCTCGTTGGCGGGGAGCCGCGCCGGTGCAGCGCGCGCTTCAGTCGGGAGAGCAGCGACTCGGGATCACCGTGTTCCGCCTGGTGGCGGCGCTCGACGCCGGCGACGTGCTCAGCCGTGATTCCCGCGAGTTCGCGGCGGGCACCCCGGCGGGCGACGCGCTTACCGAGCTCGCCGACTTCGGCACCGGTGCGCTGCTCGACGCCGTCGCGATTCTCGGCGATGACCCGTCTGCGGGGGAGCCGCAGGAGGGGGAGGCGAGCTACGCTCACAAGCTTTCGCGCGACGACGGCCGCCTCGATCTGTCGGCCCCGACCGCGCGCGTGCTCGCGCACTGGGCGGGCGTCACCCCTGAACCGGGCGCGTTCGCGCTGCACGAGAATCAGCCACTGAAGCTGCACGCAGTGCAGCGGGTCGAGGGCCTTGCCGCTCCGGGAGCCGCGGGCGGTGTCGAGCTTGTCGACGGCCGCGCAATCCTGCGACTCGCCGACGGCGCGCTCGCGCTCGACCGAGTGCAGCCCGCCGGCAAGCCGGCTATGGATGGCGCCGCCTGGTTGCGCGGCCGCGGCGGCAAGGCGGAGCTGGCATGAACCGCGGCGCATCTCAGGGGCGCGGATCCCGCTCCGGTCGGCAGCGACGCGACGATCGACCGCGCGAGCAGCGGCACCGCGAGGTCGAGCGCACGCAGCGTGCGCGCATCAGCCCGGCCCGACTCGTCGCCTACGACGTGTTGCGCGACGTCGAGGATCGGGACGCCTACGCGAATCTCGCGCTGCCGGCCCGGATCCGCGAGGCGCGCCTCGACGGCCGTGATGCTGCGCTCGCCACCGAGATGGTCTCTGGGGCGCTGCGCTGGCGGGGCCGCTATGACCGCATCATTGAGTTGGCCGCCGACCGTGAGGCCGCCCGGATCGACGCGCGCACCCTCAACGTGTTGCGCCTCGGCGCGCATCAGCTGCTTGCGATGCGCACGGCGGATCATGCCGCTGTGAATGAGAGCGTGGAGTTGCAGCGCCGGGTCGCGAATCCGGCGGCGGCCGGGTTCGTGAACGGTGTGCTGCGGGCGGTGGGGCGTGCCTCGAACGAGGAGTGGGATGCGCGGATCGCCGACTCCGCCGGAAGCCCCGACGCCGCGCTCGCGGCCCAGGCCTCCCACCCGGCGTGGGTGCTGCGGGCGCTGCGCGACGCGCTGCGCTTGGAGGGCCGCGAGGCGGAGCTCGGCGAACTACTCGCCGCCGATAACGCGTCGCCGCGGGTGAGCCTGGCATTGCTGCCGGGCGCTGATGTTGATGTCGAGACTGCGGAGGCGCTGAGCATCGACCCGGATCGCGAGGTGGCCGCGCTTACCGCGAATGGTCCGTCGCCGATCGGTCTGGAACTCGCCGGCGGCGATCCTGCGCGGGCGATCGCGGCTCTCGATCTTCCTGCTGGGGTGGTGCGGGTGCAGGATCAGGGTTCGCAGCTCGCGGCCCTTGCGCTGAGTCGCGCGCGCGAGCCTCGGGCGGGGGAGCGTTGGCTCGATCTGTGCGCCGGCCCCGGCGGCAAGACAGCTGTGCTTGCGGCTGAGGCCGCACTTGCCGGATCGGAGCTGCGCGCGAATGAGGTGTCGGAGCATCGGGCAGATCTGGTGCGGCGCTCGGTCGAGGCCCACGCCGACGAGGTCGACGTGGTGAGCCACGACGGACGCGACGACGCGGCCTACGGCGGCGATGAGGCGCGCTTCGACCGCATTCTCGTCGATGCGCCGTGTTCGGGGCTCGGTGCGCTGCGCCGGCGGCCGGAGGCGCGTTGGCGGAAGCAGCCTGCAGATTTGCCCGGACTGACGACGCTGCAGGGAGAACTGCTCGATGCTGCTGTGGCGCATCTTGCGCCGGGCGGGCTGCTCGCCTACGTGACGTGCTCGCCGCACCTCGCCGAGACGCGGGTCGCGGTCGACCGGCTGCTACGTCGCAGCCCGGAGCTGCGCGAACTCGACGCGCGCGAGGTGCTGAGCCGAGTCGCCCGCACGCCGCTCGACCTTGCCGGTGAGCGCCTCAGCGCCCAGCTCTGGCCCCATCGGCACGGCACCGATGCGATGTTCATCGCGCTCTTCGAACGCGTTGCCTGAGCGGCGGGTACGGCCGTGGTGCCGGACCCCTTCGCAGATGTCGGTGGTTGCCCGTACCCTGATTCGATGACCCACGCGCAGCCCCCGTCCGCGCCGGCCGGTGCCCCCGCGCAGGCCTCCGGCATGCGCGTGTTCCTGCATTTACTGGTGAACACGGCCATCGCGAACCTCACCACCAATTTCCTGTGGTTCGCGCTGGTGTTCTGGGTGTTCATCGAGACGCGTAGCATCCTCGCCACCGGCGTGCTGGGCGGTGCGTACATGCTTATCATCGCGCTGAGCTCGATGTACTTCGGCAGCCTCGTCGACAGGTTTCGCAAGCTGCGCGTGATGCGGCTCTCGGCGTGGATCTCGATGATCGCGTTCCTCATCGCCTGCGGTATGTTCTTCGCGATCGGCGAGCGGCCGCTGCTCGACCTCGGCGCGCCCTGGTTCTGGGTGTTCGCCGTGGTAGTGCTGGTCGGCTGCGTGGTGGAGCTGCTGCGCAACCTTGCGCTCGCGACCACGGTGACCCTGCTGGTGCCCACCGAGCGCCATGCGAACGCGAACGGGCTCGTGGGCACGGTGCAGGGGCTCGCCTTCATCGCGACGAGCGTGTTCAGCGGTCTGTCGGTGGGGTTGCTCGGCATGGGGCCTACGATGCTCATCTCGGCGGTGTGCACGGCCGTGCCGCTCGTGCACCTGCACCTGATCCGCGTCGCTGAGCCTGAGATCGTGCACGACCCGGAGCGCCGGGCCATCGACTTCCGGGGCGGCTTCCTGTCGGTGCTCGCCGTGCCGGGGCTGCTCGCCCTCATCATCTTCACCACCTTCAACAACCTCACCGGGGGCGTCTTCATGGCGCTGCTCGACCCCTACGGCCTGACGCTCTTCCCCGTCGAGATGTGGGGCATCTGGTTCGGCGTTGCCTCCACCGGTTTCGTGGTCGGCGGGGCGATCGTCGCGAAGCGGGGGCTCGGCAAGAACCCCATTCGCACGATGCTCATTCTTGTGGCGTGCACCGGTGTGCTCGGGGCTCTCTTCACCGTGCGCGAGTGGGGGTGGCTCTTTGTCGCAGGCATCTGGCTCTTCATGGCGGTGATGCCCGCGATCGAGGCGGCGGAGCAGACGGTGATCCAGCGCGTCGTGCCCTTCGAGAAGCAGGGCCGCGTCTTCGGTTTCGCCATGACCTTCGAGGCCGCCACCGCGCCCATCACGTCCTTCCTCATCGCGCCCATCGCCGAGTTCTGGGTGGTGCCCTACATGGAGACCGCCGACGGGCGGGAGACGTGGGGCTGGCTGCTCGGTGATGGCGAGGCGCGAGGGATCGCACTGATCTTCATCTTCGCAGGGTTGGTGTCGATCCTGCTCGCCGCGGGTGCCGCGCTCACGCGCTCCTACCGGCTGCTCTCGCGCAGCTACGCCGAGGCGCCCGAGTCGGGTCCGATCGTCGGTGAGGCATCCGGGTCGGGGCCGGTCGTCGGGGAAGTATCCGAATCGGGTCCGGTCATCGGCGAGGCGCGCAGCGAGCGCTAGGATCGAGGAGTGACCGCGCAGCGCATCAATCCGAGCATCCTGTCCGCCGACTTCGTCAACCTGCAGGCCGAACTCGAGGCCATCGCCACCGCCGATCTCGTGCACGTCGACGTGATGGACAACCACTTCGTGCCCAACCTCACCATGGGCCCGCCCATCGTCGAGCGCATCCAGGCGGTCTCGCCGATTCCGCTCGACATGCACCTCATGATCTCCGACGCCGACCGCTGGGCTCCCGGCTACGCCGAACTCGGCGCCTACTCCGTCACCTTCCACGCCGAGGCCACCGAAGACCCGGTGCGCCTCGCCCGCCGCATCCGCGAGATCGGCGCGCGTGCAGGCATCGCGCTCAAGCCCGGCACCGACTCCGAGCCCTACCTCGAACTGCTGCCTGAGTTCGACCAGGTGCTCGTGATGACTGTCGAGCCGGGGTTCGGCGGCCAGTCCTTCATGGCCGACATGATGCCGAAGCTGCGCCGCTTCGCTGAGGCGAAGCGGCAGTCAGGCCTCGACGTGTGGCTGCAGGTCGATGGCGGCATCTCGAAGGACACCATCGGGATCGCGGCCGAGGCCGGCGCCGACACCTTCGTGGCAGGCTCAGCGGTGTACGGCGGGGTGCCTGAGGAGCGAATCGCAGAGCTTCGCTCGGCTGCGGCGGCGCACCGCCACTGATCGCAGCGCGTCAGCACATCGCGCGCAGGGTAGTGTAGTTACGTGAAATCGTTCGATGACCTCTTCGCCGAGTTGACCGAGAAGGCCGAGAACCGGCCGGAGGGAAGCGGCACCGTTCAGCAGCTCGACGCCGGAGTGCACGCAATCGGCAAGAAGATCGTCGAGGAGGCGGCCGAGGTGTGGATGTCGGCCGAGTACGAGAGCGACGAGGCTTGCGCTGAGGAGATCAGCCAGCTGCTTTACCATCTGCAGGTGCTGATGCTCGCGAAGGGCCTCACCCTCGAAGACATCTACAAGCACCTCTGATCCGCTCTCCGGGCTCCGCGCCTGTGGAACGCACCGCACCTCCCGATCCGCCACGTTCGCACGACACACGAAGGAACCCCATGCTGCGCATCGCCGTTCCCAATAAGGGATCGCTCTCCGAGATCGCCGCCGACATGCTCGCCGAAGCGGGCTACTCGGGCCGCCGCGACAGCCGCAAGCTCGTGCATACCGACAGCCGCAACGGCGTCGAGTTCTTCTACCTGCGGCCGCGTGACATCGCAACCTACGTCGGGTCTGGCGCGCTGCACGTGGGCATCACCGGCCGCGATCTGCTGCTCGACTCAGGATCCGCCGCCTCGGAGATCGACGCCCTCGATTTCGGCGACTCCACCTTCCGCTTCGCAGCACCCGCCGACGGTGAGATCACCGAACTCGAACACCTCGCCGGACGACGGGTCGCGACCAGCTACCCGAAGCTCGTCGATGACTTCCTGCGCGAACGCGGCATCGTATCCGAACTCGTCAAGCTCGACGGTGCCGTGGAATCCGCGGTGCAATTGGGCGTCGCCGACGCTGTTGCCGATGTCGTCTCGACAGGGGCGACGCTGCGCGCCGCCGGCCTCGAGATCTTCGGCCCTGTGATCCTGGAATCGACAGCGGTGCTCATCGGCGGCCCCACCGAGCACGCCGGAATCGAACGCCTGCTGCGCCGTCTGCGCGGGGTGCTCGTCGCGCGCCGCTACGTGATCATGGACTACGACCTGCCCGTCGACCAGCTGGAAGCCGCAACCGAGGTCGCCGCCGGTATTGAGTCGCCCACGGTCTCCCCGCTGAAGGATGACCGCTGGGTGGCGGTGCGCGTCATGGTGCGCGCAGACGAAGCCAACCACGTCATGGACAGGCTCTACGAACTCGGCGCGCGCGCAATCCTGGTGACCGCGATCCACGCCGCTCGCCTCTAGGAACCCCCCCATGAGTGTTGCTACGCGCGTCATTCCGTGCCTCGATGTGGCTGCAGGCCGGGTCGTCAAAGGCGTCAACTTCATGAATCTGCGAGATGCCGGCGACCCCGTCGAACTCGCAGCGAAGTACGCCGAACAGGGCGCTGACGAACTCACCTTCCTCGACGTGACCGCCACCGTCGACGACCGCTCCACCACCTACGACGTGGTGCAGCGCACCGCCGAACAGGTCTTCATCCCCCTCACCGTCGGGGGCGGCGTGCGCGAGGTCGACGACGTGGCCCGTCTGCTGGGTGTCGGCGCCGACAAAGTCGGCATCAACAGCGGCGCGATTGCGAGGCCCGAAGTGATCGGCGAGATCGCCGACCGCTTCGGCTCGCAGGTGCTCGTGCTCTCGCTCGATGTGAAGCGCTCACCGCGCACCCCCAGTGGTTTCGTGGTCACCACACACGGCGGCAAACGCGAAACCGAGCTCGACGCCCTCGCCTGGTGCCGTGAAGCCCTCGACAGGGGAGCCGGCGAACTACTCGTCAATTCGATGGACGCCGACGGCACCCTCGCAGGCTTCGACCTCGAACTCACCAGCAAGGTGCGCGAACTCTCGAGCGTGCCGGTGATCGCCTCGGGCGGAGCCGGGCGGCTCGAACACTTCGCGCCCGCCGTCGAGGCCGGAGCCGACGCCGTGCTCGCGGCATCGGTGTTCCATGACGGTTCCTTCACGATCGGTGAAGTGAAGCGAGTGCTTGCCGAAGCCGGAGTGACCGTCCGATAACCCACGATCAGGAGCGCCGCCGCGAGCGTCCCTGACCGTGCCGAACCCCAGCGAAAGCCGCCCACACCATGACTCACCCCGATCCCGTCCCGAGCGACCTCGTCTTCAACGGCGACGGCCTGCTGCCCGCCGTCATTCAGGACGACGAGAGCGGTGACGTGCTCATGCTCGCCTGGATGGATCGCGAGGCCGTGCGACGCACCCTCACCAGCGGTCGAGTCACCTTCTGGTCGCGGTCGCGGCAGGAGTACTGGCGCAAAGGCGACACCTCGGGCCACCGCCAATACGTGCGATCCGTTGCGATGGACTGCGACGGCGACACTCTGCTCGTGCGGGTGATCCAGATCGGTGCAGCCTGCCACACGGGCACCCGCAGCTGCTTCACCGGCCGCGACATCCCCGCGCTCGTCGGCGACGCCGACCACACCGAGATCTGACGACTGAAGCCGGGCAAGCCCTCCGCGCGATCGCCTGCCTGCGACGCGGGCGCAGGCGGGCGCGGTAGTCTGGGACAGTGACACTGACGACCACGCGCGCCGCATTCGACGCCGCACGCGCCTCCCACGCTGTGATCCCCGTCTGCCGTGAGATCTTCGCGGATGCCGACACGCCCGTCAGCATCTACCGCAAGGTCGCGGCTTCTCGCCCCGGCACCTTCTTGCTGGAGTCTGCGGAGCAAGGCGGCGTGTGGACCAGGTTCAGCTTCGTCGGCGCCGGCAGCTTCGGCGTGCTCGGCGAGCGCGGCGGCCGCGCCCACTGGGCCCCCGCTGCAGACGCATCGGGCGCCGAGCTCGACGAGCAGCGTCTCCTGCCGGGCGGGGTGGCCGCACATGCCCCAGTGGAAGCGCTGCGCGCCGTCTACGAGCGCTGGCGAGCACCTCAGGTGCCCGGCCTGCCACCTCTCGCGAGCGGCTTCGTCGGCTACCTCGGCTGGGAGACCGTGCGCCAGTTCGAACGTCTCGAACACGGCCCGAGCGAAGGCCCCGGTATCCCGACCCAGGGCCTCAGCTTCGTCTCGGAGCTCGTGGTGATCGACCACCGCGAAGGTAGCGTCGTGCTGCTGGCCAACGTGCTCAACGACGCCGCGCTCGGCGATCCTTCACCCGAAACAGCCGATGCGCAGTGGGCCGACGCCCAATCGCGACTCGACGGCCTGCAGCGCGCCCTTGCAGCCCCCGCGCCCTCACCGCTCGGCACACTCGACCACGATGCCATGCCCGACCCTGTCAGGCTCACCAGCAGCGCCGAGTTCATGGCCTCCGTCGAGCGCGCCAAACGGCACATCGTCGACGGCGACATCTTCCAGGTGGTGCCGTCGCAGCGCTTCGACCAGCGCTGCGACGCCGACCCCCTCGACGTCTACAGGGTGCTCCGCCACCTCAACCCCAGCCCCTACCTGTACCTGCTGCAGCTCACCGACAGCAACGGCGCACCCTTCGCCGTCGTCGGATCAAGCCCCGAAGCCCTCGTCACCGTGCAAGAAAGCGGGCACGTGATGACGCACCCCATCGCAGGGTCACGCCCCCGCGGCGCCACAGTCGACGAAGACCAGCAGCACGAACGCGATCTTCTCGCCGACGAAAAAGAGCGGGCCGAGCACCTCATGCTCGTCGACCTCGCCCGCAACGACCTGCTGCGGGTGTGCCAGCCCGCAAGCGTCGAAGTGACCGAGTTCATGCGCGTCGAACGATTCAGCCACATTATGCACATCGTCTCAACCGTTGAGGGGCGCACCCGTGACGGTCAGAACCCCGTCGATGTATTCCGCGCCACCTTCCCGGCAGGCACGCTCAGCGGCGCTCCCAAGCCGCGCGCGCTCGAGATCATCGACGAACTCGAACCGGTCCAGCGGGGGGTCTACGGCGGTGTGGTCGGCTACTTCGGCCTCGGGGGAGCGGCGGATCTCGCGATCGCGATCCGCACCGCCACGATCATGGGCGACACAGCGAGCGTGCAGGCAGGTGCCGGGATTGTCGCAGACTCCGTGCCCGCAACCGAGGATGCCGAATGCAGCAGCAAAGCGGCCGCCCCGCTACGGGCCATCGCAATCGCGAACACCCTGCATGAGCTTCGTAACGACGTGACGGAGGGTTCTGATGCGTGCTAAACCGATATCGCTCGCAGGCATCGCCCTCGCCGGTGGCCTCGCCCTGCTTGCCGGCTCGCAAACCTGGATTTCCTTCATGCTCGACAGCGCGCACGCCGTCGAAACAGTCACCGGCCATGAAGTGAACGCCGCGCTGTCGCCGGTCTCGATCGCGATCGTCGCATCAGCACTTGCCCTCACCATCGCCGGCCCCATCTTCAGGCGAGTGCTCGGTGGGCTCGTGGCGCTGCTCGGCATTGGCCTCGTCGCCCTCACCTCAACCGCGCTGCTGTCACCCGCCGGCGCGATCAGCGGCCGCGTCACAGAGCTCACCGGCATCGCAGGCGGCGACGGAGGAGCCGTTATCTGGAGCAGCCTCTCGGGATGGGCGTGGGCGTGCGCAGCCGCCGGAATTCTCGCCGCAGGGCTCGGGATCGCGGTCGTCGTCACCGGTGGGCGCTGGATCGCCGCTGGACGCAAATACGACGCTGCGCAGTCAACGCCCACCGC
The DNA here is from genome assembly GCF_037148395.1 of Leucobacter sp. MMO-125. NCBI lineage: Bacteria > Bacillati > Actinomycetota > Actinomycetes > Micrococcales > Microbacteriaceae > Leucobacter > Leucobacter sp. MMO-125. The sequence goes on from NZ_JBBCTL010000001.1 coordinate 73,609, forward strand.
TGGGAAAACAGACCGCATCTCCGACTGGGACTCGCTGTCCGAAGGCGGTGACCCGACTTCGTCGGATTGAGTCATCCTGAACCGCTCGCGGGGCGCTCCTTCCGAAGCGCACACCAGCCGAGTGGGGAAAATCCCGGTCACATGAGACGAAACGGCCGAAAAACCCTCCACTCGGCGAGGCGCCGACTCCAGCTGAGATTTCAGGTAGGCTGGAATCCTTCACGTCTGTTCAGAGGAGATTCATGAGTACCCAGCACGGAGACCCTGGTCACGGTGACTCGCCCGCCGCATGGACGGCGGTCGTGGTGATGCTGCTCGGCATCGCAGCCGGAACCGTTTTCTTCTTCCTGCACAATGCGACGATGGTGTGGGTGTGCGCCGGTGTGGTTGCATTCGGCTGGATCCTCGGCTGGATTCTCTCCAAGGCCGGATTCGGCGTGAACGGCCCGCGGTTCAGCCCCAAGTCGCACGACTGACGTGCTCGAGAACCTGCTTGCGGGCGCCCTCGAAGACGCATACAGCCGTCGCGAGGTGCGCCCCTATGCGCAGCTCGAAGCCGCGGCGCTCGAACGGCCAGCGGCCCTCGACGCACTGGTAGCGCTGGCACCCGCCGATCACATGAAGGTGATCGCCGAGGTCAAGCGCGCAAGCCCGTCACGAGGCCACCTCGCCGAGATCCCCGAACCGCAGGCACTTGCCGCGCAGTACGAGGCAGGCGGGGCGAGCGCGGTCAGTGTGCTCACCGAAGAACGCAAGTTCAAGGGATCACTCTCTGACCTCGAAGCCGTGCGTAAGGCCGTGAGTATCCCGGTGCTCCGCAAGGACTTCATCGGTGACGAGTATCAGGTGCTCGAAGCCCGTGCCGCCGGAGCCGATCTGGTGCTGCTCATCGTCGCAGCACTGCCGCAGGACCGTCTTGAGCGGCTGCACGCAATGATCCGCGAACTCGGCATGACGCCGCTCGTCGAAGCGCACTCGGCTGACGAGGTCGCACGCGCCGTCGACCTCGGCTCCCAGCTGATCGGCGTCAATGCCCGAGACCTCCGCACCTTCGAGCTCGACCGAGACCTGTTCGGGCGCGTCGCCGACCAGATCCCTGCCGGCGTCGTGCGCGTCGCAGAGTCGGCGGTGCTCGACGTCGCCGATGTGCAGCGCTACCGCGAAGCCGGGGCAGATGCCGTGCTCGTGGGCGAAGCGCTCGTCACCGGTGACCCCATCGCCACGCTGCAGGCGTACCTGAGCGTCTGAGCGGCCGCGATGGGGAGTAGCGCCGCACCACGCGGGCGGCCCCCATCCGATCACAAGCTCGGCACTCCGGGCACCCCAACTGAGAGGTCGACATGACAGAGCAGGCGGGCGGAGTTACGAGTCTCCGCGACCAGCACGGACCCTTCTTCGGCGACTACGGCGGGCGCTACATGCCCGAATCGCTTATCGCTGCGATCGACGAGCTCACCGAAGCCTACGAGTCGGCGAAGCGCGACCCGGCGTTCCAGGCTGAGTTGCTCGAACTCCTTGCGTCCTACGCGGGCCGGCCCTCGCCGATCACCGAGGTGCCCCGCTTCGCGGAGCACGCCGGCGGTGCACGCATCTTCCTCAAGCGAGAAGATCTCAACCACACGGGTTCGCACAAGATCAACAATGTGCTCGGCCAGGCGCTGCTCACCAAGCGCCTCGGCAAAACCCGCGTAATCGCTGAAACCGGTGCGGGCCAGCACGGTGTCGCCACCGCCACCGCGGCAGCCCTCTTCGGGCTCGAATGCACCATCTACATGGGCGAGGTCGACACCGAACGCCAGGCCCTCAATGTTGCCCGTATGCGGCTGCTCGGTGCCGAGGTGGTGCCCGTGACGGCAGGCTCGCGCACCCTTAAGGACGCAATCAACGAGGCCTACCGTGACTGGGTGGCGAGCGTCGATCGCACCAACTACATCTTCGGCACGGCAGCCGGCCCGCACCCCTTCCCCGCAATGGTGCGCGACTTCCAGAAGATCATCTCCGAGGAGGCGCGCGCGCAGCTGCTCGAGCGCACCGGCAGGCTTCCCGACGTCGTCGTCGCGTGCGTCGGCGGCGGCTCGAACGCCATCGGCATGTTTGATGCCTTCCTCGACGACGAGAACGTGAAGATCTACGGCGTCGAAGCCGCAGGCGAGGGCGTTGACACGGTGCGTCAGGCCGCTTCGATCGCCCGCGGCCGCCCCGGTGTGCTGCACGGCGCAAAGACCTACGTGCTGCAGGACGAAGACGGCCAGACCATCGAATCGCATTCGATCTCTGCTGGTCTCGACTACCCCGGCGTCGGCCCCGAACATGCCTGGCTCGCCGACATCGGTCGTGTGGAGTACATCCCCGCAACCGACGACGAGGCGATGCAGGCGTTGCGACTGCTTAGCCGCACGGAGGGCATCATCCCCGCCATCGAGTCGGCGCACGCGCTCGCCGGGGCGATCCGCATTGGCCGCGAACTCGGCCCTGAAGCGATCATTGCCGTGAGTCTATCCGGCCGCGGCGACAAAGACATGGCAACAGCCGGCCGCTACTTCGGCCTGCTCGACGGTGAAACGGAGCTCGAGGCATGAGCGCGCATGCATCACAGGTGGCCGCCGCGATCCGCGCCGCGAAACAGGAGCGTGCAGGCGCGCTCGTGGGCTACCTTCCCGTCGGCTTCCCCGACCTCGACACCAGTGTTGAGGCCGCCATCGCGATGGCTCGCAACGGCGTCGATGTGCTTGAACTCGGGTTGCCCTACTCCGACCCGGTGATGGACGGGGCCGTGATCCAGGAGGCCACGCAGACCGCGCTCGCGCAGGGGTTCCGTGTCTCTGACGTCTTTGAAGCCGTGCGCCGCGTGCGCGAAGCCGTCGATGTGCCCGTGCTCGTGATGACCTACTGGAACCCGGTGCTGCAGTATGGCGTCGAGCGGTTCGCGACGCAGCTCGTCGAAGCGGGCGGTGCCGGGCTGATCACGCCCGACATCACCCCCGAAGCTGCGCCCGAGTGGATTGAGACGAGCGACAGGCTCGGCCTCGATCGCGTGTTCCTCGCCGCGCCCAGCTCGAGCGATGCGCGACTGCGCCTCGTGGTCGAGCAGTCGCGCGGCTTCGTCTACACGGTTTCCACGATGGGCATCACCGGTGAGCGGGCGCAGCTCGACGCCGCTGCTCGCGCGCTCACCGCTCGTCTGCGCGAGCAGCGCGTCGACCTGGCCTGCGTCGGTATCGGTCTGTCGACCGCTCAGCAAGTGGCCGACGCGCTCGGCTACGCCGATGGCGCAATCGTTGGCACGGCGTTCGTGCGTGCGCTGCGTGACGGCGGCGTTGAACGGCTGGCTGAGGTGGTGCGCGACATCGCTGCCGGAGCTCAGCGCTCCGGTGACGCGGTCGCCGAGGTCCCCTCGCTGTAGGATTGACTCGATCGCCGTGAGGATTCCATCCGCGCGGCTCCCCAACGACAGTTTCCGCGGCAGCACGTCGCGAGCGATCACCGGCACGTGCCGGAGGCGAAAGAGGAGTGGATGATTCTCCCGTTCAGTATCCCGAGCCCCGAGATGCAGTTCTTCCAGATCGGGCCGCTGCGCATCTACATTTACGCGCTGTGCATCATCGTCGGCATCATCCTTGCCGCAATCTGGACGGGCCGCCGCCTCAGCAGCCGCGGCGGTGAGCGCGGAGCGGTCTTCGACTTCCTCGTGTGGGCGCTGGTGCTCGGCATCGTGGGCGCGCGTCTGTACCATGTGGTCACTCACTGGGGCGACTATTTTGGGGCGGATCGCAACCCGCTCGACGCCCTCGCCTTCTGGCAGGGGGGTATCGCCATCTTCGGTGCGCTGCTCGGCGGGGCCGTGGGCGTGCTCATCGCTTCGCGCATCACCGGGATTCGTTTCTGGTCGTTTGCCGATGCGCTCGTGCCTGGCCTGCTGCTCGCACAGGCTGTTGGGCGTCTGGGCAACTGGTTCAACCATGAGCTGTTCGGTGGCCCGACCACCCTCCCGTGGGGGCTTGAGATCGAGTCTTCCAACCCGGCGTTCCCGATCGGGCTGCCTGAGGGCACGCTGTTCCACCCGACCTTCCTCTACGAGGCTGTCTGGAACCTGCTCGGCATCGTGGTGCTGCTCGCCATCGAGCGCAAGTGGCGCCCGCGTTGGGGCACGTTCTTCGCGCTCTACCTCGTGTGGTACGGCATCGGCCGCACCTTTACCGAATCGCTGCGAGTCGATCCGAGCCTGCTGTTCCTGGGGATCCGCACCAATGTGCTGGCGGCCTTCCTCGCTGTGGTGGTGGGTGTCATCATCTTCATCGTGCAGCGTCGCCGTCACGTCGGCATCGAATCGTCGGTGTACCTCCCGGGCCGTCGCAACCCGAGCGACTCGGTGCTCGCAGACACCGCGAACCCCGACGAGTTCTTCCACGTCCTGCCGCACGGCGACGCCCCGGCGGTGCCATTCAGAGACGGACAGGCGGCAGAGGCACCCGCGGTGTCCGACGGCGCTGCAGAGCCCGCTCGTACCGTCTAGCCTCCGCACAGGACCAAGCAGCAAGGAGCCGACATGCGTCACGCCAAGATCGTCGCCACCTGGGGACCCGCGGTCTCCAGCTACGACCACACTCTCGATCTGATCCGGGCGGGCGTCAATGTCGCACGGCTCAACATGTCCCACGGCACCTACAACGTGCACGAGGGCATCTACCGCAATATCCGCCGCGCCGAGACGGAGGTCGGCCGACCGATCGCGGTGCTCGCCGACCTGCAAGGACCGAAGATCCGCCTCGGCAAGTTCGAGGGTGGCCCGTACCACCTCGAGGTCGGCGACGAGTTCGCGATCACCACGCGCGATATCGTGGGCGATCGCACTATCTGCAGCACCACCCACAAAGGCTTGCCCGGTGATGTGAATCCCGGCGATCCGTTGCTCATCGATGACGGCAAAGTGGCGCTGCGCGCCGAGCGCGTCACCGAAGATACCGTCTACACGACAGTGGTGGTTCCGGGGGCGGTGTCGAACAACAAGGGCATCAACCTGCCTGGCGTCGCCGTCAACGTGCCCGCGCTCTCCGAGAAGGATGAGCAGGATCTGCGCTGGGCCCTGCAGCTCGGCGTCGACTACATCGCGCTGTCATTCGTGCGGGACGCGGCCGACATCACCCGTGTGCACGAGATCATGGACGAGGAGGGGATCCGCCTCCCGGTGATCGCCAAGATCGAGAAGCCGCAGGCTGTCGATCACCTTGAAGAGATCGTCATCGCGTTTGACGGCATCATGGTTGCGCGAGGTGATCTGGGTGTCGAACTGCCGCTGGAGCGCGTGCCGCTCGTGCAGACCGAGGCGATTGCGCTGGCGCGACGCAACGCGAAGCCCGTGATCGTGGCGACGCAGGTGCTCGAATCCATGATCGAGAACCCGCGCCCCACCCGTGCCGAAGCATCTGACTGCGCCAACGCGATTCTCGACGGCGCTGACGCCGTGATGCTCTCGGGCGAGACCAGCGTGGGGGCGTACCCGGTGCAGGCCGTCGAGACGATGGCGCGCATCATCACCGCCACCGAGGATCACGCCCTCGATCGCATCGAACCGCTCGGCTCGGCACCCCGCACCCAGGGTGGTGCGCTCACCCTCGCGGCCTCCGACGTCGCAGACTTCGTGGGTGCGCGCTACATTTGCGTGTTCACCGAGTCCGGTGACACCGTGCGTCGCATGTCGCGTCTGCGTCGTCCGATCCCGATCATCGGCTTCACCCCCGAGGCCGATACGCGACGCCGCATGGAACTCACCTGGGGTGCTCGAAGCTACGAGGTGCCGCGGGTGGGCAGCACCGATGAGATGTTCGCGCAAGTCGACGATGTGCTGCTCGATCACTCTCGTGCGGAGATCGGAGACAAGGTTGTGATTATTGCCGGATCGCCTCCCGGTGTGGTGGGCACCACGAATACGCTGCGCATCCACAGGATCGGAGAGGCCACCGGTCAGCTCCCGGAGGCGGGGCCGCGCAAACACGCCCTGGGTCGCGGCAGTATCCCCGTGTGATCCGATAGACTGGGTTGCTGGCCCAGTCAGGCTTCGCGAGTGCATCCCACCAGATACACTCATCTGCGGAGCCACACATGCCGGATTGGTGGAATTGGCAGACACGGCGCACTCAAAATGCGCTGCCGAAAGGTGTGCGGGTTCGAGTCCCGCATCCGGCACCCGCGGTGCGGGATCGTGAGTATCGATCCCGCACCGGACACCCCGTTATCCCTCGATCGCAGGAGTACACTTCTCAGCATGACTGAACAGAGCACCGCACCCGCGCGACGCGTCGTCGTAGCGGAAGACGAGTCCCTGATCCGCCTCGACATCGTCGAGACGCTTCGCGATAACGGCTATGACGTTGTCGGTGAGGCTGGTGACGGCGAGGAAGCAGTGCGCCTCGTCGAGGAGCTGCGCCCCGATCTGGTGGTCATGGATGTGAAGATGCCCAAGCTCGACGGCATCTCGGCGGCCGAGCAGATCAACAAAGATCACATCGCCCCCGTGGTGCTGCTTACGGCGTTCAGCCAGCGCGAGCTCGTGGAACGGGCCACCGAGGCGGGTGCGCTCGCCTACGTGGTGAAGCCGTTCACCCCCGCAGACCTCATTCCCGCGATCGAAATCGCACTTTCGCGTTTCCAGCAGATCGTGGCACTCGAGAGCGAGGTCGCCGACCTCGCCGAGCGCTTCGAGACCCGCAAGCTCGTTGACCGTGCCAAGGGCATCCTCAATGACAAGATGGGGCTCAGCGAGCCCGAGGCGTTCCGCTGGATCCAGAAGGCCTCCATGGACCGTCGACTCACGATGCAGGATGTCGCGAAGACGATCATCGACCAGCTCGGTCCGAAGAAGGACTAACCTCCGCACGCAGCAGCGCCCCCGGCCGAATGGTCGGGGGCGCTGCTGCGTGTGCGGGCCGAGCGTTAGCGGAGCTGCTTGTAGAAGTTGGTGATGCGCACGGTCGAACAGCGACGGCCCTGTTCGTCACTCACCACGATCTCGTGCACGGTGATGGAACGCCCCAGCTTGATGGGGGTGCAGACTCCGGTGACGAGACCCGATGTGGCCGAACCGGTGTGGGTTGCATTGATGTCGACACCCACGGCGACGTGTCCCTCGGGGGCTACGAAGTTTGCGTGCATCGACCCGAGCGTTTCGCCGAGCACCACGTAGGCGCCGCCGTGCAGCAGCATGACCGGTTGCGTGTTGCCTGCTACGGGCATGGTGGCGACGGCGCGGTCGCGCCCGAACTCGATGACCTCGATGCCCATGCGGTCTGCGAGGGCGCCGAGGCCGCGCGCGCGAATGTACTCGAGCCCCGGCATGGACGCATCCTGCGCGGGTGCCTGCGGTGCGGTGGTCTCGGGGGATTCGGTCATCGTGCTGCTGTGTCCTTGTCAGTGGTGGCTTGTAGGCTGTTCACGTGTCGAATTCTCAGCCTACCCTCATGATCATCGACGGCCACTCGCTGGCCTTTCGGGCGTTCTACGCCCTGCCGGTCGACAGTTTCCAGACCCAGACGGGCCAGCATACGAACGCCATCCACGGCTTCATCTCGATGCTCATCAATCTGCTCGGCAATGAGAACCCCGATGCACTCGCGATCGCCTTCGATATTTCGAGGCATTCCTTCCGCACCGAGGAGTACCCCGAATACAAGGGCACCCGCGGCGAGACCCCGCCGGAGTTCAAGGGCCAAGTGCCGCTGCTGCAGGAGGCGCTGCACGCAATGGGGATCCGCACCCTCGAGAAAGAGAACTACGAGGCCGACGATATCCTCGCGACCCTCGCAACGCGCGGCGCAGATGCCGGCTACCGAGTGCTCGTAGTCAGCGGCGACCGCGACACGATTCAGCTCGTCGACGACCGCATTACGCTGCTCTACCCCTCGAAGCAGGGAGTGAGCGAACTCACCCGCTACGACACCGAGAAGGTGATGGAGCGGTACGGGGTGCGCCCCGAGCAGTACCCGGAGATCGCGGCGCTGGTCGGCGAGACGAGCGACAACCTGCCGGGTGTGCCGCGCGTCGGCGAGAAGACTGCTGTGAAGTGGATCAACCAGTTCGGTTCGCTCGAGGAGATTTTGCGCAGGCAGGATGAGATCGGCGGCAAGGTGGGCGAAAGCCTGCGCGAGAACGCGCACCTCGCTGAACGCAATAGGCGCCTCAACCGCTTGGTGCGCGATGTTGAGCTCGATGTCACGCTCGATGAGCTGAAACGCGGCGAGATCGACATGGCTGCAGTGCAGCAGGTGTTCTCGCGGCTGGAGTTTCGCACGCTGTTGCAGAGGGTGGGCAAGCTCGCTGGCGCTGAGGTGCCTGCGGGGGGTGCGACAGCGGTGTCGCTCGTGCCCGAGCAGCCGCAGGCGAAGAACCTCATCGATGAGGAGCTTGCCGACTGGCTGGCGAAGGTTGAACGTCCCGCGGTGCTGATGCAGCTGAGCGGCGACGGCGTCGAGGTGGGCGTCGCCACGGCTGATGCTTCGGTGCTGTTCCACTGGTTGCCTGGCGGGCGCGACTACGCCCTGTTCGAGCAGTGGCTCGCCTCCGATGCGCCCAAGGTATTCTTCGACGCCAAGCAGCAGATCGCGGTGGCGGCGAGCGTTAATGCGGTGATCGGTGGAATCGATGGCGATCTGCTGATTGCATCGTGGTTGCTGCGGCCGCAGACCCCTGAGAAGTCGCTTTCCGAGGCGGTGTTCCGGTTCTTGGGGGAGCAGATTCCCGAGGGCGACCCGAATCAGCTCGTGCCCGATGAGGGCTCCGTTGCCGATTCGGCTGCGCTGGCTTGGTACATTGCTCGCGCTCACGAGTCCGCGGTGTCGCGATTCGAGTCGCGCACCGGGGAGATCTACCGCGATATTGAGCTGCCGCTGGTGCCGGTGCTCGCGGCGCTCGAACATCGCGGTGTGCAGATCGACCTGCCGCTGCTTGAGGCGCACGACGCCGAACTGACCGCGCGAGTGGCCGAACTGCAGCAGCAGGCGTTCGATGCGATTGGTCGCGAGGTGAACCTCTCCTCGCCGAAGCAGCTGCAGGAGGTGCTCTTCGAGCAGCTTGAGATGCCGAAGACCCGCAAGACGAAGAGTGGATACACCACCGATGCGGCGGCGCTCGCCGAACTGCAGCTGAAGAATCCGCACCCCTTCCTCGACGCGCTGCTTGCGCACCGTGACGCCAATAAGTTGCGGCAGATGGTCGAGACGCTTATCAAGGCGGTGCAGCAGGACGGTCGCATCCGCACCACCTTCGTGCAGGTCGGGTCGAGCACTGGTCGTCTCGCCTCTACCGACCCGAATTTGCAGAACATTCCGGTGCGTTCAGAGGAGGGTCGTCGCATTCGCGAGGGCTTCATCCATGCCCCTGAGTTCGAGACCCTTATGACCGCCGACTACTCGCAGATCGAGATGCGGATCATGGCGCACCTCTCGGGCGACGAGGGGCTGATCGAGGCGTTCTTGCAGGGAGAAGATCTGCACCGCTTCGTGGGCTCCCGCATTTTCGGTGTGCCGCCCGAGGAGGTCACCAGCGATATGCGCTCGAAGGTGAAGGCCATGTCATACGGCCTCGCCTACGGCCTGTCGGCTTTCGGACTTTCGAAGCAGTTGAATATCTCGGCGGCCGAGGCCAAGCAGCTGATGGAAGACTATTTCGAGCGCTTCGGCGGGGTGCGAGACTATCTGCGTTCGGTGGTGGATCAGGCCAAGCGTGACAGCTTCACGGAGACGATCTTCGGTCGCCGTCGTCCCTTCCCTGATCTCGCGAGCCCGAACCGCATCCTGCGCGAGAATGCGGAGCGCGCGGCGCTTAATGCCCCCATCCAGGGCTCGGCGGCAGACATCATCAAGCGCGCCATGATCAAGGTCGAAGATCGCATGGTTGCTGCCGGTATGCAGTCGCGAATGCTGCTGCAGATCCATGACGAACTCATGTTCGAGGTTGCCGAGGGGGAGTGGGACGCGCTCGAGGAAATCGTGCGCGCCGAGATGGCCGGCGCTGCCGAGCTGTCGGTGCCGCTCGAGGTGCAGGTGGGTCGCGGCGCGAACTGGAATGCCGCCGCGCACTAGCCCGGGATCAGCAAGCGGGGTCTCCGGTGCGGCGTGTGATCGCGCGGGAGCCTCGCGGGTAATGGGCGACTTCCGCGTGATTCCGCGACTGGCCGAACGGTCGAGTCGCGGAATCACGCGTTTTGGGGCTGCGTGCGCGCACCCGCTGCTTGGATCGAGAACATGAACATGGACATCACCAAACAAGACTTCGGACGCTTCGTCACGGAACGTCGCCGCGCCGCCGGCCTCACCCAGCGCCAGCTCGCCGAGCGGCTGCACGTCACTGAATCGGCGGTCTCAAAATGGGAGCGCGGGCTCTCGTACCCAGACATCACCCTGGTGCAGGCGATCGCCTCCGAGCTCGGCGTCAGCGGGCAAGAACTCATCAGTGCGAGCGAAGATCACGAGGGCCGAGCCGACAAACGCGACGCCCGCAGCTACCGCGGCTGGCGCAACGCGATCCTGTGGTCCACGCTGTTTGCCTGGGCCGCAGCCGTCATCACCTGCTTCATCGTCAACCTGTCGGTGCAGCACACCCTGAGCTGGTTCTGGGTGGTGCTGCCCGCAGTGGGTCTCGCGTTCTCACTCACCACGCTGCCCCTGCTGCCGGTGCCACGGCCAGGCTGGCTGGCCCTTGCCGGTGCCACGATCTGCCTGATGGCGCTGCTGCTCGTGGTCTGGATGCAGTTCGCCGCCGGATCGTGGCTCGCGATCACGGTTTCGGGGGTGTTGTTCGGGCTGCTGCTCGTCTTCGCGCCGATTTGGTTGGCGCTGCTGGAACTGCCTGCCGGGCTTGCGCGCCATCGCACCCTGCTCACCCTGGTGATCGACACCGTGGCACTGATCGTGTTCCTGCTCATCGTGTTCGTGGCCCTCGGATACCCTGAGCTGTGGGTGTGGCCCGTGCTGCCGATTCTGGCCATCGGGGCGACGCCGATCTGGGTGACGGCGCTCGCGATCCGCTATCTGCCGTTGTCCGGGCTCGCGATCGCAGCGATTGTTACCGCGTTTCTCGGTGCCTGCGCTCCGGTGCTCAACCGTGCGATCGAGGCGGTGCTCGGCACCGGTGAGCCGTGGACACTCGATCTCTCCACTTGGAACGCAGCCACGATGGATGCGAACATTCAGTTCTTGATCTTCATCGCCTGCATGGGTGCGGCGCTGCTGCTCGGTCTGGCGGCGGTCGTGCGCGCCGTTTCGGGCCGCCGTGCGGGCATCGCCGAGGCCCAGTGAGCCCTGCGCGCAGTGCTCGTCGACATCCTGCAGGCACGGCGTGCGATCTCGGCTGCGCGCCGCGAAACGCGGGCGGCTCTCTACTTGATCCCGCGCGTGTCCGCGGGATAAGATCGAGTGTCACAGTTCTGTGGCGAATCAACCATGTCCACATGCGTGAACGCCTCGCGGATCATCCCGATCCGACCGGCCCTCGGTGCGATCCCGCCTGATTCCATGTCCATTCTGGAGACCAATTTCATGACGAACGCAACGACCGAGAGCAAGCAGGTCGCAGTTAACGACATCGGCTCAGCCGAAGACTTCCTTGCAGCGGTCGAATCGACCCTGAAGTTCTTCAACGACGGCGACCTCATCGAGGGCACCGTGGTGAAGATCGACCGCGACGAGGTGCTCCTCGACGTCGGTTACAAGACCGAGGGTGTCATCCCCTCGCGCGAGCTGTCCATCAAGCACGATGTGAACCCCGATGAGGTTGTTCAGGTCGGCGATCCCGTCGAGGCACTCGTGCTCCAGAAGGAGGACAAGGAAGGTCGCCTCATCCTGTCCAAGAAGCGTGCTCAGTACGAGCGCGCCTGGGGCGACGTGGAGAAGATCAAGGAGAACGAGGGTGTCGTCACCGGCACCGTCATCGAGGTCGTCAAGGGCGGCCTGATCGTTGACATCGGGCTCCGTGGCTTCCTCCCCGCCTCGCTGATCGAGCTGCGCCGCGTGCGCGACCTGACCCCTTACCTGGGCCAGGAGATCGAGGCGAAGATCCTCGAGCTCGACAAGAACCGCAACAACGTGGTGCTGTCGCGTCGTGCGCTCCTCGAGGAGACGCAGTCGGCTACTCGCTCCTCGTTCCTCGCCGAGCTCAAGCCCGGCCAGGTGCGCAAGGGCGTTATCTCGTCGATCGTCAACTTCGGTGCGTTCGTCGACCTGGGCGGCGTTGACGGCCTCGTGCACGTCTCTGAGCTGTCGTGGAAGCACATCGAGCACGCCTCCGACGTTGTCGAGGTCGGCCAGGAAGTCACCGTCGAGGTGCTCTCCGTCGAGCTCGATCGCGAGCGCGTCTCGCTGTCGCTCAAGGCAACCCAGGAAGATCCGTGGCAGGTCTTCGCTCGCACGCACGCGATCGGCCAGATCGCCCCGGGCGTCGTCACCAAGCTCGTTCCCTTCGGTGCCTTTGTGCGCGTTGCAGACGGCATCGAGGGCCTCGTGCACATCTCGGAGCTGTCGGGTCAGCACGTTGAGCTCGCCGAGCAGGTCGTGTCGGCCGGCCAAGAGGTCTTCGTCAAGATCATCGACATCGATCTCGAGCGTCGCCGCATCTCGCTCAGCCTCAAGCAGGCCAACGAGGGCGTCGATCCCGAGGGCACCGAGTTCGATCCGGCTCTGTACGGTATGACCACCGAGTACGACGAGAACGGCGAGTACAAGTACCCCGAGGGCTTCGATCCCGAGACTCAGGAGTGGAAGGAAGGCTTCGAGTCGCAGCGCGAGAAGTGGGAGCAGGAGTACGCTGCTGCCCAGGAGCGCTGGGAGGCTCACAAGAAGCAGGTCGCCGCTTCGCTCGTCGAGGCTGCCGCTGCTCCCGCCGCCGATTCCTCCGCTTCGAGCTTCTCGAGCGAGTCGTCGTCGACCGGTGCGCTCGCTGACGACGCGGCTCTTGCCGCTCTGAAGGCGCAGCTCGAGGGCAACTAAGAGTCGCCCGCTGAGCTTTTCGCTCGGTGATGAGTGCACGAAGGCCCGGTCCCCGTTTGGGGGCCGGGCCTTCGGCGTATATGGGCTCGGGGAGCAGCCGAGGTGGTCAGAGGGTGCCGGGCGCCGCGACGCCGGAGGCTTGTTCGTGGCGTCGCCGCTGCAGCCGTTGCAATCGACGCACGAGCGTGACGATCACGATGACCAGCAGCGCGAATGCGAGCAACGGCACGATGACTGCGAGGAGCGTGAGCAGCACAGCGCCGACATCCTCGAGGAAACTCGTCACCGCGGCACCCGCGCCGGCAGTCAGCGTGTTGATGACGGGGCGCGCGATCGCTTTCAGCAGGTGCGGCACGAGCGCAATGACCACGCCCAGCACGAACGGCCAGAACGCGGCGGAGGAGACGAAGGAGGCGGGGTCGGTGACGGCGATGGTCTGGCTCGACGCTCCGGCGCTGAAGACCATGCCGCCCGACGCCGGGCGCACCACCGTCTGCAACACATCGTTGGCGGTATCGAGCACCGGGAACTTGTCGACGAGCACCTCCACGACAAGCAGCACCCCGAGGATGCCGAGGCTCCACTCGTTTTCGAGCCACGCCCACGCGGGCGGTAGCTGCACGATCTCGGTGAAGCGCGAGAGTAGACCGAGACCGAGCAGCGGAATATAGGCGTTGAGCCCTGCGGATGCGGCCAGGGTGATCCCGGTGACGACTTCGAGCATGCCGCCAGCATAGACCCGCCCGCCGTGCGGCTGCCGGTATCGTGACAGTCATGACAGTGATCGCACTCACAGGGGGTATTGCCTCGGGCAAGTCGACGATCGGACGGCGTCTCGCCGAACTGGGGGCGGTGCGCATCGACGCCGACGAGCTGGCGCGTGAGGCGGTCGCGCCGGGCTCACCCGGTCTCACTCGGGTGGTGCAGCGTTTCGGCAGTGACATGATCGGGGCGAACGGTGAGCTTGACCGGGCAGCGCTCGGTGCTGTCGTGTTCAGTGATCCTGCGGCTCTCGCAGAGCTCAATGCGATTGTGCATCCCGAGGTGCGGCGGATCGCGGCGGATCGGATCGCCGCCGCAGAGGCGGCCAACCCTGACGCTGTCGTGGTCTATGAGATCCCGCTGCTCGTGGAGACAGGCTCGGCGCGCGATGGCGACTGGGATCTGGTTTTGGTCGCAGATGCGCCGGCGGAACAGCGGATTGAGCGCATGGTTGAGTTGCGGGGTATGGCGGCTGCTGAGGCGCGCGCACGCATCGCTCATCAGGCGAGTGACTCTGAGCGGCTCGCGGTGGCAGACGCGGTGATCGACACTTCGCGTAGCGAGGCAGAGACCCTGGCGCAGGTGGATGCGCTGTGGGCTGAGCTGCGTGGGCGCTGAGAGCGGATCGCCGAAGCCGGATCAGGCTCTGGCGAACTCCGAGAGCCAGTCGAGGCGCATCTGCGCGAGGAAAGCGAGCACCACGTAGCAGAGCAGAATGATAACCCAGGTCCACGAGTACAGGCGCGAGAAGAGCCGCTGTGTGTTGGCGACGAGGGGGATGTCGCCCACTGCATAGGGGCGGAATGCGGTGGTCCACCACAGGGGAATCGTGACCGACCACACCACCATGCACCACGGACAGAGGGTGCCGAGCACGAAGACGCTCTGCGAAAACAGCCAGCAGATGAACACGAATCCGCCCAGCAGGCCGAGTTGGTAGAGCCGCCAGAACCAGGCCGAGAAGCGGGCCCCTGCGAGCAGAGCCACCCCTACCGCGATCGGGGCGATGAAGGCGGAGACGCCGATGATCGTGTTGCTGAATCCGAAGAGCGACCCTTGCCAGGATCCCATGTTGGGGCCGCAGGTGACGAGTACGCTCACGGTGCAGTTGGGTACGTAGTCGGGATTCGCGAGCGTCTTCATGTACTCGGTGAGCAGTTCGAAGGAGGCGAACCAGCCGATCGCTCCGGCAATGATCGAGAAGACGGCGAAGGCGACGGGGCGCGTGGCTCTGGGCTCCTGGCTCATGCGCCGATCCTATCCCTCGGATCCTGCGAAGACGCGGGTCGAATGGCAATCCGGCGACGGTGGCGACTCCGTGACATAATGGAGTGCGGTGCGAGATGCTGAGAAGGCGGATCGCACGCACAGTCTTTTGGCGGCCGAGAGGCGGTCACCGGTCGAAGACCGACCGAGCGCGAGTGCGCGGCATTCGCGGAGAACAGGATTTGCGGATCACACCGCACGAATAGGGTTTCCGGCGAGAGCGAGACGCTCCCCGGGTAGAGGAGACACCAGGAATGGTGAACAGCACAACAGAAGACCACCGCGACGAGACTGCGGGCGAGCAGCCCGTGCAGTTCGAAGATGCGAAGCTGCAGGGCGAGGAGGCCACTGCGGCCGATGCGCCCGAGGGCGCGATCGAGGCGGGTGAGGGCGGCACCGCCGAACCCGACACGAAGCCTGAGGCACCCAAGCTGCTGCTGCCGCTCGCCGAGATGACTCCCGAGGAGCGCTTCCGAGCGACCACGCGACTCATCTTTCTCGCGCCGGACGTGCCGCCGGTGCAGCCGCGCCCGCGTCGCCTCGAATGGCGTCAGAGCGACGCGTTCCAGCGTCATGAGGAGCCTCGCCAGGGTGAGCTGAGCCAGCTTGACGACCTGCTCGATCAGCGCTTCCAGCGCGATGACGAAGCCTCCGACCGCGATGGCGGCTCGTCTTCGCGCCGCACCCGCCGTCGTTCGGCCGGGGGAGACGCGAACGGTTCGGAAGACGAGCCGCGCCGCCGCGAGCGCCAGGCCCCGGTGATCACCGAGCCCCAGAAGGTCAAGGGATCCACCCGGCTGGAAGCGAAGAAGCAGCGCCGCCGCGACGGTCGCGATGCCGGTCGTCGCCGCATGGTGATCACCGAGTCCGAGTTTCTTGCGCGCCGTGAGGCCGTGGACCGTGAGATGATCGTGCGCACCACCGCGGATCGCGTGCAGATCGGCGTGCTCGAAGACAAGGTGCTCGTTGAGCACTACGTGGCACGGTCGAGCGAGTCTTCGCTGATCGGCAACGTTTATCTGGGCCGCGTGCAGAATGTGCTGCCGAGCATGGAAGCCGCATTCGTCGATATCGGCCGCGGCCGCAACGCCGTGCTGTACTCGGGCGAGGTTGATTGGTCGGAGTTCGAGGGTGGCAATACCGCCCGTCGTATAGAGAATGCCCTGAAGCCTGGCGACCAGGTGCTCGTGCAGGTCACGAAGGATCCGGTGGGGCATAAGGGTGCCCGCCTGACGAGTCAGATCTCGCTGCCGGGTCGCTTCCTCGTGTACGTTCCGGGCGGTGCCATGAACGGCATCTCGCGTAAGCTCCCTGATACCGAGCGCGCGCGCCTGAAGAAGATCCTCAAAGAAGTGCTGCCGAGCGGCGCGGGTGTGATTGTGCGTACCGCCGCCGAGGGCGCTAGCGAGGATCAGCTCACGCACGATGTGCAGCGGCTCACCCGCCAGTGGGAGTCGATTCAGAAGCGCGTTGAGAAGGGTGGCGGGCCGGTGCTGCTGCACTCGGAGCCCGACATGCTCATCAAGATCGTGCGCGACGTGTTCAACGAAGACTTCCACCGGATGCGCATCTCCGGCGACGAAACTTACGAGACGATCGAGCGCTACCTCTCGCAGGTGGCTCCTGATCTGATGCAGCGTGTCGAGCGCTACAGCGGTGAGCGTGACATCTTCGACGAGTACCGGGTGACTGAGCAGATCGCGAAGGCGCTTGATCGCAAGGTGTGGCTGCCTTCGGGCGGGTCGCTCGTGATTGACCGCACCGAGGCGATGACCGTTGTCGACGTCAACACCGGCAAGTTCGTCGGCTCGGGCGGCAACCTCGAGGAAACCGTCACGAAGAACAACCTGGAGGCGGCCGAGGAGATCGTGCGTCAGCTGCGGTTGCGCGATATCGGCGGCATTATCGTGATCGACTTCATCGACATGGTGCTTGAATCGAACCGTGACCTTGTGCTGCGTCGTCTGGTCGAGTGCCTGAGCCGTGATCGTACGAAGCATCAGGTTGCAGAGGTGACCTCGCTCGGTCTGGTGCAGATGACGCGTAAAAAGCTGGGGCTCGGTCTGCTGGAGTCGTTCAGCGAGCCCTGCGAGGTCTGCGCCGGGCGCGGGGTCATCGTGCACCACGAACCCGTTGCCAAGCACCGCAGCGAAAGCCAGCCGCGCAACTCCAAGCGCAGCAAGGGCGGGCAGCCTCACCAGCAGGAAGCCAAGACCCAGAATCAGACGCACGCCATTACCGACGGCGCGAAGAATATGCTTGCGCAGGTGGCTGCATCCACTCTGCAGGCCGCAAAGGCTGATGATCGCCCCGCTGGTGAGACGCCAGCGGCGGCGGAGTCGGCAGCACCTGCTGCGGCAGTGTCCCCGCGCACCGATACTGAGGTGAAGGTGAGCGGCAAGGTCTCCTCGCGTCCCGCACGCGAGTCGGCTGCGCCGCGCACGCGAGTCGCGGCCGAGGCTCCCGCCAGCGGAGGCTTGCTTGATTCGGTGCTCGACGCATTGCCGGAGGCACCGAGCGCCGGCACCGGCCGTGCCCGCAATCGGCGCGTCTCGACGGCACCGATAACAGGTGGTGCTGAACGGCCCGTCGTCGCGGAGAGCGACGATGCGAAGTCGGCTCAGCAGGCGCTTGCGGAGGCGCTCGATGCGACGGCCCGCCGAAAGGGCGCCGGTCGGGAGTGACACGCGGGGTGGCCTATTTGACCGCATCCGGTGATTCACGGTATTATTGAGCGTTGGTGTCACCCGATAGGCGACGGCACCTCAGACTTCGAAGGCGGCACGGCCGCACTTCGACACGGAAGAAGATCCTCAAGAAAAGGGTGACAAGTGGTTTACGCAGTAGTGCGCACAAGCGGCCGTCAGGAGAAGGTCGAGGTCGGCTCGATCATCACCGTCAATCGTGTGGCGGGCGACGCCAAGGGCAAGCTTCAGCTTCCCGCGGTACTCCTCGTTGATGGCGACAAGGTGACGACCGACGCCGCGGCTCTTGCCAAGGTGAAGGTGACCGCAGAGGTGCTCAACGACCTCCGTGGTCCGAAGATCGTCATCCAGCGTTACAAGAACAAGACCGGTTACAAGAGCCGCCAGGGTCACCGTCAGGATCTGACCCGCATCAAGGTCACCGGCATCAAGTAATCGCCTCGGCATCACTGAAGGAGTAGAGACTCATGGCACATAAGAAGGGCGCAAGCTCGACCCGTAACGGTCGCGACTCGAACCCCCAGTACCTCGGCGTGAAGCGCTTCGGCGGCCAGCAGGTCGGCGCGGGCGAGATCCTCGTCCGCCAGCGCGGCACCAAGTTCCACCCGGGTGCGAACGTCGGTCGCGGTGGCGACGACACCCTCTTCGCACTTGCGGCCGGCGAGGTCGAGTTCGGTGTGAAGGGCGGCCGCAAGGTCGTCAACATCGTGGCTGCTGCCTAACCACAGGCATTCGACGGCGAGTCGGCCCCTCGATCAGCTCGAGGACCGGCTCGCCGTTTGCCGTATTCAGAGATAGTGGTCATCCCGCAGCCCGAAACGGCAGGGCCGGGATGATTCCCTGCAGTTCGATGCAGGGAGACGCAGGGCGGGAGACGCAGTTATGGTGACCTTCGTGGATCGGGTGCAGGTGCACCTTCAGGCGGGACGCGGCGGAAATGGCTGCGTGTCGGTTCGGCGCGAAAAATTCAAGCCCCTCGCGGGCCCCGACGGCGGGGCCGGGGGTCACGGCGGCGACGTCGTACTCGTTGCCGATCCGCAGGTCACCACCCTGCTTGAATACCACCGCCGCCCCCACCGCACCGCCGAAAACGGCGGCTACGGTGCCGGCGGCTACCGTGAAGGCACCCACGGTGCCGAGATGGTGCTGCCCGTGCCCGTCGGCACCGTCGTGAAGGACGAAGCGGGGGAGACCCTTATCGACCTCACCGAGCCGGGAACCCGCTATATCGCTGCGAAGGGCGGCATCGGTGGCCTCGGCAACAACCAGCTCGCCAGCACCAAACGCAAAGCCCCCGGCTTCGCCCTGCTCGGCACCGAGGGTGCCCAGTGCACAGTGACCCTCGAACTCAAGACCATCGCCGACGTGGCATTCGTGGGCTACCCCTCGGCCGGCAAATCGAGCCTCATCGCCGCGATGAGCGCGGCGAAGCCGAAGATCGCCGACTACCCGTTCACCACCCTGCACCCCAACCTGGGCGTCGTGCAGGCCGGCGACCACCGCTACACCGTCGCCGACGTTCCCGGTCTCATCGAAGGTGCCAGCGAGGGGCGCGGCTTGGGCCTCGACTTTCTGCGCCACGTCGAGCGCTGCAGCGCGCTGCTACACGTGCTCGACTGCGCCACCCTCGAACCGGGCCGCGATCCGCTCTCAGACCTCGAAGTGATCCGCGGCGAGCTCGCCGCCTACCCCGTGCCCGAAGGCCAGGTGCCGCTGCTCGAACGGCCGCAGCTCGTCGCGCTCAACAAGATCGACGTGCCCGAAGCCCGCGAACTCGCAGACTTCGTGCGCCCCGAGCTTGAATCGCAGGGCTACCGCGTCTTCGAGATCTCCACGGTCTCGCACGAGGGCCTGCGCGAGCTCAGCTTCGCGCTCGCAGAACTCGTCGAGCAGTCGCGCGAACGCGAACTCGCTGAGGCCGCCCACCAGCCGCGCATCGTGCTGCAGCCGAAGGCCGTCGACGACAGCGGCTTCCGTGTGGTGCCCGAGGGTGGCAGCTACGGCACCATCTACCGCATTCTCGGCACGAAGCCGCAGCGCTGGGTCGAGCAGACCGACTTCAAGAACGACGAAGCCGTGGGCTACCTCGCCGACCGACTGCAGAAGATCGGCATCGAAGACGCCCTCGTCAAGGCCGGTGCCACCGCGGGCTCCACTGTGGTCATCGGGCCGGGCGCCGGCGTCGTCTTCGACTGGGAGCCGACCGTCACCAGCGCCGCCGAAGTACAAATGGGCTCCCGCGGCTCCGATCTGCGCGTCGACCAGAATCAGAGACGCACCAACAAGGAACGCCGCGTCGAATACCACGAGATGATGGACGCGAAGGCTGAGGCCCGCGCCGAACTCGAACGCGAGCGCAAGTCTGGCATGTGGGAGAGCGAATCGTGACTCCCGGATCGCTCACCACCGGCGAGGAGCTGCTCGGCGCCCGCCGCGTGGTGGTGAAAGTCGGTTCGTCGTCGGTCAGCGGTGACAACGCGGGTCAGATCCCCCATCTCGTTTCCTGCCTCGCACGCATGTATCGGGCCGGTGCCCAGGTGATCCTGGTCTCCAGCGGCGCAATCGCCACGGGTGTGCCCTTCCTGCGCCTGGACGAGCGGCCCGATGATCTCGCAACGCAGCAGGCCGCAGCCGCCGTGGGGCAGAATATTCTCGTCAACCGCTACCAGCGGGCGCTCACAGCGCACGAGATCATCGCGGGTCAGGTGCTACTCACCGCGCACGACATGGAGAATCCCACGCACCGAGGCAACGCCAGGCGCTCGATCGAGCGGCTGCTGCAGCTCGGGATCCTCCCCATCATCAACGAGAACGACACCGTCGCGACCCACGAGATTCGCTTCGGCGATAACGACCGTCTCGCCGCGCTTGTGGCGCGACTGGTGGGGGCCGACAGGCTGGTGCTGCTCTCCGATGTCGACGCCCTCTACACCGCGCCCCCTGCAATGGCCGGCGCGGAGCGCATTGAGTTCGTGCCCTACGGTGATCCGCTCGACGGCATCGAGATCGGTGAGTCGCAATCTGGTTGGGGCACCGGCGGCGCAGCCACGAAGGTGCAGGCCGCGAGGCTCGCCGCCGACGCGGGCACCGCAGTGCTGCTCACGGAGACAAAGCTGCTGGCTCCCCTGCTCGACGGCGAACGCCACGGCACTTCCTTCGAAGCGAAGCGCGGCGGCGAATCGGTAGGCTAGGGGTCATGACCCAGGCTGATCCCTTCCTCGTCAAGCTCGAACGCGCGCGCGCCGCATCCAAGCGGCTCGCCACCGTCACCACCACGCAGAAGAACGCGGCGCTCGAAGCCATTGCGGCAGAACTCGAGAACAGCGTCGATGAGGTTGTCGCAGCAAACGCCCTCGATCTCGCCCGCGGTGTGGAGAACGGCATCGGGCAGGGGCTGCTGGATCGCCTGCGCCTCGATGCCGAACGCCTGCGCGGCCTGGCCGCAGCCGTGCGCGAGGTCATCGCGCTGCCCGACCCCGTGGGGCAGGTGGTGCGCGGCAGCACCCTCGCCAACGGGGTCGCCATCAGCCAGGTTCGTGTGCCCTTCGGCGTGGTCGGTGCCATCTATGAGGCGCGACCCAATGTGACCATCGATATCGCCGCCCTCGCGCTGAAGAGCGGCAACGGTGCGGTGCTGCGCGGCGGCAGCGCGGCTGAGCACTCGAATCGGGTGCTCGTGGCGCTGATTCAGCGCGCCATCGATCGTGCGGGTCTCGACGGTGACGCCGTGCAGACCATCGACGAGTTCGGTCGAGAGGGAGCCTCCCGCCTGATGCGCGCGCGCGGCTACGTCGATGTGCTCATCCCACGCGGCAGCGCAGGGCTCATCTCGACAGTGGTGAACGAGTCGACCGTGCCGGTGATCGAGACAGGCTCGGGTATCGTGCACGTCTTCGTCGACGCGAGCGCCGACGAAGAGATGGCCGTCTCCGTGGTCAAGAACGCGAAGACCCACCGCCCGAGCGTGTGCAACGCTGCTGAAACGCTGCTCGTGCATCGCGACGCCGCCGAACGGCTGCTGCCGAGGCTCGCGAGCGAACTCATCGGTGCCGGCGTGGAGCTGAGCGGCGACGAGGCCGCTCGGGGCGTGGCTGAGGGAGTGCTTGCGGCGAACGATGAGACCTGGGCCACCGAGCATCTCGCGCTTGAGATGGGTGTGCGGGTTGTCGACTCGCTCGACGAGGCGCTGGCGCACATCGAGCGCTACTCGACCCGTCACACCGACGCGATCGTCACTCAGGATTACGCCAATGCCGAGCGCTTCCTCGCCGAGGTCGACTCGGCTGTGGTGATGGTGAACGCATCCACCCGATTCACTGACGGCGGCGAGTTCGGCTTTGGTGCTGAGGTGGGAATCTCGACGCAGAAGCTGCACGCCCGAGGCCCCATGGGCCTTCCCGAGCTCACGAGCACGAAGTGGCTTGTGCGGGGCGCCGGTCAGATCCGCTGATCAAACCCGATACACTGAATGTATCTTCCTTTATCCGTCATGAATGCAGGGGTCTCAATGTCACTTGTCGCCACGATCGCCGTCGCCGCCGAAGAGGGGCACCACATCGTCAACGAGCTGCCCTTCCCGGCCCCTGTTTTCGGTGCCATCGCCTTCGTCGCCTTCACCGCGCTCGCGCTGGTGACGTTCTCGTTCCGCGACGTCGCGAACCGCCACGCTGAGAAGGCTGAGGCCTACGCTCGCGAGCACGGCGCCGCACAGCACCACTGAGCATCGGCACTCCGTGGCAACACGACGCCGCATCGGGGTGATGGGCGGCACCTTCGATCCGATCCATCACGGGCACCTGGTCGCGGCAAGTGAGGTCGCGCAGAGCTTCGACCTTGACGAAGTAATTTTCGTCCCAACTGGCCGACCCTGGCAGAAGCAGCATGTCTCGCCCAGTGAACACCGGTATCTGATGACGGTCATTGCGACCGCATCGAACCCCAGGTTCACGGTCAGCAGAGTAGATGTGGATCGCGCCGGCCCCACCTACACCGTTGATACGCTGCGTGATCTTCGCGCTCAGTACCCTGATGACGACCTCTTCTTCATCTCAGGGGCTGACGCCGTCGAGCAGATCCTTGGCTGGAAGGACATCGACAGGCTCTGGGATCTCGCCCATTTTATCGCCGTGTCGCGCCCCGGGCACGAGCTCTCGCTTTCGGGTTTGTCGGGTGACCACGTAAGCTTGTTAGAAGTCCCCGCTCTGGCAATCTCATCTACGGACTGCCGGGAGCGGGTGGCGCGGGGGTATCCGGTGTGGTACCTGGTGCCTGACGGTGTAGTGCAATACATCGCGAAGCACGGTTTGTACACCGAGGAAGCGACAGAGAATGAGTGAGCAGGACGAACAGCGACCGCTGAGCCGCCGTGAGCGGCGGTTGCGGGAGATGGCGGAGACCGGCGCGCTGGATCTCTCCGAGATCTCAGAGATGGTGGCTGAGCCGAAGCCGGTGAGCCAGCCAAAGATCGACAACGAGATCGAAATCTCGCCGTTCCACGAAGATGGCACGCCGCGCAGCCGTCGCGAGATGCGCGAACTCCGCGAGCGGGCACTTGCTGAGCGAGCGCAAGCGGACCCGGAAGCTGCTGACGGCGCCGATGTTGAGGCGTCGGACCCTGCTGAGTCGACGACCGATGCTGCATCTGAGACCTCCGAGATCGATGACGTGGCTGCTGAAGATGCACCCGCAGAGGCGGCTCAGGCAGAGCGGGCCTCCGTTGAGGAGGTGCCGGTCGAGCCTGCAGGCGAGTCGATTCCCGAGCCCGTACCCGCGGTACGTCCCGCTCCCACCCAGCCGTGGTCGTCGGCTCCTGAGGCCGACGCTGCAGTCGCATCCGCGGATGATGCGCCTGAGGCTGTTGGGGTTGATGGTGACACCTCTGAGGCTGACACCGCTGAGCAGCTGGGGCACGATCCCGCGCCCGGCGATCAGACCGGTGCGATCGACTTCGATACGTTGATTGCCCCGCCGACCGAGCCGTTTACCGTGGCAGAGTTGCAGGAGGCGGAAGCCGCTGCAGCCGATGACCTCGACGAGGAAGACGAGCCGGCGGGGGCCAGCGCAGACGAGCCCGCGCCCGTTGAGGCGGCGCCCGCTGAGAAGCCGAAGCGTCGCTTCCCCTGGCAGCGCAAGACCACCGCTGACGACGTTGCGGATGCCTCCCCGTCGGATGAGGCAAGCGCGGAAGGCGCTGCTGAACAGTCTCAGGCAGGCGACGCCGAGAGCGATTCGGTGTCCACGACTGACGAAGTGCCCGAGGCTGCGACAGAAGCTGTCGCCGTCGAGGATGTCGTCGTTGTTGAGGAGACCGTGGCCATCGCTGAGGTGGCGGAGCCCGAAGCAGAACCCACGCCCGAAGAGGCGAGCCCTGAGCAGAAGGCCAGCTACTCCTTCCCGGATATCGCCCCGCCCGAGGAGTGGCGGTCGGTGTTCGATGACCCCACCTCCCGTAAGGTGCCCGATCAGGGTGGTCAGGGCGGCGACTTCGACGATCTCATCTCCCGGGCGGTCGCTCAGGAGGGCACGTCGACCACGGCGGGCACCTCGGCGCTGATCCTGCCGTCCATGCCGGAAGACACCGGTGGTCTCACCGGCCCGATCGGCGCCACCGGAGAGTTGTATGTGACCGGCTCCCTGCAGCTGCCGAAGTCGCTCGGTGAAACCGGGGGACACTCGGCGCTCCATGACTCGATCGAGATCGATCCCATCACGGGCGAAGAGTCCGCTGATCTCCATATGACCGGCGAGGGCCCCGCGCCTGTTTCGGCTCGGCACGCCGTGAGTGCGCGTGCTGCGTCGGGTCTTCCGATGGCGAAGCCCGTGACGGATCGCAGCAAGCTGCCGCTCGTGCTGTCGCTCACCGGCGGTGGCCTGCTCGTGGTCATCGTTGCGCTGGGCGTCTGGGGCGCAAGCAACGGGATGTTTGGGTAGCTCCGAGCGAGTTCTCTCCTGCGGGCGTGTGCCCGCCGAACGAAGGAAACACACTGAAGACTGAAGTGAATCAGGCCAACGACGTGCTGTCCGATCTGCGGATCGCGGTTCGTGCGGCCGACGACAAGGGCGCAACTGCTCCTGTGGCGCTGCAGGTGACGGAGCAGTTCGGCCTCGCCGACGCGTTCTTGATCGTGACCGGCGCGGTGGAGCGCAATGTGCAGGCGATCTCAGACGCCATCGAAGACGCTCTTAACGAGGCTGGTGTGCGCACCGTGCGTCGTGAGGGGCGCGAGACGGGTCGATGGGTGCTGCTCGATTTCGGCGACCTCATCGTGCACATCTTCCATCAGGAGGAGCGCGACTTCTACCAGCTTGAGCGTCTCTGGCAGGACTGCCCGGTGATTGAGGTGGCGCCTATGCTCGAGACCGCCGAAGACAGCAGCCAGGCGTAGCCGTGACAAGAGGTGCGACGCGCCCGGGAACGCCCGATTTGCGCGCTGCACCCCCTTCCGGTGTAAAGTAGAGGAGTTGTCGGGGGAGCATTTCTCCGACTTCCACGGGTCTGTGGCGCAGCTGGTAGCGCACCTGCATGGCATGCAGGGGGTCAGGGGTTCGAGTCCCCTCAGATCCACCATTCCTTGAGAAGCCCCGCTCCGGCGGGGCTTTTTCGTTTTGAGAATGGGGTCGCGTGCTGTATTCGGGGCTGCTCTGGCCTGCCGGGAAGTGCTGGCAGAAACGTCGGTACAGTCTGCCGGGGGAGTGCATCGACAACGCCACTCGGCCGCGATCCACCACGCCCCGATACACTGCGGACATGATCGACCTGAGCCACCCCATCTTCACAGGCATGACCGTCTACCCTGGCGACCCCGAGGTGCGCGTGCGCGAAGCCTTGAGCGTCGCCGCCGACGGTGTCGCGGTCTCAGAACTGCACCTCGGCTCCCACGCCGGCACCCACATCGACGCCCCTTCGCACACGATCTCGGGCGGCCGCACCATCGACCAGGTGCCGCTCGACGCACTCTCGGGCGACGCCCTGATTCTGCACCTCGCCGATCGAGTCACAGCAGGGGCCGGCATCGACTCCGCCATGCTCGGCCTTGACGCCTTCGAGTCGGTGCCCGCGATTGTCGCGATCTGCACAGGATGGGATCGGCACTTCGGCGATGACCTCGCGCTGCAGCATCCCTTCATGACCGTCGAAGCAGCTGAACGGCTATGGCAGCTCGGCATGCGGGTGCTCGCCGTCGACACGCTCAGCCCGGATCGCACCGCAATTGGTGAGAGCACCGATGGGGGAGACACGGCTGGCGATCCCGATCCGCTGCCCGTGCACAGCGTGGTGCTGGGGCGAGGAGGCACGATCGTGGAGAACGTGCGCGGGCTCGATGCGCTCGGTGAGCGGGCCCGGATTGGCATCTTCCCGCTGCCGCTCCGGGGTGCCGACGGCGCGCCTGCCCGAGTCGTGGCGTGGACGGATGCGGATCGCTGATCCCGGGCGTTCCCCGCGCCCGCGAGGGGTTGCGATCGCGCCCGGCCACTCGGGCTTGGTGTGCATCGCCCAGGGGCACTGCGGCTGAGGCTTGAGACGGAGCCGCGCGCACGGCGGTAAACTGCTGCGGTACCCGGCGGCAGGGCTCACCGGAACCAAGCCTGTCTCGGCAGGGCAACGATCTCGGGCGCGGAAGTGAGGGGCGAACGTGGGGGACGAAGGGGTACGGTCGCTGGGCTACGCACGACCGGGTTTCGCGGCACTGCTGCCCGATCTTGCGGTGGTCGCACTTGGCGGATCCATCGGCTCGCTCGCACGCTATCTGCTCTCGACCTGGATCGCACCCAGCGGCGACTTTCCGCTCGCGGTCTTCTCAGTCAACATCGTAGGTGCGTTCCTGCTCGGGCTGCTTGTCGAGGTCATCACTCGGGCCGGGGGAGACGGCGGGCGCTGGCGCACGATGCGCCTGCTGCTCGGCACCGGCCTGCTCGGCGGATTCACCACCTACAGTCTGCTCGCAGCCGACCTTGCGGAGCTGCTGCTCGCCGGCGCTTTCGGAGTTGCGGCGCTGTATGCGCTGCTCACGCTTGTGCTCGGCGGCGCGGCGAGCTGGTGCGGGGTGCTGGCTGGGCGGATCCCGAGCCGTCTGCGAGCGCGGGGGGCGGCACAGTGAGCGGCGTGGCGGTCGCGATTGGTATCGCGCTCGCGGGTGGTCTCGGCGCTGCAGTGCGCCACCTCGTCGACACCAGCCTGCCTGATCGCGTGCGCGCTCGGTTCCCGTGGGGGGTCATGCTCATCAATCTGAGCGGATCATTCGCGCTGGGGTTGCTCGTCGGCCTCGCGCTCGATCATCCGATCGCAAGCATGCTGTCGGTTGGATTCCTCGGCGGGTACACCACCTTCAGCACTGCGAGCCTCGACAGTGTGCGTCTGCTTGCTGCGCGGCGCTACGGCGCGGCCCTGTGGAACGGCCCGGGCATGCTGATTTTCGCCACAGCGCTCGCCGTGCTCGGCATCTTGCTGACGCGATCCTGATCCCTGATCTGCGCAGCGGCCGCCCCGCACTCGCGCCGCACCCGCCCGGCCCGGTTTGCCGCCCGTGCCTCCGGCACACACCTCATCGGAGTCACCCCAGTGGCCGTTTCACCAACGCTCATACGACCACACGGGTGACCTCGATTGCTCAGCGCACTCGCCGGGCTTCGAAGGTGTGCGCCGGGTTCACGTATGCCTCCTGCGACTCGACGAGCTGCAGTTCGCGGCTGCCGGCCGCGAGGGTGCGCTCCAGCAGTTCGAAGACGCTCGCTGCGGTGCGCGACAGCGCCGCCGCCGCGTCTCCCGTGCGCCGCAGGTGCGCGGTGAAGAGGGCCGCGGTGACATCGCCAGAACCGTTGCGCTTGAGGGGGAGGCGCGGCGTCTCGAGCAGCCAGGCGCCGTCGCCGGTGACGGCGAGCATCTCGATCGTGGCCGGTTCGCCGTCGGCGGTGACGGGGCGATCGGGGCGCAGCAGGCTTGTCACGAGCACGGTGCCCGGGCCGAGTTCGCGGGCGCGATCGACAGCGTCGAGGGTTGATTCGAGGGTGTCGGGCGAGGTGCCCGTGATGAAGCCCAGCTCGAACTGATTCGGGGTGATGAGGTCGGCCTGCGGCACGACGCGGTCGCGGATCAGCTCTTGCACTTCGGGGGCAACGTGACAGCCCGAGACTGCATTGCCGAGCACGGGGTCGCAGGCGTAGATGGCATCGGGGCTGTGCTGCTTCACACGCGCCACGGCGTCGAGGATCGCGTCGCCGATGCTGCTGCCGCCCTGGTAGCCGGAGAGCACGGCGTCGACGTTCTCGAGGCCGCCGCGTTCCTCGATGCCGGTCACGATCTCGCGCACGTCATCGCCGCTCAGCATCGGGCCGCGCCAGGATCCGTAGCCCGTGTGGTTCGAGAAGCACACCGTCGAGACAGGCATCACCTCGACCCCGATGCGCTGCAACGGAAACACTGCCGCGGAGTTGCCAACGTGACCGTAGGAAACAGAGGACTGGATCGAGAGAATGCGCATGCATCGATCTTCGCACTGGTCTATTTCGTGGACCAATGACGCAGCGTGGCAGTAGACCACGGGTCGGCGAGCCTCGCCCCAGCCAGCTTGGTGAATGGGTGGGGTTAGATCCCCCGTCCCGGCGTGAGGATGTTGTGCGGATCGAGTGCGGTCTTAATCGCCTGCTGCACGTCGAGCGCCACAGGGTCGAGCTGCCAGGGCAGCTCGTGCCGCTTCACCGACCCGATGCCGTGCTCGCCCGAGATCGTGCCGCCGAGGGAGAGTGCGAGACGGGTGATGTCGTCGATCACGCGGTCTGCGAGGGCGATGCCCTCTGCCGTATCGGGGGCTTCAACGGTGCTGTGCAGATTGCCGTCGCCCGCGTGCGCGACGGTCGAGACTCGCCTCCCGTGGTGCTCGGAGATCTCGGCGATGCCTTGGAAGACCTCGGCAAGTGCCGCCACAGGCACCCCTACGTCGCAGGAGATCTTGAGGCCGCGGGCGTTGAGCGCCGGGTTCGAGAGGCGACGCGCCTCGAGCAGCGCATCTGATTCGGACACCCCCGAGTCGGTCGCGCCGTGCTCAACGCACAGAGCGGTGATCGCGGCGGCCTTCTCGGCCGCGTCGAGCCCCACAGTCTGACCCACCAGCATCGCGCCGCGCGGAACCGTGAGACCGCTTGGATGGAACGACTCGATGATCTCGACGCTGAGCGCGTCCATGAGCTCGAGCACCTCCGGCTGCACCGAGCCGCCCACAATCGCGGTGACGGCGCGCCCGGCGTCTTCGAGCGTATCGAAGCTGGCGCGGAAGGTGCGCGGTGTGCCCGGCGGCACGGGCTTCAGCCGAACGGTCGCCTCGGTGATGACGCCAAGTGTGCCTTCCGATCCCACGAACAGGCTGGTGAGGTCGTAGCCGACGACATTCTTGCGGGTGCGTGCGCCCACGCGCAGCACGCGCCCGTCGGCGAGCACCACCTCGAGTGCGGCGACCGAGTCGGTCGTCACCCCGTGCGAGACGCAGCGCAGCCCGCCCGCGTTGGTGGCGATGTTGCCCCCGACGGTGCAGCTGCGTGCGCTGGCCGGATCCGGCGGGAAGAACAGGCCCTGTTCGCGGCAGAGGGCATCCAGCTCTGCGGTGATGACGCCGGGCTGCACCACCGCAAGCCTATTGGGGGCGTCGATGTCGAGCACGCGGTTCATGCGCTCCAGCGACACGATGAGCCCGCCGTCATAGCCCATTGCGCCCCCGGTGAGGCCCGTGCCGGCACCGCGCACGCTCACCGGCACGCGGTGCTCGTGAGCCCAGGCAAGCGCAGCGGATACCTCAGCGGTCGATTCGGCGAGCACGAGTGCGAGCGGGGTGCCGTCTGGCACTGCCCGTGACGTGTCGATGGCGTAGGGCGCGATGAGGGCGGGGTCGCGCACCAGCCGTTCACCGAATACCCGCTGCAACTGCTGAAAAGATCCCACTCGGACTCCTTGATCGACGACGCTGTGCTGCAATCCACGCTAGCGCACGCCACGGGCACCGGGCCCGTGGCCGGCTGCGGCCTCGGCGGCCTGCAGTCCCGGTGGTGGGCGGCCGCGGTGGCGCACGGCCTCGCGTGGCAGGATGAGGGGGTGGATCAGCAGACGAGCGCGCAGACATCTTCCGGCGTGCATGCGCCGAACGGCGTCGGAGCCGGACGCTATGCCCCGAGCCCCTCAGGCGATCTGCACCTCGGTAATCTGCGCACGGCCCTGCTGGCGTGGTTGTTCGCGCGATCGAGTGGACGGCGCTTCCTCATGCGTGTCGAAGACCTCGATCGCGCACGCGACGCGGGCGCGGGGGAGCGGCAGCTCGATGATCTCGCCGCTCTCGGCATTGACTGGGATGGCCCGGCGGTGCTGCAGACGATGCGGGGGGCGGATCATGACGCTGCGATCAGCGCCCTCGCCGCCAGGGGTCTCGTCTACGAATGCAGCTGCACGCGCCGCGACATTCTCGCCGCGCCGAGCGCCCCTCATGCCCCGCCGGGGGCATACCCCGGCACCTGCCGCGACCGCACGGAGGAGGAGCGGGCGGCGGTGCGGGCCGCGATCCTGCCCCGGAAACCGGCCCTGCGGCTGCGCGCGCCGGAGGGAGTGCACGCGCTCGAGTTCGACGACCTCGTGCTGGGGCGCACCCGCGGCGATATCGACGACTTCGTGCTGCGGCGTGGCGATGGCACCGTCGCCTACAACCTCGCCGTGGTCGTCGACGATGCTGCGATGGGGGTGAACCAGGTGGTGCGCGGTGACGATCTGGCGTCGTCGACGCCGCGTCAGATGCTGCTGCAGCGCATGCTGGGGCTGCCGTCGCCGCCGGCTTTGGAATACGCGCATGTGCCCCTGGTGCTGGGCCCGAGCGGTGCGCGTCTCGCGAAGCGCGACGGTGCGGTCACCCTCTTACAGCTGCGCGACAGCGGTGTCACGAACGGAATGGTGCTCAGCGCCATCGCGGCATCGCTCGGGCTGGCATCACCGGGGGAGCCGGTGACCACCTCGCAGCTGCTCGATCGTTTCGACCCGGCAGCGCTGCCCCGCGAGCCGTGGCTATGGCGCGACGGCACCGCTCAGTAGCGCGGTGCCTACTTCTTGAGCGCCCGGATAATGCGGGCCAGGGCGCGCCCTGCCACCCACACGAACGGCACGCTGACGGCGAGCAGCGCGATCACGTTCGGCTCGAAGCGGGTGTAGCCGTCGCGTGTCACATAGGCACCGACGGGCACCGACATGCCGCCCCCGCCGCCGCCGGAGCCTTCGCCCTGAGCGTCTTCGAGGTCGCCGCCTCCCTCGCCGCCACCGAAACCGTAAGAGGTGCACGCGACGGGGATGATCGTGGTGCCGTCGACCTCGATGGGCTCGCCATACGCGGAGTGGACGCCCACCTGAGTGACCGTGTCTGCAAGCTGCTGGGTGAGTGATGCCATGCCCTCACCCTACCCGCTCGACCGCGATTGCGGGACGAGTCTCAGGCAGCTCACACCGGCGGCTGCGTCTCGCCCGCGGCGTCGCTGGAGCGCCCGCGCCGGGCGGGCTCGGGCTGGGGCCGCTTCGCCTGGATGCCGTCGCCCGAGGAGACATGCTTGATGCGGCGGATCACCCACGGCACCAGGTGCTCGCGCGCCCACACCACGTCTTCCTTGCGGGCCTGGCGCCAGGTGCGCAGAGGCAGGGGTGGCGGATCCATCGGTGCGAGCTCGTGCGGCACGTTCAGGGCGTCGAGCGCTGCGCGCGCGATCGTGTGGTGGCCGAGCGCGTTAAGGTGCAGGCGGTCGCCGGCCCAGTAGCGGCTGTCTTGCAGCTCTTCGAGCGCCCACTGATCCACCACCACGCAGTCGTGCCGCTTCGCGACCTTGCGCACATTCTCATTGAAGATTGCCACCTTGCCGCGGATCGTGCGAAACACGGGCTGAAAATTGGTGTCCACTCCCGTGAACAGGAGGATCGTGGCACCGCTCGCACTGAGGCGCGCAATGAGGCGGTCGAGCTTCGCAGCCACCTCGTCAGGGTCGCTGCCAGGGCGAATGACATCGTTGCCACCGGCGCACACGCTGATGAGGTCAGGGCGCAGATCCAGCGCCGCCTCCACCTGCTCATCGGCGATCTGCTGGATCAGCCTGCCGCGCACCGCCAGATTCGCGTACGCGAACTCGCCGTCGAAGGCGCTCAGCACCTCCGCGAAGCGATCCGCCCACCCACGCAACCCACCAGGGCTATCAGCATCCGGATCTCCCACGCCCTCCGTGAAGGAGTCGCCGAGGGCCACGAAACGCGACCAGGGAAGCTCGATTCCCGTCTGTTCCTCTGTCACTGACAACCCCTGTTCGTTGAGCGGCGCCCGTCTGAGAACGCTCGCGATCTACACCGCTAGTCTAGAACGCTGTGACAGATTCGGATCCAGCCCTCCATCTCCCGGGAACGAGCGCCGCCGAACACCTGCCCCCCGCCTACCCCGAGCGCGCCGCCCACGGCACGGCCCCGCGGCTGCGCGCCTGGCAGGAGGAGGCGATCAAGCAGTACCTCGAGCAGGCCCCCCGCGACTTCCTAGCCTCGGCGACGCCGGGCGCCGGCAAGACGACGTTCGCGCTGCGCCTCGCCTCAATCCTGCGCGCCAACCACACCGTCAGCCAGATCGTGGTCGTCGCCCCCACTGAGCACCTGAAAACCCAGTGGGCCGACGCGGCCGCCCGCGCGGGCATCCGCCTCAACCCGCACTACTCCAACAGCGACGGGCTCGGCTACGGCCGCCACTTCCACGGCGTCGCCGTCACCTACGCGCAGGTCGCCATGAAACCGGTGCAGCACCGCTTGCTCACGGAAAACGCCGACACGCTCGTGATCCTCGACGAGGTGCACCACGGCGGCGACGCACTCAGCTGGGGCGACGCGATCCGCGAAGCCTACGGCAGCGCGAAGCGGCGCCTCTCGCTCACAGGAACCCCGTTCCGCTCAGACGATGCGCCGATCCCGTTCGTGCAGTACGCCCCCCAGGGTGACGGGTCGCGCCTCTCGCTCACCGACTACGACTACGGATACGGGCGCGCGCTCGCCGACGGCATCGTGCGCCCGGTCATCTTCATGGTCTACGCCGGCAAGATGCGCTGGCAGACCTCGGCAGGCGAAGAGATGGAAGCCGCGCTCGGTGAGGGCAACACGAAAGACATCACCTCACAGGCGTGGCGCACCGCGCTCGACCCCTCAGGCGACTGGATCGCGAAGGTGCTGCGCGCAGCCGACCGCCGCCTAAGCGAGGTGCGGCAGCAGATCCCCGACGCCGGCGGGCTCGTGATCGCCACCGATCACGCCGCCGCGAAGTCGTATGCGCGGCAGCTGCGCGAGATCACCGGCGAAGAGGTGGCGCTGATCCTGTCGGATGATGCGGGTGCCTCGGAACACATCGACTCGTTTTCGGCGGGGGATTCGCGCTGGATGGTCGCGGTGCGCATGGTGTCGGAGGGCGTTGACGTGCCCCGTCTTGCTGTCGGCGTGTACGCCACGAGCTCGTCGACGCCGTTGTTCTTCGCGCAGGCCATCGGTCGCTTCGTGCGTTCGCGGCGCCGCGGCGAGGTCGCTTCGGTGTTCATTCCGAACGTGCCCGCGCTCATGCAGCTCGCCGCCGAGCTCGAGAAGGAGCGCAACCACGTGCTCGAGGGCCCCAAGAGCGCGGAGGAGATGTGGGACGCCGAGGCCGCGCTCATGGCGGAGGCGGAGCGCGAGGACCGCGCCTCTTCGGAGCTTGAAGAGGCCGAGTTCAAGTATCAGGCGCTCGGATCTGATGCGCACTTCGACAGGGCGGTGTTCGACGGGGCCGAGTTCGGTGGCTACGCCGAGGTGGAGAGCGAGGAGGAGCTTGATTTTCTTGGCTTCCCCGGGCTGCTTGAACCGCAGGAGGTGAAGGCGCTGCTGCAGCAGCGGCAGGCGCGGCAGGCGCGCCGCTCGGCGAACCGTCAGGGGCTGCTCGAACACGCGCCGGAGCGAGCGGAGGCTCCCGAGGCGCTGCACCGCACCCTTGGCGAGCAGCGCAAGCTGCTGTCGAGCCTCGTGGGCATGTACGCGAAGGTGTCGGGAGAGCCGCACAAGGATATTCACACCGAGCTGCGACGGGTCTGCGGTGGTCCGGCAGTGGCGCAGGCCTCGGTGACCCAGCTGCAGAAGCGGATCGAGTTGCTGCGGCGGCGACTGCGCCCGTAGCGGGTCGGGGCAGGATCAGGCGCAGTGCGTGGAGCTTCGTAGGATGGGCCTGTGGGAAAGAAACGCGCAGCAGCCTCGACTCCGGCAACACTCGCGCTCGTGGCGGCGGGCATCCCCTTCGAGTTGCGGGCCTATGAGCATGATCCCGGGGTGAGCGATTTTGGGGGAGAGGCCGCAGCTGCGCTCGGCGTCGTGCCCGAGCGCGTATTCAAGACGCTGCTTGCCGAAGTTGACGGTGCGCTCGCCGTCGGCATTGTGCCGGTTTCGGGTCGTCTCGATGTGAAGGCGCTTGCCGCCGTGCTTGGCGGCCGGCGGGCGGTGATGGCGGATCCCGTGCTTGCGGAGCGCAAGACCGGTTACGTGGTGGGTGGCATCAGCCCGGTCGGGCAGCGCACGCGTTTGCGCACGGTGCTCGATGAGTCGGCACTGGATCACGGCACGGTGCTCGTGTCGGGTGGTCGCCGTGGCCTCGATATCGAACTCGCGCCGCAGGATCTGGTGCGCGTGACGGGCGCGGTGGTGGCGTCGATCGGGCGTGCGGCGTGAGGTGCGGCGTGAGCTTGGACCTGGGGTGCGGTGCGAAGTGCGGTGCGCGGGTCGCAGCGGATCGGGTGCGGATCGGCGTGGCCGTGTGGCGCTCAGCAACCGGGCGCGGCACCGGTCCAACCGGCGCGACGCGCCCGGCCGGTCCCGCCGGATTCGTACCGCGCCGGGATCCGTGCTAAATTACTATCTGTTCGGCCGATGAAGGTCCGGATCGTTCGCGCGGGTGGCGGAATTGGCAGACGCGCTAGCTTGAGGTGCTAGTGCCCGTATTAGGGCGTGGGGGTTCAAGTCCCCCCTCGCGCACGTGAATGAGGACAACCCCCGGCAGGTCATTGCGACCGGCCGGGGGTTGTTTGCATAGGGGCAGGGGTGATGCCCACGGTGGCTGCCGTGTTTCAGCGTGAGCAGCAGGGCATGGCTCGCTAAGCTCGAGCCATGACCTTTGAGAGCATCCTCCAGCGCTTCGACAAGCTCGCGGGTGGCAGGCAAGCCGGCGTCGCGATCTCCGATGAGCTGCGCAGCCATCCGAAGACTCGTCGCGCCTTCACCTGGATCATGTGGTTGCTGCTCGCTGAGCTGTTGCTCGGGGTTGCGGCCGTTGTGATCGCCGTTGCGATCGCTGCGGGCGGCGAGGCAGTGCCGTTCGCGGTGTGGATGCGCACGCTCGTGGTGTTCGGCATGACCGTCACCCTGTTCTACTTCGCGTGGCGGGCATCGCTCGGCTGGCGTTGGGCGTATCTGCGCTTGCGGCTCTTCTCGCAGATCTTCCCCGTCATTACCCTGGTGCTTGCGGCGATCCCCGGGCTGTATCCCGCGTGGATGGTCACCGAGCAGATCATCTTCAGCCTCATCATGATCGGCATCGCCGACTTCCTGACGAGCGATCACATGCGCGCGGCATTCAAGGCGCCCGAAGCGCCGTCGAAGCTGGACAACTCGACGCCGGCTGACTGAGGGGGCGGATCACCGGCCTGCGCGATCCGCTGCGTGCTCCGGGGTGAGCACGAGCCCCCGGGGTGAGTACGACGACTGCGTGAGCCGCTGCAGCCACTCCCGCGAAAGCTGCGGGCGCTCACGCTCCGAGAAGTGGAAGACGATCGGCACACCGGCCGAGATCCAGAGCGTGGTGGTGATCGCACGCTGCTGAGTGTCAGCGGTCCAGGTGAGAAAGAATGACTCGTTTCTTCGCATCCTGTTGACGATCACCACTCGCAGATGTTCCAGGGTTCGGTCGTCGAAGCGATACTCCTGGTTCCTACCGTAAATGAGTGTTCCCACTGCTGCCTTCGTCTCCGGGCCTGAGCGACTCCTTGAGGCGGGGTGCCGGTTCCGGCGGATGGCTCGTCCGGCACGGTGGAGTTGGGGGAAGAGGTGTCTCCCCGGGCAACTGTAGCCACGCAGGCCTCACCCGCAGGGGTGTATTCTCGTGGGCGCACACCCGGTAAGGAGCACCCCTCCGGGCTATCGTTCAGGGGCGCAGGCAGGCGCGTTCGCGGCGAATCCCACCGCCGCATTGCCTATACTCATCGTGTGCAAACTGAGCCGCTGAGTCTTCGTCTCCTCAACGACTACGAGGTTGTCGTGGCAGGGCTGCGCACCATGCTCGAACCCTTCGGCGAGCGGGTGCGCGTGGTCGAGGAAGATGTGCAGGAAGTTTCCGGGCGGCGCGTGGACCTCACCCTCTATGACACCTTCGGGCGTGCGCTTGCGGCGCAGCAAGACCTCGACGAACTTGCCGCCGATCCGCTGACAGGCACCGTCGTGGTGTACGCATGGAACACCGACGAGGCGGAGAAAAGCGCGGCGGGACTCGCCGCAATCGACAAGGCACTTCCCGCGCATCAACTCGTCGCCGAGCTCGAGCGGATCGCGGGCCGTGCACCCGCACGCAGCACCACCGCTCAGCGCGCCGCATTGCCCGCAGCGACCCTCTCGGAGCGTGCCGCGCAGCCCGCACGTCTGACCGAGCCAGAAAGCTCGTGGCCGGGCCGTGAGCACGGCCTCAGCGTGCGCGAAGCCGAGGTCGTCGCCCTCATCACTCAGGGGCACACGAACGACGAAATCGCAGCCACGCTGTTTCTCAGCCCCAACTCGCTCAAGTCCTACATTCGGGCCGCCTACCGCAAGATGGGCGTTGAACGTCGCTCACAAGCAGTGCGGTGGGGCATTGAGCACGGCATGCTGCCTGAGCGGGCCCAACGCCGCTGAACTTCCGCAAACGCACCAGGAGCCAGGCCCGCTGGGGGATTGCCCTTGGCGCCACCCTCGCTGTGCTCGCTGCGGGCCCACCCGGTGGGATAGGATTCGGCTCGTCGAGTGGCAATAGCGATCACCGCAGGCCACTCGACGCACGGTAGACGGCAGGGATCCGCCTATTTCAGCCTCAATAAAGGAGTTCACCGTGTCTTTCTGGACATCATTCTGGGACATCATCGTCTGGTTCTTCTGGGTCTTCGTGTTCGTCGCCTACCTCATGGCGCTGTTCTCGATCATCGGCGACCTGTTCCGCGACCGCACCACCAAGGGATGGGTGAAGGCCATCTGGGTTGTCTTCCTGATCTTCGTGCCCTTCCTCACCGCGCTCGTCTACCTCATCGCGAGGGGCGAGGGCATGGGCCGCCGGGCCGCGGCAGCCGCCGATGAGCAGCAGCGCGCCGCCGA
Source organism: Leucobacter sp. MMO-125 (assembly GCF_037148395.1). Classification (NCBI taxonomy): domain Bacteria; kingdom Bacillati; phylum Actinomycetota; class Actinomycetes; order Micrococcales; family Microbacteriaceae; genus Leucobacter; species Leucobacter sp. MMO-125. The sequence goes on from NZ_JBBCTL010000001.1 coordinate 110,697, forward strand.
AGACTACATCCGCACCGTTGCCGGCGACAGCCCGGCCCAGCAGATCGAGCGCGCGCACCAACTGCTGACCGCAGGCGCGATCACCGAAGAAGAGTTCGCGACGCTCAAGCGCCAGGCGCTCGCCTGATTGGCGCGCACCACCAACTGACGGCCCCGTCGGTGCTTCGGCACCAGGCGGGGCCGTCAGGCGTTTCAGCCGAGCATCAGGCCGAGCTGGCCTGCCGCGTACGTCGCCGCGCCAGCACCCGCGTGGCGATGACGCCCTGACGTGGCGCGAACAGGTAGGCCAGCGCGAACGCGGTGCCCTGCGCGAGCACGATCATGGGCCCAGAAGCGGTGTCGAGGTAGTAGCTCGTGTAGAGGCCCACAACAGCGCAGCCCGCAGCGATCGCGGGGGCGATCCAGAGCATGCGGCCGAAACGGTCCGTGAGCAGGTAGGAGGTTGCGCCGGGAATGATGAGCATCGCGACCACCAGCACCACACCCACCGCCTGCAGCGCGACCACCGAGGTCATGGCGAGCAGCCCCAGCAGTATCGCGCCGAGCACGCGCGGGCGCAGGCCGATGGCGTGCGCGTGCGTGGGATCGAAGGCGAACAGGGTGAAATCGCGCCGCTTCACGATCAGCACCACGATGACGAGTGCGGCAAGCACCACGATCTGCAGCAGATCGGCGGTCGATACGCCGAGCAGGTTGCCGAAGATGATGTGGGTGAGATCGGTCTGCGACGGCACGACCGAGATGATCACCAGCCCGAGCGCGAACAGCGTGGTGAAGATGATGCCGATGGCGGCGTCCTCTTTCACCCGGCTCGAGTCGCGAACGGCACCGATGAGGGCGACCGCGAGCACACCGAACACCACCGCCCCCAGCGCGAAGGGCGCACCTACGATGTAGGCGAGAGCAACCCCCGGCAGCACCGCATGCGAGACGGCGTCACCCATCAGCGACCAGCCGATCAGCACGAGCCAGCAGGAGAGCAGCGCGCAGATCACCGAGGCGATCAGGGCCGTTGCGAGGGCGCGGGTCATGAAATCGTAGCTGAGCGGGTCGAGCAGCAAGTCGAGCGGGTTCATGCCTCGTCTCCTCGGTCGGGAAGGTCGCCGTCGCGGTGCAGCACATCGAGCCCGAAGGCGAGGGCCAGCGCGTCCGGTTGCAGCACCGCCTCGGGAGCGCCCTGCATGAGTACGCGGCGCATGAGCAGCACGGCTTCGTCGGCGAGGGCGGGGAGCGCGTGCAGATCGTGGGTGGAGACGAGGATCGTGTGCCCGTCGTTCGCGAGTTCTTTCAGGAGCCTGGTGATGGTGGCTTCTGAGCGTTTGTCGACGCCGGCGAATGGCTCGTCGAGCAGCAGCGTGGTGGCACCCTGCGCGATGCCGCGGGCCACGAAGGCCCGCTTGCGCTGGCCGCCTGAGAGCCGCCCGATCTGCCGGTCGGCGTAGTCGCTCAGCTCGACGCGTTCAAGCGCGCGATCGACGGCCTCCCGATCGGCCCGCCGGGGTCGGCGCGAGATGCCGAGGTGCCCGTAGCGCCCCATCATTACGACATCGCGCACCGAGACGGGAAACGCCCAGTCGACGTCTTCGCTCTGCGGCACATAGCCGATCCGCCCGTCTCCGCGGGCCCGCGCCGGCGGGTCGCCGTCGATGAGCACGGCACCGGCATCGGGGCGGATCATGCCCATGATCGCCTTGAACAGAGTCGATTTGCCTGATCCGTTCATGCCGACGAGGCCGCAGACGCGGCCCCGCGCGAGGGCGAAGCTTGCGGAGTCGAGGGCGAGCACTTCGCCGTAGCGCACGGTGAGGTTGCGGACCTCGAGCGCGGGAGCGGGGGAGGCGGCGGTGTGGTCTGGGATGCTCATGGGGTGCTCCCGGTGAGGGCTTCGGCGATGAGGCTGGCATCGTGGCGGATCAGCGCAAGGTAGCTCGGCACGGGGCCGCCGGCTTCTGACAGGGAGTCGACGTAGAGCACGCCCCCGAAGACGGCGTCTGTCGATTCGACGACCTGACGCATCGGCTTGTCTGACACGGTCGACTCGCAGAACACCGCTGGCACATTGTTGTCGCGCACGAAGTCGATGGTGCCCGCGATCTGGCGCGGTGTTGCCTGCTGTTCGGCGTTGACGGCCCAGATATAGCGCTCGGTGAGTCCGGTGTCGCGGGCGAGGTAGGAGAAGGCCCCTTCGCAGGTGACGAGGGCGCGCTGCTGCTCGGGCAGTTCGGCGAGTTGCGCGGTGAGTTCGTCGTGCACGCTCTGCAGTTCGGTTTGGTAGGCCTGGCCGTTGGCGGCGTAGTCGTCGGCGTGCTGCGGATCGAGGGCGCTGAAGGCGGTCACGATGTTGTCGATGTAGAGCTGCGCGCTGCGTGGGCTCATCCAGGCGTGCGGGTTTGGCAGGCCGTGGTGGGCGTCGCCGGCGATGGGGATCGCTTCGATGCCGTCGCTGACGACGGCGCGGGGAACGTCGAGATCGGCCACGAACTGTTCGAACCAGGCTTCGAGACCGAGGCCGTTGTTGAGGATCAGTTCGGCGTCTGCCGCGCGGCGCACGTCGCTCGGTGTGGGTTCGTAGCCGTGAATTTCTGCACCGGGCTTGGTGATCGATTCGACGCGCAGGTGGTCGCCGGCCACGTTGCGCGCCATATCGGCGAGCACGGTGAATGTGGTGAGCACGACGGGGCGGCCGCCGTCGGGTGAGGCTTCGTCTGCCGAAGTGGCCGATCCGCATCCCAGCAGGGTGCTTGCGGCGAGCGCGAGTGCGGCGAGGGTGAGGCCGCCGTGTGCGGCGGCGCGGTGGGTGCGGCGGGGCATGGGGCTCCTGTGCGGTTTCGGTGGGGGTTGGTGCGGATCGACGAAGAGGTTCGGTGATGTCCATCCTAAAGTTCGTCATGCCGAACTTTCAAGTCTGTTGTGTCGATGTTGCTTGGTGCAGTGATGCAACCGGCCCTCGCAGGCCGCAGCGGATCGCGATCCGCGAGCGGGCTCGGCTTGCAATGCCTTGTCTGGGCCGCAAAGGTATAAGAGCTGGAATGGTTCAGCTGATAGGGGCGGAGGGGCTATGAGTTCACAGGATCAGCAGGATGATGGGGCGGGGCAGGACAGGCACGACCCATCGCATCGGGCTGCCCACGGCGACGATGCGGCCGTGCCGGATCACGCCGCCACTGCGGGAATCGCATCAGAGGCTGAACTCGCCGCGCAGCTGAACCGGGTTGCTGCCGCGATCCCCTCCGATCCCGAACTGCCGGTCACCGTGCATCTGCCGCAGTCGGTGCAGATCGCCGAAGACGATTCCGATGCCCGCATCACCGAGAAGCTTCGGCGTCACGGGGTGCGTATCGGGAAAGGCATGATCTCGCCCCGAGTGTTCTGGCCCGCGCTCATCGTGATCCTCCTCGTCTCGCTGTTCGCGATTGTCGCTCCCGCGCTCGCAGATAACGTCTTCACCGCGGTGCAGAGCTGGATCGTTGAGAACCTCGGCTGGTACTACATGATCATCGTGGCGGTGTTCATCGTGGTCGCGGTCGGCATTGCGTGTTCGCGGCTCGGGCGGATCCGCCTCGGCCGCGATGATGACACCCCCGAGTTCGGGGCGCTCTCCTGGTTCGCGATGCTCTTCGCAGCGGGCATGGGCATCGGTCTCGTGTTCTACGGGGTCGGCGAACCCCTCACCTATGCGACGGTGCAGCCGAAGCCCGGCTGGGAAGGCGACCAGGCCGAACTCGCCGGCCTTGCCATGGCGCAGACCTTCGTGCACTGGGGGCTGCACCCGTGGGCGATCTACGCGATCATCGGCCTCTCGATCGCCTACGCCATTCACCGCCGCGGCCGGCCCGTGTCCATTCGCTGGGCGCTTGAACCCCTCTTCGGTGAGCGCGTCAAAGGTTGGGTGGGCGATCTGATCGATGTGCTCGCGATCTTCGGCACCGTCTTCGGCGTGGCGACCTCACTGGGACTCGGCGTGCAGCAGATCTCCGCGGGCATGGCCGAGATCGGAGTGGTCGACAGGGTGGATAACACCCTGCTCGTGGTGCTGATCCTCGTGATCACGCTCATCGCCATGTTCTCGGTGATCAGCGGTATCGGTGCGGGGATGAAGTGGCTTTCGAACATCAACCTGTCGGTTGCGGGATTGCTGCTCATCAGTGTGCTGCTGCTCGGGCCGACCCTGTTCCTGTTGCAGAACCTCACCGAGTCGATTGGCTTCTACCTCGCGAACGCGCTGCAGATGACCTTCGACATCGGCGCCTATCAGCGCTCTCCCGAAGCCACGAGCTGGTTCTCGGGCTGGACCATCTTCTACTGGGGGTGGTGGATCTCCTGGTCGCCGTTCGTAGGCATCTTCATCGCCCGAATTTCGCGCGGCCGCACCGTGCGCGAGTTCATCGCGGGGGTGCTGCTCGTGCCCACGCTCGTCGGTATCGTGTGGTTCTCGGTGATGGGTGGGGCCGGTCTCTACAGGCAGATCTTCGGTGCGGGCGACCTCGTCGTGAACGACGAGGTGCACGTCGAGAGCGCCCTGTTCAAGGTGCTCGGGGATCTGCCCTTCGGCACGGTGTTCTCGGTGCTCGGAATCCTGCTCGTGGCGATCTTCTTCATCACCTCATCGGATTCGGGATCACTGGTGGTCGACATGCTCGCCTCTGGCGGCCACCCCAACCCTCCCACCTGGTCGCGAGTGCTGTGGGCGGTGCTCGAAGGCCTGGTGGCGATCGCACTGCTGCTCGCGGGTGGATTGCAGTCGTTGCAGGCGGCCGCGCTCGCCACAGCGCTGCCGTTCAGCGTGGTGCTGCTGCTGATGAGCTGGTCGACGCTGCGTGCGCTGCGTATCGACGACCGCGTGCTCGAACGCGCCGAACGCATCGCGCGCCTCGACCGGGTGACCGAGCACATCTCGAACGAGCTGGCCGGCACCATCACGGATATCCCAGAGCTCGAGTCGTGGGTGGACGACCGGATCGACTACCGCATCTCGCGCACCAGGGGAGCCTTCGGGCGCCGCCCCGGCGAGAAACGCTAGACAGGTCGGCGCCGGTGCATAGGTTGCCGGCGCACAAGGCGCTCGGTGCTGAGCCGGAAGCCGAGCGCGACGAGCGCCGAACGCAGGGCCTCGTGCGCCGGGGCGGCCTGGATCTCGACGCGCGCGGTCCAGGCACCGGCGTCGGCGAGTCCGTCGAACAGCGCGCCGATGCGGAGGGGATCCGTGACGGTGCCCGCAGCGGCGGGGACGAGCTCCGCGATGCGGTCGGAGGAGACCCAGGTGTCGTCCGGGCCGGGCGAGAACTCCAGGGCGAAGCCAAGCTCTGCGGCGAGCGCGCGAAGCTCGGCGTCGGCTCCTGCCGACGTGCCGGCGGTGCCGACTGATGCGCTGACGACGGCGCGCGATCCTGCCGCGCCTCCAGCGGTCTCCCCACCGCCGGGGCGTCGCGACCGCAGCCAGCTCTTGGAGTGCGGGCGGTAGCCCTCGGCGAGGTACAGCTTGCGGGGGCGCGGGTTGCCGCCCATCACGTCGACCCCGGCGGTCCCGATCCCGGCCGCATCGGCCTCCGCATCGACCGCGCGCATGAGCCGGGTGCCGACGCCAGCACCGCGCGCCTCGGGCAGCACGCTGAGCGTCTCGAGCACCATCGCCGGCCGGCCGTCGATCTCGTCGGCGTAGCTGAGTGCGTAGCCTACGGGGCACCCCTCCTGCACGCCGAGGTGGATCGAGACCCACGGGTGCTCCGCGCTGAGCCGCCGATAGTGACGCTCGCGCAGCGCCCAGCTCTCCTCGCGGTCGATGACCGCCAGCCCGGCGGCCCCGATCGCGACGTGATGGTCGAAGAGCGCCTCCCAGAGCGGCGCGAGGCGCGGCAGCGCTGCGACGCCGACGCGTTCGATCCTGATCGATCCGGGCATGAGCACCTCCGCGGGATAGGTTCCTGCCCGCAGTCTACGGGGCGCAAACGCGGCAACTGCTCGTTCTCCAGTAGCCCGTCACCGTCGCGCGGCGGACGTGCCGCGGTGCCGGAGGCGATTTCCGTGCAGTCGGCGAGCCCCCTGCCTGGGTAGAGTCATCGTCAGATTTACAACCAGCAAACCGTCTTCCTCCGCCTTGCTTGGCACCCCGCCCTGGCGCTGCTCGCAACGGCAACGATGTACGAGATGCACCCTAGCCCGCGAGCGCCGCCGAAACCGCCAGTTCCACTGTGGGGTGATCGAAAGCGAAGCCCGACCGTTCCAGCACCGCAGGCACCACCCTCGCATCCGCGAGCAGCAGGGAGTCTGCCGCATCGCGCCCGATCCCCAACCGCAACGCCCACGCCGGCGCCGGTACCAGGAATGGGCGGTGCAGCTGCCGGGCCAGCTCCCCCCCGATATCGTTCGCGGTGGCGGGCTGCGGCCCGCACAAATTCACAGGCCCTTCGACGTCTGCGGTGATGAGGTGGCGGATCGCCCGCACCTCGTCGTCGATCGAGATCCACGGCCACAGCTGCGTGCCGGCACCGAGCGGCCCACTCACCCCCAGCTTCGTGAGTGCGAGCAGCGGCTTCAGCACCCCCTCGGTGTGCAGCAGCGGAGCCGTGCGCAGCAGCACCACCCGCGTCTCACGCCCAGCAGCACGGGCCTCCCGCTCCCACGCCCCGCTCAAATCTGCAAGAAAGGTACTGCCCTGCGGGCTCGACTCGTCAAGCGTCTCACCAGGGCGATCACCGTAGTAGCCCACCGCCGACGCGCTCAGGAACGCCGGAGCCCGCCCACCGAGCTCGCGCAGTGCGGTCGCGATCGTGCGAGTGGGGAGCAGCCGTGACTCTCGCAACGTGCGGCGATACCCCGCCGTCCACGGCAGCTTGCCAATACTCGCGCCATTGAGGCACACCACAGCGTCAGCACCGTCGAGCACCGCCGGATCGAGCGGACGCCCATCCCTGAGCCACTCGACCTCATGCGGCCCCCGAGCCTGCCGCCGCACCAGGTGCGTGATCCGCCACCCCTCAGCCTGCAGCAGCCAGCTCAGCGCCCCACCAATCAACCCGGATCCGCCCGAGATCACCACATGTCCACCCATGCTGCGCCCCCTTCGCCTGACCCGATCCTAGCCCCGTGCCCTGCACGCTCGCAGCCCTGCGCAGCCCCTCACTGAGCGCGAGGAGAGGAAGCAGGCGTACCCTCGGGGCATGCGCACGCCACATCAGACCGCGGCGGCCCCCGCCGACCCCCGCACAAGGAACGCGCGCAACACCCCTGCCCTCGGCTCAGCATTCGCCGCGCAGCTCCCCGAACTCGCGCTGCCCTGGCAGGCGATGCGCCCAGAACACCCCGCGATCCGCACCCTCAACGAGCCACTCGCGCGAGAACTCGACCTCGACCCCCAATGGTTGCGCAGCGAACAGGGCACGCGCTGGCTCATCGGCGTCGACCACCCCGAAGGCAGCCGCCACACCGCCCAGGCGTACGCCGGGCACCAGTTCGGCGCCTATACCCCACGTCTCGGTGACGGCCGCGCCCTCCTCCTCGGCGACCTCACCGACACCCACGGCAGGCCACGCGAAGTGCACCTCAAAGGGTCGGGCCGCACCCCCTTCGCCAGAAGCGGCGACGGCCTCGCCGCCCTCGGCCCCATGCTGCGCGAACACCTCATGGGGGAGGCGATGCACGCACTCGGCATCCCCACCACCCGCGCGCTCGCCGTCGTCGCCACCGGCCAGCGCGTCATACGCGACCTCGACGCCCTGCCCGGCGCCGTGCTCACCAGGGTGGCTGCCAGCCACCTGCGCGTCGGCACCTTCCAGTACGCGCGCGCCCTCGGCGACACCGCAGTGCTGCGCCGCCTCGCCGACCTCGCAATCGACCGACACTACCCCGCACTCACGGAAGGCGACAGCCCATACCTGGGGTTGCTCACCGCCGTAATCGAAGCGCAGGCGCGCCTCGTCGCCTCATGGATGCTCGTCGGCTTCGTGCACGGCGTCATGAACACCGACAACACCGCAATCTCGGGAGAGACCATCGACTACGGGCCCTGCGCCTTTCTCGACGCCTACGACCCCGCAGCGGTGTTCAGCTCGATCGACACCCACGGCCGCTACGCCTACGGAGCCCAAGTCGCCATCGCCGGCTGGAACCTCACCCGCTTCGCAGAAACCCTGCTGCCACTCATCGCCGAAGAAACAGATGGAGACCCCGAAACCGCGGAGGGCCTGGCCGTCGCCGCACTCCACAACTTCGGTCCCGCATACGACACAGCCTGGACCGCCGGCATACGAGCCAAGCTCGGCCTCGCCGCACACCCCGTCGAAGACCACACCGTGATCGCACTCGCCGCAGAACTGCTGCGAGAACTCGCAGAGGGGCGGATCGACTACACACGCGCATTCCGTGCGCTTGCCGAGACCGCACGTGCGGTGGCCGGGGGCTCTGGAGATGCCGGTGGTGCTGGCGATCGGGGTGCTGGGGCCGCGATTCGTTACAAAGAACTGCTCGGTGGGGCCGGCGGTGCCGGGGCATGGCTGGAAGCCTGGCTTGCGCTCAGCCCCGATCCCGACGCTATGGACGCCGTGAACCCCCTGTACATTGCCCGCAACCACCTCGTCGATGAGGCGCTCGCTGCCGCATCCGACGGCGACCTCGCCCCCTTCGAAGCCGCGCTCGCCGCCGTGACGCGGCCCTTCGCCCCGCGACCTGGCCTCGAAGCCTACGCGCTCCCCGGCCCGCCCGGCCGCCCCCACATCACCTACTGCGGCACCTAAGGCGGAGCCTGCCCTCCCGGCTGCCCCCGCGTCGCCCGGGGGTGAAAGGAGTAGGGGCTGGTAGGAGCAGTCGGGGCGAGAACGGTGGGGCGACGAGTCGCGGCGGTGCAGCGAGCCGGGTGGAGCACTACGTGGGCGGGCGGCACCATTGGGGCCGGAGGGGTAGCCTGGGCGGGAGGAAACAGGCGCGCAAGGGAGCGGATCATGGACACACCTCGGCCTCGGACGGCGATCGTCACCGGAGCGGCCCGCGGGCTCGGGCGCGCGATCGCCCTCGAACTCGCGCGGCGCGGCGCGCGGCTCGCGCTCTTCGACCTCGATCTCGACGGTGCGACGGAGACCGCGCAGCTCATCCGCGCATCGGGTGGCGAAGCCGCAGCGTTCGCCGTTGATGTGAGCGATGAGCAGAGCGTGCGGGACGGGGTGGCCCAGGTCGCGGAGCGCCTCGGGCCGCCGCTGATCCTCGTCAACAACGCGGGCGTGCTGCGCGACGATCTGCTATTCAAGATGCCCGTCGAGAACTGGGACACGATCATGAGCGTGCACCTGCGCGGCGCGTTCCTGATGAGCCGCGAAGCGCAGCAACACATGGTGGATCACGGTTGGGGGCGGATCGTGAACATCTCCAGCACCTCGGCGCTCGGCAACTCGGGGCAAGCGAACTACTCAGCGGCCAAAGCCGGCATCCAGGGCTTCACGAAGACGCTCGCGCTCGAACTCGGCCGCTTCGGGATCACCGCCAACGCGGTCGCGCCGGGGTTCACGGTCACCGACATGACCCGCTCTGTCGCCGAGCGGCTTGGCATTGGCTTCGACGAGCTCGTCGCGCGCGAGACCGCGGCGGTGCCGGTGCGGCGCGTGGGCACTCCCGAGGACATCGCGCACGCGGTCGCCTTTTTCGCTGACGAGGCGAGCGGCTTCGTGTCGGGTCAGGTGCTCTATGTGGCGGGCGGTCCGCGCGGCTGAAGTGGTGACGGGGACGCAGCAGGGCGTCCGGCCCGCCCCGAGGGGAAGGCTGGACGTCCTGCAGGGCAGGCCCGCTAGGCAGTTTGCCCGCGGTGCTTGCCCTCGGCGATCTCCTCCACGAGTTTCGCGTTGAATGCTGGCAGGTCGTCAGGGGTGCGGCTCGTGACGAGGCCCTGATCGACCACCACCTCTTCATCCACCCAGGTTGCGCCGGCGTTGCGCAGATCGGTTCGCAGGCTCGGGTACGAGGTGACGGTGCGACCATGCAGCACGTCTGCGTCGGCGAGGATCCAGCCGCCGTGGCAGATTGCGGCGACCGGCTTGTGCTGCTCGAAGAAGTCGCGGGTGAAAGCCACGGCGTGCTCGTCGAGCCGGATGCGGTCGCCGTTCACCACTCCGCCCGGCAGCACGAGTGCGTCGTAGTCGGCGGCGCTGGCCTCGGCGGAGGAACGACTCACCGGGGCCTCATGCCCATTCTTGCCGCGGATCGTGCCGGTGTTCGTCGAAACGATGTCAACCTCGGCACCGTGCTCTCGCACAGCGGACAGTGGCTCGGTCAGCTCTGAATCTTCGAAGCCGTTCGTGGCGAGGATCGCTACGCGCTTTCCGGTCAGGTGCGTCATGGAGTTCTCCTAATCTCGTTGCGTGCATCGGATCAGTTCCAGTCAACCGTCTCGGCGCCTGGGCGGACACCCCGTTGCGCTGGCTCGCGCAAATCGCTATCTTGCGCGCGGTGCTCTCGCCGGGGGCGGATCGCCGGGCCGTTGGGGCGCATTTCGCCCGACGCGCCGATCACTCGCTAGTGGTGGTGGCGCGTTCCAAAAGACGGTCGGGGATCACGGAGATGAGGGGCTTGGTGAGTCGGTAGCGCCAGTCCGAGACGACCACGGCACGGCCCCGATACAGCCCGCGAAGTCCCTCGCGGGCGACTCGGCAGGTCTCGGCCCAGGCGATGCGGGGGAGCCGGGGGAGATGATCCGCCCCCATGCGCTCGTGGAACTCTGTGTCGAGCAGGCCGGGGCAGAGGGCCGTGATCCGCACCCCGCTGCGCCGGTACCGGGCGTTCAGCGACCGCGAAAGTGAGACGACCGCGGCCTTCGCCGCGCCGTAGCTGCCGCTCGGGGTGAATGCGGCGACGCTCGCGACGTTCATGATCCAGCCGCGGCGGCGCGCGAGCATGCCCGGGATCGCGGCGTGCGCGAGCCGCAGCGGCACCCACGACAGCAGCTCGTGCAGTTGCCGTTCGTCGGCGATACGGCTCGACTCGAAGCCCTCATATACGCCGAAACCGGCGTTGTTGATGAGAATGTCGACGGGCGAGCTGGGGTCGGCGACGCGCTGCGCCGCGCGTTCGAGGCCGTCAGGCTCGGTGAGGTCGGCAGCGAGCACTTCGACGGTGACGCCGTGCTCGCTGCGCAACTGGCGGGCGAGGGTTTCGAGTCGTGCCTCGTCGCGGGCGACGAGCACCAGGTTCACGTGGCGCTGCGCGAGCTGCCGAGCGAGTTCAGCGCCGAGCCCGGCGGAGGCTCCGGTGACGAGCGCGAGATATGCCATGTCGCCCAGTCTCTCATCCGGCACCTAGGCTGATGATGTGCCAGCGCCTCAGATCATCGCAGTTGTCGGATTCGTGCTGCTCGGCGCGCTGGCGCTCGGATCGCTGCTGCTGGCGCGCAGGCTTGTGTCGCGTCGTGCGAGGATCGCGGCGCTGTCGACTGGGATCGTGCTGCTGCTCGGTGCTGCGGCCGGTGCCATAGGGGCGGTTGCGGTCGGTTCGGCGCAGCGTGTGCCTCCGGCCCCGGCCGAGGAGCGGATCGACGGGCGCGCGGACGCCGCGGAACCGCGCACCATGCCCGACGACTTTGTCGACGCCCGTGAGCTCGAACCCGGCATCGAGGTCGAGCTGCGCTACGCGGGCACCCGCAACTTCACCGGGCATGTAGTCGACGGCTACGAGGCCGACGACCGGGTGATCCTGCAGCGCGATGCGGCGGCCGCGCTTGCCGGAGTGCAGCGGGAGCTCGAGGCGGAGGGCCTCGGCCTCCGCGTCTACGATGCCTACCGGCCCACGCGGGCGGTGCGCTTCTTCATGGACTGGGCCCGCACCGACGATGATTCGACCCGCGCGGAGTACTACCCCGACTTCGAGAAGCCGCAGCTCTTCGAACTCGGCTACATCGCCGAGCGCTCCAAGCACTCGCTCGGAGGCACCGTCGACCTCACACTCGTCGACTTGGCCGGCGGCGAGCCGCTCGACATGGGTGGCCCGTTCGATTTCTTCGGCGAGCGGTCGCACTACGATGCCGAGGGTCTCGCGCCCGAGCATGCCGCCAACCGGGCGCGGCTGCGCGAGGCGATGATCGCCGGCGGTTTCGAGCCCTACGAACTGGAGTGGTGGCACTTCTCATACCCGCTCGGCGACGACGCCCGAGCTGTTGACGCGCCGGTGCGCTAGGAGGCGGTCGGCGTCTCGGCGGGCGGTGCCGCGTCTGCGGCACCGACCGAGGGAGCGGGTGCAAAGCAGACCGCCGCCCAGGTGGTGATGGGTACGGCGAGCACAAGGCCGATGCTGCCGCACAGGGTGCGCACCACCTCGATCGCGATGTCCTCGTGCGTGAGGAGCGAGAGCAGCGGCCGGTCGGTGAGGTGCAGCAGGATCAGCACGCCGAGTGCCGCCCCGACGTACGCGAAAAACACCGTGTACACGGTCGAAGCGATGTGGTCGCGGCCGATCCGCATCGCGCTCGCGTACAGCTCGCGCCGCGGCATCGCGGGGGGCGGCCGCGCGCAGCTCCCACACCGACGAGGCCTGGGTGATGGTGACGTCGTTGAGGATCCCGAGTCCGGCAATGATGACGGAGCAGCTGAGCAGCCCGCGGAAGTCGATGTGCTCGGCCACGCCTGCAAGGGTGCCCGAGGCCTCATCGCCGATGCCACTGAGGCGCGTCGCCTGCGTGGCGATCAGCGAGATGCCGGCCATGATCGCGATGCCGCACAGTGTGCCGACGAGCGCCGAGGTGGTGCGCATGTTGAAGCCGTGCACCAGGTACAGGATCACGAACATGATCGCGCTCGACGCGACGACCCCGACGGGCAGGCCGGGGGAGCCGGCCACGAGCGCGGGCAGCAGGAAGGCGAGGATCACGGAAGCGCTGATCCCGAGTGCGACGATGGCGAGCAGGCCCCTGATCCTGCCCACCGCGATCACAACCGCGATGCAGACGAGCGCGAGGATCGCGAGCGGCAGGCCGCGGAAGACTCCTGAGACGCTGTACTGATTCGCGAGCCGGTAGTGGGTCTCGGCGGCGGGCACGTGCGGGGAGGCCATGAGCTCGATACGGTCGCCGACTTGCAGGCCGGCCCGGGCGACGGCGCCCCGGGCGGTGATGTCGACGAGCTGGCCGGCGTCGTCGCCGCTGCGAATGCCGATGGAGAAGGTCAGGCAATCGTCGGCCGTGCTGCCGGGGGCTTCGGCGCAGCCTTCGGTCACCGCGAGCAGTTCGCCGGTTTCGAACGTGGTGCCTTCCGCCACGAGGGGCGCGCGGTCTGCTGCCCGAGTGACGCGTTCGGCGTCGGGCCAGAGAGCGATGATGCCCCAGACGGTCGCGGCCGCTACGAGGGTGAGCATCACGACAGCAACGAGCTTGAATGGATTAATGATTCTCATTACCAATTATCGTAGTGCCGCGGGCGCTCTCCGGCGTCATGCTTCGACGCCGTGTCAGAGGCTGCGGCTACGCTGGAGCCATGAGCAGCGAGATCACCGACCCCCAGCTCTCCGAGACCGCGCGCGTGGCGCGCGATCTCATCCGCATCGATACCACCAATCGCGGTGGCGGCGACGCCGAACCCGAGCTGCCAGCAGCAGAGTACGTGGCGGCATACCTGCGAGATCTGGGCCTCGAGCCGCAAATCTTCGAGTCGCTGCCGGGCCGCGCCAGCGTGGTGGCGCGCGTGCCTGGAGACGAGCCCGGCCTGCCGGCTCTGGTGCTGCACGGTCATCTCGACGTGGTGCCTGCTGATCCTGCCGGTTGGAGTGTCGACCCCTTCGCCGGGGTGATCGCCGACGGCATGCTGTGGGGGCGGGGCGCTGTCGACATGAAAGACATGGACGCCATGATTCTCACGGCGATCGCCGAGCTGCTGCGGGCGGGGGAGCGGCCCCGCCGCGAGATCATCCTGGCTTTCTTCGCTGACGAGGAGAACGGCGGTGTCTATGGCTCGCACCACCTCGTCGAGCACCACCCCGAGCTCTTCGCCGGCGCTACTGCGGCGATCAGCGAGGTTGGTGGCTACTCCATTGATGTGGCGGGCACGCGCGCCTATCTGGTGCAGACGGGCGAGAAGGCCCTCGACTGGATTCGCCTGCGCGCCCGTGGCACCGCCGCCCACGGTTCCCGGGTGTGGCACGACAACGCCGTGACGCGGCTCGCCGAGGCCATCGCGGCGCTCGGGCGGCACGAGTGGCCAGTCACCCTCTGCGACACCACACGCGAGCTCATCGACGAGCTTGCCGCGATCCTCGGCGAAGACCCCCGCGAGGTGGCGCCCGATGAGCTCGTGCTGCGCCTCGGTAAGAGTGGCGGCTTCATCCAGGCGAGCCTGCGCAACACGAGCAACCCGACGGTGCTCTCCGCGGGCTACAAGCACAATGTCATCCCCGACACCGCCGAAGCGCTCGTCGACGTGCGCTCGCTGCCCTCCGAGCAGGGTGAGGTGCTGGCCCTGGTACAAGAGATTGTCGGCCCCGACATCGAGATCGAGACCGTGCACTCCGATATCGGCCTCGAGGTGCCGTTCGCCGGTGAACTCGTCGACGCGATGACGGCGTGCTTGCGCCGCGCCGATCCCGAAGCGCGCGTGCTGCCCTATCTGCTCTCAGGCGGCACCGACAACAAGGCCCTGTCACGCCTCGGCATCGCGGGCTACGGCTTCGCCCCGCTGCGATTGCCGGCCGACCTCGACTTCCCGGGCATGTTCCACGGCGTCGATGAGCGGGTGCCGCTCGACGCCCTCGATTTCGGGCACCGAGTGCTTGTAGACCTGCTGCGCAGTTACTGAGCAATGCGGCAGATCGGTGCTTGCGCGGTGCCGAGGCGGCGGATCAGGCCGGTGCGACGCCGATCCGCCCCGATCCTCCTGGTCCGCGCCGCACCCGATCCGCCGCTCCGAGAGTTCGCGGCGGCCCTGAGCTATTCTTGACCGCGGCCCGCAACGGCCGCACGCCGCCATCCGCCACCGAAAGGACATGATGGGCTTCTTCGACGCGATTCTGCTGGGTATCCTGCAGGGTCTCACCGAGTTCCTTCCGATCTCCTCCAGTGCGCATCTGCGTATCGCGAGCGAGCTGCTTGGCATCGGCGACGCCGGTGCCGCGTTCACCGCGATCACGCAGATCGGGACCGAGGCGGCGGTCATCGTCTTCTTCTGGCGTGACATCGTGCGCATTCTCGGCCAGTGGTTCCGTTCGCTCGTCGGCAAGGCACCGCGTCGCGATCCCGACGCCCTGATGGGGTGGTGGATCATTCTCGGCTCGATTCCCATCGTGGTGCTGGGTCTGCTCTTCGAGAACGCGATCGACACCACGCTGCGATCGCTGTGGTTCACGGCGACAATGCTGATCGTGTTCGGTGTGCTGCTGGGTGTTGCCGACAGGGTGGGGCGCAAGGAACGCCCTCTGAAGGAGCTCACTTGGAAGCACGGCCTGCTCTACGGCGGTGCGCAGGCGCTTGCGCTGATCCCCGGCGTGTCTCGCTCGGGCGGCACGATCACCGCTGGCCTGTTCATGGGATACACCCGTGAGGCTGCGGCCCGGTACTCGTTCCTGCTCGCGATTCCCGCGGTGCTCGGATCGGGCTTCTACAAGCTGTTCAAGGAGGTGCGCGAGCCGAGCGGCGGCGCCCCCATGTCGCTGACGCTGCTCGCCACCGTTATTGCGTTCGTCGTTGCCATCTTCGTGATCAAGTTCTTCATGGGCTACATTTCGAAGCGCAGCTTCATGCCGTTTGTGATCTACCGTGTGGCGCTCGGCGTGGTGATCTTCGTGCTGCTCGGCACCGGTCTGCTCGATGCCGAGGGCGGCGCGGCGGTTGCGCAGCACGCTGGCGCGGCGACGGCCGGGGTGATCCGATGAGAACCTGGACTCCCCCCGAGCTGCCCGCGCTGCCGGGAACCGGCGTCGCTCCAAAGCTGTTCAACACTGCGACCGGACGCTTCGAACATCCCGCGATCTCCGACGACAAGGCGCTGCTCTACGTGTGCGGCATCACGCCCTACGACGCCACCCATCTCGGGCACGCGTTCACCTACCTCGCCTTCGACATCATGCAGCGGGCTTGGCGCGATGCCGGGCTTGAAACGGTGTATGCGCAGAACATCACCGATGTCGACGATCCGCTGTTGGAGCGTGCCGAAGCGACCGGCGTTGACTGGCGTGCCCTTGCAGATGAGCAGATCGGGCTGTTCCGATCTGACATGCACCGCATGGGCATGATTCCGCCGGAGCACTATGTGGCGGTGACTGAGCAGATCGATGAGATCGCTGCTGGGGTTCGCGAGCTGGTGGAGCGGGGGCTCGCTTACGCCGTGCCCACCGATGATGCCGTCGGCGATGATCTCTACTTCGACACCGATGCCGCCGAGCGCGAATCACAATGGCGGCTTGGTGATGTGGCACCCTACGATCGCGGCACGATGCTGCAGTTGAGTGCCGAGCGCGGCGGCGATCCGCAGCGGCCGGGCAAGCGCAACCCGCTCGATCCGCTGCTGTGGCGCGCGGCGCGCGCGGGAGAGCCGAGCTGGCCGAGCCCGGTGGGTGAGGGGCGGCCGGGCTGGCACATCGAGTGTTCGGTGATCGCGACGCGCGCGCTCGGTGGTGCGTTCACAGTGCAGGGAGGCGGATCCGATCTCGTGTTCCCGCACCACGAGTTCACCGCGGCGCACGCGACCGCCAGCTCGGGAACGCCGCTTGCGCACGCCTACTGCCACGCTGGCCTGGTGGGCTACCAGGGGCACAAGATGTCGAAGTCGCGCGGCAACCTCGTCTTCGTGTCGAAGCTGCTTGATGGCACGCACGGCGCCTGTGCGGGAGTACCGGCTGACCCGTCGGCCATTCGTCTGGGTTTGCTGGTGCATCACTACCGTTCCGAGTGGGAGTGGCACGACGCCGACCTGGAGACAGCGAACCGTCGGCTCGAGGCGTGGCGGGAAGGGCTTGCGCGGCGCGGCGACGATCCGGCCTCTGCGGTCGCGGTGCTGCAGCAGTTGCGGGCTGCGCTCGCGAACGATCTCGACACCCCGGTGATGCTGGCGACGCTCGATGCGGCGCTGGATCGCGGCGTTGACGACCCGGCGCTCATCGCTGACGCGGTTGACGCGCTGCTGGGCGTGAAGCTGTAGCGCAGGCTGCTTCGGCGGGGTCGTCTGCGGCTGCCCGTGTTGACCCGGCCCCTTGGTGTCGAGTCGGCCTACGATTCACGCAAATCGTAGGCCGAGTCGATACGAACAGGCCGACTCAGTCGCAGGTTGCAGGTCGCAGGTCGCAGCTCGCAGATTGCGGGTCGCTGATCGCGGTGCGGGTCAGCGCGGCTCGGGGCCGGGTTCGGCGTCGTCGTCACTCGGGTCGGTCGGGCCGGGTTCTTCGGTCTGCTCGACGCCGCGCGATCCGCCTTCGAGAAATTTCTCGAATTCAAGCGCGAGCGCGTCACCGGTGGCTTCGGCCGCCATCGCTTCGTCACGCGACTCTTCCAGGCCGCGAATGTAGCGCGACATGTCTTCGTCTGCCGCCGCAATCCGGTTGATGTTGGCCTCCCACTCGTTGGCCTGCACCAGGAGTTCGCCGCGCGGAATGACCACGTCGAGCAGCTCTTCGAGCTTGTCGAGCAGAGCGAGCGTGGCCTTCGGCGAGGGTGCGCTGTGCACGTAGTGGGGCACCTGTGCCCAGAGCGAGATCGCCGAAATGCCCGCCTGCGCGAGCGCGAGATCGACCACCGTGGCAATGCCGATGGGGCCTTCGTAGCTGCTGCGCACGGCCCCGGTTTCGGCGCGCAGCTCGGGGCTTTCGGTGGAGACCGAGACCGCGATGGGGCGCGAGTGCGGGGCGTCGGAGAACATCGCACCGAGGATCACGACAGTGTCGACACTCCACACATCGACAAGTTCGACGATCTCGTCGGCGAAGTTCTGCCAGTCGCGGGCTGGCTCCACTCCGGCAAGCAGCAGCAGTTCGGTGACGGGGCTGCCGTCGATACGCCGCAGCGTCTCCTCGTCGGGCCGAGGGGTGGCTACCGCTTCACCGGGCCGCTGCACGGTGCCGTAGAGGCGCGTGTCCGGCCACTCGAGCACCCTGTTGCCGTCGGCGTCGAACACGAGCTTGGGGCGGTGCACCTGGAAATCGACGTAGCCCTCGGAGCCGATGACGTGCAGCACTTCCGCGTCGATCAGCCCGCCCAGGTGCTGCAGCACCTCGGTGGTGGCGTCGCCGGCGTCGCTCCAACCTTGGAAAGCGACGATGAGCACGCGGGGCTGGGAGGAAGCGGTCTCGGACATACCTTCCAGGATATCGATACCGCTCCCTGTCTCAGACGCGGGAGCTGCCGTTGCTATGGGATCTGCCGACGCTATGCCGATTCGGGGCGGATCAGGCATAGCGACGGCAGATCCCATATCTTGGGCGCCGGCTCCAGCCGCGCCGCTACACTGAGGCGGATGAGCGTTCTTTCTCTGCACGAAGCGCCCGCGGCCGTCCTATGGGACATGGACGGCACTGTGATCGACTCTGAACCGCTGTGGCTCAACGCCGAGCTGTCGATGCTCGCCAGGTACGGCATCGAGTTGAGTGACGAGACCCGCGACCGTCTGATTGGGTCGGGTCTGCGCCGCGCGGCGCGTATCTTCCAGGAGTTGGGCGTGCCGCTCGGCATTGACGAGATCATTGCAGAGTGGGAGGCCAGCGTGATCGCGGGCCTGCGTGAGGCAGGCCCGCAGTGGCGGCCTGGTGCCGTGGAACTGCTGGAGTCTTTGGCGGGGGCGGGAATTCCGAGCGCTCTGGTGACGATGGCGGTGCGTTCGATCGCCGATGCGGTGGTGGAGTTGCTGCCCGAGGGGGTGTTTCGGGGGATCGTCGCGGGTGACGAGGTGGCCCATGAGAAGCCGCACCCCGACCCCTATCTGCGCGGCGCGGCGCTCCTCGGGGTGCCGATTGGTCGCTGCCTTGCGATCGAGGATTCGCCCACGGGTCTCGCCTCGGCGCAGGCGTCGGGTGCGATTGCTATCGGCGTGCCGAATCTGCTTGAACTTGATGAGGCCTCGGCGCATGAGCTGTGGCCGACACTTGTCGGCGTCGACGCGGATAGACTTTCGGAGCGTTTCCGCGGTCTGCGGAACGCCGATCAGACGACGGGAGCGCAGCGGTGAGCGAGCAGCAGATCATGGACGACCAGGCCTCGGAGGCGGGTATCGCCGGGCACGAGCCGGCCGGCCAGGCCTCGGAGGAGCATGCGCCCGCCACGCGCGGCCCGCTGGGATACGGCGACAGGGTGCAGCTGACGGGCCCGAAGGGGCGCCTCAATACGATCACGCTGGTGCCCGGCGGTGAGTTCCACAGTCACCGCGGCATGATCCGCCACGAAGAGATCGTGGGCCTGCCCGACGCCTCGGTGTTGACCAACAGCAACGGCGAAGAGTACCTCGCACTGCGCCCGCTGCTGTCGGATTTCGTGATGTCGATGCCGCGTGGCGCGGCGATCGTCTACCCGAAGGATGCCGCGCAGATTTTGTCGCTCGCCGATATCTTCCCCGGCGCTCGGGTGGTTGAGGCCGGTGTCGGATCGGGTGCGCTGTCGTTGCACCTGTTGCGCGGGATCGGCACCGAGGGGCGGTTGTTCTCGTTCGAGCGTCGTGAGGAGTTCGCGGATATCGCCCGCGGCAATGTGGCGGCGTTCGCGGGGCGTGCTCCCGAGAACTGGACGGTGACCGTCGGTGATCTGCAAGAGACGTTGCCCTCGACATGCGAGGCCGGGTCGGTTGACCGCGTGGTGCTCGACATGCTTGCGCCATGGGAGTGCGTGGATGTTGCGGCGCAGGCGCTGGCCCCTGGTGGGGTGCTGATCTGCTATGTCGCGACGGTGACGCAGCTTTCGCGCACGGCTGAGGAGATTCGCCGCAGCGGCTTGTTCACGCACCCGCAGTCGTCGGAGACGATGGTGCGCGGTTGGCATGTTGAGGGTCTCGCGGTGCGCCCGGATCATCGCATGGTGGCGCATACCGGCTTCTTGATCACTGCGCGCAGGCTGGCGCCTGGCACGCAGTTGCCTGAGCTGAAGCGTCGTGCTTCGAAGAGTGAGTTCACCGAGGAAGATCTCGCGAGCTGGCTGCCCGATATGGGGGAGCAGGGCGATGCTGGTGCGTGGACGCCGCAGGCTGTGGGTGAGCGAGGCAAGAGCGACAAGGTGCTGCGCAAGAAGGTGCGGGAGACGCAGCGTTTCGCGCGCGAGCGCGGGGCTGACTCCGGGGCCGTGTCTGGTGCCGAGGCTGACGCGGATGCCAGCGACGCGCATTCCGCCAGCTGAGGTTCGATAGGATAGCCGGGTTCAGTTCGGCCGGCCAGCTTCGGCGGTCGAATCG
This sequence comes from Leucobacter sp. MMO-125, assembly GCF_037148395.1. Lineage (NCBI taxonomy): Bacteria > Bacillati > Actinomycetota > Actinomycetes > Micrococcales > Microbacteriaceae > Leucobacter > Leucobacter sp. MMO-125. The sequence continues at coordinate 131,012 of NZ_JBBCTL010000001.1, forward strand.
GCTTCTCCGAGAGGTGCTCATGCTTCGTCGACTCGTTCCCGCTACTGCAGCCGCCGCGCTGCTCCTCGCCGGTGCCACAGGCTGCAGCGCGCAGCAGGCTTCGGCGGCAGATTGCGAGCCGACGCTCCACCCCGGTGCGCTGAGCGACAGCGTCACGGTGACGGGCAGCTTCGGTGAGGCCCCTGAGGTGTCGATTCCTGATGATCTGCGGGTGCTCACCACGCAGCGCACGGTGGTTGAGCAGGCGGCGGATCGCAGCAACCTTGTCGAGGATCAGTCGCTCGTGGGTGTCAACATGGCGTTCTTCGATCAGGCGAGCGGTGAGCGCATGTACGAGAGCCCCGGTTTTGCTGCCGCAGATCAGTCGGCGGAGTTCCTGCTGGTGTCTGATGATGCCTCGAACCCGTTGAGCGAGTCGCTGCGTTGCGCGGCTCCCGGTGACCGTGTGGTGGTTGCGATGGCGCCTGATGAGGGCGGCCAGCTGGCGATGCAGCTCGGGGGCGATCCTGAATCTCCGCTGGTTGCGGTGATCGATGTGGTGTCGGCGGGTCCGCTTGCGGCCGAGGGCCCGGTGCGTGGTCTTCCGAATGGCTTCCCGGCTGTGGTGACCAATGATGAGGGTCGCCCCGGCATCGTGTTGCCTCCGCGGTCGGCCCCTGAGGGCACCACTGCGGCGGTGCGCGTGGAGGGCGATGGTGCTGAGGTCGGTGCCGACGACAATGTCATCGCGCAGGTGCTCAGTGTCGGCTGGGATGGCACGGTGCAGACCAACAGCTGGGAGTCCGGCCTGACGGGCTTGGGCAATGAGCAGCAGGTTTCGCAGTCGGGCAATACCTTCCGCAATCAGCTGACCGGGGCGAAGGTGGGTTCGCAGCTGGTGATCATCGAGAACGAGGCTGACGCCGAGCCGCGCGTGGTGGTCGTCGATATCATCGGGGTCGGCTGAGGTTCGGGTGACCGGTCGCGTTCCTGGCGAGCAGCGCGTCTTCAGCCTGGTTCTCGCACTCGTCGTGAGCCCGCAGGGGCTCACGAAGCAGGAGCTGCTGTCGACGGTGCACGGCTACGCCGAGCGATCGGGGTCGTTGTCGGCGTCTGAGCGTGCGGCTCGTGACAGGCTGTTCGAGCGCGATAAGGAGCAGCTGCGCGAGCTCGGCATTCAGATCGAGACGCTCGATTCGCCGATGCAGCCTGGCAATAATCAGCTCACCAGGTATCGCATTTCGAAGGAGCAGCTCGAGTTTCCGAGCGAGTTGCGTTTCGATGAGCAGGAGTTGATGCTGCTTCGTCTTGCCGCGTTGGCGTGGAGCGAGGGCAGTTTGAGTGCGGCGTCGCGTCGTGCGGCGATGAAGCTTGAGGCTTTGGGTGCTGGACTCGATGTGCAGCATTTGGGGGTTGCTCCAAGTTTGGGCACGGCTGAGCCTGCGGCGGTGCCGTTGCAGCGCGCGATCGATGAGGTTCGTGTGGTGCGTTTCGATTACGCGCTTCCTGGCCGGGATGCTCCGCTTGAGCGTCGGGTGGCTCCGCTGCGGTTGCACCGGGTGGATGGGCGCTGGCATCTGATTTCTTGGGATCTTGATCGCGAGGCGGATCGGGTGTTTTTGCTGTCTCGCATCGTGGGTGGTGTGCGCTTGGGGGCTGAACGTTTCGATGCGGCGCTGCTGGATCGTGGGGAGTTGGCGGTTGCTGATCTGCTGGCGCTGCGTGAGCGGCAGCAGACGGTGGTGTTGGTGCGACGCGGCAGTGTCGCTGAGGCGCGGCTGTCGCCGAGGGCCGTTGGCGCCGAGCGGGATGTGCGCCGCGAGTGGGTGCGGCTGACGGTCGGGGTGCTAGACCTCCACCTGTTCGCCGAGGAGCTGATCGGCTATGGTGCTGATGCTGCGGTGGTGTCGCCGGATTCGGTGCGGGGGCTGGTGCATGATGGTTTGCGGCGGATCGCGGCGGTTCACGGGGCTGGCCTTTCTGGGCCTGTTTCTGCCCAGGGGCCAGAACCGAGTGGGGTGACCGAAGCGGCGGCGCCGGCGGGCTCTGCTGAGCCGAAGGGAGTCGACGATGCGTAAGCGTGTGCTCGCCCCGGATCGTGTGATGCTGCTATTGGCGCTGGTGCCGTATTTGCGCGAGCACGGCCCGACGCCCGTGCCGCAGCTCGCTGCGGCGTTCAATGTCGCCCCTGATCTGCTGCGGGAGCTGGTGCGCTTTTTGGGTACGGCGGGAGTGCCAGGGGAGACGCTGAGCTACCAGGATGAGGATCTTTTCGATATTGATTGGGATGCGCTCGAACGCGACGATGTCGTGAGCGTGACCCGCACGGTCGCCGTCGATGACGCACCGCGCTTCGCGCCTGCCGAGACTGCGGCGCTGATTGCTGGGCTGCAGGCGCTCACACCGATGCTGCCCGATGAGTACGCGCGTGGCGCGCAGCAGGCTGCGGCGAAGCTGGGCACGGCTTTGGGGGCTGCGGCGCCGATGTTATCGGTGACGGCGGATCCGCAGGACCCGCGGATCCCTCTGGTGGTGTCGGCGATCGATGCCGGCCGGGTGCTGGCCTTTGAGTATCGCGATGCCGAGGGGCGTTCGAGCCGACGCACGGCCGACCCGATCGCGCTCACGCAGCATGCCGGATCCTGGTACTTGCGGGCGCACTGCCGCGATCGCGACGCGGAGCGCAGGTTCCGTGTGGAGCAGATGAGCGGGGTGCGGGTGCTTGACCTTGCGGCTGAACCGCATGCGCCGGCGGGTGAGGAGACGCGGCCTGCGTTCGATCTGGTGGTGTCGCTTCCCGCGCACATGGTGCCGAAGATTCGCGGCTTCGATCCGGAGGTGATCGGCGAGGATGCGGCCGGTCGGGTGCGCGTGCGCGTTGAGGCTTGGCATGAGGGGGCTGCGATCAGGCTCGTGCAGGCTGCTCCTTGCGAAATTGTGGTGGAAGCGCCTGAGCGTGCCCGTGAGGCTGTGCGGGCGTGGGCTGTGCGTGCGCTCGACGCCGCTGAGCGGGTGCCCGGTTCTGCAGGGTCGCTGGGATAAACTGAGCGAATGGCAGAACAGGCGCGGAAGAAGCGCAATCCTGAGGCGAGGATGAGCCTCGGGGACCACCTCGTCGAACTGCGCAAGCGTCTCATGATTTCCGCTCTCGCGATCGTCGTGGGCCTTGTGGTCGGCTTCATCCTCTCGCCGTACGTGTGGGATGTGCTGCGCCAGCCCATTTACGACATCGCTCGGGAGCAGGGGCGCACGGCGCAGATCAACTACGACGACATCACCGGCGCCTTCGACACGCGGGTGCAGATCGCACTGTTCATCGCGGTGATTATCTCGTGCCCGGTGTGGCTCTACCAGATCTGGGCGTTCCTCGCCCCCGGTCTCACCAAGCGCGAAAAGCTCTACGGGGTGGGGTTCCTGTGCACGGCCATCCCGCTGTTTTTGCTGGGTGCTTACGCCGGCTGGCTGGTCATCCCCAATATTGTGCGCCTGCTCACGAGCTTCGCCCCGCCCGAAGACGCGGCGTTCATGAGCGCCCGCAAGTACCTCGATTTCTCGACGAAGCTGTTGCTGGCCATCGGTGTCGGTTTTGTGATGCCGGCGCTGCTGGTCATGCTCAACTTCCTCGGTGTGCTCCGCGGCAAGTCGATTCTGAAGAGCTGGCGAGTCGCGATCCTCGTCATCATCTTGTTCGCCGGGATCGCGACGCCGGCTGTCGACCTCATGAGCATGTTCCTGTTGGCGGCACCGCTGATCGTGCTCTACTTCGGCGCTGCGGGGATCGCGATTCTGCACGATCGGCGCGTCGATAAACGCCGTGCTGCCGATCTGGCCGAGTACGGCCTCGACGACTCCGATCCAGACGAGAATGCCGATGGCGGCGGTCGCACGCGGGGGCGCCTGGGGAAGCAGTCGTGACGCAGCCGACCGGGGCAGAGGCCGGGCCGAGCGGGCCCGTGACCGGGCCAGACACGACCGGCCCGCAGACGGCGCTCGATGCGTTCGCGGCACGCGTCGGCTATCCGCTCGACGCCTTCCAGCGCACCGCCTGCGAACGGCTCGAAGAGGGGCGCAGCGTGCTCGTGGCGGCACCTACGGGCTCAGGCAAAACCACCGTCGCGGAGTTCGCGGTCTATCTCGCGCGCCGCGAACGCGATGCCCGCATCTTCTACACCGCACCCATTAAGGCGCTCTCGAATCAGAAGTTCCACGAGCTCTGCGAGGAGTACGGCGAAGATGAGGTGGGCCTGCTCACGGGTGACGTGAACCTGCGCGGGGACGCCCCGATCGTGGTGATGACCACCGAAGTGCTGCGCAACATGATCTACGCCGAGGGCGATGCAGGCCGCGCGGGCAGCCCGCGTGATGCGCTTGACGGTCTCGCTTTCGTGGTGCTCGACGAGGTGCACTATCTGGGCGACCGCTGGCGCGGTGCTGTGTGGGAGGAGATCATCCTGCACCTGCCGCCTGAGGTGCGGCTGGTGTCGCTGTCGGCCACGGTGTCGAACGCCGAGGAATTCGGCGACTGGATGCACGCGGTGCGCGGCGACACCGATGTGATCCTCTCGGAGCACCGTCCCGTGCCGCTCTACCAGCATGTGCTCACCTCGAAGGCGCTGCTGCCGCTCTTCGTGGGCCGCGACGGCGAGACCGCCGCGACGGGCGGAGGCGGTCGCATCAACCCCGAGCTGCGCCAGCTCGACGGTGGGCGACGCGGCGACGATCGTGGCCGCGGGGGTCGCTCCGATCGCGGCGCGAGTGAGCGCGGGCGCGACCGCGGTCACGGCTACGCTGATCGTGGCCGCACCCGGGGCCGTCCGCCGGTGCGGCGCACGCGCCGCGTATCCCGCGCCGATATCGCGCGCGCCCTCGACGAGACGCGGCTGCTGCCCGCGATCGTGTTCGTGTTCAGCCGCAACGGTTGCGACCAGGCGGTGCGACAGTGCCTCTTCGAAGGCATCGCACTGACCACGCGCGAAGAGCGCGAGGAGATCAGGCGTGTGGCGCGATCCGCCACCATCGACATGAGCGATGAGGAGCGCCGCGTGCTCGGCGTGCGCGAGTGGATCGCGGGCCTCGAGCGGGGCATCGCTGCCCACCACGCGGGGCTGTTGCCCACGTTCAAGAGCGTTGTTGAGCAGCTCTTCCAGCGGCGCCTCGTGAAGCTCGTCTTCGCCACCGAGACCCTGGCCCTCGGCATCAACATGCCGGCGCGCGCCGTGGTGATCGAACGGCTCGACAAGTTCAACGGCGAGCAGCGCGTGCCGCTGACCTCGGGGGAGTACACGCAGCTGACGGGCCGTGCTGGGCGACGCGGCATCGACACCGAGGGCCACGCGGTCGTAGTGTGGAGCGACGGGGTCGACCTCGAAGCGCTCGCCCACCTCGCCGGTGCGCGGTCGTTCCCGGTGCGGTCGAGTTTCAGGCCAACGCCCAACATGGCCGTGAACCTGCTGCAGCGCATGGACATGGAGCACGTGCGCGAAACCCTCGAACTCTCCTTCGCGCAGTTCCAGGCCGACCGCGCCGTGGTTGATCAGGCCCGCGAGCTGCGCGCCGAGCAGGAATCCCTCGCCGGCTATGACGCCGCGGCGGCGCGGTCGCAGGGGGCGGATCGCCGGCGCTGGGAAGACCGCGCGCGCAAACTGCGGCGACGCATCGAGCGCGGCCGCCGCCAGATCGCCTCGCGCACAGGCACCATTGCGCGCACCTTCGACCGAGTGGTCGAATTGCTGTTCGTCCTCGACTATCTGCGGGGCCCGTCGTCGGAGCCTGAGGTGGCGCCGTGGGGTGAGTTGCTGCGCCGCATCTACGGCGAACGCGACCTGCTCGTGGCAGAGTGCCTGCGCCATGACGCACTGCGCGGTCTCGATGCCGCCGGTCTCGCCGCGATGTGCTGCGTGCTCAGCTATGAGCCGCGACGCGACGACGAGGGCGAGCCGCGCCTGCCGGGAGGGCGCCTCTTCTCAGCCGCGCTCGACAGGGTGCTCGACCTGTGGGTCGAACTCGACGACCTCGCCGAACGGTATCGGCTGCCGCGCAGCGAGATGCCGCACGCGGGACTTGCCGCTGCGATGCATGCCTGGGCGGCGGGCACCCCGATCGAGCAGGTGCTCGAACGTTCGGGTATTGGCGCGGGCGACTTTGTGCGATGGAGCAAACAGACCATCGATATGCTCGACCAGATCGCGCAGGCGTGCGAAACCGCCGTGCGCGGCGGCCTCGACGAAGACCGCCTGGGGGAGCTCGCGAAACTCGCCCGCGAAGCGAAGCGCGGCGTGCGACGCGGCATCGTCGAGGCGTCGAGTGCTTCGTGAGCGGCGTCGTGTGATGGGTGCTGTGCAGCGTTTGCCGTGGTGGGCGTCGCTGATCGCGGCCGCCGCCGGCGGTGCGCTGCTCGACGTGGCTAGCCCGGGTGTCGCCTGGTGGCCGGCGGCGTTCGCCGGAGTCGCGCTCGTGCTCGCGGCGGTGTGGCAGCAGCGCTGGCCGATCGGGTTGCTTGCCGGTATCGCTGCCGGTGCCGCGTTTTGGATGCCGCACATCTCCTGGCTCACCCTCTATCTGGGGCCGGTGCCGTGGTTAGGGCTCAGTGCGGTGATGATCTTCTGGTTCGCGCTGTTCGGGATCGCGGCTGCTGGTACTACTTCCGCGTTGGGTTCCCGCGCGCTTGGAGAGATCGCTGAATGGGGGCGTTCCATCCGACTCGCTTCGCTCGCTGCCAGACCCAGCCAGTCACGCCCCCATTCGGCGATCTCCCCAAGCACTGACCGGTTCGCCGATGTCTCCGAGACTGCGCGAACTCGCCGGTGGCGAGGGTGGAAGGTTGCGGTGGCGCAGGCGCTTGCGGTGGCGGGGCTGTGGGTGCTCCGCGAGCAGGTGCAGGGATCGTGGCCCTACGGCGGTTTCGCGTGGGGTCGTCTTGCGCACACGCAGGCCGACGGGCCGCTCGCGCAGGCGGTGTCGTGGACCGGCTTTGCCGGCCTCTCTGGGCTGATCGTGTTCGCCTGCGCGCTGCCGGTCGCCGCAGCGTTTGCGGGGCTTTCGGCGCGCGGTGTGCAGGCGGGGGCGGATCCGGCGGCGCGAGGGACGCTGAGTGCTCGCCCCAGGCGCATCATTTTGGCGGGGGGTGCCGCAGGGGTGGTGATCCTGCTGGTGCTCGCGCTGCTTCCTGCTGCATCGCTGCAGCAGACCGGATCGCTGCGGGTTGCCGCCGTGCAGGGCAACTCGAAGTCTGGAATTTTCGATGATCGCGAATCGGGTGATGTGCTGCGCGACCACATCGCGGCAACCGAAGATCTGCTCGATCGTCTCGAAGCCGATGACGAGACCGTCGACGTGATCGTGTGGCCTGAGAACAGTGCGGAGTTCGGTCTGCCGGCCAGCCCGCTGGCGTCGCAGCGGGTTGCGAAGCTTGCGAAGCGGGCCGGGGCACCGATCGTGGTCGGCACGATCCTCGAGAATCCCGACGGCAGCTACACGAACAGCTCGCTCGTGTGGGGCTCGTCGGGCTCCGAGCCCGCACGGTATGACAAGCGCTACCCGGTGCCCTTCGCCGAATACATGCCGAACCGCGAGTTCTTCCACATGCTCGCCCCCGACCTCGTCGACCTCGTGCAGTTGGAGTACACGGCGGGAACGCTTCCGGCTGCGTTCGAGGTGCCGACAGCGGTGGACCCGGTCAAGGCCGGAATTGCGATCTGCTTCGACATCATTTTCGATGCGCAGGCTGTCGCGATGGTCGATGCCGGCGCTGAGGTGATCTTCGCGCAGACCAACAACGCCGACTTCGGCCGCACTGATGAGAGCGCGCAGCAGCTCGCCATCGCCCGGCTGCGTGCGATCGAAACGGGGCGCGCCCTCGTCAACATCTCCACGGTCGGCACGAGCGCCGTGGTCGCGCCTGACGGCCGCGATCTCGCCGCACTCGAACCGTTCACCTCCGGCGCGATGGTGGCCGAGGTGCCGCTCGTCACTGGGCGCACCCCCGCACTTCTTGCCGGATCCGCCATCTCCACAATTTGGATGGTGCTGGGCGGCCTGGGGATCGCCGCGGGCGTCGCCTCAGCGGTGAGGTCGCGGGTTCAGCGCGGGGCTGTTGAGGCCGATGGAGATCACGGCGGCGAGGCTCAGAGGCATGCGTAGCGGATCGACGCGTTGAGTGGCGGGCAGCAGCAACCCGGTGGGGGAGCGATCGAAGCTCCCGCACCGGGTTGCTGCTGCGCCTGCGGTGGGTGAACGGCTCGGCTACTTCGCGCCGCGGCGGGCGCGAAGCAACTGCAGTCGCTCTTCGAGCAGCTCCTCGAGCTCTTCTCGCGTGCGACGTTCGATGAGCATGTCCCAGGGCGTGCGCTGAGAAGATTCCTTCTCCTCGAACTCGGCCCGCGCCGCGCGACCGGCCTCGTCATCGAGGAAGCCGATCTCTCCACTCTTCTGGTCAACCCATTCGGCCGGCGGTTCGGCGTCAGCGTCGAAGAGCACCCTGAATCGCACCCCCCGGTCGGTCAGATACTCGACGGCGCGTCTGGGCGAGAGCTCAACGCCCTCCTCGCCTTGCAGACTCGTCGCGCCGATGCGCGTTCCTCGTAGAGTTCGATCAGCCATGCTGGACCTCCTCGCCGGTGGTGAGCGGGCCGGAACGCTCGCAGACTCTGCGGGTGCCCCTGCCGTTCATTGCAGCGTACTCGCTCGCGTCGGGTTCGCGATACCCCTGTGCATGGGGTGCTCGGGATGCTGGGTCCACTACTCTGGGAAGCACGTAATTCGAAACGACGAGGAGCACTTGTGACTCAGATTCTTGAACCGGGCAGCCTCGCCGGCCGCCTCGCGCTCGTGACGGGCTCGTCGCGGGGCATCGGCGCCGACACCGTCCGGTACTTCGCCGAGGCGGGAGCCGACGTGGTCGTGAACTTCCGCAACAAGGCTCCGCGCGCCGAAAAGCTAGCGGCGCAACTGCGGGAGCTGGGCGTGCGCGCCCTCGTGCAGGGCGCAGACCTCACCGATCCCCAGTCGGTTGCGGCGATGATGGACGCCGTGCGCGAGGAGTTCGGCGGCCTTGACGTGCTCGTGCTCAATGCCTCGGGCGGCATGGAGGGCGGCATGGAGGAAGACTACGCGCTGAAGCTCAACCGTGACGCGCAGCTTGCGGTGCTCGACGCCGCGCTGCCGCTGATGGGTGAGGGATCGCGTGTGGTGTTCGTGACCAGCCACCAGGCGCACTTCATTCGCACCACGCCCACGATGCCGGAGTATGAGGGCGTGGCGCTGTCGAAGCGCGCCGGTGAGGATGCGCTGCGTGAGCGCATTCCCGCTCTCGAAGAGCGCGGCATCGGTTTCACCGTGGTCTCGGGTGACATGATCGAGGGCACCGTTACCGCGACCCTGCTCAACCGTCTCAGCCCCGGTGCCATCGAGGAGCGCCGTGAGCAGGCAGGCAAGCTCTACAACGTCTCTGAGTTCGCGGCAGAGGTGGCGCGTGCAGCGGTCGATCCCGTTCCTGCCGATCACACCCGCCTGGTGGGTGATACCCGGAGCTTCAACGGCGAGGGCTGAGGCTCCGCGACATCGACCAGCCGGTGTCCGATAGTCGAACGCGCTGCGGCGCGTCATGGTGACTATCGGACACCGGTTTTTCTACGCCTGTTTCATCGGGGCGACAGCAGTGTTTCGGTTGTGTTTCGTGAAATGCCCTCGTTCGGAAGTCGCCAAGATCGTCCGAAGATAATTCTGAAAGTGTGGGTCCGTCGGCGAATCATGTGCATAAAGTGCGTTGCTCAATTCGTTTCACCGAAGAAGCTGCTGGTAACCTGAACTCTCCGCAGTCACTGCGGGCCTCCGCGACGGCGCTGTTGCGGGTGCGGCTCGTGAGTGGCTCCGCCCGGGCCGCCGACGTCCCGCTGAGAGAGAGGACGTCGATGAGCCACACCGCCGCGACCCCCACCGCACGCCCAGCAGGCTTCCCGGAGCGCACCGGGCTGTACGATCCCGCTGATGAGCGCGACGCCTGCGGCCTCGCCTCGGTCGTATCGCTCACCGGAGAGCCCAGCCACGAAATCGTGTCGCTCGCACTCGCCGCGCTCGAACACCTCGAACACCGCGGCGCAGTCGGTTCCGACGCCGGCACCGGTGACGGTGCAGGCATCCTCACCGACCTGCCAGACCACCTCATCCGCGAATCGTTGCACGAGAGAGATCCCGCCCTCCGACTGCCGGCTCCAGGCGGTTACGCCGCGGGCCTCGCCTTCCTGCCGCAGGCCTCCACCGAACGGCAAGCCGTGCGCTACCGCATCGGCGCGATCGCCGCAGAAGAAGGTCTCGCCGTGCTCGCCTGGCGCCCCGTCACAGTGCGGCCCGAGGTGCTAGGGGAGAGTGCTCGCGCGGTGAGCCCGGTGATCGAGCAGCTGATCCTCGTGCCGCAACCGCGTGCTGGCGACAGCGGCGGGCGCAGCGGATCACCGGCGCTCGACGGGGCCGCACTCAGCAGCGCCGCACTCGATACCGACGCCCTCGAACGCCGCGCATTCCGCGCCCGCAAGCGCATCCAGCACGAAACCGGCTGCTACTTGCCCTCGCTCAGCGCCCGCACCATCGTCTACAAGGGCATGGTCACCACGCTGCAGCTGCCCGGCTACTACCCGGAGCTCTCCGACGAGCGCTTCGAGAGCCGTTTCGCCATCGTGCACTCGCGCTACTCCACCAATACCTTCCCTTCGTGGCACCTCGCACAGCCGCTCCGGCTCGTTGCACACAACGGCGAGATCAACACCGTGCGCGGCAACCGCAACTGGATGCGCGCCCGCGAAGCCAGGCTCGAAAGCCCGCTGCTCGGCGATCTGCGACAGCTCTCGCCGATCTGCTCCGAAGGTGGCAGCGACTCCGCCAGCTTCGACGAAGTGCTTGAACTGCTGGTGCGCGCCGGCCGCTCGCTGCCGCACGCGCTCGCCATGATGGTGCCCGAGGCCTGGGAATCCGAGACCGGGCTGCACCCAGACCTCGTGAACTTCCTCGAGTATCACTCGCTCGTCATGGAACCGTGGGACGGGCCGGCCGCGATGATCGCTACCGACGGCGTCGAACTCGTCGCCACCCTCGACCGCAACGGCCTCCGGCCCGGCCGGTTCCTCATCACCGACGACGGCATTCTCGTGATCGCCAGCGAAACCGGCGTGCTCGACATCGCGCCCGAACGAGTGATCCGCCGCGGCCGCCTGCAACCCGGCCGCATGCTCGCCGTCAACCTCGCAAGCGGCACCATCCGCGACGACGACGCAGTCAAGCGCGAACTCGCGCAGCTCGCGCCCTGGGGCGAGTGGCTTGAGGAAGGGCGGATCCGCCTCTCCGAGCAACCCGAGCGCGAGCACCTTGTGCACCCGCCTGCCTCGATCAGCCGACGCCAGCGCACCTTCGGATACACCGAGGAAGAGCTGCGGTTGCTGCTCACTCCGATGGCCCGCGACGGCGTCGAACCCATCGCGGCAATGGGCACCGACACTCCCATCGCCGTGCTGTCAGATCGCCCCCGCCACCTCTATGACTACTTCGTGCAGCAGTTCGCGCAGGTCACCAACCCGCCACTCGACGCACTGCGCGAAGAGCTCGTCACGAGCCTCGTCACCAGCATCGGGCCCCAGCAGAACCTGCTCAACCAGTCGGCCGAGCACGCGCGCCAGGTGATCCTCGACTTCCCCGTCATCGACAATGACGCGCTCGCTCGCATCCAGCACTTCGGCGACGACCCCGAACGGGAGCGCGCCGTCACCATCCGCGGCCTGTACCCGGTCGACTTCGCGGCGAGAGGCCTCGCCGACAGGCTCGAAGCGATGTGCTGGGAGGCGAGCGCCGCAATCGACGCCGGTGCCGAGTTCATCATCCTGTCCGATCGCGACTCCAACAAAGACCTGGCGCCAGTGCCGTCGCTGCTCGCGATCTCTGCCGTGCACCACCACCTCATCCGCGAGGGGCAGCGCATGAGCGTCGCGCTCATCGCCGAGGCGGGCGACGTGCGCGAGGTACATCACGTCGCCGCACTCATCGGCTACGGTGCCGCAGCCGTCAACCCCTACCTGGCGATGGAGACGGTCGGCCTGCTCGTGCGCGACGGCTCGATCACGGGCGTCACTGAGCAGGAAGCGATCGCCGGCCTCATCAAGGCACTCGGCAAGGGCTTGCTCAAAGTGATGAGCAAGATGGGCATCTCGACAGTCGCCTCCTACTGCGGCGCGCAAACCTTCGAAGCGATCGGCCTGTCACAGCAGCTCGTCGACCGCTACTTCACCGGCACCGCCTCCCGGCTCGGCGGTGTCGGCCTCGACGTGATCGCCGCAGAGGTTGCCGCCCGCCACCGGGCAGCATACCCAGACGACCCCGCACCGCTCGCGCACAAAAAGCTCGAAACCGGCGGCGAATACCGATGGCGGCGAGGCGAAGAGCCCCACCTCTTCGACCCCGAAACCATCTACAAGCTGCAGCACGCCACCCGCACCGGGCGCCGCGAGATCTTCGCCGAGTACACCCGCCGCGTGAACGAGCAGGAGCAGCGCCTCATGACGCTGCGGGGGCTCTTCGACTTCGCACCGCAGCGGCCGCCCGTGCCGCTCGGAGAGGTAGAGCCGGTGAGTGAGATCGTGAAGCGCTTCGCCACCGGTGCCATGAGCTACGGCTCAATCTCTCCTGAAGCGCACCAGACGCTCGCCATCGCCATGAACCGGCTCGGCGGTAAATCGAACACCGGTGAGGGCGGCGAAGCCGAAGAACGGCTGCTCGACCCAGAACGGCGCAGCGCCATCAAACAGGTTGCATCGGGCCGCTTCGGCGTCACCTCGATGTACCTCTCCCACGCAGACGAAATCCAGATCAAACTCGCCCAGGGTGCGAAGCCGGGCGAGGGAGGCCAGCTGCCACCGCAGAAGATGTACCCGTGGATTGCCCGCACCAGGCATGCCACCCCGGGCGTGGGCCTCATCTCGCCGCCGCCGCACCACGACATCTACTCCATCGAGGATCTCAAACAGCTCATCTTCGACCTCAAACGCGCCAACCCCGCCGCGCGCATCTCGACGAAGCTTGTGGCGCAGAGCGGCATCGGCCCCGTCGCCGCGGGTGTCGCGAAGGCGCTCTCCGACGTGATCCTCGTGTCCGGCCACGATGGCGGCACCGGCGCGAGCCCCATGAATTCACTCAAGCATGCCGGATCGCCGTGGGAACTCGGTCTCGCCGAAGCCCAGCAAACGCTCATGCTTAATGGTCTGCGCGAGCGCGTCGTGCTGCAGGCCGACGGACAGCTGAAGACCGGCCGCGACGTGGTGATCGCCGCGCTGCTGGGCGCCGAAGAGTTCGGTTTCGCGACGGCCCCGCTCGTCGTCTCGGGCTGCGTCATGATGCGCGTCTGCCACCTCGACACCTGCCCCGTGGGCGTCGCGACGCAGAACCCCGAACTGCGCGAGCGCTTCACCGGGCAGGCTGAGCATGTGGTGAACTTCTTTCGATTCATCGCAGAAGAGGTGCGCGAACTGCTCGCGCAGCTCGGCTACCGCACCCTCGCCGAAGCCGTCGGAGACACCGCCGCCCTCGATGTTGACGCTGCGATCCGTCACTGGAAGGCTGAGGGGCTCGACCTCACACCGATCCTGCGCGGGCCTCAGTTTCCCGAGCACGCGCCGCGCCGCAGCGGCCGCCAGCAGGATCACGAGCTCGACGCGCACTTCGACCGCCGCCTCATTGAGATCGCAGCCGACGCCCTCGAGCGCCGCGAGCCCGTGGTCGTCGAACTGCCGATCCGCAACATCGACCGCGCCGTGGGAACCATGCTCGGTCATGAGGTCACGAAACGTCATGGCGCCGCCGGTCTCGCACCCGAAACGATCGACGTCACCCTGACGGGCTCGGCCGGGCAATCGCTCGGCGCATTCCTGCCCGGCGGCATCACGCTGCGGCTCGTGGGCGACGCCAACGACTACGTCGGCAAAGGTCTTTCCGGCGGTGAGATCGTAATCCGCCCCCACCCCGATGCCGGGCATCCCGCCGCGGGCAACGTGATCGCGGGCAACACCATCGGGTACGGTGCCACGAGCGGCAGCCTGTGGATCGCGGGGGCCGTTGGCGAACGCTTCCTCGTGCGCGGATCAGGGGCGACCGCCGTGGTCGAGGGCACAGGCGACCACGCCCTCGAATACTTCACGGGCGGCTTCGCCCTCATTCTCGGCCCCACAGGCCGCAATATCGGCGCCGGCATGTCGGGCGGCGAAGCCGCGATCCTCGACCTCGATCCCGCAAATGTAAATTCTGCAGAACTCGGCTCGGGTGCGCTCGCGCTCACCCCGCTCGATGATGTGTTGCGGGTGCGGATCGCGGCTCTGCTGAAGCGGCACGCCGAGCAGACGGGTTCTGAGCTGGCAGCTGAGCTGCTCGACGAGATCGACCGTGACCCCGAGCAGGTCTTTGCACGCTTCACCAGGCTGATTCCGCGCGGCTACTCGCGCGTACTCGAGATCCGCGAGCGTGCAAACGAGCAGGGCCTGGACCCCGATGGCGAACGGGTCTGGTCTGAGATTCTGGAGGCGACCCATGTCTGATCCCCGAGGCTTTCTGAAGGTGCGCGAGCGCGAGCTCGCCTCGAAGCGTCCTGTCGCGTTGCGGCTGCAGGATTGGCGCGAGGTCGTCGACCCGGCCGACCCCAAGCTCGTCGCCAGGCAGGCCGCACGCTGCATGGATTGCGGTGTGGCGTTCTGCCATCAGGGGTGCCCGCTCGGCAACCTCATCCCCGAGTGGAACGACCTCGTCACCCGCGACCGCTGGCAAGACGCGATCGAGCGGCTGCACGAGACGAACAACTTCCCGGAGTTCACCGGGCGAGCGTGCCCGGCGCCCTGCGAATCAGCGTGCGTGCTCGGTATCAACCAGCCCGCCGTCACCATCAAACAGACCGAGAACGGCATTATCGACCGCGCCTTCGAAAACGGCTGGGTGCAGCCGCAGCCGCCGGCCAGGCTCACCGGCAAGACCGTCGCCGTCGTCGGGTCGGGGCCAGCCGGCCTCGCCGCAGCGCAGCAGCTCACCCGGGCCGGCCACACCGTCGCCGTCTACGAGCGCGACGAGCAGCCCGGTGGCCTGCTGCGCTTCGGCATCCCCGATTTCAAGCTCGAGAAGCATCTTGTGGCGCGTCGCATCGACCAGCTCAAGGCAGAGGGCACGCGCTTCCGCTGCGGCATCGAGATCGGCACGGACATGTCGTGGGGCGAGCTGCGTCGCCGCTTCGATGCCGTGGTGGTGGCGACCGGGGCGACAGTGCCGCGGGAGTTGCCGCTGCCGGGTCGCGATTTCGCGGGCGTGCACTACGCGATGGACTACCTCACCGCCCAGAATCGTGCGCTTGCGAGCGACGGCGCACCCCTTGAGGCGACCGTGCCGGCCGAGTTCGATGCGGCAGGCAAGCACGTTGTGGTGATTGGTGGTGGCGACACCGGGGCCGACTGTGTGGGCACTGCCCACCGCCAGGGCGCAAAGTCGGTGACGAACCTCGCAATCGGGCGCCGTCCATCGCCCACCCGCACCGACACCCAGCCCTGGCCCGTGCACCCGACTCTGTTCGAGGTGACGAGTTCGCACGAGGAGGGAGGCGAGCGCCGCTACCTGGCGTCGACCGTCGAGTTCGTGGGAGACGCCGAAGGGCGGGTGCGAGCGCTGCGGGTCGCCGAGACCGGGTTCACCGAGCGCGGGCGCGAACCGATCGCGGGCACCGAGCATCTCATCGACGCCGACCTTGTGCTGATCGCGATGGGCTTCACCGGCCCTGAAGCGGTCGATGATCCCGGCCTGGTGCTGCCTCGCGGATCGCGCGGTGCCTTCGAACGCGCAGCCGACTACGCGACCGAGGTACCGGGGGTGTTCGTTGCCGGCGACGCCGGCCGCGGGCAGTCGCTCATCGTGTGGGCGATCGCCGAGGGGCGGGCCGTCGCGGCGGCTGTTGATGCCCACCTCACCGGGCAGAGCGTGCTGCCGAGCCCCGTCACCGCTCACGACCGAGCCTTCACCTGACGGCGGGCAGGCGGAATAGCCGCGAGCGGATCGCGGTTGTAGCAGACGGCCCGCCGCAGCGGCGGTCCGCGACTTCGAGGAGGCAGACATGACCCAGGTGACGGTAATCGGCGGCAGCGGCTACGCTGGATCGCACATCGTTGAGGCGGCGGCGGTGCAAGGGCTCGACGTAACGAGCATGAGCCGCGGTGAGAGCGCGCAGCAGGTGCCGGGCGTCAACTACGTGCAGGGCTCCATCACTGAGGCCGCGGATCGTGCCCGGGCCCTTGCCGGCGCAGACGTTGTGGTTATCGCCGTCTCACCCCGCGGCGATATGGTCGGCCGGGTGCGCCCCGCGATCGCCGAGCTGGCCACCGAGGCTGCTGCCGCCGGTGTGCGTCTCGGTGTGGTTGGCGGGGCCGGATCGCTGCTGCAGAGCGAGGGCGGCGACCTCGTGATGAACGGCCCCGACTTCGCAGACGCAGTGAAGCCTGAGGCCTCCGAGATGGGCGGCGTGCTCGACGATCTGCGTGCCACGCCTGAGACGCTCGACTGGTTCCTCATCAGCCCGGCTGCCACCTTCGGGGCCTGGGCTGCGGGGGAGCACCGGGGCGAGTACCGGGTGGGCGGCGACGTGCTGCTCACCAATGCCGAAGGCAAGTCTGAGATTTCGGGCGCCGATTTCGGTGTCGCCGTGGCCGACGAGATCGCGAAGCCGCAGCACCGCCGCGCACGCTTCACCGTCGCGTACTGACCGCGGCTGCCTGAGGCGTATCCGATCCTCATGTGAGAGATGGTGCCCGGTGAGTTCTGGTGCTCGCCGGGCACCGCCGCAACACGGCCCGGGAGCACATACCCTGGTGGGGTGGATCCTGAACTCATCGACAGCCTGCACGCCGACCTCAACGCAGCCGACTACCGTGCCGACTCGATCACGGCTCTGCTCGGTGCCGGAGCAGACGCTGCCCGTCAGCGCGGGGTGTTCGCGCCGGCGCTGCGGGCGCTTGCCGAGCGCGGTGCCAGTCCGTTGGCGACACTGGTGAGACTGTTTCTGCTCGCGGGCCGCGTTGAACGCGCCGAACTCGACGCGGCAGTGCCGGCGCTCGGTACTGTCGGTGCGCTCGCGCTCGGCCTGGTGCGGCCCGATGACGCTGACGGTCTTCGCGCGGCTCTCTCGCTGAATCCGGTGCTCGTCGCCGATGCGTGCCGCGAGCAACCGCTGCACTGGTGGATCATTTCTGACCTCGACGATCAGCTGCGACGCGGTCCTGCCCGCCCCGATCACGTCATGGGTGTCGGAGGTGCCACGCGCTCTCTGATCTCCCAGGCCCCGCCCGCTGAGGCAGCTCGCTGTCTCGACCTGGGCACCGGTTGTGGAATCGTCGCCATGCATCTGGCGCTGCGCGGCGACGTAGTTGCGACAGACATCTCCGAGCGTGCGCTCATGCTGGCCAGGGCGAACGCCAGACTGGCCGGTCTGGAGCAACGGATCGAGTTTCGTCTCGGCGACCTGTTCGAGCCGGTCTCGGGCGAGCAGTTCGATCTCGTGCTTTCAAATCCGCCGTTCGTGATCACGCCCAGGGGTGACAGCGACGCGCCCGTCTACGAGTACCGCGACGGCGGAATGGCCGGTGACGGCCTCGCGGAGCGTGTGGTGAGCGAAGGGCCCGCGTATCTCGCGCCCGGCGGCACGCTGCTCTGTCTCGCCAACTGGGAGTCGCCGTGGGGATCCAACGGTCTTGAGCGCGTGCGCGGCTGGATCGCCGCGGCGGCAGGCGCCGCCGGCCCACTTGATGCCTGGGTGATCGAACGCGACAGAGTCGACCCCGCGCAGTACGCCGAGACCTGGGCGCGGGACGGCGGCGCCCGACCGGGCACCGCCGAGTTCGAGGGGCTCATGGGTGCATGGCTTGACGACTTCACCACCCGTCGCATCACCGCAATCGGCCTCGGTGCGATCCGCGTTCGCATACCGGCTCAGGCTGCGGCCGCGCCGATGTTCGCCGCGGCCGAGGAGAGCCACGGCGCAGCGGGCACCGTTGTTGAGGGCACCGTCGTTGAGATCGATCAGGCCGCCGGCGCCTACGCCGGCGATGGTCTCGGCGCGGGGCTCGCCGCAGCCTTCGACGCCGGCGTGCGCGCCGCCCGCATGAGCGATGCGGAGGTGCTTGACACGCACTGGCTGCGCTCCGAGTCTGTGGTCGAAGAGCGCGAACACACGCCGGGGGAGGAAGCGCCCCGCGCGATCCGCCTCACCACCGATCGACCGATTGCGCGTCGTGTGGCAGCGGATCCGCTCATCGCAGCTGCGGTGGGAGTGTGCGACGGCGAGCTGTCACTCGGCCGCATCGCAGACGCGCTCGCAACCCTGCTCGAAGTCGATGCGGACGCGGCGGCCGAGGTACTGACCGCGGGATTCCGCGAGCTGGCCTGGCTCGGCATGCTCGCGCCGGCCGAGCGACCGCTCTGACCGGGCTGCCGGCTCAGCCGAACAGTTCCCAGAGACCCCGCACCAGCGTTGCAGCAGCCCCCACAAACGCGAGCACGATGACGAAGCGTCGCACTTGACGTGAACTCACCACCGTGAGCAGCCGCTCACCGAGCGCGATCCCGCCGACAAGCACGGCCAGCACAATCACCCAAAACCACCAGGGCGTCGCGGGCAGCGCCGCCGGGTCGAGCACCAGCTTCGCAGCGGTCGCCGTGGCGCTGATAAGTAGAAAATAGGGTTGCAGCGTTGCAGCGAAGGAAGCCTGCGGCCAGCGCGTCAGCACCGCGTACGCACTGACAGCCGGGCCACCCACACCCGCGAGCGCGCTGGTCACCCCGGAAAGCAGCCCCGCGAGCGCGCGCGGCGTGCGCTGCTCAGTCGAGAAACGGCCGCCCCGCACCGCGAGCGAACCGCCGAGCGCAACGATCACGATCCCGCCCACGGCGACCGCCAGCACCGCAGCTGAGAAGAGCTGCGACAGCCACGCGCCAACGAGCGAACCGACAACGGCGAAGCCGCCGAGCCAGCGAAACAGCGACCAGTCGATCGAGCGCCACACCCGCGGCAGAATCAGCGCGCTCGACATGATCGACAGCGCGTTTACGAGCACCACACCAGAGTGCGCACCCAGCACCAGCACCATGAACGGTGAGACGAGCATCGCGAAACCGAGCCCCGCCATCCGCTGCGCCACCGACCCCAGCAGGATGAGCCCGATGATCAGCACCCCCGTCAGAAGCGTCACGAGGCTGCTCCCGTGCGTGGCGCGCCGTGCGGCCCGCGTCGCGTGTCGGCGTGCTGCATGCGTCCCCCGCTTCGTCGCCTCCATCCTGCCAGATGCCGCGCGCCGCCCTCACCGGAACGCGGGTGCCGCGCTGCCGGTAAACTAGGCGGGTGATGCGAACGATTGATCTGCGGGGGCAGCACCTCTCGCGCGCCGACCTGCTGCGGCTCGTACCGCGCGCCGCACTCGATATGGGCACCGCGGTGGACCGCGTGCGCCCCCTCGTGGACGCTGTGCGAGACCGAGGCGAGGAGGCGCTGCGCGAACAGGCGCGCGATTTCGACGGCGTTGAAGGGCATGCCCTGCGCGTGCCAGCAGAACGCATCGCGGCGTCGCTCGAAACCTGCCCGCCCGAGATTCGTGCCGCACTCGAACTGCTCATCGAGAAGCTGCGCCTCGCCTCAGCCGCGCAGGTGCCCGCCGAGCAGCTGACCCGCTTCGGAGACGGCGCCGTCATCAGGCAGCGCTGGCAACCGATGGGCCGAGTGGGGCTTTACGCCCCCGGCGGCAAGGCCGCATACCCGTCATCGGTGATCATGAACGCCGTCGCCGCGCAGGCCGCCGGAGTGCCTGAGCTCGCACTCGCCTCACCAGCGCAGTCCGACAACAATGGCCTGCCGCACGAGGTCGTGCTGTGGGCCGCCGCCCTCGCCGGTGTCGAAGAGGTCTACGCGATCGGAGGCGCGGGCGCCATCGCCGCCTTCGCGCACGGCGTTGAGAGCATCGGCCTCGCGCCCGTCGACAAGATCTCGGGGCCAGGCAACGTGTTCGTCGCCGCTGCGAAGCGCGTGGTCAACGGAATCGTCGGTATCGACTCCGAGGCGGGCACCACCGAGATCCTCGTGATCGCAGATCACACCGCCGACCCCCGGTTCGTTGCCGCTGACCTCATCAGTCAAGCCGAGCACGACGAAGCCGCCGCCTCGGTGCTCGTCACCGACTCATCCGAGTTCGCCGAGCGTGTGATCGCCGAGATCGCGACACGCTCGGCAGGCACGCAGCACGCCGAGCGTGTCGCCACGGCGCTCGGTGGCCCGCAGTCTGCCGTGATCCTCGTCGATGATCTCGCAACGGCCGCCCGAGTCAGCGACGCCTACGGCCCTGAGCACCTCGAAATCCAAACACGCGATGACGACGCCGTGCTCGCCAACATTAGCGACGCCGGCGCGATCTTCGTGGGGGCCTACACGCCTGTGAGCCTCGGAGACTACCTCGCCGGCTCCAACCACGTGCTGCCCACAGGCGGCACCGCCCGCTTCGCCTCCGGCCTCGGTGCCCACACCTTCCTGCGCCCCCAGCAGGTCATCTCCTACGATGGCGCCGCACTGGCCCAGGTCGAACAGCCCCTACTCGCCCTCGCAGCGGCGGAGGGCCTGCCCGCCCACGGCGAAGCAGTCAGCGCCCGCTTCGAATCGACGGGCGAGGGGGATCAGGCCTGATGCACTGCCCCTTCTGCCGCCACCCAGACAGCCGGGTTATCGATTCCCGCACCGCTGACGACGGCCTCTCGATCCGCCGCCGCAGGCAGTGCCCCGAGTGCGGCCGCCGCTTCACCACAACCGAGACCGCAAGCCTCACCGTCATCAAACGATCAGGCGTGGTCGAGCCGTTCAGCCGCGAAAAGGTGATGAGCGGCGTGCGAAAGGCCTGCCAGGGTCGCCCCGTCACCGAGGCAGACCTCGCCGTGCTCGCCCAGCGTGTCGAAGAGTCGGTGCGATCCAGTGGGGTTGCGCAGTTCGACGCCAACGAGATCGGTCTCGCGATCCTGCCGTACCTGCGCGAGCTCGACGAAGTGGCCTACCTGCGTTTCGCCAGCGTCTATCAAGCCTTCGAATCGCTCTCCGACTTTGATGACGCGATTGCCGAGCTTCGCGCCCACCCCGCGGGCGAAGCCCCCGCACCGACCCTCACGGAGGATTGACATGCGTCTCTACCCGCTGCTCTTCAGCACCGTCCTGCGACGTATGAACCCCGAGCCCGCGCACCACCTGGCCTTCAAGGTGATCCAGGCGGCACCCTTCACCGCAGGCATTGTGCGCCGCGCCTGCGCGCCGCACTCCTCGCTGCGCACCCGCGCGCTCGGCATCGACTTCCCGAGTCCCTTCGGCCTCGCCGCCGGCTTCGACAAGAACGCCGAAGGCATCCTCGGCCTCGGTGCCTTCGGCTTCGGTCACGTCGAGGTGGGCACACTCACCAAACATGCGCAGCCGGGCAACCCGAAGCCGCGCATGTTCCGCCTGGTGGGAGATCGCGGGCTCATCAACCGTATGGGATTCAATAACGGCGGATCGGCCGCAGCGGTGCCGCGCATCGAGCGCGCCCGCCTGTCGAGGCGACGCCCGGTGATCGGTGTGAACATCGGCAAGAGCCGCGTCACAGAGGTCGAAGACGCCGTGCAGGACTACGTCTGGAGCGCGCAGCGGCTCGCCCCGATCGCCGACTACCTCGCGGTGAACGTCAGCTCTCCCAACACGCCCGGACTGCGCGGCCTGCAAGAACTCGAGATGCTCGAGCCGCTGCTTGCCGCCGTGCGTGATGCCGCCGGCGGCACCCCGCTGCTCGTCAAGATCGCGCCGGATATGAGCGACGACCAGATCGACGGCATCGTGGCACTTGCCAAGCGTCTCGGCCTGGACGGCATCATCGCCACCAACACCACGATCTCGCGCGAGGGGCTGAGCGTCTCAGAAACAGAAATCGAGCGTATGGGTGCCGGTGGTCTCTCCGGTGAACCGCTACGCGAGCGCTCGTTGCAGGTGTTGCGCCGCATCCGGGCTGCTGAGCCCGACCCAGACTTCTGCGTGATCTCCGTCGGTGGCGTCGCCACGGCGGAGGACGTGCTCGAGAGGCTTCGTGCCGGCGCCACGCTCGTGCAGGGCTACACCGCCTACATCTACGAGGGACCGCTCTGGGCCCGTGCCATCAACCGCGGCCTGCTGCGCGCAGGCTGGCGCCAGCCGGGGGAGTAGACCGCAGCTGCGCACAACGAAGAACCCCCTGTCGATGCTCTCGCAACGACAGGGGGTTCTTATGCACCAGGCCGGTGCCGAATCAGCTCGGGAAGTTGCCGCGCTTGACCTGCGGCTTCGGCACGCGCAGCGGGCGGAACTGGAACGCGCGCATCGCGGCGTACCAGCGGAAGCCGGGCTGCACGCGATCCTCACCAAACTTCTCAGCCAAGCGCTTCTTCAGACGCATGCCGAGGAACACCGCATCGAGGATCGCAAGACCCACGAACGCCCAGATCACCACCAGGCTGATGATCTGCATGATGCCCGGGATGAACGTCATCACCAGCACTACCAGCATCATCGGAATGAGCAGCTCGCCGACACTCCAGCGGGCATCGACGTAGTCGCGCACGTAGCGGCGCTGCGGGCCCTTGTCTCGCGGGGTGAGAAAGCGCTCATCGCCCTGCATCATGCCGAGGCGAGCGCGCTCGCGGGCCTCGGCCTGCTGGCGTCGCTGCTCCTTCATCATGGCCTTGTCGCGGGAGCCCACGATCGGCCGCGCATTCGCGGCCTCCGCCTGCTTGCGCGAGGGAGTGGGGCGACCTTTGCCCGTGCTCGCCCCATTCCGAGCGTCATTCTCGCCCGCGGCGGTCGCGTTGTCAGCGCCCTTCTTTGCCACGCCTGTCCTCTCGATCGATGCGCACTGCGCGCGTATGCATATGAGACGTCCGTCGATACGGTCGACTGCTCCAATAAGACTACCGTGCGCGGCTGACGCGATCCCCTGCGAGCGGCGTAGAATCGATGCGCAAGGGTTCAACACGCGAGCGAGGAGTTACCCGCATGAGCACTGACACGATCGCAGCGGAGACCGCGGCAGAGGAGCGCGCGCACGGTGTCGCGCTGAGCGAGACCGCGCAGGAGAAAGTGCGTAGCCTGCTGGCGCAGGAGGGGCGCGACGATCTGCGCCTGCGTATCGCCGTGCAGCCCGGCGGATGCTCCGGCCTGATTTACCAGCTGTTCTTCGACGAACGCCAGCTTGAAAACGACGCCGTCGTTGACTTCGACGGGGTCGAGGTCGTGGTCGATGCGATGAGCATCCCGTACCTGAGCGGTGCCACGATCGACTTCGAAGACACCATCCAAAAGCAGGGTTTCACCATTGACAATCCCAATGCTCAGGGCAGTTGCGCCTGCGGCGACAGCTTCAGCTGAGCAGAGTCGAGCATTCGGAGTTCGCGACACCCGGTGTCGGTTCGGGGAATGCTCAGCTTCGCGCTAAGCTGTCAGGGAGTCATCAGCTTCGCCTGCCATCCGAGCCGGCGAGAAAACAGTTCGAAAGGTATGCGGTGCGTTCCAATCGTCGAATGAAGTGGGTCGCGGCCCCGGTGGTGCTCTCGGCAGCACTGCTGCTTGCCGGCTGCACCCCCGAGCAGCAGCGGGGCTTCTTGCCCGAGGGTTCCGAGGGAGCCACCAACCACACGGACGGTGTCACCGGCTTGTGGGTCACCTCCTGGATCGTGCTGCTCGCCGTCGGCGTCATCACGTGGGGCCTCATCATCTGGGCCACCATTGCGTACCGCCGTCGCAAGGGGCAGACGGGCCTGCCTGTGCAGCTCCGATACAACATGCCGATCGAGACCTTCTTCACCGTCGTGCCGGTGATCTTGGTGCTCGGCTTCTTCGCGTTCACCGCGCAGGAGCAGAATAAGATCGAAGCCCGCATCGACAACCCTGACAACACCGTCGAGGTCATCGGCAAGCGCTGGGCCTGGGACTTCAACTACGTTGATGACGACGTCTACTTCCAGGGCGTCCAGGTGCAGACCGACGCAGAAGGCAACGCCAAGGAAGACACCATGCCGGTGCTCTACCTTCCGGTTGACAAGACCACCGAGATCCGTCTCGAGACCCGCGATGTCATCCACTCTTTCTGGGTGGTCGAGTTCCTCTACAAGAAGGACATGATCCCGGGTCAGACCAACTACATGAGCTTCACGCCGACTAAGACCGGCACCTTCATGGGCAAGTGCGCCGAGCTTTGCGGCGAATACCACTCCATGATGCTCTTCGAAGTGCGCGTCGTCGAGCAAGACGAGTACGACGCGTACATCGAGTCGCTGCGCGATGCGGGCAACACCGGCCAGGTGACCGCCGAGTTCAACCCGAACCAGGAGCGCCTCGCGATCGACAACGACAACGCGAAGTCGCAGAACGACTAACGAGGGAAACAGAAACATGAAGAAGGGCAACGTCATTGTCTCGTGGCTGACGTCCACGGACCACAAGGTGATCGGGTACATGTACCTGATCAGCTCCTTCGTGTGGTTCCTGATCGGCGGCCTCATGGCTCTCCTGATCCGTGCGCAGCTGTTCGCGCCGGGTCTTGAGATCATCGCTACCAAGGAGCAGTACAACCAGCTGTTCACCATGCACGGCACGATCATGCTGCTGATGTTCGCCACCCCGCTCTTCGCGGGCTTCGCGAACGTCATGATGCCGCTGCAGATCGGTGCTCCCGATGTCGCGTTCCCGCGACTCAACGCCTTCGCGTTCTGGCTCTACACCTTCGGCTCCCTGATCGCCGTCGGCGGCTTCCTCACCCCGCAGGGTGCAGCCTCCTTCGGCTGGTTCGCCTACGCACCACTTTCGGATATGACCTACTCCCCGGGAGTTGGTGGCAACCTCTGGGTGCTCGGTCTCGGTGTCAGCGGCTTCGGCACGATCATGGGCGGTGTGAACTTCATCACCACCATCATCACGATGCGCGCCCCCGGTATGACCATGTGGCGTATGTCCGTGTTCACCTGGAACACGCTCATCACCTCGATCCTCGTGCTGCTCGTCTTCCCCGTGCTCGCCGCGGCGATGTTCGGCCTGGCAGCAGACCGCATCTTCGGTGCCCACATCTACACGGGTGAGGGAGGGGCAATCCTCTGGCAGCACCTCTTCTGGTTCTTCGGCCACCCCGAGGTGTACGTCATCGCACTGCCGTTCTTCGGTATCGTCTCCGAGATCTTCCCCGTGTTCAGCCGTAAGCCGCTCTTCGGCTACAAGACGCTGATCTACGCAACCATCGCGATTGCCGCGCTGTCGATGACTGTGTGGGCGCACCACATGTACGTCACCGGTTCGGTGCTGCTGCCTTTCTTCGCGCTCATGACCATGATGATCGCTGTGCCCACGGGTGTGAAGATCTTCAACTGGCTTGGCACTCTGTGGCGTGGATCGATCACCTTCGAGACGCCCATGCTGTGGTCGCTCGGCTTCCTGGTGACCTTCGTCTTCGGTGGCCTGACCGGCGTCATCCTCGCCTCGCCTGCACTCGACTTCCACCTCTCGGACACCTACTTCGTGGTTGCTCACTTCCACTACGTGGTCTTCGGCACCGTGGTGTTCGCGATGTTCGCCGGATTCTACTTCTGGTGGCCCAAGTGGACCGGTCGCATGCTCGACGAGCGTCTTGGCAAGATTCACTTCTGGGTGCTGTTCATCGGCTTCCACATGACCTTCCTCGTGCAGCACTGGCTGGGTGTCATGGCCATGCCCCGCCGCTACGCGACCTACCTCCCCTCCGACGGCGTCACCTGGGGCAACCAGCTGTCGACCGTGGGTGCGATGATCCTCGGCGCTTCGATGATCCCCTTCCTGCTCAACGTGTACATCACCGCACGTCGTGCTCCGAAGGTCACCGTCAATGATCCGTGGGGATACGGCCGCTCGCTCGAGTGGGCCACCTCCTGCCCGCCGCCCCGTCACAACTTCACCTCGATCCCGCGCATCCGCACGGAGTCGCCGGCGTTCGATCTCAACCACCCCGAGATCAGCGGCGTCGAGCAGCCGGTTCGCGAGCCCGCGCTCGCCGAGAAGAAGTGATCTCGAGGAGAGACTGACTCATGAAATCCAATATCGTCATCTTCTGGATCCTCACCGCGTACTTCGTGCTTCTCGCTGCGATCTACACGGTCTGGAATCTGCTCGAGCACGGCTACCCCGAGTGGGCAGGCTCCGTTGCGATCCTCCTCTCGGGCGGTCTGACAGGCTTCATCGCCTCCTATCTCGGCCTCGTCAAGAAGAAGCAGGGCGGGGTGCTTCAGGAGGACCGTCCCGATGCTGACATCGATGACGGCGATCCTGAGCTCGGTGAGTTCAGCCCGTGGAGCTGGTGGCCGATCTTCCTCGCATTCGGTGCTTCGATGGTGGTCCTCGGCCTCTGCGTCGGTTTCCATTTCTGGCTCTCCTTCCTCACCCTGCCGCTCGTAGTCGTCGGCATCGTGGGTTGGGTGTACGAGTACTACCGCGGCCACTTCGCTCGATAGAGGCAAACGCGTGAGCATTATCATCCGTCGCGGCCAGAGCGAAGACGTCAACGCCGTCTTCGCTCTGGCCCGCCAGTTCACTACCGGTCGCGAGCCGATCGGGCGTGACGAGTTTCTGATCGCCTTCGATAACGTGCTGCGGCACCGTGACCAAGAGACGAACGTGCTCTTCGTTGCCGAGCTTGAGCATCGCGTGGTCGGCTACTCGCTGATGACTGTCTCGCGCCTGCTGCATGCTCCCGGTCTCACGGCACACCTGCAGGAGATCGTGGTCGACGAGGGTTCACGTCGCCATGGAGTCGGCGATCGTCTCATGCAGGCTTGTGAGAAGTACTGCATGGGACGCGGGGTGCGCCAGCTCTCCGCATCGACGGCGCGCATCGGCTCGTTCTACAATCACCGCGGCTTCGAACCCGTGGGTGAGCATTACCGCAAGGTTCTCGACCTGGGGTGAGCGACTCACAGCGTCGCGCTCGACGACGGCCCGGCGAGAACCGGGAACGCCTGATAGAGGCCGGACTCACGGAGTTCGGCCTCTTCGGCTACCACGGCGCCTCCACAAGCTCGATAGCCGCCAGAGCCCAGGTGCCGCAGCCGCACGTTTACGCCAACTTTGAGACGAAGCAGCAGCTCTTTCTGGCCTGCTTCGACAGGGTCTGCGATGCTCTGCTCGCCGAACACCGAGAACCGGATTCTGAGGGCATCCAGCGCTTCCTCTTCCAAGCGGTGAGCGCAGCGGCAGACCCGGTGCTGCGGTTTGCGTTGTTGGGCAGCCTCCTCGAGCTGCGCGACGCACTTGGAGACTCCGAATTTGATGCGCTGCTCGCTGCCGGCGCGCACTCGATGCTGCGCACCGATGCGGATGCTGGTGCTGACGCCAAGGTGGGAGCCGATCCGCGCAGCTAGGTTCCTCGCATGGAGGCCGTAGCGCAGTATCGTAGACTTTGCGGCGCCCAAGCCTGCGGCGATGCCGCTGACGGCTGTTCTTCGACGCCCACGGCGCACACGCGCGCCTATCGCCGGGGGAGAGACCGCACTCAGCGGTCCGGACGTGAATAGTGACCGCTCACGCGATGCCGCCAACATACCACGGCGGATGGGCGCCCGGGGCGCTCGTGTTGGCCGCAGAGAGCTGCAGAGAGCCACAGAAGCCGCAGAACGTCGCAGAGCGCCGCGGAGCGCCGCGGAGCGCCGCAGAGCGTCGACGCGCCGGCGGCATGTCGTAGCGGCTCGGCTGCCGAAGCCGGAGTGCCCCCAGGCACGGATGCTGATCACCGCGATACATGCGCGAATGGGCGAGCTGACCGTGTTCGACAAGCTGAGCGGCGTAGCGCTCGTGGACGCGGTGGCGGCAAGTTGCTTGAGCTGTGACGCGTGCCACATCGGAGCGAAGACCGACATCGATAGTGGGTACCGCTCCAACGCCGACAACGCCGGCCCGCAGCCGGGAGTGCGCGGGTGCTCCTGACCTCGCCCTTCGGCGGAAGATCGCGCACGCCACAGGGGTGGGGCTGCACCTCGCCGAGCAGATCGACGAGCTGCGGCGCGGTGGAAGTCGCATCGAGACGGTGCTTCCGCTGCCGGATGCCGAGCAGATGGTCGAGGAAACGCTATGAATCTCGCCCTGCGGCCCGCCGAGGTGAGATCCGGGTATGCACAGTGGAGAGCGTTCGCAGCCACTTGGGCAGGCTTCTGGAACTGAACCTCCGGTGGAGTAGCGAAAACGCGTGAGGCCCCGCAGGAATGAACCTGCGGGGCCTCACGCGTTCGCGGTGGATCAGTGGCCGTCGTGGTGGCCCTGTTCCAGCTCGCCCTGGGTGGGCGGCACGATGCGATCTTCGAAGAACCAGCGGCTGAAGCCTGCGCGCAGGCGCTTCGAGAACGGAATGCGGCCGTCGTCGTTGGGACGGAGCATGAGCGGTGCGTAGTCGTGGTAGCTGACCAGCTCCCAGCGCTCGTAATCCGTGACGGGCTTGTGCACCTCGATGTACTCGCCACCGGGCAGGCGCACGATGCGTCCCGACTCGTAGCCGTGCAGAGCGATCGCACGATCCTTCTTCTGCAGGCCGAGGCAGATGCGCTTCGTGACCACGTAGGCGAAGATCGGGCCAAGGATCAGCAGTGCCTGGAGTGCATGGATCACGCCTTCCATCGACAGCTGGAAGTGGGTTGCCATGAGGTCCGAGCTCGCGCCGGCCCACATCACCGCGTAGAAGACCACACCGGCTGCACCGATGGCGGTGCGGGTGGGGGCATTACGCGGACGATCGAGGATGTGGTGCTCGCGCTTGTCACCGGTCACCCAGGCTTCGATGAAGGGGTAGGCGGCAACGATGACCAGGAAGATCGCGATGACGATCAGCGGAATCAGCATGTTCCACGACCAGGTGTAGCCGAACCACTCGGTTTCCAGCCCCGGCGGCACGAGACGGAGCATACCGTCGGCGAAGCCGATGTACCAGTCAGGCTGGGTACCAGCCGAAACGGGGGAGGGATCGTAGGGGCCGTAGTTCCAGATCGGGTTGATGCTCACGAAGGAGGCAATCAGGGCGATGACGCCGAACACGATGAAGAAGAAGCCGCCAGCCTTCGCCGCGTACACGGGGAGGACCGGGAAGCCGACCACGTTCTGCTGAGTCTTGCCCGGGCCGGGGTACTGCGTGTGCTTGTGGATGACCACGAAGGCCAGGTGCAGTGCCACGAAGAGGATGACCATCGCCGGCAGCACCATGATGTGCAGCATGTAAAGACGGCCGACAATATCGGTGCCGGGGAACTCTCCGCCGAAGAAGAAGTACGACAGGTAGGTGCCGATCACCGGAATGGCCTTGATGATGCCGTCGATGATGCGGAGACCGTTGCCCGAAAGCACGTCATCCGGGAGGGAGTAGCCGGTGAAGCCCTCGGCCATTGCGAGCACGAAGAGCACGAAGCCGATCACCCAGTTGAGCTCACGCGGCTTGCGGAACGCACCCGTGAAGAAGATGCGGAGCATGTGCAGGCCGATGGACGCAACGAACAGCAGTGCGGCCCAGTGGTGCACGTGGCGCATGAGCAGGCCGCCGCGCACTGAGAAGGAGATATCGAGGGTCGACGCCATTGCTGCCGACATCTCGACGCCCTTCATCGGCACGTAGGGGCCGGTGTAGTGCGTCTCGACCATTGAGGCCTGGAAGAACAACGTGAGGAAGGTGCCCGACAGCAGGATGACGACGAAGCTGTACAGGGCGACTTCGCCGAGCAGGAACGACCAGTGATCGGGGAAGACCTTGCGGCCGAACTCCTTGACGGCGACGCCGATCTTGGTGCGCTCGTCGATGTAGTTCGCTGCGGCGGCGGTGAAGCGGCTCGAACCGCTCTGCGCGGGGGATTCAGTTACGGTGCTGCTCACTTGAGGCGCTCCCAGAAGCTCGGGCCGACAGGTTCATGGAAATCGCTCTGCGCGACAAGGTAGCCCTCGTCGTCGACGGTGATCGGAAGCTGGGGCAGCGGGCGCTTCGCGGGGCCGAAGACGACCTTCGCGTGCTCCGAGACGTCGAACTGCGACTGGTGGCACGGGCAGAGCAGGTGGTGGGTGTGCTGCTCGTAAAGTGCCACAGGGCAACCAACGTGCGTGCAGACCTTGGAGTACGCGATGATGCCGTCGTACGACCAGTTCTTACGCTCAGGGA
Source organism: Leucobacter sp. MMO-125 (assembly GCF_037148395.1). NCBI lineage: Bacteria > Bacillati > Actinomycetota > Actinomycetes > Micrococcales > Microbacteriaceae > Leucobacter > Leucobacter sp. MMO-125. The sequence goes on from NZ_JBBCTL010000001.1 coordinate 161,212, forward strand.
GCTCCTTGAGCTCGGACTGATCAAGACGCATCAGCAGCACGATGGCCTTGGCCTTCGCGTCGAGCAGCGTTTCGCTGCCGCCGCGCTCGTCGAGGCTGAGGTTATGGAAGTCTTCGTGGTTGAGCGTCTCGGGGATGACGTGGAACGCGGAGCCGATGGTGACCTCGCTGGCCTTGATCGGCACACCGGAGGGGTCGCGAGCGAGACGGACGCCCTTGTCCCACATGGTGTGCTTCAGCAGCTGCACCGGATCGCGATCCTGCGGTGCGAGACCGCGGAGGAGAGTGATGCCGGGAAGCGGGAAGGCGATGAGCGCACCGATCAGGCTGTTGCGCACGAGCGAGCGGCGGGAGAAGCCCGACTCTTCATCAGCGAGTCGGAAGACCTCGGCCGCAGCCTCGCGGGTGGGCTCGTCGCTCGGAACCGGGTGACGTACGTCGATCGACTCGTGATCGGCCATGATGGCCTTGCCCCAGTGAACCGCGCCAACACCGACGGCGAGCAGTGCGAGGGCCATGCCGAGGCCGACGAACATGGTGTGCAGTCGGATCGCCAGCATCTCGCCCGTTTCAATCGGGAAGAACATGTAGGCGAGGACGGCGCCGAGGCTGCCTGCGATCGAGATGTAGAAGAGCGTGTAGACGGTGCGCTCGGCGCGCTTCTCTTTCTTGGGATCGAGATCCGTGACGCGCTTCCGGTGCGGGGGAAGGCCCGGATTCTGCACAGCATCGGACGCGATGACTGCAGTTCCTGCCGCAGCTTCGACCGAGCTGTGGCCCTGGGCGGCGACAACGGCGTCAGTGCCGCCGTTGTTCTTCGCTTCCTCTGCCATGTTGCTCCTTGACTCCTGACTCATGAACTCTATGTGCGCCGTCGAACTAGTTCGACTTCGCGGTGACCCAGACGGTGAGGCCGACGATTGCGCCCAGACCGATCACCCAGATGAAGAGGCCCTCGGCCACGGGGCCGATCGACCCGAGGGTCAGGCCGCCGACGGCGGGCTGGTTCTCGATGTACTTCAGGTACGAGATGATGTCGGCCTTCTCCTGCGGCGAGATGTTCGCATCGCTGAAGACGGGCATGTTCTGCGGGCCGGTGACCATGGCCTCGTAGATGTGCGTCGCGGGCACGCCGGTGAGCTTGGGGGCGAACTTGCCCTGCGTGAGCGCACCGCCGGCCGCTGCAACGTTGTGGCACATTGCGCAGTTGATGCGGAAGAGCTGACCGCCGCGGGCGATGCCCTCGTCGTCGCTATCTGCCTGGATGTACCGGCTGTCCGGGAGTGCCGGGCCGGGAGCGAGGGAGGCCACGTAGGCCGCCATCTGAAGGGTCTGCTCCTCGGTGAACTGCTGCGGCTTAACCATGCCCTGGGGGCCCTGGAAGGCGAGCGGCATACGGCCGGTGCCGACCTGGAAGTTGACCGAAGCGGCACCTGCGCCGATGAGTGAGGGTCCGTCCTCAGTGCCCTGGGCATTGGCCCCGTGACAGGTGGCGCAGTTAGCACCGAACAGCTTCTCGCCCGCCTCGATGGTGGCGGGGGACTCAAGGTCGATCTCGGCGGTCGCAGAGGTCTGGCTGAAGCCGGTGTAAGCGGCGCCGGTCACGAGCAGGCCGACCGCAACGAGAGCAGCGGTGGCAAGCGGATGCCGACGGCCGGACTTGCGAACGTTTTTCTTGGCGCGAGCCATGATCTCGATTACTCCTGACCCCTACTTGAGGACGTAGATGACGATGAAGAGGATGATCCACACGATGTCGACGAAGTGCCAGTAGTAGGACACGACGACCGCGGTGGTCTCCTCCTTGTGCGTGAAGTTCTTGACGGCGTAGATACGGCCGATAACCAGCAGGAAGGCGACGAGGCCGAGCGCGACGTGGATGCCGTGGAAGCCCGTGGTCATGTAGAAGGCTGCGCCGTAGGGATCCGAGCTCAGCGTGATGCCTTCGGAGACGAAGGTGGCGTACTCCCACACCTGGCCCGACACGAAGATCGCGCCCATGAAGAAGGTGAGGAAGAACCACTCGACGGTGCCCCACTTCTTGGGGCTCGCGCCCGTTGCGCGGGGCTGCATGCGCTCCGCCGCGAACACGCCTGCCTGTGCGGTGAAGGATGAGGCCACCAGGATCAGGGTGTTGACCAGCGCGAAGGGGAAGTTGTGCAGCTCGGTCTTCTCGGCCCACAGCTCAGGATTCATCGCGCGGAGCGTGAAGTAGATGGCGAAGAGGCCCGCGAAGAACATGACCTCGCTGCCGAGCCACACGATCGTGCCCACGGCGACGATATTCGGTCGCTTCACCGAGGGCACGGCTGACTTGGTATTCATAGTGGTCGTTGTCACCCCTCCATTATGGCTGAAAGTTTGGTGTGCGTTTTCACTCGGTCCCGGCGCGCCGAACTTTCTGCGAGTTTCCTGATCAGCCTACCGTGCCGGAGGGGCTGCGGCGTCCACTCTGGCACGGTTCTTCATCTGATGATTGTGGCCTCTCGGTCGCGATTCTGGCGCGGCCTGGGGGAAGGGTTCCTGCGAACTCTTCTGGCAGCACTTTCAGTGCTGAAGAATCGACACCCGCACCGCCGATAAGATGTCTGCATGATCGACGAACGCACCTGGCCGACCGTGCTCACAATGCTCCTCGAGGGCGACGATCTCAGTGTCTCTCAGGCCGAGTGGGCTATGTCCGGTTTCATGACAGGCGAGGCCTCCGGTGCTCAGATGGGTGCGTTTCTCGTGGGTCTACGCGCGAAGGGCGTCACCGTCGACGAGATTGTCGGGTTCCGTGACGCGATTCTCGCCGAAGCCGCTCCGATCTCGTTGCCGACCATGTCGCTCGACATTGTCGGTACCGGCGGTGATCGCTTCGGCACGGTCAACGTGTCGACGATGGCGTCCATCACGGCCGCCGCAGCCGGTGCGCCCGTGGTCAAGCACGGGAACAAGGCAGCCAGCAGCAAATCGGGCTCTTCTGATGTGCTCACCGCGCTCGGAATCGGTCTTTCCCTCGACGCTGCGCAGCTCGCAGAGGTGTTCGAGCAAGCGGGGATCGCATTCGTGCACGCCGCACGATTCCTGCCAGGGTTTAGGCACGTCGCGCCGGTGCGCTCCCAGCTCGGCATCCCCACCGTTTTCAACTTCCTCGGGCCGCTCTGCAACCCGGTACGCCCCGAAGCTTCCGCAGTCGGTGTCGCAGATCCTGCGGCCGCGCCGCTCATCGCGGGAGTCTTCCGCATTCGCGGAGCCTCCGCCCTCGTCTTCCGAGGTGACGATGGCCTCGACGAATTGACCACCACCGGTCACTCCCGTCTTTGGGAAGTCACCCGCGGCGGGCTCACCGAGCATGACATCGACCCACGTGACCTCGGGATCGCGCGCGCTTCTATCGAAGATCTGCTCGGCGGCACCCCCGACGAGAACGCGAAGATCGTGCACCGCGTGCTTGCGGGGGAGCAGGGCCCCGTGCGCGACATCGTGCTCCTCAACGCCGCAGCCGGTCTCGTGGCCTACGAGCTGGCGAAGGTGCCTGAGTCTGCCGAGCGTCCCCTGCTCGAACGGCTCGACGAGAAGCTGCGCGTAGCGGCGGAGACGATCGATTCCGGCAAGGCTGCGGAGAAGCTCGCCGCCTGGGTGCGCGCAACCGGAGAAGCCGGCGCAGCGGCCTGAATCGGCATGCCCTGCAGGGTTGAATGCTGCCGGCCCGTTACACCGGGTCGGCAGCCGGGCCAGACGAGATCAAGACCCGGCGGCCGCGTCCTGCTGGCGGTCCATGCGCGTGTACTTCGCAAAGAACGGCATCGGGTCGGCGGGCTGATCGTCGACCCTGATAGCGAGGTGCAGGTGCGGGCCGAACGACATGCCCGTGTTGCCCACTGATCCTGCGCGGTCGCCCATCGAGACGGTGTCGCCGACACGGTATGAGTGCGAAGCCATTTCCATGTGGCAGTAGCGACTCGTGGCTTTCGTGCCGGCGAGATCATGTTCGACCTTCAGGCCGAAACCGCAACCGTCACTCGCGAAGCCCGCTTCGACAACCTTACCGTCGGCGATCACCTGAATAGGGGTGCCAGCGGGGGCTGCGAAATCCTGCGCGTCGTGGAACTGTTCGACGGGGGCGGTGCGGTAACCGAAACCGTCGGTGAGGGTCACCGTCGACGCGAAGGGGTAGTTGACGAGAGCCTGCGGCCGGAACGTGAAGTTGGTGGGTGAGCCGTCGTCTGAGACGGCGGCGCTGATTTCGCTGAACGAGGTTGGCAGCTCTTCGAGTGACACCTCGGAGAACAGCTCCTGGCCGGGCACGATCCCGCCGGCTGGCGACGCCGCATCAGTGGGGGAGACCATGGGGAGTGAGATGGTCAGCACCAAGCCGCAGACGCTCGCCGCGGCAGCGGCCGCTGCAATGCGGCGGCGCAACGGCATGCGGGCCGGGGGAGCTGCGACAATCGGAGCCTGGGCGGCAGGCACATGCTCGACCAGGGGAACGCGAATCGACCCGGTTGCGGTCACCACGGGGACTTGAGGCGGGTCCGTCCGCTGAGCTCTCAACGATCTGCGTGACGGGTAGCTGGAACCGACGGAGCTGCGGGGCTCGTTGCGGTCGGAGGCGTCTGTCATTCGGGCTTTCAGGAGTGTCGTGCAGGGCGGCGTCGGCCGCGGTAAAAGATAACGCTTAGGTTACAAGGTCTGCGTGGGAAACACCAGATCGCTCGGATTCGAGGGGCGCAAGGGGGTGCCCCCGGCACCGATCCAGTCAAGCACAAGCTGCGCTACAGGCTGCCCAGAACTGATCAGCGCCTCGTGGCCGCGATCCGCAATCTGCCGCATCTCACCGCGGGGGAGCAGGCCTGTGATCCGCACCGCCCAGCCACGAGGGCAGACGCGATCCAGCGTGCCGCGCAGCACCAGCGTCGGCTGCGAGATGTGAGGCAGACACCGTTCAAGACGGTGCGCAAGCATCTGACGGAGCTTCCGCATAAACCAGACGGGGCCCGCCTGGAAATAGGTCTTCGTCGCGCGGGTGACGACCGAGAACGGTTCGCCCTCCGCGAGATCCTGCACCATGCGAAACGCCTGTTGCGGTAGCGATCGCTCATCCGGGTTCACCGAGGCCGCGATGAGCACGAGGCGCTGCACCAGCCCAGGATGCCTGGCCGCGAGCTCAGCCACCACCTGCGCACCCATTGAGTGTCCTACGGCGACAAGCGGCGCAGCATCCTGGTCGCGCAAGGCGTCTGCGACAAGATCGGCGGTCGCCGGTATTGAGAGCGGATCGGCGGGCTCGGGGCAATCGGCAAACCCGGGAAGGTCAACCGCGATCGCCTCGCAGGAGGAGCGGATCTCGGCGAGAAAACGGTCGTACACGCTGTGCCCCATGCCGATGCCGTGCACCAGCAGCACGCGCGGCGCACCTGGCCGAGGCCAGCGAAAGACATGGAGTTCGTGCGAGCCTGCGCGAAAGCGAGTGCGCTCAGGCCGGGGGAGCGGAGGGGCCTCGTCGTCAGTGCCTCGCGCGCGAAACGCGCTCATGCGCGCGCAGCCCTGATGAAGCGCGTGATCAGCTCTGGATCCTTCTCGCCAGGCGCTCGCTCGACGCCGCTCGAAACATCGACCCCGCCCGGATGTACCGAGGCGATGGCCTGGGCGACATTGGCGGGGTGCAGCCCGCCCGCCAGCAGCCACTGATCGCCCAACTGGGCGCCGGCGATGAGCGACAGATCCCAGGCCTCGCCAGAACCGGGGGAGGCGCCATCGACGAGGAGACGTTCTTCGCCGAAGTCGCCGGCCCGCAACGCTGGAGACTGTGCCAGCGAAGTTGCACGCCACACTCGGGGCAGGATCTCGCGGGCGGCGGCGAAATCGTCGGCACCATAGGCACCGTGCAGCTGCAGCACATCGAAGCCGAGCTCTTTCGCAGTCTCAGCGGCGGCAACAGCATCCATGCGGTTCACCACGAGCGCCACATCGACCCCGCGATCCGCTGCCCGCGCCGCCGCAACCACCTCGGCCGCCTGAGCCGGCGTCGCATGCCGTGGGCTGCGCGGGCTCATCACGACACCCAAGGCATCGGCCCCGGCCACGATCGCATACTCGGCCATTCGGGCATCGCGGAGGCCGCAAATCTTCACGTACATCGCTGCATCCTTTTCGAGAGGTCTTACCGCCGTCAGCGTAGCGGCTTCACGAGGGAAGGCGCAGTTTCTGCGTCGCAGCCGGAGCGCCCGGAACGGCCGGGGGAGCCGCGGGAGTGGGCGCGGTGTCGAGCCGCGCATAGGTGAGCCGTCGCAGCAGCACCTCAGCGGGCCCGCGAGCATCCCGGCGCTCCAACAGCACGGCCAGCAGCAGCGAGATCAGCCATGCCGCCAAGGCGATACCGAACGCCGCAGCCGTGCCGATCTGCGCACCCAGACCGAAACCCCACGCCGCGAGCAGGGGAGCGAACACCACCGACTGCAGCAGATAGCTGCTCAAGGAGCGCTTGCCCACCGCCGCCACCGACCGCGACACCGGCCCAGCCCGGCCCTGCAGTCGCATGCCGAGCATCCCGAACAGCGCCGCATACGCGACACCGCCCGCAGCGCCCGCGATCTGACCGAGCAGTGCCACCGCCCACGCGATCGACTCCAGCCCGGGCAGGAGGTCGAGATACACCAGTGCGATCGGAGCCGCACCGAGCAGGCTCACCACGATGCCCCAGAACGCCACCGTGCCCAGGCCGATGCGCGATCCCGAAACCTCGAGCCAGCGGTGCCGGCCAGCCAGCCAGCCGAGCAGCACGCACAACGGCACCACGAGCGACAGCACCGTCGCCGGCGTCGACACCAGCCACATGCCGACCCGCGCGAGCATCGCCCAGCCGTAGTTCTCAACACCGTTCAGCAGATCAGCGGTGCTGCCGAAGCCCGTGCCCAGCATCAGCGCCTGCGACTCCGGCGGCAGCAGCGCGCTTATGAGTAGGGCCAGCCCGAGCATCGAAAGCGCCCCGAATACGATCAGCCCAAACATCGACCACACCGTGAACTTCAGCACGCGATCGGAGCGCCAGAACAACGCGGCCGTGAGCGCGAGACCTGTCAACCCGTACGCGCCGAGAATGTCGCCCGCGAACAGCAGCGCCGCGTGCACGAACCCGAACGCCAGCAGCCACCAGTGCCGACGCCAAAACATGCGGCGCACCGCAAGCGGCGGCACACCCCGAGCCTCACGGGCCCGAGCGAACTGCACCATGCCGTATCCGAAGAGGAACGCGAACATCGGGTACACGCGCGCATCGACGAACAGAATCGTCAGCGCACCCAAGGCCCGATCCAGCACAGAACCATCAACTGGGTGCACCGTGTACGACGGCACTTCGTGGCCCCACAGAAACGCCGACACATTCGCCACAGCGATGAGCAACAGCATCCAGCCGCGCGCCAGATCAGGCGCCAGTGCGCGCGAGCTTGGCGCCGCAGCGGGTGATGAAACGGAAACGGCCTGCGGCACGCGAAACCTCCAGAGTGAGAATGGTGCCGAGTCGTCGGCTGTTCCGATACCCATGGTATGGGTGAGAGCGTTCGGCCGGGGCGGCGCCCGCTTCTTCAAGCTGACATAATATTGATTATCATGCACTGGGCGCGGGCGCCCTCGTGCATGATAATCAAGCTGGAAATTTGGGGGTTGAGGGTGGGGCTTGGGGTGCGGGGTTTTGGGGTGCGCGGTTGGGGATGCTCGGGTGATTTGTACTTCGGGATTTGGGGTGTGGATCGCGGAGTGTTGTGCACCTGGCATTTGGGGGCCGCTTCGGGTGAGCACACCATGGCGGATTGTGGTGTGTGGACTCGCTCGAGCTTGGTGCGCGGTGGCTCGGTGAACGGCGGCTCGGTGAACGGCGGCTCGGTGAACGGTGGGCGGTCAACGCCTGGCGATCCGCATGAAGCGCGGCGGAACACCATAGCCGTGGGTGTTATGTCAGCTGCGTGGGGTGCTGAGCAGCAGCAGAGCGCGCGACGCGAGCGTTGCGGCGCCGATGCAACCGAACTGACCGGCGCTCAACAGCGTTGCGGCATTGCCGTTCCAGGCGGCGATAGCCCCGAGCACGAGTGCCGCGGCGACGACAATCCACCCCACCAGCACCAGACCGACAGCGAAGGTGCGGCCCAGAACAACGCTCCCCCGTGATGTCACCGGGCGAATCAGGCACGCCAGTGCGAACGCCGCGGTGCCCAGCGCGATGCCGCCCAGCACATCGCTCGGACGATGCCAACCGTACGCCAACAGTTGCCAGCCGACCGCTGAGAGCAGCACCGCTCCCGCGACGGTCACGAAACCGCGAATCGCAGACGGCACCGCCCAAATCAGCGCAGCGGTCACCACGGTGAACACTGTCATATGCCCGCTCGGAAACGTGTTCGGCACATCGAGCTCGAACAACTGCGGCCGCGTCAACCACACCTGCTTCAACAACTGCGATGCAATAATCGCAAGCACCGGCACCACGGTGACCACAAGCGCCCGTCTGATCCCGTGCGCGACCAGCGCAATCAGCGCCACCACGCCAAGTGCGATCGCCACCGACGGGATCGAGACCAGATTCAGCGGAGGTGGCGGGCTCGTAGTGAACTCTGCAGCATCAAGCACCGTGTCTTCAGCGCGCTGCCCCATCTCCAGCTGTACGCCGAGCACATACGAGCCGACGCCCACCGCGATCCAAAAGCATGCAAACCACAGCGCCCGCCTACGATCCGCAATCACGCGCGACTCCCCCGGCCGGCCCCATGGAAAACGAGATCGCCCGGCACCGGGCGCGACACTTCGGCCACGGTGAAACATGGTGCATGAAAGCTCCGGAGCAACACGACCTCCAGATCAGGGAATGCTGTACAGATTCGATTCAAAGCGGCTGTTCGATTCAACGCCTATGCGATGACCAACCCCAGCCTATCCGCGCTCCCAGTGGCGCACCTGGGAGCGCGGAGCTCGGCGCGTCAAGACTGGGCCGGCGCAGCTTCTGTGACCTCGGCGAGCAGCTGCAGATCGGCGCGGCGCTCGCGCAGCGCAAACGACAAACCGAAACCGACGACGAGCAGCGCCGCCATGATCACGAAGACGATCCGCACATCCGAGGCGTCGGCGACCTTGCCGAGCAGTGGGCTGACCACGCCCCCGAACGACAGTGTGAGGCCGAGCGTCACCCCGCTCGCAATGCCGATGCGGTTCGGTAAATAGGAGTGCGAGAGCGTGATCTGCGCCGCGAACGGCAAGAACAGGGCCACCCCTAGCGCGCCGGTGGCGACGATCACCACCGCCGGGTTCGGGGCGAGCACGATCGCCCCGACCGAGAGCGCAGCGAGTAGATAGCCTGCCCGCACTACGCGCAGGCGGCCGAAGCGGTCAGCCAGCCAGCCGCCGATGAGCGTGCCTGCGGCACCAGCCGCGGGAAACACCGAGAGCGCGATCGAGGCGAAGGCAGTGCTGACCGCGAAGTGTTCGATGGAATACAGGGAGACGAAGGTGGAGGTGCCCACATACGCGACCGACCACATGGCGAGCACCACCGTCAAACGGCCGAAGGCGCGCCAATCGTCGGGCTGTCGCGGCGTCGCCTGAGCTGTGCGAGAGGCCGCGAGCGTCACCGCGGGGCGGCCGAACAGGCGACGCCACGAGACTGCGGCGTAGACGAGGCCCAGCACGAGAGCCGGCACGATGAGCAATGCGGTGCCCGGCAGGCCGAACCACCCCACCACCAGAATCACCCCGGCAGGCGCCAGCGCTACGCCCACATTGCCGCCGACCGAGAACAGGCTCATCGCGCGGCTCGTGCCGCGCCCGGCCTCCCGGGCTTCGACCGTGGCAGCGGGGTGATAGGCGGCGACGCCGATGCCCGAGATCGCCACGACGATCCAGACCAGCGGGTAGGAGTCTGCGACGAGGCCGCTGGCTGCGATGCCGGCGCCCGCGGCGAGCAGGCCCGCGAGGGTCATCCAGCGCAGTTGGAAGCGGTCGCTCAGGTAGCCGAAGACAGGCTGCGCAACGCTCGACAGCGCGGTCGCCGCGAGGGTGATCCCCGCGACGGCGGCGTAGCTGTACTGGGCGTGCAGCACGAAGAACGGCAGCAGGGCGGCGACGGCCCCGGTGTAGAAGTCATTCGCGACGTGGGTGGCGGTGAGTGTCCAGAGCTGCAGGCGATGCTGGGTGGGCGGGGTTGTTGCGACGTCCATAGGGGTCCCTTCGGATTCGCGGCACGGCGGATTGGCGCCCGCTCCTCCCCCAGAGGAGCCAGGCGCGGCCGGGAGTGCGGCGGCGTGGTGACCGCAGGCGGTGGTGCGCCGCAGCAGGGGTGCCGGTCGGGCTAGATCCTGCTGCGGCGGCGAAGGAGGAGCCGTGCGGTCATGGGATAGACTGTACACGACTTCTCAGACAAGTAGACAGGTGGGGATTCATGGCCCAGATCACGCGCACCTCCCTGGCCGAGCAAGCCGCGGACATGATCCTGGAGCGCGTGCGCGCCGGCGAGTGGCCACTCGGTTCGAAACTGCCTGGCGAGAACACCCTCGGCCCACAGCTGGGTGTGGGGCGATCCACGGTGCGAGAAGCGATCCGCCGCCTCGCAGGTCAGGGCGTGCTCACTACCCGCCAAGGGGCCGGTGTGTTCGTCGCCGCGCTCGATGTCGTCGAAGACTGGGAGGGGCTGCTGCGTCGCGCCGACATCGTGGAGGTGATCGAGGCCCGCACCGCTATTGAGGCGGAGGCTGCGTTTCTCGCGGCGGAACGTCGCACCGCCGCGGATCTGCGTGCGATGCGACGCACCCTGTCCGAGCGCGATATCGCTGTGGGCATCGAGGCCCACGTCGATGCCGACGCCGGGTTCCACCGCGCGGTCATCGTGGCCGCCCACAACGCGGTGCTGCTCGAGATGTTTGACCGTTTCGTGCCCAGGATCCGCGAGGCCATGATCGCGATGCTGCGCATCCGCGGCGACTACGGCGACCCGCACGACCAGAACGCGCACGCCGTGATCGTCACCGCCATCGAAGCGCAGGACGCGTCCGCAGCAGCATCCCTCGCGCGCGACCACCTGCGCTCACTCCGCGCAGCGGTCAGCTGAGCGGTTGCGTGGCGCGCCTCTCCCCTGCCCCGCTCAGTTCGCGGTGCCCGCTCACCGCGTGGCGTAAAAGGTGACGGCGGAAGCGGCGGCTACGTTCAGCGAGTCGACGCCGCCCATCATCGGAATCGTGACGCGCCGATCGAGGCGGCGGTCGACTCGGGGCGTGATGCCGTGCCCTTCGGTGCCGAACACGAGGCCGAGCTTCGGGTGATCTTCGGCGACGAGCTCGTCGAGGGTGATCGCGCCCTCCCCGAGCGTCATCCCCGCGACGATGTAGCCCGCGTCGGTGAGGGCGTCGAGGCCTGCGGGCCAGCGCTCGAAGCGCGTCCACGGCACTTGGAATACCGTTCCCATTGACACCCGCACGGAACGCCGGTAGAGCGGGTCGGCGCAGTCGGGTGAGGCGAGCACCGCGTCGACGCCCAGCGCGGCGGCCGAACGGAACACGGCCCCCACGTTCGTGTGGTCGGTGAGGCCCTCCAGCACCGCGACACGGGACCGCGGCTGCGCCGACGTTGCGGGTGCGCGCAGCAGCTCGGCTGGGTCGAGCAGCGTCGGCCGGTGCATCGAGGCGAGCGCGCCGCGGTGCATGTGGAAGCCGGTGAGCGCTTCGAGCTGATGCGACTCCCCCACGAAAACGGGCACCTCGGGGTGCTCGGTGAGCAGTGGTTCCACCCGCGGCAGCCACTCTTCGAGCAGCAACACCGAACGAGGGCGGTGCCCGGCGCGCAGCGCCCGCTCGATCACCTTTGGGGATTCGGCGAGGTACAGGCCCTCCTCAGGCTCGAGCACCCGTCTCAGCGCGACATCGGTGAGCTTGGTGTAGTCGGCGAGCTCGGGTGCGCCGAGGTCGTCGATGCGGATGATCCTCATGCCGCAGCCTCCTGGGCCTAGGCTTGGGCCTCGGTGAGGAATCCCGCGATGAACGCGACAGCGTCTTCGACGGCCTCGTAATGCACGAGATGGCCGATGCCGGGAATGATCCGCAGGCGCGAGCCGGGAATGCGGTGGCGAAGCTCAAGCTGCTTTACGAGCGGCGTGATGTCGTCGCGCTCCCCCGCGATGAGCAGGGTCGGCATGGTGAAGGCGCGCGCGAATTCGGGCACCGTGTGGGAAACGGATGCGCGGAACGCTTGCAGCAGAGTTGTCGGATCCGAGAAGGTGCTGAAGTAGGCGCCGTGTTGGCCGTGGATCCAGCTTCGCAGCTCGGGGTCGCCCGTCTTTGCCATCACCTCGCTCATCACGCGCACGATCACCGGGTTGCCGAGCAGGCGGCGTGCGGCTCGCGGTGGCAGCAGATCGGCGGCACGGTAGTAGCCAATGGCGAGTTGTGTGAGCGCTGCCTGCGGCCCTTCCAGCGCGGGGGCCGAGATCGGGTTGATGAGGATCAGCCGGCTCGGCTGCAGCCCACCAGCGATCGCTGCTGACACCACGAGCGATCCGAAGGAGTGGCCAAGTACGGCGAAGCCGTCGGGGGCAACTGCAGCGGCGAAAGCTCGTAACCACTCGCCGTACAGTTCGATGGTGTGTTCACGCCCCGGAACAGCGGGAGTCTGACCGAAGCCGGGCAGGTCTGGCACGATGGCCCGCACCCCTGGCAGCGTTTCTGCGAGCCCCTGAGCGATGCCCTGGAGGCCGTGGTGGTCGCCTCGGAAACCGTGCACGAGCAGCAGCGGGGCTCCGTCGGGGTCGCCGTACTGCCAAGCGCGGGTGTCCATACCGAGCGTGGGCACACGCAGAAGAGTGGGAGAAGCGGTCACGCTTCGATGCTACCGGCGTGCTGCTGGCAGCGCGCTGCGGGCGTGGTCGATGCGGGTCGGCGGTGCTCGATAGCATCGTGGAGAACGAAAGGATCCCCTGTGACCCAAGAACTCCCCCTCTGGGCGGCGAATCTCGCGGTGTTCGACACCGAGACCACAGGCATCGATACTGCCCACGCCCGCATCGTGAGTGCCACGATCGCGCTGCTCGGCCCGTCGGGTGAGGTGCAAGAGCGCTATGACTGGCTGCTCGACCCCGGTGTCGAGATTCCTGAGCCCGCGGTTCGTGTGCACGGGATCACCACCGAAATCGCCCGCGCAAGCGGCATTGCCGCGGCCGTCGGCGTGCAGCAGATCGTGACGCGGCTGCTCGAAATGTTCGAGCGCGGTTTCCCTGTCGTCGCCTACAACGCACCCTTCGATCTCAGCCTGCTCGCCTCCGAGGCCGTACGTCACGGGGTGGCGTGGCCGAATGACCTCTCCCCCGTCATCGATCCACTGATCCTTGACAAGCAATTCGATCGTTACCGCAAGGGCAAGCGCACGCTGGAAGCTGTCGCCGCGCACCACGGCGTCGAGATCGGCAACGCGCACGATGCCGGTGACGATGCGATCGCCGCGGGGCGGGTGCTGCAGCGCATCGCCCGCAAGTACGCCGATGTTATCCCCGGAGAGCTCGATGAGTTGCATCGAGCTCAGATCGGGTGGGCTGCGGCGCAGGCCGAAAGCTTCCAGGAGTACATGCGTCGCGTGCGCGACCCCTCGTTCGTCGCCGATGGGCGTTGGCCGGTGCGGTAACCCGCGGGCACAAAAAATGGCGGAGGCAATGCCTCCGCCATTTTTGTGGGATCGTGCCTTAGGCGCCGAAGCCCTTGAAGCGCTGGTTGAACTTCTCGACGCGACCGGCCGAGTCCATGATGCGCTGCTTGCCCGTGTAGAAGGGGTGCGAGGCGCTGGAGATTTCGACGTCGATGACGGGGTAGGTGGCGCCGTCAAGCTCGATGGTCTTTTCGCTGGTGAGCGTCGAGCGCGTGAGGAACGTCTCTCCCGAGGCGAGGTCGCGGAAGACGATTGCGTTGTACTCGGGGTGGATTTCGGTCTTCATGAGTGTTCCTTATATTGCCTTGGAGTGGGCGTGTAACAGCACGCCCTGAGGTCTTGGGATTGGCGGATCGATCCGCACCAAAGAACCACTTTACCAGAACACCCCAAATTCGGGTGTGACGGGCTTCGGGCGTGGCGCTTACGGCTTGGCGGTGGCGGCGTAGCGGCCGTTCGAGACGCTGAGGTCAAAGGGCATGCCGAAGGTGGCTTCGAGGTTTGCCGCGGTGAGGGTTTCGGCGATGGGGCCGGCGGCCTGCACGTGACCGTCGCGCAGCAGCAGAGCGTGGGTGAACCCCGGGGGCACTTCTTCGACGTGGTGAGTGACCATGATCATGGCAGGCGAGTGGGGTGACTGGGCGAAGCCGGAGAGCATCTGCAGCAGCCGCTCGCGCGCGCCGAGGTCGAGGCTCGCGCTCGGCTCGTCGAGCAGCAGCATCTCAGGGTCGGTCATCACAGCGCGGGCGATCAGTGCGCGCTTACGCTCCCCGTCGCTCAGCGTGCCGAAGGCCCGGTCGACGTAGTCGGCAAGATCCCACTCGCTCAGAATGCGTTCGGCTTGGCGCACGTCGACGTCGTCGTACTGCTCGTTCCAGCGCCCCTCGACGCCGTAGGCGGCGGTGAGTACGATATCACGCACGGTCTCAGAGGCGGGCAGGCGGTTTCCGGTCGCCGAGGAGACGAAGCCGATGCGGTTGCGCAGCTCGAAGATGTCGACGCGCCCGAGGCGCTGATCGAGCACCTCGACCGAGCCCGTGGTGGGATAGTCGTTCGCAGTGGCGAGCTTCATGAGCGTGGTCTTGCCGGCGCCGTTCGGGCCGAGGATGACCCATCGTTCCGAGTCCTCGACTGCCCAGTCGATCCCGGAGAGGATCGGGCGGCGGTCGCGCACGTAGGTGACATCGCTGAATCGGAGCACGTTGACCATAGGCACAAGCCTAGACTGGATCGCATGACCCTTTCACCGCTTGTTGTGCTCGATTGCGACTCCACCACCATTCAGGATGAGGTGATCGAGTTGCTCGCCGAGGCTGCGGGCAGCCGAGATCAGGTGGCAGAGGTGACGGAGCGCGCGATGCGCGGCGAGCTTGACTTCGCCGAAAGTCTCGCCGAGCGGGTTTCGACCCTGCAGGGCACCGCTGAGACGGTGTTCGCACAGGCCTACGGTCGGGTGCGCCTCTCCCCCGGTATTCGTGAGCTTATTGCGGCGGTGCACGAGCGCGGCGGCAAAGTGGGTGTGGTCTCCGGCGGCTTCCACGAGGTGCTTGATCCGCTCGCCGAAGATCTGGGGCTCGACTTCTGGCGCGCGAACAGGCTTGAGGTGATTGATGGTCACCTGACCGGGCGCACGGTGGGGCCGGTGATCGATGCGGCTGCGAAGGCGGCGGCGCTGCGCGAGTGGGCTGAGGCAAGCGGGATCCCGCTCACGGCGACCGTCGCGATCGGCGATGGTGCGAACGACCTCGAGATGATGGGCGTTGCGGCGATCGGCGTCGGTTACAACGCCAAGCCGGTGGTGCAGGATCGCGCCGATGTTTCCATCACCGATGATCTGGCGCTCGCGATCCCGCTGCTCGACCGCCTGGCCTGATCCGCCATCTCATACATATGTGAGGGCCTGCCGATTCAGCATGAATCAGCAGGCCCTCACATATGCGGTGAGCTGCGAGCTCAGTGCCCCATGCCGAGGCCGCCGTCGACGGGAATGACGGCGCCCGAGATGTAGGCTGCGTCGTCGCCCGCGAGGAATGAGGCGGCGCCTGCGATCTCGGCGACCTGGCCGAAACGGTTCGCGGGGATGTTCGCGAGGTACTGCTGCTGCTGCTCTTCGGGCAGCGAAGCCGTCATGTCGGTTTCGATGAAGCCCGGGGCGATGACGTTGGCGGTGATGTTGCGGGCGCCGAGCTCGCGAGTGAGCGAGCGGGCGAAGCCGACGAGGGCCGCCTTCGACGAGGAGTAGTTGATCTGCCCAGGCGATCCGTACAGTCCAACGACGGAGGAGATGAGGATCACGCGGCCGAAGCGGCCCTTGAGCAGGCCCTTCGCAGCGCGCTTCACGACGCGGAAGGTGCCGGTGAGGTTCGTGTCGATGACGGAGGTGAAGTCTTCCTCTGACATGCGCAGCAGCAGGGTGTCGCGCGTGATGCCCGCGTTCGCGACGACCACCTCGACGGGGCCGAGCTGCGCTTCGATCTCGGTGAAGGCGGCGTCGATCGATGCTGCGTCGGTCATTTCGGCGCGCACCGTGAGGGAGCCTTCGGGCCCCTCGCCCGAGCGGGCGGTGACGGCGACGCGGTGGCCATCGGCGATCATGCGTTCGGCGATTGCGTAGCCGATGCCGCGGTTGCCGCCCGTGACGAGTACGGTGCGCGAGGTGCTCATAGGGGTCCTTCCGTCAAAACTGGACCCCAGCCTATTGCATGTGAGCGCGGTCACAGCGGGACGGCGTAGGCTGGTGCGGTACTGAGGAAAGGGCGCATGGCGAAGAGCTACAGTGTGACATCGGCTGGGGTGAATCCGGCTGAGGATCGCGCGCACCGCATGCGCATGTATTTCATTGCGATGAGTTTGCGCGTGGCGTGCGTGACCTCGTTGATCTGGGTGCGCGGCTGGTGGGTGCTGCTCGCGGCAGCTGGGGCCGTGTTCTTGCCGTGGTTCGCGGTGATGGTGGGTAACGCTGTCGCGCACGATGGCGGGCAGGCTCCCGACGCTCCCGAGCCGTTGATGCTTGAGGGTGCAAGCGCTGACACGCCGGCAGAGGCACCGTCTGAGACGCTGCTCGTCATCGATGTAGAACCTGAGCGCCGCGCCTCGACTCCTGCTGATGGGAATGCGGATCCCGTCCGTCGAGACGCAGACGACTCCTCCGGCGGCATCGCGTGACCGCCGCGACGCCGTCGGGCCTGACGCTGGGCGGTGCCCCGCAGCACCGCTTCGAGTGCTCCCGGGCTGCGTGTCGAGACGAGGCGGTGTGGGCGATTCTGTGGCGCAATCCGAAGATCCATACCGCTGACCGTCGAAAGACGTGGCTCGCCTGCGAGGCGCACCTTGATACTCTGCGCGACTTCCTTGCGGCGCGCGATTTTCCTCTTGAGACTCGGGCGATTGGTGAGCTTGATGAGTGACAGCACTCCTGTGGGGTGGAGCTTTTTGCGGTCGAGCCGGTGGATCGGCTATTTCGCGATGCTCGTGATTTTTTCGATTGCGTGCGTGTTCCTGGGTAATTGGCAGTTCGAGCGCCGGGCCGAGGCTCGCGCCGAGATCGACCGAATCGACGCGAACTACGATGCCCCTGCGGTGCCGCTCTCCGATGAGCTGCCCGACCCGGCAGCGTTCGATGAGAACGCGCAGAAGTGGCGCACTGTCGAGGCCGTGGGTGAGTATGTGGGCGACCCCTATCTTGCGCGCAACCGGCCGGGGCGCGAGGGTGTTGGGTCGAATGTGATCCAGGCGCTGCGCACTGACGATGGTCGGGTGTTCTTCGTGGATCGCGGCTGGGTGCCGATCGACGGCCACGAAGCCGAGACCGGAGGCATTGCGCCGGAGGAGCTGCCTGAGCCGCCGAGCGGCGAGGTGCGGGTGGAGGCCCGCCTGCGTGCCTCAGAGCCGGCCATTCCTGGCCGCACCTCGGCGGGTCGCACCGTCGCGAGTATCGAGCTGCCCGAGCTGGCGCGCTTGACGGGCACCGAGGGCGAGGCCTACACGGGCGCGTACGGGATGCTCGTCACGGAGACGCCTGCGGGTGAACACGGCGTGCTGCCGGCGAAGCCGGAACGCGATGAGGGGCCGCACCTCTCCTACGCTCTGCAGTGGTATGTCTTCATTGTGATTGCTTGCATCGGCGTCGCTTACGCCGCGCGCCGCGAGTACCGCGGGCTCAACCCCGACAGCAGCGCGGTGCGGGAGCAGGATCGCCGCAGTGCCGAGCGCCGCCGCCGCCGCGGGCCGAGCGACGCCGAGGAGGAAGACGCCCTGATCGGCGGCTGACGCTCCGCAAGTCGGGCTATTCTGGAGTGTGGTTTCAGTGAGTTCTTCCCAACGCTTTGCGGCCCTCGGCGCGATGGGCGCCATCGCCCTGGGCGCGGTTGCGCTGCTGGCGGGCTGCGCCGCCCCCATCGATCCGAGTGCGGCACGCGAATCCCTCACCGAGGTGACCGAGAATCCGACGCCTCCGGTGGCGGCCGAACTGTACGATGCCGCACTGCACCCCGACCCGATCGTCGATCCGCGCGACTGCACCGCAGTGCTCGTGGTCACCGTGCGCGGCACCGGGGAGCCTTCCAAAGGGCAGTTGCTTTCACCAGTGGCTCGGGCGATTGCGAAGGCGAAGCCCAAAGATGTTGATGTGCTCGACCTCGACTACCCCGCCGACGGCGACGTGAACGAGGGCGGCACGCTGGGAGCGCGAACGCTCATCGACACCCTCAATGTGCAGGCCGAGGCCTGCCCCGAGCAGCGTTTTGTGCTGCTCGGCTACTCGCAGGGCGCTTTCGTGATCGGTGATGCGCTGTCGGTGCCGGAGGCGCGGCTCGTCGGCGGCACCGTCGGTTCTGTGTCGGAGGCGGCGGCGGAGCGGGTGCTCGCAATCGTCTTCTACGGGGATCCGAGATTCGTCGGCAGCGAGCCCTTCAACGTCGGCAGCTTCGATCCGACAACGAACGGGCTGCTCCCCCGAGCCCCCGGCAGCCTTGACGCCTTCGCCGATCGTCTGCGCGACTACTGCGTTGCCCGAGACTTCATCTGCCAGAGCGGCAGCCTCGACCTCGACGAGTCGGGCCACGTCGAGTATTTCAGCAACGGGATGCAGCAGGATGGCGCTGCCTTCGTGCTTGCACAGCTCGATACGCTCGCCGAGCGCGATCGTTCAGCCGGTGTGGGTGGCGACGTTGTGGAGCCCCCGCAGGCGAATCCCACGCCGTGATGCGCGGATCCGGTTGCCAGCGGGCGCAGAGGCGTTGACCTCGGGCGCTCCGTTGCGCGCCGGGCATTTCGGCCGCAGAGGCGGTAGCCCTACTCTCGAAGCGTGCGCCCGCACCGTGGCGGGTGCCGTGAGGAGGCGACCGTGTCGAGCACCGGCAATCAGTACGACCACCTGTTCGTGAAGCACATGCCCGTCTGCGGGCCCGACGACTTCAACAATGAGGGCGAGGCCGCCGAACTCGAGCCGCCGAAGAACCTCGGCGAGCCGAACTGGCTCGTGCACGCGGGCCTCGTGCCGGATGCCAAGATCAACATGACCCACATCTGGATCCACGAGACCGAGGTGCCAGAACTGTGGGTGGTGCCGCATGTGCACGACTACGACGAGATCCTCATCTGGACGGGCGGCGATCCCGACAACCCGCACGACCTCGGGGCCGAGATCTACATGGATATCGCTGGCGAGCGCCACACGATCACCACCTCGGGCTGCGTGTACATCCCCGCGGGCGTCGAGCACTGCCCGCTCGGTTTCACCCGGGTGGATCGCCCCTTCCGCTTCAGCGCGCTCTCGCTGGCCCCGCACTACGTGTCAGACCGCGAGGAGCGGGCGGCGGAGCGGGCCGGCGAAGCCGGCTGATCCGCCACCCGAGCTGAGAACCGCGAGACCCGAAGCTCAAGCGAGCTCGATGAGCTCCAGGTACTCCTTCGACCAGTGATCCTCGGTGGCCTCAGGCATGATGAGCACCCGCTCAGGGTTGAGCGCCTCGACGGCCCCAGGATCGTGTGAAACCAGAATCACCGCACCCGTGAAGTGCGCGAGCGCATCAAGGATCTCAGCACGGCTAGCGGGATCGAGGTTGTTCGTGGGCTCATCGAGCAGCAGCACATTGGCGCTCGACACCACCAGCATGGCGAGCGCCAGTCGCGTCTTCTCGCCGCCTGACAGCACCCCGGCGGGCTTGAGCACATCATCACCGGTGAAGAGGAACGAACCCAGCACCCGTCGCGCCTCAGTCTCGGTGAGATGCTGCGACACCGAAACCATGTTCTGCAGCACGCTCGCGCGCACATCGAGCGTTTCGTGCTCCTGCGCGTAATAGCCCACCTTGAGGCCGTGGCCGGCGATGATCTCACCGGTGTCGGGCTCATCGACCTGCGCGAGCAGGCGCAGCAACGTGGTCTTGCCGGCGCCGTTGAGGCCCAGCACCACCACCTTCGAACCGCGGTCGACCGCGAGATCGACACCCGCGAAAATCTCGAGCGAGCCGAAGGACTTCGAGAGCCCCTGCGCCATAATCGGAGTCTTGCCACACGGCGCCGGATCGGGGAAGCGCAGCTTGGCCACGCGATCCACCTGACGCTCATCTTCAAGACTCGAGAGCATTTTCTCGGCGCGCGCCACCATCTGGTGCGCGGCAGCCGCCTTCGACGCCTTCGCACCGAACTTCGCTGCCTGCTCCTTCAGCGCCGACGCCTTCTTCTCGACGTTCGTGCGCTCCTTGCGGCGACGCTCCTCATCGGCGGCGCGCTGCCGCAGGTACAGCTTCCAGTTCATGTTGTAGACATCGATGACCTGGCGGTTCGCATCGAGGTAGAACACCCTGTTGACGGTCTCCCCCACGAGGTCGATGTCGTGGGAGATGATGATGCAGCCGCCCTTGTAGTTCTTGAGGAACTCGCGCAGCCACACGATCGAATCGGCGTCGAGGTGGTTGGTCGGCTCATCGAGGATCATCGTGTCGGCATCGCTGAACAGGATGCGGGCGAGCTCGATACGGCGGCGCTGGCCACCGGAGAGCGTCTTCAATGGCTGGTCGAGCACCCGATCGGGTAGGCCGAGGTTGTTGGAGATCGAGGCAGCCTCCGACTCGGCCGCGTAGCCTCCGAGCGCGTGAAAACGGTCGGTGAGGTTACCGAAGCGCTTCATGGCTTTCTCCGCCACCGCTGGGTCTTCGGAGGCCATGTCTTCGGTGGCCTGTGCGATGTTCTTCGTGAGCGTGCCGAGACCGCGGGCGTCGAGGATGCGGTGCCTGGCGATCTGCTCAGGATCACCGGTGCGGGGATCCTGCGGCAAGAAGCCCAACTCGCCTGACACGGTGACCTTGCCTTCCGCGGCCTGCAGCTCACCCGAGAGGGTGCGGGTAAGTGTGGTCTTACCAGCACCGTTACGGCCCACGAGCCCGATCTTGTCGCCCGGATTCACGCGGAACGTGACGCCCTCCATGAGGCGTCGCGCGCCGACGTCGATCGCGAGGTCTTCGACGGTGATCATGCTGGGCGGCTCCTAGGACTGGCCGGCGGGGCCGGCTGGCTGGTGGACAACCTCACTAGTCTACTCGGCAGCAGCCGCAGAAGGCTCAGCGTGTGTCGAGTGGGGCGTTGGCATAGGTGTTGCGCAGCGGCGCGCTCAGTGAGATCCGTCTGATCCGGTCGTGAGGCCCAGTGCTGCGGTGTCGGCCCAGAGCACGGTCTCGCTCCGGCCAGTGAGACGCGCGGCGGGCGGCAGCGGCTCTGATCCGCCAAGCACAGCCAGCACCGCCTCGGCCTTGCCCTCCCCCGCTGCGAGCAACCACGAGCGTTCGGCCCGGTTCAACGCCGACAGCGAAAGGGTGACCCGCTCAGGCGGAGCTTTCGGCGAATCGCGTACCGGCAGCGCCTCCGCCTCTTCGTCGCCGAGCAGCAGCTCAGAACTGCCCGGAAACAGCGAGGCGACGTGGCCGTCCTCTCCCACGCCGCTGAGCAGCACATCGATGCGCGGCACCCGCGCCACCGTTTCGGCGTAGGCCGCGGCCGCCGCATCGAGACTCATCCCCGAATCGGATGCGGCGACACGGTGCACGAGCGTCGGGTCAGTCTCGACAGTAGCGAACAATGACTCATCGGCAAGCCGATCGTTGCGGTCGGCGTGCCCGGCCGGCACCCAGCGCTCATCGCCCCAGAGAAAGCGCACCCGACTCCAGTCGACGGTATCGCGGTCGCGATGGTCACGCACGGCGAGCAACACCTGCGCGCCTGCGCGTCCTCCGGTGAGCACGATGCAGGGCACCGCACCAGCGCGCTGCCGCTCGCGGCACACCGCGATGAGCCCGCTCGCGACAACCTCGCCGAGCGCGGGCAGGTCAGTGACCCGCTCGACGCGCACTACCGCTGCACCTCGATGCGATCCCCCGACCACAGCGTGTGAAAGCTACCCGGCCTGTCGACGCGGCGATACGTGTGGGCGCCGAAGAAGTCGCGCTGCCCCTGAATGAGAGCGGCGGGCAGCCGTTCGGCGCGCAGCCCGTCGTAGTATGCCAGCGACGATGAGAACGCGGGTGCCGGAATACCGGCCGCGGTCGCAGCGATCACCACCCGCCGCCAGGCCGCCTGGCCCCGGCTCAACGCCTCGGCGAAGTAGGGCGCCGACATCAGCAGCGGCAGCTCAGGCTGCTCGCCGTAGGCCTCGGCGATGCGACCGAGAAACTGCGCGCGGATGATGCAGCCCGCCCGCCAGATGCGCGACACCGCGCCGAGGTCGATGCTCCAACCGTACTCAGCGGCGCCGGCACGGATCTCGTCAAACCCCTGCGAGTAGGCCACGATCTTCGAAGCGTAGAGCGCTTGGCGCACGTCTTCGATGAAGGCCGCTTCGTCGTCTGGTGCAACAGCCTCGTCTGGGCCAGGAAGCTGCGCCGCCGCGGCACGCTGCTCGGGGTGCGAAGAGAGTGAGCGCGCGAACGTAGCCTCAGCGATCCCGGAGACAGGCACGCCGAGCGACAGGGCCGTCTGCACGGTCCAGGCGCCGGTGCCTTTCGCCCCGGCCTGGTCGAGGATCACGTCGACGAGCGGCCGGCCAGTGTCAGCATCGATCTGCCGCAGCACCTCGGCGGTGATCTCGATGAGGTACGACTCGAGCTCGCCGCGGTTCCACTCGGCGAAGACGTCTGCAATGTCGGCCGGGCTCTTCCCGGTGCCGCGGCGGATCAGATCGTAGGCCTCGGCGATCAGCTGCATATCGGCGTACTCGATGCCGTTGTGCACCATCTTCACAAAGTGGCCGGCGCCGTCGTGGCCGATGTGGGTGACGCAGGGCTCGCCATCGGCGACGGCGGCGATGGAGGTGAGGATCGGGCCGAGCGTCGTCCAGGCCTCATCGGATCCGCCCGGCATGATGCTGGGACCCAGCAGGGCACCCTCCTCGCCGCCCGAGATGCCGGCACCCACGAAGTTGATGCCGGTGTCGCGCACGGCGCGCTCGCGGCGGATCGTATCGGGGAAAAACGCGTTGCCTCCGTCGACGATGATGTCGCCTGGCTCGAACACCTCGACCAGCGCGTCGATCACGGCATCGGTTGCCGCCCCCGCCTGCACCATGATGATGGCAGTGCGCGGCCTCGTGAGGCTCGCTGCGAACTGCTCGTAGCTGTGCGCAGGCACGAAGCCCGCCTCGGGGTGCTCCGAAACGAGGGCGTCGGTGCGCTCGCGGCTGCGGTTGAGCACCGCCACAGTGTTGCCCTCTCGGCTCGCCAAGTTGCGGGCGAGGTTCGCCCCCATCACGGCGAGGCCGACGACCCCGATGTTCGCCGTGGCTTCGGTCGCTGCTGCTGTGGTCACCGCTGGGGCTCCGTTCGATCGTTGGCGTCAAGCTGTCGCATCACGCGGCCGTATATCTCGTCTTCATCGAGGATTCTGAGTTCTTCGGCCAGGCACTCACGCAGGGTGCGGCGCGGCAGCGAGATCTCATGTTGGGGCTGGCCCGGCTGTCGCAGCACTGCCTGTGCTGGAGCGACACGCTCCAGCACGGCGTCGCCCGAGGCGCGGCGCAGCGTGACCGAGCGCACGCCCTCGATCGAGGGGCCTTCGTGGTGCAGGCGGCACTCCGTGGGCACCTGCAACATGAGTCCGAGCCACGTGGCGAGCAGACGAGTTGAAGGAGAGTCGGCGCCGCCGACCACTTCCACCGAGGTGACCGGGTCGAACGGCGGCTGGTCGAGGATCGCGGCCAGGTACTCGCGCCACCGGGTGAGACGGGTCCAGGCGAGGTCGGTGTCGCCAGCCGCGTACCCGGAGGTGCGGGCGGAGAAGATGTCGGCGGAGGAAGCGGCGCTGTCGGTGATGCGGCGCTGCGCGATGCGGCCGAGCGGATGTGCGCCGGGTTCGTGCGGAGCCTCACGCGGCCACCAGACGACCACGGGCGCGTCGGGCAGCAGCAGCCCGGTGACGAGGCTTTCGATACCGCTGCACACCTCGCCGTAGGCGCGCAGCACCACGACATCGCTGGCGCCGGCATCTGCCCCCACACGAATCTCGGCGTCGAGACGGGGCGCGGCTGCGTCGGGGTTCGCGACGAGCACGATGACACGCATTGGGTGCTCGCTCGACGCATGATTCGCGGCCTCGACCACAGTTTCGTCGATGGGGTCTGAGGTGGCGATGATGAGGGTCAGCACCCGACCGAGCGCAGACACGCCGCCCTCGAGACGCATCGCGACCAGACGCCTAGCAACGGCGCTCACCGTGGTGTTGGGGAGCTGTTCGATCACGGACGCCTCCAGCTTCGGCCGTCGCGGGCCAGCAGCTCGTTCGCGGAATCGGGGCCCCACGAACCGGGGGTGTACTGCTCGGGGGCGCGGCTCTCCCCTGACCAGAAGTCCTCAATGGGATCGAGGATCCGCCACGACAGCTCCACCTCGGCCTGGCGCGGAAAGAGCGGAGCATCACCGAGCAGCACGTCGAGAATGAGCCGCTCGTAGGCTTCCGGGCTTGCCTCGGTGAAGGCGTGGCCGTAGCCGAAGTCCATAGTCACGTCGCGCACGCGCGTGCCTGTGCCCGGAACCTTCGCGTCGAAGCGCATCGTGATGCCCTCGTCTGGCTGCACCCTGATCACGAGCGCGTTCGATCCCTGGTCGCTGCCGTGCGCCTTTGCGAACAGCTCCCCCGCTTCACGGCGGAACACCACGGCGATCTCGGTGACGCGGCGGCCGAGTCGCTTGCCGGTGCGCAGGTAGAACGGCACATCAGACCAGCGGCGGGTGTTGACGAACAGTTTCATCGCGGCGTACGTCTCGGTGCGGGAAGCGGGATCCATGCCTTCCTCTTCGAGGAAGCCGCGCACTAGTTCGCCGCCCTGCCAGCCGCCGGCGTACTGGCCGCGCGCGGTCGCCGTGGCGAGATCGTCGGGCAGTCGCACCGCTTCAAGCACCTTCTCCTTCTCAGCGCGCAGGTGGTCGGCGCTGAGCGAGATCGGCTCCTCCATCGCGGTGAGCGCAAGCAACTGCAAGAGGTGGTTCTGGATCACGTCGCGGGCGGCACCCACGCCGTCGTAGTAGCCGGCGCGGCCGCCCACGCCGATGTCTTCGGCCATGGTGATCTGCACGTGGTCGACGTAATTACGGTTCCAGATCGGCTCGTACATCGAGTTCGCGAACCGCAGCGAGAGAATGTTCTGCACCGTCTCTTTGCCGAGGTAGTGGTCGATGCGGAAGATCGAGTCGGCGGGAAAGGCTGACTCCAAGGTCTCGTTGAGTTTGCGCGCCGACTGCAGGTCTTGCCCGAAGGGCTTCTCGATAATGACGCGGCGCCAGCGCTGGTCGTCGACGGTGCGGTCGACGAGGCCGGAGCTGCTGAGGTGGTGAGCCACCTCGGGGAAGGACTTCGGCGGGATCGACAGGTAGAAAGCGTGGTTGCCCATCGTGCCGCGTTCGCTGTCGAGCGCGTCGACGGTCTCGCGTAGGCGAACGTAGGCATCAGGGTCATCGAAGCGCCCTTGCACGAAGCGGATCCCCTCGGCAAGCTGCCGCCAGGTGGCCTCGCGGAAGGGGGTGCGCGCGTACTTGCGCACGGCGTCGTGCACGATCTCCGCGAAGTCGCGGTCGGCCCAGTCACGTCGGCTGAAGCCCACGAGCGCGAAGCCCGGCGGCAGAAGGCCGCGGTTGGCAAGGTCGTACACCGCGGGCATGAGCTTCTTGCGCGATAGGTCACCGGTGACCCCGAAAATGACGAGCGCGCTCGGCCCGGCGATCCGACTGAGGCGGGGATCGCCGGGCGAGCGCAGCGGGTTGTGGGGCACGATGGTGGGGCCTCAGATAGCGAACCCCAGAGCTCTCATCATGTCGCGGCCGTCATCGGTGATGCGCTCGGGAGTCCACGGCGGCATCCACACCCAGTTGATGCGGAAGGCGGCCACGAGCCCGTCAAGCGCCTCGGCAATGTCGTTCTCGATCACGTCGGTGAGCGGGCAGCCGGCGCTCGTGAGCGTCATGCTGATGACGAGCGCGTCGTGCTCCTCGTCGTAGGCGAGATCGTAGATCAGGCCGAGATCGACGATGTTGACGCCGAGCTCGGGATCTGACACGTTCTTGAGCGCCTCGGTGGCCTGCTCGCGGAACTCCGGGTCGATCGACTTCGGGGCCGTCGTGGTGTCCGTGGTTTCGTCGCTCATACGACCAGCCTACGCGCCTAGGCCGACGCGAGGAAGCGGTCGTAGCCCTCTTCCTCGAGACGCTCAGCAAGCTCCGGGCCGCCCTCTTCAGCGACGCGACCGTTCACGAAGACGTGCACGAAGTCGGGCTTGATGTAGCGCAGGATGCGGGTGTAGTGGGTGATGAGCAGCACGCCGAGGCCGGTGTTCTCCTTGGCGCGGTTGACGCCCTCGGAGACGATCTTCAGGGCGTCGACGTCGAGGCCGGAGTCGGTCTCGTCGAGCACCGCGAACTTCGGCTTCAGCAGTTCGAGCTGCAGAATCTCGTTGCGCTTCTTCTCGCCGCCCGAGAAGCCCTCGTTGACATTGCGCGCTGCGAAGGACTCGTCCATGCGGAGGTTGCCCATCGCCTCCTTGACGTCCTTCATCCAGGTGCGGATCGCGGGTGCTTCGCCGTCGATCGCGGTCTTGGCGGTGCGCAGGAAGTTCGCGTTGGTCACGCCGGGGATCTCGACGGGGTACTGCATGGCGAGGAAGAGGCCTGCCTGTGCACGCTCGTCGGGCTCGAACTCGGTGATGTCTTCGCCGTCGAGCAGCAGCTGGCCGCTGGTGATCTCGTAGCGCGGGTGACCGGCCACAGCGTAGGCGAGGGTCGACTTGCCGGAGCCGTTGGGGCCCATGATGGCGTGGGTCTCACCCTGCTTGATGGTGAGGTTGACGCCCTTCAGGATCTCCTTGGGGCCCTGCTCGGTTTCGACGCTGACGTGCAGGTCCTTGATTTCAAGAACTGAGCTCATTGTTCAATCTCTTTCGTAACGTTGGTGTCGATGTACACGTCGCCGTCTTCGATCTCGACAACGTAGACGGGGACCGGCTCGTAGGCCGGAAGGTTCTGCGGGTAGCCGGTGCGCAGCGAGAACGCTGAACCGTGCGCCCAGCACTCGAGGGTGTCGTCTTCGACGAAACCCTCGGCGAGGCTGATCTGGCCGTGCGTGCAGGTGTCGCCGATGGCGTGCACCTCACCCTGGCCGTCGAGCACGAGCGCGATCGGCACGTCGTCGACGACGACGCGGATCGCCTGATCCTGTACCAGCTCGCCCAGCGCGGCTACTTTCTGGCGCGCCATTATGCGAGCACGCTCTGCTGCAGCTCGGCCTCGATCGCCTCCTGTAGCCGAGACTCGACCTGCTCGTTGCCGATGCGCTGGATGACCTCGAAGAGGAAGCCGCGCACCACGAGCTTGCGGGCATCGTCCTCGGAGATGCCGCGGCTCTGCAGGTAGAAAATGTGCTCCTCGTCGAAGCGGCCGGTGGTGGAGGCGTGACCCGCACCCTCGATGTCGCCGGTTTCGATCTCGAGGTTCGGGATCGAGTCGGCGCGGGTGCCCTCGGTGAGGGTGAGGTTGCGGTTCTCCTCGTAGCTGTCCGTGCCTTCGGCGACGCGGCGGATCAGGACATCGCCGATCCACACCGCGTGCGCGCCCTCGCCCTGCAGTGCGCCCTTGTAGGCGACGCGGCTGCGGGTGCGGGGAGCATTGTGGTCGATGTAGACCTGGTGCTCGAGGTGCTGGCCGGCATCGGCGAAGTAGGCGCCGTAGCTTTCGCCATTGGCTCCCTGCCCGTCGAGGTGGATCGAGGGGTTGACGCGCACCACGCCGCCGCCGAGCGAGACGACGATGTGCTGCAGGTTGCCGTCGCGGCCCACGGTCGCGTTGTGGCTGGCGAGGTGGATCGCGTCGTCGGCCCACTCCTGGATGGAGACGACGGTGAGGTTCGCCCCGTCACCGACAACGATCTCGACGTTCTCGGTGAGGTTCGCATCACCCGAGTTCTCGAGGATCACGAGCGCGTTCGCGTTCGGGGCCGCCTCGATAATGGTGTGCGCCGCTGTGGGGTTCTGGCTGAGCCCGGTGCGGTCCACGATGACGGTCTGGCGCTCCTCGCTGGTGAGCAGGATGCGCATAGCGGTGCCGGCCTGGCCCCAAGCGTTTGCAGCGGCCTGATCTTCGGGGATGCCTGCGCGCCCCACGAGTTCGGAGTCCATGGGAACGCTCGTGACCTCGACGCCGGGGGCGTCGGAGACGACCGGCGCGTGAGAGCCTGCCTCGAGCGGGCCGCCGATGAGCGCCTTGATCGAGGCGATCGGGGTGAACTTCCAGTTCACCTCACGCCCGGTGACCTCGGGAAAATCTGCGAGATTCGTCGACTTGAAGCGTTCGGAGCGGGTCTGCACCGGCGCGCGGTTCTCCCAGTCGCCGTCGCTGTGAGCCTTGAATCCGTGCTGTTCTGTCTGCAGGGTTGACATCTTTAACCGACGGATCCTTCCATGCTCATCTCGATGAGCTTATTCAGTTCGAGCGCGTACTCCATGGGCAGCTCACGTGCGATGGGCTCGATGAAGCCGCGCACGATCATGGCCATCGCCTCCTCCTCGGAGAGCCCGCGGCTCATGAGGTAGAAGAGCTGGTCTTCGCTGACGCGGGTGACCGTCGCCTCGTGCGCGAGCGTGGCATCGTCGGTGCGGATGTCGATCGCGGGGTAGGTGTCGCTGCGCGAGATCGTGTCGACGAGCAGGGCGTCGCAGACCACCGAGTTGGCGGCGTGGTGGGCGTTCGCCTCCACGCGCACTTCACCGCGGTAGCCGGTGCGGCCGCCGCCGCGCGCGATCGACTTCGAGAGGATCGACGACTTGGTGTGCGGGGCGAGGTGGATCATCTTCGCGCCGGCGTCCTGGTGCTGGCCGGGGCCCGCGAACGCGACCGAGAGGGTTTCGCCCTTGGCGTGCTCGCCGGTCAGGTAAATCGACGGGTACTTCATGGTCACCTTGGAACCGATGTTGCCATCGACCCACTCCATGGTGGCACCCTCTTCTGCGATGGCGCGCTTGGTCACGAGGTTGTAGACGTTCGTGGACCAATTCTGGATCGTGGTGTAGCGCACGCGGGCGTTCTTCTTCACGATGATCTCGACGACCGCGGAGTGCAGCGAGTCGCTCTGATAGATCGGGGCGGTGCAGCCCTCGATGTAGTGGACGTAGCTGTCCTCGTCGGCGATGATGAGCGTGCGCTCGAACTGGCCCATGTTCTCCGTGTTGATGCGGAAGTAGGCCTGCAGCGGGATCTCGACGTGCACGCCCTTCGGTACGTACACGAAGGAACCGCCCGACCACACGGCAGTATTGAGCGCGGCGAACTTGTTGTCGCCCGAAGGGATGACGGTGCCGAAGTACTGCTCGAAGATCTCCGGGTGCTCGCGCAGCGCGGTGTCGGTGTCGAGGAAGAGCACACCCTGAGCCTCGAGATCTTCGCGGATCTGGTGGTAGACGACCTCGGATTCGTACTGCGCAGCAACACCGGCGACGAGACGCTGACGCTCAGCCTCGGGGATGCCGAGCTTCTCGTAGGTCTCCTTGATCTCCTCCGGCAGCTCCTCCCAGGTGGTGGCCTGCTTCTCGGTGGAGCGCACGAAGTACTTGATGTTGTCGAAGTCGATCTCAGAGAGGTCGGCACCCCAAGCGGGCATCGGCTTCCTGTCGAAGATCTGCAGCGCCTTGAGGCGGCGCTGCAGCATCCACTCAGGCTCGTTCTTCAGCGCCGAGATCTCGCGCACGACCTGCTCGCTGAGGCCGCGCTTTGCTGCCGCGCCCGCCTCATCGCTGTCGTGCCAGCCAAACTCGTACTGGCCCAAGCCTTCGAGCTCGGGTCGGTCGATCAATACCTCTGGCATGATCACTCCCTCAATTCTTCGTCTCGCCGAGCGCAGACCGCGTGAGCGTGCGAAACGAATCGAGCGCACAGGTCTGGCTCTGCAGCGGTGCAGTAGTCTGGGCTTCGGACGGAGCCGATCCGGTGCAGAGCACCTGACCACGGCTCGCCGTACGCAACCACAGCTTCCCATTCTACAGGTTTCGGCCTGAAATGGGCGGGGACTCGCCCACGGCGAACCCGCGCGCGGGAAGCACCCGAGAGGAGCTTCGTTGTCCACCCCGAGCAGTTCGATCGCCAATTCCGCATCCGGGTCACGCGGGAAGGAGTTCGGCGTTGTCGGAGGCACCGCCCGACCGTCGTTGCTGCTGCGCTTTTCAGCCTGGGCCTCGTTCGTGCTCAACGTGTTGATCATCGGCACAGGAGGCGCGGTGCGCCTGACGGGATCGGGCCTCGGCTGTAGCGAGTGGCCGCTCTGCACTCCGGAGTCGCTCACCCCTACCCCTGAAATGGGCATCCACGGCCTGATCGAGTTCGGCAACCGCACGATCAGCGGCCCGATCCTCCTCTTCTCCGTGCTCGTGGTGGTGCTGAGCTGGCGGATGTACCGCAAGTTGCGTTTGCGCCGCGATCTTGCCGTGCTGTCGACGCTGGTGCTCGGCCTCGTGCTGCTGCAGGCTGTGGTGGGCGGCGTTATCGTGTGGCTGCACTTGAACGCCAACCTCGTAGGCTTCCACTACGTTGTGTCGCTGTTGCTCGTGTGCCTTACCGCGGCCTACCTCGTGCGCATGTACGAGTCGCCGCTGCCCCGCGAGCTGGCAGTGCCAAGGCCGTTCGCGATCCTCACCCACATCACCACCTTCGTCATGGCGATCAGCATCTTTGTGGGCGTGCTCACCACGGGAGCAGGCCCGCACTCGGGCGATGAACGGGTCGTGCGCGACGGCTTCGACGCCTCGGTGCTTGCGCATGTGCATGCCTGGCCGGGCTATGCGGCTCTGGCTCTCACCGTGGCGCTGGTGATCTGGTCAACGGTGCAGCGGTTGCGGCCCCGGGCGTGGACCCTTGCGCTGCTGGGGGTGCTGCTGGTGCAGATCCTGGTGGGTGTGTATCAGGCGCGCAACGGTTTGCCGCCTCTCGCGGTGGGTGTGCACATGGTGCTCGCCTCGCTCACGGCCGCCTCGATGACCGTTGTGGTGCTGCGGCTCAAGCGGCCCGTGTCGGCGTAGCGCTCCCCGCGGGGTGCTCAGAGCTCGAGCGACGATTCAAGGTCGATGCGCTCGGTGAAGAGGGTCTTCCACAGCTCGGCGAGCCGGTCCACCTGCTCGTCCGACTCGATCCGCTTCATGCAGAAGTCGTTGACGCCGTTGGCGTCGCGCACCTCCTCCGTCAGCCACTCCATCCAGGGGCGCGGACCGAAGTAGACGTGGAAGAACTTCTGGTGCACGTGCATGACGCCCACCCGCTTGCCGGAGCACTCGATCGTCCAGTTGCGGGTGTTGCCGACCTGCATGCCGACGCGCAGCGAGACCTCCGAGGGAAGCGGCACCTCCGACAGTGCGCTGACGAAGCGCTCCGCGAGCCGGTAGGTGTCGGCCAGTTTCGGCTCCTGGCCGAAGCGGTCGCGCCACTCGGTCCGTCGCTCCTCGGCACGGTAGAACTTGTGCCCCCAGACATAGTCGTCTGTCCCGGCCTCGGAGGCCTGCTTGCCGACGCCGGTGATCGCCGAGAGGCTGACGGTGCGGTCGAAAGCGGTACGGTCGAAGCGGCCGTCCTGGTTCAGGAAGACCGTGCGGAAGCAGGTCGCGAAGTGCTGCATCGCGCGGCGTTCGGCGATCGACCAGAGGCCCCAGAGCCGCAGGGTGGCCTCCACCGATCCGGCGTCCATCTCGAGCTCGTCTTCGAGAGCGCCGGTGAGAGCTGTGGTGCCCTTCTCCTGCTCGAAGACGCGTGAGAGGGCGTCCGAGAAGGCGTCGGAGTGCAGGTCGTTGTAGAGGTTGGGGTAGGCGATCTGCAGGCAGAGCACCGCGAAGAGTCGCTCGTGGTTCTCATCGGTGCCGAGGATGCCGCGCAGCAGCATGAAGGTGTTCATGAGGCGCTTGATGGAACGCGGGTTGTTGCTCACCGACGACTGCACGAGGGCTTTGAAGTGACGCTTCTGCTCGGGGCTGAGCTCGATGCCGGCGCTGGCGTAGGTGTCGTCGAGGAGTTCGTCGGTGCGGTAGTTCTCGATCGGCATGTGGAAGGGCACCTGGATGATCTTGTCGAAGAACGATCGCGCTTTCTTCGCCCCGAGCTTGTCCGCCCCGTACTTGTCGCTCACGCCCTGGGCTACCACGTCGAAGTCGATCGCCAGCACGAAGACGCAGTGCTCCAGGTCGAGGAAGAGCTTCAGGGTCTCCATGAGTTCGACGGCCCGCAGCGGGTTGAGTCTGTCGAGATCGTCGATGAAGATCACCACGCGGCCGGGCCCGTCGCGGTGCGCGACGGCGCTGCGCACGAGCTCTGCGAGGTTCTCGCGCAGCTCGCCGAGCATTTCGAGTGCGAGCAGCGGGTCGCCCGCGTGCTGGGGGTCTTGCCTGGTCGGCAGGATCTCGCCGACGCCGCTGCCGAAGGTCAGGTTGGAGACGACGTTCGCCGCGGTGTTGACGCTGAACCGAGCGAGCTGCACGAGCTTCGCCTTGGTCTTCGTCATCGCGTCGCTCGGAGGTGAGGTCTTCTCGAGTTCGGTCACGAGTGCCCGCGGCATGGCGACGGCGAGCATGCTGTCGAGGTTGAATTGCGCGTACTGCCAGGTGTTGAAGCTGACGGTGTAGAGCGGAGGTCGGTCGATCTCAGGCGGCTTCTGCAGAGCCTCGCGGGCTTCATTGCTGCGCACCTCGGAGAGGCGGGCGGTCGGTTCGAGGGCCTGCTCGATGAGCAGCATCGTGTTGGTCTTGCCGGATCCCCAGTCGCCTTGGATCGCGAGGGTCAGCGGTGTACTGCAGCCGCGGATGAAGTCGGCGATGCCATCGATGTAGGGGGTGAGTCCGAGCTGGTCGCGTGCTCGCGGCTGGTCGGACAGTCCTCGACTCGGGTTACGGGTGTTGCTCACATTGGGTAAGCATAGCGCTTTGTATGTCCCGGCAATCAGAAGGGCAGCAGCGGATCGAGTGCAATCGCGAGTGAGAGCACCGAGAGGTAGGTGATCGAGCCGTGGAAGACCTGCATCGGCTTGCCCTCCTGGCCTCGGATCGCGCTGCCGTAGAGTCTGTGCGCCTGCAAGATGAAGTAGCCGCCTGAGACCAGCGCCACAATCGTGTACAGCCAGCCGATGCCAGGTGCCGGGATGAGCAGCAGGCTCGAAGCGACCGTGGCCCAGGTGTAGAGAATCACCTGCAAGCCGACGGTGACGCGGCCGC
Source organism: Leucobacter sp. MMO-125 (assembly GCF_037148395.1). Classification (NCBI taxonomy): domain Bacteria; kingdom Bacillati; phylum Actinomycetota; class Actinomycetes; order Micrococcales; family Microbacteriaceae; genus Leucobacter; species Leucobacter sp. MMO-125. The sequence continues at coordinate 194,575 of NZ_JBBCTL010000001.1, forward strand.
GCACCACGCCGAGCATGGGAACGCCGGCCGCAGCATAGTCGTCGCGGTAGCGCATCGACAGCGGCCAGTAGTGCGCCGGGGTCCAGAGGAAGATGATGGCAAAGAACACCCAGGCCGGCCAGTCGAGCGACCCTGTCACCGCAGCCCAGCCGATCAGCACCGGGAAGCAGCCGGCGATGCCGCCCCAGATGATGTTCTGCTCGCTGCGACCCTTGAGCCACATCGTGTAGACGACCACATAGGTGAAGATCGCGGCAGCACCCAGCACGGCAGCCAGCCAGTTGGTGGTCGCCCACAGCCAAGCGATCGACACCACGCCGAGCACCCAGGCAAACACGAGCGCGTTGCGGTCGGAGATCTCGCCGGTGACGAGCGGGCGGTTCTTGGTGCGCTGCATGAGGCGGTCGGCCTCACGGTCGATGTAGCAGTTGAAGGCACCAGCCGATCCGGCGCTCATCGCGCCGCCGATCAGGGTCGCGAGTACCAGCCAGAGATTGGGCAGCCCCTGCTCGGCCAGAATCATGGCGGGCACCGTCACCACCAGCAGCAGTTCCATGACGCGCGGCTTCGTGAGTGCGACGTAGTTCTTGACGACGCGACCGAAGGAGCGGCGGGGCTGCTCGGTTCGCGCGGCGGTCTGCGACTGGGCTGAGATCTCGGTGGACATCACCCCCTATGGTACCCCGCCTGCCGTAGGATTGCTGAGGTATGCGCGAACGCGCTCGGATTCTTCCCGTCGAAAGGTGACTCTTGGGAAACGAACTGCAGTGGGACGAGCTCGACGATCTCGCGGTGAACACCGCGCGAGTGCTGGCGGCTGACGCTGTCGAGAAGGTGGGCAACGGCCACCCCGGCACCGCTATCAGCCTGGCGCCTCTCGCCTATCTGCTGCACCAGCGGGTGATGCGCCACGATCCGAGCGACGCCGACTGGCTCGGTCGCGACCGCTTCATCCTCTCGGTGGGGCACTCCTCGCTCACCCAGTACGTGCAGCTCTACATGGGCGGCTACGGGCTTGAACTCGAAGATCTCGAGGCACTGCGCACCTGGGGTTCGAAGACCCCCGGCCATCCTGAGTACGGCCACACGGCTGGTGTCGAGATCACCACGGGCCCGCTCGGCCAGGGCCTTGCCTCGGCCGTGGGCTTCGCCTATGCGGCCCGCTACGAGCGCGGTCTCTTCGACCCTGAGGCTGCTCCCGGCACGAGCCCCTTCGACCACTTCGTCTACGTCGTCGCCGGTGACGGCGATCTGCAGGAGGGCGTGACCGCCGAGGCTTCGAGCCTCGCCGGCCACCAGGAGCTCGGCAACCTGATTGCCATCTACGACTCCAACCAGATCTCGATCGAAGACGACACCGACATTTCGTTCTCGGAAGACGTAGCCCAGCGCTACGAGTCCTACGGTTGGCAGGTCATCGAGGTCGACTGGAAGAAGACGGGCGAATACGTCGAAGATCTCGCCGAACTGCACGCCGCAATCGACGCCGCGAAGGCCGAGACTGGCAAGCCGAGCCTCATTATCCTGAAGACCATCATCGGCTGGCCCTCCCCCGGCAAGCAGAACACGGGCGGCATCCACGGTTCGAAGCTCGGGGGTGAAGAGCTTGCGGGCCTGAAGCGGGCGCTCGGCTTCGATCCCGAGCAGCACTTCGCGGTCGCCCCCGAGGTGATTGCGCACACGCGCAAGGCAGTGGATCGCGGTGCCGAGAAGCGCGCCGAGTGGCAGCGCTCCTTCGACGCGTGGGCGGCGGCCAACCCCGAGCGCAAGGCACTGCTGGACAGGCTCGAAGCCGCTGAACTGCCCGAGGGTGCCCTCGAAGCGCTGCCGGTCTTCGAGCCCGGTGAGAGCATCGCAACGCGTTCCGCGAGCGGCAAGGTGCTCGCCGCGCTCGGACCGATCATGCCCGAGCTGTGGGGCGGATCCGCCGATCTTGCCGGTTCCAACAACACCACGATCCCCGGTGCGCCCTCATTCGTGCCGAGCCGCCGTTCCACCTCGTCATGGCAGGGCAACCCCTACGGCCGCGTGCTGCACTTCGGCATCCGCGAGCACGCGATGGCGGCGATCCTCAACGGCATCCAACTGCACGGCAAGACCCGCAGCTACGGCGGCACCTTCCTGCAGTTCGCCGACTACATGCGCCCCGCAGTGCGGCTCGCGGCGCTCATGAACGTGCCGAGCATCTTCGTGTGGACCCACGACTCCATCGCTCTCGGCGAGGATGGCCCCACCCACCAGCCCATCGAGCACCTCGCATCGCTGCGTGCGATCCCGAACCTTGCGATGGTGCGCCCGGCCGACGCGAACGAGACCGCGATCGCCTGGCACGAGGTGCTGAGCCGCCACGCCGGCCCGACCGGCCTCGCACTCACCCGCCAGAACGTGCCCGTGCTGCCCCGTGGCGGCGAGTTCGCAACGCCCGAGGCAGCCGCCGAGGGTGTGCGTCGCGGTGCCTACGTGCTTGCCGACTCCCCTACTGGGTCGGTGGACGTGCTGCTCATCGCTACGGGCTCCGAGGTGCAGCTGGCCGTTGAGGCCCGGCAGCGGCTTGCCGCCGAGGGCATCGGCGCGCGAGTGGTCAGCGCACCTTGCCTGGAGTGGTTCGCCGAGCAGAGCGCCGAGTACCGCGAGAGCGTGCTGCCGGCGTCGGTGCCCGCGCGCGTCAGTGTCGAAGCAGGCCTCGCGCTCGGCTGGGAGCGCTACGTGGGCGATCGCGGCCGTTCGGTGTCGATCGAGCAGTTCGGCGCATCCGCCGATTACGAGACCCTGTTCCGCGAGTTCGGCATCACCACCGAGGCCGTCGTTGAAGCGGCGAAGGAGAGCCTCGCCGAGGTGGCGCGATGAGCGAGTCGACCCGCGCCCTCAGCCGAGCCGGTGTTAGCATCTGGCTCGACGATCTCTCGCGTTCGCGTCTTGAGAGCGGTGAGCTGCGGGCGTTGATCGCGAGCCACGACGTCGTCGGGGTGACCACCAACCCTACGATCTTCGCGGGCGCGATCGGTGGCGGCATCGGCTACCGTGAGCGGATCGCGGCGTGCGCCGCACGCGGCCTCGACGTCGCGGCCACCATTGTCGAACTCACCACAGCCGATGTGGCCGACGCCTGCGACGTGTTCGCCGAGGTATACGCCGAGTCGAATGGTCGCGACGGCAGGGTGTCGATCGAGGTCGAGCCTGGCCTCGCTTGCGATACCGCGGGCACCGTAGCGCAGGCGCGCGAGCTGTGGGCGAAGGTTGACCGCCCCAACGCGATGATCAAGATTCCGGCGACTGTCGAGGGCCTCGAAGCCATCACCGAGACCGTCGCCGCCGGGATCAGCGTGAACGTGACCCTCATTTTCAGTCTGCAGCGTTACCGTCAGGTCATCAACGCCTACCTCACCGGGCTTGAGCAGGCGCGTGCTGCGGGCCATGATCTGTCAGCCATCCACTCGGTGGCGTCGTTCTTCGTGTCGCGGGTCGACACCGAGATCGATGCCCGGCTGCACGCTGTGGGCACGGCAGAGGCACGGGCCCTCACCGGCCAGGCGGGTGTCGCGAACGCGCGCCTCGCCTACGAGGTGTTCGAGCAGACCTTCACCACGGAGCGGGCGCGTCTGCTGCTCGATCTCGGGGCGAATGTGCAGCGGCCGTTGTGGGCGTCGACCGGGGTGAAGGATCCGTCGCTGCGCGACACCCTCTACGTCGAAGAACTCACTGCCCCGCAGACTGTCAACACAATGCCGGAGGCGACGCTGCGGGCGTTCGCCGACCACGGTGAGGTGCGCGGCGAGACCATCACCTCTGAATACCTGGAATCGAATCAGCTGCTCAACGCGATCGACGCGCTGGGCATCGACTACGCCGAAGTGACCGAGAAGCTCGAACTGGAGGGGCTGCAGAAGTTCGAAGCCTCCTGGGATGACCTCTGCGGCACTGTGGCGCAGGCGTTGCAGGCGTAGGAATCGCGCGGCTTTGAAAGAGGTGCACAGCATGGGTGAGATCGAGATTGCGTTCGGAGCCGACGTCGCACACGCGAATGGTAGCCGAGCAGGCGAGCTCGTCGATGCGCTGGTGCGGGATCGCGCGGCGAGCCGGCTGTTTGCGCATGATGCTGGCCTGTGGGGCGGCGAGGCCGAGGCTGAGGCTGCGATTAGGTTGGGGTGGACGGATTTCGCGCCGGATGCGGAGCTGTTGATCCCTCGGATCGAGGCGTTGCGCGATGAGTTCGCGGGTGACGGCGTTGACCGCTTTGTGCTGTGCGGTATGGGCGGATCCAGCCTCGCACCTGCCGTGCTTGCCCGTTGGGCTGGTGTCGAGCTCACCATGATTGACTCCACCCACCCGGCGGTGGTTTCGCGTGCGCTCGGCGGTGACCTTGTCCGCACGGCTGTCATCGTGAGTTCCAAGTCGGGCAGCACGATTGAAACCCGCAGTCATCTTGCGACGTTCGAGCAGGCCTTCCGTGAGGCGGGAATCGACCCGGCTTCGCGGGTGGTGATCGTCACCGACCCCGGTTCACCTCTTGATGAGGAGTCCCGCGCTGCTGGGCGCCGGGTCTTTACCGCCGACCCTGAGGTCGGTGGACGCTTTTCGGCGCTAACGGCTTTCGGCCTGGTGCCCTCTGGGCTCGCCGGTGTCGACGTGCGGCGTCTCGTTGATGAGGCGCAGGCGGTGCGCTCCACGCTGGCTCGCGACGACGTTTCGAATCCTGCGCTGCAGCTTGCCTCGGCGATCGCGGCGGGTTTGCCCCAGCGTTTTGTATTGCTGGTGGGCGAGGCCGCGAACGCGCGGTGGGGGCTCGGCAGCTGGATCGAGCAGCTCGTCGCCGAGTCGACGGGCAAGGAGGGGCACGGGGTGCTGCCGATTGCGCTGCGCCTCGACGCACCCGAGTTCAGTGAGGTGCCTCAGCAAGCCGTGGTTGTGCAGGTGTCTGACGGCGCAGAGCACCCCGGCTCCCCCGATGCCGCCCCCGCCGTCGACAGGGGGGTCGTGGTTTCCGCGCCGCTCGGTGCTCAGCTGCTCTTGTGGGAGACGGCCACCGCGCTGCTTGGCAGGCTGATGGGCATCGACCCCTTCGACCAGCCCGACGTCGAGGCTGCGAAGGTGGCGGCTCGGGCAGCGCTCGCTGAGGCTGGCAGCTCGACGTCGCCGGCACCGGCTGCGCCGCCGACCGCGGAGATCCTGAACCGACTGCGTGAGTCGGTGCCGCCCGGTGGCTACCTTGCGATCCAAGCCTACGTTGACCCGCAAGGCGTGATCGCGGCGGCGCTCGCCGAGCTGCGAGACCGCCTCGCCTCGCATCTCCGTGTGCCTGTCGCTCTGGGCTTCGGCCCGAGCTACCTGCACTCCGTGGGCCAGCTCCACAAGGGCGGGCCTGCGCTCGGTGCATTTCTGCAGATCGGCGACACTGGGACCCCCGAGGTGCCGATCCCCGGTTCTAAAGGCTTTGGGGTGCTCATCGCGGCTCAGGCGCGCGGCGACAGAGAGGTGCTTGCAGAGCGGGGGCGGCCGGTCATCGCGATGACGCTCGCCGCGGGCGATCGATCAGTGATCGACGCGCTGCTCGCCGCGCTCTGAGTGTGCAGCTCACGGCTCCTTACAGCTACGAGAAAAGCCCCGATCCGTGTGGATCGGGGCTTTTTCGGTGAACAGGGTTTGAACCGCTACACCTACTTGGCGGTGCCGCGACGCGCGCGCAGCTTCTGCAGCGCAGCCTCGAGCAGTTCGTCGGCCTCCTCGGGGGTGCGACGCTCCTTCACATATGCGAGGTGCGTCTTGTACGGCTCGTTCTTGAGGAGCTGCGGCGGGTTCTCGCGGTCACGGCCGGCCGGAAGGCCTGTCGTGGGCGAATCGATCTGCTCGGGGATTTCGTCGAGGGAGACGTCGGCCGCGAAATAGCGGATCGTCTCGTTTCCGAGCGCATCCCAGTAGGAGATCTGAACACGTTCGGCGCGTGCTCCGTGGTCCTTCTCCCCCATGGGGCCGGATCCGACACGGGCGCCGCGAATGGCGTTACTGCCTGGCAATGGATACCTTTCTGCTACTGAACTGCGAAGATCGTGGCGCGACGGTCTCGCAGTGAGACGCCGGCACTGGCTGGAATCGGAGGATCAGACCACCGAGAAACGGGCAAGCAGCCCAAGACCAACGATCGACGCGACCCACACCAGCGATACGACGATGGTGATGCGGTTGAGGTTGCGCTCAGCGACGCCCGAGGAGCCGAGGCTCGAGGTGACGCCGCCGCCGAACATGTCGGAAAGACCTCCGCCGCGGCCCTTGTGCAGCAGGATGAACAGGGTGAGCAGCAGGCTCGTGATCACCAGGATGACGATCAGAGCGATCTTGAGGATGAGCACGCAGGTCACCTTTCAATGGTTGAGGGCGCGGGAGGCCAACGTCTAGTATACCGATCGTGAGCTGGGGCCGGGCGCGTCGCACCCGGCCCCAGGCTCAGGAACCGGTGACGTGCTTCTTGAACTGGATGATGCGGGTGAACTCGTCTGACTTCAGGCTGGCCCCGCCGACGAGCGCGCCGTCGACGTCGGGCTGGCGCAGGAAGCTTGCAACGTTCTGGCTCGACACCGAGCCGCCGTAGAGCACGCGAGTGGTGTCGGCGATCTCCTCGCCCCGCAGTTCGCGAAGTGAATCGCGAATGGCCTTCGCCACCTCCTGAGCCTGCTCCGGCGTGGCGGCCTGACCGCTGCCGATCGCCCACACAGGCTCATAGGCGATCACGAACTCGGCGTCACGAGGAAGCGGAGCGAGTGCTGCTGCAAGCTGCGCCAGCGGGATCGCCGCCGCGCCGTGCTGGTCGAGATCTTCGGCGGTTTCGCCGACGCAGATCATCGGCACCATGCCGGCGCGGTGGGCGGCAAGAGCCTTCTGCCCGACGAGCTGGTCACCTTCGCCGTGGCCGTGGCGGCGCTCCGAATGGCCCACGAGCACGTACTGCACCTCAAGCTTGCGGAGCATCTGGGCCGAGACGTCGCCGGTGTAGGCGCCGGCCTCGTGAGGTGACACATCCTGAGCCCCGAGCACGAGCGATAGCTTATCGGCCGCGACAAGGGTCTGCACCGAACGAAGATCGGTGAAGGGCGGGAAGACAGCCACTTCGGTGCTGGCGTAGTCGTGCTTGACGTCTTTGAGCGCCCACGACACCTTCTGCACGAGAGCGATGGCCTGGAGATGATCGAGGTTCATCTTCCAGTTCCCTGCAATGAGCGGGGTGCGCTGAGCGTTCGCGGTCACGCGAGCACCTCCAATCCGGGAAGGGGCTTGCCCTCGAGGAACTCGAGGCTTGCGCCGCCGCCCGTCGAGATGTGGCCGAACTGATCGTCGGAGAATCCGAGAGCACGCACCGCGGCCGCCGAGTCGCCGCCTCCAACAACGGTGAAGCCGTCGGTTTCGGTGAGCGCCTTCGCCACGGCACGGGTGCCCGCAGCGAATGCCTCCATCTCGAACACGCCCATCGGACCGTTCCAGAAGACCGTCGCGGATTCTGCAATGACCTTCGCGAATGCCGCGGCAGAATCGGGACCGATGTCGAGGCCGATTCCGGCCTCGCCGAAGCTCGACGACTCGATGGCGTCGGCGGGCACAACCTCGTGAGCGGCGTCGGCCGCGAAGGCCTCGGCCACGACGACGTCGCTCGGCAGCACGATGCGCACACCGCGCTTCTCAGCCTCGGCAAGATAGCCGCGCACGGTGTCGAGCTGATCCTGCTCGAGCAGGCTCGCCGCGACGGCGTGGCCCTGGGCTGCGAGGAAGGTGAACAGCATGCCGCCGCCGATGAGCAGGGTGTCGACGCGCTCGAGGAGGTGTGCGATGACGCCGAGCTTGTCGGAGACCTTCGATCCGCCGAGTACCACCGTGTAGGGGCGCGCAGGGTCGACGGTGAGGCGCTGCAGCACCTCAAGCTCGGCCGCGACGAGGCGGCCGGCCGCGCTGGGCAGCAGTTCGGCGAGGTCGGTCACGCTCGCCTGGCGGCGGTGCACAACGCCGAAGCCGTCGGAGATGAAGGCGTCGCCGAACTCGGCGATCTGCTCGGCAAAGGCGCGCCGTTCGGCATCGTCCTTGCTGGTCTCCCCCGCGTTGAAGCGCAGGTTTTCGAGCAGTACGACGTCACCGTCGGTGAGCGCTGCAACCGCCGCCGATGCCTCGGCACCGACGGTCTCGTTGACGAACTCGACGGGGGCGCCGAGCAGCTCCGACATGCGCACCGCCACGGGCTTCAGCGAGTAGCGGGCTTCTGGTTCGCCCTTCGGTCGGCCCAGGTGGCTGATGAGGACGACCTTCGCGCCCGCATCGCGGAGTTCGCGGATCGTGGTGAGCGAGGCGCGAATCCGGCCGTCATCGGTGATGACGCCGTCGGACAGCGGAACGTTCAGATCGCAGCGGACAATGACGGTGCGGGAACGCAGGTCTCCCAGTGATTCAATGGTGCGCATGTCGGGCGGAGCTCAGATCAGGCCGGGGGTCTGCGAGCGGGCGGTTTCGAAGCGGCGAGCCACATCCTGCCAGTTGGCGATGTTCCAGAACGCCTTCACGTAGTCAGCGCGCACGTTGAGGTAGTCGAGGTAGTAGGCGTGCTCCCAAACATCGAGCATCAGCAGCGGCACGGTGCCTGCGGGCAGGTTGCCCTGCTGGTCGAAGAGTTGCACGATGTTGGGGCGCTGACCCAGCGCATCCCACGCGAGCACTGCCCAACCGGAGCCCTGCACGCCGAGCGCGGTTGCCGTGAAGTGGGCCTGGAACTTCTCGAAGGAGCCGAAGTACTCGTCGATTGCTGCGGCGAGCTCGCCCTCGGGGCGCTCCCCGCCTTCGGGCGAGAGGTTGTTCCAGAAGATGGTGTGGTTGACGTGGCCACCCAGGTTGAAGGCGAGATCTTTCTCGAGCTTGTTGACCGCGGCGAGGTTCTCGGCGTCGCGGGCTTCGGCAAGCTGCTCGAGCGCGGTGTTGGCACCGGTCACGTAAGCCTGGTGGTGCTTGTCATGGTGCAACTGCATGATCTTGCCGCTGATGTGCGGCTCGAGCGCGGCGTAATCGTAGGGAAGCTCGGGGAGTGAATAGGCGGCCATGAGGCGCTCCAATCTCTGCGTTCGACAGTTGACAGTTCAAGTCTAGGGCTCCGGCGTTGGGAAAGGCGGAGAATCGTTTCCAGCCCGAGGGGGGTTGACGCGCCGAGGCGCGGCGGTCACATCGAGTCGAGCTCTTCCGGCAGGCTTGCCTCGGTGCCGGGGATGCCTCGGGCTTCGGCCTCTTTGTCGGCCATTGCGAGGAGGCGTCGGATGCGGCCGGCGACGGCATCTTTGGTGAGCGGTGGATCGGCGCGGGTGCCGAGGTCGTCGAGGCTGGCTTCGCGGTGCGCGAGGCGCAGCTGACCTGCGTAGAGCAGGTGCTCGGGAACGCCGTCGCCGAGAATTTCGAGCGCCCGCTCGACGCGCGCGCACGCCGCGACGGAGGCCTGTGCCGAGCGTCGCAGGTTGGCGTCGTCGAAGTTGACGAGACGGTTCGCGGTTGCGCGGGTTTCGCGGGCACGGCGCAGTTCGTCCCATGCGGTGCGAGCCTGCTGGGCGCCCATTGCGCCGAGCATCTCGCCGATCGCCTCGCTGTCGCGGATCATAACCTTGTTCTGACCGCGGATCTCGCGGCTCTTTGCGTCGATGCCGATGCGGCTGGCAGCGCCCACGAGAGCCATGGTGACCTCGCTGGTGGGGCACACGATTTCGAGAGCGGCGGATCGGCCCGGTGCGGTGATGCCTCCGCGTGCGAGGAAGGCGCCGCGCCAGAGTGCTGCGAGTTCGGCCTGCGCTCCCGTCGTGAGGCGGTTCGGCAGGCCGCGGATCTGGCGGCGTCGCTGATCGAGCAGGCCGAGCTGGCGTGCAAGCGTTTCGCCGTCGAGCACGCGAACGAGGAACTGCGGAGCGCCGGGCCTGGTGCTCGAGGGGGGTAGCTGCTTGGCCTCCGAACGCACGCCGTAGAGTTCGGCGAGATCTTTGCGTACCCGCTGCACGATCTGCGGGGTGTGGAGTTCTGCCTCAAGCGCGATACGACCCGAGATCGTGTGGAGGCCGCCCGCGAGACGCAGAATCGTGGCGACTTCGGCGACGCGTTCGCCGGTGCGCTGCACCGGGAACCGTACGAGTTCGCTCTTCACCTCGGGAGTAGACAGCACGAATCGGATCCTTTCGGAGAATGAGGGTTGAAGAGGGGGCGCTGCGGCGCGCGGGCTACTCGCGGCCGAGGTCGCGGTGGCGCAGGCTGACGCTTACGCCCGGCAGGCCGGCGAGGCGGTCGGCGAGCTCGCGGGCCGTCGCGACCGAGCGGTGCTTGCCGCCGGTACACCCTACCGCGAGTGAGGCGTGTCGCTTGTTCTCCCGCTGGAAACCAGCGAGAACCGGGGTGAGTGCTGCGACGTAGTTGTCGAGGAATTCGTCGGCTCCGTCGCGGCTCAGCACGTAGTCCTTCACCTCAGGATCGACGCCGGTGAGTGGGCGCAGCTCAGGGATCCAGAAGGGGTTGGGCAGGAAGCGCATGTCGACCATGAGGTCGACGTCGGTAGGGGCACCGTACTTGAAGCCGAAGCTCAGCACGGAGAGTTGCAGGCCGGGCGTGTTGTCGTCGGAGAAGAGATCGCGGGTGGCTGTTGAGAGATCGTGCACGTTGTAACGGGAGGTGTCGATCACCACGTCGCTTGAGGCGCGCAGTTCCTGCAGGCGCTCACGTTCGAGGCGGATCCCTTCGAGCAGGCTGCCGGCCTCCCCCTGCAGCGGGTGCGGGCGGCGCACCGACTCGTAACGCCGCACGAGGATTTCATCGGTGGCGTCGAGGAACACGACGCGCACGGTCGCCGAGGAGCGCAGTTCGTCGATGACATCTTGGATTTCGGCGAAGAGGTCGCGACCGCGCACATCGACCACGGCGACGATGCGCGGCAGCGCCCCGCCTGAGCGGTCGGCCATGTCGGCGAGGGTTTTCAGCATCGAGAGGGGCAAGTTGTCGACGACGTACCAGCCCAGGTCTTCGAGCGTGTTCGCGACCGTGCTGCGCCCGGCCCCGGACATGCCCGTGACGATGAGGATTTCCTGCCCGGATACCTGCTCGTTCACGCCGTGTTCCCCTCGTCTGGCGCCCCCTGGGGGTCGCCTGCTGATGCCTCGATGTTCGGTGCCTCAAGTTTAGCCGTAGCGGCTGTGCCCGGTTCTGCGCCTCCGGGGTCGGGGGCCGGCTCGGGGGTTGAGCTGTCTGAAGCGGCGAGGTGGGTGAGGATCTGCTCGGCGAGCTTCGGCCCCAGACCGGGGGCCGAAGCGAGTTCGTCGTGGGAGGCGGCGCGCAGCCTGGCAACGGAACCGAAGTGTTTGAGCAGGCCCTGCACGCGTTTGGGGCCGAGCCCTGGAATCTCGGAGAGACGGCTCGCGATGGAGGAACTGCGGCGTTGGCGCTGGAAGGTGATGGCGAAGCGGTGGGCTTCGTCGCGGATGCGCTGCACGAGAAACAGTGCCTCGCTCGTGCGGGGAAGGATCACGGGGAAAGGATCGTTCGGCAGCCAGATTTCTTCGAGACGCTTCGCGATGCCGCACAGTGCTACGTCGGTGATTCCTGCGGCGTCGAGCGCGCGGGCCGCAGCCCGCACCTGGGGTTCGCCCCCGTCGACGATGAGCAGCTGGGGGCGGTCGCGGTAGACGCCGCTGGGCTGCTCCCCGGCTTCGCGTGCGGCGTTGAGCTGCGCGGCGCGGCGCGAGACGACCTGGTGGATCGAGTCGGTGTCGTCGCGAGTCTGCTCGATGCGGTACTTGCGGTAGGCACCCTTCGCGGGCAACCCATCTTCGAAGACCACCAGCGATGCGACAACACCTGTGCCCTGCAGGTGCGACACGTCGATGCACTCGATGCGCAGGGGGGCCTCCTCCATGCCGAGGGCCTGCTGCAGTTCGGCGAGGGCGTCGGTGCGCGCCGTGAGATCCGCCGCCCGCTTGAGCTTGTGCCTGATGAGGTTCTCCCCAGCGTTCAGCACGGCGCGATCCATGAGCTGCGCCTTGTCACCCCGCTCGGGCACCCGCAAGTGCACGCGCCCGCGGCGCGGCCGCTGAGCGCTCAGAGCCTCTTCGAGCGCGGGAGTGTTCTCGGGCAGCAGCGGCACGAGAATCTCGGGCGGTGGCTCTCGCTCGCCGTCGTAGGCGGACTGGATCACCTGTTCCAGCAGCGTTGCCGGCGAATCGTCGAGTTCGACGTCCACAATCCAGCTGCGTTCGCCACGAATCCGTCCCTCACGAATGATGAACTGGTGCGCGGCAGCGGCGAGTTCGTCGCTGCGCAATCCGAACACGTCGAGATTCACATCGAACTTCGACCCGGTGCCGAGCACGACGGCGTTCTTCTCCATGACGTGCTCGACGGCCTGCGCCTGATCCCGCATTCGGGCTGCGTCTTCGTAGCGCTGCTCGGCCGCCGCCTCGCGCATGGCGCGCTGCAGTGCCCGCAGATGCCGGGTGTCGCCGCCGGCGAGGAAGGCTACGAGCTCGTTCACGCGTTCGCGGTGCGCTTCGATGGTGATGAGGTGGGAGCAGGGGCCGTGGCAGCGGCCGATCTGGCCGGCGAGGCAGGGCCGGCCGCTCTGCATGGCGCGTTTGTAGTCGGCGTCGTTGCAGGTGCGGATCGGGAAGGCTCGCTGCAGCAGCTGCGTGGTTTCGCGCAGCGCCCACACTTTCGGGTAGGGGCCGAAGTAACGGGCGCCCCGGATCCGCTCATTGCGGGTGATGATGAGCCGTGGTGCCTCTTCGCGCAGTGTGACCGCGAGATAGGGGTAGGTCTTGTCGTCTTTGAACTGTACGTTGAACGGCGGCTTGAACTCGGTGATCCAGGTGTGCTCGAGCACGAGCGACTCGGTATCGGTGGCGACAACGGTCCAGTCAACCTTCGCCGCAAGTGACAGCATGGTGCGGGTGCGCGGCATCAGCGAGTGCAGCGGCTGGAAATAGTTGGAGAGCCGCGCGCGCAGGTTCTTCGCCTTGCCGATATAGAGCACGCGTCCGTGCTTATCGCTGAAGCGGTAGACGCCAGGGCTCGTGGGAATTTCGCCCTGGGCTGGCCGAAACGCGGCGCGGTTGTCGAGGGGCTCGATCAAGCGGAGGCCTTCGCCGCGGCTGTCGCTTCGAGCGCGCGTGCAGACTTCGCCGCCCAACCGTCGAGCACCTCGGCGAGGAAGCGGCCGGTGTGGCTTTCGGGATGCTTGGCAAGTTGCTCGGGGGTGCCTGTGGCCAGGATCGTGCCGCCACCCGATCCGCCCTCGGGGCCGAGATCGATCACCCAGTCGGCGCTGCGGATCACATCGAGGTTGTGCTCGATCGTGATGACGGTGTTGCCCTTATCGACGAGACCGTTCAGCACGAGCAACAGCTTGCGCACGTCTTCGAAGTGGAGACCCGTGGTGGGCTCATCGAGCACGTAGATGCTGCGACCGTTGGAGCGCTTCTGCAGCTCGGTGGCGAGCTTGACGCGCTGCGCTTCGCCGCCGCTGAGGGTGGTGGCGCTTTGGCCGAGGCGCACGTAGCCGAGGCCCACATCGACAAGCGTCTTCATGTAGCGGTGGATCGACGAGATGGGGCGGAAGAACTCTTCAGCCTCGGCGATCGGCATCTCGAGCACCTCGGAGATGTTCTTGCCCTTGTAGCGCACCTGCAGCGTCTCGCGGTTGTAGCGCTTGCCGCCGCAGGCCTCACAGGCCACGTAGACATCGGGCAGGAAGTTCATCTCGATCTTCAGGGTGCCGTCGCCCGAGCAGGCTTCGCAGCGGCCGCCCTTGACGTTGAAGCTGAACCGGCCGGGCAGATAGCCGCGGGTCTTGGCCTCGGGGGTGTCTGCGAAGAGGTTGCGGATCTTGTCGAACACGCCCGTGTAGGTGGCCGGGTTGGAGCGTGGGGTGCGACCGATGGGTGCCTGGTCGACGTGCACCACCTTGTCGAGGTGTTCGAGGCCGGTGACGCGGGTGTGCTTGCCGGGCACGAGACGGGCGCCGTTGAGTTGATTCGCGAGCACTCGGTAGAGGATGTCGTTGACGAGGGTGGACTTGCCTGAACCCGAGACACCGGTGACCGCGGTCATGACACCGAGCGGGAAGACGGCGTCGACGTTCTGCAGGTTGTTTGAGCGTGCGCCGACGACTTTGAGCTCGCGGTTGCGGTCGCGCTTGCGACGCTTCTTGGGGGTGGCGATGCTGCGGCGGCCGGCGAGGTAGTCGCCGGTGATGGAGTCGCGATTCTCGAGCAGCTCGCGGTACTCCCCCGAGTGCACGACGGTGCCGCCCTCGACGCCGGCGCCGGGGCCGATATCGACGATCCAGTCGGCGGCTTCGATGGTTTCTTCGTCGTGCTCCACAACGATGAGGGTGTTGCCCAGGTTGCGCAGTTTGATGAGGGTCTCGATGAGGCGGCGGTTGTCGCGCTGGTGCAGGCCGATGCTGGGTTCGTCGAGCACGTAGAGCACGCCGGTGAGGCCGGAACCGATCTGAGTCGCGAGGCGGATCCGCTGCGCTTCACCACCTGACAGTGTGCCCGCGGCGCGCGCCAGGGTGAGGTAGCCGAGGCCGACCTCGATGAGGAAGTCGAAGCGCACCCTGATTTCGCGCAGCACCTGAGCGGCGATGCGGGCCTCGCGCTCGGTGAGGATCACTTCGTCGAAGAAGCGCTTTGCGTCGGTGAGGCTGAACTCGGTGACCCCCGAGATCGACTCTCCGTTGACGGTGACCGCGAGCACCTCGGGCTTGAGGCGCTGGCCGTGGCAGGCGTGGCAGGGCACCTCGCGCAGGAACTCCTGCCAGCGGTCGCGTTTCGTGTCGCTCTCTGCTTCGGCGTATTGGCGCTCGATGAAGGGGATGACGCCTTCGAATCCGCTGGAGTATTTCACCTCACGGCCGAAGCGGTTCTTCCAGCGCACATTGACCTTGAAGTTGTTGCCGTAGAGCACGGCGGCGCGCACGTCTTCGTCGAGCTCGGACCAGGGGGTGTCGAGTGAGAAGCCAAGGTCTTGGGAGAGGCCGGTGAGCAGCTTTTCGTAATACTGGTAGAGGCTTTTGCCCTGGCTTGTCCACGGCACGATGACGCCGTCGGTGATAGAGAGTTCTGGGTCGCCGAGCACGAGATCTTCGTCAACCGACATGCTCGTGCCCAGCCCGGAGCAGGCGGAGCAGGCACCGAAGGGGGCGTTGAAGGAGAAGGTGCGGGGTTCGATCTCGGTGAGCTGGACCGGGTGCTGGTTGGGGCAGCTCAGGTGCTCGGAGAACAGGCGGGTGCGCTCTGAGTCTGTGGCTTCGAGGTCGACGAAGTCGATTGCCACGATGCCGCCTGCGAGCCGCAGTGCGGTTTCGAGGGAGTCGGTGAGCCTGCCCAGCATTTCGGGGCCGGCTACGAGGCGGTCGACAACCACTGAGATGTCGTGCTTGATCTGCTTCTTGAGCTTGGGCGGATCGCTGAGCTGCACCATCTCGCCGTCGACGAGAGCGCGCGAGTAGCCGGCTCCGGCGAGCTCTTGGAAGAGGTCGACGAACTCGCCCTTCTTCTTATTGACCACGGGTGCGAGCACCTGGTAGCGGGTACGTTCGGGCAGCTCCATGAGCCTGTCGGCGATCTGCTGCACGGTCTGCGATTCGATGCGCTCACCGCAGATGGCGCAGTGGGGCACGCCGACGCGCGCCCACAGCAGGCGCATGTAATCGTAGATCTCGGTGATGGTGCCCACGGTGCTTCGCGGGTTGCGGTTGGTGGATTTCTGGTCGATTGAGACGGCGGGGCTCAGGCCCTCGATGAAGTCGACGTCGGGGCGATCTACCTGGCCGAGGAACTGCCTGGCGTAGGCGCTGAGTGATTCGACGTAGCGGCGCTGGCCCTCGGCGAAGATCGTGTCGAAAGCGAGGCTCGACTTGCCGCTGCCTGACAGCCCGGTGAAGACGACCATGGAGTCGCGTGGGATTGCGAGATCGACATTCTGCAGATTGTGCACTCGGGCGCCCTGCACGCTGATCTGAGCATGCGCGGCCGATGACCGGATCTGGCTGGTGTGTGCGGGTGCGGTGCTGTTCGAGGTCACTGATCCATCCTATGTCGACCGGCCTGAAAATTCGAACGTGTGTACGAGTGAAATTGTCGATCTCGCCGCTGGCGCACTTCCCTGCCGTGGGGCTTTCGCGTATTATTGACGCAAGTAGATGCAATGTGCAGAAGGAGACGCCATGTCGATCGCTCAGCTGCCCGCCCGGAGCCCGCGCGAGGGCCGCGGCGCAGGCACTGCGCGGCCTGGCCGCGACCGTCTCACCGCGCTCATCACCCAGCTCGAAGATGATCACATCGACATCGCGGCAGAGCTTCTCACCGACATCCTGGCCCATCAGCGTGCCGATGTGCGTACACTGACCGAGGCTGAAACCGCGGTGCTCGCACGGCTCGATGTCACTGAAGCCGAGATGCAGCAGCCCAGTTCGCTGCCCGCCAGCCGGCGCAGTCGGCTCTGGGAGCGACAGCACGCTGAGCGCAGTCTCACCGTTGGCGAGGCCGCCGAGATGATCGGGGTGACCCCCGCGCGGGTGCGGCAGCGCTGCGCGGCGCGCACCCTGCTCGCCCAGCGCCGCAGCGACGGCTGGCGCCTTCCCTCGTTCCAGTTTCTCGACGGGCGCGAACTGCCGGGCTGGTCCGAGGTTGCTGCCGCGATTCCGGCTGGCACCCCGCTGTCCCTTGTCGAGCGGGTGCTCACCTCCCCCGCGATGCGTCTGCGGGTTGACGGCGAAGAGCTTGCGCCCTTCGAGTGGCTGGCGCAGGGAGGCGATCCGGCCCTTGCAGCTGCCGCCGTTGATGACGCGCTGAACCGACTGCCGTGAGCGAGCAGCTGCCGGCACCGGATCCGGCCCGCTTCCCCGCGCTCGACGCCGACCCGAGCTGGGTGCTGAGCGTGCCGGAAGGAACCCTCATCGCACGCATTTTCCGCGCCGGCGGCACTCACCCCGTGGCGTGGCATGAGTTTCGCACCTTCGGGCCGCTCGATGGGCGCTTCGACCCCCACCCGCTGCCTGTCGGCGAGCACGAGGGCGCGGGGGTGTTGTACGGGGTGCTCGAACGGGGGCGCGGTGGTCGCGTTGCTGATGGTGGTGCGCTTGGTGGGGCTTTTGCCGCAGCTCTGCTGGAAGTGTTCCAGGCGCAGCGCATGATCCGCCTGCGCGATGGTTCACCCACGCTCGCCGCGTTCGAGGTGACGCGGCCGCTGCGTCTCCTCGATCTTTCCGACAGCGATTGGATCGCTGTCGCCGGCGGCAATGCCGCGATCTCTTCCGGCGATCGCGAGCGGTCACGTGTGTGGGTCCGCGCGATTGCGCAACGATACCCCGAGCTCGATGGCGTGGTGTCTGCGTCGTCGCTCGTGCCAGATGCGCGGGTGGTGGCGCTCTGGGCCGGTGCTGCCGATGCGCTCCCCCGGCATCCTGCGGCGCTGCTCCCCCTCGGCCGGGATGAACTCATCGGTGTGATCGACAGGATCGCGGATCGCTACGGGTATCTCGTGTTGTGAGGCCCGCCCGAGTCATGAATGTCAGTGGTCTCGTGAAGACTGCGGTGCTGGCAGGGCATGGCCCATTGGATAGTGCGACGGTGCGGTGCGTGGTCGCGGTCGCTGCAGCTGGGGAATCAGCCTTTATCGATCGTGAGTTCGATGAGATGACGCGGGTGGACCGCTATCGCGCCTCATCGGTGTCGGAGTGTGGGCCTTTGGGTGCTTCGGTTCCTGTTAATGTGCCCGTGTGGGGGTTGATTCGTGAAACAGTTCACTGCGCTTGATGGCGTCGCTGAGCACCTGATGTGCGCCACGCAAGCGGCAGCGTCCGTTTTGTTCTATCGGCCCGGGCGGTGTGGCGCGTACGCTTTCCCCCATGACCCTGAGATTCGACTTCATCGCCATCGTCACCGCTGATTTGCCGGCCTCGCTCGCGTTCTACCGCGCTCTCGGGGTGGACATTCCCGCGGGCCAGGATGAGGCACCCCACGTTGAGGCCACGTTGCCGGGAGGGATGACGCTCGCCTGGGATCCGGTCTCGACGATCCAGAGCTTCATGCCCGATTTCGAGCTTCCCGCTCCCGGTGGCGGTCGGATCGGCTTCGCCTGTCGGGCGGAGAGCCCCGAAGAGGTCGACCGCGCCTACGCCGAACTCGTGGGGCAGTATCCCGCGGCTGCGCACACCGCGCCCTGGGTTACGCCGTGGGGCCAGCGCTACGCGACCGTGCTCGACCCTGACGGCAACTCGATCGACCTCTACGCGCCGCTCCTCTCAGACCCCGCCTGAGGTCGGGTCACCCGGCCGCCCTGGCGGCTCGGGTGCCGTGAGCCTTCCGGGAGTGCTGCCGATGATGCGTGTGAAGTCTCGAGTCATGTGCGACTGGTCGGCGTAGCCCGCGCGCTGAGCGACCTCCGCGGGAAGCGCGCCGCTCACGAGCATGCCGCGGGCGCGCTCTGCACGCAGCACGCCGCGCAGAGCGGCGTAGCCGTAGCCGAACGACTGCTGCATACGTCGCCGCAGTTGACGTTCCGAGTAGCCGAGTCGCGCGGCGAGTTGAGGAAACGGATCACCGCGCACTGCGGCTGAGCTGACGATCGCGGTCCACCGTAGATCAGCGATATCCGGGTCGAGGTCGAGGCTGCCCGCCACCGCGCCGGCTGCTTCGTGCAAGCTGCGGGAGCTGAGCGGTGCGCGCAGTGCTCGCTCCCCGCGATCAGAGTGCGAGGCCGAGAGCAGATCCCGTGCGGGAAGGACGCGATCCCGCACCTCGGCGACATCGGCGCCGAACAACGCGCCTGCGAAGCCGGGCGTGAACCGCAGCCCCACTGTTGCGCCCTGCCTGCTCCCCTGCGCGACGAGCCACCGCGTCGAGGGCCCGGCCACGATCAGTTCGTCATCGCGCAGGATGAGGTCAGCGCAGCCGTCTGCCGGAATGGTGGTCGCGTGCTCGCTCGGGCTGGCCATCCACAGGACGCCGAGGCTCGGGATGGCGACTTCGCGGTACACGGCGGCTCCGATCCGGGGCTGGGCTCGATGGGCGGGTGAGACGAGCTATGGGAGTTTGCTGCTCCTACAGGTGCCCCGCCGCGTCCATGCTACGCAGTTCGCGCTTGAGCTCGGCGACCTCGTCTCGGAGACGCGCGGCGAGCTCGAACTTGAGCTCTTCGGCGGCAACAAGCATCTGATCCGTGAGATCGGAGATGAGCTCTTCGAGCTTCGCCGCGCCCTCGGCGCCGATTGCACCGGCCCGAGATGCGGCCTTTCCCTTCGCCCGCTGCGCGGAGCCGCCCTTGCGCTGAGCGTGGGCGCCCGTGCGCGAGAGCACATCCTCGGTGTCGGCGGCCTCGCGAGCGAGCATCTCGGTGATGTCGCCGATCTTCTTGCGCAGCGGCTGTGGGTCGATGCCGTGTTCGGCGTTGTAGGCCTGCTGGATCTCACGCCGGCGGTTGGTTTCGTCGATTGCCTCGCGCATGGAGCGGGTGACGGTGTCGGCGTACATGTGCACCTGGCCCGACACGTTTCGGGCGGCACGACCGATGGTCTGGATGAGTGAGGTGGAGGAGCGCAGGAAGCCCTCTTTGTCGGCGTCGAGGATCGACACGAGCGAGACCTCGGGCAGGTCGAGACCCTCTCGCAGCAGGTTGATGCCGACGAGCACGTCGTAGACGCCTGCACGCAGCTCGGTGAGCAGTTCGACGCGGCGCAGCGTGTCGACATCGGAGTGCAAGTAGCGCACCCGGATGCCGGCCTCCTCCATGAAGGTGGTGAGCTGCTCGGCCATCTTCTTGGTGAGCGTGGTGACGAGCACGCGCTCGTCGCGCTCGGCGCGCACGCGCACCTCTTCGAGGAGGTCGTCGATCTGGCCCTCGGAAGGCTTGACCACGATCTCGGGGTCGATGAGGCCGGTGGGGCGGATGATCTGTTCGACGACGCCGTCTGCGCGATCCATCTCGTAGCGGCCGGGGGTGGCCGAAAGGTACACGGTCTGGCCTACGCGCTCTTTGAACTCGTCGAACTTCAGTGGCCGGTTGTCGAGCGCACTCGGCAGACGGAAGCCGTGGTCGACGAGCGTGCGCTTGCGGGATGCGTCGCCCTCGAACATGGCACCGATTTGCGGCACGGTGACGTGGGATTCGTCGATGACCACGAGGAAGTCGTCGGGGAAGTAATCGAGTAGGCAGTGCGGTGCCTCCCCCGGCTGGCGCCCGTCGATGTGCCGCGAGTAGTTCTCGATGCCTGAGCAGAAGCCGATCTGCTCCATCATCTCGAGGTCGAAGGTGGTGCGCATGCGCAGCCGCTGCTCTTCGACCAGTTTGTTCTGCTGCTTGAGCTCGCGGGTGCGCACGTCGAGTTCTTCTGCGATCGTGCCCATGGCGCGGTTCATCACATTGCGGCTCGCGACGTAGTGCGAGCCGGGGAAGACGGATACCGTCTCGACCTGCTTGATCACGTCGCCGGTGACCGGGTGCAGGTAGTAGAGCGCCTCGATCTCGTCGCCGAAGAACTCGATGCGGATCGCAAGTTCCTCGTACATGGGGATGATTTCGACGGTGTCGCCGCGCACCCGGAAGTTGCCGCGCACGAACTCGATGTCGTTGCGCTGATACTGCATGTCGACGAAGCGCCGCAGCAGCACATCGCGGTCGAGGGTATCTCCCACCACGAGCGGCACCATTGCCTCGTAGTACTCTTCTGGTTTGCCGAGGCCGTAGATGCACGAGACGGTGGAGACGACCACGACGTCGCGGCGGGAGAGCAGCGCGTTGGTGGTGGAGTGGCGCAGTCGCTCGACCTCGGAGTTGATCGAGGAGTCTTTCTCGATGAAGGTGTCGGTCTGCGGCACGTAGGCCTCGGGCTGGTAGTAGTCGTAATAGCTGACGAAGTATTCGACAGCGTTGTGGGGCATGAGCTCTTTGAACTCGTTCGCCAGCTGCGCCGCCAGGGTCTTGTTGTGGGCCAGGATAAGCGTGGGCCGCTGCACCTGCTCGATCAGCCAAGCGGTCGTGGCCGACTTGCCCGTGCCGGTGGCACCGAGCAGCACGATGTCGGTCTCGCCCGCGTTGATGCGCCCGGCCAGCTCTTCGATGGCCGCCGGCTGATCGCCGCTGGGCTCGTATTCGCTGACCACTTCGAAGGGGCGAACGCTGCGCGTGGGTTCCATGGTTTCGAGGGTACTCGGGACCACTGACATTCTCGCGTCGGTTCGCGAGAGGCGATCTTCGTTACCGCTGCTCTAGGCAGCATCGAAGCCCGCGGGCAGTTGCAGACTGCCCACGCCGCTCACCCGCACCTCATCGAGTCCCTGCCAGCGTGCCGCGCGTGCCAACAACGACACTGCTGCCTCGGCAGTGCGCGCAGGCGCCCTATCCTCCATCCACGCAGCCTGCACCAGCAGCGCACCGCGCTCACCTAGCTTCCGGGGGCGCTCCGCCTTGAGATCGATGCGGCCCGCGAGGCGCCCGCCGACCATCAGCGGCAGGCAGTAGTAGCCGTAGCGTCGCTTCTCTTTCGGCGTGTAGATCTCGATGCGGTAGTGAAAATCGAACATGCGCTCCGCCCGAGGCCTGAACCACACCACCGGATCGAACGGAGTGAGCAGCGCGTCAGGGGCGAGCCGCGCCGGCACCCGCGCATCCCGGTGCAGCCACGCAGCCTCCGGTGCGCCATCGCTGCGCTGCCAGCCGGCGACGGTCACCGGAATCAGGATCCCCTGCTCCTCCAACGCCCCCACCGCCGCACGAGCATCAGCCGTCTTCAAGCGGTGATAGTCGGCGAGGTCGGCGAGCGTCGCGACCCCGAGAGAGCGGGCCGCCTGCTCGACGAGCGCACGCTGCGCCTCCTCCCGCTCCACTGTTCGGAGCGCATCGGCGGGGAGCACCTGCTCGGCGAGGGCGTAACGCCGCTGAAACCCCTCGCGGCCTGCAGACACCACCTCGCCCCAGGCGAACAGCATCTCAACGGCCTGCTTCGTCTCGCTCCAGTCCCACCACGGGCCCCGCCCGTTTCGCGGGCCATCATCAAGCTCGCGCACGAACTGAGGCCCGCCAGCCGCGAGCGCCGAACGCACTCGCTCGATCGTTGGCGCCAGCGCCTCGGCGCGGCCGTTGCTGGTGAAACGATCACGGAACTCCCCCATGCGCCACCCGAACAGGGCCCGATCATGCACTGGAATGAATGCCGCCTCGTGCGCCCAATACTCCGTGAATTCGCCGCCGCGCCACAGATGCCTGTCGAGTGCCGCCGCATCATAGTCGCCGCGACGGGAGAATACCGGCAGATAGTGGCTGCGAGCGAACACGTTGACCGAGTCGATCTGCAGCACATGCAGCGCCTCAAGCACCGCATCGAACGGGCGTCTGCGCCGCAGCCGCGGCGCGTTCGAGAACCCCTGAGCGGCGAGCCCGACGCGCCGGGCCTCTGCAGCGCTCAGGGATTCCACGAGCGTGCGACTACGCGAACCAGAGGCCGAGCTCGCGCTGGGCCGAGAGCGTCGAATCGCTGCCGTGCACCAGGTTCTGCTGCACCTTCAGGCCCCAGTCACGGCCGAGGTCGCCGCGGATCGTACCCGGAGCGGCGGTGGTCGGATCGGTGGCGCCGGCCAGTGCACGGAAGCCCTCGATCACGCGCTCGCCCCTGGCACGCACCGCAACCACGGGGCCCGAACTCATGAAATCGATCAGCGGCTCGTAAAAGGGCTTGCCCTCGTGCTCGGCGTAGTGCGCGGCGAGCAGCTCGCGATCCGCGTGCACCATGCGCAGATCGGCGATGGTGTAGCCCTTCGCCTCGATGCGGCGCAGGATCTCCCCGGTGAGGCCACGGGCCACGCCGTCGGGCTTCACCAGGATGAGGGTCTCTTCAGCGGACATGCACGCTCCTTCAGTACAGGGTCGGCGGGGTGCGTGTCACCCCGCCACAGATTCTATCGAGACTGCAGGCCCCGAAACTTGCGGTCAGGCGCCCTGCGCGTCAATCCAGGCAGCACGATCGCGATCGATCTGCGCGCCCTTCACCATGCAGTACACCCAGAGCGCGGTGAAGACGAGCCCTACCAGCAGGGCCATCGGCAACAGGATCGCCGTTGCGAGCATGAGGGCGTGCACCACCCAGCCGATGATGATCCCCACTCGGCCTACGCGCATCACACCCAGGGCCACGATGATGAGCAGGCCCAGGCCACCGCCGATCACGAGGCCCAGCTCGCGCGGCTCCAGCGTGCCGAGACCGAACAGCGAAAGACCGATCAGCACCACCACGATGAGTTCGAAGCCGAGCACGATCGACGCGAGCGCCTTTTGCGTGGACTGTGTGCCGCGGCGCGCACCCGCCACCCGCATTGCCGAATTGTGGGCCATGGTCTCTGAAGGAGACAGCTGCAGCTCCTCAGCAGCATCTGGGGTGGAGGGGCTGGTGGGGTTCGCAGAGTTGGCCAGGTTCGCTTGCCGCTTCGGATCGCCGTTAAGGCCGTCGGCGGCGCCGGTCTGCTTGCCTGTCATGCGATCCCCCAGCCCTCGGCGCGGGCGTGAGCGATTGCCTCGCCCGCAAGCAGCACCGAACCGACGACGAGCACTCCGCGGCCCTCAGCCCGGCCAGCCCAGGCGCGTGCCTCATCGAGTGCTTCGGGCAAGCTGTCAGCAACCTCGATAGGCGTATCAGGGATCGCCTCTTCGGCGATCTCGCGCAGAGCCGACGCATCGAGCGAGCGGGGGGACTCGACGGGGGTGACGGTGACGCGGTGCGCGATCGGCGCGAGAGCGCGCAGCAACCCGAAGGCGTCCTTCTCTTCGAGCACGCCAGCCACGAGGGCCAGCTCCTCGAAGTTGAACGACTCGGTGACGGCCCGCGCGAGCGCTTCGGCACCGTGCGGGTTGTGCGCGGCATCCACGTAGACCACGGGATCGGTGCCGATGAGCTGCAGGCGACCCGGTGAGGTGAGCTGGCTGAGACCCTCGTCGAGCACCTCTTCAGGAACGGGTCGTTCCGCACCGAAGAACACCTCGACGGCTGTGACGGCGAGCGTGACGTTCTCGGCCTGGTGCCGGCCGAAGAGCGGCACGAAGGCCGGATCGTAGGGGCGGCCGGTGATGCCGACGAACTCGATCTGGCGGCCGCCTACGGCGACGCGATCTTCGATGAGGCGGAAGTCGCGCCCCTGCACGATGAGGGGCGCGCCCGCTCGTTCGGCAGCGTCTTCGAGCTCGGACAGCGCCTCGGGCGCCTGCTCAGCCGAGACGACCGCGCTGCCGGGCTTCACAATGCCTGCCTTGGTGCGCGCGATAGTTTCGATGTCTGGCCCGAGAATTGCCGTGTGGTCGAGGTCTATGGGCGTGAAGACGGCGACGCGGGCGTCTGCGATGTTCGTCGCGTCCCACTCGCCACCCATGCCTACCTCGATCACCGCCACCTCGACGGGGGCATCGGCGAATGCCGCGTAGGCCAGCACAGCGAGCGCCTCGAAGAAAGTGATCGGCCCCTGGCCGGCAGCGGCGAGTTCGGCGTCGACCACTTCGAGGGGCAGTCGCAGCTCATCCCAGGCCGAGGCGAGCACAGCACCGTCGATGGGGGTGCCGTCGATCTGGAATCGCTCCGTGAAATCAACGAGGTGCGGGCTTGTGAACAGACCGGTGCGCAGACCGTGCGCGCGCAGCAACGACTCGATGGCGCGGCTCGTTGAAGTCTTGCCGTTGGTGCCGGCGACCTGGATAACCGGGTAGGACAGCTGTGGGCTGCCGGCGAGCTCGGCGAGCCGACGCACCGGCTCGATGCGCGGGCGAGGATTCGCCTCACCTACGCGGGTGAGCAGCTCTTCGTAGACCCGCGCGGCGGCGTCGGTGTTCATGGCGTTCACGCTGCGTCCTGCTTTCCGTGCTCGGTGGCATCGATCGTGATGACGAGCGGATCCTTAGCGGTGCCGAGCGCATCTGCACGGGAGACGAACACTCCGGCACCCGGCTCGGGAAGCGCGCCCAGCAGCTCGGCGAAGTCGTCGTCGGCGACGGCCCTGACGGCGAAGCCGATGGCCAGAGTGTCGGCAGCGATGAGTTCGGCGTGCGCTTCGAGGGCGCTCGCGTGCTCGGGCGTGGTGTTCAGGGCGAGCACAATGCGGTCGCTGACGTCGAGGCCTGCGTTCTTGCGAGCTTCTTGCACGGCGCGGATGGCATCGCGGGCGACACCCTCGGCCTCCAGCTCGGCTGTTGTTTCGGTGGAGAGCAGAATGAAACCGCCGCCGGGAATGAGCGAGAGCGCCGGGCCGCCGTCAGCGTCTGCCGCAGTGCCGGTGCTCAGCGTCAGCTCGTACTCGTGCGGCTCCAGGGCGATGCCGCCAGCCACTACAACGCCGGCCTCTTCTGACCAGTCACCCGATTTGGCGGCCTTGATGGCCTGCTGCACCTGCTTGCCGAGGCGCGGGCCTGCGGCGCGGGCGTTGACAGCGAGCGTCTGCACGATGCCGTGCTCTTCGGCGCTGGTTTCGGTCTGCTGCACGAGACGCACGGCCTTGACGTTGAGCTCGTCGCGCAGGATGTCCGCGAAGGGTTCAAGGGCCTGCGGGCGTGCCGTCACCACCGTGAGTTCTGCAAGCGGCAGGCGCACCCGCAGACGGCGGGCCTTGCGCAGTGCGAGCGCCTGCGAGGTGATGAGGCGCACCTCATCCATGGCCGCGACGAGATCTTCATCGGCCGGGAAGGCGTCTGCCGAGGGCCAGTCTTCGAGGTGCACCGAGCGACCCTTGCTTGCGCCTTCGGTGTAGCCGAGGCCCCGCCACAGCTCTTCGGTGACCAGAGGTGCCAGGGGTGCGGCGACGCGGGCGACGGTCTCGAGCACGGTGTACAGGGTGTCGAAGGCCTGCTTGTTGCCGGGCTTGCCGTTCTCTCCGTGCACGCCTTCCCAGAAGCGGTCGCGTGAGCGACGCACGTACCAGTTGGTGAGCACCTCGGCGTAGGCGCGCAGTGCCTCGGCCGCCGAGGTGGTGTCGAGCCCTTCAAGGTGAGCCTCGACATCGCGCACGAGCCTGCCGGTCTTCGCGAGGATATAGCGGTCGAGCGGGTCGTTGGAGTCGGTGCGCCACTCCCCTGTCGCGCCATCGGCGTTGGCGTAAAGGCTGAAGAAGTACCAGGTGCTCCAAAGTGGCAGGATGAACTGGCGCACGCCCTCGCGGATGCCCTCTTCGGTGACGATGAGGTTGCCGCCGCGCACCACCGGTGATGCCATGAGGAACCAGCGCATCGCGTCAGAGCCGTCGCGGTCGAACACTTCGTTCACGTCGGGGTAGTTGCGCAGGCTCTTCGACATCTTGTTGCCGTCGCTGCCGAGCACGATGCCGTGGCTGATGACGTTCTTGAACGCGGGGCGGTCGAAGAGTGCTGTGGCGAGCACGTGCTGCACATAGAACCAGCCGCGGGTCTGCCCGATGTACTCGACGATGAAGTCTGCGGGCTGGTGGGTGTCGAACCACTCCTGGTTCTCGAAGGGATAGTGCACCTGCGCGAACGGCATGGACGCGGAATCGAACCAGACATCGAGCACATCCTCGATGCGGCGCATCGTCGACTTGCCCGTGGGGTCGTCGGGATTCGGCCGCGTCAGCGAGTCGATGTAGGGGCGATGCAGGTCGACCTCGCCCGAGGCACCGCGCGGCAGCTCGCCGAAATCGCGCTCGAGTTCGGCGATCGAGCCGTACACGTCGATGCGAGGGTACTCGGGGTCGTCGCTCTTCCAGACCGGGATCGGGCTGCCCCAGAAGCGGTTGCGACTGATCGACCAGTCGCGCGCCCCCTCGAGCCACTTGCCGAACTGGCCGTGCTTCACGTTCTCGGGAACCCAGGTGATCTGCTCGTTCGTTTCGAGCATGCGCTGTTTGAGCTCGGTGACGCGCACGAACCAGCTCGACACTGCCTTGTAGATCAGCGGGTTGCGGCAGCGCCAGCAGTGCGGGTAGGAGTGCTCGTAGCTCGCCTCGCGCAGCAGCCGACCGCGCTCGCGCATGAGGCGGATCAGCGGGCGGTTGGCATCCATCCACAGCTTGCCTGCGACATCGGTGACTGCCTTCAGGAAACGGCCTCCGTCGTCGACGCTCACGATCACGGGGATGCCAGCGGCGGCGGTGATACGCATATCGTCTTCGCCGTAGGCGGAGGCCTGGTGCACGATGCCGGTGCCGTCGCCCGTCGAGACGTAGTCGTCGACGAGGATCTGCCAGGCGTTCTCGGTGCCCCACTCCTCGGCGTCGGCGTAGTAGTCGAAGACCCGCTCGTAGCGCACACCGGCGAGCTCGCTGCCGGGCAGCGTGCGTGCGATGGCTTCGCGTGCGGCGTCTGCGGATGCGTAGCCGAGATCTTTCGCGTAGTTGCCGAGCAGTTCGACGGCGATCAGGTAGTGGGCGTCACCGGCGGCGCCCCCGTCGGCGGCGCCTGCGGGGCCTGCGGGCACGACGGCGTAGGCAATCTCGGGGCCGACCGCAAGAGCCAGGTTGGTGGGGAGGGTCCAGGGGGTGGTGGTCCAGGCCAGGGCTCGCACGCCCTCCAAGCCCAGTTCGACCGCGTGCTCACCGGCGAGTGGGAAGGTGACGGTGACCGAGGGATCCTGTCGCATCTGGTAGACGTCGTCATCCATGCGCAGCTCGTGATTCGACAGCGGGGTCTCATCGCGCCAGCAGTAGGGCAGAATGCGCGAACCCTCGTAGGCGAGACCACGATCATAGAGCTGCTTGAATGCCCAGATCACGCTCTCCATGTAGCCGAGGTTGAGCGTCTTGTAGTCGTTCTCGAAATCGACCCAACGGGCCTGTCGGGTGACGTACTCCTGCCACTCGCGCGTGTACTGCAGCACCGACTCGCGAGCCTTCTCGTTGAAGGCGGCGACGCCCATCTGCTCGATCTCGGCCTTTTCGGTGATGCCCAGCTGCTTCATTGCCTCGAGCTCGGCGGGGAGACCATGAGTGTCCCAGCCGAAGCGGCGCTCGACCTTCTTCCCGCGCATGGTTTGGAAGCGAGGGAACACGTCCTTGGCGTAGCCGGTGAGGAGGTGTCCGTAGTGAGGCAGACCGTTCGCGAAGGGAGGGCCGTCGTTAAACACCCACTCTTCGTGGCCGTCACGGCGACGGATCGACTCACGGAAGGTGTCGTCTCGCTTCCAGAATTCGAGCACCTGCTGCTCGATCTCGGGGAGCCGCGGGGACGGGCTCACGCCGGCGGGGATCGCCTGCGCGTCAGCGGGTGAGGACCCTTCGGAAGGGCTGGCTCCGGTCGACTGCTGGGGGTACGGCATTGCTCGCTCCTGGCTTCTCGGTCTGTCTGCCGCCAGTCTGACGAAGACCACTGACATTCATGGGTCTCGGTGTCGGATCGGCGGTGTGTCAGTGCCGGGACGAGCTCAGAGATGCTGGATCCCTCACCCGCGGTACCACCCCGCTTGCCCGGCGCGCTGGTCGCACGGGCCTCTTCATTCGGCTGTAACGGGCCGTACCCGTTCGGGTCTAGTGAGTGCGCGATCCGAAGATCACGCGCCGTTCTTCCGAAGACTCACCGGTGATAGCCGGATCGCAGTCGATGGGCTCTACTCTAGCGCACTGCGGCCGCGCACCCACTGAGTGCGCGGCCGCAAGGTCGGTGCTCAGGCGTGGTGACGCAGCTGCTCTTCGAGCTCGGCGATCACCGCGTCGGTGGTGCGTGCGGCCTTGCGGCGGTTGACGAATTCCTGCACGTAGTCCATCTCGCCGCGCATCTGCTCCAGGCGGGTGAGTGCGCGCCCGAAGAGACGCTCAGAAAACTCCTCGGATTCGCGGGTGACAGCCTCGGCCTGCAGCCTCGCGGCCTCGACGAGATTGTGGGCCTTCTCGAGCGCTTCGCGGCGCTGCTGCTCCACGAACTGCTGCACGCGGGTGTGCAGCGACTCGCTCTCCTGCGAGACCTCGTAGGCGCGGCGGTTGATCTCAGCTGCCTTCGCGTTAGACTCGTCGAGCACGGCCTGCGCTTCGCTCAGCGCAGCCTCGTGGCGCTGCGCGTACTCGGCCTCGGCCTCTTCCTGGCGATGGGCGATCGCGCGCTCGGCGGCGAGCACGGCGTGCTCCGTTTCGAGTCGCATGCGGTTGATCTCGGTGCGCTGCTCGTCGATCTGCTGCTGCGCGGCGGTGCGCATCTGCACGATCTCGCTCTCGGCCTCGGCCTGCAGGCGCGACACCTCGCGCTTGGCCGATGCGAGTGTTTCGCTGGCCTCGGTCAGGCGCTTGTTGGCGAGGCTCGACATTTCTGCGGCGTGTGTTTCGCTGGAGAGGCGGATCTCCTCGGCGCGGGCGGTGGCATCGCCGATCAGCTGGTTCGCGCGTGCCTCGCTCTCACGGGTGCGCCGCTGCGCCTCTGCAGCGGCCTCCGAAGCGATCTGCTCGGCCTCCGCGTGCGCGTCGGTGATCATCTTCTCGGCCTGCGCTTCCGCGATGCGCAGCACCTCTTCGAACTTCGAACCGAGACCCGAGAAGTTCGGCTTGCTCTGCTGCGCCTTCGAAAGCTGCTTCTTCGCAATGTCGAGTTGCGCCTCGAGATCGAGCACGCGATCGGCGATGCCGTCGCGATCGCTCTGCATCTGCTGCACCTTCGCCTCGAAGTTGCGGAGGAGTCGATCGACAGCGTGGCGAGAGTAGCCGCGCACTTCGCGGGGGATCTCATATTCGTGTAGCGACATGCTGTGCTCTTTCAGTCTGCGGGATTAGTGCTGTCGATGCGTAGCGCTCAGGCAAGCTATTCTGCCGGTGTTTCTTCGCCGGTAGGAGGATCGGCCACTTCTTCAGAGGGAGCTTGCTGAGAAACAGTCGGATCCACCCCAACACTCAGTGTACCGGCGTTGATGATGATGTGCTGCGATTCCCGGTAAAGAACCGCGAGGCGGCTCTCCGGGAAGATGAGAACGCGGTCGCCGGTCTCAGCTCGGGCGAAGAATGGTTCGGCGCTGAGCGTCGCCGGGTCTTCGACGGTGGCGATGGTCGGAGTCTCCTCGGGGAGCACCATCAGGGTGCCCACTTCGGCGAGGAGATCCTCGCCCGACAACCCTTCCGCGGTGCTTGACTCCCCCGCGCCCGCGGCGCCGGAGCGCGCGGTGAGTTGCGTCACCACCGGCACGGCGACGGCTCCGAGCAGCAGCGCACCGCCCACAGCGATCGCCGTGAGGCGCACTCGGCGGAGCTGCCACAGATCGCGCAGCACGCCGAGTCGTTCAGTGAGGCGGATCCGCGTGCGCTTATCTGCTGCGGGCTTGCGCCGCGGCTTCTTGTCGGTGGTGCCGCTGCGTGGTGCGGAGCGCCGCTGCTGGTCGAGCTGCCGTGGTGCCGACTCGGTGATGGTGCTCGACGCGATGGTGTGCTCGGGAGCCGTGTGCGCTGTGGGAGTGCGCGCCTCAGGCTCATCGATGCTGACGCTGTCGGAGAGCGCTGCTTCGGCGGTGACTCGCGGCATCGGTGTGTCGTAGGCGCTCGGCAGCTCGTTGAATGCGTGCGTAGCAGGCTGTTCCCCCGCAAGCAGCTGGTCGAAGCTGCGGGGCTCCGATGCTGCTCCGGCGGTGCGCGGGTCGTTGGGTTCGCGGCGCACCGGCGCAGTATCTACCGCGGTTGTCGGGGCGGGAAGCAGATCGGCCTCGAAGTTCGGTCGCGTATCTGAGGCGACGGGTCGCGCGGAGTGGCCGGCGCTGGGGCGTCGGGGTGATGCGGTCCTCGGCTGCCGAGGCGCCGGTTCGATGCGGGCGTGGCTACCCGTGTGCGGTTCCGGCGAGGCTGCTGCGCTGGTCGCAGGGACGGTGCGCGGCTGCGAGGCGACGCTCGGACCCGCTGGTGCGGGAGCGATGCGGGCCGTGGCAGGCTCTTCAAATGTCACCTCGGGGGGCGGATCGGCCGCCTCTGCGAGCGCGGTTTTGCTCTCCGCGAGCACGCTGCGCAGACGCGCCATGGCCTCGTCGAGCGCAGTTGACGCGTCCCACGGAACGCGCTCGGTTGACGGGTTTTCGCCTCCGGGGGCTTTGGATTGCGGAGGGGCGGCGTTTCCCTGCGGCTGGCGGGGGTGGTGTGCGGGCGTGCTGGTCATTGGGGGGTCTCCGTTCCGCGGTGCGCTGCGCCGTTCGGAGCGACGGGAGTGGGGTCATGTGCGACGCTCTCGCTCAGCTTGGCGAGACCGGCTTCGAAGGCCGCGAGCTTGTCGCGCTTCACCTCGCGGCGCGCGTGCACGATCACGGTGATGAGGCACAGCGTCCCAGCGCCCGCAGCCACTGCCCACCAGGGGAACCTGGGGAGCGCCGACGGCAGGCCGGCGCTCTGGTTGACGGGCGGGGGCATGAGGCGGTCGGCGGTCACTACGAAGCGGTGCGAGTTCACGCCGAGGGGCGTGCAGGTGATGAGGGAGATGATGTCGCGGTCGGGGTAGACCGGGTGCATGGCGGCCTGCTGCGGCTCGAGCACCTCAGTGGAGGTCACGCGGTAGGTCAGCACCTCGTCCATTACCTCGATGTACACCAGGTCGCCCACCTTCACCTCGGGAAGATGCGTGAAGCCGACCGATTCTGCAACGCCACGGTGTGCGCCGAGCACGGCATGGGTGCCGTCGCCGCCGACGGGCAGGGAGGAGTTCTCCGAGTGCCCGACACCGCGAATCAGGGCGCTCTCCGCGAGGGTGTGGCGGATCGGCTGGTCAAGATCAATGGAGGGCACGCGCAGGCGCGCGATGACGTCGCTGCCCGGCAACAGCAGCGTTTCGGCGTAGTCTTCACCCGGAAGACCGGTGCCCACAGCGAAACGCTGATTGTAGGCACGCGCTTCCTCCAGTACCTGATGCCGCTGCGTTGGGCCCACCTTCTCAAGGGTGCTGGAAAGCTCTCGGGTGGCGTTGGCCTGATCCCGCTGTTCGAACCACTGTGCCGCGGCTGGGTAGAGCAGCACCAGCACGCCCAGCCAGACCATTGCCGCCACAACGACGCGGCGCCCCGGAGGAAGCGACCACCGCCCGCGGGGTCGCTTCTTCGCCGCCCCGGAGTGCGGGGCGGCGACCGCGGAGCCCTTCGGCTCCGCTGCGGTGGTTACGGTCATGGTCTCCTGCGTGGATTCCGGCTGGAACGGGGTGCGATTTCGGTTGTGCTCATCTTATACGGATGCTGATAATTCGTTGAGTATCATCGCTGTGCCAAGCCTGCTATACGTGTGTCTAATTTAGGCATGGGGCACCCGATGCCCTCCCGCTCCCCCATGCGCTGCGGGAACGGGAGGTTCGCACTACTGCGCCGCGGTGTCGCGCTTGCGGCGGCCGAAGATGGCGAAGAGCACTCCGCCTACGATGAGGATCGCTCCCCCGATTCCGATTGCGGTCATGCCGGCCCCGCCGAGCACGGGCAAGGCGCCGGCCTGGCGCATCTGGTTCGGCACGTGCACCGCGGCGGTGCCCGTCGGGGTTGCGCCAGGGGTGACGGTGAACTCGATCGGCGTCGTCGACGCGACGTAGCCCGCGGGTGCCTTCGTCTCTACAGCCCAGTACTTGATGCCGGCCTGCGAGGCATTGAGGCCGGGAACGGTGACAATGCCGTTCGCGTCGGAGGTGAGGCCTGTGGTGACCGGCTGGTCCGCGGCAACCCTCGCAGCGTCGGCTGCGGCCCTGTCGGCGAAGACCTGGAACTCGGCACCGGCGAGCACCTTCGACTGGTCACCCGCCGCGTGCTTCGTGAACTGCGCCTTGCCACACAGCGTCTGCGACTCAGACATCGAGGCCGCGCCGTTGACACCCACCTCTGCTTGGTTGCGCACGACTCCGTTCGCAGGAAGCTGGTTCATCTTTATCTCATAGACGATCTCCACCAGCGAACCGGGCTTCAGCGCGTCAAGATAATCTTGCCCGCAATAGTGGTCCGCGCAACCCTGGGTAAAGCACCCATCGGTTCTGACACGAGCCCCGCCAGGCTCAGTGACATAGATCGCATCGGGGTTGCTCTGGGTGCCGCTCGTCCAGTCTTTTCCGGGATCCGCGCGCAGCAGATTCGGAAGCTTGAAGGTATCCCACGTCCACCCCTCAGGGATGTTCTTAAAGCTCAAGTCGGTGACCACATAGCGGGGGCTGTCAGGGATGAGCACAGGGACCGTCCAGGCGATCCTTTCCCCCAACGCGTGCGCGGAGCGGTCATCAACGGTCTTCACCGCGTATGGCTCATCACCGAGCGTCGCGCTACCCGGCACGAAGGGGGTGGTGCCGTTGAGGTAGGGCTGGATCGTTGCCCACCCGGCATCGGTGGCGAGGTCGACAGACTTGCCTCCGATAGCGGTGACCTGCTGCACCGTGAACTCAACCCCGTTCAGAGGAAGCGCATCAGCCGGCAGGCTCCCCGGGGCCAGCTCCGAACCGTCACCAGCAACACCGGCCTTGGTGGGCTGCGACAGCTTATGAATCGTGAGACTGCGCGGCCTATTCGGGTCAATATTCGACGGCGCCGCCGAAGCAGCGCTGACGGCCGCCCCCATCAGCGCGGTCGCACCGAGCGCGACAACAGCCGCCTCGTGGTTCTCGACATACTGCGATTCCTTCTGTTCCCCAGGGAAAGCTCATTGCTCCGCGGCATCCGCGTGGCCGCATTGCTCCCCACGCAACGCACAGTCCTGCCCGTAATTTCAGAGTCCAAGATTAGCTACGCGAAACTCGGTGTCACGCTCATCGGCGGCAAATATCACCCTTGAAGCGCCATTTTTCACCCTCGGCGGTGGGAAAATTCACCCGCAGATTCGGCAAGCAGCGGATCTCGTGTCGCTCAGTCGCGCAGCTGAGACAGGGGCACCCACCTGATCTTGCCGTCAATCACGGTGAGCACTTCACCTTCATCGCCGATGCTGCCCTCTGAATCGCGCAGGGTCTCCACCTGCAGGGCCTTTGCGAACAGGCCCGTGGCCTGGTCGAAGCGCAGCACCGAGGGATCGGCCCACGCCGTCGCGGTGCCATCCCAGGGAAGGATCTGACCGCGGTTGTCGGAGCGTGTGGTCGCCTGCTCGCCCGTGGAGCATGCCGCTTCGCTGCGGGTATAGGGCTGCAGGCCGTCAACGGCGGGCATCGCCACGAGATTGCGGTGATGATCGCTTGCGTGCAGCAGACGCAGTTCGAGCACTGCTGCAGCCGAGTCGCTTGCCGCGGCCCGGCTCATCACGAGTCGGTACTGGCCGAATTGCTGGGGCGAGATGACCTCGAAGGTCTTCTCCTCGAACGGCGCCCAGGCCAAACCAGAACGCGTATCAAGCGCGGTCCAGGCGCTGCCGTCATTCGAACCTTCGAGCCTGAACTCCGCCGGGGCGGAGGTCGCCTCTCCCGACGCTCGAAGCACATAGTGCGTCACGGTGCGCTGTTCCGGCAGCGAGACGGCAAGCCACTCACCGAGCGGCGGGGTGCCTGTCTGCCAGGCGGGAACGGAGGCTGGGTCGATGCCGAGTTCGCCGATCCGCCCGAATGCCGAGAACGCGGCCGGAGCGTTCCCCCCGTCGCCTGCGGCGCGTGAGGACGTCACCTTGAACCCACCAACCACTTCGGCGTCCATGGCGGGCGTCACCACCGGAGTCACCTCGGTGAAGAGCGCATCGGGAACCTCGGCGAAGTCGCCGCGCACCAGCTCCTGGCCGTTGAGTCGCAGCCAGCCACGTCCCTGCGCGTCAGTGAAGCGCAGGGCTCGCTCGTCGAAGTAGCTGACGTCACCGGGCGCAGGGCACGCATCGGCGGGGATCTCGGGAGATATGCCGCAGGCGTAGGCCGAGCCGGTCCACCGGATGCGCTCCCCCGACTCGCAGCTCGGCACCGGGATGCCGAGTGCGCCGCCGATTTCCGGGCCCAACGACAGCTGCGCGAGTGGCGACCGGGGGTGTTGAGCCGCGACCGCGCCCTGCTCGGCGGGAGCTTCCGTTGCCGGGGGCTGCTCGACGGGCTGCTCGGCCGGCTCCGCATGCTCATCGGGGGCGGGATCTGGGGTCGTGGAGGAGTCAGCCGGGGGCGCGGTGCACGAGAGTGCGCCATCGATAAGGTTCAGGCTCTGCGCCATGTTGGTGCCGCAGTTTTCGATGGTGAGGGGCGGATCCGCCGCAGTATTGGCCGCACCATCCGAGCACGCCCAGCCACCCTCGGCAGTGGCGACGAGCGTGTGTCCGGCGGGGCAGCTCATCAGGCCGAGACCGCCGGCATCGATCCGCAGGCCGGACCCCTCTCCGAGCAGCGCCGGGGAGCCTGCAGCACCGGTCGCACCCGTCGCACCCTGCGCGCCAGCGATGCCCTGTCCCCCGGTTGCCCCGGTCGCGCCAGCCGCGCCGCGCGCTCCAGTAGCGCCAGTAGCGCCCGTGGCTCCCGCGGCTCCTGTAGCGCCCGCTGCTCCCGTAGCGCCAGGCTCACCGGCCTCGCCGTGCTCGCCCGCAGGCCCAGGTGGGCCCGTCACCGGCAGAGCACTGAAGCTGCTGATCGCGTGCGGCAGCACCACCACAACGACCCCGCCCAGCACGAGTGCGATCGCTGCTGCACCGCCAATGAGCAGGGCACGTCGGCGCCGCTGCAGACGCTCCAGCTCGGCAAGATCGTCGTTGCTGAAGCCGACGGTGAACGCGTCACCCATCGAGTCGCGTTCTGCGACCCCGCGACCGTCTCGGGGCATTCGTTGATAACTCATGCCGGTGTGCACCTCGAAATCATCGCAGCTGATGCGTGCGATATCGAGAGAACTGACACGGAAACCTCATCGAGTGAAGATAGATGGATACAGTGTCAACTGTAGCGGCACTGCCCGTCGTGTGGCGAGCCCCTGCGCTGCGAGCGCCCCGAAGGGCACCTTTCAGGGCGCGAGTGTAACGTCCGCGTAACGATGGTGAATGCGCAAAATACCTGATCGGGGCCATGTATTCCGTCGGTTCTGGGGTTCTGAGCGCCCCCTTCGCCTTGCATGTCGCCTCTCGACGTTGTTAGCGTCGAAGCAGCGTCGAGTGCACATCTGATGCCGCTCGTCGCGCCCCTCGGAACGAAATCGCTGAGCTACAGCGAGCCGAAGGCGGGCGCGACGGCAGGTGGCCGGTGAACACTCCGCAATACGATATCCGGCCTGTTGGGAGGCCGCGGATCTGGGCTGCCGTTTTTCGGCGCACGGCACGTGCCGCCCTTCGACGCGCCCGCGATCCGCGCCCTCCTTCGCCAGAGGAGTTGAAAAGTGAACAAGACAACTGAACAGTCCAACCGGGCGCGCGCCGACGCGCCCGCCATCGAAGTCAACCACGCCACCAAGGTGTTCGGGCGGCGCCCGAAAGAAGCAGTCAAACACCTCAAACGAGGTGCGTCTCGCGACGATGTGCGCCCGTACGGCACCGCGGCGGTGATCGACGCGAGTTTCACCGTGAGCCGGGGCGAGATCTTCGTGGTGATGGGCCTCTCGGGCTCCGGCAAGTCCACGCTGATCCGCATGCTCAACGGCCTCAACCCCACCACTGACGGCTCCATCACCGTCAACGGGCGAGAGGTCGTTGGCCGCACCGCAGCCGAGCTGCGCGAACTGCGTCGAGACCACATGTCGATGGTGTTCCAGCACTTCGCGCTGCTCCCCCACCGCACCGTGCTCGATAACGTCGCCTACGGCCTCGAACTGCAGGGTGTACCCGTGGCCGAACGTCACGAGAAGGCCCGTGGCTGGCTCGAACGGGTTGGGCTCGCAGGCTGGGAGCGCAGCCTCCCAGGCGAACTCTCCGGCGGCATGCAGCAGCGCGTCGGCATCGCCAGAGCCCTCACCGCCGACACCGACATCCTGCTCATGGACGAGGCATTCTCAGCGCTCGACCCCCTGATCCGCCGCGAGATGCAGGAGCAGCTCATCGAGCTGCAGCAGGAACTGGGGAAGGCGATCGTGTTCATCACCCACGACCTCAATGAGGCGATGTTCCTGGGCGACCGCATCGCAGTGATGCGCGACGGCCGCATCGTGCAGGTTGGCACCCCCAACGACATCCTCACCGACCCCGCGAACGACTACGTCGCCCAGTTCGTACAAGACGTGGATCGCGCCCGCGTGCTCACCGCCGGCGACGTCATGGAGCCGCCGCACGCCGTCGTCTTCGCCTCGGCCGGCCCCCGCACCGCACTGAAGACCATGCGCGATCTGCAGACCTCAGCCTGCTTCGTGACCGACTCCGCACGCCGCCTGCTCGGCGTGGTGCGGGACAAGGACGTGCTGCGCCAGGTGCGCGAGGGCAGCACCGACCTGACCGAGCGGCTGCGCCCCACGCCGTCGATCGTGCAGCGCGACCAGCTCATCGCCGACCTCTTCGAGCTCGCGGTCGAGAGCCCGCTGCCCGTTGCCGTCACCGATGCGCAAGGTCGGCTCATCGGCGTCGTGCCCCGCGTCACGCTGCTCGCAGCGCTCGCAGATCTACCCGCCACCACCACCGAGATCCCCGTCATCGAACCCACCCCGGAGGTGTCCGCCGCCATGATCACGCAAACACTCGAGGAGAGCGCGATCGCCGGCGCCGCGGCGACGAGCGGGGAGGTGCGCTGATGGAGGGCTTCCGCATTCCCCTGGGCGACTGGGTCGCCGATGCGCTCGACTGGTTCAAGAGCACCTTCACCTGGCTGCTCGACTTCATCACGCTCGTGGTCGGCTGGCTCGTCGAAGGGCTCGCCGACACGCTCGTCGCGATCCCGTTCGCCGCGCTGATCATCATATTCGCATTGATCGGATGGCTCGTGCGCTCCTGGCAGCTGGCGGTGGGCACGGCCCTGACGATGCTGCTGATCGTTGCCATGGATCAGTGGGAGAACGCCATGCTCACGCTCGCGCTAGTGCTGGTTGCCGCCGTGATCGCCGTGCTCATCGCGGTGCCACTCGGCATTCTTGCAGCGCGGAACGACCGCTTCAGCGCGGTGATCCGCCCCGTGCTCGACTTCATGCAGACCATGCCGTCGCTGGTGTACCTGATCCCCGCCGTGGTGTTCTTCAGCGTCGGCTTCGTGCCAGGCGTCTTTGCCACGCTGCTGTTCTCGCTGCCCCCGGGCGTGCGTTTCACCGAACTCGGCATCCGCGGGGTCGACTCCGAGACCGTCGAGGCCGGTCAGGCCTTCGGCGCGACCCCCGGCAAGATCCTGCGTGGCATCCAGCTGCCGCTCGCCACGCCCACCATCATGGCCGGCATCAACCAGGTCATCATGCTCGCGCTGTCGATGGCCGTGGTCGCGGGCATGGCCGGTGCCAACGGACTGGGGAAGGAGGTCGTGGCCGCGCTGTCCACTCTCAATATCGCGAAGGGCGTCGAGGCCGGCCTGAGCGTGGTGATCCTCGCAGTCTTCCTCGACCGCGTGACCGCCGCGCTCGGCAACCCTGCCGAATACAAGTCGTCGCTGCTCGGCGTGCTGCGCAAGCAGCGCAACGAGCGCACGCCCTCCCCCGCGCCCGTGCCGGCCGCGGCCCAGTGACCCGCAAGACCACGAATGAACAGTCGGGGCGGCAAGCCCCGTTCCGCGCCACCGGGCGCGGAAAGAAAGGAAACACGATGATCAAGCGCAAGCTCACCGGAATCCTCGCCCTCGGCGCGGCTGCCAGCCTCGCTCTCGTCGGCTGCTCCAGCGACAGCGGATCCGCCAACGGCGGCGGCGACAAAGGCACCATCACCCTCGGGTACCTGCCCAGCTGGACCGACGGCCTCAGCACCGCATACCTGCTCGAGAACCAGCTCGAAAAGCTCGGCTACGACGTCGAGATGGAAGAGCTCACCGAAGCCGCCGTGCTCTACACCGGGCTCGCGGGCGGCGACATCGACGTGTACCCCTCTGCCTGGTCTGAAAAGACGCACGCCACCTATATGGAACAGTACGGCGACCGCCTCGAAGACCTCGGTGCCTACTACGACAACGCGGTGCTCACCATTGCGGTCC
The DNA here is from genome assembly GCF_037148395.1 of Leucobacter sp. MMO-125. NCBI lineage: Bacteria > Bacillati > Actinomycetota > Actinomycetes > Micrococcales > Microbacteriaceae > Leucobacter > Leucobacter sp. MMO-125. The sequence continues at coordinate 233,473 of NZ_JBBCTL010000001.1, forward strand.
CCGAGTATATGGACGATGTGAACTCGATCGACGATCTCGTCGGCCAGGCCGACCGCTTCGATGGCGAGATCATCGGCATCGAGCCGAGCGCCGGCCTCACTGAGCAGACCGAGACCGTCATGATGCCCGAATACGGCCTTGAGGGAGACTACTCGCTCGTGACTTCGTCGACCGCGACCATGCTCGCGACACTGCAGGAGAAGATTGATAAGAAGGAGGATGTCGTCGTCACTCTGTGGCGTCCCTTCTGGGCGAATGACGCTTTCCCGGTGAAGGATCTCAAGGATCCGAAGGGTGCGATGGGCGAGCCCGAAGCGCTGCACTTCCTCGCCACCGACGGATTCTCCGCACAGTACCCCGAGGCCGCGGAGCTCATCAAGGGCATTCAGCTCGACGATGCCAGCTACGGCGCACTCGAAGCGCTCGTGACCGGCGACGACTACAAGGGCGACCCGGAGGGCGCCGTCGAAGCTTGGCTCACCGAACACCCCGACGCCTTCCCCGGCCTCATCGCCTGAGCGATCTCCTGAGAGGGGCGGCCACAACGCCCCACTGATCGACGGGGAGTCCGTGCTGCTGTTGCCGCTTCGGCGGCATCGCGGCGCGGGCTCCCCGTCGTTGCGTTGAAGGGCGACTGCGGGCTACGCTTCGGCCCTGGCGCGCTGCCGCGTGGCCAGCTGATGCGGCCGGTGATTCGAGGATCAACATCATCCCTCGCACGGCGGCCGATGTGTGCGTAGGATCGGGCGTGACGCAGCAGCGCACGTCGAGAAACCACCGATCCTCGCCGAGCACCTTGAGCAGAGGAGCCCACCGTGACCGAGCAGTTCTCCGTTCCCGAGGTCGTCGAACGCCCAGCACAGCACCTCGCCGTCGTAAGACAGACCGTGAGCTTCGACGCGATCCCGGGGCTCTACGACAAGGCCTACCCCGCGATCTTCGGCGCCCTCGCACGAGCCGGCATCACCCCAGCCGCGGCCCCCATGGGTGTGATGCACGGGCAGCCCGGCCCCGATCTCGACCTTTCCGTCGCCGTGCCCGTCGCGGAGCCCTTCGGGGGCGATGGCGAGGTCTCTTCCGAGACACTTCCCGCGGGACGCGCAGCCACCCTGCTCGTGCGCGGTGACTACAGCCTCCTCGCAGCGGCCTACGAACACCTCTTCGGATGGATCGCCGAGCAAGGGCTCACCCCGACCGGGCTCTCCTGGGAGCAGTACCTCACCGAACCCGCACCCGGCGGTGACCCCGCAGCGAACGAGACACTGATCGCAGCAGGTCTGCGCGACTAACCCCTCACACACCCACACGGCGCCGGGCTTGAGCGCGGCCCTGCGCCACGCGATCCGCGTCCAACACGCTCCGAAACGCTCCGATAGACTGGCCCGGTTGACCATTCAGGCACCAGAGTCGCCCCCTCGGGCGGCGCACTGACGCGGTGCCGCCCATAGCGAAGACGGAGCCCCTGCATGAGTGCGATCCCCGACAAGCCGAAACTCGAAGGCCTCGAAGCCAAGTGGGGCCCGGTATGGGAGGAGACCGGCACCTACCGCTTCGACCGCGACGGCGCCGAACGGGCCGAGGTCTATAGCATCGACACGCCCCCGCCCACCGCTTCGGGCTCGCTGCACGTCGGCCACGTGTTCTCGTACACCCACACCGACACCGTCGCCCGCTACCAGCGCATGCAAGGCAAGCGCGTGTTCTATCCCATGGGCTGGGATGACAACGGCCTGCCCACCGAGCGCCGCGTGCAGAACTACTACGGTGTGCGCTGCGATCCGTCACTCCCCTACGTCGAGGGCTTCGTTCCCCCGCACGAGGGCGGTGACGGGAAGAGCATTAAGGCAGCGGATCAGCAGCCCATCTCCCGCCGCAACTTCATCGAACTGTGCGAGAAGCTGACCGTCGAAGACGAAAAGCAGTTCGAAGATCTCTGGCGCACGCTCGGTCTCTCGGTCGACTGGACCCAGACCTACCGCACCATCGGGGCTGAATCGCTGCGGGCCTCGCAGCTCGCATTCATCCGCAACGTCGAGCGCGGCGAGGCCTACCAGGCCCAGGCCCCCACGCTGTGGGATGTCACCTTCCGCACCGCGGTGGCTCAGGCCGAGCTGGAGGATCGGGATCAGCCCAGCGCCTACCACACGCTTGCCTTCCACCGCACCGACGGTGGCGGTGACATCCTCATCGACACCACGCGCCCCGAGCTGCTCGCCGCGTGCGTGGCGCTGGTCGCGCACCCCGACGATGAGCGCTACAAGCCGCTCTTCGGCTCCACCGTGCGCACCCCGCTCTTCGAGGTCGAGGTGCCGATCGTCGCACACCACCTCGCTCAGCAGGACAAGGGCACCGGCATCGCGATGATCTGCACCTTCGGCGATGTCACCGACGTGGTGTGGTGGCGAGAGCTCGACCTGCCCAACCGCGCCATCCTCGGCTTCGACGGCCGCGTCATCTCGGAGGCCCCCGAGGCGATCACGAGCGAGCGGGGCCGCGAAGCCTACGCGCAGATCGCGGGCAAGACCGTGTTCAGCGCGAAGGCCACCATCGTCGAGGCGCTGCAGGCCTCAGGCGAGCTCGTCGGCGAGATTCGCAAGATCACCCACCCCGTCAAGTTCTTCGAGAAGGGCGACAAGCCGCTCGAAATCGTCTCCACCCGCCAGTGGTACATCAAGAACGGTGCCCGCGACGAGCAGCTGCGTGAGCGCCTGCTCGCGCACGGCCGCGAACTCGCCTGGCACCCCGACTTCATGCGCGTGCGCTACGAGAACTGGGTCGAAGGCCTCTCGGGCGACTGGCTCATCTCCCGCCAGCGCTTCTTCGGCGTCCCGATCCCCGTGTGGTACCCGCTCGATGCCGAAGGCAACCCCGTCTTCGACCAGCCGATTCTCCCCGACGCCTCGCAGCTCCCCGTCGACCCGTCGAGCGACCTGCCCGCCGGCTACACCGAAGATCAGCGCGGCGTTCCCGGCGGCTTCGTGGGTGAGGTCGATGTGATGGATACCTGGGCGACCTCATCGCTCACCCCGCAGCTCGCCGGCGGCTGGGAGCGAGATCCCGAGCTCTTCGGCCTCGTGTTCCCCTTCAGCCTGCGCCCCCAGGGTCAGGACATCATCCGCACCTGGCTCTTCTCGACACTGCTGCGCTCCGAGCTCGAAGCCGGTCAGCTGCCCTGGCAGAACGCCGGCATCTCGGGCTGGATCCTCGATCCCGACCGCAAGAAGATGTCGAAGTCGAAGGGTAATGTGGTCACCCCCGCGGGCATGCTCGAACAGCACGGCTCTGACGCGGTGCGCTACTGGGCGGCCTCAGCGAAGCTCGGCACCGACGCTGCGTTCGACCCGCAGAACCCGACGCAGATCAAGATCGGTCGCCGCCTCGCCATCAAGCTCCTGAACGCGGCGAAGTTCACCCTCTCCTTCGACGCCTCAGGCGCCGGCACGGTCAGCGAAGCGCTCGACCGTTCCATGCTCGCAGGCCTCGCCGGCGTTATCGAGGGAGCCACGCGCGCCTTCGAATCGTATGATCACGCCCGCGCGCTCGAACTCACGGAGTCGTTCTTCTGGACCTTCTGCGACGACTACCTCGAGCTCGTCAAGGAGCGCGCACACAACGGTGAGGGGCAGTCTCAAGCATCGGCAGTGACCGCGCTGCGCACAGCACTCTCCGTGTTCGTGCGTCTGCTCGCACCGTTCCTGCCCTACGCGACCGAAGAGGTGTGGTCATGGTTCGGTGAGGGTTCCGTTCACCGTGCGGCCTGGCCCATCACCTCAGAGGTGCTCGACCACGCCGGCTGCAACGCCGACGCCGATCTGCTGGGCCTGGTGGGAGGTGCCCTCGTGGGTGTGCGCGGCGCGAAAACCGCCGCAAAGGCGTCACAGCGCACACCCGTCACGCTCGCCGTGGTGCACGCCCCGGTTGACGTGCGCGACAGGCTGGCTCTCGCAGCCGACGACCTCGCTGCGGTGGGGCGCATCGCCGAGCTGCGCATCGAGGTCGCCGAGGTCGACGCCGTAACCGTCGCTCAGATCGAACTCGAAGAGACCGAGGCCTGATCATGCAGCTGGGGGTGCGCTGGCGTGCGGGCGATCCGCCCCACCGCAGCGTGCCCCCGCAGTTGCATCCCGCCATCGCAGCGCAGGAGGCCGAGCACCCCGACGCCGCCTCCTGGACGCTCACCTGGCTTGAAGGGCGCCCGCGCTGCGCGCTCGAAGACGTCGTCATCGTGACCCTTGATGCCGGTGGAGTCGTCGCGGTGCTCGATGCTTCCACGGAGTCGCTCACGGGGCTCCCCACCGAAGGGTCTTCCGACGCTGAAGACGACGATTGGCTGCTGTGAAAGGCAACGACATGACCTCTCCCCTTCGCCCTCGCGCACTGCTGGCTGCGGCACTCGCCGGTCTCCTCGCAGTTTCGCTGTCCTCCTGCGCGCCAGAACCCGATGAGATCGCCGGCGCGACGACGAAAGAGCAGATCGCGAAGGGCAAGACGCCTGATGATGCCGGTCAGCGCGCAGAGGTTCCCGCTGAGGCACTGCAGAAGCAGGCGACACTGCCGGCGGGCTTCCCGTCGAACAGTTTTCCGCTGCCGAATGGTGCCGTCATCGACGACGCCGGTGAGCGCGGGGCCGGTGTCTGGTTCGTGGTGCTGCGCGCGAAGGATGCCGTGCAGGCCTCCACGCAGTGGTCGGCGATCATCTCGGACGGTGGATTCGAGCTCACCGATGCGCAGGGCGACCCCGCCTCGGCGAATGCCTCAGCCACGCTCCGAAACGACAAGCTCGACGTCTTCGCACTGATGCTGCCGCAGGATGACGGCTCGGTGCTGCTCAGCTACGACCTCACCGCGCTGTAGCGCTCAGGGCGCCGCTGCCGCTGGTGGCCATGGTGAGGCTGCGGTCAAGCGCTTTCGCGGCCGCGATGCGATTGCAGCACGCGCGGCGGTGCCTCGCCCAGCACCGACTCGCGGGTGACGATCACCTTGGTGACATCGCCGTCTGAGGGCACTTCGAACATCACGGGCCCCAGCAGCGTCTCGAGGATGGCTCGCAGCCCTCGCGCACCGGTCTTACGGGCGACGGCCTGCTCGGCGATTGCTTCAAGAGCGGCGTCTTCGAATTCGAGGTCGACGCCGTCGATCTCGAACATGCGCTGATACTGCTTGACGAGGGCGTTGCGAGGCTCGGTGAGGATGCGGGTGAGCGCCGGCACATCGAGCGGATCGACGGTTGCGACAACCGGCAGACGGCCGATGAACTCCGGGATCAGGCCAAACTTGTGCAGATCCTCTGGCTGCACCTCAGCGAAGAGCTTGTCGTCGTCGCGTTTGCTCGACACTGGCGAGCCGAAGCCGATGCCGCCCTTGCCGAGGCGTGAACCGATGATCTCTTCGAGACCGGCGAAGGCACCGGCGACGATGAAGAGCACGTTCGTGGTGTCGAGCTGCAGAAACTCCTGATTGGGGTGTTTGCGGCCGCCCTGCGGCGGGATCGAGGCGACGGTGCCCTCGAGGATTTTGAGCAACGCCTGCTGCACACCCTCGCCCGACACATCGCGGGTGATGGAGGGGTTCTCGGCCTTGCGCGAGATCTTGTCGATCTCATCGATATAGATGATGCCGGTTTCGGCGCGCTGCACATCGAAGTCTGCGGCCTGCAGCAGCTTCAGCAGGATGTTTTCGACGTCTTCGCCGACGTAGCCCGCTTCGGTGAGGGCCGTCGCGTCTGCGACGGCGAAGGGAACACCCAGTTGCCGTGCGAGCGACTGGGCGAGGTAGGTCTTGCCGCAGCCTGTGGGGCCGATCAGCAGAATGTTGGACTTCGCGATCTCGACCTGCTCAGCGGCAGCATCGGCGCTTGTCAGGGTGGAGGCGGCACGCACGCGCTTGTAGTGGTTGTAGACCGCAACCGCGAGCGACTGCTTCGCCCGATCTTGGCCGATGACGTATTCGTCGAGGAAGTCTGCGATCTCGCGGGGCTTGTGCAGCGTGAAGTCTGAGGGCTCGGCGCTCTGATGCTCGGCCATGCGCTCTTCGATGATCTCGTTGCAGAGCGCGACGCACTCGTCGCAGATGTAGATCTGCGGGCCGGCGATGAGCTGCTGTACCTGCTTCTGCGACTTGCCGCAGAAGGAGCACTTGAGCAGCTCGCTGCTTTCGCCGATTCTCGCCATGCGGGGCTCCTTCACACTCGAACGGAAACGAGACACTCAGAGACTATCCGGCGCCACTGACATTCACCGGCGGGGCGCGCCGTGAGCAGGCCTTCAGACGGGACCGGCGGGTCTGGGCTGGAGTGCCCGGACCCGCCGCGATCCGTGTCGACTACTGCGAAATGACAGGCTGCGGGTTCTTGCGGCTTGTCAGCACCTGATCAACGAGGCCGTACTCGAGAGCCTCCTGTGCGCTGAGGATCTTGTCGCGATCGATGTCGCGGTTCACCTCTGCAACACCGCGCTTCGAGTGCTTTGACAGCGTCTCCTCAAGCCACTCGCGCATGCGCATGATCTCGCGAGCCTGGATCTCGATGTCCGAGGCCTGGCCGTGCCCGGCCTGCCCCGTCGAGGGCTGGTGGATCAGCACACGCGCATTCGGCAGCGCCAGGCGCTTTCCCGGGGTGCCGCCGGCGAGCAGCACCGCAGCTGCCGAAGCAGCCTGGCCCAGGCACACCGTCTGCACATGCGGACGAATGTACTGCATGGTGTCGTAGATCGCCGTCATCGCGGTGAACGATCCACCGGGCGAGTTGATGTACATGGTGATGTCGCGCTCGGGGTCCTGGCTTTCGAGCACGAGCAGCTGCGCCATCACATCGTCGGCCGAGGCGTCGTCAACCTGCACGCCGAGGAAGATGATGCGATCCTCGAACAGCTTCGCGTAGGGATCCTGCCGCTTGTAGCCGTAGGCCGTGCGCTCCTCGAAGGAGGGCAGCACGTAGCGGGCGCTGGGCATCTCGATCTTCATATGACCTTCGTTCACTTTCTGTTGGGCCTACCGCTGGGTTCCGCCGCCGCCGACCACGTCGGCAGCAGAGTCACGGATGAAGTCGACGAAGCCGTACGCGAGCGCCTCATCGGCCGTGAACCAACGGTCGCGGTCGCCGTCCTCGTTGATCTGCTCGACGGTCTTGCCCGTCTGGGCTGCGGTGATCTCAGCGAGGCGGTTCTTCATCGAGGTGATGAGCTGCGCCTGCGTCTGGATATCGCTTGCCGTGCCGCCGAAGCCGCCGTGCGGCTGGTGCAGCAGCACGCGCGCGTTCGGGGTGATGTAGCGCTTGCCCTTGGTGCCTGCGGTAAGCAGGAACTGCCCCATCGAGGCCGCCATGCCGATGCCCACGGTGACGATGTCGTTCGGCACGAAGGACATCGTGTCGTAGATCGCCATACCCGCGGTGATCGAACCACCGGGCGAATTGATGTACAGGTAGATGTCAGACTCGGGGTCTTCGGCGGCGAGCAGCAGGATCTTGGCGCAGATCTCGTTTGCGTTATCGTCGCGCACCTCGGATCCGAGCCAGATGATGCGATCCTTCAGCAGGCGTTCGAACACGCTGTTCGGTGGCGTCTGTTCTGCCATTCGGTGCTCCTTCGTAGTTGCTTGATTCGAGCGTATCGATTCGATGCGGATCGGGCGCGCGTGTTCGCCCTAGGCGTGTTTCAGCCCCACAAACTGAGAATCCCCCGGAGCGCTGACAGGTCAGCGCTCCGGGGGATCCGCAATGCTCGAAAGCGAGATGCGTGAGTTACTTCTTGTCGGCGGCCTCGGCCTCTTCGACGATCTCCTCGGCCTCTTCGACGACCTCGGCCTCAGCCTCGTCCTCGGAGTCGACAGCGGTGAACTCGCTCAGATCGACGGTGTTGCCCGCCTGATCAACGACCTTCGCCTTGGCGAGAGCGATCGCGAGCGCCTTGTTGCGGGTGACCTCACCGAGGATGACGCCCATCTGGTTGCCCTGGCTGATCGCCTGCAGGAACTGGGTGGGCTCCATGCCGTACTGCTGAGCCGACTGGAAGATGTACTGCGACAGCTCGTTCTGGGTGGGGGTGACGCCCTCAGCCTCGACGATCGCGTCGAGCAGCAGCTGCAGCTGAATCTGCTGCTCAGCCGACTTGCGCACCTCGGCGCGGTGCTCGTCGTCCTCGAGACGACCCTCGCCCTCGAGGTGACGGTGCACTTCCTCCTCGACGAGCTCCTCGGAAACCGGGATGCCGGCCTTCTCGATGAGGGTCTCGGTGAAGAGGTCGCGAGCCTGCTGGCCCTGGGCAAAGACCGAGGCCCGTGCGACCTGATCCTTCAGGCTCTCGCGCAGCTCAGCGATGGTGTCGAACTCGCTCGCAAGCTGAGCGAACTCATCGTCGGCCTCGGGAAGCTCGCGCTCCTTGACAGCGGTGAGGGTGACCTCGACCTCGGCATCACGGCCCTCGTGCTCGCCGCCGAGCAGCTGCGAAGTGAAGGTGGTCGACTCGCCTGCGGTGAGGGTCTCGATGGCCTCATCGGTGCCCGCGAGGAGGTTGCCCGCGCCGATCTCGTAGGAGACGCCGCTGGCCTGGTCGACCTCGTTGCCGTCGATCTTGGCGGTGAGATCGAGCTCGACGAAGTCGCCGGTCTTGGCGGGGCGATCGACGGTCACGAGGGTACCGAAGCGCTCGCGCAGCTTGGTCAGCTCAGCCTCGACGGCTTCATCGTCAACCTCTGCGTTGTCGACGGTGAGCTCGATGCCGTCGTAGTCGGGAAGCGTGAACTCGGGGCGCACCTCGACCTCGAACGCGAGCACGAGGGTGCTCTTGTCGTCCTGCGCATCGGGCCACTGCTCGACGTCGGCGGTCGGGCGACCCATGGGGCGCTCGTCAGCCTCGGCGAGTGCGGCCTGGTAGAAGTCGTCGAGCGAGGCGTTCACGGCCTCCTGCACCACGGCCTCACGGCCGACGCGCTGGTCGATGATCGGTGCCGGAACCTTGCCCTTGCGGAAACCGGGAATCGAAACCTGCTCGGCGATGGTCTTGTACGCCTGCTTGAGGTAGGGCTCCAGTTCGTCGAGCGTGACCTCGACGCTCAGCTTGGCGCGGGTCGGAGTGAGCTTCTCAGCGGTCGTCTTCGGCAATTTGGCCTCTCATCATCGGTGTGTGGTGCTGCTTATCGGGCCGGATGGCCCTGGTCGGGGCGACAGGATTCGAACCTGCGACCTCCCGCTCCCAAAGCGGGCGCTCTAGCCAAGCTGAGCTACGCCCCGAAACCCACAGGTTTCCGGTCGAGACGCGCAAAAGCGCGCAACCTGAGCAAGTCTAGCCGAAACTGCCATGAAAACGCATACCGGGTGCCGTCGTTGCCGAGGTGGCTGGCGACCCAGCCTGCCCCCCGAGGCGGTAAGCTCCCATGCTCGGCAGTCGCTCACTGCACCGATCGACGTTTATGCACCTCGAAGCCGAAGCACTCGGGTGCATGGGCGTCGATCAGTGCGGGAGGATCGGAGCGGGAGGATCGGTGCGGGAAGATCGGAGCGGGAAGGTCGGTGCCGAAATAAACAGATCGGCGCCAGTACCGGGTACTGAAAGATCCCCGGCAGCCTCGAAATACGAAACCCTCCTTCTCGCGAAGGAGGGTTTCTGTAGAGGGGCTGACGGGAATCGAACCCGCGTAGCCAGTTTGGAAGACTGGGGCTCTACCATTGAGCTACAGCCCCGAGCTGCGAGCAGCAAGGGTGTGCAGAAGCACGTCACCGATCATAGTGCATCGTGGGCGCCGCCGAGCACATCGGCCTTACGGCTCGCGCGTGGCGTCTCGGTGATGTTCGGTGTATGCGGCGTAGATCTCGGCGTTCTGCTGCACGCTTTCGCGATCCGCCTCCCTGAGTTCTCGCACCACGCGACCGGGAATGCCGGCGACGAGGGAGTGCGGCGGAATCACGGCTCCCTGGGGCACGAGCGCACCCGCTGCGATGAGCGACCCCTCCCCCACGGTCGCCCCGCTCAGCACCGTCGAGTTCATGCCGATGAGGCACCCGTTCTCGATCACCGCACCGTGCACGACGGCGTTGTGGCCGATCGAGACATCGTCGCCGATAACGGCGGCACCGCCTGCACCGCGCTGAGTGTGGATCACTACGCCGTCTTGCACGTTGCTGCGTGCACCGATGCGCACGGAGTTGGAGTCGCCGCGCACGACGGCGTTGTACCAGACACTTGAGTCGGCATCGATCTCGACGTTGCCGACGATGACGGCGCCCGGCGCGATCCAGCTCGACTCGTGCACGCGCGGGGCGCCGTAGGGTGCGACTGTGATGATCTGGCCGTGGTGGTCGGGGTGCTGCTCACGCATCGATCCTCCTGTGGATAGCAGAAAACCCTCACCGTTACGGTGAGGGTTTCGATTGCTCCCCCGGCTGGGCTCGAACCAGCGACATCCTGATTAACAGTCAAGCGCTCTGCCAACTGAGCTACAGGGGATCATTGCCGCAGCAACCCTTCTATGTTAGCAAGCGCGATCGAGGCGGTGCAAATCGGTGCGGGTCGCCCGGGCGAGGCGCGGCCGGAGGTGTCTAGTCGTCTGCGATCTCGTCGTATGCGGTGGCCCGCAGCGCCTGCGCGAGCCGCTGCACGTAGCCGTGATCCGCGTGGCGGAAGATCTCGTTGATGTCGCCCTGCCCCACCATGTGGCCGTGCTGCATGACGATCACCTCCTGCACGAGCGCTTCGAGCATGCCGATGTCGTGGCTGATGAGCAGCATCGTGGCGCCGGTGCGCTCGCGGTACCAGCGCAACAGTTCGACGATCTTGGGCCTGTTATTGGCGTCGACGCCGAGCGTGGGCTCGTCGGCGATGAGCAGGGCCGGGTCGAGCATCAGCGAACGCATCACGGCGACACGCTGGCGCTGACCTTTCGAGAGTTCGTAGGGGTATTCCTGCAGCTTCGCGAGGGGCAGCGCGACGATATCCATCATCTCGGCGATGCGCTCGCCCAGGGCTTCGCGGTCGAAGTGCTTGCTGCGCTCAGCGATCGGCTCGAAGAGGATGTCGCCGACGTTCAGCTCGGGGGTGAGCGTTGCGCCGGCATCCTGTGCAAGGTGGCCGACGTAGGCGGTGAGGCGGGAGCGGGTGCTTCGGCTCAAACGTCGCATGGGCACGTCGAAGACGGTGGCGGCACCGCCGGTGAGCTTGATGCGGGCGGCTTTCTCACCGGCGTCGGCGGCGCGGCCGGCGAGAAACTTGGTGAGCGTCGACTTGCCGGATCCGCTCTCGCCGAGCAGCCCGACGACCTCGCCGCGGGCCACCTCGAAGCTGACCCCCTCGACCGCTTGGAATGCGCGCCCGCCGGCGTGCGCCGGATATGCGAGCGAAAGGTCGGAGACCTGTACCGTCGGATGAGCGTCGAGTACGGGGTGTGCCATGGTTGACGATCTTACTCTTCGCGGAGCCCGCGCCGCGCAGCCTCAAGGGCAACGAGTTGCTGCTGGATGCGGCGCGCGCCGGGGTCTGCCGCGTCGCCGATGCGCTGGTGGCGTGCCAGCAGTTCTTGCTTGAGGGCGAGCAGGTCGCGGTCGAGCAGCGAAATCACCACGTCGCGGGCGTAGGCGGCAATCAGCTCGGGTTTGCGCTGCGGCACGGGAGCGATTGCGAGCTCGCGCACGAGGCCACGGTGGCTTTCTGGGGCGGATCCGATGACGGTGTCGAGCCAGGCCTGCGTGCCGAATGCCGGCAGTGCCTCCGCGATGGCATCGCGCACCACGCGCAGATTCGGCTCGCTCACCTGTGCAGTGACGGCCTGCTGCAGCAGGTCTGCGCCGACGGCCTCGCTCTGCTGCAGCATCGCCATGAGGGCGTCGCGTTCGAGCCAGGTCGTCGGGGCATTGCGCAGTGAAGATAGCCCGATGCGCGGGCGTGCGGGTTCGGGCTGCGAGCCGGTGCCCGGCTGCGCCTGTTCGGTTGTGGGGGCGGATCCGCCGCGCCCTCGCGGGTTCCGCTCGGCCGCGCGCACCGCCTGCTGCACCTCTGCAAGTTCACTGCCGAGCATTCGTGCGAGTTCTCGCGTGTACCCGGGGCGCAGCGAGGGATCTTTGATCTCGGCGATGATGGGCGCGGCGGCGCGCAGCCCGTTTACGCGCCCTTCGACGCTGTTGAGGTCGAAGCGGGACACCGCCTGCTTCAGCGCGAACTCGAACAGCGGCGTCTTGCGCGTGAAGAGTTCGCGCACGGCGTCGTCACCGCGGTGCAGCCGCAGATCGCAGGGGTCGAGGCCGCCGGGAGCGACGGCCACATAGGTTTGCGCGGTGAAGCGCTTCTCCTCGCTGAACGCTCGCAGCGCGGCCTTCTGGCCGGCCTCATCGGGGTCGAAGGTGAACACGACCTCGCCCGCGGCGTCATCGCCCATGATGCGGCGCAGCACCGCGATGTGATCTTTGCCGAAGGCGGTGCCACAGGTGGCGACCGCTGCTTCCTCGCCTGCGAGGTGGCAGGCCATCACATCGGTGTAGCCCTCGACCACGATGGCGCGCTTGCCGCGCGAGATCGCCTTCTTCGCGAGATCGAGCCCGTAGAGCACCTGTGACTTGTGGTACACCGGCGACTCGGGCGTGTTGAGGTACTTAGGGCCGTTGTCGTCGTCGTAGAGTTTGCGGGCACCGAAACCGAGCGTTTGTCCGCTGGTGTCGCGAATGGGCCACACCACGCGCCCGCGGAAGCGGTCGTAGATGCCGCGTTGCCCTTCGGAGACGAGCCCGGCCTGGGTGAGCTCTTGCGGGGTGAAGCCCTGCTGGCGCAGATGATCGGTGAGGTGGTTCCAGCCGCGCGGTGCGTAGCCGACGCCGAAGCGTTCGCAGGCTGCTGGATCGAAGCCGCGCTGCGATAGGAACTCACGGCCCGCCGCGCCCTCCTCGCTCGCCAGCTGGGCGACGTAGTAGGCGCCGGCAGCCTGGTTCGCAGCGAGCAGCCTCGCGCGGTTCGGCCCGTCCTGCCGGCGTTCGCCGCCCTCTTCATAGGTGAGAACGTAGTGGATGCGGGCCGCAAGGCGCTCCACCGACTCAGAGAAGGAGAGGTGATCCATCCGCTGCAGGAAGGTGAAGGCGTCGCCGGATTCGCCGCAGCCGAAGCAGTGGTAGTAGCCGAGCGCCGGGCGCACGTGGAAACTCGGGCTGCGCTCGTCGTGAAAGGGGCACAGGCCCTTCATCGAGTCGATCCCGGCGTTCTTCAGCGTGACGTAGTCACCCACCAGATCGGCGAGATTGGTGCGGCGCTTCACTTCCTCGATGTCGCTCGCCCTGATCCGCCCTGCCATAGCTGCAGTCTAGCCAGTTCCCCGCCGCGACCCCGCCCGGTTATGCCAGCGGTGCGTCGCAGAGGCGCTTGTACCAAGCAATCGCCGACTGATCGGTAAGCGAGGCCACCTGATCCACCACGGCTCGTCGAGCGGTCGCCTCATCGGAGGCCGCGCGCAAATCGGCCGCGTAGGCCGGTTCGAGTTCGTGCGCCCCGGTCTCCCACAGCGTGTGCAGCAGCTCGATGAGCAGCCCGCGCTGCCGACGGTAGGTGGGTTGACGTCTGCCGCTCTGCATCACGAACGCGGCGACCACGCCCTTGAGCACTGCGATCTCAGCGCGGATCTCCCGCGGCACCACGATTTCGGCACCGTAGCGTGCGAGCGGGCGGCCGTCTGCAGCTTCGAGCGTTGCGGCGATCGCGAAACGAGCGAAACGACCGATCATGTCGCTGGTGAAGTTCTTGAGCTGCGCCTGGTGCCGGCGCGAGCCGTCCCAGCTGGTGAGCCAGTTGCTGCTCTCCGACATGCGATCGAATGCGGCACCCAGTTCGTCGACGGTGTAGCTGCCGCCCGCCCATTCGGCGACGGCGCGGATCAGCGCGCCGTGACCGGAGCGGGCCGTGAGAAACTGCGGATCGATGTGCTCGGCGACGATGGCGTCTTCGAAGTCGTGCACCGAGTAGGCGATGTCGTCAGAGAGATCCATCACCTGCGCTTCGACGCATTTGCGGCGCTCGGGCGCGCCGCGCCGCAGCCAGTCGAACACGGGTGCGTCGTCGGTGAAGTAGCCGAACTTTGCGCTGCCAGGTGCAGCCTCGGACAATGCCCACGGATACTTGCAGCTCGCGTCGAGCGTGGCTCGCGTCAGATTGAGTCCGACGCTTTCACCGTCGTCGGTGAAGTGCTTCGGCTCGAGTCGGGTGAGAATACGCAGCGTCTGCGCATTGCCCTCGAAGCCGCCGAAGTCTGCCATCCACTCGTTTAACGCCCGCTCACCGTTGTGCCCGAAGGGCGGATGCCCCAGGTCGTGCGCGAGGCATGCTGTGTCGACAACGTCTTGTGAGATGCCGAGTGCTACCGCGAGTTCTCGGCCGATCTGCGCGACCTCGAGCGAGTGGGTGAGGCGGTTCCGGGCGAAGTCGACGCCGGCGGTGGGGCTGAGCACCTGTGTTTTGGCGGCGAGTCGGCGCCACCCGCTCGAGTGCAGGACGCGGGCGCGATCTCGTGCGAAGTCGCTGCGGTGGCCGCTGTGCTGCTCGGGCACGAAGCGTTCGGCATCGGGTGGCGAATACCCCGCCGGCAGTGTGGGCTCAGCCACCGTCGGATCCTCCGTCGACGCGTTCTGCTTCGGCGACGATTGCACGGGCCGCAAGGTCGGTGGTGCGGCTGTTGAGCCAGCCGTCGGGCAAATGTACTCGCTTCGGGCTGCCGGCGCGGCCGCGCTGACCTTCGGCGCCCTCGCCCGGGTAAGGCATGGCGGCATCCATCGTCGCGAAGATCTCATCCATCTGTTCCAGCGACTCGACCGCCGCGAGCGCGCGCCTGGTGTCGCCCCCCACACCGTAACCCTTGAAGTACCAGGCGACGTGCTTGCGGATGTCGCGGCAGGCGCGATCCTCCTCGCCGTCAAAGAACTCGACGAGCAGTTCGGTGTGGCGACGCATCGCGTCCATCACGAAGCCCAGCGGGGGTCGCGCCATTGAAGCCTCAGCCTCTGCACGGCTGATCTCCCCCGCCTCTGCGCGGAACGCAGCGGAGAGATCACCGAACAGCCACGGCCGTCCCAGGCAGCCGCGGCCCACCACAACACCGTCGCAGCCGGTCTCGCGCACCATGCGGATCGCGTCGTCGGCCGACCAGATGTCTCCGTTGCCGAGAATCGGCACGCTGGTGATCGTCTGCTTGAGCGTTGCGATCGCGCTCCAGTCGGCGTGCCCCGAGTAGAACTCGTTCGCCGTGCGACCGTGCAGCGCGATTGCTGCTACCCCCGCCTGCTCTGCGGCCTTCGCCGCGTCGAGATAGGTGAGGTGATCGGGATCGATGCCCTTGCGCATCTTGACGGTGAGCGGGATGTCGCCGGCCGCTTGCACGGCACCGGTCACGATCGCTTCGAACAGGTCGCGCTTCCAGGGCAGCGCGGATCCGCCGCCCTTCCGCGTCACCTTCGGCACCGGGCATCCGAAGTTCAGGTCGATGTGGTCTGCGAGATCTTGATCGACGAGGAATCGAACCGCCTCCGATACCGTCTTCGGATCGACCCCGTAGAGCTGAATCGAACGCGGAGTTTCGCTCTCGTGATGCTTGATCAGTCGCAGCGAGGCCGGAGTGCGCTCGACGAGGGCACGGCTGGTGATCATCTCGCTCACGTAGAGGCCGGCACCGTATTCGCGGCAGAGCCTGCGGAAGGCAGTGTTGGTGATACCTGCCATGGGTGCCAGCACCACGGGCACATCGAGCTGGAGCGGTCCGATGCATAGCGGCGAACCAGTCAGAGTCTGAGGAGTCATAACCACCCCATTCTCTCACTATTCATCGCTTCGCCCCGTCAGTGCTGCCCCGTGTAGGCCGCCCTGCTGTGAGGTTGCTCAGGAGGGTTGGTCGACGGCGCCGCCGAAGCGGCGATCGCGCGCGTGATAGATCTGGATCGCACGCCACAGCTCCTGCCTGCCGAAATCAGGCCACAGCGTGTCGAGAAACACCATCTCGGCGTAGGCCGACTGCCACAGCATGAAATTGCTGATGCGCTGCTCCCCCGAGCTGCGCAGAAACAGATCGACGTCAGGTAGCTCAGGCACATACAGGTGGCGCTCGATCGTGCGCTCGGTGATGCCGCGCGAGGTGAGGCGGCCGGCCTCGACCTCCGCCGCAACCGCCCGCACCGCATCGGTGAGCTCGTTGCGACCGCCGTAGTTGACGCACATGGTAAGCGTCAGTCCCGTGTTGTCGGCGGTTGCGCGCTCCGAGGCCTTCAACTCGCTGATGACCGAGCCCCACAGTCGCGGCCGCCGGCCCGCCCAGCGCATCCGCACGTTCCACGCGTCGAGCTGCGCGCGGCGGCGACGCAGCACATCGCGGTTGAAGCCCATCAAGAAGCGCACCTCGTCGGGCGAACGGCGCCAGTTCTCGGTCGAGAACGCGTAGACGCTGAGGTGCTTCACTCCGGCCTGCACGGCACCGGCGACCACGTCGAGCAGCGCCTGCTCCCCCATGCGGTGACCCTCGACGCGCGGCAACCCGCGGCGGTTCGCCCAGCGGCCGTTGCCATCCATCACGATCGCCACATGCTGCGGAGGTGGGCCGGTGAAGGCGGGCGGCTGCTCGCCTGTCCAATCGACGGGGACCAGGCTGTCCGGGGCGTGATGCATGGGTGAAAGTCTATTAGCGGCGGGCGTTGAAGGAGCGCAGCCCGCGTTCGAGATGGAACTGGGTGTAGGCCGCCGCGATCTCGGCAGCCTGGCCGCGCTCCCGCTCGCCGCTCGCGAGCGAGGCATCCCAGTCGCCTGCGAGCAGCGCTTCGAGCAGCGAGATCGACCCAGGGTCGAGCCGGGGTGTGCCCTGCAGTCGGCAGGCCTCACAGGTCACCCCGCCCAGCTGCACCGCGACCGCGGTGTGCGGGCCGGAGGTGCCGCAGTTAACGCAGCTGTCGAAGCCGGGGGTCCACCCCGCGAGACTCATCGCGCGCAGCAGATAGCCGTCGCGCACGAGTTCCGGGGGAATCTTCGCTGCCGCGAGCGTGCGCAGCGCCCCCACAAGCAGCGCGTACTGCTCACGCGACGGTGCGCCCTCGGCGAGACGCTCAGCAGTTTCAACGATCACACAGCCGGCACGGTAGCGGTCGTAGTCGGCGCTGATCGCGGGACCGTAGGCGCCCAGCGTGTCAGCCTGCGTGATGGTGTCGAGGCTGCGCCCCTCAAAGCACTGGATATCGGCAACCATGAACGGCTCAAGCCGGGCACCGAACTTCGAAGAGGTACGGCGCACCCCTTTCGCCACAGCGCGCAACAGCCCGCGCCCGCGCGTCAACATCGTGACGATGCGGTCGGCCTCGCCCAGCTTGTGGGTGCGCAGCACGACGCCTGCTTCACGGTAGAGGGGCACCCCACTATTCTCGCATCAGAAGGGGCAGAGGCCGAGAGCGGCGGCACGGGATCGTGCACCGGGGGCACGAGCGAGCGTGTGCGCGCCGACCCGCGATCCGCCATCTGCCCAAGACCGCGCCGCCCCAGCCGTGAGCTCCCACGGTGCGCGAGAATAGAGGAGTGCTCGACCAGACCTTCCAGACGCCGCTCGCCGCAGACCTCGTCGCGGTGGCCGCGGGCAGCCTGCAGGGTGCCCTCTTCGCAGCCGGCTTCAAACGGATCGACATGCTCGGCGTCGCGTTCATCGGTGTCGCAACGGGCATCGGCGGCGGCCTGCTGCGCGACATGCTGCTCGGCGTCACCCCGGCAGCGTTCTCGAACAACCTCTACCTGATCGTCGCAGTGGGCGCGGCGCTGCTCGGCATGCTGCTGCCGCGGCTGTTCCGCCGCCTCGACCCCCTCATCTCCCTGCTCGACGCGCTCGGCATCGGCATGTTCGGCGCGATCGGCGCCACCAAAGCCCTCGCCATGGATCTGCCGCTCGTGCCAGCGCTGTTCATCGGCGTGGTCTCTGCCGTCGGCGGTGGCGCTCTGCGCGATGTGATGCTCAATCTTCCGATCGCCGTGATGCACGTCGGTTCGCTCTACGCGGTCGCGAGTCTCGTGGGTGTCTCGGTGCTCGCCGTGCTGCTCGCCTTCGAGGTGCCCGTGGTGATCAGCGGCATCGTCTGCGTGGCGGTCACCACGGCGGTGCGTTTGCTCGCCGTGCGCTTCGGATGGAGCCTGCCAGAGCAGCGCGCCCTGAGCAGGGTGCGGCTGCGCCGCCAACGCCAGGTGGAGCAGGCAATCGATGAAGCCCTGCAGACCGGCACCATCACGCTGCCGATCGTGCTCCCCGACACGGCCTCTGATGCAGACACGCCAGGGGGTCGCCGCGATGAACCCGAGGAAGGTCGCCACGCGTGCTGAGACGAGCAGGACGCATCAGGATCGCGCGCCGCGCCGCCGGCCGAGCTTCGACTCGGCCTCTCGCCATGCCCGCTGTGCCGGGGTCTCACCGCTGGGGCCCGCAACCGGCGCATCGAAACGCTCCATGCGCTGAGCCGCCCCGCCGCGGCCCAAATGCCAGGCGTGCGTGATCGCGAGGGCGAGTGCGTCGGCGGCGTCCGCCGGCTTCGGCGGGGCCGCGAGCCCCAGCAGCCGCGTCACCATCGTGGTCACCTGCGCCTTGTCGGCGCTTCCATAGCCGGTCACCTGCGCCTTCACCTCGTTCGGGGTGTAGAGGGCCACCGGGATCCCCCGCTCCTGCGCAAGAAACATGACCACGCCGCTGATCTGCGCAACCCCCATCACGCTCGCGACGTTATCCTGCGCGAACACGCGCTCCAGCGCGATACCGGCGGGCTGCTCCCCGTCAAGGAGGCGGGCGATACTCGAGCCGATGCGATGCAGCCGCTCTGGCAGCGGCATATCAGCCGAGCTGCGCAGCACCTCGACATGCTCGAACGTCACCTTGCGGGAAGGGCCTGCGGTGACGATGCCAACACCGCAGCGCGTCAGACCAGGGTCGATACCGATGATGCGCATAACGGTGGCCCTTCGATCGATCGGTGGAGTGAAGACGGCGACGGCCGGGCATCGGAAGTGCCGAGTGCCCGGCCGTCGCCGCAGAGCATTGCGAGCTACTCGTCGTTCGCGAGCTCGGCCTGCACCTCGGCAGACAGGTCGAAATTCGAGAAGACGTTCTGCACATCGTCACTGTCTTCAAGGGCGTCGATCAGGCGGAACACCTTGCGCGCAGTGTCGGCGTCGATCTCGACCTTGAGGTTCGGCACGAACTCGGCCTCGGCCGATTCGTAGTCGATGCCTGCCTCGACGAGCGCCGTGCGCGCGGCGACGAGATCGGAGGCTTCGGTGAACACCTCGAAGGCTTCGCCGTTCGGGGTGGGCACGACCTCTTCGGCACCGGCGTCGAGCACGGCCATGAGCACGTCGTCTTCGGTGGTGTTCGCCGCAGGAACGGTGAGCACGCCCTTGCGCGCGAAGTTGTACGCGACGCTTCCGGGATCGGCGAGGGTACCGCCATTGCGGCTGAGCGCCGTGCGCACCTCGGCCGCAGCGCGGTTCTTGTTGTCGGTGAGGCACTCGATCATGAGGGCGACACCGTTCGGGCCGTAGCCTTCGTACATGATCGTCATGTACTCGACGGCGTCACCGTCAAGGCCGGCACCGCGCTTGATAGCGCGCTCGATGTTGTCACCGGGCACCGAGTTCTTCTTGGCCTTGTGCACGGCGTCGGCGAGGGCGGGATTGCCCGAGAGATCGGCGCCGCCGATCCGCGCGGCAACCTCGATCACCTTGATGTACTTGGCGAAAGCCTTTGCTCGACGCGAGTCGATGATCGCCTTCTTATGCTTCGTGGTCGCCCACTTGGAGTGTCCGGACACGGGAGCTCCTGTTCCTGTCGGTTGAAGTTCAGTAGATCATTCTAGGTTCGGCCTAGATCGCCGGCCCAGGGTCCACGGGCCAGGCGGCGGCGATCGACGCGCGCACATCGCCGAGCAACTGCGGCAGCGCCTTCGTCTTCGCAATGATCGGGAAGAAGTTCGCATCGGAAGCCCAGCGCGGCACGATGTGCTGGTGCAGGTGCGCCGCGATCCCCGCCCCCGCAATCTCGCCCTGATTCATGCCGATATTGAAGCCGTCGCAGCCCAACACCTCTCGAGCCACCCGCATCGCGGTTTGGGTGAGAGCACCGATCTCGGCGACCTCCTCAGCGGTCGCCTCGTCGTACTGCGAGATGTGGCGATACGGGCACACCAGCATGTGCCCGGTGTTATACGGAAACAGATTGAGCAGCACATAGGCCGTTTTTCCCCGCGCCACGATCAGGGCGTCCTCGTCGCTGCGCGCCGGAGCCGCGCAGAACGGGCAGTCGCTGCGATCTGGCTGATGGTGATCCTGCACATAGACCATGCGATGCGGCACCCACAGCCGCTGCATCCCGTCGGGGGTGCCGACGGCTGCGGTCTCGCCCAGGGTCTCTACTCGGTCCACGCCGTCGACACCTGCTCGTGGGTCTCGATCGCGCGCACGATCCGCTCAACGGCCTCAGCAACAGGCACACCGTTCAGCTGCGAGCCGTCGCGGAAGCGGAAGCTCACCGCACCCGCGGCTCGGTCGTCCTCGCCCGCGATGAGCTGGAACGGCACCTTCGCCTTGGTGTGCGTGCGAATCTTCTTCGGCATGCGGTCGTCGCCGTGATCCACCTCAGCGCGCACGCCGCGCTCGCGCAGCTGCGCAATCACACCGTCGAGATACTCGCCGTACTGCTCGGCAACAGGAATGCCGACCACCTGCACGGGCGACAGCCACACCGGGAACGCCCCGGCATAGTGCTCCAGCAGGATCGCGAAGAAGCGTTCCACCGAGCCGAGCAGAGCGCGGTGAATCATCACCGGCTGCTTGCGCGTGCCATCAGCTGCAGCATATTCAAGCTCGAACAGTTCGGGCTGGTTGAAGTCGAGCTGCACCGTTGAGAGCTGCCATGTGCGGCCGATCGCGTCACGCGCCTGCACCGAGATCTTCGGCCCGTAGAACGCAGCCCCGCCGGGATCGGCGACCAGCTCAAGACCCGACTCCTCACCCACCTCGCGAAGCGTCTGCTCGGCGACAGCCCACTGCTCCTCGGTGCCCACCGACTTCTCGGGATCCCGGGTCGAAAGCTCGAGGTAGAAATCATCAAGGCCATAGGCGCGCAGCGTCGCGAAGACGAACTCCAGCTGGCGCTTGATCTCGTCTTTCACCTGCTCATCGGTGACGTAGATGTGCGCGTCGTCCTGGGTCAAACCGCGCACACGGGTGAGCCCCGAAAGCGTGCCGCTCTTCTCGTAGCGATACACCGTGCCGAACTCGGCCAGACGCAACGGCAACTCGCGGTAGCTGCGGGCGCGAGCCCGGAAGATGAGGTTGTGGAACGGGCAATTCATGGGCTTCAGGTAGTAGTCCTGGCCCTGCTTGACCACGTGGCCCTCGCCGTCGGTCACCTCGTCGAGGTGCATCGCCGGGAACATGCCGTCCTTGTACCAGTTGAGGTGCTGGCTCGTCTCAAACAGCGTGCCCTTGGTGATGTGCGGGCTGTTGACCACCTCGTAGCCGTTCTTGAGCAGCTCGCTGCGCATGAACGTCTCGATCTCGTGGCGGATGATGCCGCCCTTCGGGTGGAACACCGG
Organism: Leucobacter sp. MMO-125; assembly: GCF_037148395.1. Classification (NCBI taxonomy): domain Bacteria; kingdom Bacillati; phylum Actinomycetota; class Actinomycetes; order Micrococcales; family Microbacteriaceae; genus Leucobacter; species Leucobacter sp. MMO-125. The sequence continues at coordinate 255,029 of NZ_JBBCTL010000001.1, forward strand.
AAGCCCCGAGCCGATCTCATCGGGGAAGCTGAACAGGTCGAGCTCAACACCCAGCTTACGGTGGTCGCGCTTCGCCGCCTCCTCCAGCCGGGTCTGATACTCGCGCAGCTCGTCCTTCGTGGGCCATGCAGTGCCATAGATGCGTTGCAGCATCGGGTTCTTCTCGCTGCCGCGCCAGTAGGCACCCGCCGAACGCATCAGCGCCCAGCCATTGCCGATGACGCGAGTGCTCGGCACATGCGGGCCGCGGCACAGATCCTTCCAGCACAGTTCGCCGGTCTTCGGATCGACATTGTCGTAGATGGTGAGCTCGGCGCCGCCAACCTCAACGCTCTCGTTGTCGGAGCCCTGGTCCGCCCCGCCTTTCAGCCCGATCAGCTCAAGCTTGTATGGCTCGTTCGCAAGCTCCTCGCGAGCCTCAGCCTCTGTCACCACGCGACGCACAAAACGCTGACCCTGCTTCACGATCTTCTGCATCTCCGCAGAGATCGCCTTCAGATCTTCAGGGGTGAACGGCTCGGCCGGGTCGAAGTCGTAGTAGAAACCGTCGGTGATGGGCGGACCGATGCCGAGCTTCGTCTCCGGGTTGATGCGCTGCACCGCCTGCGCAAGCACGTGCGCCGTGGAGTGACGCAGAATATTGAGCCCGTCCCCCGAATCGATCGCGACAGGCTCGACAGTGTCCGTCTCTGAGACCGTCGTCGCGAGATCCTTGAGCTCGCCGTTGACGCGCATAGCGACGATCGAGCGATCGGTGAACAGGGAGAAGCCATCGGCCACAGGGGCACACTCCTTCGAGACGGAAGCACTAACCCCACGATTCTACCGGGTGAGGCGAGGCCACCTGAGAAACAACGAAGGCCCCCGCATGGCGTACGCGGTGGTTTCTCTCACCAGAACCCGTGGGACTGCGCATCAGTCGGCGAGGAAACCCCGGTCTGCGTGCTCACGGTGCTCACCGCGCGCCAGTTTGTTAGGCGCCCGTCAGGGCCAGTCCGATCCCCGTATGGGTTCTGTAGGGACGCATGTTTCCGGGGTGGGAGCGGGTGTTTGATCGGGAATCGCGCCCGCTGTTCCGGGCTGCGAGGCCAGCGGATCTGCTGTCGCCTGTTATCTGAATGGAGCTTGCTGTGCTTGACATCGTCTTCGTGCTCGGCGTGATCGCCTTGTTCCTCTTCTTGGGGCTGCTGGGGAAGGCGGTGGAGAAACTGTGATCGTCAGTGAACTTCTCGCTGCCTGTCTCGGGGTTGCGGCGATTGCGTATCTTGTTGTCGCACTCGTGAAACCGGAGCGCTTCTGATGGCGTGGCTCTCACCGCTTCTCGTTCTCGCCACCGTCGCCATCATCCTTGGCGTGCTGTATCGCCCCTTCGGTGACTACATGGCCTGGGTGTACACCTCCCGCAAAGATTGGAAAGTCGAACGCGGGGTCTACAAGATCATCGGTGTCGACTCCGCTGCCGAGCAGACCTGGCAGGCCTACCTGCGCAGCGTGCTCGCCTTCTCCGCAGTCGGCCTCCTCATCGTCTACGGGCTGCAGCGCCTCCAGCAGTGGCTCCCATACTCGCTGGGTCTTCCGGCCCCGTCTGAGCATCTGTCGTTCAACACAGCGGCATCATTCGTGGGCAACACGAACTGGCAGTCGTACTCCCCGGAACTCACCGTCGGATACACCGTCCAGTTCGCAGGCCTCGCGGTGCAGAACTTCGTCTCGGCCGCGGTGGGTATCGCGGTCGCGATCGCACTGGTGCGCGGATTCGCGTACCGCCGCTCGGGCACGATCGGGAACTTCTGGGTCGATTTGATCCGCGGCACGCTCCGCATCCTGCTCCCGATCGCGGTGATCGGCGCGATCGTGCTGATGATTGGCGGAGTGATCCAGAACTTCAACGGCTTCACCACCGTCACGACACTCACCGGCGCTCACCAGACGATCCCCGGTGGTCCGACGGCATCGCAGGAAGTCATCAAGCTCCTGGGCACCAACGGCGGCGGGTTCTTCAACGCGAACTCCTCCCATCCCTTCGAGAACCCCAGCCCCTGGACAAACGTGTTCCAAGTGCTGCTGATGCTCGTGATCCCGTTCTCACTCCCCCGCACCTTCGGCCGGATCGTGGGCGACAACCGTCAGGGCTACGCGATCCTCTCGGTCATGGCGATGCTCTACGTTGCATCGTTCGGCATCCTCACCGCACTGGAATCTGCGGCTATGGGCACCGCCCCGGAACTCGCCGGAGGTGCCATGGAAGGAAAGGAACAGCGATTCGGGATCGTCGGGTCGACACTGTTCGCCACCACCAGCACCGGAACCTCTACCGGGGCGGTGAACTCCATGCACGACTCGTTCACCGCGTTGGGCGGGATGATGCCGATGCTGAACATGATGCTCGGCGAGGTTACCCCAGGAGGTGTGGGCTCCGGTCTGTACGCGATACTCATTCTCGCGGTTATCGCCGTGTTCATCTCGGGCCTGCTGATTGGACGCAGCCCGGAATACCTCGGCAAGAAGATCGGCCCGCGGGAGATTAAGCTCGCCGCCCTCTCCATCCTGGTGATGCCCACCCTGGTCCTCACCGGCACGGCGCTGAGCTTCGCGATCCCCGGTATCCGGGAGGAGGTGGAGAGCACGTCGATCTGGAACCCGGGAATCCACGGCATGTCAGAGCTGCTGTACGCCTTCACATCCGCGGCGAACAACAACGGTTCCGCGTTCGCCGGTCTCACCGCGAACACACCGTGGCTCAACATCACCTTGGGGCTCGCGATTCTGCTGGGTCGCTTCGTGCCGATCGTGTTCGTTCTTGCCCTTGCGGGCTCGCTTGCTGCCCAGAACAAGGTCCCCACGACCTCCGGGACCCTCCCCACGCACCGTCCGATGTTCATCGGGCTGCTGTCTGCGGTCACGATCCTCGTGTCCGCACTGACCTTCTTCCCCGTTCTCGCGCTAGGTCCGCTAGCGGAAGGGCTGATGTAAACCATGTCCATCATGACTGAAACACCTCCGACCACCACGGTTGCCCCCACCTCACAGGGCGGGTTCACCTGGGAACACGTTCGGGCAGCCCTGCCCGGCGCGTTCCGCAAGCTCAACCCCGCAGAACAATGGCGCAACCCCGTCATGTTCCTCGTTTGGGTGGGTGCCGCACTCACCACCATCCTCGCAATTGCCGAGCCATTCACCGGTGGCCCGGCGCAATCCGGCGGCACCGTCGTGCCGTGGTCGTTCACGGGCGCGATCGCAGGGTGGCTGTGGCTCACCGTCTTGTTCGCGAACCTCGCCGAATCGGTCGCAGAGGGCCGTGGCAAAGCGCAGGCGGAAACCCTGCGGAAGACCCGCGCCAGCACGATCGCCAACCGCGTCGCGAGCTACGATCCGAAGGCGGATGCTGCCGCGGAGCGGGCCGCGACGACGCAGATATCATCTGCAGATCTCACCCTCGGTGATGTCGTTGTCGTCACGGCCGGAGAGCTGATTCCTGGCGACGGAGACATCGTGTGGGGTATCGCCTCGGTGGATGAGTCAGCGATCACGGGCGAGTCCGCCCCGGTGGTGCGTGAATCTGGTGGTGATCGCTCCGCCGTCACCGCCGGCACCCGAGTGCTGTCGGATCGGATCGTCGTGCGCATCACCTCAAGGCCGGGTGAGACATTCGTGGATCGGATGATCTCCCTCGTCGAAGGCGCGTCACGTCAGAAGACTCCGAATGAGATCGCGCTGAACATTCTGCTCGCGTCCCTGTCGATCATCTTCGTCATTGTCGCACTGACCCTGAACCCGATTGCCTCCTACGCGGCCGCTCCAGTGAGCGTCACCGTCCTGGTCGCGCTCGTGGTGTGCTTGATCCCGACGACGATCGGAGCGCTCCTCAGCGCGATCGGAATCGCTGGGATGGATCGGCTCGTGCAGCGTAATGTGCTGGCGATGTCCGGGCGTGCAGTTGAAGCCGCAGGCGATGTCACCACGCTGCTGCTGGACAAGACCGGCACCATCACCCACGGGAATCGGCGCGCCAGTGAGTTTGTGCGACTCGGCGGCGTGCAGGAGCAGGAACTGATCCTGGCTGCCGCACTGTCGTCGTTGGCGGACCCGACTCCAGAAGGTGTTTCGATTGTCGAACTCGCCGAGCAGCAGCAGGGAGCCTTCGACCGGAACACGGCCGGTGAGATCATCCCGTTTACGGCGCAGACCCGCATGTCGGGCCTCGACCTGCCAGACGGCACTCAGATCCGGAAGGGCGCTGGCTCCGCTGTGCTGGCTTGGGTCGCAGCCGATGGAAACTCGCCGGCGTCGTCTCTGGTTGCTGAGCTTGATGCGTATATCGAGCGCATTTCCCAGTCCGGTGGCACCCCGCTCGTAGTTGCCACCAAAGATGCGACCGGTGCCGGGCGCATCCTCGGTGTCGTGCATTTGAAGGATGTCGTCAAGGAGGGGTTGCCGGCGAAGTTTGCCGAGATGCGGGCAATGGGGATCCGCACAGTAATGATCACTGGGGACAACCCGCTCACTGCCGCTGCGATCGCTGCAGAGGCAGGCGTGGACGACTTCCTCGCCGAGGCCACCCCGGAAGACAAGCTCGCCTACATCCGTCAGGAGCAGGAGGGCGGCAACCTCGTTGCGATGACCGGCGACGGCACCAACGATGCGCCTGCGCTCGCGCAGGCGGATGTCGGAGTGGCTATGAACTCCGGCACTTCGGCTGCGAAAGAGGCCGGGAACATGGTCGACCTCGATAGCGACCCGTCAAAGCTCATCGACGTTGTGCGGATCGGCAAGCAGCTGCTGATCACCCGCGGAGCGCTCACGACGTTCTCGATTGCGAACGACCTCGCGAAGTACTTCGCGATCATCCCGGCCATGTTCATGGGTGTGTTCCCGCAACTCGCGGCGCTGAACATTATGGGACTGCATTCGCCGGCCTCGGCGGTGCTGTCGGCGATCATCTTCAACGCCATCGTGATCGTCTTCCTGATCCCGCTTGCGCTGCGCGGCGTGAAGTACCGGGCGGGAAATGCGTCGAGCATTCTCGGACGCAACCTCGCCATCTATGGACTCGGAGGTGTGATTGCACCCTTCGTAGGAATCTGGATGATCGACCTGCTCGTTCGTCTTATCCCCGGCTTTTGACACGCCCTCAGAAAGACAGAGAACCACATGAACACGCAACGTCGCGCAGTCGCGCGCACAGTCGGGGTTGCAACCCGCGCCATGATGCTCCTCACCCTCACTCTCGGGGTCGGATACACCCTGGTGATCACCGGTGTCGGTCAGCTCGCCCTGCCCGCGCAGGCCCAGGGCTCGATCGTCACGGACCAAGCCGGCGATCCCGTCGGTTCGTCCCTGATCGGCCAGTCCTTCACTGACGCGCTCGGCAACCCGCTGCCCGAGTACTTTCAGTCCCGACCCTCCGCTGCTGGTGACGGCTATGACGGTGGAGCATCCTCAGGCTCGAACTACGGGCCGGAGAACGAGGATCTGATCGCCGCCATCACGGAACGCAAGGCCCAGGTCGCGGAGTTCAATGGCGTCACCGAGGCAGAAGTGCCTGCCGATGCGGTTACGGCCTCTTCGTCAGGGCTGGATCCGCACATCAGCACCGCATATGCGGATATCCAGATCACGCGGGTCGCTGAAGCACGCGGAATGCCGGTGGAGCAGGTGCGGGAGATCGTCACAGCGCACACTGCTGGCGCCGACGCTGGGTATTTGGGAGAAACGAGGGTGAACGTCTTGGAACTCAACCTCGCGCTCGACGAATGGGAGGGCTGATCATGCCGAAACGGGGGCAGCTTCGGGTGTTGCTCGGCGCTGCCCCTGGCGTCGGCAAGACCTTCTCAATGCTCGAAGAAGGGCGGCGCCTGATCGGAGCAGGCGTCGACGTCGTCATCGGGATCGTGGAGACGCACGGCCGCGCCGCCACGGCCGCAATGGCCGAGGGAATCCCCAGTGTGCCTCGCATCGTGACCGAGCACCGGGGGGTGGCACTCGAAGAAATGGACCTCGGAGCGGTGCTGGAGCGAATGCCCGCCGTTGCGCTGGTCGACGAGCTCGCCCACACCAATGTGCCCGGTTCAAAACACGACAAACGGTGGCAGGACGTCGAAGAACTTCTCGCCGCGGGGATTGACGTGATCTCCACCCTGAACATTCAGCATATTGAGTCTCTCAACGATGTCGTCGAGCAGATCACCGGAGTCCCCCAGAGGGAGACCGTCCCGGACAGCTTCCTGCGCGGTGCCGAGCAGATCGAAGTGATCGACCTCGCGCCCCAAGCTCTCCGCGACCGACTCGGTGGCGGGTTCGTGTATCCGGCCGAACGCATTGACGCAGCCCTGTCCAACTACTTCAGGCTCGGAAACCTCACCGCATTGCGTGAGCTCGCGCTCATCTGGCTGGCCGACGAAGTCGACCAGGCCTTACAGGGCTACCGAGAGGATCACGGCATCGACAGCACCTGGGAGGCCCGCGAACGAGTGGTCGTTGCCCTCACCGGTGGCCCTGAAGGTGAGACGTTGCTGCGCCGAGGCGCCCGCATCGCCGCCCGCTCAGCAGGCGGCGAACTCATCGCGGTTCACGTCACCAGCCAGGATGGGCTGCGTACAGGCAACCCCGCAGCCCTCGCAGAACAGCGGGCGCTCTCGGAGAAACTCAACGGCACCTACCACCAAGTCATCGGCGAGGATATCCCCACCGCGCTGGTGGAATTTGCACGCTCGGTCAACGCCACCCAACTCGTCCTCGGCGCGAGCCGCCGAGGACGCATTGCTTCCGCGATAACCGGGCCAGGCATCGGAGCGACCGTGGTTCGTGAGTCCGGCGACATCGACGTCCACATGGTCAACCACGCCGCCGCCAGAAAACGGCGCGCGCTGCCGCCGCTCACGGGGGCACTCACTCGAAAACGCCGCATCCTTGGCAGCATCGTCGCTCTCCTGGGAGGGCCCGCACTCACGGCACTGCTGGCTCTGTTTCGCAGCGAAGACTCCATCTCCACGAACGTTCTTTCATATCAGCTGCTCGTGGTTGTCGTCGCCCTGATTGGCGGAATCTGGCCGGCGCTGCTCGCCGCGGTGCTGTCGGGGATCACCCTGGACTTCCTCTTCATAGAACCGCTTCACACGATCCATATCCACCAGCCCCACCACCTCATCTCCCTGATCCTGTATGTAGTGATCGCAAGCCTGGTGAGTTTTATCGTCGACCGTGCCGCTCGCTACACTCGGGCTGCCCGCAGATCCGCCTCAGAATCCGAGCTGCTCCAAACGATTGCGGGCGGTGTGCTGCGAGGTGGGAACGCGATTCAAGCGATCATCGACCGCACCCGCGAAGCGTTTCAACTTCAGGGGGCACGTCTCATGCGCGGAGAAGAGGTGCTTGCCTGCTCGGGCGAAGCCCTGTCCGACGGCCTTCCCACCATCATCCGCGTCACAGACGACACCCACCTGGAACTGTACGGTCCCGACCTCGCCGCGGCTGAACAACGCATCCTTGCGGTGGTCACCGCGCAGCTCACTGCCGCCCTCGAACACCAGCACCTCACCCAGACGGCGCAGCAGATCGAACCGATCGCAGCGTCGGACCGGGTGCGGGGTGCCCTCCTCTCAGCTCTCAGCCACGACCTGCGCCGCCCCTTGGCCGCAGCGTCCGCCGCCGTCGGAGGCCTCAAGACCGCAGGCCCCAGCCTGGGGCCGGGCGACCAACAGGAGCTGCTGGACACCGCGGATGAGAGTCTCGCCGCCCTTGCTACCCTCGTGACCGACCTGCTCGACGTGAGCCGTCTCCAAACCGGAGTGCTCACCGTCACCGGCATACCCACCGATCCGGCAGAAATCGTCGCGCCGGCCCTAGATGAGCTCGGCTTGGAACCGAGCGATGTCACCCTCAACATCGCCCACGGCGACGCGCTCGCACACGCAGACCCCGTGCTCCTGCAACGAGTGCTGGTCAACCTGCTCGCCAATGCCCATCGCTATGCCCCGGACGACACCCCGGTCCATGTCAGTACCAGCACCTTCAAAAACCGGCTCGAGATCCGCATCGTTGACCATGGCCCCGGTATTCCTCCCGAGAAGATCAATGACATTTTTCTCCCCTTCCAACGCCTCGGCGACACCGACAACACCACCGGTCTCGGCCTCGGCCTTGCGCTCTCGCGCGGATTCATCGAAGCGATGAACGGCACGCTCACACCCGAGGACACCCCCGGCGGTGGCCTCACCATGGTCATTTCTCTCACCACCACGAACAACGCCAGCCAGGAGCATGCATGAGAATCCTGATTGCCGATGATGACCCGCAGATGCTTCGCGCTCTGCGTCTCACGCTCAGCGCCAAAGGGTACAAGATCTATACCGCGGCAGACGGCGCGCAGGCGATCACCGCTGCCATCGACCACCATCCCGACACCTTCCTCATCGACCTCGACATGCCCAAGCTCGACGGTATCGACGTCATCCACGGCATCCGCAGCTGGTCGCAAGCCCCGATCCTCGTGGTCTCCGGTCGCGCCAGCGCCGCCGACAAAGTCGAAGCCCTCGACGCTGGCGCAGACGACTACATCACAAAACCCTTCGCCATTGACGAACTTCTCGCGCGCATCCGCGCCCGCACACGCCGCGCATCCGCAGAAGAAGCCACCCCCGTGGTGCATCTCGGTTCGATCACCATCGACCTGGTCGCGCAGCGCGTCACCCGCCACACTCCTGATGGGCATCAGCAGATCCGACTGACCCCCACGGAGTGGCAGTTCATCGACATTCTCATTCGTAACGCCGGAAAGCTCGTCACCCGTCACACCATTCTCACCACCATCTGGGGTGCCGGGCACGCCGAAGACACCGGCTATCTCCGTCTCTACGTCTCCCAACTACGTCGAAAGCTCGAAGAAGACCCCGCGAGGCCCGTGCATCTGCTGACGGAGCCCGGCATGGGCTACCGTCTTGAAGGCATGACCACCTGACGGCCACGACGTGACCGCGATGCTGAGCAGGGTTGGCGCATCGGATGCACTGCTGTCATGCATTGATGCGCGAATCGACCTGGTGAATGCAGAGACGGTGAGCGATCCCATCGCCATGCTCGACCTGGCAGTTTGGATGCCAGACCCGGCATTGCTCAGCAGCACACGATCCAGTAAGAGACGTCGAATCCGCGCCTATCGCATGCAAGAACGTCAAGAATTTGGTGGGCGATACCAGACTCGAACTGATGACCTCTTCCGTGTGAAGGAAGCGCGCTACCAACTGCGCCAATCGCCCGTGTGACCCGGATCATCGATCCGCACCAACCCGACCAATCTTACACAGATCTGCAGGCCACTGCGCCACTCGTACCGCGACCGGCGGAATCATGCCGGTCGCGGGCGATTCGAGCCTCACTCGCTCGGGCGTGTCGTGACCGGAGCGAGGTCGCTGTTCAGCTGCTGGTCGAGCTCCGAACTCAGCTCCCCCAGCTGCTTCAGCTGCGCGCCCAAGCCGTTGTAGTAATCAATGTCAGCCTGTAGTTGAGTGAGTGTCTGTTCGAGTGCATCTCGGCGATCCGCGAGCTCACCACGAATGCGATCGAACTCGCCAGGGTTGCTCGAGAACTCGTAACGCTCGTTCCGTGCACTGAACTCCGCGGCGTCCTCGTTGAAGCGGCGCACATCCTCGTCATAGGCGGTCTTGCGGGCCTCAATATCTGTCCTCAGCGTCGACATCTCAGCCTGAAGTGTGTCGGCCTGCTGCTGCAGATCGACAAACACGGCGTGATACCTCTCGAAGATGTCGACGAGCGATCCGCGATCCGCAAACCACTGCGCATAATGCTCTTCCAGCCACTCGGGGAGCCCGCGCACCTCCGTGCCAAGCACCGAATGTAACTCATTCGCAAAAGCCGCATCCGACAGGTGCTCGTAGACCTGCATGCGCTCCCGAAGGGCGGGATCCTGCGCCGACAACTCCTCGTAGACGGCCCGCAGACGCGGCGCGAGCGCGGCACGATCACCCTCCCCCAAACGGGCGTAGGTGGCGTGCAACAGCTCGTGGGCCGCAGTGACCTCAACAACGCCCTGCACGCGATCGTCGGTGACATCGAACAGGTGGATGCGCTCCCCCGTGAAACACCCCAGCACATGGCCTTGCTCGGAATGAACCACCTCGGCGCACTGCTCATTGAAATGCTGGCTGCCATCGATCGTCGGCTTCGTGGCAAGAAAGACCCGCTCCCCCGACGCGGTGAGATCGAGCTCGCCCATCACCTCAACCACCCGCGGATGCGGCTCGAAGCCCATTGCAGCGAAGTGATCGCGGATCTCCTGTCGGTGCGAGAACGCGAACACCGCAATCGCCGCCACCAGGAGCACGCACAGCAGTGCGACTCCCCGCTTCAGAGCCGACCGCCCGCGCTTGCCCATGGACACCACGCTAGTCGGGATCGGGGCCGCAGGGGTGCACATTCGACCTCAGATGACGAGGAATGTTGCACCAGGGTGCACAAACTGCGTGAACACGAGGTGAAAATGAGGCGGAGACAGGCGGCGCGCCCGGGCGTTCCAGGCTGATTTGCGTCGCGCCAGGGACGCGCATATAGTTATTCAGGTCGCCACGGCAGCGGAAACGCAGCAGGGCGGCGATGCGGATGTAGCGCAGTTGGTAGCGCATCACCTTGCCAAGGTGAGGGTCGCGAGTTCGAGTCTCGTCATCCGCTCGAGTGGCCGAGTTTTCTCGGCCGCTTGTGGTGTCAACCACCACTGCGGTGGCGTGGCCGAGAGGCGAGGCAGCGGCCTGCAAAGCCGTATACACGGGTTCGAATCCCGTCGCCACCTCGCTTACAATTTCATAAGCCTGAATAGGCGCGATTGGCGCAGCGGTAGCGCGCTTCCCTGACACGGAAGAGGTCACTGGTTCGATCCCAGTATCGCGCACAGCAAGACCCCCTCCACGAGGGGGTCTTTTTTGTTGGGCGCAGTACCGGGCTCTCCCCCAGTGACCTCGCGAGAATTGCGAACGCTTTGCGTCCGCCCTGAAATTCTCGCGCTGGTTCGATCCCAGTATCGCGCACGGCAAGACCCCCTCGATGAGGGGGTCTTTTGTGTCCGCGATATGTGTCTCTTCCTACTCCGCGGTGTTCATGCGCTGGCGTTCTCGCTGCCCGTGAGTCAGCATCCTGATGTCTGCATCGGAGTCAAAGCTCGACCCGAGCGCACCGGCCACGGTGCCGAGCGAAGCGCTCAGCACCGCGATATCTAAGTAGTTCGAGAAGCGCGCCTCCGATCCGAGCACGCTGCTCATGAAGTCGGGATCGATCACGATGAGCGCGCTCAGCAAAATGATGACGACGAGCGAACCGTAGAGAGCAAGCACGCACAGCAGCAGCGTCAATACTGTCGACAGGTTGTAGAGCAGGATCACCTCGGTCAGGCTCGCATACCGGGGCCGATCCCACAGGCGGTTGCCAATCAACAGCCAAACTATGATCACGAAGATCGCGAGTCCGCTGATGAGCGCGAGACGAGGCGGACTGAGCGCCGCCGACATCTGCCAGATCGAGTTGTAGAACACTCCGAAGGCGCCTGCAGCGGCCGCAGCCGCGAGCGCACTAGATAGCTTGGGCACGATCCGCCAGGGATCGTTCGCGAGCACCATGCCACACACGGTGCGCGCGCCCCCTGACAGGCGGCGTGCTTGCAGCAGCCTGTTGGCGTTCTCGGCAGTCCCCCGCCACCTTGCCCAAGATATGCGGTGCTGAGCGTCTTCCTCGGCCGGTGCAGCGCGCATCTGCATGATGCACGAGACCATCACGCGCAGCAGGCGACTGTTCACGGCTCCCACCCCTAGGGTAGGCAGTGACACGACCGCCACATCGTCCGCGACGAGCACCTCGGAGACCAGAGGCCGACCGAATCTGTGGCGTGGGATCTCGGTGACCATCATGACGATCTCGAGGCCCTCGTGCCCGTTTGAGCGCCGTTTCACATCCGAAACGTCGAGTGTATCGTCTGGATCGATGCGGATCAGCTCAGTGCGCATCTGCACTGCTACCCGGGTCGTCAGCGCTCGCTCGAGCTCGGCCTCCAACCGCTCGCGAATGCGTAAAACGCGGCGTGATGGCTGACCGGGATCAGCAACGACAAGCACCCTCAGCATTCCTCCTCCTTGACGGCGCAGGCGATTGGGTCACGCAGCCCACACCGTGCATTACCTCGGCCGGGCCCAGAAATGCAGAAGTCCCCGCGAACCCCTTCCGGGGTTCGCGGGGACCGTCTGTGTGGGAGGTCAGTGACCGAAGACATCCTTGGCGGCGTCCTTAGCGTTCGCGGCAGCGTTCTTGAGGTCGCCCTTCGCCTGGTCGGCTTTGCCTTCAGCGACCTTCTCGTCGTCACCGGTGACGTGGCCCAGGGCCTCTTTCGCCTTGCCCTTCGCCTTGTCCATACCGGCCGACAGCTTGTCTGATGCACTCATGTGGCTCCTCCTTCGTGTTGACGCACCCCACTCTTCCAGGCACCGCAGAGCATCTCTAGGGGGTTGCCCGGCGGCCTGATTTGTGCCATCCTTCGCGCCCGCGTCTGTCACCACCTCGGTGCCTCGCATGCGCGGAGCACCGGATACGCTCGAAGCGTGAAACCCGAGGTGAAATCTGCGGCACGCTCTGCAGAACGCAAGACGCCGCTTCGCGTGCTGGCCCGCAGCGGCTATGTAGCGAGCGGTCTCATCCACCTCATCATCGGCGGTATCGCCCTCGCCCTGGCATGGGGCGGGCGGGGGGAGGCGGATCAGGCCGGCGCACTCACGGCGCTTGCTTCGGCGCCGCTTGGCTTCGCGGCGCTCTGGGTGGTGGCTGGGCTGCTGTGGGCCTTGGCGGCGTATCACGGCGTACACGGTGTCGCGCTGCGCATTGAACAACGACCGAAGCGCTGGGCCCGCCGGTCCGCCGAGTGGGGGCAAGCGGCCCTGTTTCTCGTAATGGGGGTGCTCGCTGCGGCTGTTGCGGTCGGGGCGCGCCCGGATCCTGATTCGAGTGCCCGTGAGGCCAGTCGTGGGCTGCTCACCGTTCCGGGCGGGCCGGTGCTGCTGGGGCTCATCGGGGCGGGCGTGGCGATCGGCGGCGTCTCGTGGATCGTGATGGGCGTGCGGCGCAGCTTTCGCAAGCGGGTGGCGTTGCCGCCCGGACTGTTCGGCAGGGTGGTCGCCGGAATCGGCGTGCTCGGTTTCGTCATGAAGGGGGTCGCGCTCACGGCGGTGGGTGTGCTGCTGGTCGAGGCTGCGGTACAGCGAGATCCTCAGGCGGCGGGAGGCTTCGACGCTGCCATTGAATCGCTGCGGGGTTTGCCCTTCGGCGGTGCGCTCGTTGCGGTGATGGGAACGGGCTTTATCGCGTACGGGGTGTTCTGCGTGTTCCGCGCCCGCTACGCCACGCTCTAGCGCGCTACAGCGTAGAGGGTGCCCGGTGGTCGTCCGGGAGACCGCCGGGCACCCTCAGCTGCGGTCGCTACTCGTTGCCGATTTTGCCGTCGAGGTTGTCGCGCAGTTCAGTGACCTTGTCGCTGTGCTTGCCCCCGGTGACCTTGTTCGCGAGGTTCGCCGCACCGTCGAGAATCTTGTCGCTGATGCCTTCGGCCTGCTCGCTCTGCAGCGCCTCCTCGATCTTGCCGGCATTCTGCTTCGCGAACTCGCCGGCCTTGCCTGCCAGCTGGGACGCCTGCTTGCCCAGATCCTCAATGCCCATATGCAGCTCCTCTCGTCGCGCGCCGACCGATTCGTCGCGTTGTCGACATTATGGCCCGGGACGGAGCCGCCCAACAGGGGCGGGGCCGAGAATCACCCGCGAATGCCGTGCAGCCGCGCGACAGTCTGCACTGCCGTCACGAAGTGTTCGCGGTCCAGCACGTGCCCTTCGCGGCGCATACCGCTGTCGGTGATCCGCAGCACCCGATCGGGAGCGAGGAAGCTCTCGCGCCCCTGACTGTCCCAACCGCCGCTGCCGACCGAAACGAAGCCGCGATGCGGTTTCGTGCTCAGATAGCAGCCAGCCGTCGTGCCACCGTCGATCCGTGCAATGATCAGCACCGGCCGGTCCTTGCCGCGGCCGTCGTGTTCGGCGTAGGGCACCCAGGTCCACACGATCTCACCGGGGTCGGGGTCGCCGTCCGGGTGAGGCTCGTAGCTGGGTCGCAGGCTGCGAATCTCAGCTGCAGTGAGGTCGCGGGTGGCGCCCGCACCGTTGCGGCCCGGACTGTCGCTCTGGTCGTGCGGCACTGATTGCGCGCGGCTTGCGGAGCGCAGGGTGGCGGATCCGCCCCGCGAACTACGGCCAGAAGCACCGCGCCGCTGCGAGCCGACGAGCACGTCGGTCACGGCGCGCGCGAGCAAGCGCAGCAGCCCGCCCTCCGATCCCCCGCCGGCCACGCGCTCCTACGCTTCGATCTCGCTCGAAGTGAGCGCGTTCAGGCGCGACATGCAGCGCAGATACTTCTTGCGGTAGCCGCCGTCGAGCATGCCGCCGCCGAAGATCGAAGTGAGCGGTGTGCCTGTGGCGCGGATCGGGATCTGCGCGTCATAGACGCGGTCGATGAACGCTACGAAGCGCAGCGCTGCCGATTGGTCGGTGAGCTGGTGCACGTCGCGCAGGCCGATGCACTGCACGCCGTCGAGCATGCCGACGTAGCTTGAGGGATGCACGGTCGCCAGGTGGGCGATGACCTGGGAGAAGTCGTCGTCGGTCATGCGCTCCCCCGAGGCCGCCACATCGGCGAGCGCGAAACGGTAGGCGTCGGTGTCGAGCGCGACGGCGTCGCCCTCGATGTCGCGCTGGCGGTAGTCGACGCCGTCGATCCGCACCGTGACGAAGCGATCAGACATCGCCTGAATTTCGCGCATGAAGTCGGCTGCGGCGAAGCGGCCCTCGCCCAGCGCGTTCGGCGGGGTGTTCGAAGTCGCGATGAAGCGGGATCCTGTCGCAGTGAGGTCCTTGATGAGCCGCGTCATCAGCATGGTGTCGCCCGGATCATCGAGTTCGAACTCGTCGATGCAGATGAGACGCGCACCCTGCAGCACGCCCACGGCTCCGTCGTAGCCGAGTGCGCCCACAAGCGCCGTGTACTGGATGAAGGTGCCGAAGTACTTTCGCCCGGCGGTGGCGTGCCACGCCGCGGCAAGCAGGTGGGTCTTGCCCACGCCGAAGCCGCCGTCGAGGTAGACACCCGGCCTGCTCGGTGCGCTGGGACGCGGATCTGCGGGCTTCTTCCGACCGAAGCCGAAGAAACCGCCGCGAGCGGCGGGCGGCTCAGGTTCGGTAAATGAGCGCAGCAGGCTTCGCGCCTCGTCCTGCGACGGGTACGCGGGATCGGGCCGATACGAGTCGAACGAGGCGTGATCGAACTGGGGAGGCGGAACGAGCGTCGCGACGAGGTCGGCACCGGAGATGCTCGGGTGACGGTCGACGAGACGTGCGGAGCTGTGCTGGGGGTCTGAAGACATCGCCCACCAGTCTACTGCCGCCGAGGCGCCATCTCAGCCGCGCCAGGCCGGGCGGGGCAGCGCTCGCGCGAACTGCTCCGTGACCCGCTCCCACGGTTCGGGATCCACGTTCCACAGTTTCACATGCTCGCCGTGCTGCTGCAGGCGCAGCTGCACCAGATCTGGTCGTTCCTCAGCGAGGCGCTGCGACCCGCTGCACGGCACGAAGGTATCCTGCTCGCTCGCGTGAATGAGCACGGGAACCTGCAGCTCGCGCCCAAATGCCGCCGCGTTCAAACTGTCGAAGGCGATGCCGCCGTGCTCACCGCCGCGCACCCGCCCCTGCCAGAGCAGGCGGATCCCGAGCTCAGCGACCAGCCGCGGGGCCCGCCTGCCGGCCGCGTGATACCGCAGCAGCTCGCTCCAATCCACCGCGGGAGAATCGAGGATCAGACCGTCGATCACGTCGCGATTGGCACCCCGAGTCGCCGTGACCAGCGCCGCCGTGCCGCCCATCGACCAGCCGAACAGCGTGACGCGCTGCGCCCCACGGCGGCGCGCCTCAGCGATCGCCGCGTCGACATCGCGGGCCTCCGACACTCCCACGCCGTAACGGCCGTTGACCCCGCTCGGAGCCCCCGGATCATTGCGGTAGCTGATCACCAGGCTCGTCACACCCGCACGTGCGAGCGGGGCGATCCCGCGCAGCGCTTCCTCGGGTGGGGCGCCGCGACCGTGCACATGCACCGCCCAGCGCTTCTTGCGAGCGCGGGCGGGGTGCACGATCCACGCCTCGGCATCTCCGAGTTCGGTCGGGTAGGTGATCCGCTCGGTCGCATAGCCGAGTTCCTCTGGTGAGGTGTACCACCAGCCCGTCAAGCGGCCCGTCATACCTGCGCGAGGCTCACCACGATCCACCCGCAGCAGCTCGCGAATCGTGCCTTCCCGCCCCGAGGCGAGCACCGGCCCCAGACGGGCATGGCCGGCACCGTGATCAAACACCAGGGAGTAGCGCCCCTGAAGATCGCAATCGACGCCTCGCAAGCGCACCAGGGTGGCTGCCCCTTCGCGATGCACACCGAGCACCGTGACCGGAGACTCAGCCTCCTGCTCAGGGGTGACCGCGATCCGCGCCAGGGCCACACCGCCGGCAATGATGCCCACCGTTCCAACCGCCGCCGCACCCGCTGCGAAGCCAAGTGCGCGAGCGGTGTTCCGCTGCCAGTCCTCCATGAGCCGGTCTCCTCTCCTGCGATCCACCCCTGCCCGGCGTGGCATCGCAAAAACCCTCACAGCAAACTCTAGTGTTCCCTCTGTGATGGCAAGGATTGGTCTGCAGTCGATCGACTTCGATGTCGCCGCCGCTCAGATCCGGGGCGCGCAGCTGCGCAGCGAACTCGTGACGCAGGAGATCCCCGCCCCCGAACGCATCGCGCCGCGATCGATTGCACTCGCAGCAGGGGTCGCGCGAGGGCCCCGACGCGGCCTCTCCCCCGATGGCTCGATCGATTCGCATTACGGGGCCGGCCGTCTCGTGCTGATGCACGACCCGGACTCCGCCGAGGAGTGGGGCGCGCCCTTCCGCATCGTCTGCTTCGCGCAAGCCCCGCTCGAAGTCGAGATCGGTGTCGATCCCTTCATTTCGGACGTCGCCTGGTCATGGCTCGTTGACGCGCTCGATTCTCGCGACGCCCAGTACACCTACCTCTCGGGCACCGCGACGAAGACGTTGTCGAGCGGCTTCGGCACGCTTGAGGCCCAGGGAGACGCTGCCCAGATCGAACTGCGTGCTTCCTGGACACCACTCGGCACCGATTTCGCAGCTCACGCCGAGGCCTGGTCTGAACTGCTCTGCCTGCTTGCGGGCCTGCCGCACCGAGAGAGCGAGTGACCATGGTCGAACAGTCCGAACTCGACACCGACTGGTTGCTCGTCACCGACGATGCCGGCCTGGAGCGTGCCGCCGAAGCGCTCGCCGCAGCCGATGGGCCGGTGGGTGTCGATGCAGAGCGAGCCTCCGGGTTCCGCTACGGTTCAGACGCCTATCTCGTGCAGATGTTTCGACGGGGCACCAGGCCGTTCCTCTTCGATCCGACCGAGATCGAGAGTTTCGCTCCCCTGGCCGAGGCCATTACCGACGAAGAATGGATTCTGCACGCCGCGAGCCAGGATATTCCCTGCCTCAGCGCGCTGGGCCTCTCCCCCACACGCCTGTTCGACACCGAGCTTGCAGCGCGTTTGCTCGGCTACGAGCGGGTCGGGCTCGGTGCGATCGTCGAATCTTTGCTCGGCATCAGTCTTGAGAAGGCTCACTCCGCAGCCGACTGGTCGCAGCGGCCTCTGCCTGAACCGTGGCTCGAGTACGCGGCTCTTGATGTCGCGTTGCTGCCGGACTTGCGCGATGCGGTGGCGGCGGATCTCGAAGCACAGGGCAAGTCCGAGTTCGCGCGGCAGGAGTTCGAGGCCGTGCGCACTCGACCCGATAAGCCTCGCAGCCCTGAACCGTGGCGCAAGATCTCGGGTGGGCATTCCTTGCGCTCGCCGCGCTCCCTCGCGATTGCGCGGGAGCTGTGGCTCGCGCGCGACGAGCTTGCCCGTGAACGGGACGTCGCTCCGGGTCGCCTGATCCCTGATGCTTCGCTGGTGGCAGCTGCGTCTGCCAATCCCCGTTCGAAGGGTGATCTCGCCCGCCTGCAGACGTTCCGGGGTCGCGCCAGCCGCACCGAGATCGATCGCTGGTGGCGGGCGATCCTGCGCGGCAAAACGACCGAGGACCTGCCCGGCCCGAAGCCTCGCGATCCTGACTCGGTGCCGCATCATCGCGGCTGGTCGCAACGGCACCCCGAGGCTGCCGCGCGGCTCACAGCGGCTCGAACCGCGCTTGAGGCCGAGGCGGAGCGGCAGCGGATCCCGATCGAGAATCTTCTCACCCCGGATACGCTCCGCAGGGTCGTGTGGAGCCCGCCGGGTGACCGTTCAGCCGATGCCGTGGCACTGCGTCTCAAGGAACTGGGTGCCCGCGATTGGCAGATTGGCATCACTGCACCAATCATTGCTGCCGCTTTTGTGGATCTCGCATAATTACTGCGGCGATACCGCTCGGAATTGCGGCGAACCCGCACGCCCCCTTCCATCTGTGAGACTCCGTCTCTAGGATGGTGAGCACGCAGATCACACACCTGATGGAGGCACAGTGGCCGCAATGAGAGAAGTCGTGTTCGTCGACGGGGTGCGTACCCCGTTCGGGCGTGCCGGCGAAAAAGGTATGTACGCGGGAACGCGCGCCGACGACCTCGCAGTGAAGGCGCTGCAGGGGCTGATCGAGCGCAACGAGGCGCTGCCGCTCGAACGCATCGACGACGTGGGCATTGCCGCGACCACGCAGCAGGGCGATCAGGGGCTCACCCTCGGCCGCACAGTTGCGATGCTTGCCGGGCTGCCCGTCACCGTGCCGGGCTTTGCGCTCGACCGCATGTGCGCAGGTGCCCTCACCGTCGCCTCCTTCATGGGAGCCGCAATCGGATCCGGGCAGTACGACCTCGCTATCGCAGGCGGCGTGGAACACATGGGGCGCCACCCCATCGGCCTCGATGCCGACCCGAACCCGCGCTTCGTCGCCGAGAAGCTCGTCAGCCCGGACGCCCTCAACATGGGCATCACCGCCGAGCGACTGCACGACCGCTTCCCCGAACTCACGAAAGAGCGCGCAGACCGCTTCGGCATGCTCAGCCAGCACAAGGTGCAGGCGGCATATGACCGCGGTGACATCCAGGCCGACCTCGTTCCGGTCGCGACGCGCTCCGCAAACGGCTGGGGTCTGGCCACCGAAGACGAGGGCCGCCGCCCGCAGACCACGATGGAAGCGCTCGCCGAGCTCAAGACCCCCTTCCGCCCCCACGGCAGGGTGACCGCCGGTAACGCCTCGCCGCTGACCGATGGCGCAACGGTCTCGCTCCTCGCCGGTGCCGACACCGCCAAGGAGCTGGGACTCGGTGCCAAGATGCGACTGGTCGGTTTCGCCTTCGCGGGCGTACAGCCGGAGGTGATGGGACTCGGCCCGGTGCCCTCCACCGAGAAGGCGCTCCGTCGTGCGGGGCTCACCATTGACGACATCGGCCTCTTCGAACTCAACGAGGCCTTCGCGGTGCAGGTGCTCTCCTTCACCGATCACTTCGGCATCGCCGACGACGATCCCCGCGTCAACCCGTGGGGCGGAGCGATCGCCTTCGGCCACCCCCTCGCAGCCTCGGGCGTGCGCCTCATGATCCAGCTCGCGCGCCAGTTCGAGCAGCGACCCGATGTGCGCTTCGGCGTCACCGCCATGTGCGTCGGGCTCGGCCAGGGCGGCACCGCCATCTGGGAGAACCCCCACTTCGACGGCAAGAAGGGCAAGAAGTAAGCGCCATGACCGACTACAGCAAGATCGATTTTTCGCCGATCATCGAAGCCTCAGCCGATGAGGTCGTCACCGAGTCGTACGTGCGCGATGTGGCGCTGCCATCAGGCGGCACACTCGCACTCATCACCCTCGACAATGGTCGCGACCACACTCGCCCCAACACCCTGGGCCCGCGCACCCTGCAGGCACTCGAGCGCGTGCTCGACGAGCAGCGCAGCCGCGCCGCAGCAGGAGAAATCCGCGCCGTCGCCATCACCGGCAAGCCGTTCATCTTCGCCGCTGGCGCCGACCTCTCGAAGGTCTCCACCCTCGCCACCGAGCAGAACGCCCGTCTCATGGCGCAGTACGGCCACCGTGTGCTCGGAAAGCTGGGCACCCTCGGTGTGCCCTCTTTCGCCTTCGTGAACGGACTCGCATTGGGCGGTGCGATGGAGATCGCCCTGAACTCCGACTACCGCACGCTCGATGCCTCCGCGGCCGCCCTCGCCTTCCCCGAGGTCTTCCTGGGCATCATCCCCGGCTGGGGAGGCGCGACGCTCGTGCCCAACCTCATCGGCATCGAGAAGGCGCTCGAGATCATCGTCTCGAACCCGCTCAAGAACAACAGAATGCTCAAGCCTCAGCAGGCCTTCGAACTGGGCCTGTTCGACGCGATGTTCGGCGCCGCGAGCTTCCTGGAACAGTCCATCGCCTGGGCCGACGGCGTCATCGCCGGCACCGTCAAGGTGGAGCGCCCCCATGTGCCCGGCAAGCTTGAACGCCTCACCAAGTGGCCGGCGGCGATCAAGATCGCCCGCGACACCCTCAAAGCACGTATCGGCACCGCGGCGAAGGCGCCTTATGTCGCGCTCGATCTGCTCAGCGCCGCGAAAGACAACGACATCGAGCGCGGCTTCGAACGCGAAGACGAGGCGCTCGCGCAGCTCATCTCGAGCGACCAGTTCGCTGCCTCCATCTACGCCTTCGATCTCGTGCAGAAGCGTGCGAAGCGCCCGGCTGGTGCCCCCGACCGTGAGCTCGCCCGCCCGGTGAAGAAGGTCGGTGTGATCGGTGCCGGCCTCATGGCTGGCCAGTTCGCGCTGCTCTTCGCCCGCAAGCTGCGCGTGCCGGTGCTCATCACGGACCTCGACCAGTCGCGCGTCGACAAGGGCCTCGCCTACATTCGCGGCGAGATCGACAAGATGCAGGAGAAGGGCCGCCTCTCCCCTGATGACGCCAACCAGGTGAAGGCGCTCGTGAGCGGCACCACCGACAAGTCGCTCTACGCCGACTGCGACTGGGTCATCGAGGCGGTCTTCGAAGAACTCGGGGTGAAGCAGCAGGTGTTCGCCGAAATCGAGCCGATCATCTCGCCCGAGGCGATTCTCGCGACGAACACCTCGTCACTTTCGGTCGAAGAGATCGGCGCGAATCTCGCGCACCCCGAGCGACTCGTGGGCTTCCACTTCTTCAACCCTGTCGCGGTGATGCCGTTGATCGAGGTCGTGCGGGTGCCCGCCACCGATGACCCCACACTCGCCACCGCGATGGCTGTTGCGAAGAAGCTCGGCAAGAGCGCCGTGATCACCGCAGACCGCCCCGGCTTCGTGGTGAACCGCCTGCTGGCAAAGGTCATGGGCGAGGCTGCCCGGGCACTCGATGACGGCACCCCTCTGCCCGTTGTCGAACGCGCGCTCGGGCCGATTGGTCTGCCGATGGGCCCCTTCGAACTCATCGACCTTGTGGGATGGAAGGTCGCGGCGCATGTGCAGGACACGATGGTGCACGCCTTCCCGGATCGTTTCTACGCTTCCGAGAACCTGCACCGGCTGGCCGAGGTCGACGGGCCGCTCCTCAAGACCAAGCTTGGCAAAGTGGAGGATCTCTCGAAGGCGGGTCGCAAGGCCGTCGTGCTGGGCAAGACCGCTGTGAGCGAAGAAGAGATTCTGCGCCGCGTGGAGGACCAGCTCGCTGAGGAAATCCGCATCATGCTCGACGAGGGCGTAGTGGCAGCCGCAGAGGACATCGATCTCTGCCTCATTCTCGGTGCCGGGTGGCCCTTCCAGGCAGGCGGGGCGACCCCCTACCTCGACCGCGTCGGAGCAAGCGAACGTGCTGCCGGCGGCGCCTTCCACAACCCGCGCATCCAGGGCGCCCACTAACAGCGCACTGCAGCACAGAGCCCCTGCTCGGATCATGTCCGAGCAGGGGCTCTTGCCTATATAAAGATGTGGCCGCGAGTGGCGGCTACTCCGGGCGGGCGATCGGGATCCGCTTTCCGCGCACCTGATCCGCCACCGCCGTAGCGATCTGTTCAGCGGTCAGGCCCGCGTCCTGCAGCAGCTCCTCACGGGAGGCGTGCTCCGGGAACGCATCAGGCGTGCCGAGCTCGCTCACCGCCGTGTCTACGCCGGCATCGCGCAACGCCTGCCGAATACGTGTGCCGACGCCGCCCACACGAATGCCATCTTCGATGCTGATGAGCAAACGGTGGCTGCGTGCGAGCTCGGTGACCGAGGGTGCAACAGGCACCACCCAGCGAGGATCCACAACCGTGGCCGTGATGCCCTGCTCGGCGAGGATTGCGGCGGCAGCAAGGGCCACCCGAGCCATCGGGCCCACAGTGACGAACAGCACGTCAGTCGATGACGTGTCGGTCTGCTCAGCGCTGTCAGCATCGCTGCCCGACGCACCTTCGTGTGCTTCGAGCAGCACGTCGACACCATCGTGGAGGCGCCGCACGGCCGGCACCGGCGCGCCCACCGAGCCCTTTGGATACCTGATCACCGTGGGGCCGTCATCCACCAGCACGGCCTCCCCCAGCAGCTCCCGCAGCGTCGCCTCGTCTCGGGGTGCGGCGATCCTGATGCCCGGCACGATCTGCAGCGTCGCGAGATCCCAGACACCGTTGTGGCTCGCACCGTCAGGGCCGGTGATGCCCGCCCGATCCAGCACGAAGGTGACGCCCGCGCGGTGCAGAGCGACGTCCATGAGCAGCTGGTCAAAGGCGCGGTTCATGAAGGTCGCGTAGATCGCGACCACAGGGTGCAGCCCACCGTAGGCGAGCCCTGCCGCGCTCGTGACCGCGTGCTGCTCGGCGATCCCCACGTCGTATACGCGCTCAGGGTGTCGTTCGGCGAGCAGGTCGAGGCCGGTGGGTGCGAGCATGGCAGCAGTGATCGCGACGATGCGTTCGTCGCCCGCAGCAAGCTCCAAGATCCGTTCACGGAACACCGACGTCCAGCTTGCACCGGATGCCGCCTGCACGGGCACACCGCTATCGGGGTTGATCTTGCCCACCGAGTGGAACTGGTCGGCCTCGTCGTTTTCTGCGGGAGCGTAGCCGCGCCCCTTCTCAGTGATGACGTGCACCAGAGTGGGGCGGCCGTAGTCTTTCGCCTGCCGCAGCCCTCGCTCAACAGCCTCGAGATCGTGGCCGTCAATGGGGCCCACGTACTTGATGTCGAGATTCGAGTAGAGATCCTGGTTACCCGATGCCCGGCTCGCGATGCCGCGCATCGCCCCGCGCGTGGCACGGTATACGGTACGGCCGGGAGCGCCGAACGCAGAGAAGAAGCGCTCACTGCCCTCTTGCAGCTCGCGGTAGCTCGTCGAGGTGCGCACACCGTTGAGGAAGCGCGCCATGCCACCGATGGTGGGGGCATAAGACCGACCGTTATCGTTGACGACGATCACCAGGTTGCGGTCGTTGTCATCGGTGATGTTGTTGAGCGCCTCCCACGTCATCCCGCCGGTGAGGGCACCGTCACCCACGACGGCAACCACGTGCCGGTCGTGCTGGGCGCGCCGAGCGAATGCTCGCGAGATACCATCGGCCCAGCTCAACGAGCTGGAGGCGTGTGAGCTCTCGACAATATCGTGCTCGCTCTCGGAGCGCTGCGGGTAGCCGGCGAGCCCGCCGCGCTGACGTAGCCGCGAGAAGTCTCTACGGCCCGTGAGTAGCTTGTGCACGTAACTCTGATGGCCGGTATCGAAGACGATCGGATCCCTCGGTGAGTCGAACACCCTGTGAATCGCGATCGTGAGCTCTACGACACCCAGGTTCGGGCCGAGGTGACCCCCGGTCTTCGCAACCTCGGCGATGAGAAACTCCCGGATCTCGGCCGCGAGCTTCCGGCACTCCTCGGGAGTGAGTGCGTCGAGGTCTCGGGGTGTTTCGATTCGATCCAGGATCGCCACTCGCCACCTCCGCTGTCGGTTCCGGCGGAATGCGCCGGGCATCCCCCGAGTCTACCGCGCCCGGCCAAGACGAAAGCCCGCCCCGCCCCAGCGAGTCGAGGACTCAGGGCGGTGCGGGCTTTCGTGCGATGCTGGCTCAGACAGTGTTCATAAGGCCGGCCAAGCGCAGCTCAGGCGGTGTTGGTTCAGACGGTGTTGGCTCAGACCAGCGAGCGCAGCACGTACTGCAGAATGCCACCGTTGCGGTAGTAGTCGGCCTCACCGGGGGTGTCGATGCGCACGATCGCGTCGAAGGCGACCTGCGAGCCGTCTTCCTTGGTGGCGGTGACCGCGACAGTCTTGGGGGTGACGCCCTCGTTCAGCTGCTCAACACCGGTGATGTCGAAGGTCTCAGTGCCGTCGAGGCCGAGGCTGTCGGCGCTCTGACCCTGGGGGAACTGCAGCGGCAGCACGCCCATACCGATGAGGTTAGAGCGGTGGATGCGCTCGAAGCTTTCGGTGATGACGGCCTTCACGCCGAGCAGGCTGGTGCCCTTCGCCGCCCAGTCGCGCGACGAGCCCGAGCCGTACTCCTTACCGCCGAGCACGACGAGCGGAATGCCGGCGGCCTGGTAGTTCTGGCAGGCGTCGTAGACGTAGGCCTGGGGTGCGCCCTCCTGGGTGAAGTCGCGCGTGAAGCCGCCCTCGACCCCGGCGCCGTTGTTCTCGGCGGCGAGCAGTTGGTTGCGGATGCGGATGTTCGCGAAGGTGCCGCGGATCATGACCTCGTGGTTGCCTCGACGCGAGCCGTAGGTGTTGAAGTCCTTCGGGGCGATGCCGTTGGCGACGAGGTACTGGCCCGCGGGGGTCTCTGCCTTGAAGCTGCCGGCGGGGCTGATGTGGTCGGTGGTGACGGAGTCGCCGAGCTTCAGCAGCACGCGCGCGCCCGAGATGTCGCTGACGGGCTCCGGATCGCGCTGCATGCCATCGAAGTAGGGCGCCTTGCGCACGTAGGTCGACTTGTCATCCCAGGCAAAGGTGTTTCCGTCGGGGGTGGGGAGCGAGGTCCAGTGCTCGTCGCCGTCGAAGACCGTCGCGTACTTCTCGACGAACATCTCGGAACCGATCGAGGCGTCGGCGATCTGCTGCACCTCGACGGGATCGGGCCAGATGTCGCGCAGGTAGACGTCGTTGCCCTCTGAGTCTTCGCCCAGGGGCTGGTTCTCGAAGTCGAAGTCCATAGTGCCGGCGAGCGAGTACGCGATCACGAGCGGCGGGCTCGCGAGGTAGTTCATCTTGATGTCGGGGTTGATGCGACCCTCGAAGTTGCGGTTGCCCGAGAGAACTGCCGTCACGGCGAGGTCGTTGTCGTTGACCGCCTGCGAGATCTCCTCGTTCAGCGGACCCGAGTTGCCGATGCAGGTGACGCAGCCGTAGCCGACGGTGTAGAAGCCGAGCGCTTCGAGGTCGTGCTTGAGGCCAGACTTCTCGTAGTAGTCGGTGACAACCTTTGAGCCGGGAGCGAGGGTGGTCTTCACCCACGGCTTGGCCTTGAGGCCCTTGGCGACGGCGTTGCGGGCGAGCACGCCGGCCGCGAGCATCACGGAGGGGTTCGAGGTGTTGGTGCAGGAGGTGATCGACGCGAGGGTGACCGCGCCGTGGTCGAGCTCGAACTCGTTGCCGGCCTGATCCTTCACCTTGGCGGGGTTCGCGGCCTGGGCGTAGTTCTTGAGGTCGGTTTCGAACTGGCTCTTCGCGTTGCTGAGCTCGATGCGATCCTGCGGGCGCTTCGGACCTGCGATCGACGACACCACGGTGCTGAGGTCGAGCTCGAGGTACTCGC
This sequence comes from Leucobacter sp. MMO-125, assembly GCF_037148395.1. Lineage (NCBI taxonomy): Bacteria > Bacillati > Actinomycetota > Actinomycetes > Micrococcales > Microbacteriaceae > Leucobacter > Leucobacter sp. MMO-125. The sequence goes on from NZ_JBBCTL010000001.1 coordinate 280,860, forward strand.
TGAACTGCGGCTCGCGGGCAGGATCGTGCCACATGCCCTGCGCCTGCGTGTACGCACGCACCAGCTCGATCTGCTCCTCGCTACGACCGGTGAGGCGCATGTAGTCGAGGGTGACATCGTCGACCGGGAACATGGCCGCGGTCGAGCCGAACTCGGGGCTCATGTTGCCGATGGTGGCGCGGTTGGCGAGCGGCACCGAGCCGACGCCCTCGCCGTAGAACTCGACGAACTTGCCCACGACGCCGTGCTTGCGCAGCATCTGGGTGATGGTGAGCACCACGTCGGTAGCGGTCACACCAGCGGGGATCTGACCCGACAGCTTGAACCCGACGACACGCGGGATGAGCATCGAGATGGGCTGGCCGAGCATCGCGGCCTCGGCCTCGATGCCGCCAACGCCCCAGCCGAGAATGCCGAGGCCGTTCTGCATGGTGGTGTGCGAATCGGTGCCCACGCAGGTGTCGGGGTAAGCGCGCAGCACGCCGTCAACAGTGCGGGTGAAGGTGACCCGTGCCAGGTATTCGATGTTGACCTGGTGCACGATGCCGGTCCCCGGGGGAACCACCTTGAACTCGTCGAAGGCGCCCTGGCCCCAGCGGAGGAACTGGTACCGCTCACCGTTGCGCTGGTACTCGATCTCGACGTTGCGCGCCGCAGCGCCGGGCGTGCCGTAGACATCGGAGATCACCGAGTGGTCGATCACCATCTCAGCCGGCGCGAGCGGGTTGATCTTGTCGGGGCTGCCGCCGAGATCGACGACCGCTTCACGCATAGTAGCGAGGTCGACGACGCAGGGAACGCCGGTGAAGTCCTGCATGATCACGCGCGCGGGAGTGAACTGGATCTCGGTGTTGGGCTCTGCGGAGGGATCCCAGCCGCCGAGCGCCTCGATGTGCGCGCGGGTGACATTGGCGCCGTCTTCGGTGCGCAGGAGGTTCTCGAGCAGCACCTTCAGGCTGTAGGGCAGGCGCTCGTGTCCCGGCACCTGATCGATACGGAAAATCTCGTACTCCTGCTCGCCTACGGCGAGAGTGCCCTTCGCTCCGAAGCTGTTGACCGCTGCCATTGCAGTTCCTCCACTCATGTCACGACACGCCGTATTCGGCGCCCTGCCCGCAGGCAAGATATCTCGATGTCGAGATAATTCTACACCCACTGCGGGCGCTCTTCGATCACTCTACCGGAGGCGGAACCCCTGCTTTTGCAACGGTTTCGGGCGCTTAATCATCAGATGATGGGGTCGTGTTCGACTGCTCTGCGAGCGACGCAGACACCCGACTCAGCACAAGCCAGGTCAAGATCGCGGCCAGCGCGAACAGCGGAACACCCATCAGCAGCCGGGCGAGTCCCAGCGCATCCACCGCAGCGTCTCCTCCGCCGCGCTCCGCAGCGAAATAGAGTGGCAGCTGCACGGCGAGACGCGCGCCGAAGGCGGCAATCCAGAACACCGTGCAGAGCTTCGCAGCGCGCCGCAGCACCGGGATCCGCCGCCACTCCGTGAGTGATCCGCGCAGGAAGCCGAGCAGCAGACCGATCAGCGGCCAGCCCACAAGCAGCGACACCGTGTGCGCCACGATCCACGCCGCGTTGATCCAGAATCCGGGCAGGTAGTAATCCTCGCCGCGGCCGGTGAACATCGTCACTGCCACACAGATCAGCACACCCACCAAACCCGACAGTGCCGCAGAAACCGGCTCCCGACGGATCAGCCGCCAGCCGAAAGCGAGCAGCGCAATCACGAGAGGCGCGATCGCCGCCACCCGGGCGTCGCGGGTGACGATGTACACGCCCAAATAGAGCGTTGCCGGCACCAGTGCCTCCGCGATCCCGCGCCAACCGCCGATCGCATCGAGCACGCCCCGTGCCGAGACGCCCTCGCCGTGCATCCCAGCCTCGACAACACTGCCCAAGCCGCCCCGAGACCCCAGAGCACGCGCATCGGGGCCGGTCGTTGCCTCAAGCCCCTCGGATGCGTCGTCGGGTCTGGCGCTCACGCCTGCTGAACCCCACCTGCGGCAGGCTCCTGGCGCTGCGCCTGCACACCTGCCGGCACGCGCAGCGGCAACAGTTCGCTCGGAGGCATCGGCTGCTCGCCACGCACCACAACGAGCTCACGGAACAGATCCATCACCCGCTCGCGAGTCGCCACATCAATGGCAGCCTTGCCCATGATCACGCCGCGCAGCATCCAGCGGGGGCCGTCCACTGCGATGAAGCGCGCAACACGGGTGCCGCCGCCCTGCTCCGCCGGAACTGCCGTCTGCGCCACAAGCTCTGGACCGAGCGGGCCATCTTCCTCAACAAGCGCCGCTCCCTGGCCAGCCATCTGCTGCGCAAGCTCAGCGCGCACGCCATGCCATAGTCCAGTGGATTTCGGCGCAGCGAAAGCCTGCACCTGCAGCAGCGACTCCGCATAGTCGAGCGACACTGCAACTACGCGATTCGCGCGCTCATCGACCTCAAGACGCAACTGCAGCCCCTCGCGCGGCGCCACCTTGATGCCGCCCAGATCCACGTAGGGGCGCATCGCAGGAACTTCGCTCGCGTCGAAGGGGCCCGCTTCGGCCCGATCCGCGGGCGCCGACTTCGCATCGTCGATCTGCGGCGCCTGAGGCTCCCTCAGCTCGACCTCGTCGGCCTGTCGTTCTTCGCTCATCCTCGGAACACTCCTTATTCGTGCCCGGGCTTCCGGGCTCTCCGTCAATTGTGGGAGCGCGGTCTCAGCCGCGCACTCCTGTCGATCCGAACCCTGACTCGCCACGCACGCTTTCAGGCAGCTGGGACACCGGCACGAATACCGCGCGAGACACCGGGGTGACGATCAGCTGCGCGATCCGGTCGCCGGCCTCCACTTGGAACGGTTCGGAGCGATCCGTGTTGAGCAGCGTCACCTTGATTTCACCGCGGTATCCGGCGTCCACCGTGCCGGGCGAGTTCACCACGGTGATGCCGTGCTTTGCGGCAAGACCACTGCGAGGCACCACGAAAGCCGCGTAGCCCTCGGGCAGTGCAATGGCCACTCCCGTCCCGATCAGCGCACGCTCCCCAGGCTCCAGCAGCACCGATTCGGAGGCGAACAGGTCGGCCCCGGCATCATCGGCGTGCGCATAGCGCGGGGGGATCTCGGCTCGAATGGGAATCTCTACGACATCGGTCACCCGGACAGGCTACCGGATCCGACCGAGAACCCCTGTGCGCCTCAGCAGCCGAGCCTCGGCGCTCGGCATCCTCCCCGCGCGACGCTGGGATAATGGAGGCATGACGAGTCGATCAGACGCAGCGCCCACCGCCCGTGCCTACCGGGAGCGACTGCTCCCCGGGGTCGGCCTCTACATCGCCCTGCTGCTGCTCGTGCCCGCGGTCGCGCTGGTACTCACCCCGATCGATTCGACACTCGCCTTGCCGGTAGGCATCGCGGCGTACCTCATCGTCGCCGTCGCGGTGACGCTCATGTGCCCGCTGATCACCGTGCAGGGGCAACGCCTGACGGCCGGGCGGGCCGAGATCCCGGTGCAGCAGCTCGGCAGCATCGAGTTGCTCGGCTCAGAGGGCATTCGCGCAGCAATCGGGCCGGGCGTCGACGCGCGCAGCTACCTCGTGGTGCGCGGGTGGATTCACCGAGGTGTGCGGATCGAGAACATCGACCCCGCTGATCCGGCACCGTTCTGGATCATCACCACGCGGCACCCGCAAAAGCTCGCCGAAGCGATCGAGGCCGCGAAGGGCTGACTCGTGTTCTGCCCGAGGCGAGTGCCTCGGGCAGAACACGACTCTCCGCTGGCTGAATTCAGGCAGCGCATTCCCGGAGCTAAGGCCCCGGCGTGGCATCCGCTGAATCGCCTGCTGGATTCAGGCTGCGCACTCCGCGCAGACCGGTCCGAGATCAGTCTCCTCGGCCATCTGCGAGCGGTGGCGCACCAGGAAGCAGCTCACACAGGTGAACTCGTCGTCTTGCTGCGGCAGCACTACCACGTCGAGCTCGACGTCGGACAGGTCCGATCCGCCGATGTTGAAGCTCGGGTTGTCGGCATCCTCCGAGTCGATACCGGAGGCTCCCTTGGCGGGTCCGCGTTCCTTCAGAGCCTCGATCGACTCGGCTTCTTCCTCGGACTTGCGCGGGGCGTCGTAATCGGTGGCCATTCTCTCCTGCATTCCCGTGCCGCGGGAGCGGCACCTCATCGTTCGAGCGGCCATAGTCTGCCCTACGATCACGGTTCGGCGCAAACTCTTCGCCTCGGATTTCTCTGTACGCGAAGTCTCGCAGGCATGTTCTCCGCGGCATTCTGGGGCACGCGCCGCGTCAATACCCAGAGGAACGGCGGATCTGTGGCAGCCTGGGTCGCGACTCACGAAGGGAAGCGCCGATGGACGAATTGCGCCTTGTGCGACGCGAAGAGCGTTCGCTGATCGTTGCCAACGACGCCGGCGAGGAGTTCCGTCTCGTCGTCGACGATGCCGTGCTCAGCGAAATGCGCCATCTGGGCCGGCGGGAGCGCGACACTTCCCGCGTGCGCCCACGCGAAATCCAATCCCTCATCAGAGCTGGAAAGACACGCTCGCAGGTCGCGCAGTTGACCGGCCTCGACGAGGCCGACATCGAGCGCTATGAGGAGCCCGTGATCGCCGAGCGCAACTATGTGCTCGAACGCGCCCACGCCGTACCCGTGCGCACCGTATCGGACGATGACGGCGATCAGCGCTTCGGCGCCGTGATCGCTGAGCGTCTCATCGGCCTCGGATGTGACACTAGTGAGTGGTCGTCATGGCGTGATCCCGAGACTGGTTGGATGATCGCCCTCGAGTTCATCTCCCACGATGTTGCGCATCGCGCGGTCTGGGCGTTTGAGCACCGCAAGGGCCTGCTTTCCCCGGTCAACCCCGACGCCGTCAACTTGTCGAAGCAGGGCGATGTCGGAGACAGGCTCATCCCGAAGCTGCGTGCCGTCGATGCAGCCGATGCCTCACCGCGTTTCGACTCCGGGGCTTTCCGCGAATCGTCCGAGGCTGAATCAGTTGCTTCCGAAGACGCCGCAGAAGCGCACGGTGACCCCGTCGAACCAGAGACCACTGCAGACCTCCCCGCCCCACTCTCCGACGCGAACGCCGAGTACCAGCGTCGTCGCGAGATCGATCAGCGCGCGATTAAGTCGGAGGCTGCGGACTCCGATCTGAGCCAAACCGCGGATCTGCTCGACGCTCTGCGCAAACGACGTGGCGAGCGCGATCGCAGCCGGAACACCGCGGAGGAGCCGCTCGAACGGCCGACGCCAGTGCACCCCAGTGTGCAGCCCGTGCCTCCGGCTCCTCCCGCTCCTGCGGCCGATCCTGAACCAATCCCGACTCCCCCGCGCAGCATCTGGGGTGCCGTGAGCGGCGCCCCAGAGGCAACTGAGCATACGACGGAGCAAACCGAGCTGACCCGCCAGAACGAGGCAAACCGCAAGCCAGACTCCGGCCGCAAGGGCGAATCGTCGGAGGGCGAACGAGGCGGGCGAAAGGGCCGCGCTTCGATTCCCAGTTGGGATGACATCCTCTTCGGCACCCGCAGCGACGAGGACCCGGCGTAGGGGGTCTCGGCAACGCCCGCGAGGCGCTGTCTAAAACGCCGGCGTCGCTGCTGCGACGGCTGAAGCGAAGCCGCTGCCCGCGAGCGCACCCGCCAGCACAAGCGGCACGCCTCGCTCGTCCTCGCTGAACGACCCGTGCTGCCCCACCATGTCGAGCGAGCGCGGATCGTCGGCTGAGCTGTAGTAGGCCACCTGCTTGCGCGCCGCGATCACCACGTCGCCGATCCGCTGCGCAACCTCCGGCGCGACAGCACCGAAGCACCCGGAAGCGACGGCTTCCTCTCGCGTCGCGACCCACGCGCGGGCACCCTCGGCCTCGGCCCAGAGGCGCGCGACTGCCTGCGCGTCGGCACCGTCGAGCAGGAACAGTGAGCGGAAGCGGGGCTCTCCCCCAACCTCGTCGACATCCGCGAACAGCTCGGTATCAGCGTCGAGCATCACTTGCTGGTGCGCGCCAACGTCGACAATGCCGTGATCGGCTGTCACAACGACCCCAACGTCTCCAGGCAGCGTACGCAAGAACGCATCGAGTTCGGCGTCGAAACGTTCGAGCCACCGCGCCCAGGCGTCGCTCTGCCAGCCGTGCTCATGCGCCGCCTTGTCGAGCTCGTCGATGTAGAGATACGCCACGATAGGCTCGCCGCGCCGCAGCAGCTGCGACGCGGCCGCGAAGCGATCCTCGATCCGCTGCCCTGGTACGTACTCGGCACCGCTGAGAATTGCCTCAGTGAGGCCGCCTGTAGCGTGCGCCGGTCGCCCGATCGCGACGGGCCGAGCGCCGATAGCGCTGGCGACCGTGAACAGCGGCGTCGCTCGCTGCCAGGCCGAGCGATCCTCGATGCCCTGCCAATCTTTCAACGTTGTTACGAGGCCGAGCTTTGGGTGGCGGATCCGGTAGCCGATCAATCCGTGCGCACCGGGCAGGCGCCCGGTGGTGAGCGTGGTGAGCGCCGCACCCGTGGTCGATGGGGCAACGGTTTCGATGCGCCGTTTGGGCAGCTTGGCGAGCGCCGGGGCGTGCCCCTTGCGGGCCTGCAGATTCGCGTGGCCGAGGCCGTCGACCACGATCATCACGAAGGAGCGGATCGCGGGGAGCTTGGCGGTGTCGGGCACTGGCACGCCCGGGGTGATCTCGAGCGCTGCTCGCGGATCGACGCCGAGCCCCCTGGCGACCGCGGAGATCCCGCTTGGCAGAATCGCGGCCAGCCTCGCACCGTTGTCGGCGGTCGTCGGTAGCATGATCTCCATTATGACCGAATCCCGAAGTGACGCCCCGCACGAGACCGCGGGGGAACGCATCGAAGACATCGACATCTCGCAGGAGATGGAGGGATCATTTCTCGAGTACGCCTACTCGGTGATCTACTCGCGCGCTCTTCCCGACGCCCGCGACGGGCTCAAGCCCGTGCAGCGGCGCATCCTCTTCATGATGCAGGACATGGGCCTGCGCCCCGAGAAGGGCCACGTGAAGTCGGCGCGCGTCGTGGGCGAGGTGATGGGCAAGTTGCACCCGCACGGTGACGCGTCCATCTACGATGCGCTTGTGCGCCTCGCCCAGGGCTTCGCGATGCGTTTGCCACTCGTCGACGGCCACGGCAACTTCGGCTCGCTTGATGACGGCCCAGCCGCGTCGCGTTACACGGAGGCGCGCCTCGCAGGCGCCGCGCTCGCGATGACCGAAGCGCTCGACGAAGACGTCGTTGACTTCGTGCCCAACTACGACAACCAGATCATGCAGCCGGAGGTGCTGCCCTCAGCGGTGCCCAATCTGCTGGTGAACGGTGCCAGTGGCATCGCTGTCGGCATGGCCACGAACCTCGCCCCGCACAACCTCATCGAGGTCGTCGACGGCGCGAAGCATCTGCTGCATCACCCGGAGGCCACCATTGACGAACTCATGGAGTTCATCCCGGGCCCAGATTTGCCGGGCGGCGGCATCATCGTCGGTCTCGACGGTGTGAAAGACGCCTACCGCACCGGGCGCGGCGCGTTCCGCACCCGCGCAAAGGTGTCGGTCGAGCCGCTCGGGCCGCGACGCACCGGCTTGATCGTCACCGAACTGCCCTACCTCGTCGGCCCCGAGCGCGTCATCGAGAAGATCAAGCAGGGCGTCGAAGCGAAAAAGCTCTCGGGCATTTCCGATGTGGCCGACCTCACCGACCGCAAGAACGGGTTGCGCCTCGTCATTACCCTCAAGACCGGGTTCTCGCCGGAGGCCGTGCTCGAGCAGCTGTACCGCTACACCCCGCTTGAAGACTCGTTCAGCATCAACTCGGTGGCTCTCGTGAAGGGGCAGCCGCAGACGCTCGGCCTGCGTGAGATGCTGCGGGTCTTTCTCGACCACCGGGTCTCGGTGATTACGCGCCGCAGCGAGTACCGCCTGAAGAAGCGCCGCGAACGGCTGCACCTCGTCGAAGGCCTGCTCATCGCGATCCTCGACATCGACGAGGTCATCCAGCTCATCCGCACGAGCGACGACGCCGAGACGGCCCGCACGCGGCTCATGCAGGTGTTCGACCTCTCCGAGCCGCAGGCCGAGTACATCCTCGAGCTGCGCCTGCGCCGCCTCACCAAGTTCTCCAGGGTCGAGCTCGAATCCGAGCGAGACCAGCTGCGTGCCGAGATCGAGGCCCTCCTCGAAATTCTGAGCAGCGACGAGAAGCTCCGCGGCGTCGTCGCCGCCGAACTCGACCAGGCGGCCGAAGCGTTCGGCACCCCACGACGCACCGTGCTCACCGGAGCGGTGGCGCGACCAGCGCGCGCCTCAGCATCCGCAGCCTCGCTCGAAGTGGCCGACACCCCTTGCACGGTGCTGCTCTCGGCGACGGGCCGCGCGCTACGCATCGACCGCGACCCCGAGGCCGCCGAGTCGCCCCGCGCCGCAGCCCGGGCGACCAAGCACGGTGCCGTGGTGTCGCGCGCCGACGGCACTGTGCGGGGCGAGCTGGGCGCGATCCTCTCCGACGGCACCCTGCACCGCTTCACCCCCGTCGACCTGCCGCTCGTGCCGGCCGCATCCATCGCGTTCTCGGCCGGCGTGAAGATCGCCGATTACCTGGGCCTCACCGACAAAAAGCTCCGCGTCGTGGGTCTCGTGCCGCTCGACGTCGAAACGCCAGTAGGCCTCTTTACCGAGCAGGGCACGGTGAAGCGTGTGGTGCTCACCGATCTCCCTGCGAAGCCCTCGTTCGAGTTGATCGGGCTGAAAGCGGGCGACCGCCTCGTCGGCGCCTTCGCCGCGTCAGATGACAGCGAGTTCGCAGTGGTAACGAGCGATGCGCAGCTGCTGCGCTTCGCGGCATCCTCGGTGCGACCGCAGGGTCGCCCCGCCGCCGGAATGGCGGGGATCCGCCTCGGCAGCGAAGCACGGGTCGTGTTCGCGGGAGCCGTGCCCAACGGCGCAGAGGCTCGCGTGGTCACCGTCGCCGACAGCTCGATCACTCTGCCGGGCACCGACGTCGCCACTGCGAAGGTGACCGAGTGGTCGGAGTTCCCAGCGAAGGGGCGCGCCACCGGCGGTGTGCGAGCTCAACGCTTCCTCAAGTGGGAAGACCAGATCGCCTGCGCGTGGATCGGCACCGGTGAACCTCGCGCTCTCGCCGCCGACGGCACAGCTCGCAAGCTGCCGAGCGAACTCGGCAAGCGCGACGGCTCCGGGCAGCCCATCGACGGTGCCGCAGCCTACGTCGGCGAAGCCCCGTAGCATTCATGTGGCAAGGCCTTAGCGGGCCGTGCCACATCAGCGGCCGGCGATCCGCCCCCGCATGCCTGCGTCACAGCGCCACCATCAGCACCCCTACCACCACGATCCCCGCGGCCAGCAGCCGCAGCAACGGTCGGTCTTCTTTGTAGCGGATCGCACCGTAGAGCCCCACCAGCACCACGCTCACCTCACGCACAGGCGCCACCAACGACACCGGCGCAAGTGTCACAGCCGTCAACACGAGCACGTAGGAAAGCGGCGACAGCACACCAAAGGCGAGCAAACGCAACCTGTTGCGGCGCAGCTCCTCACGCAGCCGCGCGATCGCTCCTCCGCGCTGCTCAAGCAGCAGCATCACGGAGAAAAGCGGAATCTCGGCGAGGGTGCACCCCACCATGAACGCCACAGGCGCGATTCCCGTGCCCGCCACTGCGTGAGCGTCCCACACCGTGTAGGCGGCAATCGCCACCCCTGTCAGGAGCCCATAGACGAGCCCGGGATCGAAGCGACGCCGCCGCACTCCTCGGCCGGGTCGGCCGACAACACCAAACGCCGCAACACCTCCGATCACCAGTAGCACACCGATGAGCGCGCCAGGGCCGGGGCGCTCGCAGAGCAGCGCGACGGCCACCACCACAGTGAGGATGGGAGCGGTGCCCCGCGCCGTTGCGTACACCGTGGAAAGATCACCGCGCGCATAGCCGCGTTGCAGCACGAGCATATAGAGCACATGCAGTGCACCGGAAACACCGACACCCAGCAGGAACGCGCCGGCCGAGGCAGTGCCGAGCCCGCCGGTAACGGGCACCACAGCGGCCCAGAGGAGGGTGCTCGCCACCGAGCCCCACCAGAGGAACGGCACACCGGAACGGCTCGAACCGTGCGCGATGATGTTCCACGCCGCGTGAGTGATCGCCGCAGCGAGCACGAGAAACAGGGCTGAAATGGGCACGGCAGAACCTTCTGCCCGATCGCGAACGGCGCGACGGGCGAGGTTCCTCCGGGCTTTTGTCCTGTCAGATGACGCCGGATCATGGAACCCGACGTGGCGCCGCTCGGACCAGACGGATCAGGTGCGAACACCGCGACCCCGGAACCCTAGGCGCTATCGCTTTCAAGCCTAGCAGCGGGCCGACCGCCCGTGAGCTCGGCGGGGCCGCTGTACGCTACGCGTCGATGCGCTCCCTGTCGAGATCGTCGGCGTTCTCCACGATGAACTCCTTGCGTGGAGCAACCTCGTTGCCCATCAGCAGCTCGAATACCCGAGAGGCGGCCTGCGCATCCTCCACACGCACGCGACGCAGCGTGCGCTGCGAACGATCCATTGTCGTCTCCGCGAGCTGATCCGCATCCATCTCACCGAGGCCCTTGTACCGCTGAATGGGCTCCTGATACTTCTTACCGCGCTTGCGCAGATCGGCGAGCAACGCCGTCAGTTCGCGCTCGCTGTAGGTGTAGATGACGTCGTTCGGTTTGCGCCCGGCGTTCTGCACGATCACCCGGTGCAGCGGCGGCACTGCGGCGTAGACGCGCCCCGCCTCGAGCATCGGCCGCATGTAGCGGAAGAACAGCGTGAGCAGCAGCGTGCGAATGTGCGCGCCATCAACATCGGCGTCGCTCATGAGGATCACCTTGCCGTAGCGTGCCGAATCGATCTCGAAATCACGGCCAGACCCCGCACCGATGACCTTGATGATGGCACCGCACTCGGCATTCGACAGCATCTCGGCGACAGAGGCTTTCTGCACATTGAGGATCTTGCCGCGAATCGGCAGCAGCGCCTGAAACTCGCTGTCGCGCGCAGGGCGGGCCGTGCCGAGTGCGCTATCGCCCTCGACGATGAACAGCTCGGTTTCGGCCACGTTCTTCGAGCGGCAGTCGATGAGCTTCGCCGGCAGCGATGAGCTTTCGAGTGAGCTCTTCCGACGCGCGGTATCCCGCTGAGCTCGCAGCGCGATGCGGGCCTTCATCTCGGAGACCATCTTCTCGAGCAGGGCGCTCGTCTGGGCTTTGTCGTCGCGCTTGGTCGAGGCGTAACGCGCGTCGAGACCCTTCACGATGGCGCGGGAGACGATGGAGCGCACAGCAGCGGTGCCGAGCACCTCCTTGGTCTGGCCCTCGAACTGAGGTTCTGGCACACGCACGGTCACCACTGCGGTGAGACCTGTGAGAATGTCGTCCTTGTCGGGCCGGTCGCTGCCGGCCTTCAGCTTGCGAGCGTTCTGCTCGATTTGCTTGCGGAAGAAACGAGTGAGCCCCTGTTCGAAGCCGCTGAGATGCGTGCCGCCCTTCGGCGTCGAGATGATGTTGACGAAGGTTTGCACCTCGGTGTCGTAGCCGGTGCCCCAGCGCAATGCGATATCGACCTCGCAGCTGCGCTCCACCTCGCGCGACACCAGGTGCCCGGTTTGTTCGTCCATCACGGGCACCGTCTCAGTGAAGGTGCCGGAGTCGATGATCCGCCAAGTTTCAGTGAGGGGCGCATCGACCGCGAGGAAGTCGACGAACTCAGAAATGCCACCCTCGTACTCGAAGCGGTGCACCGGCGGGTCACCCGCCTCGGTGAGCGACTCAGGCCGACGATCAGTGATTTCGATGGCGAGGCCGGGCACGAGGAACGCGGTCTGACGGGCCCGGGCCACGAGAGCATCGGGTTCGAAGCGGGCGGTGGCGAGGAAGATTTGCGGATCGGCCCAGTAGCGCACGCGGGTGCCGGTGACGCCCTTCTTCACCTTGCCAACGACGCGCAACTCCGAGGAATCCTCGAACGCGGTGAACGGGGCATCGGGACCATCGCCGTCGAAGATGCCAGGCTCGCCGTGACGGAACGACATCGCCCAGGTCTTGCCGTCGCGATCGACCTCGACGTCGAGCCGGGAAGAGAGTGCGTTCACCACCGATGCGCCGACGCCGTGCAGACCACCGGAAGAGGCGTAGCCGCCGCCGCCGAACTTGCCGCCAGCGTGCAGCTTCGTGAAGACGAGTTCGACGCCGGACAGGCCGCTCTTCGGCTCGACATCGACGGGCACGCCGCGCCCCTGATCGGAGACCGTCACACTGCCGTCTTCGTGGAGGGTGATGCCGATCTCACGGCCGTGTCCTGCCAGGGCCTCGTCGACGGAGTTGTCGATGATCTCCCAGAGGCAGTGCATGAGGCCGCGCGAATCGGTCGTACCGATGTACATGCCGGGCCGCTTGCGCACCGCTTCGAGACCTTCGAGCACGGTGAGGTGCCTGGCGGAGTAGCTCGACTCCGCTGAGGTGGACGTTGCCGCCCCGGTCGCTGAACGCTCCGATGCCACTGTGGGGATCTCCTCTGCTCGACGGACGCATCTACCCTAGGGCAGACCACCGACGTGGACTGTCGTATCGCTCGGCGAGTGCGGATCCCGCGCGATGCCGGGCTACGCGCACAGCGAACCCGGGCTTGCTGAGGCACGAAAATCACCTCGGCGTGCTTGGATAGAGGTGGAACGATTGATCGGACGAACGGGAGGATGCCATGACGACACTCGAGCAAGATCGTGCGACCGAAGTCGAGGCGGCGGATCGCCCGCTCAGCGCCTTGGACCGCTGCGACAGCTGCGGCGCCCAGGCATATGTGCGAGTGATGCTCAGCGGCAGTGAGCTGCTATTCTGCGCCCACCACGCCCACAAGCATGAAGAGAAGCTGCGCCCGATGGCAGATGTATGGCACGACGAGAGCCACCGCCTCGGGGCCTAGAACTTTCCCGCAGCATACACGAAGCGCCGCCCCTCGAATCACTTCGAGGGGCGGCGCTTCGGCTATGCGCCTGCTGGCGACTTACTCCAGGTAGTCGCGCAGCTGCTGCGAGCGTGAGGGGTGACGCAGCTTCGCCATCGTCTTCGACTCGATCTGGCGAATACGCTCGCGCGTCACACCGAAGGTGTCACCGATCTGATCGAGCGTCTTCGGCATCCCGTCACCGAGGCCGAAGCGCATGCGGATCACTCCGGCTTCGCGCTCGGAGAGCGAATCGAGCAGCTGCTCGAGCTGCTGCTGCAGCATCGTAAAGCCCACCGCGTCGGCCGGCACGACCGCTTCGGTGTCCTCAATGAGATCACCGAACTCGCTGTCGCCGTCTTCACCGAGCGGGGTGTGCAGCGAGATGGGCTCGCGCCCGTACTTCTGCACCTCGACGACCTTCTCAGGGGTCATGTCGAGCTCGCGGCTCAGTTCTTCAGGGGTGGGCTCGCGGCCGAGATCCTGCAGCATCTGACGCTGCACGCGCGCGAGCTTATTGATGACCTCCACCATGTGCACCGGGATGCGGATGGTGCGAGCCTGATCGGCCATGGCGCGCGTGATGGCCTGGCGGATCCACCAGGTCGCGTAGGTCGAGAACTTGAAGCCCTTGGTGTAGTCGAACTTCTCAACCGCGCGGATCAGGCCGAGGTTGCCCTCCTGAATGAGGTCGAGAAACTGCATCCCGCGTCCCGTGTAGCGCTTCGCGAGCGACACCACGAGGCGCAGGTTCGCGCCGAGCAGATGGCTCTTCGCGCGCTGGCCGTCACGAGCCACCCACTTGAGTTCACGGGTGAGCTTCTTCGAGAGGCCCTTCTCAGTCGCGAGCTTCTCCTCCGCGAACAGGCCTGCTTCGATTCGCATCGCAAGCTCGACCTCTTCAGCCGCATTCAGCAGCGCGACCTTGCCGATCTGCTTGAGGTAGTCCTTCACCGGATCCGCGGTTGCGCCGGGGATTGCGGTAGTGACAGTGGGCACGTCCTCCTCATCGGAGGCTTTGAGCACGATCGCACCGGTGGGAAGAGGCTCGGCCACCACGGGGCTGGGCTTCTCCTCCTCGGCTTCTGCGTTCTCTTCGTCGACCTCGGCGTCGACTTCGTCGAGCAGATCATCTTTCTTGCTCGCGCGACGCCCGGCAGGCTTCTGAGCTGCCGACGCGGCCTTCTTGGGCGCAGCCTTCTTGGCCGCGGGGGCTTTCTTCGCCGCCGGCGCCTTCTTCGGTGCCGCGGCCTCGACGACCTCCTCCGTTGCGACCTGATCGGCCGTCTCGGAATCCTTCTTCGCCGCCTTCGCGGACGTTGCACGAGTCCTGGTCGTGGATGCAGTTGCCACGCAGCCGCCTCTCTGTCTGGTGTCTCCGCCTGAGCCGTCGATGGCATCGACGAGTGCTCACAGCATGAAAACCCATGTCAAGCCCGTCGTATTCCCGAGCACGGGATAACGCCGGATTGAATGGGCTACAACCTCTATTATTGCATGCCGAGCGCGCCCCATCTGACAGCCGCTGCAGTGCCCTCAGCGACCGCCGCCGACTCCGCTATCGCCGTCCGATCCGGCGCCTGAATCATCGTCGGAATCGGATCCGGTTTGACGCTCCGCGAGGAAGCGCTCAAGCTCGCTCGCCAGCTGCTCCGCGGTCGGAATCATGCCGTCTTCGCCGATCAAAGGCGAACGGATGGTCTGATCCTCCATATATGCGTCGTAACGCCCCTCAAGCGTGCGCACCATATCGAGCGACTCCTGATTTCCGGCGATCTGCTCGTCAACCTGCGTCATGAAACGACGCGAGGCCTCGCGTACCGAGTCGGTCGACAGGATCAGCCCTGTTGCCGCCATGATGCCGTCGAGAGCCGCGTAGAGGGCCTCCGGGTACTCGGTATTCGCGAGATAGTGCGGGATCAGCAGCGCGAATCCCACCACCTCCTCACCGAGGCTGTGCAGCCGATACTCGAGCACATGCGCCGCAGAGGCCGACAGCCGAGTGGTCGGACGCCACACCGAGCGCTCCTCGATGAGATCATCACGCGATCCGCTGACCGTCATCGATATCGGCCGAGTGTGAGGCACCGGCATGGGAAGCGCGTGCGACCACACCGTGATCGAGACCTCGAACTCGTGCACCAGCAGCAGC
This sequence comes from Leucobacter sp. MMO-125, assembly GCF_037148395.1. NCBI lineage: Bacteria > Bacillati > Actinomycetota > Actinomycetes > Micrococcales > Microbacteriaceae > Leucobacter > Leucobacter sp. MMO-125. Next base: position 296,027 of record NZ_JBBCTL010000001.1, read on the forward strand.
ACCGTGTCGATGAACTGCTCCCAGCGGAAGTCGGGTTCGTACCCACTCAACAGCAGGAACGGCTTGCCGAGCTCGTCGTGCACGAGGCTGAGCATGAGCTCCTCGGGAGAGTAATCGACGAGGTGATCCTCATCGAAAGTGATGACCGGCCGACGCGCGCGGTAGTCGAGCAGCAGGTCTGCGTTGAAACGCACCAGCTCTTCAGGCTCGTAGCGATCCCAGAGATACTCCTCGAGCTGCGAGACCGCGCCGCCGGCATCGGTCAGCCCCTGCATGGCAACAACGAGCGGCAGGCCGCGCGGCACCCGCGCCCGTCGCTCGGCGTAGTCTGCGGAGAAGATCGAATCGGTCACGCCTCCATCCTACGAAGCCACGAGCACGGCGCGCCCGTGCGCCGTCACGCCGACAGCGAACCGGCCCGCCGCATGCCGAGCACCCGAGCCACCACACAGTGCCGGGTGTAGGCTGGACGCAGTGCGCCCGACACCACCCCGGGCCGCCGAGACACATTGCGAACACCCCGAGGGAGATCCCACTTGGCCGATCAGCAGTTTGACATCGTCGTTCTGGGCGGCGGAAGCGCCGGCTATGCAGCCGCCATCCGTGCGACGCAGCTCGGCTTCAGCGCCGCCGTCATCGAAAAGGACAAGCTCGGCGGCACCTGCCTGCACCGCGGTTGCGTGCCCACCAAGGCCCTGCTCCACTCTGCCGAGATCGCCGATGTGGCGCGCGACGGTGAAGCATACGGCGTGCTCACGAGCGTTTCCGGCGTCGATATCGCAGGCGTCACCCGATTCCGCGAGAACCTCGTGGCGGGTAAGTTCAAGGGCCTGCAGGGTCTCCTCAAGGCCAACGGCATCACTGTCATCGCCGGAGAGGGCCGCCTCGTCTCCCCCACCACGGTGCAGGTGGGCGAGGATCGCATCAGTGGCAAGCACGTCGTGCTCGCCACTGGTTCGTTCTCACGCTCGCTTCCCGGGCTTGAGATCGGTGGCCGCGTCATCACCAGCGAGCACGCACTCGAACTGCATGAGATCCCGAAGCGAGTAGTCATCCTTGGCGGCGGCGTGATCGGTGTGGAGTTCGCCAGCGTGTGGCGTTCCTTCGGCTCTGAGGTCACCATCGTGGAGGGTCTCCCCCACCTGGTTCCCAATGAAGAGGAGTCTGTCTCTAAGCAGCTCGAGCGCGCCTTCCGCAAGCGTGGTATCGACTTCAAGATTGGCGTGCGCTTCAAGTCGGTCACTCAGGATGCAAACGGCGTCTCGGTGTCGCTCGAAGACGGCACCGAGCTGGCAGCCGACTACCTGCTCGTCGCCGTCGGTCGAGGCCCCGCGACGCAGGGCCTCGGTTTCGAGGAGATCGGGATCGCAATGGATCGCGGCTTCGTGCTTACCGATGAGCGGCTCGCCACCAACGTGCCCGGCGTCTACGCCGTCGGCGACATCGTTCCCGGCCTGCAGCTCGCGCACAGGGGCTACCAGCAGGGCATCTTCGTTGCCGAAGAGATCGCCGGTCTCGCACCTGTCGTGGTGCAGGACGTCAACATCCCGAAGATCACCTACTGCGACCCTGAGATCGCGTCCGTCGGGCTCACCGAGGCCAAGGCTAAAGAGCAGTTCGGCGCCGAGAACGTGAGCAGCTACGAGTACAACCTCGCGGGCAACGCGAAGAGCTCGATTCTGAGCACCGCCGGCACGGTGAAGGCCGTGCGCGTGAACAACGGCCCCGTGGTGGGTGTGCACATGATCGGTGCCCGCGTTGGCGAGCTCGTGGGCGAAGCACAGCTCATCGTCAACTGGGAAGCGTACCCAGAAGACGTCGCCCCCTTCATCCACGGCCACCCGACCCAGAACGAGACCATCGGCGAGGCCATGCTGAAGCTCGCCGGCAAGCCGCTGCACGCCATCTGAGCGCGGCGACAGACTTTTACGAACGAAACAGGAGATAAGCACGATGAGTGAATCGGTGGTCCTCCCCGCACTGGGCGAGAGTGTGACCGAGGGCACGGTGACCCGCTGGCTGAAGAACGTGGGCGATACCGTCGAGGTCGACGAGCCCCTGCTCGAAGTCTCGACAGACAAGGTCGACACCGAGATCCCCTCCCCCGTCTCTGGCGTGGTGGAAGAGATCCTCGTGCAAGAGGACGAGACCGCTGAGGTCGGTGCCGTGCTCGCACGCGTGGGTGACGGCAGCGGTGCATCCGCTCAGAACGCGGCGCCTGCTGCTGCGGCTCCCGAGGCGCCCGCTGCACCTGCCGCTGAAGCCCCCGCGGCCCCGCAGCCCGCAGCTGCTCCCGCGCAGCCCGCAGCGGCGCAGGAAGCACCGGCTGCCGCCACCTCCGCTGACGCGCAGGACATCGTGCTGCCCTCCCTCGGCGAGAGCATCACCGAGGGAACGGTGACCCGCTGGTTGAAGAGTGTCGGTGAGACCGTCGAGGTCGATGAGCCTCTCCTTGAAGTGTCGACAGACAAGGTTGACACCGAGGTGCCCTCGCCGATTGCGGGCGTGCTGCAGGAGATCGTGGTGCAGGAGGACGACACCGTCGAGGTCGGCGGCGTGCTCGCGCGCGTCGGCAGCGGTGCCGTTGCCCAGGCCGCCCCCGCCCAGCCGGCGGCCGAGGCCACCCCCGCGCCAGCGGCCCCCGCCGTTGAACAGCCCGCGGCAGCCGAGGCTCCCGCACCTGCTGCCGAGACGGTACAGCCGACCGCGGCACCCGCTGCGGCACCCGCGCAGCCCGCAGCTGCTGCTCAGCCCGCTGCGGCACAGCAGCCCGCTGCCCAGGCGCAGTCGACTGCCTCCGCAGGCTACGTGACCCCGATCGTGCGCAAGCTCGCTCACGAAATCGGCGTCGACCTGTCGGCGGTCGCCGGCACCGGTGTTGGTGGCCGCATCCGCAAGGAAGACGTGCTGGCCGCCGCCGAGACGACGAAGAGCTCGGCACCGGCAGCAGCAGCTGCCCCCGCGGTGCAGGTATCGGAGCTGCGTGGCACCACGCAGAAGATGAGCCGCCTGCGCAAGGTGATCTCTGAGCGGGCCGTGGCATCGCTGCAGAGCACCGCACAGCTCACCACCGTCGTCGAGGTCGACGTGACGCGCGTCGCGCGTCTGCGTCAGGCGAAGAAAGACGAGTTCCTGCAGAAGACCGGCTCGAAGCTCTCTTTCCTGCCGTTCTTCGCTTTGGCCGCTGCTGAGGCGCTGCGCACCTACCCGATCATCAACGCGACCGTTGACGGCGACTCGATCGTCTACCCCGATACCGAGAACATCAGCATCGCGGTCGACACGGAGCGCGGTCTGCTCACCCCGGTGCTGCGCGCCGCTGGTGAGAAGAACCTCGCGCAGATCTCGGGCGAGATCGCGGATCTTGCCGAGCGCACTCGCGACAACAAGCTCACCCCCGATGAGCTGAGCGGTGGCACCTTCACCCTCACCAACACCGGTTCGCGTGGGGCGCTCTTCGACACACCGCTCGTGTTCCTGCCGCAGTCCGCGATTCTCGGCACCGGCGCTGTGGTGAAGAAGCCTGTTGTGATCTCGGGCCCCGAAGGGGATTCGATTGCGGTGCGCTCGACGGTCTACCTGGCACTCTCTTACGATCACCGCATCGTCGACGGTGCAGACGCCGCCCGATTCCTCACCCAGGTGAAGCAGCGTCTTGAGGCCGGCGATTTCGAGGGCAACCTCGGCATCTGATCCGCATCAGAACCCGCGTGGGCCGCGGTCGCCTTATCGGCGGCCGCGGCCCATTTCATTGCATGGGTCTTGCCACGGCGCGGGCGTGATCCTCTGGCGCAACGCATAGGAAATCGCATCGCACGCGAATTGTAGGTCCCACTGGCCTCCGAACGCCTCAATATCGCCCACGGCCTCTTCGAGAGCCTCACAGACGAGCCCGGCAGCTCCGGTGGTGTCCCAGGCGCGCACGGCGCTCGTGAGGCGACGCATCGGCAACCCAATTGCCGTGCATCCTCGATCGTGGGTGTGGGCGTCTGGCGAACGGCCTGATCCACCGCGGGGGTCTGCGCAGCCGCCCAGTGACCTGAGTTCGATTCCTGCGAGGCAGATCCGCTCCACCCTGGCCGCGAGCCGCGAGGCACTTCCGGCCCGCGTGACCGTGCGTGCGCTTCGTCTCATGCCGCCCCCTCTGCGACTCCCGGAGATGAGCCCGGGCGCGACACCAGTCTCGCCGGTGCGCGACTGTGAACGACTCTTACAAAAGGCATCTGTGGAGAACTCGCCCGAAGTTCGCCGAATCCTGCTGCTGTGAGCGAACATCCGACTCCCTACGGGTGTCGAGAGGCGCCGCGCGGTCGGCAGGCACGGCAAGAGCCGATATCCTAGATGGCATGGCAGCAGAGAAGGCGAAGCGCAACGGTCGCATCAGGCAGATGGTGGAGATCTACAAGACCACCAAGGTTCACGATCGCAACCTCCCCTGGGTGCTACTGCTGTGCTTCATCGCCCCCGTGGCAGTCTCCGTGCTGCTCGCGTGGCTGCTGCCCGGCGGCTGGTTCGGGTGGATCATCTGGCCGGTCACGGGTGTGCTCGTCGGTATCCTGCTGGTCATGATCATGCTCGGCCGACGCGCCGAACGCATGGCGTACCAGCAGATCGAAGGGCGACCGGGTGCCGTGGGCGCGGTTGTGCAGAGCGCTCTGCGCCGCTCCTGGCGCGGATCCGAGGTTCCCGTCGCGATGAACCGCAACCAGGATGCGGTCTACCGTGTGGTGGGCCGCGGAGGCGTCGTGCTGATCTCGGAGGGCTCCCGCCAGCGCACCGAGCGCATGGCTGCCGACGAGGAACGCAAGATCAAGCGCGCGCTTCGCAACGTCGAGGTCGTGCACCTGTATGTCGGGCCCGACGGCGACGGCGTTCCGCTGCCGAAGCTCTCAAAGACACTGGTTCGCCTGAAGCCCAAGCTCAACCGCAATGAGGTTGCTGCGGTCTACAACCGGCTCTCCTCGCTACAGGCCACACCTGTGGGCATCCCCAAAGGCATGGACCCCAATCGGGTTCGCCCGCAGCGCCCGCGTTGAGCCCCATGCCAGCGCCCTCCGCTCCGCAACGATTCGGCGATCTCGAGCCCAGCAAGTGGCCGGGTGAGCGCCTCGGTCTCCCCGATGCGGGCCCGCGGTCCGTTGCCCGGCTCGGCCGCCGAACGCTCGCGATCCTCCTCGACTGGGGGCTCGCCGCACTGCCGGCGTACCTGCTCATCGGGGGCGCTCATCCCGAGTGGTGGAACTACCTGATCTTCGCAGTGATGCAGATCGTGTTCATCCCCACCATCGGCGGTTCCATCGGTCACCGCCTGCTCGGTATGCGCGTCGTGCCGATCGCCGGTGGTTGGGTGGGCCTGTGGCGGCCAGTGGTGCGCACGCTGCTGCTGTGCCTCGTGATCCCGGTGCTCGTGTGGGACTCCGATCAGCGCGGCTTCCACGACAAGATCGCAGGGACGGTGCTGATCCGTGCCTGATCCTGTTCAGGGCTATCCGCACCCCCGTGTAACACCCGCGAAACACACGAATCACGGATTTGAAATCAGGCTCGCATAGGCTGGTACCAAGCAATCGGCCTGCGACGTCGTGAACGCACGGCCGATCTGACATCGAGGAGCAGTATGTTCACCACCCCCAAAGAAGTGATCGACTTCATCAAGGAGACCGACGTCAAGTTCGTCGACATCCGCTTTGTCGACCTCCCCGGCGTGCAGCAGCACTTCAACATCCCGGCATCCACCGTCGACCTCGAGTTCTTCGAGATCGGGCAGATGTTCGACGGCTCTTCGATCCGCGGCTTTGCAGGCATCGCTGAGTCCGACATGCAGTTGATCCCCGATGTCAGCACCGCCTACATCGATCAATTCCGCGCCGAGCGCACCCTTATCCTGGTCTGCGACATTTTCAACCCGCGCACCGGTGAGATCTACTCGAAGGATCCCCGTCAGATCGCGAAGAAGGCAGAGCAGTACCTCGCCTCCACGGGCATCGCCGACACCGCGTTCTTCGCACCCGAAGCCGAGTTCTACATTCTCGACTCGGTGCGTCATGAGACCACCCCCCGCCGCACCTTCTTCGAGATCGATTCCGAGGAAGCCGGCTGGAACTCCGCCCGCGCCGACGAGGGCGGCAACCTGGGCCACCACACCCCAGCCAAGGGCGGCTACTTCCCTGTCTCCCCCGTTGATAAGCAGGCGGATCTGCGTGACGATATTTCGCTGCGACTGATCGAGGCTGGTCTCCAGCTTGAGCGCTCACATCACGAGGTTGGCGCTCCCGGCCAGGCGGAGATCAACTACCGCTTCGACACGCTGGTAAAGGCTGCCGATGATGTGCTGAAGTTCAAGTACATCGTCAAGAACACTTCCGAGCTGTGGGGCAAGACCGCAACCTTCATGCCGAAGCCTGTCTTCGGAGACAACGGTTCGGGCATGCACACCCACATGTCGCTCTGGAAGGGCGGCGAGCCGCTGTTCTACGACGAGAACGGCTACGCTCAGCTCTCGGATGTGGCCCGCTGGTACATCGGCGGCATTCTGCACCACGCGCCGGCGCTTCTCGCGTTCACGAACCCTACGATCAACAGCTACCGCCGCCTGGTCAAGGGCTACGAGGCGCCCGTCAACCTCGCCTACTCGGCGGGCAACCGTTCGGCTGCGGTGCGCATCCCGCTCACCGGCTCCAATCCGAAAGCGAAGCGCATTGAGTTCCGCGCACCCGATGCCTCGGGTAACCCCTACCTCGCGTTCGCCGCGCAGCTGATGGCCGGCCTCGACGGCATCCGCAACCGTATCGAGCCGATGGAGCCGATCGACAAGGATCTCTACGAGCTTCCCCCGGAGGAGGCGAAGAACATCCCGCAGGTACCCGGCTCGCTCGACGAGGCCCTTGATGCACTCGAGGCGAACCACCAGTTCCTCCTTGAGGGCGGTGTCTTCAGCGAAGAAGTGATCCAGACCTGGATCGACTACAAGCGCGAGTACGAGATCCTGCCAATGGCAGTGCGCGTGCACCCCTTCGAGTACGAGCTGTACTACGGGGTGTAACGACCCGTATTTCCGATGCGAAGCGCCCCTCACCACTCTCCGTGGCGAGGGGCGCTTCTCTGCGCCATCAGACCTCTGCAGCGCCCGTTTTCAGTGGTCGTTGACCCCGGATGAGGGTGCATGGAGACCGCACTGAGGTCGCGACGGCATACGGTTGGAGGTGCTGCGGCATTATCTCGAGGCTTTTCGTGCGGTGTCTGAACAGCCGCGGTACTACGCTGACCTCAAGGCATTGAGACTCGAAGGGGAGCCGCTCATGGAAACCGTTCTGTTCATCACCCAACTTTTGGTCGTACTCGGTTGCATCGTAATGGGCACACGCTCCAGCGGTGTTGGGCTTGGGCTTTGGGGCGGCACAGGTGTAGCGATCCTCGTATTCGTCTTCAGGCTCACACCCGGAAACCCGCCGGTAGACGCATTGCTCATCGTGCTTTCAGTCGTCCTCGCCTCTTCGATGATGCAGGCCGCCGGTGGCATCGATTGGCTCGTTTCCGTGGCTGCAAAACTCATCGCGAAGAACCCCAAGCAGATCACGCTCGTCGCCCCGCTCGTCTCATTCGTATTCTCAGTCGGAGCCGGCACTTCGAACATTCTCTACCCGTTGCTGCCTGTCATCCAAGATCTGTCGTATCGCAATGGCATTCGCCCCTCGCGGCCGCTGTCGCTCTCAGTAGTCGCGACTGGTGTAGCCCTCGCCTGCAGCCCGGTGTCAGCTGCAATGGCAGCAATGGTCACGCTCACCGATGTCGCGCCCTGGAATTTCGAGCTCATCGATATCCTAAAGGTGACCATTCCAGCTGCCATCGTGGGCATCGTGTTGTCAAGCTTCATCGTCAATCGAATCGGCGCGGAGATCTCCGCGGACCCTGAGATCCAGGCGAAGATCACGTCAGGAGAGATTCCACCGCCTGGGGACTCTGGGGCCACTGTCCAGGCAAATGTTACTGTCACCAAGTCGGGGCGCAATGCAGCGCTGGTCTTTCTCCTTGGCGTTGTTGCCATCGTCATATTCGGGCTCTGGAAAGGTCTGCGCCCACTCGACGGAGCCGGTGACCCAGTTTCTATGACGCCGATTATTGAAATCGTGATGTTTGCGGTCGGCACGATCATCTTGCTCGTATCTCGCCCAAAAGTCGCGGAGATACCGACCACAACAGTGTTCAAAGCAGGCATGGTGTCGGCAATTGCGCTCTTCGGTCTCGCCTGGCTCACCGACACCTTCCTTTCGGCGCACACCGATCTCATCGCTGGTGGTGTTGGCGCGCTCGTAGAGGTCGCCCCGTGGATCTTCGCGCTCGGCATCTTCCTCGTCTGCGTTCTCACAACGAGCCAGTCAACCGCCACCCGCACCATCGTGCCCATCGGCTTGGCTGCAGGCGTACCGCTCGGACTGCTGTCGGGCATGTGGGCCGGAGCATTTGCAGGTATCTATCTTCTGCCCACGAATGGTTCGCAGATTGCCGCCGCGAACTTCGACACCTCTGGCTCGACGAAACTCGGCACCAAGCTCTACGACCACTCGTTCTTCGTACCGACGTTGGTTCTGGCTGCGATTACCATCGTGTTCGGCGCATTGTTCGGTGCGCTCTGGGGCGGGTAGCGCTACGCTCCCCAGATCATGCACTTTCGCGGAACAGATTCCACGATCGCATACAGCTGCGGGCGATCATATCAATGTGCGCCTGATCCTCGTCGACCCAGTCAATTCCGGGCCGGTGGAGCTCTTCCGTCGCAGCTTCACCGAGCAGAAACTCACGAAGAAACTCTGCCTGTACCGCTCCGAGCACAAGTCCAGCTGCTCTGGCTTCCTCCGCGAGGTCTCGAAACTTCTGGCCGTCGACAAGAATTTCTTGGCTTCCGAGGTATGGCTGGTTGAGCGCGACATCTTCAGGCTCGCGTACTTGGAAGCCCTCCCGGTGTGACTCGGCCAGCCGTCTGAGACCTGCAGGGAGCATGGTCGGAGGATCGTCGGGGCCTCGCGACTCGCCGCGAGCATCACCTCGGTTCGACAGAGCCACCACTCTTGGCAGCCGATCTTGGAGCAGGCGCTCGACGTTCACCGCTCCCTCTCGTGTGGTGGTGGTGTTCATCGTGTCGTGAAACGAGAGTCGGGTGAAGCTGCCTCCATGTTCGAGCCCGCGAGCTACGAATCTGTCTACGAGATCTTCACAGGTGCGCTGGTAGACGTCGACACCTTGCTGAGCGGTGGTAGCGAACGCGTCAACCAGCCGATCGAGGTCTGCGGAGTTCTCGGGAATCTCAATTATTGGAAAGAAGGAGAAGGTCACCGGCCGGATCGCATCAACACCGGTGAGGTCAACTCTCTGCCAGGGACCCGCCGCCCTCACGCGCGCAATCGCCTCGGCTAGCTTCGCGCGCACGTCATCTGGCTTCGCGCGATTCGGGTCGCGCACGAGACGCGGATGCGGGTTGATCACAGCAACAATTCGAGGATCGATCTCGGCCCAGCGCTTCACAACGCCTGCCGTGGCAACGTCCGAGAAGTCATTCTGCAAGCGTCGAGTGAGAGCGGGTGAGATGAACTCCGCGATCTCTTCAGGAATTGCGGAACCTGAATGCGGGGTGGTCACGAGAACATCAGCTTGCGAAATAGCCTGCTCGAGCGTGCGGCCACCGTTAGTCTTCCCCTGCCAATGCGTGATTTCGTCGGCAGAAAACGTTGTACCTGCGGAAATGAGATCGAGACCGCTCATGGCCTCAGCGTAGCCGCCCGGACAGGGTTTCCCAAGGAATGCTCTACAACGGAGCTTCGGAAGCCCGCCAGCACCCCGCGAGATGGTCGTCGACCATGCCGGCCGACTGCATCAGCGCGTACATGGTGGTCGGCCCCACAAACCGGAAACCCCGCCGGCGCAGCTCCTTGCTCAGTGCCGTCGACTCGGGCGTGGTGGCAGGCACCTCCGCCATCGAAGCGGGGCGCAGGCGGGCAGCGTCACCCGAAGGCGCGAACGACCACATCAGCAAGTCAAGTTCGCCTCCCCGCATGTCACGCACCAGAGCAGCATTGCCGATCACGGCGGTGATCTTCGCGCGATTGCGCACGATGCCGGCATCGGCCATCAAACGAGCAACGTCATCGGCATCGAACTCTGCGACCCTGGCTGGTTCGAAACCTGCGAATGCCTCACGAAAATTGGGCCGCTTGCGCAGGATCGTGATCCACGAGAGCCCCGCCTGAAAACCTTCCAGCGACATCTTCTCGAACAGCGCACGGTCTCCCCGCAGCGGAATACCCCACTCTTCGTCGTGGTAGCGGCGGTACTCCGGGTCGTCTCCGACCCAGCCGCAGCGAGCGATTCCATCAGACCCCGTCACGATCGTGTTCACCAAGACAGGCTATCAAGCCGAGCCATCCGGCACAGCAGAAGCCCCCGGCCGCAGGGCCGGGGGCTTCGCTCTTTCGTGTCAGGCGACGTCGCTGTCGCGTGGCTCACCGATCAGGATTCGAGTTCGTCTTCGAACTCAGCACCGTCTTCAGCGAGGAGGGCCTCGAGAAATGACTGTAGGTACTGCATAACGATCAGATTACGCTTCGGTAACGCTGTAGGGAAGACCTGAGCGTGAACTTCGTGATGATATTGCGTATCGTGACGGTGAACGAGGTCACGGCAGTGGGAAGCGCACGTCCTGATCCGTGTAACCGAAGAACTCGCGCTCGAAGACGGTGCGGGCACGACGGGACACCGCGAACCAACGCTCCTCAAGCTCGAATGTGCGGCCCCGAGGCAGGTCGAGCACCCCGGCAATGCCATCAAGATCGCTCCGATCGACAGGCAAAGAATCAGAAGAACGGCCCGTCCACAGCTTCAAGGCACTGCGCACCCGGCTCGCGAACCGCCACGAGTCGGCAAGGTGCTCGGCATCGATCGGATCGAGCAATTCGAGCTCGCTCGCCGCCGCCAAAGCGCGCAACGTCGAAACCGTGCGCAATGCTTCGAAGCGAGCTCCCTCGCGCAACTGCAGCAACTGCACCAACCACTCAACGTCGCTGATGCCGCCAGGGCCAAGCTTTAAATGCCGGCGCGGATCCGCCCCCTGCGGCAGCCGCTCCGCCTCGACGCGGGCCTTGATCCGCCGCACCTCCCGCACCTCAGCGTCACCGAACTCCGTGGGATAGCGGATCTCATCGGCCAAGGCAATGAAATCGGCGCCCAGCGCGGCATCACCCGCCACCACCCTGGCGCGCAGCAGCGCCTGGGCCTCCCACGTCACCGACCAACGCCGATAGTAGGAGCGGTACGCCTCAAGGCTGCGAGCGAGCGGGCCGTTCTTCCCCTCGGGCCGCAGATCGAAATCGAGGTCGACAGGGAAACGCGGATCCGAAACCAGCCGGCGCAGCTCCGAGATCAGCCGCACCCCCTCACGAGAAGCGAGATCCGGAGCCACCCCCTCAGGCGCGCGGAACACCGCGACCACATCGATATCGGAGGCGAAGCCGAGCTCTCCCCCGCCGTAACGGCCCATTCCCACAAGCGCGACCTCAAGCGGTTCGCCTTCCCACTTCGCGGCAGCATCGAGCCTGATCGCGGTGAGCAACGCGTCGAGCAGCGCAGTGTGCGCCGCATCAAGCCCCGCAGCAACCTCGGCCTCGCCGATGACCCCCGTCACCCTGCCCATCGCCAGCCGCAGCACCTCGCGCCGGTGCACCGTGCGCAGCGCAGCAGCAGCTGCCTCTGCGCCGTCACGGCGTGATGAGAGCGAACGCATCTCAGCAAACAGTTGATCACGGCCCACGGGGCGCAATTGCTCATCGCGCTCCAGCCACGCCACCGACTCTGGCAGGGACTCGAGCAGCTCGGCGGCGAAACGCGAGCACGACAGCACCCGGGTCAGCCGTTCGGCGGCCTCCGTGCCGTCGCGCAACAGACGCAAATACCAGGGCGTTTCACTGTTCGCCTCGCTCACGCGGCGAAACGCGAGCAGACCGAAATCGGGGTCGGTGCCCTCGGCGAGCCACTGCAGCAGCACCGGCATGAGATTGCGTTGGATGCGCGCCCGCCGGGAGGTGCCGCGGGTGAGCGCGGCGAGGTGCCGCATCGCCCCGTCAGGATCGCGGAAGCCGATGCTCACGAGACGTGCGCGCGCCTCGTCGCTGCCGAGCACGAGTTCTTCTTCGGGCAGGGCTGCGACCGCGCTCAGCAGCGGCGCGTAGAAGATTTTCAGGTGCAGCTCGCGCACTTCACGCTTGGTGCGCTCCCAGCGCTGCAGCATGTCGGTGCCGGTGGACGCGAGGCCGGAAGCGCGGGCGAGCACCCGCAGCGCCTCATCGTCGGTGGGCATGATCGCGGTACGACGCAGCTCGCGCAGTTGCAAACGGTGTTCGAGCACCCGCAGAAAACGGTAGTCGGCGGCGAGCCTGTCGCCGTCACTGCGAGCCACGTAGCCGCCCTCGACAAGCGCGCGCAACGCCGGCAGCGTTCCGCGCAGATGCAGACGGTCATCGTATTGGCCGTGCACAAGCTGCAGCAGCTGCACGCTGAACTCGATGTCGCGCAAGCCGCCGGGGCCCAGCTTGAGCTGCACTTCGAGCTCGTCGTCTGCGATGTGTTCGGTGACGCGCTGCCGCATACGCTGCACCGAGCCCACGAAATCTTCGCGCGACGCCGACGCCCACACCAACTGCCGGGTGCGCTCCACGAACTCGCCGCCGAGTGCGAGATCGCCGGCGAGGGGCCGCGCCTTTAGCAGGGCCTGGAACTCCCACGCCTTCGCCCAGCGCTCGTAGTAGCTGAGCATCGAGCCGAGCGTGCGCACGAGGGCACCGTGGCGCCCCTCCGGGCGCAGATTGGCGTCGAGTTGCCACAGCGGCGGCTCAAGCAACGGATCGTGGATCCCTCGCATGGTTTCGCTCGCGAGGCGGGTGCCAACGCGGATCAGCGCATCACCGTCGAGTACGTCTTCATCTGCGCTTGCGGCGATGAAGACCACGTCGACGTCGGAGACCACGTTGAGTTCTTCTGCCCCGCATTTGCCCATCGCGACGACCGCGAGCTGCGCGGCGGCAATACGCTCGGGTGCGATCTGTGGGCCGGCTCCGCCAGCTGCGAGGGTGGCCCGTGCCACCGCGAGTGAGGCCTCGATCGCAGCACCGGCGAGCGCTGACAGCGACAGCGCGACCTCTTCGAAGACGGCGGGCGCATCGCCTTTGGCGCCGCGCCTCAGATCGAAAAGCATCAGTTCGGCGAGCAGTTCGCGGTAGCGTACCCGCAGCGCGTTCCAGCCGGCCTCAGCTGCGCGCACCTGGCCGGCGCCATCCCCGCCATCGGCATTGGTGTCGACAACCGCGTCAAGCAGCGCGGTGCGCGCTTCTTCGGCGCTGATCACCCGGCCACCGCGCTCGAGAATCTCGCCGAGCCGCTCGGGGCGCCTGGCGAAGAAGTCGCCCATCGCCGGTGAGGCACCGATGAGCAGGCAGAGCCGCCGCAGCTGCGAGCTGCTGAGCGCCCGCAGCTGCTCGGGGTGGGCATCGGCGAGATGTCTGATGCGGATCAGCGCGGCGTCGGGATCGGCCGCACGTGCATACGCCTCGAGCAGTGCACCGACGGGCGCCTGGAGCGCTTCGGCGAGAGCGTGCAGCTCGCCTCGCGCGGAGGAGAGCTCCCTGAAGCCAGCACGCGCCACTTCGGCGAGGCGCAGGACTGTCGGCTCGACCACGCTGGGATGCCCCTTAGATGGTGTCGAGCATCGAGCCGAGCTCGTAGGGTGTGACCTGCGAGCGGTACTCGCTCACTTCGCGCCGCTTGTCTCGAATGAGGTAGGCGAACACCTGCTCGCCCAGCGTCTCGGCAACCAGTTCGGAACGCTCCATCACCGCGAGGGCGTGGTCGAGGCTCGTGGGCAGCGGATCGAAGCCCATCGCACGGCGTTCGCCGTCGCTGAGCGCCCACACGTTGTTCTCGGCCTCGGGCGGCAGCTCGTACTCATCACGGATGCCTTTGAGACCAGCGGCGAGCAGCACCGAGAAGCCCAGGTAGGGGTTCACTGCACTGTCCATGCCGCGGTATTCGACGCGTGCGGCACCGCCCTTGCCGGGCTTGTACATGGGCACCCGCACGAGCGCCGAGCGGTTGTTGTGCCCCCAGCTGACAAAGGAGGGCGCTTCGTCGCCGCCCCAGAGACGCTTGTAGGAGTTGATGAACTGGTTGGTGACGGCAGTGATCTCTGGTGCGTGTCGCAGCAGACCCGCCACGAAGCGGCGGCCCGTCTGCGAGAGCTGGTAGAGGGCGCCCGGATCATAGAAGGCGTTCGTGTCGCCCTCGAAGAGCGAGAGATGGGTGTGCATACCAGAACCGGGGTGCCCGACGAGCGGCTTCGGCATGAAGGTGGCGTGCACGCCCTGCGAAATGGCGACCTCTTTCACCACGGTGCGGAAGGTCATGATGTTGTCGGCCATGGTGAGGGCGTCGGCGTAGCGCAGATCGATCTCGTTCTGGCCGGGGCCGGCCTCGTGATGGCTGAACTCGACTGAAATGCCGAGTTCTTCGAGCATCGCAACGCTCTCACGGCGGAAGTCGTGGGCGGTGCCACCGGGCACATTGTCGAAGTAGCCCGCGCGGTCGACCGGGATCGGGCCCTCCGGGCCGTACTCTGCCGACTTCAGCAGGTAGAACTCGATCTCGGGGTGAGTGTAGAAGGTGAACCCCTGCTCGGCAGCCTGCGCGAGGGTGCGCTTGAGCACGTTGCGGGGGTCGGCGACGGCGGGTTCGCCGTTGGGGGTGCGAATGTCGCAGAACATGCGTGCGGTTGGCGCCGACATGCTGCGCCAGGGCAGCAGCTGGAAAGTCGACGGATCGGGCACCGCGAGCAGATCGGACTCGTAGGCGCGGGTGAGCCCCTCGATGGCAGAGCCGTCGAAGCCGATGCCCTCGCTGAACGCACCCTCGACCTCGGCAGGCGCGAGCGCCACTGACTTCAAGGTGCCAGAGACATCGCTGAACCAGAGCCTGACGAACTTGACGCCCCGCTCCTCGATGGTGCGAAGAACAAAATCGCGCTGTTTGCTCACGCCGGCTCCGTTCGCTCAGTTGACGGTCATGGACAGACTAGCGCGCCCCTGTGACATCAGTGTTTCGGGGAGCGGTGCACTGTCGCCTACGAATCTTCTCTGGCGTCTTCTTCGGCCCACTCCCGGGCGCGCTCCTGCAGCTTGGCGGGGCCGTTCTCCGCCTCTTCGCGCGTTGCGAACGGGCCGATCCGATCGATTCCGAGCGACTGCGGCCCTTCCTCGACCTGCCCGGTGCGCGTGTTGTACCAGTACGTGGTCTCGGAGTCGTCGACTCCCCAGTCCTGCTTGCTCATCGTGGCCTCCTCGCTCAGCGCGGATCGCGCGTTCTTCGACACCCGTCGGCACCCGGAGGATCCGGGCCCGAAGCATCGGGCTCACTTCATAGACTAGAGGTATGCCCTTCGACGCACACGGTCATTTGATTCCGGGATCCACTCCGCAGCCGCGCACGGTGCCGCAGCACATCGCTCGCCCACCATACGTCGGCCTCGCCGTGCCGCCCGCGTACACCGGTGACGACACCTACACCGAAGACGAGATCGCGCGTATCCGCGCCGCCGGCCGCATCGCATCCGGCGCGCTCGATGCCGTCGGAGCTGCGGTGCGCCCAGGAATCACCACCGCGGAGCTCGACAGGATTGCGCACGAGTACGTCGTGTCCCACGGCGCCTACCCGTCGACGCTCGGCTACCGCGGCTACTCCGCCTCTTCGTGCACTTCCGTCAATGAGGTCATCTGTCACGGCATCCCCGATGACACCGTGCTGCGTGAGGGCGACGTCGTGAACGTCGACGTCACCGCCTACCTCGACGGCTTCCACGGCGACACCAACCGCACCTTCCGCGTTGGCGAGGTTGCCGCAGATGTCGATCTCCTCATCGAGCGCACCCACGAAGCGATGATGCGCGGCATCAAGGCGGCGAAGCCCGGCCGTCAGGTGAATGTGATCGGACGGGTCATCGAGACCTACGCGAAGCGCTTCGGCTACGGGGTGGTGCGCGACTTCACCGGGCACGGCGTCGGCTCGTCATTCCATTCCGGGCTCATCATCCCCCACTACGATTCGGCTCCCGCCTACGGCGACGTGATCAAGCCGAACATGGTCTTCACCGTCGAACCCATGCTCACGCTCGGTTCTCATGAGTGGGATCAGTGGGACGACGGCTGGACCGTCACCACGCGGGATAAGAGCATCACCGCCCAGTTCGAGCACACGATCGTGGTGCGCGAGAACGGTTTCGAGCTGCTCACCGTCTCGGAGTGAGCAGAGGGGGAACGGGCCGGCTGTACGCCGGGTTCTGTCCCGGCCGCCGAAGCGGCCGGTGACGGTCATCTCTCTCGGGGCACTGTTGCCAGTACCCTCTAGCGGCCTACCCGCAGGCTCGGCGAGGAGCGTCAACGCCTGCTGTCTGGCCTTGCTGCGAACGAGGTTTGCCTGGCCGCCCGTGTCACCACAGACGCCGGTGGTCTCTTACACCACCCTTTCACCCGTGCCTCCCGGCTTGCACCGGGAGGTCGGTCTGCTCTCTGTTGCACTTTCTCGCGGGTTGCCCCGGGTGGGTGTTACCCACCGTTCTCCTCTGTGCAGCCCGGACGTTCCTCGGCGCATGCGCCGAAGCGCTGCGACGCGACCGTCCGCCGGCCCGTTCCGGCGACCAGTCTACTCCCCCTCGACCCGCACGAGAATCGCGCCCGTTCCCGGGCAGAAGACCAGCTCGTCAGGCGCGGCGGCCCGGATATCGCTGAGCTCGGCGGGCGTCAGCGCCATGTGGCTCGCCTCGGAAACCCCACCGCGCAACCGTGCCGCCCCGACCCCGAGGCGACCGCGCAGCTCTTCGTAGAGATCGAGCAGATCGCGCTGCAGCTCGGCTGCGAGCCCTGCCCGCTCCGCCGTGTATGTCGCGAGATCCTGATCGATGCGCTGCTCGGCTTCGGAGATTTTGGCGCGGATCGCGGCGCGTCGCTCGTCCACTCCTGCGAGCACCTGTTGCGCGGCTGAGAACTCGGCCTGCGCCCGCTCCTGCACCTCCATGATTTCAAGCTCGCGATCTTCGAGCTCGCTCTGCCGCCGTGCGAGGGTGTCGAGTTCGTGCTGCAGCGCCTGAGCCTCTTTCGAGGAGGTACTGACGGCGATCAGCTCCTCGTCGCGCTCCCGACGTTGGCGCACGAGCTGCACATCGGTCTCGAGGCGTGCGATCTCTGCGTTCTGCGCGTCGAGGTCGCGCTGCGCCGCCATGAAACGATTTCTGGCCTCACCAGCCTCACCGCTCTGCCCTTCGAGCTCCGCCCGCTCGGGCAGCGTGCTGCGCTTGCGGCGCAACCTGGCGATCGTGTTGTCGAGGTCTTGCAGGTCGAGCAGCAGCTGCTGCTGGCGAGGGCTGGCTTTCATGGCTCCAGCCTACCGGGGCGGCACTGGCCGAGGTTCCCGCAGACGGTGCCGAATTCTCAGAGCGTTCGCCGCGCACCGGTCCGGTGCACGGTGTTGTCCGAGGCAGCGGAGTGCGGCGCTCCGCCCGACGCAGCGCCGTTCAGTTCGCGGGCCCGCCCACGGCGAAGCTCCACGGATCGGTGCGTCGACGACTCACCATGAACTCAACACCGGGCAGCCTGGCCGACAGCCGCTCGGCAGCGCCGTCAAGCCACAGCGACTCGCTGGCCCAGTGAGCGACGTCGACGAGAGCCGGGCCGCCCACCGTCAGTGACTGCTCCAGCGACTCCTGCGCGGGGTGGTGGCGCAGATCCGAGGTGAGGTAGACGTCGGCGCCTCGCACCGACGGGTGATCGAGCAGACTGTCGCCCGCGCCGCCGAGCAACGCGATGCGCCGCACCGGCCGCTCCGGGTCACCGGCAACGCGCACACCACCAACAGTAGCGGGCAGGATCGCAGCGACCCGCTCGGCGAACGCACGCAGCGAGATCGCCTCCGAGAGTTCACCGACGCGCCCCACACCGAACACCTCGCCGGGCCGTGGGCCGACCGCGGGCACAATCGCCTCAGCGTGAGCGAGCCCCAGGCGTTCGGCAAGCACCGCTGAGACACCCCCCTCCGGCTGATCCGCGTTCGTGTGCGCTGAGAGCAGCGCACAGCCCCCGCGAATGAGCTTCGCGAGTAACGCGCCCTTCGCCGTGTCCTCGGCGATCGTGTGCACGCCGCGCAGCAGCAGCGGATGGTGGGTGAGCAGTGCGTCGGCTCCCAGCTCGATCGCCTCATCCACGGTCGCCGCGACAGCATCGACGGCGAGCAGCACCCGCCGTAGCGGTGCGTTGCCGGCCCCTGAGATGAGGCCGACACGATCCCAGCCCTCTGCAGTCGCAGCCGGCCAGAACTCCTCCGCGATCCGCTGCAGATCACTGAGAGTGCTGATCCTAAATGACACCGGTTACCTCCTGAGCAGCTTGCGCGCGATCACGTTGCCGAGCAGCTGCACGAGCTGCACGATCGCGATGATGATGAGCACCGCAGCCCACGTCACCCACGGGTTGAACTGCCGGTACCCGTACTGCAGCGCGAGATTACCCAGACCGCCGCCGCCGATCACACCGGCCATCGCGGTCATATCGACCACGGCGATGAACGCGAAGGTGTAGCCGAGCACCACCGGGCCAAGACCCTCGGGAATGAGCACCGTGAGGATCGTGCGCAGCGGCCCGGCGCCCATCGCGCGAGACGCCTCGATCACTCCCGGCGGCACGGTGAGCAGGTTCTGCTCGACGAGGCGGGCGATGCCGAAGGTCGCGGCGAAGACAAGTACGAAGATCAGGGCGCGGTCGCCGATGCCGGTCCCCACAGCGATGCGCGCGAGGGGCTGGATCGCCGCGATGAGGATGACAAACGGGATCGGCCGGAAAAAGTTCACGAGGAAGTTCAAGATCCAGTACAGCGCTCGGTTCTGCAGGATGCCGCCCTGCCGGGAGACCGTCAACAGCACACCGATCACGAGGCCCAGCACACCCCCGATACCCATCGCGAAGACGACATAGACGAGGGTCTGGATCGTCGCCTCGAGGAACTTGCCGTTTGCGAGCAGCTCGATGAGCTTGTCCATCAGGCCAGCACCTCCAGGTCGGTTTCCTGCGCGAGCGCCGCGATCGCGTGCTCGACGCGCAGCTCCTCGCCAATGAGTTCGAGGGTGAGTTTGCCAAAGCTGCGTCCGCCCACGTCCGTGATGCCGCCGTGCACGATGCTAACGCCGACGCCGCGCTCGGCGAGCGTGCGAAACACGACAGGCTGATCCACATTGCCATCACGGAAGGTCAGGGTGACGAGCCGGCCGCGATGACGCTCACGCAGCTGTTCGAGATGTTCAGCCTCGGGCTCCGTGGGCAGCGCACTCGACACGAAGCGCCTCGTCGTGGCGCTCTGCGGGCTCGAGAAGACATCAAAGACGCCGCCCTGCTCCACCGCGCGGCCCCCGTCCATCACGGTGACGCGGTCGGCGACCTCGCGCACCACCTCCATCTCGTGCGTGATGAGAATGATCGTGATCCCGAACTCCTGATTGACGCGCTTCAGCAGCGCGAGCACCTCCTGCGAAGTCTGCGGGTCAAGCGCGCTCGTGGCCTCGTCGGCAAGCAGCACGCCCGGGTTCGTGGCGAGGGCGCGGGCGATGCCCACGCGCTGCTTCTGGCCGCCGGAGAGCTGATCGGTGTAGGCCTCGGCCTTGTCGGCGAGGCCGACGAAGTCGAGCAGCTCGGCCACGCGCCGCTTGCGCTCGGCCGCCGCGACGCCCGCCACCACGAGTGGATACTCGATGTTTCTCGAGACTCGCTTCGAGTGGAACAGATTGAACTGCTGGAAGATCATGCCGATGCGGCCGCGCACCGCACGCAGCTTCGCCTCGGGCAGGCTGGTGATCTCGTCGTCGCCCACGAGGATGCGCCCCGAACTCGCCTGCTCGAGCCCGTTGACGAGCCGTAGCAGCGTGCTCTTGCCGGCGCCGGAGTAGCCGATGATGGCGTGGATCTCGCCGGAGGCGACATCGATAGAGACGTCGTCGACGGCGACCACAGGCTCCGCACCCTTCCCTCGGCCCGGGTAGCGTTTCGAGACGCCGATCAACTGGACTCGCGTCATGCGCGGTCTCCCTCCTGCTTGCTGCGGATGCGGATCGGGGCGCCCGGTATCACCGAACGCCCCGATCCTAATCGCTGCTCGCGCTGCGCGCAGCGCGGCTACTTGTTGTCGCGAACCTGAGCCTCGGAGTCGGCGAGGATCTGCTGCAGCTCCGAGACCGGGGTCTGCACGAGGATCGCGCTGTCGCCCGAGTTCTTGAAGACGCCGTCCTGCACATCCTGGTTGGTCTGGTAGATCTCGACGAGCTTCTTGTAGGTCTCGTTGTCCTTGTCCTCGGCACGCGCCGCGAAGATGTTGATGAAGTACTTCGCGCCGTCATCCTCGGGGTCGTCCTGGTAGAGCGCCTCGTCGAACTTCAGGCCCGCGTCGGTAACGAAGTCGTTGTTCACGACCGCGGCATCGACGTCGGCGAGCGAGGTCGCGGTGAACGAGGCGTCCATCTCAGTGACCTTCACCTTCGACGCCGAGGCGTCGATGTCGTCGGGGGTCGAGAAGAGGCTGCCGCCGTCGCTGAGCTTGATGAGCTCTGCCGCCTGCAGCACGTTCAGCGCGCGGGCGCGGTTCGTCGGATCGGAGGGGATCGCGACGGTGCCGCCCTCGGGGATGTCGGCGAGCTTGTCGTGCTTGGTCGAGAACACGCCGAGCGGGTAGATCGCGGTCGAGCCGATCGCCACGAGGTCGTCGTCGTTCGCCACGTTGTAGTCGGCGAGGTACACGATGTGCTGGAACTGGTTGAGGTCGAGCTCGCCCTCGCTCAGAGCCGGGTTCGGCTGGTTGTAGTCGGTGAAGTCGACGAGCTCGACCTCGATGCCCTCCTCGGCGGCAGCCGCGGTGAAGGTCTCCCAGTAAGGATCGCTCGCGCCGACAACACCGATGCGCACGGTCTCGGATGCACTGTCGCCGCCCTCCGTTGCTGCGGGGGCCGAGCAGCCTGCGAGCGCCGTCGTGGCTGCCAGCGCGAGCGCGGTGAACGAGGCGGCGAGAAGGCCGCGCTTCTTGAAGGTCATGATGCTCCTCATGATCGATGTGCGGGTGGAACGCAGCGCAGCGGGCGCGGCGGGTACGGGATCAAGCGTGCAGGATCCCGCTCCGACCCGAGAAATCAGGGTGTCACACGACGTCATCGAAGGTGGTTCGTGGGATACTGGCAGAGACGAACAAGCGTCTTCGGCGGGCAGGCCGATTCTCTTCATGACAGTGTTGGAAGGAACCCTCCGTTCACATGATTCAGCGTGCTGATGCTCACCTCGAAGCTTGGAAGGCGAAGCAGGAACTCGCAGAGCGGATGATTCCGCTGATCGGCCAGCTCTACCGCGACCACGACGTCGTCATGTCGGTGCACGGTCGCAGCCTGGTGGGCCGCTCCCCCATCGACATCATCCGCGCGCATTACTACGCGCACAAGATCGATGACGTCGAGCTGCCCCTGGCCGAGACCTCTGCGATCGTCGAGGCGCTCGCCCGCATCCAGCCGGGCCCGGTCTCGCTCGACCTCGCCCTGCTCGCAAACGACTTCCGCGCCTCGGGTGGCGACGACGTCGAGGCCTACCTGCGCGAGCAGCTCGCGCCGGTGCTCGACGCGAGTTCCGGTGAGGGCACTGATGTGGTGCTCTACGGCTTCGGGCGCATCGGCCGCCTGCTCGCCCGCATCATCATCGACCACTCGGGCAGCGGCAACGGCCTCAACCTGCGTGCGATTGTGGTGCGCCGCGGTTCGGAGAACGACCTCGTGAAGCGCGCCAACCTGCTGCGCCGCGACTCGGTGCACGGCCCCTTCAACGGCACCATCAAGGTGCTCGAAGACGAGAACGCGATCCTTGCGAACGGTGTGCGCATCCAGGTCATCTACTCGAACGACCCGGCCAGCGTCGACTACACCGAGTACGGCATCGAGAACGCGATCCTCGTCGACAACACCGGCCGCTGGCGCGACGCCGACGGCCTCGGCCAGCACCTGCAGAACAAGGGCATCTCCCGCGTGCTGCTCACCGCACCCGGCAAGGGCGACATGCTCAATGTGGTGTACGGCGTCAACAACGACAAGATCACCGACGAGCACACCATCCTCAGCGCAGCATCGTGCACCACCAACGCGATCACCCCGGTGCTCAAGGTGCTGAACGACCGCTTCGGTGTGAAGCGAGGCCACGTCGAGACCGTGCACTCGTACACCAATGATCAGAACCTCATCGATAACTTCCACAAGGGTGACCGTCGTGGCCGCTCCGCCGCGCTGAACATGGTGCTCACCGAGACCGGCGCCGCGAAGGCCGTCGCGAAGGCGCTGCCCGAGTTCGAGGGCAAGCTCACCGGCAACGCGATCCGCGTTCCCACCCCCGACGTGTCGATGGCCGTGCTCAACCTGCAGCTCGAGCAGGAGACCACGAGCGATGAGATCAACGCCTTCCTCGAGGAGGTGTCGCTCACCGGCGCACTGCGCACCCAGATCGACTACGTCGCTTCCCCCGAGATCGTGTCGAACGACTTCGTCGGTTCGAACCGCGCGGGCATCGTCGATGGCCTCGCGACGATCGTCACTGGCGACAGCGCTGTGGTCTACGTCTGGTACGACAACGAGTACGGCTACAGCTGCCAGGTGGTACGTATCATCGAGCAGCTTGCGGGGAGCCACCCTGCGCATCTGCCGGCGCTGAAGGCCTGAGCCCAGCGCCGCGCAACCGAGAGAAAGGAAACGAAGATGTCACTGAAGTACCTCATCGGTGTTGACGGATCCGAGCAGAGCCGGGTCGCACTCGCCTGGGGTCTCGCCCGCGCTTCCGAGCGCGGCGCCGAGGTCGAACTACTGCACGTCGCAGACGATTCCTTCCTCTCGGAGAGCGTCGCGTTCCTCTCGGAAGCGCAGCAGGCGTCCGAGCAGATGCTGCAGGCCGAGACCGAGTACGCTCGCAACCTCGGCTTCACCGGCAAGATCTCGGGCACCGCGGTGGTCGGTCACCCGATCGCAGAGGTCGAGGAGGCCTCGAAGCGAGCTGACCTGCTCATTCTCGGCGCTCACAACGGCAGCCGCTTCGCCGGCTCGTTCTTCGGCACGCGCGCGGTGAAGGTCGCGGCGACCGCGCACTGCCCGGTCGCCGTGATCCCCGCGGTCGCGGCGGCCGAGCCGAAGCCCGGTGTGGTTGTCGGCGTCGACGGCTCGGAAGCCTCGAAGAAGGCGATCGCCGTCGCCGCCGAGGCTGCCTCGTTCCGCGGCTCGCCTCTGATCGCGGTCTATGCGTGGATGCCTCCCCTCACACCCGGTCTCGAGTATCTGTGGAGCGAGGAGCTTGTCGAGTCGCAGCGCTCCGCGGCTGAGGAGGCCATCGCCATCGGTGTGGCCGGCCTCGCCGAACGCTACCCCGATCTCGAGATTCGTCGTGAGATCGTGCAGTCGCCCCCGGTGGCCGCGCTGGTACAGGCGGCTGAGGGTGCGGAGCTGCTCGTCGTGGGTAGCCGCGGCCGCGGCGGCATCTCGCGTCTGCTGCTCGGCTCGGTGAGTCACGGTGTGCTGCAGGCATTGCCGTGCCCCGTCGTAGTGACCCGTAGCTGAACCGTCTGAGCCTCATGTCTGCTGCACGGATCGACAAGGTGGTGACCCGCGGCCTCGTCGGCGCGGGTCGCCCCGGCTACCCGGTCGATGGGGTTGAACTCGAGAACAACACGTGGATCATCGGCGACGACGAGCAGGCGCTCATCATCGACGCCTCGCACGACGCCGAAGCGATCGTGGCTGCGGTGGGTGAGCGGGACGCCCTCGGGATCCTCCTCACTCACGGCCACGAAGACCATGTGAACGCTGCGCTGGCTGCTGCAGCGCAGCTCGACACGCACGTGTACCTGCACCCTGCGGATCTGTTCCTTTGGCAGCAGACGCACGGCGACGCGCTGCCCGACTTCGAGCTCGCCGACGGTGCAACGTTCTTGGTTGCCGGTGTCGAACTCGCGGTCGCGCACACGCCCGGCCACACCCCCGGTTCGGTGTGCTTCATCGCGCCGGCGCTCGGAACGGTGTTCTCCGGCGATACCCTCTTCCGGGGTGGTCCGGGTGCGACCCGCTGGGAGTATTCGAGCTTCGATCAGATCGTGGAGTCGATCCGCACTCGTCTCTTCACACTGCCTGGCGCGACCGTCGCCAGGCCGGGCCACGGCGATGTCACCGCGGTGGCCGATGAGATGCCAGATCTTGAGGCGTGGCTCGCACGAGGCTGGTAGTCGGCTCTCAGCACCGTTGCGTGCCGTGGTGTCGCATTGCGGCAAGGGCCTAGACTTGACCGGTCGCAGTGCCGCGCAGTTCTCAGTGCGCGGGTGGATCCGGGCGCTTCCCCGCCACCTGAAAGGTCGACCGTGACCGTTGCCCCGCATTCTCCGCTGCGCCGCGGAGTCGCACTGTTCGCGCTCGCCTTCGGCGGCTTCGGAATCGGCGTGACCGAGTTCGCCACAATGGGGTTGTTGCCCGATATCGCCGGCGAACTGCTGCCCGACTTCGACCAGGCCCCCGACCAGGTGATCGCGCAGGCCGGTGTGCTCGTCACCGCATACGCGCTCGGCGTGGTGGTGGGTGCACCCACGTTTGCGGTGCTCGCCGCGCGCATGTCTCAGACGAAGCTCGCGTTCTGGCTGCTCGGCCTGCTCGTCGCCGGCACTGTGGCGTCGGCGTGCATGCCGACGTTCGGCTCGCTCGCGATCTTCCGCTTCGTTGCCGGGCTGCCGCACGGTGCCTATTTCGGTGTCGCGTCGCTGCTCGCGGCGCGCATCATGGGTCCGGGGCGCCAGGGCCGCGGGATCGCACTCGCCCTCTCAGGACTCACGATCGCGAACGTCATCGGCGTGCCGCTCGCCACCGGCATGGGGCAGGCGCTGGGCTGGCGTTCGGCCTACGTGCTCGTCGCCGTGATCTTCGCAACGACGCTGCTGCTCGCCGTGCTCGCGCTCCCCCGCTACCCCGGGAATCCGTCGCGCAGTCCGTTGCGAGAGCTGTCGGCGCTGAGCAACCCCCGGATCTGGGTGATGATCGCCGTCGGCTCGGTGGGGTTCGGCGGGTTCTTCGCCGTCTACTCGTACATCGCCGAGGTGACCACCCGTGAGACGGGCCTTCCCCCGACGACGGTGCCGTGGGTGCTGGGGTGCCTGGGTGTCGGTATGACGATCGGCAACCTCATCGGCGGTTGGGCCACTGATCGCAACCCTCGCCGCACCGTCAACTGGGGGTTTCTCGCCTTCATTGCCGCGCTGGTGCTGTACACACAGCTCGCGTGGCATCCGGTGGGGTTGTTCGCCTGCGTGTTCCTCCTGGGCAGCACCGCGTCACTGCTGATCCCGTCGATTCAGGCTAGGCTGATCCGCATCTCTGATGAAGCGGCGCTGCTCGGTGCCGCAGTGAATCATGCCGCCTTCAACATCGGCAACAGTCTGGGAGCGTGGCTCGGTGGTCTGGTGATCGCGGGCGGCCTGGGGTATCTCGCGCCGGGCTGGGTTGGGGCCGTGCTCGCGGTCGCCGGGCTCGCACTCATGCTGTTCAGCAATGCGCTCGAGGCGCGCGACAAGGCGCGCGGCCTCAACACCGTCGGCGTCAGGATCCGCTAGACGCGAGCACTACTCCACCGGCGCAAGAGTGCGGAACGCGCGGTCGAGGTAGACCATGGGGTCGGCCGGTTCGCCGAAAACGGCGTCAAGCACTTCTGCGACGACGATCACCGAGGCGCCCACTCCAAGCGAGTGCAGGGTGCGGCAGCGTAGCGCGACACGGGTGCTCGGCAGGTACGGTTCTCCTGTAGGCAGGGTTTCCCACCCCTGCTCTGCGGTGAAGCGCTCGGTGCCCGAGACCGCGAATGTGGCCCCGATTGATGCGTGGCGGGCATCGAGCAGGTGCACGAGGTAGGTGTCGGCTGCGAGGATGCCTCCTGCGCTGCCCGTAGCGCGGGTCACCGAGAACGAGAGCGTCGCAGGATCGAGTCCCACCGAGGCGACGCTTGACGCGGTGAGCCCCACCGGGCCCTCAGGGGTTTGAGCCGTGATGAGCGACACCCCCGCCGGGTGCTCCCTGAAAGCGCGCTTCAGCGCTTCGGCTCCGGTGTGCTCGGACTGCGGATCTGCGGCCATCCGGTGGCTCTCCCTCATCTCGTGGGCCGCATCGGGGCGGCCGCGTTCATCGACGCGATTCTCAACGCGGCGCGATCCGCAATCATTCCTCGCGGTGTCTGGCAGCGTGTCTGCGCGAGGCGTAGGCTGGCCATATGAACGAGCTGCGCGAGGTTCCCCTGACCACCATCGATGGCGAACAGACTTCGCTCGCCGAGTATGCGGATCGTGCGGTGCTCATCGTCAACGTGGCCTCGAAATGCGGCCTCACACCGCAGTATGCAAAGCTCGAAGAGCTGCAGCGGCGGTATGCGGATCGTGGCCTGACGGTACTCGGTTTTCCCTGCAATCAGTTTCTTGGTCAGGAACCGGGCAGCGCTGAAGATATCAAGACGTTCTGCTCGATGAGCTACGGCGTGACCTTCCCGCTCATGGAGAAGGTGCGCGTGAACGGGCGCCGCAAGCACCCGCTGTACGCGCTGCTGCGGGAAACACCGGACGCAGATGGAAAGCGGGGGCGGATCAGCTGGAACTTCGAGAAGTTCCTCGTCGCCCCCGACGATTCGGTGACCCGCTTCCGCCCCACAGTGGAGCCCGACGATCCTGCGGTGATCGCCGCCATTGAAGCCGCGCTTCCTGCGTAGGTAGATCACGATCCTGCTTCGCAGGACGGCGATGAAGTGAATGGTGGGCCCTGAGGGACTCGAACCCCCGACCCTCTCGGTGTAAACGAGATGCTCTAACCAACTGAGCTAAAGGCCCCGACCGCGAAGCGGACTTCACCAGCATAGGGGAAGCCGCCTCGCAGTTGCGAATCAGTCGCGGTGTCGCGCGAGCTGCGCTCAGGCGAGCTGAGCAAGCGCCTCACGATAGGCACCAAAGTCGCGGGCCTCACCGGGCGCGGTCTCGAACGAGGCCAGCACGCGGCGGTCCTCACCGATGATGAGGGTTGCTCGGGTCGCGATCCCCGCTTCCTCGACGAATGCGCCGTACTGACGCGCCACCTCACCATGCGGCCAGAAATCGGAAAGGATCGAGAACTCGTAGCCCTCCTGCTGCGCCCACGCCTGCAGCGCGTACACGGAATCGATCGAGATGCCGAGCAGACGCACCTTGCTGTCGGCGAAGATCGACAGGTTGTCGCGCAGCTCACACAGTTCACCGGTGCAGATGCCGGAGAACGCGAAGGGGAAGAAGACGAGCGCAACGGGCCCCTCCGCCACCATCTCCGACAGCGTCAGCTCCTCGCCGTGCTGATCCGAGAGCGTGAAATCTGGCGCCTGCGCGCCGACCTCGAGCACCATGGGTGCCTCCTTACCGGCGCCGGGAGCGCCATCGATGTACAAGCGCCTCCACACTACCGATCCCCGCTCGTCGCAGACGAGATCCGCCGCCTCCGAATCGCCACCGAATATTGTGCGTCTGTGACACCCTCGACAAGAGATGTGCGAGTTTCTTCGTTGAACTTCGATAGTCTGGACCCGACCCGCGGACCAGCGGGGCTGACCGAGCATGCCGTGAACGACTGCACCAACCCGCTTCGCAGCGCGGCGCTCCCAGTGGTGATTGGAGCACAACCTTGGCTGTGAACACGCAGGATCCCTACGCGCCCGATCGTGATGATATGGACCCGCAGGAAACCGCCGAGTGGCGCGAGTCGCTTGATGCCGTAGTCGAGGAGCGTGGCGCAGGCCGCGGCCGCGACATCATGACCAGCCTGCTCGATCGTTCGCGACAGCTGCACTTGAACGTTCCCCAGGTGCCCACCACTGACTACGTCAACACCATCGCCTCGGCCGACGAGCCCGACTTCCCCGGCGATCACGACGTCGAGCGCCAGTACCGCTCATGGATCCGCTGGAATGCAGCGATGACCGTGCACCGCGCGCAGCGCCCCGGCATCGGCGTCGGCGGCCACATCTCCACCTACGGCTCCGCTGCCTCCCTCTACGAGGTCGGCTTCAACCACTTCTTCCGCGGCCAGGATCACCCCGGTGGCGGCGACCAGATCTTCATTCAGGGTCACGCCTCCCCCGGCATGTACGCCCGTGCCTTCCTCGAGGGTCGCCTCAGCGAGGATCAGCTCGACGGCTTCCGCCAGGAGAAGTCGCACGCCCCCCACGGCCTGCCCAGCTACCCGCACCCGCGCCTGCTGCCCGATTTCTGGCAGTTCCCCACGGTGTCGATGGGCCTCGGCCCGATCAACGCCATCTACCAGGCGCAGCTCAACAAATACCTCACGAACCGCGGCATCAAGGACTGCTCGGATCAGCAGGTGTGGGCCTTCCTCGGCGACGGCGAGATGGACGAGGTTGAGAGCCGCGGCCAGTTGCAGGTCGCAGCGAACGAGGGCCTCGACAACCTCAACTTCGTGATCAACTGCAACCTGCAGCGGCTCGACGGGCCGGTGCGCGGCAACGGCAAGATCATTCAGGAGCTCGAAAGCTTCTTCCGCGGTGCCGGCTGGAACGTCATCAAGGTCATCTGGGGCCGTGAATGGGACGACCTGCTCAACCGCGACACCGATGGTGCGCTGCTCAACGTGATGAACACCACCCCCGACGGTGACTACCAGACCTACAAGGCCGAAAACGGTGCGTTCATCCGCAATCACTTCTTCGGTAAAGACGAGCGGGCCCTGCGCCTCGTGGAGAACTACACCGACGACCAGATCTGGCAGCTGCGCCGCGGCGGCCACGACTACCGCAAGGTGTACGCCGCCTACGCAGCCGCGGTCGCCCACAAGGGCCGCCCCACGGTGATCCTCGCAAAGACCGTCAAGGGCTACGGCCTCGGCCCCCACTTCGAGGGCCGCAACGCGACCCACCAGATGAAGAAGATGACGCTCGAAGACCTCAAGCTCTTCCGCGACACCATGCACATCCCCATCTCGGACGCGCAGCTCGAGGCCGACCCCTACCGCCCGCCCTATTACCACCCGGGCGAGAACGACTCCACGATCCAGTACATGCACGATCGCCGTCGCGCGCTCGGCGGGTACCTGCCGGCGCGTCGCAGCACACACACCGAGGTCGTCCTGCCCGAACCGAAGAGCTACGCCATCGCGGCGAAGGGCTCCGGCACGCAGGAAGCAGCGACCACTATGGTGTTCGTGCGCATGCTGAAGGATCTCATGCGCGACAAGGGCTTCGGATCACGCCTCGTGCCGATCATTCCCGACGAAGCGCGCACCTTCGGCATGGATTCCTACTTCCCCACCTCGAAGATCTACAACCCGCACGGCCAAAACTACGTGTCGGTCGACCGCGAACTGCTGCTCGCCTACAAGGAGAGCCCTGAGGGCGTACTGCTGCACGTCGGCATCAACGAGGCCGGAGCCACCGCAGCATTCACAGCGGTCGGCACTTCGTACTCGACGCAGGGCGAGCCGATGATCCCGATCTACATCTTCTACTCGATGTTCGGGTTCCAGCGCACGGGTGACGCCTTCTGGGCTGCTGGCGATCAGATGGCGCGCGGCTTTGTCATCGGCGCGACCGCCGGCCGCACCACGCTTACGGGCGAGGGGCTGCAGCACGCCGACGGACACTCCCTGCTGCTCGCAGCCACGAACCCCGCAGTCGTCTCCTACGACCCGGCATACGGCTACGAGATCGGCCACATCGTGCGCTCCGGCATCGAGCGTATGTACGGCGGCCAGCACCCCGACCCCAACGTCATGTACTACCTCACCGTGTACAACGAGCCGATCGTGCACCCCGCCGAGCCGGAGAACGTCGACGCCGAGGGCATCGTGCGCGGTATTCACCGTGTCAGTGAGGCCGCAGCAGGCGGCCACCGTGCGCAGATCCTCGCGTCCGGCGTTGCTGTGCCGTGGGCGATCGAGGCGCAGGAGCTGCTCGCACGCGACTGGGGTGTTGCCGCTGACGTGTGGAGCGTTACCAGCTGGAACGAGCTGCAGCGCGACGGTGCCGCCGCTGAGGAGCACAACTTCCGCTCGCTCGACGGCGAGACCCGCGTGCCCTACCTGCAGCAGAAGCTCGCCGACGCTGAGGGCCCCTTCGTGGCCGTCAGCGACTGGTCGCGCCAGGTGCCCGAGCAGATCCGCCCCTACGTGCCGGGCGACTACTCCGTGCTCGGTGCAGACGGTTTCGGGTTCTCGGACACCCGTGCTGCTGCGCGCCGCTACTTCGGAATCGACCGCGAATCGATCGTGGTGAAGGTGTTGCAGCGTCTTGCCGCGCAGGGCCGCATCGACGCAGAGGTGCCCCGCCGCGCCGCCGAGCAGTACCGTCTGAACGACGTGAACGCCGGCACTACGGGCGGCGCTGGCGGCGACGCCTGATCGAGCGATCGCACATGGATCGGACGAAGGAGCAGGAACTCGCCTGGCTGCGCACCATCACAGGCGAACTCTCTACGCGCACCATCACCCGGCTCGACGAGACGCTGCCCTGGTACGGCAAGATGCCGCCCAGTCGGCGCTCGTCGGTCGGGCTGGTGGCGCAGACCGGCATCACCTCGTTCATTCAGTGGTACGAGGATCCGAGTTCGACACCGTGGATCGCTTCTGATGTGTTCGGTTCAGCTCCGCGCGAGCTGCTGCGCTCGATCAGCCTGCAGGAGACTCTGCAGCTGATCCGCGTGGTGGTTTCGGTCGTCGAGGAGCGTGTGGCTCCTCGGAGTGAGTCGCTGCGCGAGGCCGTGCTGCACTATTCACGCGATGTCGCGTTCGCTGCGGCCGATGTGTACGCACGCGCTGCTGAGGCTCGCGGGCTGTGGGATGCCAGGCTGGAGGCGCTCGTCGTCGACTCGATCCTGACGGGTGAGAGCGACGACGAGCTGCCGAGCCGGATCGCAGCTCTCGGCTGGCACGGCGACGGCGAGGCCGCGGTGCTGGTGGGCACGGCTGAGCGTGTCGTCGATGTGGACCAGCTGCGCCGCCTCGCGCGACACGCCGGTGCTGATGCGCTGATCGGTTTGCAGGGCACACGTCTAGTGCTGGTGCTCGGCCGTTTGGATGCGCCGCAGCCGGGTGCGCCTGCTGCTGAGAGCCGCCTGAGCTTTCTGGAGATCGCAGCCCGACTGGCTGATGGTTTCTCGGATGGGCCACTGGTGCTTGGCCCCACCGTCGACAACCTGGTGGATGCGTCGCGCAGCGCTCGGGCCGCGCTTGCTGGGGTTGCTGTGGCGAGGTCGTGGCGCAACGCTCCCCGCCCTGTTGCTGCCGACGATCTGCTGCCTGAGCGTGCGCTCGCAGGCGATGGTCTTGCGCGCCGCACCCTCATCGAGCAGATCTATGAACCGCTCGCTGCGCACTCGGGCGAACTGCTGGAGACGCTGTGGTGCTATCTCGACAACGGGCGCTCGCTTGAGGCGACCGCTCGCGAGCTGTTCGTGCACCCCAATACGGTGCGCTACCGGCTCAAGAAGGTCTCGGAGGTGATCGGCTGGAATGCGACGGGTGCGCGGGAAGCACTGATCCTGCAGTCCGCCCTCATCACCGGCTCCATCGCCCACAATGGACGGCGCGCAGCGCCGTCTGCAAAGTAGCCGCGACGGCCCACAGGCCGGAGCGGAACCTCCGCTGTTGCGCGCAGCGCCGTCTGCAAAGTAGCCGCGACGGCCCACAGGCCGGAGCGGAACCTCCGCTGTTGCGCGCAGCGCCGTCTGCAAAGTAGCTGCGACGGCCCACAGGCCGGAGCGGAACCTCCGCTGTTGCGCGCAGCGCCGTGTGACGACCCTTCGAGCACCGAAACTGCTGTTTCCCACAATCATTTTCAAGATTTATCGTTCGCAATATGCAGGATCTGGGCCGTTGATCTGAGAAACTGGACGACGTGATTGTTATCGCCTGCCCTGGACAGGGCTCCCAAACCCCCGGATTCCTGAACGAGTGGCTTGAGCTGCCCGGCAGCCGCGAGTTCCTCGGCACCGCATCCGAGCGTGCGGGCGTCGATCTCATCGAGCACGGCACCGTGAGTGACGCCGACACGATCCGCGATACCGCGATCGCGCAGCCGTTGATCGTTGCGGCGAGCTTGCTCGCGTGGCGGGAGCTGTCGGCGCGTGTGGCTGTGGCTGAGGCCGGTATTGCCGGTCACTCGGTGGGCGAGTTCGCTGCGGCTGCTGCCGCGGGTGTGCTCTCCGAAGACGACGCCCTGCGCCTTGTCGGGGTGCGTGGTCGTGCGATGGCCGAGGCGGCCACGCAGGCGAGCACCGGTATGGCTGCGGTTGTGGGTGGCGTGGAGGCAGATGTGCTCGCAAAGATCGCGGAGCACGGGCTGACCGCCGCGAATCGCAATGGCGGCGGCCAGATCGTCGCCGCCGGTTCGCTTGAGGGCCTGGCGGCGCTTGCGGAGGACGCGCCCCGCGGCGCGCGCGTGATCACGCTGCAGGTGGCCGGCGCGTTCCACACCGATTACATGTCGAGTGCCATTCCTGCGCTGCGGGAGGCCGCTGAGAGCGTGACCGCCGCAGCGCCCACGCACCCGCTGTGGACGAACGCTGACGGTTCGCTTGTCGACAGCGGATCGCGCTTCGTCGAGCTGCTGGTCTCGCAGATTGCGAGCCCGGTGCGCTGGGATGCGTGCATGGAGGGCTTCCAGCAGGCCGGCATCTCGGGGCTTGTTGAGCTCGCCCCGGCCGGCGCGCTCACGGGCATCGCCAAGCGCGCCCTGAAGGGTGTGCCCGCCGTTGCGGTGAAGACCCCCGCAGATCTCGACGCCGCTGTGGCGCTCATCACCGAGACTGCGTCAGCAACCTGACCGTCAGACCGAAAGGACCCATGCACATGGCATCACTGGTGCAGCCCACTGGCCCCGCGCACACGCGGATCCTCTCCGTCGGCGCGGCCCGCGGCAACCTCGACGTACCGAACGACGACCTCGTCGGCCCGATCGATTCCTCGGATGAGTGGATTCGCCAGCGCACCGGCATCGTGCAGCGTCGCCGTGCCAGCGCTGACGTGGCCGCGGTCGACC
Source organism: Leucobacter sp. MMO-125 (assembly GCF_037148395.1). Taxonomy (NCBI): domain Bacteria; kingdom Bacillati; phylum Actinomycetota; class Actinomycetes; order Micrococcales; family Microbacteriaceae; genus Leucobacter; species Leucobacter sp. MMO-125. The sequence continues at coordinate 329,188 of NZ_JBBCTL010000001.1, forward strand.
TTGCGGTGGCCGCCGGCGAGGAAGCCATCGCGAAGTCGGGGCTTGACCGCTCCGAGATCGACGGCGTCATCATTTCGACGATTTCGAATGTGGCGATCACCCCCTCGATGGCGGCGCTTGCGGCGCATCGCCTCGGGCTCACGCCCGCCGCGGCATTCGACATCTCGGCTGCCTGCGCCGGGTACGTTTACGGCGTGGGCCAGGCCGACGCCCTCGTGCGCTCCGGGCTGTGCAAGAACGTGCTCGTGATCGGCGCCGAGAAGCTCTCCGAGATCGTCGATCCGGCTGATCGCAGTATCTCCTTCCTGCTCGGTGACGGCGCCGGCGCCGTCATCGTCGGCGCAAGCGACCACACCGGCATCGGCCCCACCGTGTGGGGCTCTGACGGCGAGAAGTGGGACACGATCCGCATGACCTCGACCTTCGAGGAGTACCGCAGCAACCCGACCGAGGTGCCGTGGCCCACGCTGCGTCAGGACGGTCAGACCGTGTTCCGCTGGGCTGTCTGGGAGATGAAGAAGGTCGCGCAGCAGACCCTCGAAGCATCGGGCATCGAACCCAGCGACCTTGCCGCGTTCATCCCGCACCAGGCGAACATGCGCATCATCGACGAGTTCGCGAAGCAGCTCAAGCTTCCCGAGTCCGTCGTCGTGGCCCGTGACATCGAGATGCAGGGCAACACTTCGGCGGCGTCGATTCCCCTGGCCATGCACGCGCTGCTCGAGCAGCACCCCGAACTCTCGGGCGGCCTCGCCCTGACGATCGGCTTCGGGGCCGGTCTCGTCTACGGCGCGCAGGTCATCGAACTCCCGTAGCCGGATCGCGCGCGTCTCCACGGCGCCGCGCCTGACGGCACGTACACTTCTACAACCCCCACCCATATCAAGGAGAAACACACAATGGCATTCAGCAACGAAGAGGTCCTCGCGGGTCTTGCCGAGATCATCAACGACGAGACCGGAATCGCGGCCGACGTCGTCGCCCTCGACAAGTCGTTCACCGACGACCTCGACATCGACTCGATCTCGATGATGACCATCGTGGTCAACGCCGAGGAGAAGTTCGACGTGAAGATCCCCGACGAGGAAGTCAAGAACCTCAAGACCGTCGGCGACGCTGTCGACTTCATCGCCAAGGCTCAGGCCTAAGGTTTGCGGAACGGGGTCGGGCTCAGCCCGACCCCGACTCCTCACCACTCACCCCAGTTCGTTCCCCACCAGATCGCGGAGCACGCAAGCATGAGCAAGAAGATCGTCGTCACAGGTATCGGCGCCTCCTCCCCCATCGGCGGCACGGCCCCTGAGAGCTGGGAGTCGCTCCTCGCCGGCGAGTCGGGCGTACGCACCCTCGACTACGACTGGGTGACCGAATACCAGCTTCCCGTCACCTTCGCCGGTCAGGCCCGGGTGAAGCCCAGCGAGGTGCTCGACCGTCCGGTCGCGAAGCGCCTCGACCCATCGAGCCAGTTCGCGCTCGTCGCCGCGAAGGAAGCTTTCGCCGATGCCGGCAGCCCCGAGCTCGCCCCCGAACGTCTTGGCGTCGACTGGGCGACAGGGATCGGTGGCGTATGGTCCCTGCTCGACGCCTGGGACACCCTGCGCGAGAAGGGACCGCGCCGCGTGATGCCCTTGACCGTGCCCATGCTCATGCCGAATGCTCCTTCGGCAGCGGTCTCTATGCACTTCGAAGCGCGCGGCTACGCACGCACCGTGGCGTCAGCCTGCGCCTCCAGCACCGAGTCGATCGTCAACGCTTACGAGCACCTGCAGGCGGGGCTTGTCGACGTGGTGATCGCCGGCGGCTCCGAAGCTGCAATCCACCCCATCACCGTGGCATCGTTCGCGTCGATGCAGGCCCTCTCGCGTCGCAACGACGATCCGGCCACGGCTTCCCGACCTTACAACATCGACCGTGACGGCTTCGTCATGGGCGAGGGCGCTGCTGCGCTCGTACTCGAGACCGAAGAGCACGCGCTCGCGCGCGGCGCGAAGATCTACGCCGAGATCGCCGGCGGCGGCGTCACCGCAGACTCCTACCACATCACCGCGAACGACCCCGAGGGTCGCGGTGCGATCCGCGCCATGCAGATGGCGCTGGAGCAGGCCGGGGCAACCCCCGACGATGTGACGCACATCAACGCGCACGCCACCTCGACGCCGGTGGGCGACATCAATGAGTTCACCGCGCTGAAGGCGATCTTCGGTGACCGCGCCGAGCAGATCCCGATCTCGGCGACGAAGGCCGCCACCGGCCACTTGCTCGGCGGCACCGGCGCGCTTGAGGCACTGTTCAGCGTGCTCGCCGTGCAGCACCGCATCGCGCCCCCCACGATCAACCTCATCGACCAGGATCCCGAGATCCCCGTCAACGTCTCCTCGGAGCCGCAGCCCTTGGGTGACGGCCCGCAGCTCGCGATCTCGAACTCTTTCGGTTTCGGGGGCCACAACGCCGTCGTCGCGATTCGCTCCGTCGACTGAGCGCAACTCCACTGAGCTACGGGGCGTCTGCCCGGCCTGATGGGCCTACGCGGGCGCCCCGTAACAGTTCGAGATGCGTTCTGCGACGATCCGCACACGCGCTACGGTAGTACCCATGAAACCGTTCCTGCTCATCACGACTCGGGGCGAAGACGACGTCGCTGCCGATGAGCATGCGGCCTACTGTCGCCTGACCGGGCTGCTGCCCGAGGAACTCGCGTGGCGGCGCATCGATAGAGCCCCGCTCGGTTCCGTAGATTTCGGTTCCTATTCGGGCATCATCCTCGCCGGCAGCCCGTTCACGGTGAGCGAGCCTGTTGAACGCAAATCAGAGACCGAACTGCGTGTCGAACGCGAGCTCGCGCAACTGCTCGACGATGTGGTGCGGGCCGATTTTCCCTTCCTCGGCGTCTGCTACGGGATCGGCACGATCGGCGCCCATCAGGGCGCTCGGGTAGACCGCACCTACGGAGAATCTTCGCAGGCGGTGCGGATCAGCCTCACCCCTGCCGGCATCAGCGATCCGCTGCTGCACCAACTGCCCGCCGACTTCGAAGCCTTCGTGGGCCACAAAGAAGCGATTGCCGAGGTGCCTGAGAGCATCACCGTGCTGGCGAGCTCACCCACTTGCCCAGTGCAGGCGTTTCGTGTGGGTCGCAATGTGTATGCGACGCAGTTTCACCCCGAGCTCGACACGGCCTCGTTCACGTCGCGGGTGCGTGCCTACGCCGACCACGGCTACTTCCACCCGGCCGAGGTCGAGGCGATCATCGAGCGGGTCGAGCGCGCCGATGTGCGCGCCTCGCACATGGTGCTCGGACGTTTCGTGGAGGAGTATCTCGATTCGCGGCCCGCGCAGACAGGGCCGTTAATAGCGCTGCCTGCTGCGAGCATCGGCATCGAGTCTGAGCGCGCGAGCACGGTGGCGCCGTCGGGCGTCTGAGCGCTGCGCTACTCGAACAGCGCCTGGGCGAGAAAATCACCCGACTGCACGCCCGATGGAATAGCCCACAGCCCTGAGCCGATGTGACGGATGTACTCGTTCAGGAGATCCGCCCGCAATGACTGCTGCACGCGCACGAATGTCTGCGGATCGCGCTGGAACGAGATGAAGAACAGGCCGGCACCCAGCTGTCCGAGCCCGTTTGAGCCGTCGACGTAGTTGTAGCCGCGCCGCAGCATACGGGCACCACCGTTCTGACTGGGGTGCGCGAGGCGCATGTGTGCGGCGATGTCGATCGCTGGGTGCGCCGCATTCTCCGCACTCGGAGCAGCGAAGTCGGGCGCTGCGAACTCGTGCCCGCCGCTCAGCGGGCCGCCTTCGCGTTTCGTGCGGCCGATGATCCGCTCCTGCTCACCGAGAGATGCGCGATCCCAGCTTTCGATGGTCATCTGAATCTTTCGAGCCACGAGGTAGCTGCCGCCGCGCATCCAGTCCGGTGCTTCGGTGCCAACCCAGATGTGCTCGGCGAGAGAGGCCTCGTCCTCGGCCATGATATTCGCGGTACCGTCTTTGAAGCCGAAGAGGTTACGCGGGGTGTCCTGGCGGCGTGAGGTCGATGCGGTGCGTCCGAAGCCGAGCTGGCTCCATGAGAGATGCGCGCGTCCGGCTGCGATGCGGGCAAGATTGCGGATCGCGTGCACTGCGATCTGCGGATCATCGGCGCAGGCCTGCACGCAGAGATCTCCCCCGCTCTGGGTGGCATCGAGCAGATCGAACGCGAAGGATGGAAGCGGCTCGAAGGCGCGTGGCAGGCGAGAGCGGATCCCGAATGGATCTTCGGGGTCGGCCGCCCCGGTGCGTGCGGTGAAGAGCTGCCTGCCGAGCCCGAAGGTGAGGGTGAGGTTTCCCGCGCCGAGGCTGGCAGCCTCGCCTGAATCGTCTGGCGGCAGCAGCGGGTTTTCGGGTTCGAGGCCGGTGCCAACTTCCTGTCCACGGACGAGCCGCTCGGCCGCCTCGGTCCAGTCCCGCAGCAGCGCGATGAGATCGTCTCTGGCTGTGCCCGACACCATGTTGAATGCGGCGAAGTGAAGGCGGTCTTGCGCAGGGGTGGTGATGCCCGCCTGGTGAGCCCCGTGGAAGGGTACGGTGCCGGCTTCCGAGGTTGCGTCACCGGAGGCCTGCGATACGAGCACGGTTGCGGCTCCGCCTCCGAGGGCCAGGCCTGCCGCACCGGCGCCGAGGATTCCGAGGAGGCCGCGTCGCGATGGCCGGAGGGTTCCAGGGGAGTTTTCCCCCGTGGTCACTCCGCTTTCTTCGGGCTGCTCGTGCGCGACCATCAGCGCTGCACGACGCCTGCGGTGAGCTTCGCCATCGATTCGCTGAGCGCGGTCAGCTTCGCAGCGAGTTCGTTGCGCTGCGGCTGCTCGACCGTGTCGTAGGGCACGAACCCCGCCTCATAGGAGCCGTAGCTCGCAAGCAGTGCGAGCATGTCCGCGAAACGCGTATCGAGTTGCTTCGCGAGGTCTTCACCGCCGTTCGCCTCAAGCAGGCCGCGCACGGTGTCGAAGGCCACCTGGGCGCCCTCGACGTTCGCGGTGAAGTCGTAGAGGTCGGTGTGCGCGAACTCGTTCTCCTCGCCGGGCAGCTTGCCGTCCGGCGCGGCGACCTCGTCGAGGAGGCCCTTCGCGCCCTCGGTGATGTCGGCGAGGGTGAGCGTGAAATCGGGGCTCGCGACCTCGTCCTTCAGCTCGTTCACATCGGCGAGCAGCTGCTCGCCGAGCTCCGTGCGCTCCTCGGGGGTGAGCGGCTTGAGGTCGTCCTTCGGGTAGTGGTCTTTCTCGGGAGTCGAGTAGTTGGCGATCGCCTCGTCGAGCCACAGGTCCTGCTCGATGCGGTGGAAGCCGGTGAAGGGCAATCCCTCTTCGATGGCACCGGGCTTGCGGTAGTCGATCTTTGGGTCGAGGTCACCGAACTGCTCGGCGGTCGGCTCGATGCGCTCGTAGTTGATGCGCGCGATCGGGAAGAGTGTACGAGCGGTTGCGTCGTTACCGGCCTGGTATGCCGCGACGAAGGCCTCCACTTGCGGCACGAGCTCCTCGGTCTGAGCTTTGACGTAGCTGATGTACTGCGCGACGACCGCGTCCTCCTCGGGTGTTGTCGCCACGGCGTCGCCGGTGACCGTGAATGCGGCCTGGCCGACGCCGGCACCGACCATACCGGGCTTGCAGCTCGTGAAATAGTCGCCGGGGCCGAGCTGAACGGTGAGGTTGCGGCTGGTGCCGGGTGCGATGTTCTCGACCTCGCCGAGGATCGTCAGCTCGTTGCTGCCGAGCAGATAGAACTCGGTGACTTTGCTGCCGTTGTTCTGCACGGCGAACGTGAGGGTGCCGCTCTGCGTCTGCGCGGTCTCAACCTCGCAGGCCGTGTCACTCGCGGTGACCGTGATCGGCTGGGCATCCCCGCCGGTGCCGGCGTTGGGAACGCAACCGGTGAACGCGAGGCTTGCGGCGCCGAACGCGACTACTGCGGTGATACCTCGGCGGGTGCTGGAGATGGGCAAGGGGCTTCCTTTCTCGGGGCGCGCGCTCCTCGGTACGAGGCAATGAGGAACAGCGAAAGGGTGATGGAGAGGTAGAGCGCCCAGGCGATCACCTCGAGTTTGGTCATTTCCGGTGAAAAGCCGAGGGTGCCCTTGAGCAGCACGCCAAGCACTCCGTCGGGAGCGATGATGTGCGGAACGCGGAAGGCCCAGGCAGCGTCGCCGTACCATGCGGCGAGCACTCCTGCGCTGGCCGGCGGGGCCGTAAAGGGCCCGGCGAGGAACCCGGCCTCCTGGAGGTCGTGGATGGCATACGCCAGCACACCGGCGGCGAAGACGATGAGGAGCGCGCCGGACCAGCGGAAGAACACGGTGAGGTTGATCCGGAGCATGCCGCGATAGAGCAGCCAGCCGAGCACCGATGCCAGGAGAATGCCCGACAACGCCGAGAGGAAGCCGACGAGGGGTGCTGTGTCGCTCGCCCGCGTGGTGGCCCAGATGAAGAGGGCGGTCTCGATGCCCTCCCGCGCCACCGAGACGAAGCCGACCGCGGCCACGCCCCAACCGTTGCCGAGCAGGGCCCTGTCGAGCTGCGATCGCAGCTCGCTGCCGATGCCGCGGGACATGCGCAGCATCCAGAAGACCATCCAGGTAACCATGCCGACGGCCAGGAGCGACAGCACACCTCCGATGGCTTCCTGCGCGGTGAAGGTGAGCCCGTACGTGCCGTAGCTCAGCACGGCGCCGGTGATGAGGGAGAGCAGGATCGCGGCGGCGACGCCCAACCAGATTTTCAGGGCTGCGTCGCGGCGTCCGAGCCGCTTCACGTAGGCGAGCAGGATGCTGACGACGAGCGCCGCTTCGAGCCCTTCGCGCAGGCCGATGAGCAGTGTAGCGATCATGCGGGTGCACCCTCCGAGGCCCATTCGACAACATGTGATGTTAGTAAGGCGCGCCTTACTGGAACAACATAGCACAATTCATCTGATGTGAAACCCGCAGAGGAGACGCAACAGGGCCGCGCCCCCCACTAAGAGAGACGCGGCCCTGTACACCCACCGCGCACAGCGCGCGGCTGAAACCGTCAGTCGGCGTAGTGCGAGAAGAGGAACCAACGATCCTTGTCGAACTGCTGCGCGAATGCGATTGCAAGATCCTGGCTCACGGGGTCGATATCTTCGAGCCCCTTCACCGCGGCGTAAATGGTCTCGAGCGTAGCGTCGAGCTGCGCAACAACCTCACGCACCGTCACCTCGGACTGCTGAAAACCGACAGTCATCTCCGGCGTTGAGGTCTGCGCTGCGACGGTGCCAATACGACCATCGACAGGCAAGCCCAGGGCCACCATGCGCTCCGCAGCCGTGTCGGCAGCATCCTGCGCGTGCGCTACGACCTGGTCGAGAAACTCATGCACGCCCATAAAGTTACTGCCGCGCACATGCCAGTGCGCCTGCTTGCCATTCACCGCGAGAGCGATCAAATCGTGCAGAACCGGCGTCAGGTGCTGCGCAACCCCTGAGAGTCGCCCAAACTCGCCCTGCGCTGCGATCGGCTGCTGCTCGAGAGTGGTCATAGTGAACCTCCGTCTGATCTGCCGGGGAGCTTCTCTCTGCCCGGTACACCCTCCACGATACGCCGATCCGAGCGATCCGCAAGCAAGTGAAGGCTTGCCTAAACTGCGTTCTACCAGGGGTTTTTACGCCGACACCGCGAACTTCAGCAGCATCTCAGGGTCGCGGCGCGGACCCGTGAAGAAGGGCGTCTCCTCGATCACGTGCCGCCGCGCACCCGTCGCCCGCAGCTCGCGCATCAGATCCACGATCCGCGTCAGATCGTCGGCCTCAAAGGCGAGCAGCCACTCGTAGTCGCCGAGCGCGAACGAGGCCACGGTGTTCGCGAGCACATCACCGTAGTCTCTGGCCGCAGCACCGTGCTCGCGTAGCAATTCCCTGCGCTCTTCATCAGGTAGCAGGTACCACTCCCGGCCACGCACGAACGGGTACACGCAGACGTAGCCGCGTGGCGCATCACCCGCGAGAAACGCTGGCACGTGCCCACGGTTGAACTCAGCTGCGCGATGCACCCCGATCGACGACCACACGGGCAGCAGACGACCGCCGGCCCAGTCAAGCACTGTTCGGTAGGCATCTTGCAGCGCCTCGGGGCTCGGAGCGTGCCACCACACGAGCACATCGGCGTCCGCGCGGTACCCGGCAACGTCATACCACCCGCGGGTGGTCAGGCCGTCGATGCTGTCAAGCTCGGCGAGCAGTCCTCGCACAATCGCGCTCCAGGCCGGGGTGAGCCCGAGGGTAGGGCCTGACCGTGACGCGCTGAAGACCGCATACATCGTGTAATTGACGTCGGCATTGATGGCGTCTGCGACGGCGGAGTGGTCAACGGCTTGGCTGCGTGCAGTCATAGGTGCTCCCATGTTTCTCAGCATCCTGCTGGTCGGTTCTCAGTTCTCAGTTCCGGTGAGGCGGGCACTCAGTCATCCACGCCCGCGAGCACCGGGATACCGGTGGATTCGCCGTGACGCATACGACAACTCCCGGCGGGAGCATCGTCTGGGAAGGCAGCCAGTGCGCCGACGGTGCGGGCCGGGGCGGTCTCGCCACGCTCGCGCGCAGCCCGCTCGAACACCATGTCGATGAGCCCGGCCACGAACTCCCTTCGCACCCCCGCGGTGCCGGCACGAACCGCAGCGATGCCCTGTTCTCGTGCCGTTTCGAGCGCTTCGACGTCGAGGTCGAAAGCGACTTCCATATGGTCGGAAATGAAGCCGATGGGCGCGATCACGATCTTGCGCACGCCCTGTGCAGCCAGCGCCTCGATGTGGTCGTTGACGTCGGGTTCGAGCCACGGCACTCGCGGATCACCCGAACGGGAGCAGTAGGCGAGCGAAGAGGCAACTTCGGTGCCGGTGCGCGCAGCCAGTGCAGCGTCAAGGGTAGCGCGCACGTCTTCATGCTGCTCGCGGTAGCCGGGACCGGTAACCGCTGAGGCATCCTGCATAGTGTCGGGGATCGAGTGGGTCACATACACGATATGCGCGCCCGCAAGGCCGCCGTCGAGTGCTCTGGCCGCCTCTTCGATGGCGCGACGGTTGGCCTCAACGAAGCCAGGGTCATTGAAGAATGGGCGGAGCACGTCGAGGCGCGGAGCCGCATCGCCGAGTTCGGTCACGGCGGCCGCAAGGTGCTCACGGTACTGCCGACTGCCCGAATAGGAGGCGTAGGCGCTGGTGACGAGCACGAGGATACGCTGCGCGCCGAAGGCTGAGGCGTCTCGCAGCGTATCGACAGTGTAGGGGTGCCAGTTGCGGTTGCCCCAGATCACCGGGAGGTCGGCACCGCGCTGCCGCAGTTCGTCTCGCAGTGCTTCGGCGAGGGCGAGGTTCTGGGCATTGATCGGGCTGCGCCCGCCGAAGTGGTGGTAGTGCTCCCCCACCTCGGCGAGCCGATCTTCGGGGATGTTCTTGCCCCGTGTCACGTTGCGCAGGAAGGGGATGATGTCATCACTGTGGTTGGGGCCACCGAATGAGCACAGCAGCAGGGCATCGTAGGGCAGCGGATCGACGGAAGGACTGGCGGGGTGATCGTTCTCGGTCATGTGCTGCACCGTATCACCAGCTTGCCTGTAGATCTGATGTATAACATCAGATCTACACGGGGAGGTGGGTATGGTCAGGATCACGCACTGCAGAACCGATGCACCCCGAAGCGCGGCGCACCGGCGTAGCATGATCGCATGTCCGAGACGGTGTCGCTGTGGTTCACGCTCCCGCCTCTGCCCCGTCGACTCAGGGGCGGCCAGGCTGAGAGACGGCACTATGGGCAGGAGCCGCCCACGATGCCGGATCCGCACCTCTCAGGCCGAGCCCATCGCAGCACCGCGGTAAGGAGCAGATCGTGAACACACCCACAGATCACACCACGCAGGAAGCACGCAGCACCCCAACGGGCCGCGAAGACACCCTTCGCGCGGTGCCTGACGACCAGGGCACCACGCCGCGTGTGCTCGTGCTCGGCGCGACGGGTTACATCGGCGGCCGCCTCGTGCCCCGACTGGTCGCCGCCGGTTACCGGGTGCGCGTGCTTTCACGATCCCGTGAACGAGTCGCCGCCCTCCCCTGGGCCGATGAGGTCGAGATCGTCACCGGCGATGCCTCAGACACAGAAGCTGTCGGCCAGGCAATGCGCGAGGTAGACGTGGTCTGCTACTTGCTGCACTCCATGTCGAGCGGCGCCGACTTCGAGCGCCTCGACCGGGAGATCGCCCGCACCGTCGCGAGCGCGGCTGAGCGTGCCGGTGTGAGCCGCATCGTCTACCTTGGAGGCCTGCACCCCGAAGGAGCCTCACTCTCACGGCACCTGCGGTCACGAAAAGAGGTGGGCGACATTCTGCTCGCTTCGGAGGTGCCCACGATCGTGCTCCAAGCAGGGGTAGTGATCGGGTCAGGCTCAGCATCGTTCGAAATGGTGCGGCACCTCACCGACGTGCTGCCCTACATGCCAGCCCCCAAATGGGTGCGCAACTTCATTCAGCCAATCGCGGTGCGCGACGTGCTCTACTACCTGCTCGCTGCGGTGCGACTCGAATCCGAAGTCAATCGCGCACTCGACATCGGCGGGCCGGACGTGCTGCGCTACGGCCAAATGATGAACGGCTACGCCCTCGAAGCCGGCCTCAGGCAGCGTCGGATCGCCTCACTGCCCGTGCTCACCCCGCGGCTCGCCTCCCACTGGGTGGGGCTCGTCACCCCCGTGCCGCGCCGCATCGCACGCCCGCTCGTTGAATCACTGCAGCACCCCTGCGTGATGCGGGATCACGCCATCGACGCACTCATTCCGCCACCACCGGGCGGGCTCACCCCGTACCGCGACGCCGTGAAGCTTGCTCTCGGCCGCATTGAAATCGACGCCGTCGAAACCAGCTGGGTCGACGCGCGGTTGGACGGCGCCCCCAGCGATCCGCTGCCCAGCGACCCGGACTGGGCTGGCCGCACCGTCTTCACCGACGTGCGGCGTCGCCGCACCTCAGCCGATGCGGCAGCCGTATGGTCGGTGATCTCCCGCATCGGCGGTGCGAACGGCTGGTATTCGGCGTCGGTGCTGTGGGCGGTGCGCGGTTGGCTGGACCGGCTCACCGGAGGCGTCGGCCTGCAGCGCGGCCGGCGCAGCCGATCGCGAATCACCGAGGGCGACGCGATCGACGTGTGGCGCGTGGAGCGCGTCGAACCCGAGCGGCTGCTGCGGCTGCGCGCCGAGATGTGGACACCGGGAAGCGCGTGGCTCGAACTCGGAATCGACGACTCCCCCGGCGGTGTCGAATACTGGCAGCGGGCGGTCTTCTTCCCTCGGGGCTTGCTCGGGAGACTGTACTGGCTCGCAATGCTGCCCTTTCATGGCCTCATTTTCAGTGGCATGGTGAGCAGGATCGTGGCGCTCGCCGAAGCCGACGATGCTCGCAGTAGTCCCGCGAATCGCGCCCGGCACCGCTCCGAGTGATGGAGCGGTGCCGGGCGTGGAAGGTGGCGTGAGCGGCCAGATCTCACCAGAATACGGCTAGCGCAATGTTGACGAGGGTCAATCCGCCAACCGCGTGCGCAACACCGACCGGAACCGCCTCGCTCTTCTTGACCTTTCGGCGCCCGATCCATGCTGCAACCAGGATGACGACGAGAATAGTGAGCTTTGCCGCGACTTTTACGTGATTCACTCCCCCGTCGCTCATCTCGTTGACTCCGACCAGCAGAATACCGGTCACCAGTTGCACCCAGGCACCGACGAACTGAAAGAGGCCGACGGTCGGAGTCTTGAATGTGGCGAGCCATCCGCCGAGGAGTGCGGCTGCTCCGAGAATGTGCAGGAAGACGAGCGAGGCATGAAGTAGGTCCATGCTTTCAACGTATCCGGCATACTCCTCCCTCGACCCCCCATTGGCAACCGGTCACGGATACTCACAGTCCCCTTTCAGATTTATCGACATACCGTTGACATGTTTGTTGACATGTGGTCGACAAAATGCTGGCGGGAGAGGGAGATATGTTTCTAGCGATCCGCGAACTGAGGTTTGCGCGCGGGCGATTCGGCCTCATGGGTGCAGTCGTCTCGCTCGTCGCGCTGCTGATAGTTCTACTCTCAGGCCTCTCCTCGGGATTGGTCAACGACGGCGTATCTGGGCTCAAATCGATGCCGGTCACCGCGTTTGCGTTTGACGCCGGCACGAAGACGGACAACGCATTCTCGCGCTCAGTCGTCGAGGAGTCGCAGCTCGAGATCTGGCAGGCTTTTCCCGGAGTGGAGGCAGCGAGTCCGGTCGGGGCGGGAATGACGAATGCCACGACCGAAGATGGGGTTCAGATCGACCTCTCGCTGTTTGGCATTGTCCCTGATTCCTTCATGAGCCCGAACGTCTCTGAGGGATCGACCATCTCGGGACTTGGGGGCATCGTGGTGTCCGAAACAGCGAAAAGCGACGGTCTCGAACTGGGCAGCATCATCACCCTTGATCGGCTCGATACCGAACTTGAGGTGGTCGGTTTTACCGAAGGACAGGCCACGTTCGGTCACGTCGACATGGCCTATCTCAACATTGATACCTGGCGGCTCATCGCCTCCGGAGCAGCACAACCCGGCGTTCCGACACAGGATCAAGTAGACGCGCTCGATTTCGATGTCGCGAGCGTCATCGCAATCCAAGCGAGCGATGCAGAAGGGCTCGATCTCGCCGCAGGCGACCTTCAGGCGGCGACCACAGCCGTGCCCCTGAAGGAATCTTTCAACTCATCTCCGGGCTACGAGGCAGAGACACTGACGCTCAGCATGATTCAGACGTTCCTCTACGCAATTAGCGCCCTCGTGGTCGGAGCCTTCTTCACCGTCTGGACGATTCAACGGCAGCATGAGCTCGCGGTGCTCCGAGCTATCGGTGCCTCGGCTCGCTATTTGCTTCGGGACTCGCTGACCCAAGCGGCGATCCTGCTCGTCTCTTTCACAGCAATCGGTGTAGGTGCTGGTGTCGGGCTGGGCTCCATCATGCCGGACGGCATGCCTTTCGCTCTTGAACCCACGCCCGTCCTCACCGCCTCCTTGATCACAATCGCTCTGGGCCTCATCGGGGCTGCGATTGCGGTCCTCCGCATCTCGCGAATCGAACCCATCTCCGCCCTGGGAGGGCAGCGCTAATGTCATCTGCACACAACCTGGAAACAGTACTGCGCTTTGAGAATGTCACGCTCGAACTCGGTGACGGCGACAGTAGGGTGCGACCCCTGGACTCCGTGAGTCTTGAGATCGCGCGGAGCGAATTCGTGGGCGTGGTAGGCCCATCTGGAGCCGGAAAGTCGACCCTTCTTGCCGTGGCAGGAGCACTACAGTCACCCGACAGCGGTTCAGTTCGTGTGCTCGACCAAGAACTCACAGAGATCGCCGGTTCTCAGGGAAAAATGGCCAAGTTTCGTCTCAGAAACATCGGCTTCGTCTTCCAATCGGGCAATTTGATCCCCGCACTCAACGCTGCAGACCAGCTCCGTCTCGTGAACCGGCTCGCAGGCGGATCATCGGCGTTCGATCCAATGCCGTTCCTGGAGGCCGTTGGCATGGCGCACAAGGCGAAGAATCTTCCCCGGCAGCTCTCCGGGGGCGAGCGACAGCGCGTAGGCATCGCCAGAGCGCTCGTCACCAGTCCGGGTCTCCTACTCGTCGATGAACCAACCGCAGCACTCGACCGTGCCCGAAGCCAGCAGGTTGTCGCTCTCCTCGCGGAACAGAGTAGGACCCAAGGAGTTGCCATCATGATGGTCACCCATGACCACGAAGTGCTCGGGCACTGCGACCGCGTGCTCGAGATGGTCGACGGCCGACTCGGAGCATTCCAACCGGCGACAACGTAGCCTCCACGAGTCTTCCACCTCGCCCGAACGGTCAGCTTCACGGTAAGTTCAGTAGCAGGCGACGGAATAAGACCGGTGGAGGATGAACTGTGCCACGAATCACTGCGAATACCGTAGCTGAGCACCGCGCAAATCAAGAGCGCCTGCTCCTCGACGTCGCACACGCGATCCTTAAGGAAACGGGCGAAATCGGAAGCATGCGAAATGTCGCTGAGCGCGCAGGGTTGGCGAGATCGAGTGTCTACCATTACTTTGAATCCACGGAAGCGTTGCTTCAGGCACTAGTGGAGGACATTTTCCCCAGATGGACCATACGCATCACTGATGCCATGGATGCTGAGGCCGAGCCAAGCGGCCGACTCGTTGCCTACGCAGTTGAGAATCTTCGCCTCGTGCATGAAGGAGCACACGCCGTCGGTTCTGCACTTGCGGCCCTCTCTCCCGGAGAAGCCCTGAACGAACAAGCAGCGAGCATGCATCGGGCCATTCAGGAGCCACTGATTCGCACACTTGACGACCTGGGAGTCGAAGATTCCGAGGCTCTGGGTGAGATGATCAATGCGGTCGTTCACTCGGCCACTCGTCTCCTGGAAGCGGGGAAACCGTTCGATCAGGTGTCATCAACACTCATCGCCATGATTGAGCCGATGGCAGTCGAACTGCAAACACGGGCCGCAGCGAAAGAATCGTAGGATCTCAGAGATCCCACTTGCTCAACCCCGGACCTCGGAGGCATCGGGCTCCCGGGCTGAATTCAACGCCTGAGCAGGGTTTTGGATGGGTACCCACAAATCGCCGATCAACGAAGACCGCGCAGTGCTTTCCAAGCACTCGTAGGGCGTGCGGGGCTTGAACCCGCGACCGACGGATTATGAGTCCGCTGCTCTGACCGACTGAGCTAACGCCCCTTGCAACCGTTCCATCATAGTGGAGCAGACGATGCGTCTCGCGCGGCCGCAGCCACCTCAGGACCGGATGCGGTTCGGGTCGTAGCCGGCATCGATGAGCGACGTGGCGCGCTCGGTCTGCCCGGTGAAGTCGAGCATGTCGGTGCGCAGGCCGAGGTCGCGATCGACATGCAACGCCATCGAGTGCGCCGCGTTGCGCACATCGCGTGCGGCGATGGCGTCGAGCACGGCACCGTGGTCGCGGTGCATCGTTTCAAGTGTGGTGCCGAGGATCACACGGCCCTCGGTGCTCGCCCCTTCAAGCACCGACATGACCCCGAGGTAGAGGTCGAGCAACAATTTGCTGCCGCTCGCCTCGACCACGAGCCTGTGGAAGGCGTCGGGGGCGGTGCTGCGGTTACAGGTATCAAGGGCTTCGGGCGAGGCCGCGCCGGCAATCCCCTCGTGCACTCGGCGATACGCCTCCCGGAGCCCCTCGAGCTGTTCCTCTGTGCGGTGCACGGCGGCGTGTTGGGCGGCTTCGATCTCGAGAGATCGCCGGTAGACGAGCACTTCTTCGAGATCGTGATCTGCGAGAAATTCCGACAAGATCGAGCTCACCGGGGTGCGGGATCGCACGAAGGTACCCACGCCGGGAACGGTTTCAAGCATGCCGAAGGCTGCGAGCGATCGCACCGCTTCGCGCACAGTGGAGCGGCCCACGCCGATCAGTTCGACAAGCTCGGGTTCTTTCGGAATCAGATCGCCGACCGACCATTCGCCGCTCGAGATCCGGCCGCGCAGGAAGTCGAGCGTGTCGCGCGCCTTCTGGGAGCCGCGGGTGGTGCTTGCCATGTCAGACCTCGTGGGGGGTGTGGGGAACTGCGTCAACTCTATCGGGTACACACAGGCTGCTCACACCGATTGCGTGGCGTTGTTCACATCACGATGGTGGTGGTCGACACGTCGACGCGGCGCAGCCGATTCGCAGTCCAGATGATGAGCGCCCCGAGCAGCACGAGGCAGATGCCCCCGATCACGGCAATCACGGCGAGGGCGAGTCCAGGCCAGGCCAGCGCAACGATTCCGCCGACGAGGATCAGCACACCGGGCACAAGAATCACGGGGCTGCGCCCAGCGAAACGAGCACTGATCGCGATCCACAGCACCCCGAACACGACGAGCGCCACACCGACGAAGGCGACGATCGCACCGACGGTGAGGTCTGAGAAGACGATCGCGAGCACTCCGGCTGCGATGAGCACGAGGCCACCGATGAGCGCAGCCGAGGAGCCGGCGGATCGTGTGAGCACGGCAAGGCCGTTCGCGATGAGTGCGGAACCGAAGAGCACGACGAGCATCCAGCTTGCCGCAAAGAACGGCCAGATGAGGAAACCGACGCCGACGGCCGCAACGAGCACGCCGGTGATAAGCAGCGTCCACCAAGGGAAGCGCCGCTGCCCGGTGCTGGTGACTATGGGGTACTGGCTCACTGTCGACCTCCTCGGCACCCTGATGGTGGACGGGCGCTCCCTCCCAGCGTACGGCACGGGCCTTGCATCAGAATGGATGGGTGGATCGCGAGCTGTTTTTCTCCCCCGCGCTTGAGGTGGCCCCGATGCTGCTGGGTGCCAGGCTCGCCGTCGCCGGTGATGACGGCGTCGGGGGTCGGGGTGTGGTGGCGATCCGCATCACCGAGGTTGAGGCTTATCACGGGGTCGGCGTTCCGGGCCCGTATGATCCTGGCTCGCACTCGAAGGATCGCCGCACCGATCGCAATGCTTCGATGTTCGGCCCGCCCGGTCACGCCTACGTCTACTTCAGTTACGGGATGCACTTTGCGCTGAATCTCGTGTGCTCCCCGGAAGGCGCCGCTTCCGGGGTGCTGATCCGGGCGGGCGAGGTGGTCGAGGGGCACGAGATCGCGCAGCGGCGTCGTTCGGCGAAGCGGGGTGGCACGATGGTGCCGGCGCATATGCTCGCTCGGGGCCCTGGCAATGTGGCGACGGCGCTCGGCATCTCTCGTGAGATGCACGACGGCCTTGACCTGTTCGAGGCGCCATTCATATTGCGCGCACCAGAGGCGCCTGCGGCGGATCTTCGGAGCGGCGCGCGGGTGGGGGTTGCCGGTGAGGCTGGAGGCCCTGCGTTCCCGTGGCGCTTCTGGATTGGGGGCGAGCCCAGTGTGTCGGCGTTCAGGCCCGGCCGCGGCGCACCTCGGTCGTATCGCGGCTGAAAGGCACGCCTCAGTCAACCGGCGCAGCTGATTCAGGCAGGTGCGCCGGTGCCCGCGGGCAGCCAGGCACGCAGCGCAGCGCCGTCGGGTTTCGACTGCAGGATGAGTTCGCCGCCTCGATCCGAGATGCGACCGCCAAGGCGGGCGAGCCCGCTGAGTTCGGGATTGTCGACGGGTGCCGCACCGAGGTGGCGCACTTCGGCAAGAATGCGACCGTCGCTTCCTTCGAGCCTCAGCGCCAGCTCACTCGCCTCACCGTGACGCAGCGCGTTCGATACGCCTTCTTCGATAGCGCGCACGAGCAGCAGCCTGCTCGTGCGGTCGAGCGGGTCTGGCACGGGTACCTCATTGACTGAGACATGCACGGGGATGGAGGGCGGAATGCGGGCCATAAGCGCCCGGGCTGCAGGCACCAGACCGAGATCGAGCGCTTCGGGATAGAGCGCAGCACTCAGGGCGCGCAGTTCGCGCTCGCGCAGCTCCTCCAGTTCGGCGCGCACCGCGCGCACACGTTCCGCGACAACCCGGGATTCGGCGGCATCAACGCCCGAGTCAAGCTGCGCACCTGACTCGGCGAGAGACGCTGCGAGCATCACGAAGCGATTCTGCAGGGTCCCGTGCAGGGTGTCTGCGACTTCGCGCCGCACCCGGATCTCTTCCTGCTGCAGTTCGTCAAGGGCTTCTGCGGCGCGGATCGCCGCCGCATGCCGTTCTCGGTCTGCAGAACGCGCCCGCCTACTCAGGGCGACAATCGCCACTCCGGTGCCGAGCACTGCGAGCGAGACTGGCACCAAGGTGATGGCGTCGTGCAGGGTGTCCAGGGGTTTCTCGACAGGGTGAACGTCGAACGTGAGTTGGAGGGCACCGCGCGCCGTCGCCGCGACGACTGAGACGAGCAGCGCGCAGGCGGCGGCGATCCAGAGGGGTCTGTCGATGATCCGCATCCACGCGGCCCCGAGTGCAATGATGCCCACGGTGAGCAGATTGATCGAGGCCCGCAACGTTGCTTCCGCAACGGGTCCGAGCGCGTGTCCGCCGAGGCGAGGTGCGGGCACACCGTGCACGAGCATGGACTGGGCTGTGGCGCCGAAGGCGAAGAACACGCCGATGAGCAACACCGTCAGTATCAGCAGCCGTGCATCCGCGGCTTGATCCGTGGGGTGCGGATCGCGTGGCGAGTCGGGAATCACGCGGTCTCCGCCAGGAAGATGCGTGCCGCAGCAACGCGCGGGTTGCAACGTTCTCGGTCGATGTCGAGGCTCGCGTAGATCGCATTGACGTGGTTGTTCACTGAGCTGAGGGCGATGCCGAGCTGTTCGGCGATCGACTGGTTGGTGAGCCCCTCGGTGACGAGCTGCAGCACCTCGACGTGGCGGGCGCTCAACGTGGCGAGCCGGCCGCCTGCCCGCACCGTGCGGGAGGTGATGATCTCGGGGTCGATGATGCAGTGTCCCGCTGCGGCGGCGCGCAAGGTGCGGATCAGTTTGGCCGCGGAGGTCGAGGAGTTCTTCGAAAGGTAGCTCCACTGCTCGCGCTCGTCGAGGTCGACGAGCAGCTGCGTCCGATCTACGGCCGAGAGCAGCACGATAGCGAGATGGGGGTTGGCTCGCTGCAGGGCACGCCCAGCGTCGATCCCGGTGCCGTCTGGCAGTTCGACATCGAGCAGCGCCACGTCGAGGTGTTGCGGATCCCAATTGTCTCGCGCAGCGGCGCAGTCGCCGGCTGCTACCGCCGTGAAGCCCGGCACGGAGCGGAGCAGGTGCAGCAGCATCTCCCGAAAGAGCGGCTGGTCTTCGAGAACTCCGATGCTGAGTGTCTGCGTCACCCGTCTTTCCTCCATCGATCGTGCCTATTGAGCGTCAGTTCCCGTCTGATACGGCAGAATTCGCGTCTCTCGCTTGCTGCGAAGGTCCGTCGGGGTCCGCACCAGCCTCATCGAGCGCCGAAGCACCCGTCTGCGGATGGAACTTCGCGAGCCCCACCACGCCCACCACGGCCAGCGCACCAGACCCGATGAACGCGAAGATTGCCCACAGCGGGGCGTTCGCGGCCTCCCCCAGCACGACGATACCGATGAGCACCGCGACAATCGGATCGATCACCGTGAGCCCGGCAACCACGAGATCAGGCGGGCCCGAGGAGTACGCGTTCTGCACGAAGACCATACCGAGCAGTGCCCCCACCGCGAGCGCTGCTACGCAGAGCCAGGTGAGCGTCTCGAACTCGCCCTGCTGCAATCGGCCGATGACGGCCTTTGCGAAGGTCGCGACGAAGCCATAGAGCACGCCGGCACCGACGATGTAGATCAGCGCCGCCCCGCGGTGCCGCAACAGCACGAAGGCGGTGAGGGCCACCACCAGGACCACGGCAAAGGTGATGAGGATCGTGGTGAGCTTCGCGTCGGTGACCGGCCTATCAGTGGCGGTGAACGCCGCGATGCTCACGAACACGACGATCCCGAGCACTGCCAGAGCCACAGACACTCGCACCTTCTTGTCGAGCCGCACGCCACTCATGCGCGAGTTCAGGATCGAAGTGATGACCAGTCCCACCACACCGATCGGCTGCACGATGATGATCGGCGACAACGCCAGCGATCCGATCTGAAACGCCACCGCGAGACCGAGCAGCAGCGTGCCACTCACCCACGACGGTCGGCGCAGCAGACCGAGCACATGCCGAAAGGAGAGGCCAGAGCCGGCGCTCGCACCGACGAGGCGCTCAACCTTGTTGAGACCACGCGACTGAAACTGCGCACCAAAGGCGAGCAGCGCCGCGCCGATCAGCGCGAGTGGGATCCCCAAGAACTGCTTCGGGTCGAGCCCAGCGACCTCTTCGATCCCGGACATGACCAGCATCGTCACGGTCACGCACCGCCGCGCATGAGATCGACAAGACGTGCTGCAGCGCGCGGCACCTCGTCATTCACGATGATCTCGTCAAACTCTTCGGCAGCAGCCAGCTCGACCTTCGCGGTCTCAAGCCGACGCTTCCGCTCCTCTGCATCTTCCGTGCCACGCCCCACGAGGCGGTTCACCAGCTCGTCCCAGCTCGGCGGGGCAAGGAACACGAGCCGCGCCTCCGGCATACTCGCGCGCACCTGGCGCGCTCCCTGCAGGTCGATTTCGAGCAGCATGAGTTCGTCGCGCGCGGCCGCTTCGAGCACCGGACCGCGCGGCGTGCCGTAGCGGTACTTGTTGTGCACCGTAGCCCACTCCAGCAGTTCGTCGGCGGCGAGCATCCTGTCAAAGCCCTCATCATCGACGAAGAAATAGTGTCGACCGTGCTCTTCGCCGGGCCGTGGCGCACGGGTCGTCGCAGACACCGAAAGCCGCACTTCCGGGTAGTGCTCGCGAATGTAGGTGGCGACGGTGCCCTTGCCGACCGCTGTCGGGCCGGCGAGCACGGTGAGCGGCGGCCGCTCCGAAGAGGCAGCACCGGTGCGCTCGCGCACGAACCCTTCGAGCCGTTCGCGCTGGAGCGCGCCCAGCCCGCCCAGACGCTTACGTTCCGAAATGCCGAGATCATCGCGCACGCGGTCGGCCTTCACCGCACCGATCGCCGGGAACGAGAGCAAGAAGTCGGTGATGCGCAGCGTCGCCTCGGTGCTGCCAGGCACCCGAGACTGCTCAAGCACCCGCAGCGGTGACACCTCGCCGCTGCGCAGCCGCCGCTTCAGCTCGGCGCGCGCCCGGCGTGCGGCGATCGCGGCGCGATTTGCCGCAACCCTGTCGACCTCGGGCATCGTGCGCTGCTGCGGTGTGCCATTCGTGCTCATCGTTCTGCTCCTCAACTCCCGGTTCCAGGCTATACGCGCGAAGCGCTGAGCGCCGCAGCAATCGCCTCGGCGCGTTCACGCACGCGAGCGGCGAGGCCATCCACTCCCCCGGCGAGAATGCTGCGCGACTCGTTCGCGAGCAGCGCGTGACCGATACCACCGAAGATCTGCGCGGCCTCCTCGATACGGGCGCCCTGATGGCCGAAGCCCGGTGCCAAGACTGGCAGCGCCGGGCCGACCGCCGGCTTCGCAACGTCGATGCCAAAATCTGCCAGGTCGAGCGTGGCACCCAGCACCACGCCGACAGCACCCACCGCAGCCGCGGTCGACCCCGTCGCGAGATCGGCGTTGAACGCCTCAGCGTCTTCGACCATGGCGCGGGCGACGCTGCGTGAGTCGTCGCGCACCGCACGCTGCACCTCACGCGCCTCCGGGTTCGAAGTAGCAGCAAGCACGAACAGGCCCTTGCCGTGATCGCGCACCTGCGTGAACGCACCCGCGAGGCTGCCGAAGCCCTGATAGGCCACCGCCGTCATCGCATCGGCCTCCAGCGGCGACCCCGGGGCCAACCAGGCTTCAGCGTAGGCGCCGAAGCTCGAACCGATGTCACCCCGCTTCACGTCGGCGACCACCAGCAGCCCGGCCTCACGGGCGTCTGCGAGCACGCGTTCAAGAGCTGCGAAGCCCGCCGAGCCGAAGCGCTCGAAGAACGCCACCTGCGGTTTCACGCAGGCGGCCACCCCGGCAGCAGCGGCCACAACCTCACGGCCCATCCGCTCCGCTCCGGCAGCGTCATCGCCGAGCCCCCAATCGGCGAGCAGCGGCGCGTGGGGGTCGATACCGGCGCAGAGGTGCCGGCCCGCAGCGAACTCCGCTGCGAGCCGAGCACCGAATGCGAGAGACGTCATCGCGCGGTCGCCGCCTCGCTGAGAGCCGCGTCGCGATCCGCCTGATACTCCTGCAGCGACTTCACCGCGAAGCCCTGCTGCTGCGCCGAAATCGCACCCACAGCAGCCGAAAGCTCAGACACCGTGGTGAAGATCGGCTTATCGGCGGCGACGGCAGCGGCACGGATCTCGTAGCCGTCGGCGCGCGCGGACGAGCCCGAAGGCGTGTTCACGATCATGTCGATCTGCCCGCTGTTGATGAGGTCGACGATCGTGTCGCCCTCAGCCTGCGCGGAGTGCTTGCGCGCCACCTCCGAGGAGATCCCGTTGCGGGCCAGCACCACCTGGGTGCCCTGCGTCGCAAGAATGCGGTAGCCCAACTCCTGCAGGCGCAGCGCCGGCAGCACCACCGCACGCTTATCGCGATCCGCCACAGACAGGAACACCGTTCCCGAGGTCGGCAACTCGCTGCCAGCGGCCGACTGGCTCTTCGCGAACGCGGTCGGGAAATCACGATCCATGCCCATGACCTCGCCCGTCGAACGCATCTCAGGGCCGAGCAGCGAATCGACCACAAGACCCTCATGCGTGCGGAATCGCTTGAAGGGCAGCACAGCCTCCTTCACCGCGATAGGCGCATCGATCGGGGCGCGCGAACCATCGCGCTCCGGAAGGAAACCACCTTCGATGAGCTGCGCAATCGTCTCGCCGGCCATGATGCGCGAAGCCGCCTTAGCGAGCGGGATCCCCAGCGCCTTCGACACGAATGGGACGGTGCGGCTGGCGCGCGGGTTCGCCTCGAGCACGTAGAGCACGCCCTGGCCGATCGCGAACTGCACGTTGAGCAGACCGCGCACGCCGATGCCCTCGGCAATGCCGAGCGTGGCCTCGCGCACCTGGGCGATCTGATCGTGGCCCAGCGTCACCGGCGGCAGCGTGCAGCTGGAGTCGCCCGAGTGCACGCCCGCCTCTTCAATGTGCTCCATCACGCCGCCGACGTACAGCTGCTCGCCGTCGTAGAGCGCATCGACATCGATCTCGATCGCGTCATCAAGGAAGCGGTCGACCAGCAGCGGGTGGCCCGGGCCCACAAGCGCGTGGCCCTCGATGCGCCCGAAGTAGCCGCGCAGCGAAGCCGTGTCGTACACGATCTCCATGCCGCGACCGCCGAGCACGAACGACGGGCGCACGAGCACCGGGTAGCCGATCTCCTCGGCAATCCGCACCGCACCGTCCTCGTCGATCGCGGTGCCGTTGCGCGGGGCGGTGAGGCCGGCGCGCTCAAGGATGCGGGAGAACGCGCCGCGCTCTTCTGCGAGGTCGATGGCCTCAGGAGTGGTGCCGAGGATCGGGATCCCGGCATCCTTGAGCGGCTGCGCGAGCCCGAGCGCCGTCTGCCCCCCGAGCTGCACCACAACGCCCAGCAGCTCACCCGAAGCCTGCTCGGCGTGGATGACCTCGAGCACGTCCTCGAGCGTGAGCGGCTCGAAGTAGAGCCTGTGGCTCGTGTCGTAGTCGGTGGAGACCGTCTCGGGGTTGCAGTTGATCATGATCGTCTCGTAGCCCGCCTCGCTCAGCGCGAAGGAGGCGTGCACGCACGAGTAATCGAACTCGACGCCCTGGCCGATGCGGTTGGGGCCCGATCCGAGGATCACGACCTTCTTGCGTTCGGAAGGGGTGACCTCGGTTTCGAGATCATACGAGGAGTAGTGGTAGGGCGTGAGCGCCGGGAACTCGCCCGCGCAGGTGTCGACGGTCTTGTAGACGGGGCGCAGGCCGAGACCGTGACGGAGGCCGCGGATCTCGCTCTCGCTGACTCCGCGGATCGCGGCGATCTGCGCATCGCTGAAGCCGTGATCCTTCGCCTCGCGCAGCACGTCGAGCGTAAGCTGCGGCGCCGTGCGAACGGATTCGGCGACCTCATTGATGAGCTGAATCTGATCGAGGAACCACGGATCGATGGCGGTCGACTCGAACACCTGCTCGATGGTCGCGCCGAGGCGCAGCGCCTGCTGCACGTCGACAATACGACCGTCGGTGGGACGCTTCGAGCTCTCCAGCAGTTCGGCGACGCGCGCCTCGCGCTCGGACTCCGCAACAGGATCCCAGTGGAAGGAGGTGCCGCGCTTCTCGAGCGAGCGCAGCGACTTCTGCAGCGCCGTGGTGAAGTTGCGGCCGATCGCCATCGCCTCGCCCACCGACTTCATGGTGGTGGTGAGGGTGTCGTCGGCGGCGGGGAACTTCTCGAACGCGAATCGGGGCGCCTTCACCACGACATAGTCGATGGTGGGCTCGAAGCTCGCGGGAGTCTTCTGGGTGATGTCGTTCGGGATCTCGTCGAGGCGGTAGCCGAGGGCGAGCTTCGCCGCGATCTTCGCGATCGGGAAGCCAGTGGCCTTCGATGCGAGAGCCGAGGAGCGAGACACGCGGGGGTTCATCTCGATGACGATGATGCGGCCGGTCACCGGATCGACCGCGTACTGGATGTTGCAGCCGCCGGTGTCAACGCCGACGCGACGAATGATGTCGATGCCGATGTCGCGCAGCTTCTGGAACTCGTGGTCGGTGAGGGTGAGCGCGGGCGCCACGGTGATGGAGTCGCCCGTGTGCACGCCCACCGCGTCGACGTTCTCGATCGAGCAGACCACCACAGTGTTGTCGGAGGTGTCGCGCATGAGCTCAAGCTCATACTCCTTCCAGCCGAGGATCGACTCCTCGAGGAGCACCTCGCTGGTGGGGCTGTAGTGGAGACCGTCGCCGGCGATGCGGATCAGGTCCTCCTCGGTGTAGGCGAAGCCCGAGCCGAGGCCGCCCATGGTGAAGGAGGGGCGCACCACGAGGGGGTAGCCGAGATCCTTCGCGAATTCCTTCGCTTCTTCCAGAGTGTGCGCGATGTGCGAGCGGGCCACGTCGGCGCCTGCCTCGAGCACGAGATCCTTGAAGATCTGGCGATCCTCGCCGCGGCGGATCGCATCGACCTTCGCACCGATGAGCTCCACGTCGTACTTCTCAAGGATGCCCTGCTCGTGCAGCGCCATGGCGGCGTTGAGCGCGGTCTGGCCACCGAGGGTGGGCAGAATGGCGTCGGGCTGCTCCTTGATGATGATCGACTCGATCACCTCGGGGGTGATGGGCTCGACGTAGGTGGCGTCGGCGAAGTCGGGGTCGGTCATGATCGTCGCCGGGTTGGAGTTGACGAGGATCACGCGCACGCCCTCCTCCCGGAGGACGCGGCAGGCCTGGGTGCCCGAGTAATCGAACTCGCAGGCCTGACCGATGACGATCGGGCCCGATCCGATGACGAGAACGGAGTTGATGTCTGAACGCTTGGGCATGGCTTAGTTGGCTCCTTCTGCGCTGGCCGAGCCTGCCGAGGCCCGATCCGTCACCAGCTGGCGGAATCGATCGAAGAGGTAGAAGGCATCGTGCGGACCTGCCGCAGCCTCAGGGTGGTACTGCACCGAGAACGCGGGGATGTCGAGGCACTCGAGCCCCTCAACCACCTGATCGTTGAGGCTGTAGTGGCTCACCTGAACCCGGCCGAAACCCTCGGGCGCGTCGTGCACGCCCTCGATCGGGGCGTCGACGGCGAAGCCGTGGTTCTGGGCCGTGATCTCAACCCGGCCGGTGCGCTTATCGAGCACGGGCTGGTTGATGCCGCGGTGGCCGAAGGGCAGCTTGTAGGTGCCGAAGCCGAGCGCGCGACCGAGCAGCTGGTTGCCGAAGCAGATACCGAAGTAGGGGATGCCGTCGCGCAGCAGTTCGCGCAGCAGCACCACCTGCTGCTCGGAGGCAGCAGGATCGCCGGGGCCGTTCGAGTAGAACAGCGCGTCGGGCGCAATGGCGCGAATCTCGTCGACCGAGGTCGTCGCGGGCAGCACGATCACGTCGAAGCCGTGCTCCGAGAGGTAGCGCACGGTGGCGCGCTTGATACCGAGATCGAGCACCGCGATGGAGCCGACACGCTCGACGCCCTCAGCAGCCGGCACCTCGTAGCGCTCTGGGGTGGTGACCTCTGCCGAGAGATTCTTGCCTGCCATGCTCGCCTGCTCGCGCACGAGGGCAAGCTGCTCATCTGCCGAGAGGGCGAGGTCTGCGCCCGAGAAGACACCAGCGCGCATGGCACCGGCGGATCGGATGTGCCTAGTGATAGCGCGGGTGTCGACCCCGGAGATACCGACGACACCGTCATTGACGAGGTCTTCGTCGAGCGAGCGCTGCGCACGGAAGTTGGAGACGCGACGTGCTGGGTCGCGCACCACGAAGCCCGCCACCCAGATCTTGCGCGACTCCATATCGGTGTCGTTGGCGCCCGTGTTGCCGATGTGCGGCGCGGTCATCAGCACGATCTGCCCCGCATACGAGGGGTCGGTCAGCGTCTCCTGGTAACCGGTCATGCCCGTCGAGAACACGACCTCACCGAGCGTGCGGCCGGTCGCACCGTAGGCTCGGCCCTCGTAGCGGGAGCCGTCCTCAAGCACCAGCACGGCCCCGCCCTGCGGCACTGCGGCTGCCGGTGGCGTCGTCACAACGCTCGTCGTCGACTGGGGGGTCGACACCTCTTCACCTGTGTTCGTGGTCACGCGTCCTCCTGCGTCGTTCCGTGTGTGTCCCGGTCCCCGGCCCCGCACGCTGCGGGGGTAAGGATCTGTTTGATTGCCACTGAGAAGCGCCGCTGTTCGGCGGCATCTGCAAAGCGGAAGCTTGATTCGAGGATCCGGCCATCATCGCCGGCCTCGGGAGTGCCGTGGCTGTCGTCGGCTCGCCACAGCAGCAGAGAGAGCCCACCCTGTTCGACGGCTTTGCCGATCCGCATGCCCGCCTCATCCGTGCCGAGCACCCGCGCTGCGCCGATGTGCACGGGCCGCTCGCCGGTGACCTCGATCGTGACGCCATCCCGGCGCACCGTCACATCGGCGTAGCCCTTGTAGCGCAGGCCTGGCAGCGCGATCCGTTCAAGCGGAGCACCCTCGGCAGTGGTCGAGACATACGCCGCACGCGGGAAACGCGCGATCGTCTCACCGTCGGGCGCCGGTGATGACGCAGCCGCGGCGGCGTCCCGTCGGCCGCGCGCGCGCCAGGCGAACCACATGCTCACGAGCACCAGAACACCGGCGGCGGCGAAGAGCAGTGCGATCGAGGCAGCGCTCACCGTGCCCCCTCCAGCGCAGCCGCTGCGGCCGCGACAACCTCAGGCGCGACGAGTTCGCCGCCGTCGAGGGTGAGGTACCCGCGACGCACCGTGTAGGCGACGCGGCCGGGCAGCTGCATCCCCAGGAACGGCGAGTTGACGCTGAGGCCGCGCAGGCGCTCGACGTCGAAGGCGCTCGACTCGCTCGGGTCGATCAGCGCGAGATCGGCGGGCTCGCCCTCGGCGAGCGCCGTCGGGTGGCCCTGCAGGCGCCCGATCTCGGCGGGCTTCTGCGAGAGCAGCGTTTCAAGCTCGGCCCAGCTGGCATGGCCCTCGTTCACGAGAGTGAGCAGCGCAATCGGCAGCGCCGATTCGAGGCCCACCATGCCGAAGGCGGCGACATCCCACTCGCACTCCTTCGCCTCGACAGGGTGGGGGGCGTGATCGGTGGCGATGATGTCAATAACACCCTCGGCGACAGCGGCCCGCAGGGCGCGCACATCGGCCTCGCGACGCAGCGGCGGGTTGACCTTGTAGCGCGGATCATAGCTGCGCACCAGCTCCTCCGTGAGGATGAGGTGGTGCGGCGTGACCTCGGCGGTGACCTGCACGCCGCGGGCCTTTGCCCAGCGCACCACCTCGACGGAGCCGGCCGTCGAAAGGTGGCAGATGTGCAGTCGCGCCCCGATGTGCTCGGCGAGCAGTACATCGCGGGCGATGATCGATTCCTCGGCCACGGCGGGCCAGCCTTTGAGGCCCAGCTCGCTCGACAGCGCGCCCTCGTTCATCTGGGCACCCTCAGTGAGGCGCGGATCCTGCGCGTGCTGCGCGATCACGCCGTCGAAGGTTTTCACGTATTCGAGGGCACGGCGCATGAGCAGCGGATCGTGCACGCACTTGCCATCGTCGGAGAACACTCGCACGCTCGCACGCGACTGCGCCATCGCGCCGATCTCGCTGAGACGCTCCCCTGCAAGATCTTCGGTGACTGCACCGATGGGGCGCACGGTGGCGTAGCCGGCGGCGTCGCCGAGCGACTGCACCTGCTCGACGACTCCGGCGGTGTCCTGCACGGGCATCGTGTTGGCCATCGCGAACACACTGGTAAAGCCGCCGGCAGCTGCCGCGCGGCTGCCCGTGAGCACCGTCTCGGACTGCTCGAAGCCGGGCTCGCGCAGGTGGGTGTGCAGGTCGACAAGGCCGGTGATCGCGACGAGACCGTCGGCTTCGATCACACGCTCACCCTCGCGGGGCTGCAGCTCGGCGCCGCGCTCGATGATGCGTCCGCCTGAGATCCGCAGGTCGACCGGTGCGGCGGAGCTGAGGTCAGCGCCGCGCTCGGTGAGGTCTGCGGCGAGTCGAGCGCCGCGGATCAGGATGTCGGGGTTGCTCAATGGGTGCTCCGTTCAGATCCGCTCAACAACAGGTACAGGGCGGCCATACGCACCGAGACGCCGTTCGCGACCTGCTCGAGCACTGTCGACCGATCGGAGTCGGCCGCCCGGGATGAGATTTCGAGGCCGCGATTCATGGGGCCGGGGTGCATCACGATGGTGCGCTCGCCGAGTCTGGCGAGACGCGCGTCGTCAAGGCCCCAGTTGCGGGCGTATTCACGCTCATTGGGGAAGAAGGCGGCGTGCATGCGCTCAGTCTGGATGCGCAGCAGCATCACCACATCGGGCTGCTCTTCGCGCAGGGCGACATCGAGGGAGTGGTGCAGGGTGACGGGCCAGTTGCGCGCGCCGTAAGGCAGCAGCGTCTCGGGCGCGACGAAGCTGACGTGCGCGCCGAGAGCATTCAGCAGCCACAGATTGGAGCGGGCCACGCGCGAGTGCGCGATATCGCCGACGATCACCACGGAGACGCCGTCGAGGTCCCGGCCACGGCTGGCATCGCCGAAGAGACGGCGGCGCATGGTAAAGGCGTCGAGCAGCGCCTGCGTGGGGTGCTCGTGGGTGCCGTCGCCGGCGTTGAGCACACCGGCGTCGATCCAACCGCTGCGGGCGAGGCGTTCGGGTGCGCCGGAGGCCGGATGGCGGATCACGACACCGTCGGCGCCGATGGCCTGCAGGGTCTGGGCGGTGTCTTTCAGGGATTCGCCCTTCGATACCGACGATCCCTTCGCGCTGAAGTTGATGACGTCGGCGCTGAGGCGCTTCGCGGCGGCCTCGAAGGAGATGCGGGTGCGTGTCGAGTCTTCGTAGAAGAGGTTGACCACGGTTTTGCCGCGCAGGGCCGGCAGCTTCTTCACCTCGCGCTGCTGCGCGGCGTCCATCTCCTCGGCGGTGTCGAGGATGAGGATCGCGTCCTCACGGCTCAGGGTGCGCGTGTCGAGCAGGTGCCTCATGCTGCGGCTCCCCCATCGTTACTGCCGATCGCTACCTCGTCGACGCCGTCGAGCTCTTCGAGGCGCAGTGAGATGCGCTCGTGCTTCGCGCTCGGCAGGTTCTTGCCAATGTAATCGGCGCGGATCGGCAGCTCGCGGTGCCCCCGATCGATGAGCGCGGCGAGGCGCACGGCGCGGGGCCGGCCGTGGTCGTTCAGCGCGTCGAGGGCGGCGCGCACGGTGCGGCCGGAGTAGAGCACGTCGTCGACAAGCACGACAGTGACGCCGTCGACGCCCGCCACGGGCATGTCGGTGGGCTGCGGTGCGCGGGCGGGCTGGCGCGAGAGGTCGTCGCGGTACATGGTGACGTCGAGGCTGCCGACAGGAACGTCAACGCCTTCGATTCTGGCGATGTTCGCCGCGATGCGGTGCGCCAGCAGGGTGCCGCGTCTAGGAATGCCGACGAGGATCAGGTCGTCGGTGCCCTTGTTTGCTTCGACGATCTCGTGCGAGATGCGGGTCAGCGCTCTCGAGATGTCGTCGGCGTAGAGGAGGGTACGCATGTGCCCAGCACTCCTTTCCCGCCTCACTGGACGGACTTAAAGGAACTCATTTCCTTCAACCATACCAGTCCCTGCACCCCAGACCCACGCGCCACACCCCACGCCAAGCCCCCGTGATGCGCCCACGCACCCCGCCGCACCCCTGCTGCCGCAGCACACCCCTCGAAGGGCGGATTTCGCGGCGAAACTCGCAAATCCACCCGCGAAATTCGCCCTTCGGCGGCAGCACTCGGCACAGCGGGGGCCACAGGCCCCACCCCAGACACACCGACGGCCCGCGCTCCGAAGTTCGGAGCGCGGGCCGTCGTCGTGCTGAGGGCTGCCAGGCTATGCCTGCGCGTGGTCGGCGATGCGTCCCAGCACGCCGTTCACGAAGCGGCCGGAATCATCTGTGGAGTACTCCTTGGCGAGTTCCACAGCCTCGTCGATCGCCACAGCCGTGGGCACCTCGTCGTTGAAGAGAATCTCCCACGCCGCGAGCCGCAGCAAGGCGCGGTCGACGTTCGGCATGCGCTCGAGCGTCCACCCCTGGGAGTAGCTCATGATGAGTTCATCGATCTCGTCGCGGTGATCGGTGACACCATCGACGATCTCGCGTGCATACAGCCACGAGGCCTCACGGTCTGGTTCACCGGCGGCACGCCGAGCCTCGGCGCCCACGATCGCGGTGATCGGCTCGTGGCGCACATCGGCCTGAAAGAGCATGTCGAGGGCGCGTTTGCGCGCCTTGGAACGAGCTGACACGGTGACTAGTCGTTGACGCGGCCGAGGTAGTCACCCGTGCGGGTGTCGACCTTGACGCGGGTGCCGGTCTCGAGGAAGAGGGGCACCTGGATCTCGGCGCCGGTCTCGACGGTGGCGGGCTTGGTGCCGCCCGTGGAGCGGTCGCCCTGCAGGCCCGGCTCCGTGTAGGTGATCTCGAGCACCACCGAGGCGGGCAGCTCAAGGTAGAGCGGATCGCCCTCGTGCAGTGCGATCTGCACATCCTGGTTTTCGAGCATGAACTTCGCCGAGTCGCCGACGACAGCGGCTGCGACGGTCAGCTGGTCGTAGTCGCTCTTGTCCATGAAGACGAAGTCGGCACCGTCCTGGTAGAGGTACTGGTAGTCGCGACGGTCAACGTTGGCGGTCTCGATCTTCGCGCCGGCGTTGTAGGTCTTGTCGATGATCTTGCCCGAGACGACGTTCTTCTGCTTGGTGCGCACGAAGGCACCGCCCTTGCCCGGCTTCACGTGCTGGAACTCGACCACGCTCCAGAGCTGACCGTTCTCCTTGATCACGGTGCCGTTCTTGATGTCGTTCGAGGTTGCCATACGGGTATTCTCCGGGTTCTATCGGGTTCGAGCGCCAGACCAGCGCCGATACAGTTTACACCGCCCTCGCGGCACCGACCTTGCAGCTCTCCCACAAATGGTGTGCGTTGCGTGCCGCCGCGGCCCTATCCTGCGGTGATGCACATGCTCTTCCGCACCTTCTGGCATCTCTGGTTCGTCGGGCCCCGCGGCCCGAGGCTCGGCTTCGGCGACGTTTCGCGTTCGCGGTTTCGGGTGTGGCCCACCGACCTGGATGTGCTGCGCCACATGAACAACGGCAAGTACCTGTCAATCATGGACGTGGCGCGTTTCGACCTGATTCAGCGCAACGGCGCACTCGATGTCTTCAAACGCGAGGGCTGGTACCCGGTGGTTGTGGGCCAGACCATCTCATATCGCAAATCGCTGAACCCGTGGATGCGGTTCTGGATCGAGTCGCGCATCCTCGGCTTCGACGAGCAGGCGGTGTATATCGAGCAGCGCTTCGTGCGCCCCGACGCGCAGCGGCGCCCTGAGATTTACGCTCGCGCAGTGGTGCGGGGCCGTATTCTGCGCCGCGGCGGCGGCACGGTGCCGGTGGCTGAGGTCATTGAGAAGAGCGGTGCGGATCCGGATCAGCTGCGCGTTCCCGACGACGTACTCGCGTGGGGCACTGCCTCCCGACTGCCTTCGACGCGCGCCGACGCCCGGAGCGTGTGGGAGTAGGACCGCTCAGCCGATCGGCGGCCGGGCCCCGAGGTGCGGGCCCTGGTTTCCGACCTCGCGGCAGTTGATGCGCACGCTGTGCTCGGCGGCGTCGTAGACGTGTCTGGCGGCGAGTCGGCCGTCGGAGAGCGTGCCTGCGAGCCAAGTGAAGCTACGAGCGTCAACGAGAGGCTCGCCCGCAACCGCGCGCATAAGCTGCAGCATCAGCATTTCCGGCAGCGTCGCGTGCGGGCCGTGCTCGAAACTGAGGCCGAGCACCGCCGGCGCGAGGCCGGCGGGCACGAGTCGCAGGGTCCAGTCGACGCCGCCGCTGTCGCGCACGACGGGAACCCCTGCGGCGGCGCGGTCGAGACTGGTGAACTCCCGTTCGGCTTCACTCGCCAGCACGAGCGGGGATCCGCCATCCTGGTGCGACAGCGGGCCGTCGTCTGCTGCAGCCCGCGCGAACAACCGCCGCCACCCAGCCATGCCGAGGCCGTGGGGCGCGGGCACGGGTAAAAGGGTGGGGTCGGCTGCGAGGGCTGCGCCGAGCCCGCTGAACGCGACGCCCGCGTGGGCGAATGCCTCCGGCTGCGGCAGTGCGAGGTCGAGCCACGCTGCGACGGCGCTTGCCGCCGCGAAGGCGCGTTCGAAGCGCTCGCGCTGGGCCACGTCGAGCACCTCGGTGAACGCGGCCGCACCGATGGTGGTCGCACGCAGTCGCGCGGTTTCGCCGTCGAGCCAGGCATCGAAGTCGTCGGCGGCGCCGCCGTTCGCAGCGAGGGCACCGTCGAGTTCGGCCGCGAGCTCGGGGAAGAGCCCTCGCATCAGGCGGGTGCGATCCCCCGTGTCTGCCGCGGTCATGTGGTCTCCGATCTGGTGTCGCTCACCATCACCGTATCCCACGTTCGACAAGCTGTTGGATCGCCTCGGCGATGCCTGCGGGGTCGTCGATGCGTCGGCTGCTCGGGGCGTAGCGCCGCACCACCTCATCCGAGCCGATGCCGATGCCGTGCACCTCGGCTCCGGCATTCCGCAGCCGACGCAGCTCACCCGCGGCGGCGGCGGGATCATTCGATCCGCCATCGCTCACGAGCAGCACCACGCGACGCCGTTCGACGCCGTCGCCGAGCGGGCCAGCAGTGCCAGAAACACCCGCAGCGCCCGGCACGATGCCGAGCTGCTGGGCGGCCAGCCGCAGCGCCGCCCCGTCGTTCGTGGATCCGCGCGGGGAGCGGATCTCGGTGTGCATGCGGCGACGCACTCCATCGTCAAGGCCACGACTCAATGGCTTCACGAGGACCGGCTCGCCGTCGAACACCACGAGCGCCGTGCGGATGTCGAGATCGAATTCGACCCCGGCCTGCTGCTCGGCGTGCGCGATGTCGCGTTCGACACCGGCGAGCGCTTCCAGCATGATGAGTGCGGCATCAGCTGCGGCGTCGGCGACGCGGCCCTGCATGGAGGCCGAACGGTCGACGAGTAGGACGTAGTCGGTGCTGCCTGCGCGCCGCCGCCGTCGGGGGCGCGTTTCCCGCCGCAAGAATGCTGCCGGGCGCGCCACACCGGCGCGCGCTTCTGCGACGGCACGGGCAAGGGCATCGGGGGCGAGCATTTCCCCCTCGGGCACCGGGCGCCGCCCGATTCCACGCAGTTGCGCGATGCGTTCGGCGATGACCTGCGCCCACACAGCGCGCATGCGTTCGATCGCGTCTGCGAGTTCTGCGACTCTGTCGCGGTAATCGGCGCGGGCGCTGCCGCCGCCCCCGTCGGCCGAGCCGCCGCCAATGTCGCGCTGCTCATCTCCCGGCTGCGGGGTGGCCTCCAACGGGGGCAGCGCCATCGCTTCGAGCAGCGCTCCCTCGGCTGGCAGGGGGGTGGCGAGCATCGCGGTGACGAAACCGGCCTGCTCGGCGGCGAACAGGTCGGCGCCTTCGGCTGCTTGCCGCCCCTCCCCTGCGCGCGCCCGCTCGTCTTCGCCCGGCGCTTCGGTTTCGCCCTCGGCGGGGCCGTCGTCGGTGGCTTGTTGTTCGGCGTCACCGCCAGCCCCGGCGGCTCCGAAGTCGTCTGAGGCCGCGCCGCCCTCGTGGTGTTCTGCCTCTGCGCCGCGGGGGCCGTCGCCGAGGCCGCGCTCCTGCGCATCGCGAGCGAGCAGTCGTTCGTAGGGCGGCAACAGCAGCGCGAGCGCTCGTTCGAAGCGTTCAAGCGGCGCCCGGCTCGGGTCCGGGGCGAGCACTCGCCGCAGCGCGTCGCCGTCGCGGGAGGCGTGCACGAGGGTGTCCCATTCCGCGACGACTTCGGGTGCGAGACCTGCAAGGCGTGCGGCGCCGGTGCCTGCTGCGAGCAGCAGCGCGACCCACTGCAGATGCCGGGGCTGTTCGGCGAGGCTGCCTGGGAGGCTGCGCACGATTGCTGCGGCGAGCCGGTCCCGGAGCCCTGGCAGCGCAGTGAGCAGCTCGGATACTGCTTGCAGGCGGATCACCGCGGCCACGAGCGGCTCAGCGAAGGGGTGTGCGGCGATGATCGAGCGACCGCGGCGCGCCCGCTCGGGGGCGCGCCGTTCGCCGTGCACGCTCTCCCAGAGTTGCAGCAGCGCGAGCGCTACGGCCTCTTCGTGCCCGTGCCCGCGGCTGGCGTACCAGCCGAGCCCCACCCGCAGCGCACTGTCATCGAGCTCCCAGATCTCATCATCGGTGACAATGATCGGCACCCCGATGAGCGCGCCAACGGCTCGCAGGCGCTCGCGCTCCTCGATGCCTGCGTCCACCATGCCCACACCCTACCGGGCCGCGACGGCCGCGGCGCGGTGGTAGCGTGACGGGCATGCTGGCTTTCGACGCTGACCCCGTGCTGCGCGAGGCGCGCACCCTTGCTGACGAACGACGCCTGGTGCGTCGCGCTCTCGCATCGTCTACCGGTCAGGCGGAGGCTGCAGAGCATCGGGCCGATCTCGCGGCTGTTGAGGGCCGACTCGCTGCGATCCTCGACGACGCCGATAGCCGCGCATTGATCGAGGCCGCCCTTGATGAGCGTGCGCGCGTCCTGCGCACCGCGGTGGCGGCGCATCGCGAGGGGGCGTCGCGCCGTGCGCGTCTCGCTGCGGCCGACGCGGTTGTGGCGCGAGCTGTGGTCGCGGGTCGGGCTCTGACCGCGTCGGAGGGTGTGCGCGTTCGCGAGCTGCGCGCCGCCGCTGAGCTGCGTTCGGAAGGCGGCTGGCGATCCGCGGTGTCGACGGCCGATCGGCGCGATGCCGTGCTGGAGTCCCTGGGCACCTTGCGGCTGCGTCGGGCGGCGCGTCAACTGCGCGGCGGTCTGCTCGAAACCGATCAGATGCGGGGAATTACTTCTGAGGCGCTGCCCGCAGTGCTGCGGGGGGATCCGGTGCTGCTCGTCGGTGAGACGGGCGGCGCGAAGACGGCGCTCGCCGAGCATCTGTCGCGCCTGGCCGTCGGTGCGGAGCCCGAGTTCGTCTCAGGCTACGGCGACATCACCGGAGCGCAACTGATCGGCACCCACGAGTTGCGGGCGGAGGCCGGTGCCACGGTGAGCGTGTTCGTGCCAGGGCCGCTGCTGCGTGCGATGGCGGAGGGGCGGCCGGTGATCCTCGACGAGGTCAATGCGATGCCCGCTGAGTTTTTGAAGCGTCTCAACCGGGTGCTGCAGTTGCGCCCCGGCGATGTCTTCAGCGTGCAGGAGGATGCTGGCCGGGAGCTGCGGATCGCCTCGGGTTTCGCGATCCTCGCCACTGCCAACGAGCAGACGCCGCATCGTTATCGGGGTCTCGACCGGCTCAGCGCCGAGCTCGTCAACCGCTTCGGTGCGAACGCTTACCGGGTGCACTATCCCGATACCGGTCTGGGCTACGAGGAGTTTCCTGCTGAGAACGCGCTGCTCGCGGCTGCGGCCGTCGTCGACGAGCGCGGCGAGTTACCGCCGGGTATCGGGGTCGACGAGCTGCTGCGGGTAGCGCGGGCTGCGTTTATCAGCCAACAGGTGTTTTCGGGAGAGCACGGCGAGGGCTTCGGTGCTTACGTGAGCACGGAGCGCGAGATCGATGGCCGTCCGGGTTTGGAGGAGGCGGTGCTCGCGCCGCGCACGCTCGTGGCGATTCTGCAGAAGGTGGCCGGCAGTGCCGGGGCCGTGACCCTTGATCGGGCGCTGAGCCGCTTCGTGGAGGGCGTGATGCACCGCGAGGATCGCCGCGTGCTCGCGCTCATTCTGCAGGGCCAGGGGTTCAGGATCGCCTGAGCCGCCCTCTAGAAGATCTGGCGCAGGTTGGTGCGTGCCAGGTCGAGCACCTCGTCGCCTCTCCCCGAGAGCACGGAGCGCAGCGCGTAGAGCGTGAAGCCTTTCATTTGCTCGACGCTGATCGAGGGCGGCATCGACAGCTCCTGGCGGTCGGTGATCACCTCGACGAGCGCGGGCCCGTCATGGGCGAAGGCGTCGCGGAGTGCGTCTTCCAACTGCTCTGATTCGCTCACCCGGGTGGCGTGCAGACCGATCGCCCGCGCCACGGCGGAGAGGTCCGGGTTTTTGAGCTCGGTGCCGTAGTTCACGAATCCCGCGGCTTTCATCTCGAGTTCGACGAAGTTCAGCGAGGAGTTGTTGAACACCACGATCTTGAGCGGCAGCGGCGCGTTCTGTTCGAGTGTGAGCAGTTCGCCGAGCAGCATTGCCAGCCCGCCGTCGCCCGCGAGCGCTACGACCTGACGGCTGCGGTGGGAGGCCTGCACGCCGATGCCCTGCGAGAGCGCGTTCGCCATTGAGCCGTGGCTGAAGGAGCCGATGAGACGGCGGCGGCCGTTCATGGTGAGATACCGGGCCGCCCACACGACGGGCGATCCGACGTCGGGGATGAACACGGCGTCGTCGGCGGCGAGGGTGTCGATGAGCCGGGCGACGTACTGGGGGTGGATCGCCTTCCCCGGCCCCGCGGGCGTGGCGAGCTCATCGAGCTTCTTACGCGTTTTTCGATAGTGCTCGAGCGCGTCGTCGAGGTGGGAGCGGCGCTGCTTGCGCTGCAGCAGCGGCAGCAGTGATGCGGCGGTCTCGCCCACGTCACCGACGATCCCCAGGTCGAGCGGAGCGCGGCGTCCCAGCTGCTCACCTCGCACGTCGACCTGGATCTTGGTCGCGCCCGCCGGGTAGAACTGCTGGTACGGGAAGTCAGTGCCGAGCATGAGGATCGTGTCGGCGGCCTCCATGGCGCGGTAGCCCGAAGCGAAGCCGAGCAGGCCGGTCATGCCCACGTCGAAGGGGTTGTCGAACTCGATGTGCTCCTTGCCGCGCAGTGCGTGCACGATGGGCGCGGCGAGGGAGTCAGCCAGGGCGATCACCTCATCGTGGGCGCCGGCGACGCCGGCTCCCGCGAGGATCGTCACCTTCTTCGCACCGTTCAACAGTTCGGCTGCGAGCTCCAGCTGCTCCTGCTGCGGCACGACCCTGGGCCGCACCGTGGTGACTCTGGCGAGTTCGTTGCTGGGGATCTCGGAGAGGGCGATGTCGCCGGGGATCACAAGCACCGCGACGCCCTGCTTCTCTACCGCGGTCTGCATGGCAATACGTAGCAGCCGAGGCATCTGCGCCGGGTCGGACACGTGCTCGACGTAGACGGAGCACTCGCGGAAGAGCTCCTGCGGGTGCGTTTCCTGGAAGTAGTTCGAGCCGATCTCGGCGCTCGGGATGTGCGCGGCGATGGCGAGCACCGGCACGCGCGAGCGCTGTGCCTCGTAGAGCCCGTTGATGAGGTGCAAGTTACCGGGGCCGCAGCTACCGGCGCACACCGCCAGGCTGCCGGTGACTGAGGCCTCCCCTGCGGCGGCGAAGGCCGCCCCCTCCTCGTGACGGGCGTGCACCCACTCGATGCCCGAGGTGCGCAGGGCGTCGGTGATGCCGTTCAGCGAGTCGCCCGGAATGCCGTAGACGCGTTCGATCCCGTTCGCCTCGAGTGTGTCGACGAGGTTCTGAGCAATCGTGGTCATGGAATCCCCTCCGACGGCGGAGGGTCCGCCGCTCCCTCCCCATCCTCAGCGTGATCCGGGAGGAACGCAAGGGGTTGCGGAGGGGCGGCGGCCATGCGGGCTCAGGCGGCGGGCGCCTCGTAGGTGAGCACCCGTGCAACATCGTGCTCGGGCTTCTTCTCGCCGGCGAGCACCTCGAAGTCGAGGTGGTTCTGGCGGGGCGGCAGCGGGCAGGTCACGAAGTTGGTGACCGCGCACGGCAGCGCGACGGCGTAGTTGAAATCGATCCAGTCGATGCGACCGGCGCCGTCCTCGGAGAACTGCAGCTCGATCACGCGGCCGGCGCCGTAGCTGATGGGGCCGCTCGTGGCGTCGCGGATGTGGGCGACGGGCTGCACCCGATCTCCCGCGTCCTTACCGATGAGCACGATCTCATACGGCGTGCCGTTGTGCTCGAAGCGCAGGGTGCCGATGCGGCTGGTGGTCTCCCGCACGCCGCGCTCGACGGTTTCTTGCTCGACATCGTCGCGTTCCGCCGGGGTGAACACTGCGGGGAGGCGCCACGCGGGGTCGTAGTCGAAGGCTGTGAGGCCGATCTGCTCGGCCCGCACCGACACCCGCGGATCGCGCACGCGCACGCCGAAAATGCGGTCGCCCGCATCGTTGGTGCGCGGCACCGTCTCGACTTCGCAGGCACCGAAGTAGACGGGCACGCTCGCGCCGTGACCGTAGGTCTGATTGCGGCCGGTGACGATCTCGACGGGCCCGGTCGGGTACTCGCCGTTGACGGAGAGCTGCGGCCCTTCTTCCGCGGGGGTGTGGATCACCTTGCCGTCGCTGACGCTCCAGGTGCCGGGCAGCAGCTCGAGCTCCACGTCTGACGCTCCCTCGTGCAGCCAGTACTGCGCGACGAGCGCCGTCCAGCCGTAGGGTCGGGTGAGGTCCGAGACGTGCTTGTGGCGCCACTCGCGCCACTGCCCGGCGAGATGCTCAGTTACCGGCATCACTGCTCCTTATCGTTGATGGTTGGAAGTGTGACGCGACGCCGTGCGGTGCACGAAGGCGCAGACCTGTGCGAAGGAGTCGGCACTGGCTTCGGCGTTGCCTCGCGGGGTGCCGCCGTTCGAGTAGTGCACCCCTGAGACGGGGTGCATGCGCTCGATCTCGGTGCTCGGCAGGTGCGGGATCGCGATGCCGTGGCCGGCGTCGACGTAGTCGAGGTGCAGGCGCTCGGCGGTGTGGCCGTGCCGCGCGAGAGTGTCGAAGACGATGCGGGAGGCGAAGCTCGACGGCCAGGCGCGATCGTCGAGGCCGGATACGCAGGCGACGGGGCCTGTGAAACGCTCGATGGGGATGCGCGAGGCGCGGGCGAGCTCGCGGTCGTGCAGGCCGTCGACGTAGACGTCTGCGTGCCTGGTGGGCGCCGGGTCGTCGTTCCAGGGCTGCCAGTCGACGCCGCTGTTGTTGTGCCAGAGGTGTTCGAGCGGTGCGCCGCCCAGGGTCCAGGTGGGCCCGTTCCAACCTTCGGCGGGGTCGGCTGCGCCCTGGGCGCCGAACACGAATGCAGCGGGCACGAAGGCGACCGCGCCGAGGATCCGCTCAGGAAACAACGATGCGAGCAGCAGGGTGAGTTCTCCGCCGCGCGACTGCCCGCTCACGAGCGGTGCGCCGCCCAGTGGGTCGAGTTCGGTGGTGACGAAGTCGATGGCGCGCTCGAAGTACTCGAGGGGGGTGCGCGAGATGTAGTCGGGCAGGCCGGGGGCTTTGAAGTAGCCGAGTGCGAGGGCTTGGATGCCGTGCGCCGCGTAGAGGGCCGCACGCGCCTCGTTGATACCGCCGCCCGAACCGTTCATCACGATGATGGTGGGGTGCGGGCCCTCGCCGGTCGGCGTGAACAGGGTGCCGACGAGCCCATCGCGCCGAATCTCAGCGCGCTGCACGCCGTCGGCGAGCAGCAGTTGCTCGATGACCAGCTCGGCTGAAGCTGGTTGCGCGCCAGCGCGGAAGACCCCTGCGGCAGGCACATCGAGCAGGCCGGTGCCCGGCTCGGCGTGTGCGGTGATGCGGGTGCGGATCGGCGCCGACACATCACTCGGTTCGACGCTGCCGCCTGCGTTTGTCTGACGGCGCTGCGCCCAGAACAGCCCCATTGCGTCGGCAACGCGGTAGTCGCCCGAGACGGGCGCTGAAGTATCGAGGTCGAGCCGACCTGCAGCGTCGACGAGGTACGTCGCCTGCGCCGCCCACAACTCGGCCCCACGTCGGGTCTCGGCCCGCAGAGTGACGAGCGATCCGGGCACCGCCGAGTCAACGGTGATGCGGCGGCGCTGCGAGAGCAGGCCGGTCCGCGGCTCCGCCTCAATGCGCAGCACGCCAGGGTTTGCGGGGCCGCTCACGCGCCGGCCTCGCCTGCGCGGGCGAGCAGCGCATCGAAGTCGGTCTGTTGCAGACGGATCACCGTGTCAGGCGCCTCCGAGTGCGAAGACTCGAGCGCGTCGAAACGCCCCGGCACATGCCCACCTGCCGCACGCCACTGCTTGGCGATCTCAGCACAGATTTCAGAGACGTGCGTGCCGCCCGCACGAGCGGGATCGATTGCAATCACCACAGCACCACGCCCATCGACAGGGGTGCCCGCGGGTGCGCGGCCACCGGCAGCGGCCCCCGCAAGCACTTCGACGAGCAGACCCGCGAGTGAGCCGAGGCGCCCCTCGGGCAGCAGCGCGGCGACCTCGTCGGGAGCTGAGGTGGGGTGGCCTACGGCGTCGATGGCGACCCCATCGGGCAGTTGCTCTCCTGCCTCACGGAGACGACGCAATTCGGCGAGCGTGATCTGCGAGGTCGCGAAGTCAGCAACGAGCGGCGCAGAGCCTGCCCGGGGTGCAGCGAATGCGATCGGGTTGGTGCCGATCGCCGGCGCGGATCCGCCCCACGGCGCGACCATCGCCGGCGCCTGCGCCGAGATCAGCGCAACCCGCCCACGCTCAGCAAGCACGCGCGCAGCGAGCCCCAGCACACCGAGCGCGCCCACGTTGCGCACACCAACAAGCCCGATGCCGTGGGATGCCACGGCGGCTTCGGCGATCCGCACCGCAGCTGCGAGAGCCAGCGGCCCGGGGATTCCCGCCGCGTCAATATCTGAAATCGCGCCGGAGAACGAGGAATCACCGGCAGGATCGATGTCGGCTGGCCTGGTGTGAGCTGGAACAGCCGGCCGCGATCCGCTCTCCACCCGGCGCAGATCCCGCAGCAGCATATCGACACCGAAGCCCGCAAGACCGAGGTGCTCGGCCTGCACAATCCAGCAGGCCGCGCGATCCGCATCCTCAGCGACATACACGCCGCCCGCCGCATACGGCGCGAGCACCCGAGCCACCGCGAGCCGCACCCTCCCGGCCGCGACCTCCATCACCGCATCCACCGCGCTCAGTACTTTACCCACGGCACCACACGGCGCTCGATCACGCCTTCGAGCGCGGTTGCGCCATAGCCGAGCGCAGAGATCGTGACAATGCCCACGTACATCTTCGACACCGCGAACGTCGACCACGAACTCCAGATGAGATACCCGAGACCGCTCTGCGATCCCACGAACTCAGACGCCGCGATGATCACGAAAGCGCCACCCGTGGCAAGCTTCATACCCGTGAAAATCGACGGCAGCGCGTACGGGAACGACACCGTAAACCAGCGCTGCAGGCGGGTAGCCCCGTTCGCGCGAGCCACATCCTCGTACAGCGTCGGCGTCTGCATCACCCCGCTCATCGTGTTGAAGAACAGGTAGAAAAACACGCCGATTGCGACGATGACGTACTTGCTCGTCTCACCAAGACCGAAGATGAGCAGCAGCAGCGGGAAGATCGCCACCTTCGGAATGGGCAGCAAGCTCGAGAAGATCGGTTCGAGCAGCTGACGCAGAGGCCGCACCGTGCCCAGCAGCACCCCCAGCAGCACCCCGGGAATCGCACCCAGCAGGAAGCCCACGAAGATGCGCGACAACGTCATCGCCGTGTGCTCGATGAGCACCCCATCCATGAGCATCTTCACGAAGGTCTCGACAATCGAGCTCGGCGGAGGGAAGAACCTCGCGTCGAGCACACCTGCGCGACTCAGCACCTCCCACACGAAGATCAGCAGCAGCGGCGTGTACGGGCCGATACGGCGAATCCACGGCGAGCCCTTCTCCGAGTGCACGGCAGAGGCAAGCTTTCGCTTGACCTCTTCACGCGACTCCGCAGGATCCTGCGTGGCTTCCTCAAGCTGAGCGGTCACGCCGCCTCCTCCCCCGCCGCGTCCTGCTCGAGCAGGTTCCAGAGCTGATAGGTGATCTCGCCGTAGCGAGGGTCGCGCCGCAGCTCGATGATGTCGCGCGGCCGCTCGAACGGGATCTCGATCTCCGCCACGATGCGGCCGGGTCGTTGCGACATCACCACGACGCGGTCGGCGAGGGTCAGCGCCTCATCGACGCTGTGCGTGATGAACATCACCGACTTCGAGGTCTGCTCCCAGATGCGCAGCAACTCCTGCTGCAGTGCCACACGGGTCTGCTCGTCGAGCGCACCGAACGGCTCGTCCATGAGCAGCGCG
Organism: Leucobacter sp. MMO-125; assembly: GCF_037148395.1. NCBI lineage: Bacteria > Bacillati > Actinomycetota > Actinomycetes > Micrococcales > Microbacteriaceae > Leucobacter > Leucobacter sp. MMO-125. The sequence continues at coordinate 371,399 of NZ_JBBCTL010000001.1, forward strand.
TCGCCGTCGTCGGCGAGAGCGCGCGCCACCGAAGTGCGCTGACGCATACCGCCGGAGATCTGCGCTGGATAGTAGCTGCCGAAATCTGAGAGCCCCACGAGTTCGAGCAGCTCGCGCACCCGCTCCCGCCGCGCCGAACGGGGCATGCCCCGCAGCTTGAGCGGGTAACCGACGTTCTCGGCGACGGTGAGCCAGGGGAACACGCCGTGCTCCTGGAACACCACCGACGGGCGGCTCGCCGTCTCGACAGAGCCAAGGCTCGGCTTCTCAAGCCCGGCCGCCACCCGCAGCAGTGTGCTCTTCCCGCACCCGGACGGGCCGAGCACACAGACGAATTCGCGTTCGCCGATCTCCAGGGAGACGTCCTCGACGGCGACGAGCACATCGCCCTTCGAGTCGGCGTCGGGGAACGCCTTCCAGAGATTGCGGATGGAGATGCCGGGCTTCGTCACTTCGCGGCTGCCTGCTCCGCGGCCTGCGCGACCGCCTGCTTCAGGATGTCCTTGCGGAAGACCTGCTCGATACCGGAGGGGCCGTCGAACTCGAGAGCGCCGCGCTCACGGAAGAACGCCTCCTGACGGGCAACATCCTCCCAGTCGATGGCACCCTCGGGATCCTGCTTGGTGAGACCGATCGCGGTGAGAGTCTCGACGGGCAGGTCGGTGTACTCGGCGATGATCGCCTGATCGGCGGGATCGTTCCAGCCGCCGTCCTCAAGCTCCTGCACAGCACGCAGATACGCGGCGGTGAACGCCGTCACGGCTTCGGGGTACTTGTCGACATACTCACTGTTGAAGACGAGCGCGCCGAGTTCGACGCCCGACTGGTAATCGATGGGCAGCAGGTCATGCCCGATGTCTTTGCCTGAGATCGCCGAGGAGATCGGTTCGATGGTCCAGCTCGCGTCGACGGAGCCGTTGGCCATCGCCGGCGGGATATCGCCGGGGCTCAGGTTGACGAGCTCAACATCGTCGAGGCTGAGACCGACGGAGTCAAGGGCGAGGTGCACCGAGTAGATACCGAAACCACCGTCGCCGGGGATACCGATCTTCTTGCCCTTGAGCTGCTTCGCGTCGGTGATGCCCGACTGCTCTGATGCCATGAGCGGCGCAGGGTTCTTGCCCTCGTCGGGGATCTTCGAAACGCTGGCGATCACCGAAAGCGACGCACCGGCCTTGGTCGCGTTGAAGAGGCCCGCACCCCAGGTGGCGCCGCCGGCCGTGATGCTGCCGGTGCTGACCTGCTGGTAGGTCTCACCCGAGCTGCCGCTCTTCGAGATCAACTCAACATCGAGGCCGGCGTCCTTGAAGTAGCCCTTGTCCTCGGCGATGAAGAACGGGGCGTAGTCGGCGTACGGCGAGTAGAGGAAGGTGATCTTCGGTGCGTCTGCCGGATCGCCGCTGCCTGCCTCGGCGGTGCCGCCCGAGGCGCATCCGGCAAGCAGGGCAGCACTGGCGAGGAGGGCGATGCCTCCCGAGAGTCGGCGTCGAAGGCTCATGGGGAAACTCCTGTGTCAAGTGGGGTCGCGGTGTCGCCCGCAACCAGTCAAATCTATCGGCCCGGCAAACGTCCGGCGCGTTGCGCGTCACATTCAGCAACACCGTGTCGCACCGGGGCGCGACCAGACGCGTTTAGGAGGCGATTTCCTGGTAGGCGAACTGCAGCACCGACTCATCGACGCCCGCGAGCACCCGCGGCTTCGCGATGTCGTCGAGCACGATGAAGCGCAGCATCCCAGCCCTCGCCTTCTTGTCCCGTTGCATCGCGGCGAGCAGACCGGGCCAGCGGCCAGCGGGGTATGAAAGCGGCAGCGACAGCGATGACAGCACCCGACGGTGGCGCTCCACCGCCTCATCCGAGAGCGAGCCGGCCATGCGCCCCAGCTCGGCGGCGTACATCATGCCGATCGCGATCGCCACACCGTGGCGCCACTGATAGCGCTCGGCGTGCTCGATGGCATGGCCAAGGGTGTGGCCGTAGTTGAGGATCTCACGCAGTCCACCCTCGCGGAAATCCTCGGAAACCACACGCGCCTTGACGCCGATGGCGAGCTCGACGACGCGCTGAAACTCGGGGGTTGCCGGGTCGGTGGCGCGATCCACATCGGCTTCGAGAATGTCGAGGATCTCTGGTTCGGCGATGAAGCCGCACTTCGCAACCTCGGCGAAGCCGGCAAGGATCTCGTTCTTCGGCAGCGTGCTGAGCAGATCGAGATCGCAGATCACCGCTGCGGGCGCGTAGAAGCAACCGACGAGGTTCTTGCCCTCGGCAGTGTTGATGCCCGTTTTGCCACCCACCGAGGCATCGACCATGCCGAGCACCGAGGTGGGGATCTGCACGAGCCGCACGCCGCGCAGCCAGGTGGCTGCAACGAAACCCGCGAGGTCGGTGACGGCGCCGCCGCCCAGACCGATCACGGCGTCGGTGCGGGTGAAGTCGGCCTGACCCATGATCTGCCAGCAGAACGCCGCAACCTCGACGCGCTTCGCAGCCTCGGCATCGGGCACCTCGGCGAGCAGCACCTGGCCGTAGTGCTGCTGCAGCTCGCTGCGCAACTCGTCGGCGAGACGCCCCACCGTGGCAGTGTGCACGATCAGCACCTTGGCGACTCGATCACCCAGTGCCTCGGCCACCCTGTCGAGCACGCCGCGCCCCACGGTGACGGTGTACGCGGCGTCGCCGGTGACCTCGATGCGGGTGGGGGTGTCGCTCATGCCTGGTCGCTCCTCTTTCTGAAACTGCGGGCCCACTGCGCCACACGGCGCGCGAGCTGTTCCTTGGTGGCCCTGTCGGTGCGATAGGTCACATCCGCGACCTCCTCGTAGAGCGGGCGCCGCTCTTCGAGAATGCGGCCCCACGCCTCCGGGTCGTCACGCAGCAGCGGCCGACGAGACAGGTTCGCGGTGCGCAGCACCGCTTCCTGCGTGGTCATCAGCAGCACGACGGGGTGCCCGGCGAGCAGTCGCCGAGTGCTCTCAGTGAGCACCGCTCCCCCGCCGAGGGCCACGATCCGCCCCCCGGCGACCGCGAGTTCGGCCGCGATCACCTCGGCCTCGATACGCCTGAATTCTGCCTCACCGTGCCGCTCGAAGAACTCCGTAATGGGGCCGTGCTCACGCACGAACACCGCATCAGTGTCGATGAACGGCACCCCGAGTTCACGGGCGACCCGCTTGCCGAGGCTCGTCTTGCCCGCGGCCATCGGCCCCACGAACACGACGGCACGATCCGGCAGGCGCGCACCGCCCCGCCGCCGCCGGCGCCGCCGCGAGCGGCCACGCGCACCCGAGGGAGCCGCGGCTCGACGCGACGCGGCCGAAGCCACTTCGTCGGTTGCCCCGGCGTCACCCGACGGGGCAGGCTTCGTGGGCGGCGCGGGCTTCGGCTTCGCCGCGGGAGGCCCCGAGGCGCGGCCCGCTCGCCGGTGACCGTTCACGACTCGATGACGGTCGCCAGCCGCTCGGGGATCGCCGCCACATAGGCCTCGAGGTTGCGCCGGGTCTCGGGCACGCTGTCGCCGCCGAACTTCTCGGTCACAGCGTCGGCGAGCACGAGTGCGACCATCGCTTCAGCCACAACGCCGGCTGCGGGCACCGCGGTGACATCACTGCGCTGATGGTGCGCCTTCGCCTCCTCACCGGTGGCCACATCGATTGTGGGGAGCGCGTGCGGCACGGTGGCGATCGGCTTCATACCGGCGCGAACGCGCAGCACTTGGCCGGTGGTCATGCCGCCCTCGATGCCGCCGGCACGACCCGTTTCGCGGGTGATGGTGCCGTCGGCGAGGTGCAGCTCGTCATGCGCGGCAGATCCGCGACGCCGGGTGGTCTCGAAGCCATCGCCGACCTCGACACCCTTGATCGCCTGAATGCCCATGAGGGCGCCGGCGAGGCGTGAGTCGAGGCGACGATCCCAGTGCACGTAGGAGCCGAGCCCCGGCGGCAGGCCATAGGCAAGCACCTCGACGATGCCGCCCAGGGTGTCGCCGGTCTTCTTGGTGTCGTCGACCTCGGCAACCATGCGCTCGCTCGTCGCAGCATCGAAGCAGCGCAGCGGATCGGCATCGAGTGCGGCGACATCTTCAGGTCGCGGCAACGGCGCACCGGCGGGCACGGCCACCTCGCCCATGGAGATGGTGTGGCTCACGAGCCTGATTCCGAGTTCTGCGAGGAACGCACGGGCCACGGCGCCGAGAGCCACCCGGGCCGCGGTTTCGCGCGCACTCGCGCGTTCAAGCACGGGGCGGGCTTCGTCGAAGCCGTACTTCTGCATGCCCGCAAGATCGGCGTGCCCGGGGCGGGGGCGGGTCAGTGGGGCGCCGCGGCCGCGTGACTTCTCGGTGAGTTCGGTCTGCTCGGCGCTCATCACCTCGGTCCACTTGGGCCACTCGGTGTTGCCGATACGGATCGCGACGGGGCCGCCGATCGAGACGCCGTGCACGACGCCTCCTGAGAGGTGCAGTTCGTCTTGTTCGAACTTCATCCGCGAGCCACGGCCGTAGCCGAGCTTTCGCCGGGCGAGGTCTTCGCGGATTCCGTCGAGCGAAACGGGCACGCCGGCTGGCAGCCCTTCGAGGACGGCGATCAGTTCAGGGCCGTGAGATTCTCCGGCAGTCAGCCAACGCAGCATACCTGCTATCTTCCCATATTCGTGGGCCTCGCCGCGTCGCGCATCACCTCGAGGAGGCGTTCTTCGTGCTGCAGCGGCGTCGCAGGATCGCCCGCCACGAAGATGCGAATCTGCAGCAGTGCCTGCTCGATGAGCATGCCGTCTCCCGAGTGCGCTGTGCTTCCAGCCGCGCGCCAGCGCTCTGCAAGCGGTGACGGCCAGGGATCGTAGGCGACGTCGAAGAGCGGGGCGCGCAGCAGCGCCTCTGGCAGTTCGAGTTCGTTGCCGGCCTGGCCTGGCAGCGTTGAAATCACGAGGGTGGGCACCGCTGCCTGCTGCGGCGCGGGGTTCTCGGTCGCACCCGTGCGGTCAGGTTCCTGCGATGTCACGGTGCCCGAGACCTGCATCGGCCGCTCCGTGCCGGGCTCACAGGTGTCGCAGAAGCGTACAACCAGGTCGGCGACAGCAGCAGCGTTGCGCGCCACGATCTCGACGTGCTCGGCACCCAACCGACGGGCCGCCAGCAGCGCCGACACCGCGGTCGCCCCCGATCCGATCACAGCTGTGCGCGTCGCATCGAGGCCGGCCTTGGCAATCGCGGCGGCAAGCCCGCCAACATCGGTGTTGAAACCGGCCCAGGCCGATCCACCGCCAGGGGCGGGCACGCCGAGGTGCAGCAGCGTGTTGACAACACCGCTCTCCTCAGCGATCGGATCACGCACGAGAGCGATCCGATGGGCTTCTTCTTTGAGTGGCATCGTGAGGGAGAGCCCCCGCCACTCGGGGCCGAGCCCGGCAAGAAAGCTCTTGAGATCCGCTGCCTGCAGCTCTTCTCGGCCGTAACTCCAATCAAGACCGAGTTGCGTGTACGCGGCGGCGTGAATCGCGGGCGATTTCGAGTGGCGGATCGGCGATCCCAGCACGGCAAGGCTCGCCGTCGGCAGCGCCGTCACAGGCGGGCGGGGCTGAGCGTGCTCGTGCTCGTGCTCGTGCTCGTGCTCGTGCTCGTGCTCGTGCTCGTGCTCGTGCTCGTGCTCGTGCTCGTGCTCGTGCTCGTGCGACACCTTAGCACCCGCTGTCGGGTGTCGCAGCGCACCAATCGCGGTACACCTGGACCGCAGCCTCGTGCTCCGCCTCGTTCGAGGTGAAGGTCAGTGCGCCGTTGCCGCCTGGCGCGTTCACGAAGAAGAGCCAATCGGTGTCGGCCGGGTGCAGAGCCGCATCGACCGCGGCGCGCCCCGGGTTGGAGATGGGGCCGATCGGCAATCCCTTGTGCACGTACGTGTTCCACGGATTGTCGTCGCTCAACGCCTCGTCGCTCGACCAGAAACTGCCGTGCTCGCCTGAGCCGTACTGCGCCGTCGAATCCATACCCAATGCCATATCGATCGCGAGTCGCTTGTGGATCACCTGCGAGATCATTGCGAAGTCGGCGTCGCGGCCCTCGCGCTGCACAATCGACGCGATGGTGAGCACGCGCTCGCGATCCGCCTCGGGCACTCCGAACTCGTCGAGCACCTGCACCTGATGGCTCACGAGCAGGGCGATGATGTCCTGCGCGGTCATCTCCGGCGAGAACTCGTAGGTGGCGGGGAACAGCCACCCCTCCAATGAGGGCACCCCTGCGGGCACGCCGTATGCTGCCGGGTCGGCGGCGGCCGCGGCGAACTCCTCATAGGGGATACCGGATCCCTGCGAGAGCCGCTCAAGCGTGCCCTCGATGGTGAGTCCCTCTGGAATAGTGGCGCTGAGCTGACGACGGTTCGCGGGATCCTGCAAGGCGTCGAGCGCAGCCTGTGCGCTCATACGCTCACGCACCGTGTACACGCCGGGAAGGAATTCAACCTGAGGCTGCTGCGCGAGCAGCAGCTCGTAAAAGGCGTCGGAGGTCTTCACCACACCGGCCTTGTGGAGCGAGGCCGCGATATCGGAGCCAATCTCGCCGGAGCGGATGGCAACCGTCACTTCCTCACCCTGATCGCTGTCGTCGTAGTCGTTGGTGGACCACCCCATCGCCAGAGAGATCTGCTCGCCATACTGCGACCAGAGAAAGGCCCCGGCACCGGCGAGACCGCCGAGCAGCAGCAGGGCGACGAGCAACGAGATGAGCACACGGCGGCCGGTGCGGCCCTCCTGCTCTGATGAACGCGCGTTCATGGGCGAGTCTCCTCCTCGGGGGGCTCGGGAAGTGCGGCCGCCTGGCCGGGGGCTTCGCCCCTGGCGCGCTCCAAATCGAGCGCGTGCTGCAGGATCACCACGGCCGCCGCCTGGTCGATGATCGACCGGCTCTGCTTGGTCTTCTTTCCGGCCTGACGCAGATGCCCCTGCGCCGACACCGTCGACAATCGTTCGTCGACAAGCCGCACCTTCGCCGCCTCTCCCCCCAGGCGGGCGGCGAGGCGCCCCGCGAACGCTGCCGCGTCGTCGGTCGAGGGGGTACGCTCGCCTCGCAGGTTCAGCGGCAACCCCACGATCACCTCGAAGGCGTCGTGCTCTGCGACGATCTCGGCGATGCGCGCGAGATCGGCGTCACCACCGAGGTCGCGCGGCACCGTCTCAACCGGCGTCGCCAGCATCCCGTGAGGGTCGCTGCGGGAGACGCCAACGCGGGCTTTACCAACGTCAATCCCCAGACGTACTCCGCTGCGCATCAGCCACCCAGGTGTCGCCGGATCTCGGCCAGCGCATCGTCGATCTTCGCAGGATCGGCACCGCCGCCCTGGGCGAGATCGGGCTTGCCGCCTCCCCCGCCGCCGAGCACCTGAGCACCGAGCTTCGCGAGGTCACCGGCACGCACGCCACGGTCGCGCGCATCAGCGGTTGTCGCGGCGATCACCACGGGCTTGCCACCGGTCTCGCCGGCGAGCACCACAACGCCTGCCTCCGAGGCGAGCCTGTCGCGCAGCTGCAGCACTAGAGCGCGCACATCATCTGCCGAGCCGACAGTGCCGAGGGATCCGAGCACGGCGCGCACCTCGCCGAGCTGCTGCGCACCAGCCAGCAGCTCAGGCACCCGTTGCCCCAGTTTCTCGGCCTCGAGGGCCGCAATCTTCTTCTCGGCCGCCCGCAGCTGTGCGCCGAGATCCTGCACCTTCGAGACAAGCTCGGCCCGCGGCACTTTCAGGCCACCGGTGAGCTGCTGCACAATAGCGCGTTCAGCAGCGAAATTGCGGAAGGCTTCGATACCGACGAGCGACTCGACGCGGCGGTTCGTCGAACCGACCGAGCTCTCGGAGATGAGGCTGATCATGCCGATCTCAGACGAGCTGGACACGTGCGTGCCGGCGCAGAGTTCGCGCGACCACGGGCCGCCGATGTCGACGACGCGCACACGGTCGCCGTATTTCTCGCCGAAGAGCGCCATCGCGCCCATAGCCTTCGCCTCGTCGATGGCCATCTCGCGAGTGACAACGTCGTAGTCGCTGCGGATCGCAAGGTTCGAGATCTCCTCGATCTCGCTCTTCGTCTCTGCCGAGAGGGCTTCGGCGTGGGAGAAGTCGAGCCTCAGATACCCGGCCTTGTTGTAGGAGCCGGCCTGGTGGGCACTCGAACCGAGCACCTCCCGCAGCGCGGCGTGCACGATGTGCGTACCCGAGTGGGCCTGCGTGGCACCACGGCGGTAATCGGCGTCGACACGGGTCTCGGCCCGCGCGTCGAGCCCGATCGTGCCGATCGTCACCTTGACGGTGTGCACGATGAGGCCGGGCACCGGCCTCTGCACGTCGAGCACCTCAGCCTCAAAGCCGTCGCCCACGATGAGGCCCTGGTCAGAATCCTGACCGCCGGATTCAGCCCACAAGGAGGTCTCAGCGAGCACGATCTCGGCCATCTGGCCCTCACGCGCCTCAGAGGCGGGGGTGCCGTCGACAACGATCCCGAGCACGCGGCTCTCATGGTTGAGTTCGTCGTAGCCAACGAACGCGGTCTCGCCGAGGCCGCGCAGCTCCTTGTAGACGGAGAGGTCGGCGCGCTGGCCCTTCTTCGCCTTGGCGTCGGCCTTGGCGCGGTCGCGCTGCTCCTGCATGAGCGCGGTGAAGACTTCGCGGTTCACCGAGACACCGGCCTCCTCGGCGATCTCAAGCGTCAGCTCGATCGGGAAGCCGTGGGTGTCGTGCAGCAGGAACGCGGTGTCACCGGGCACCGAGACGTCTGCAGATTTTGCTGCAGCCACCGCCGAGTCGAGAATCTGAATGCCCGAGGCGAGGGTGCGCAGGAAGGTCTTCTCCTCGGCGTAGGCGGCTCGCGAGATGAAGTCGAAGTCGCGCTCCACTGCCGGGTAGGCCGATTGCATCGCGTCACGCGACACGGGGAAGAGTTCAGCGAAGCTCGGGCCGTCGAAGCCGAGGAGACGCATCGAAAGAACAACGCGGCGCAGCAGGCGGCGCAGGATGTAGCCACGGCCCTCATTAGATGGGGTGACCCCGTCGGCGATGAGCATCAGGCCGCTGCGCACGTGATCGGCGATGACGCGCAAGCGCACATCGTCCTCGTGGTTCGCACCGTAGGTTTTGCCCGCGAGTTCGGCAGCGCGATCGAGCACGGGGCGCACCTGATCGATCTCGTACATGTTCTGCACGCCCTGCTTGATAAACGCGACACGCTCGAGACCCATACCGGTGTCGATGTTCTTGTTCGGCAGCTCGCCCACGATCGTAAAGTCGGTCTTCGACTTTACATCGGTGATCTGGTATTGCATGAAGACGAGATTCCAAATCTCGACGTAGCGATCGTCGTCGGTGGCGGGGCCGCCATCGACGCCGTACTCCGGGCCCAGATCGTAGAAGATCTCGGAGCACGGACCAGCGGGGCCGGGCTGACCGGTCGACCAGTAGTTGGTGTCTTTGCCGAGGCGCTGGATGCGTTCGTCGGGAAGCGACGAGTGCTGCTTCCAGAACCCGATGGCCTCATCGTCGTCTTCGTAGACGGTAACCCAGAGGTCCTTCGCCTCAAATCCGAGGCCGCCTTCGGCCTCACTCGTAGTGAGCAGTTCCCAGGCGAAGCGAATCGCTTCTTCCTTGAAGTAGTCACCGAAGGAGAAGTTGCCGCACATCTGGAAGAAGGTGCCGTGACGCGGGGTCTTGCCGACCTCTTCAATGTCGTTGGTGCGAATGCACTTCTGCACGCTCGTGGCCCGCTTGTATGGAGCGGGAACCAGACCCGAGAGGTAGGGCACGAACGGCACCATGCCGGCAACGGTGAACATGAGGCTCGGGTCGTCGCTCACGAGGGAGGCCGAGGGCACGACAGTGTGTCCTCGCTTTTCGAAGAAGTCGAGCCAGCGGCGGTGGATTTCGGCGGTCAGCATCCGAGCGGAGTCCTTCTGGGTGTGTGGGTGGTGGGGTCAGCGCTGCTGGCGCAGCTTGCGCAGCGCGTTCTCGACGTCGTCGAGCAGTTCGTCGGCTTCGGCTTCGGCTTCTCGATAGCCGGTGACGAAGGCCCGGTTCAGCTCGTCGACCCCGCGGTTGACGCGAGCGAAGAAGCGTCGCCCCTCCGGCGTCTGATTGACGAAGTGCGCGGCGACGAATCCCAGCACCACTCCGTTCAGCAGCCACAGCAGTTTGCGCATGTTTCCATTCCTCCTCGTGGCGTTCGTGCGCGATTATCGGTCGTGCACGAGAAACGTTTCTCAAGCTTAGCGGTAGCCTCCGACACCCAGCGGGATGTCCCCGGAGACGCCGAAGGGGCGCCGGATTGCTCCGACGCCCCTGCGGCATATGATGCTCGGTGCTTAGCGGCCCGAGTAGTACTCGACCACGAGCTGCACTTCACAGGTCACGGGGACCTCAGCGCGCTTCGGGCGACGCACGAGACGTGCCTGGAGCTTGTCGAGCTCGACCTCGAGGTAGCCGGGAACGTTCGGCAGCACCTCGGCGTGACCGCCGGCAGCTGCGACCTGGAAGGGCTCCATGCCCTCGGAGCGCTCCTTGACGTGGATGAGCTGGCCCGGCTTCACGCGGAAAGAGGGGCGGTCGACGATCTTGCCGTCGACGAGGATGTGACGGTGCACGACCATCTGGCGAGCCTGCGCGGTGGTGCGGGCGAAGCCGGCGCGCAGCACGAGTGCGTCGAGACGCATCTCGAGCAGCTCGACGAGGTTCTCACCGGTCAGGCCGTCCTGACGACGGGCTTCCTTGAAGGCGATGACGAGCTGCTTCTCGCGGATGCCGTACTGGGCGCGGAGACGCTGCTTCTCACGCAGACGGACGGCGTAGTCGCTGTCGCTCTTGCGCTTGGTGCGGCCGTGCTGGCCGGGGCCGTAGGGGCGCTTCTCGAGGTAGCGCGCAGCCTTGGGGGTCAGCGCGATGCCGAGCGAGCGGCTCAGGCGGGTCTTGGAACGGGTACGCGACGTAGTCGACACGTTGATCCTTTCGGGTTTCTGACAGTGCGAGCTCGGGATCGAGCCCTGTGTTCTCTCGGCCACGCTGCGCCCGCATTCACGAACCTTCGTTCGCAATGCACGCGACGCAACAAACCGTCTTCGGTGAGGGAACGACCAGTGCAGAAACCCGGCTACAGGGCGACTGCCACCTGCTATTCCGCGCGCAGCCGTGCGCGGCAGCGGTGTTGGCCAGCGACTATCGTATCAGAAACTACTGCTTCTCTCAGAATTCGCCGCTGCTCACCCCCTGGTGATGCGGCGGATCTTGTCGAGGCGCTCTGAGATCTCGCGTTCGTTGCCGTGCTGGGTGGGCGCGTAGTAGACGCGGTCGGCAAGTTCTTCGGGGAGATACTGCTGCCGGGAGACTCCGCGCGGATCATTGTGCGGGTAGAGGTAGCCCTTGCCGTGGCCGAGCCGCTTCGCGTCCGGGTAGTGCGCGTCGCGCAGATGCTTCGGCACGAGGCCGAAGCGCCCCGCCTTCACATCGGCAATGGCCGAGTCGATCGCCGTGATGACGGCGTTCGACTTAGGCGCCGTAGCAATATAGATCGTGGCCTCGGCGAGCGGGATCCGCGCCTCAGGCAAACCGATCAGCTGCGTCGCCTCAGCCGCCGCGACCGCAATCGGAAGCGCCTGCGGGTCTGCAAGGCCCACGTCTTCTGCCGCGTGCACCATGAGGCGCCGCGCGATGAATCTCGGATCTTCTCCTGCCTCGATCATGCGAGCAAGATAGTGGATCGCGGCATCGGGGTCGGATCCGCGCAGCGATTTAATGAAGGCGCTGATGACGTCGTAGTGCTGATCGCCGTTGCGGTCATAGCGCAGCAGCGCACGGTCCACCGCTGCAGACACGATCTCGGCGGTCAGCTGTGCACGCTGAGGCCCGGCCTCACCGTTGATCTCAGGCTCTTCGTCAGAGCGAGCCGTGCTGTCTGGCTCAGTTTCGGCGGCGGAGGCGGCCACTCCCCCGGCGAGCGCCGAAGCGGCCGAGGCCTCGAGTGCGGTGAGGGCCCGCCGCGCGTCGCCCGATGCGAGCTGCACCAGCGCATCAAGCGCCTCACCGTCGGCTTCAACAGCACCTGCCAAACCTCGTGGGTCGGCGATTGCACGTTCGAGCAGCCTACGCAGATCGGCATCGTCGAGAGGTTCGAGGGTGAGCAGCAGCGAACGCGACAGCAGCGGGCTGATCACCGAGAAGGACGGGTTCTCTGTCGTCGCGGCTACCAGCGTCACCCAGCCGTTCTCGACACCGGGCAGCAGTGCATCCTGCTGCGCCTTGGTGAATCGATGGATCTCGTCGAGAAAGAGCACCGTCGCGATGCCGTACAGATCGCGATCGTTCAAGGCGCGCTCCATCACGGTGCGAACGTCTTTGATACCTGCGGTCACTGCCGACAGTTCGACGAAGCGGCGCCCACTCGAGTGCGCGATGGCCTGGGCGAGCGTAGTCTTGCCCGTGCCAGGCGGCCCCCAGAGAATCACGGAGACGGCCCCTCCACCCCCTTCGGAGTCGGAAGCGAGCGTGCGCAGCGGTGATCCTGCCCGCAGCAGATGCTGCTGCCCCACCACCTCATCGAGCGAGCGCGGCCGCATGCGCACCGCAAGAGGAGCGGTGTGCGCCGGAGCGGTGTTCGATTCCACGCCCCCAATGCTACCGAGCACCCCTAACATTCGCGGTCAGTACGGGCCCGGGCAACGCTGGCTATGGCATAGTGGAGGGGTCTATTCCGTTATGGTCGGCGAGCCGGCCCCACACGACAGGTGAGCAGAACCTTGAGCGAAGCGAGCAACGAAACGCCCTGGGGCCGAGTCGACGACGACCGCATCGTCTATGTTCGCGAGGGCGACAGCGAACGCGCGGTTGGTTCGTTCCCCGACGGCACCCCCGAAGAGGCGCTGGCCTACTTCACCCGCAAGTACGCCGACCTCGAAGGGCAGATCGTGCTGCTCGAGGCGCGCGTTGCACGCGGCACCGCCGACGGATCGGCGGTTGACAGCGTCGCCAAGCTGCGCGAACAGCTCGTTGAGCCCGCTGCGGTGGGCGACATCGCGGCACTGCGCAGCCGTGTCGAGAAGCTCGCCGAGAAGACCGCTGCCCTCGGCGAGAAGCAGCAGGCCGAGCGCGAAGCCGCCCGCCAGGAGGCCGTCGCCAAGCGCGAGGCCATTGTCGCCGAGGCTGAGCGCCTCGCGGCCCAGCCCGAGGCGTCGATCCGCTGGAAGGACACCAGCCAGACCTTCGAGCAGCTCTTCACCGACTGGCAGACCGCGCAGCGCAGCGGCCCCCAGATCCCCAAGGCACAGGCAGACGCCATGTGGAAGCGTTTCCGCACCGCTCGTCAGTCCTTCGACTCGGCACGCCGCGCGCACTTCGCGCAGATGGACGCCAACAACAAAGACGTGAAGCAGCGCAAGGAGCGGATCATCGCCGCAGCCGAGGCGCTCGCATCTCAGGGCATCGACGGCATTCCCGCGTATCGCGCGCTGCTCGACGAGTGGAAGGCTGCCGGCCGCGCCAGCCGCAAGCTCGACGATCAGCTCTGGGCTCGCTTCAAGGCCGCCGGTGACGTGCTCTACGAGGCGAAAGCCGCCGAGGCCGCGCAGACCAACGAAGAGTACGCTGCGAACCTCACCGCGAAGCAGGCACTGCTCGACGAAGCAGCCCCCATCCTCGATCAGCGTGAGCACGGTGCAGCCCGCAAGGCACTCACCGAGATCCAGCTTCGCTGGGATGAAATCGGCCGGGTGCCCCGCGAGGCGTTGCGTGATATCGAGTCACGCCTGCGCAAGATCGAAGACCACGTCAAGGGTCTCGAAGAAGAGCACTGGCGCAAGACTAACCCGGAGACGAAGGCTCGCAGCGAGGGCCTGCGCGGCCAGCTCGAAGCCTCGATCGCCGAGCTGACCGCCGAGGTCGAGGCCGCACGGGCCGCCGGAAATGCACAGGCGCAGGCTGAGGCCGAGCAGAAGCTCGCAACTCAACAGTCGTGGCTCGCAGCCATCGGCGACTAACTCAGGCTCCGCTCACAGACGCGCGACTCGCGCAGCCTTGGGCGAGTTATCCACATTCGACGCCGGGGTCTGGCATTTTCAGGCCCCGGCGTTGAGCATGGGGAGCATGACTCAGCGCTCCCTGCCACCGCTCCCCTGCTTTGATCACTGGCCCGCAGCCGTTCGCTCGGCCGAGCGGCTCAGAGGCACACTGCTGCGATGCGGCCCCGGTGTGCGCGGCGTCGGCTGGCCCGAGACACCACGCGTGCGGGCAGCAGCGCTGCGCCCCTGGCTCGACGCCGATCACGTCGCAGTGCGACTCACGGCCGCCTGGGTCTGGGGTGCCTGTCGCGAGCCAGGGCACCCGCTTGAATTCTCAACGCTCAACAGGCGCAGACCCGAACGCCGCACACCGGCCCCGGGCGTCTCGGTGCACCAATTCGCTTACGCACACCACGAGCTGAGCGCCTTCGCCCCAGATCTGCGGGTCACCGCCCCTGCGCAGACCGCATGCGACCTGCTTCGCAACCCCGAAGCCTTCGACCGTGCGCACCTGGTGGCAGTGCGCCTCCTGATCCGCATGATCCCAGGCGGCTCCGACCAGCTCCGCACCACGCTCAGGAACGGTCGGGCACAGTACCGCGCGGTGGCGCTGCGGCGACTCGATTCGCCCACGAAGCAGATCCCGCCCCAGACGCTGCCCGCAGCGCGCAAACCAGTCGATCAGTTCGTGATGCGATAGACGTCGTAGACCCCGTCGATGCGACGCACAGCGTTGAGCACATGGTCGAGGTGCGTCGAGTTGGCCATCTCGAACACGAACTTGCTGACCGCCAGCCGCGCCGTCGAGGTGTTCACCGAAGCCGAGAGTATGTTCACGTGGTGCTCCGACAACGAGCGGGTGATATCGGAGAGCAGACCAGAACGATCGAGCGCTTCGACCTGGATCTGCACGAGGAACACGCTCTTCGAGGAGGGCGCCCACTCGACCTCGACCACTCGATCCTGCTGCTCTCGCAGATTGATGAAGTTGTGACAGTCAACTCGGTGCACCGAAACACCATCGGACTTCGTGACAAAGCCCATCACGTCATCTCCGGGCACTGGCGTGCAGCACTTCGCCAACTTCGCAAGCACACCCGAAGCACCCTTCACGGCAATGCCGCTGGAATCGGCCACCCGGCTCGCGCGCGGCGCTTCGATGATCGGCAAAGTGGCAAGAGCGGGCTCCGTCGAGCTTTGCTCGTCGAAAAGCAATCCGGTGACCTTCTCCACCACCGACTGCGCCGACACGTGCCCGGCTCCCACGCCGGCGTAGAGCGCCGTGACATCTGCGTAGCGCAGCTGCAGCGCCACCTGCTGCAAGCCCTCAGAATTCATCACCTGGTGCAGCGGCAGCCCCTGCTTGCGCAACGCCTTCGTGATCTCGACCTTGCCGTTCTCGGCGTCTTCTTCGCGACGCTCCTTGGTGAACCACTGTCGGATCTTGTTTTGGGCTCGCTTGCTTTTCACGAAATCGAGCCACGACTTATTCGGGCCCGCGTTCGGATCCTTCGAGGTAAACACCTCGACAACGTCACCGTTCTGCAGCGGCGTCTCGAGCGACACGAGGCGGCCGTTCACGCGGGCCCCCATCGTGCGGTGCCCCACCTCCGTGTGCACGGCGTAGGCGAAGTCGACAGGGGTGCCGCCGGAGGGAAGCCCGATAACGCGCCCCTTCGGGGTGAAGACGTACACTTCCTTCGCGCCGATCTCGAAGCGCAGCGCATCGAGAAACTCGCTCGGGTCTTCAGTCTCAGCCTGCCAGTCCGAAATGTGCGCGAGCCAGGCCATATCGCTGGAACCTGGCGCCTGCTGCCCCTGCTGGCGCTGCTTGTACTTCCAGTGGGCTGCCACGCCGTACTCGGCGCGCTGGTGCATCTCGACGGTGCGGATCTGGATCTCGACAGCACGCCCGTCAGGCCCGATCACCGTGGTATGCAGCGACTGGTACAAGTTGAACTTCGGGGTGGCGATGTAGTCCTTGAAGCGGCCCGGGATCGGGGTCCACCGCGCGTGCACCGCACCGAGCACGGCGTAGCAGTCGCGAATCGAGTTCACGAGCACGCGGATTCCCACGAGATCATAGATGTCGTCGAAGTCGCGGCCGCGCACCACCATCTTCTGGTAGATGGAGTAGAGCTCCTTGGGGCGGCCCGTCACCTCGCCGCGAATCTTCGCATCGCGCAGATCATTCTCGATCGAACTGATCACCGTACCCACGAGCTCGTCACGCTGCGGATTGCGCTGCGTCACGAGGTTCTCGATCTCGGCGTACAGCTTCGGCTTCAGCACTGCGAAAGAGAGATCTTCGAGCTCGGCCTTCAACGACTGAATACCGAGCCGATGCGCGAGCGGCGCATAGATCTCAACAGTCTCCTGCGCCTTGCGCTTGGCGGAATCGCCGGGCACAAAGCCCCAGGTGCGGGCGTTGTGCAGCCGATCCGCCAGCTTGATGACCAGTACACGGATGTCTTTCGACATCGCGACCACCATCTTGCGCACGGTTTCGGCCTGCGCAGAGTCGCCGTACTTCACTTTGTCGAGCTTCGTCACACCGTCGACGAGCATCGCGATCTCATCGCCGAACTCGGCCGTCAGCTGTTCAAGGGTGTAGTCGGTGTCTTCGACGGTGTCGTGCAGCAGCGCGGCAGCGATCGCCACGGGAGCGACGCCCAGCTCGGCGAGGATCTGAGCGACCGCGATCGGGTGGGTGATGTACGGCTCGCCACTGCGTCGCTTCTGCCCGCGATGCGCGCGTTCTGCAACGACGTAGGCACGCTCAATGACTGAGAGGTCGGCGCGCGGATAATTCGCACGCACGGTGCGCACGAGCTGGTCGACGGCGCCCGGTGAGCTGCCTCGGGAGAAGATTCGAGGAACCAGGCGACGCAGCGCCGTCGTACCGCTCTGCTGCGTGACGTCGTTCGTGACCACTCTGACCTCCCTCGAATGTTTGAACGTTACACCACGAGAGGTCATTCCCACGAACCGGCGCTAAGCGCTGATCGCGGCCCCGTTCTGCTCCTCAGCGTCGCTCGACTGAGCCTTTCGCGAACGCAGCACCTTCTCGTCGTGACGCTTGATCGCGGGCTCATTCTCGCGCAGATGCGCATAGGCCGGCGCAGCGATGAAGATCGTCGAGTATGCGCCCACCAGAATGCCGATGAACAGTGCCAGTGAGATGTCGCGGAGCGTTCCCGCACCGAGCACGAAAGCACCGATGAAGAGAATCGAAGCGACCGGCAGCAGGGCAACGACCGAGGTATTGATCGAACGCACGAGCGTCTGGTTGACACCCAGGTTGACCGACTCGGCAAAGGTGCGACGGTCGTTCAGCTCGCCCCCTGAGGTGTTTTCGCGAATCTTGTCGAACACCACCACGGTGTCGTAGAGGGAGTAGCCGAGGATCGTGAGGAAGCCGATCATCGCGGCCGGCGTGATCTCAAATCCCGAGATGCCGTAGATGCCCGCAGTGATGACGAGGTCGTGCAGCAGCGCGATGATGGCCGCCAGCGACATCTTCCAGGTGCGGAAGTAGATCGCCATCACCAGCGCAGCGAAGAGCAGGAACACCACCAGGGCGATGACCGCCTGCTTGGTGATGTCCTGGCCCCAGGCCGGGCCGATGTACGAGTAGGTGACCTCATCTTCGCTGACGCTGTACGCCTTGGCGAGGGCGGCGGTCACAGCCCGGTTCTCGGACTCGTCAAGCGCCTCGGTCTGCACACGGATATCGGTGGGGCCGAGCTGGGTGACGCGAGGGGCAGCAGCAGGCAGCACCTCGGCCACTGCGGATTCAGCAAGCGCGGGGTCACGGTCACCGCCTTCAGCGAGGTGCACCTGGAACTGGCTGCCGCCAGTGAACTCGATGCCGAAGGTGAAACCGCCGCGCGCGAGCGGGCCGAGCACCGAGAGCACAATCAGCACGAGGGAGACCAGGTACCAGACCTTGCGCTTGCCGACGAAGTTGATCGACTTCTCGCCGGTGTAGAGAGCGTTGCCGAATTCGGCGAATGAGCGAGCCATGCTTAGCTCTCCTTTCCGGTGTTGGCGGATTCGAGCGAGATGCCCTGTTCCGCCGCCTTACGCTCGGCGATGGTCTGCCGGCGTTCTGCTTCCTTCTGGCTGCGGGCGTTCTTCTTGCCCGCACCCTTCGTAGCAATGACGGGCTCGCGGAACTGCGCGCGCCCGCGGTAGACGGCGCCCAGACGCTTCGGATCGAGACCCGAGGCCGGGTGGCCCGAGCGGTAGAAGCGGGTGCGGGCCAGCAGCACCATCATCGGGTGCGTGAAGAGTGCCACCACGAGCACATCGACGAGCGTGGTGAGGCCCAGCGTGAACGCGAAGCCCTTCACGTTGCCGACGGCGAGAATGAAAAGGATCACCGCGGCAAGGAAGTTCACGCCGTCAGAGGCGAGCACCGTGCGGAAGGCGCGCTTCCAGCCGTGCTCGACAGCGCTCTCGATGCTGAAGCCGTCACGCAGTGCGTCGCGGATGCGCTCGAAGTAGACGATGAACGAGTCGGCGGTGAAGCCCACCGCCACGATGATGCCGGCCACGCCCGCGAGCGACAGACGGTAACCTTGTCGCCACGAGAAGAACGTGAGCAGCAGGTATGTCAGAATCGCGGCGACGCCCAGAGAGGCGATAGTCAGCGAACCGAGAGCTCGGTACTGGAAGATCGAGTAGACCACCACGAGCAGCAGACCGATCAGGCCCGCGAGCAGGCCAGCCTGCAGCTGGTTCGTGCCGAGTGTCGCGGAGATGTCCTCCTGGCTCTGCACGGTGAAGTCCATCGGCAGTGCACCGAACTTGAGCTGATCGGCGAGCGCCTTCGCGGACTCCTGGGTGAAGCTGCCGCTGATCGAGGGGCGGCCGTCGAGGATTTGCCCGTTCATGGTGGGAGCCGAGAGCACGCTGCCGTCGAGCACGAAGGCGAAGCGATTCTGCGGTTCTGCGGCACCGAAGAGCCTGGTGCTGATCTTGCCGAAGGTGTCGGCGCCCTTACGGTTCATGGTGATCTGCACGACCCACTCACCGGTGCTGGCACCGGTGCTGGTGGTGCCCATCTGAGCGACGGCATTGGTGATGACGTCACCGCTCAGCTCGACCGGGCCGAGGATGAACTTCTCCATGCCGGCGTCGTCGCAGGTGATGAGGGGGCGATCCGCTGCAGCATCGCGCGTATCGAGCGCAGCCTCCGAATCGCAGCTGAACGCATCAAACTGCTGCTGCAGAGCGGGGGTGATCCAGGCCAGGTCGCCGGCCTCGGTGGGCAGCGGATCAGGGTCGACAGGCCCCGCGGCTGCGTCCTTTGCGGCAGCGTCCTTTGCGGCGGTGTCATCCTGCGCAGCGGCAGCGGGATCGGCAGTGTCGCCCTCGGCGGTCGCCTGCTCGTTCTGCTGCTGCAGCTTTTCGAGGTCGACGCCCATACCGGTGGCGAGCACAGGGCGGAAGTCGAGCTTCGCGGAGGCTTCAATGCGCTGCAGCGTCGCTTCGTCTGCCTTGCCGGGGATGGAGACCGAGATGTGCTGGCTACCCTGCGTGGTGATCTCGGCTTCGGAGACGCCGGCCGCGTCAACGCGCTGACGGATGATCGAGACCGCCTGCTGCAGTTGCTCACCGCTCACGGCCTGACCGTCGGTCTGCTCGGCGGCAAGCAGGATCTGCGTGCCGCCCTGCAGGTCGAGAGCCAGTTTTGGCGTCCACGTCGCATCGCTGCGGAATACGCCGTAGGTGATGAGGCCCGCGAGGCCGACGATGAGGACCAGAAGGAATACGAGGGAGCGACGAGCCCTCCGCACCGCAGGTGTGGACGCCAAGACTGACTGCTTTCTGTCTGAGTGAAGTGGTTCTTGCCGCGGTCCCCTCCCACGGCGGTGGCCGATCAGGCCTTGGGCGTCTGCCCGTCGGTCTGATCGTCGGCGTCGGGGCGCTCGCTTGCTTCGCCGGTGGCCTCGGGAGCCTCAGTGGTCTCATCAGCTGCGGGGGTTGCGTCGCTGGGCGCGCCCTTAGCGAGACGTTCACCAAACTCGGGATCATCGTCAGGTGCGAAGGATGCGGTCGCCTGAGCGGCATCGTCGGCGCCTTCGACAGGGGTGACGATCTGCGAAATCGCGTTGCGGTGCACCACGAAGGTGGAGCTGCCGCTGCGCACGGTGGCGCGGTTTTCGTTCTCGTCGATGGACTCGATGGTGCCGAAGATGCCCGACTGCAGCATCACCTCTGCGCCGGGCCGGAGGCCGTTCTGGAGTTCCTGCATCGCCTGCTGACGCTTCTTGCCGTTGCGGAACATGAAGAAGATCAGAACGGCGATGAGGCCGAACATGATGAGGCTGATCGGGTCGAGAGTCACGAGGATCCTTTCGGTGGGCGGTCCCGAAATGTGGAGCCGCGAGGCACAGATTTCATTAGCTTAGCGTGCTCCGGCTGCAAACCCCGACCGTTCCAAGGCACTGTTCAGCAGCGCCGCACCGCTCAGATCAGCGTGGGTGCGCCTGCCGCTGCGGGCGGTACGACGCCGACATGCTCCCAGCCGAGCCGGGTCGCCACTCGGCCGCGCGGGGTGCGGGTCAGCAGTCCGGTGCGCACGAGGAAGGGCTCAACGACAGCCTCGATCGTCTCGGCTTCCTCCCCCACTGATACCGCAAGTGTCGAGAGACCGACGGGGCCACCGGCGAAACGTTCGACAACCGCGCGCAGCACCTCCCTATCGAGCCTGTCGAGCCCGTGCTGGTCAACGTCGTACAGTGCGAGGGCGGCCTGCACGCTCTCAGTATCGCCGGGTGTCTCGTGCACGAGGCTATAGTCGCGCACGCGGCGCAGCAGCCTGTTCGCGATACGAGGCGTGCCCCGCGACCGTCGGGCGATCTCCTCGATGCCCTGCTCCGAGAGACCGAAGTCGAGCAGCCCGGCAGCGCGACGCACAACGCTCGCCAGCTCATCATCCGAGTAGAACTCGAGGTGTGCAGTGAACCCGAAGCGATCGCGCAGCGGGTTCGGCAGCAGCCCCACCCGCGTGGTCGCGCCGACAAGAGTGAAGGGAGCGAGCTCCAGTGGCACGGAGGTGGCTCCGGCACCCTTGCCCACCATGATGTCGACTTTGAAGTCTTCCATCGCGAGATAGAGCATTTCTTCAGCGCTGCGGGCCATACGGTGAATCTCATCGACGAACAGCACCTCACCGGGGGTGAGCGCTGAGAGCACTGCCGCGAGATCGCCGGCGTGCTGGATCGCCGGGCCCGAGGTCTGGTGCAGCGGCTTGCCGAGTTCGGCGGCCACGATCATCGACAGCGTGGTCTTGCCCAGGCCGGGAGGCCCCGCCAGCAAGATGTGATCGGGCGTGTGCCGCCGCATCGTGGCGGCATCGAGCAGCAAACCGAGCTGACGACGCACCTTCGACTGCCCGACGAACTCGGACAGCGTCGAGGGGCGCAGCGCACCCTCGTAGCCCTGCTCCGACGGCGATGCCTGCGGTGACAGCTCCCCCGTCATCGGCGTGCTCCGCTGCGCGCGGCCTGCAGCAGCGCAAGCGCTGCACGCAAGAGACCTGCGTGATCGTCTGGGGCTCCGGCGTCGCGAGCGTCCTGCACGGCTTGGCGAGCATCGGCATCAGACCACCCCAGCCCCACGAGACCTTCTCCAACGGCTTCTGCGACGAGCTGCGCGGCGTCACCGGCTCCTCCAGCGGGAGCACTGTCGTCGGCGAATCCGAGTTCCGGAAGCTTACCGGCGAGCGACACCACGATGAGCTTCGCTGTTTTGGGGCCGATGCCCGAGACCTTGCGGAACGGCTTTTC
This sequence comes from Leucobacter sp. MMO-125, assembly GCF_037148395.1. Taxonomy (NCBI): domain Bacteria; kingdom Bacillati; phylum Actinomycetota; class Actinomycetes; order Micrococcales; family Microbacteriaceae; genus Leucobacter; species Leucobacter sp. MMO-125. The sequence goes on from NZ_JBBCTL010000001.1 coordinate 393,215, forward strand.
GTCTTCGGCGGCCACCGCACCGGCCACCTCTGCCGGGCTCAGGGCCGAAAGCACCCCGAGCGCGCTGCGAGGCCCCACTCCGGACACCGCGATGAGGTGACCGAACACCTCGAGTTCGTCTTGTGTGGCGAAGCCGAAGAGCGTCAGGGAATCTTCACGTACCACCAGAGAGGTGTGCAGGAAGACCTCATCGCCGACGACAGCCTGGGACACTCTGCCACTGGGCACTTCGACGCGCATACCGATCCCGCCAACACCCACGACGACCCAAGCGGCACCGGATGCGAGCACGGGCCCGCCTATCGAAGCAATCACATCCCCAGCCTAGGGTGCGCCTCCGACAGACGGGCCCGCGCCACACCGATTATTCGAATATATCTACGAACGGAGTGCTCGGGGCAGTTGCGTTAGGCGTTCGCCCCGACAACCTGCACCTGCTCGTGCGATGCGCGCACCGCACGGTTCACTGCCGACACGATTGCTTTGAGCGTGGCCCTGGTGGTGTCGGGGTCGATGCCGACACCCCACAGCCGCTGCCCGTCGACCTCGAGGTCGACGTAGGCCGCCGCCACGGCGTCGCCACCCGAGCTCATGGCGTGCTCGACGTAGTCGAACAGGGTGACGTCGTGGCCGTTCTGGTTGATGCCCGAGATGAAGGCATCGACAGGCCCGTTGCCGCGCGCGGTGAGCTGGTGCTCCCCCTCGCCGTCGCGGTAGTCGACGGTGAGCTCGGTGACACCGTCGCCCGCGCTGTTCGAGGCCGTGCGGAACAGCTCGTAGCGGCCCCAGCGATCGAAGGAGGAATCGGTGGTGGGGAGGTATTCGTCCTGGAAGATGCGCCAGATCTCATCGCTGGAGACCTCCCCACCCTCGCTATCGGTGAGGCCTTGCACCACGGCACTGAACTCGATCTGCAGACGACGCGGCAGGTCGAGGCTGTGGTCAGTCTTCAGCAGGTAGGCGACGCCACCCTTGCCCGACTGCGAGTTGACCCTGATGACCGCCTCGTAGGAACGGCCGAGATCTTTCGGATCGACGGGCAGGTAGGGCACAGCCCACTCGATGTCGTCGACGGTGACGCCCGCTTCTTCGGCGTCGCGCGCCATGCGCTCGAAGCCCTTCTTGATGGCGTCCTGGTGCGAACCCGAGAAGGCCGTGTAGACGAGGTCGCCGGCCCAAGGGCTGCGCTCGGGCACCCGCAGCTGGTTGCAGTACTCGGCGGTGCGGCGCACCTCGTCGAGACGGGAGAAGTCGATCTGCGGATCGATGCCCTGCGTAAACAGGTTGATGCCCAGCGCGACGAGGTCGACGTTGCCGGTGCGCTCGCCGTTGCCGAAGAGGCACCCCTCGATGCGGTCGGCTCCGGCCAGGTAGCCGAGTTCTGCGGCGGCGACGGCGGTGCCGCGGTCGTTGTGGGGGTGCAGCGAGATGATGACGTTCTCGCGGTGGTTGAGGTGTCGCCCCATCCACTCGATGGAATCGGCGTAGACGTTGGGGGTCGCCATCTCGACGGTGGCCGGCAGGTTGATGATCACCTTGCGCTCGGGGGTGGGCTCGAAGATCTCGAGCACCTCGTTGCAGACCTCGACGGCGTACTCGAGCTCAGTGCCGGTGTACGACTCGGGCGAGTATTCGTAGTAGATGTCGGTGTCGGCGCAGATCGCCTCGCTCTCACGGCAGAGCTTCGCGCCGTCGGTGGCGATCTTCTTGATGCCTTCGCGATCCGAGCGGAAGACCACGTCGCGCTGCAAGATGCTCGTGGAGTTGTACAGGTGCACGATGGCCTGCTTGGCACCAATGAGCGACTCATAGGTGCGCTTGATGAGGTGCTCGCGCGCCTGGGTGAGCACCTGGATGGTCACGTCGTCGGGGATCGCATCGTCTTCGATGAGCTGACGCACGAAGTCAAAATCGGTCTGGCTTGCCGAGGGGAAGCCGACCTCGATCTCTTTGTAGCCCATCTTGACGAGCAGATCGAACATGATGCGCTTGCGCTCAGGGCTCATGGGATCGATGAGGGCCTGATTACCGTCGCGCAGATCGACCGCGCACCAGCGGGGGGCCTCGGTGATGCGCTTCGTGGGCCAGGTGCGATCGGGCAGATCCACGTTGATGATCTCGTGGAACGGGCGGTAGCGGTGCACCGGCATACCTGAGGGCTTCTGCGTGTTCTTCATGGGCTCGTACTTTCTCGTCTCAATATCTCTTGCTCAGCCAAACACGAACACCGCGACGAGGGAGGCCTGGGATTAGGACTCGTCGCGGCAGCTAAGGAGAAGCGAGCCGAACAGCATGCAGCAACTATAGCACCGCCTGGTGACACTCGCGGCGGCGCAGCCATAGGGTGGATCGTATGAGGACGATGCGGAGAACGCTGCTCGGGATCGCTGTCGCACTGCTTGGGATCGGCGCGGCGGTGGCCACTGCGCCGACCCCGGCCGCGCACGCCGGCACGGAGGATTTTAGCTACGACAGCTGGCAGGTCGAGTATGAGGTCGGCACCGACGAGGACGGGCGCGCCATCGCGCACGTCACCGAGACGCTGACCGCCCGCTTCCCCGACTTCGATCAGAATCGCGGTCTCGTGCGCGGGCTGCCGATCGACTATCAGGGGGCGTCTACCGATCCGCGTGACTTCTCGGTGTCCGACGCCGCCGGCAAGCCGGTGCCCTTCGAGATCGAGTACGACAACGGCTTCGTCGCGGTGCTCACGGGCGATGATCGGTACCTGCGCGGTGTGCACAGCTTCGTGATCGAGTACACGCTGAGCGATGTGGTGCTTGCCCGTGATGATGGCAAGGCCGACGAGTTCTACTGGGATCTCACCGATTTCGAGCACCAGCAGCCCATTGATGACTTCTCTGCGCGAATCACGTTCTCACCCGGACTCGCCGAGCGATTGAACGGCGAAGCCCGCTGCTACTTCGGAGCACCGAACTCCACCCAGGAGTGCACCATTACCGAGTCCGGGAGCACCTTCGCAGTCTCTGGCATCGCGTTGGGCCCCGAGGAGGGTGCCACGGTCGCTATCGGGCTCGCGCCTGGGAGCGTGGTGCAGCCGCCCGCGCGCCTGTCGAACTTCGCCCTCGACACGCTGCCCCTCGCGGGTGCAGCAGCGGCGCTCGGTGTCGGAGCCGCCGGCCTGATCCCGGTGCTCGCCCTGCGACGGCGCAGCCGCACTGCGCGCGGAGTGATTGTGGCGCAGTACGATGTGCCGCCCTCGCTGCCGCCGCTTCTGGCCGCCCCGATCGTCGGGAGCACCTCGAATCCCGCCTCAGCACAGCTGGTGCACCTCGCAGTGAACGGCACCCTCCGCATCGAAGACGGCGTTCCCGAGCAGGGTCTGTTCGGGCCGAAGCAGGCGCAGCCGGTGCTGCGCCTGCTCGATCCCGAGCGCGTCGGCGATCCGCTCGACAGTGATACCGTGCGGCGGGTGTTCCCGCATGCGGCACCGGGCGAGGCATTCACGATCCCCAAGCAGAGCGAATCGTTCGCCTCGAAGATGAGCAAGCTGCAGTCGAAGGGAGCCGAGCAGGCTCGCGAACGCGGCTACTTCCGGCGTGCGCACAGCCCTGCAGCGCGCGTGCTCGGCATCGCCGGCATCATGCTCTCGCTGGGCGTGCTTGTACTATCGCTGATCGCGGTTGTCCAGCGCGACAGCGCGGCCGGCGTTGTCGGCCTCGTGGCTGCCGCAGCAGGCGTGGTGCTCTCGATCATTGCGATTTGCCCGCACCGGGTGCACACCCCCGTGGGAGCCGAAACCCGGGAATACCTCGAGGGAGTGCGCGAATTCATCAGCGTTGCCGAAGCAGATCGCATCCAGATGCTGCAGTCGTACACGGGAGCCGAGCGGTTGCAGGACGGATCCGTCAACGTGATCCACATCTACGAACGACTGCTGCCCTACGCAATGCTCTTCGGGCTCGAAAAGCAGTGGACTCGCGCACTCGCCGTGCGATACGAGCAGAGCCCCGGCTACGTGCCGTACTGGTATCCGGCCGTTGCCGTTCACGGACTCGGCGCCTTCGACAGCACCATCTCGCGATTCACCAGCTCCCTGAACTCGTCGGTGAGCTACACCTCCAGCAGCTCAGGAGGTTCGAGCGGCGGCGGCTTCAGCGGCGGCGGCGGGGGCGGCGGCTTCAGCGGCGGCCGCTGAGCACCGGCACCACAAAGCAGGGATGGCCCGGATTCACCGGGCCACCCCTGACGGCGGGCCGAGTTGCCTCGGCACGGAATGTCGATCAGACGCGACGCTCGCTGTACTGGGCGCTGCCGAAGCCGATGATGAGGTAGCCGATCACGGAGAACAGCCACAGCAGGAAGAACGAGAATGCTCCGCCCTTGCCGAAGCGCTCACCGAGACGGATCGCCACGAAGATTCCGAACACGATGTTGACGATCGGAATGAAGTAGAGCAGCGCCGCCCACGCCGAGTAGCCCGCCACCTTGACGAGGAAGAACACGTTGACGATGGGGATGAGCGCGAGGATCCCGGGGTACCCGGCCTTCGAGAACACCCGCCACAGGGCAATCGCGACGACAACATACCAGGCGATGGCGAACACACCGTACTCGGCAGAGAGCGCGGTGATCTGAGCTTGATCGGTGATTGATTCAGTGAGCTGCATACTGCAGACAATACTGGATTCCGGTCAGAATCCGAGCCTTCCGAGCGCTTTCGGATCCCGCTGCCACTCCTTGAGCACCTTCACACGCAGCGACAGATAGACCCGCTGCCCGAGCAACGCCTCGATCTCGCGCCGAGCGCGCTCCCCCACATCGCGCAGCCGCGATCCGCCCTTGCCGATCACGATGCCCTTTTGGCTGTCGCGCTCGACATAGATGGAAGCGTAGATTTCAAGCAGGTCCGGCGCCCCGTCAACGCCCTCGCGCAGTTCGCGGTCGTCGACAGTCGCGGCCAGCGAGTGCGGCAGCTCCTCGCGCGCGCCCTCAAGCGCGGCCTCGCGAATCAGCTCCGCAATGCGGTCGTCTTCGCCCTCATCTGTGGTGGTCTCGTCCTCGTACAGCGGGGGCGAGGTCGGCATCAGTCCAAGCAGCACATCGCTCAGCACATCGAGCTGCTCCCGAGTCACCGACGAGATCGGAATGACGGCATCCCACTCCCGCAGCGAGCCGAGGCGCGTGAGCTGATCAATGATCTCGCCCTTCGAAGCCTCGTCGACCTTGGTGAGGATCGCCACCTTCTTTGCACGCGGGAAATCGTCAAGGCGTTCGTTGATGAATCGATCGCCAGGCCCCAGCTTCTCATTCGCCGGAACGCAGAACCCGATCACATCGACATCGCCGAGGGTGGCTTCGACAAGCGCATTCAAGCGCTCACCCAGCAGGGTGCGGGGCCGGTGAATGCCCGGTGTGTCGACGATGATGAGCTGGCCGTCGGCCCGGTGCACAATGCCGCGGATCGCGCGGCGCGTGGTCTGCGGCTTCGGGCTCGTAATCGCGATCTTCTCGCCCACGAGGGCGTTGGTGAGCGTCGACTTGCCAACGTTCGGTCGCCCCACGAACGACACAAAGCCCGCACGGAAGTCGGGGGTCACCCCCGGAACGGCCGCCTCGGCCCCACCGGAGCTCTGCTCGGCACCGCCGCTGCGCTGCTCACTCATTCGTCTTCCTCTTCCTCTTCTGGCCCGACCCAGCGGGCCACGACGGTCAGCAGTCGCTGGCGCCTTCGCTCAGTGTCGGCGGCGGTGAGCTCGACGCCCTCCACGGTCACCGTGTCGCCGGTCTCGGGCAGACGGCCCAGATGCTTCGCGAAAAGCCCGCTTACGGTGTCGACGTCGTCATCGTCGAGTTCGATGCCGAACAGTTCGCCCAGGTCATCGATCGAGAGCCTCGCGTTCACGAGGTACGAGCCATCTCCCCGCTCGGCTACTTCCGGCACTTCACGATCGTGCTCGTCTGCGATATCGCCGAGCAGTTCTTCAATGAGATCTTCGAGGGTCACGAGGCCCGAGATGCCACCGTACTCGTCGACCACGAGCGCCAGGTGATTCGACTCGCGCTGCATCTGCCGCAGCAGCTTGTCGGCGGGCTGCAGCTCCGGCACAAACATCGCCGGCTTCATAATGCGGGTGACCGATTCGGTTTCGGCCTCCTCGGGACGGCGCAGCACGAAGCCGCTCGCGTCACGCAGATAGGCAACACCGGCGACATCGTCAGGGCCGCCTGTGACCACAGGCATGCGCGAATGGCGCGAGGTCAGCAGCGATTCAAGCGCCTCTCGCACGGTCTGCGTCGCATCAATCGTGCTCATATCGGTGCGGGGCACCATCAGCTCGCGCACAATGGTGTCGCCGAATTCCAGGACCGAGTGGATCACATCGCGGTCGTCGTCATCGAGCAGGTCTTGATCCGCCGCCTGATCGACAATCGACAGCAGCTGCTCCTCATCACGCACGCGACCGCGGCCGAGCGCCACAATCGCGCCGATGCGCTTCGCCGTTGCCGACAGCCGGCGCGGCAGCGGAACAGAACCTGTCGGAGGATCGACGCTCACTTGCGACCCCGTTCACGCATCGCAAACGAGAGCAGCAGGTCGCGCTGCAGGCCGAACATCTCAGCCTCCTCATCGGGAACAGCGTGATCAAAGCCCAGCAGGTGCAGCATGCCGTGGGTGAGCAGCACCGCCATCTCCTGCTGCAGATCGTGGCCCGCGGCCTCGGCCTGCACCTCGGCAACCTGCGGGCAGATCACCACATCGCCCAGGAGACCCGCCGGGGTGCGGGCATCAATACGACCGGGGCGCAGCTCGTCCATGGGGAAGCTCAGCACATCAGTGGCCCCGGGCTCGTCCATCCACTGCACGTGCAGGCGCTCGATCGCGGACTCATCGACCATCATCACTCCGAGCTCGGTGTCGGGGTGCACGTGCAGAGATTCGAGCACGAACGCCGCAAGCCGCTGCAGACGGGACTCCTCGACTTCGACGCCCGACTCGTTGTTGATCTCGACGCTCACTGGGCGTCTCCCTTCTGCTGCTTCTGGTCGTAGGCGGAGTATGCGTCAACGATGCGACTTACGAGGTTGTGGCGCACGATGTCGTCCGAGCCGAGCTCTGCGAAGTGGATGTCGTCGACGCCACGCAGGATGCGGTTCACCACTCGCAGGCCACTCGCGGCGATCGGCAAATCGATCTGGGTGATGTCGCCCGTCACCACCATCTTCGAGCCGTAGCCAAGCCTGGTGAGGAACATCTTCATCTGCTCGGGAGTGGTGTTCTGCGCCTCGTCGAGGATCACGAAAGATTCGTTGAGGGTGCGCCCACGCATATAGGCGAGCGGTGCCACCTCGATCGTTCCGCTCGCGAGCAACTTGGGCACCACATCGGGATCCATCATCGATCCGACGGCATCGAACAGGGGGCGCAGGTAGGGGTCGATCTTGTCTTCGAGGCTGCCAGGCAGATAGCCCAGGCGCTCGCCGGCTTCGACCGCAGGTCGCGTCAGGATGATCTTCGCGACCTCGCGCCGCTGCAGCGCCTGCACAGCCTTCGCCATCGCGAGGTAGGTTTTGCCGGTGCCTGCGGGGCCGATGCCGAACACGATCGTATGCTCGTCGATGGCGTCGACGTAGGCGCGCTGCCCCCGAGTCTGCGGGCGCACGGAGTGACCCCGCACCGAGAGGATGGGTTCGCTGAGCACCTGCGCCGCGGTGGGCCCGTCGCCCTCGTGCACCATTCGGGTGACCTCTTTCACATCGTGACGAGAGACCGCGCCGCTGAGCTTCGCGATCTGCAGGATTTCATGCACCACCTGTTCGGCGGCGCGCACCTCAGGAGCAGGCCCGCGCATCGTCAGCACCTGGTCGCGGGCGTGGAAGGTGACGCGCGGGTGCTGCGATTCGAGGTCGGCGATGAGCTGATCTCGGTGCCCGAGAAAGGACGCCAGGTCGACGCCGGCCAACAGCACCGTGCGCTGCAGCTCAGCTTCGGAGCCCCGCTGCGGGGCGTCGCCGCCTTGCGCGTCAGTCTGATTCACGGGCTCCCTCTCTAGGATCCAACGAGCGAGCGCTCCTCGAGTTCACCGGCGAGCACGTGCGCGTGCACATGGAACACGGTCTGGCCTGCGCTCGCACCATTGTTGAAGATGATGCGAAACTCGCCATTCGCACGTTCATCGGCGAGCCGCTTCGCGACAGCGATCATTTCGGCGAGCAGTTCGGGATCGCCTGCAGCAAGCTCGGCCACATTCTCGTACTGCGTGGTCTTGGGGATCACCAGAATATGCACCGGCGCCTGGGGCGCGATGTCGGGGAACGCGATGACGCGTTCGGTCTCCGCGAGAATCTCGACGGGGATCTCGCCCGAGGCGATCTTGCCGAAAATGGTGTCCTGTGCCATGGATGCAGTCTATCGCCGTGCCGCGCAGTCCTACCAGCGACCGAGCGCGGCGCCGAGCACTGCGAGCGCGGCCGGCCCGGCAGAGGAGGTGCGCAGCACGGTGCTCCCGAGCACCAGCACCGATGCGCCCGCGGCTTCGAGTGCGTCGAGTTCAGCTTCGGCAAAGCCGCCCTCAGGGCCGACGACGAGCACAATCTGTTCGGCTGCGCGGGCTTCGCTTTGACCGGCCCACTCCACGAGGCGGTTTCCGCTGCGGGGGTGCAGTGCCACAAGCTCGACACCGGGCTGGCCTGCGAGACGGCAGAGATCGTCGGTGGTCACCACCTCGCCGATCTGTGGCACCCTCGCACGGAGCGACTGCTTCGAGGCCTCGCGGGCAATCCGGGCCCACTTCGCAACACCCTTCGCTGCTTTGTCAGATGCGGATCCAGTGCCGCCGGCATCCCAGCGCGACACCGAGCGCGCAGCCTGCCAGGGCACGATGGCATCGACGCCGAACTCGGTGGCCTGCTCAACGGCCCGCTCATCTCGGTCGCCCTTCGCGAGCGCCTGCACAAGCACGAGCCGCTGGCCGGGCTCAGGCACCGTCTCGACGTGCTCGATGCGCACCGCGAAGCGATCCTTCGCCACCTCTTCAGCAACCCCCTCGCCGAGCGAGCCTGCGCCGTCACCCACGAGGATCCGCTCCCCCTGGCGCAGTCGGCTCACCCGCACCGCGTGGCGCGCTTCGTCACCGGTCACCTCGACGATCGCGCCCGGAGCGATCGCCCCGGCTGCGAGATCTTCGCGGTAGTAGAGGTTGGCCATTGTGGGCTAGCCCTGCCTGAAGAAACGGTCGCGCAGCTTGCCGAAGAATCCCTGCTGGAACTCACCGAGATGCGGGGGCTCGTCGCTGCGCAGCGAGGCGAGCTGACGCACGAGATCCTGCTCGCGCTTCGAAAGCTTCGTGGGGGTGTTCACCTGCACCGCGATCTTCAGATCACCGCGGGTGGTGCTGCGCAAGCCCTGAATGCCGCGGCCGCGAACCGTGAGCACATCGCCCGACTGCGTGCCTGCGGCCAACTCGATCTCGACCTCACCATCAAGCGCCTGCAGCTTCGCCGCGGCACCGAGCACCGCGTCAGTCATCGACACCTGCATGGTGCAGAGCAGATCGTTGCCATCGCGGCTGAACACGTCGTGATGCATCACCCGGAACTCAATGAACAGGTCGCCGTTGGGGCCACCGCCGGGGCCGACCTCGCCGCCGCCGCGCATCTGCAGGCGCGTGCCCGTGTCGATGCCGGAGGGGATATCGACGGGGATCGTGCGACGCTCGCGCACCCGCCCCTTGCCTGCGCACTCCACGCACGGGTGCTCGATGACGGTGCCGTAGCCGTGGCAGCTACCGCAGGGATGCATGGTGACGACGTTGCCGAACAGCGAGCGCACCTGCCGCTGCACCTGCCCCTGACCGCCGCACACATCACAGGTGACGGGCTGCGTGCCAGGCTGGCAGCAGCTGCCCTGACACACGCCACAGAGCACCGCGGTGTTCACGGTGATGTCGCGCTGCACACCGAAGATCACGTCTTCGAGAGAGACATCGACGCGGATCATGGCGTCGTCACCACGCTCGGTGCGCGAACGCGGGCCGCGCTGACCGCCGCCGAAGCCACCGCCGAAGAACGTCTCGAAGATATCGCCGAAGCCTGCTGCTCCGCCCTGGCCGCCGCCCATGTCGTAGCGCTGACGTTGCTCCGGGTCGCTCAGCACGTCGTAGGCGTGGGTGACGCTCTTGAAGCGCTCCGAGGCTTCTTCGCTCGGGTTGACATCGGGGTGCAGCTCGCGCGCGAGCCGGCGGTAGGCCTTCTTGATCTCTTCGGGCGTCGCCTCGCGCGACACGCCGAGGGTCTCGTAGTGGTCGGCCACGTTGTGCTCCTCAGGGGTGTTGTTCAATGAAACGGGTAACCGGGCTGCGGGGCAGGACGCCCCGAGGTGCTACTGCTCCTCGCCCAGGAAGCGGTTGAGATAGCGTGCCACGGCACGCACGGCGGCGATGTTGCCGGCATAGTCCATGCGCACCGGCCCGAGCACGCCGAGCCGTGAGACCGAGTCGGCCTCCTGCTCGTAGCTGGAAGCGATCACCGAGGTCGCAGAGAGCCCGTAGGGGGCGTTCTCGCGGCCGATCGACGCGGCGACGTCGCGGCCATCACGGGCGAGTTCACCGAACAGTCGCAGCAGCACCACCTGCTCTTCGATGGCTTCAAGCACGGCCGGCAGTGAACCTGCAAACTCGCTCGGCCGTGACAGGTTCGCGGCACCCGCGACGGCAATGCGCTCACTGCGGTTGGCCTGCAGCTGGCTCACCACAACCGAAAGCACTCGGCGCACCAGTTCGGCCTCAGCGGGCTGCGCCCAACTTTCGACGCCCTCGATCAGGCCCGTCACCGCTGCAACCGCCGTTTCGACGTCGGACCCCACAGCGGCCTCGGCGATCCGCTGCCTGAGCCCGTGCACCCACGCCTCGGTCACCTGCGAAGCCGGCAGCCACGCCACCTGCTGCTCGACGACGCCGCTGCCGAGAATGAGCACGCACAGCACCCGATCCTCGCCGATGGCCACAAGGTCGATGTGGCGCACCACCGTGCGCCGCAGCGACGGGTACTGGGCGACGGCCACCTGGTTGGTGAGCTGCGCGAGCAGCCGCACGGTACGGGCCATCACATCATCAAGGTCGCTCGACTCCCCCAGAAAGCGTTCGATCGCGGATCGCTGCGCCGCACTGACGGGGCGGATCTTCGCGAGCGTGTCGACGTAGAGCCGGTAGCCCTTGTCGGTGGGCACACGACCGGAGGAGGTGTGGGGCTGTGCGATCAGCTCGTCTTCTTCGAGCAGCGCCATGTCGTTGCGAATCGTGGCGGCGGACACGCCGAAACTGTGCCTGTCCACAATCGCACGGGAGCCGACGGGCTCATTCGAGGAGACGTAGTCGCTCACGATCGCGTGCAGCACCGCCAGGCTGCGCTCCGACACCATGTCACGCCCCTCCTTCTTGGCACTCACCAACTCAGAGTGCCAAGTCTATCGCAGGCCCCTCTGCGCCGTCGGCAGCGAATCACGCCGTCGGCGAAACCCGGAGCCGGAAACAGCCGAGGCCATCCGTCAGCCAAGCAGACGATGCACCACGGTGTCTGCGAGCAGACGGCCACGCAGCGTCGGCACCACGCGCGCGATCCGTCCCGGCCCCGCAATCGCAGCCCTGCCGTCGATGAGACCGTCAGCGATGAGCTGCGGGATCGCACGGCGTTCCGCAGGCTTCAACACCTCGACGGGCAGACCGTCGGCGATCCGCGTCTCCAACAGCACGCGCTCCTCGCGGCGCGCATCCTCGCTCAGCGTCTCGCGAGCGTGCGCCGGGGACACCCCCGCTGCGATGCGCTGCGCATAGGCGCCGGGATGCTTCACGTTCCACCAGCGCACCCCACCGATGTGACTGTGAGCGCCGGGGCCCGCAGCCCACCAATCCTCGCCAGTCCAATACGAGAGATTGTGCCGCGAGCGGGTCTGCGGCGTGCGCGACCAGTTGCTGATCTCGTACCAGGAAAACCCCGCGGCCGCGAAACGAGCTTCGGCGAGCTCATACATCTCAGCGTGCAGATCCTCGTCGGGTGCCGGCACCTCGCCGCGCTTAATCTGCGCCGCGAGCTTCGTGCCGGGCTCCACGATCAGGGCGTACGCCGAAATGTGATCGGGCTCGGTCGCGAGCGCGGCATCGATCGAGCGCTCCCAATCGGCGAGCGACTCCCCCGGCGTGCCGTAGATCAGGTCGACGCTCATCTGCAGGCCCGCCTCGCGCGCCCACCGCGTCACGAGCGGAATGCGCTCGGGGGTATGCGTGCGGTCGAGCGTGGCAAGCACATACGGCACCGCCGACTGCATGCCGAAGCTGACGCGAGTGAACCCGGCCTCCGCGAGCGTCGCGAGATAGGCCGCATCGACCGAGTCAGGGTTCGCCTCGGTGGTCACCTCAGCTCCGGATTCGAGGCCCCACTCGTCGCGGATCCTGCCGAGCATCGCCGCGAGATCACTCGCGGGCAGCAAAGTGGGCGTGCCACCCCCGAAGAACACCGTCGACACCCGGCGCTCAGGCAGCCCCGCTCGCCGCAGCACCTCAGCACCGAAGCTCAGCTCATGCTGCACCTGCGCAGCGTAGTCATCGCGGCGGGTGCCGCCGAGTTCCGTGGCGGTGTAGGTGTTGAAGTCGCAGTAGCCACAGCGCACCCGACAGTAGGGCACATGCACGTAGACACCGAAGCGGCGCTCTGCTGCACCATCGGCGACACCGAAAGGCAGCGAACCGTCAGCCGGAGCGGGATCGCCCTCAGGCAGAATGCTCGGCATCGTCACCCGCATCCGCGCCGTCGTGGCCCGCGGCCTCGGATGCGGCTTCGGGAGTGGATTCAGCTTCGATGCTCTTCGGAGCGTTCGGATCAACGACGGGCACGGCACCCGGTGCGAGTGCCGCGAGCTGCGCCTTCACTGCCTCGACAGCGACGCGCAGATCAGCGCGAGCTTTCAAGCCCAGCAGACCGCTCTTCGGTGCCGCGAGGAAGCCGCGCGCAACAGCCCACACCGTGTCGTCTTCGCGATGCTCCACAAGAAACAGTTGCTCGCCAACGGCACCGGCCTCATCGCAAGTGCCCCACGCGAATCCCGAGCTCCGCTCCTCATCCACCGTGTAGACGATCAGCACACTGCGGGGATCCTGCCCAGGCGCGTGCAGCACAGCGGTGGTGCCGGCCACCAAATATGCCTCGCCGTCAGGACCGAACTGCTCTTCGATCTCGCCCGCGGCCTGCGGCGTGCCGGCGTCGTCGAAACTCACACCGGCGTAGCGCTCACCAGAGCCACGCACCACATCGGCGACGGTGACACCGCTGCCGCGCTGCGCACCCCAGGTCATCAGCAGGCTCGATGCCAGCAGAAAACGCTCCTGCCCACTGCCCAAGCGCAGCGACTCCTCATAGGGAGTCGTGCCCTCCGGCGGAAAGCGCAGCAAATCTGGGGCCTTCGAAGCGCCCACCGCCGCGTAGGCGACAGGCATCTCGACGTGGCTGCTGCGCCGTGCGGGCTGCTCGTTGCTCATCGTCAGACCCCTACTTCTTCGCGGTTTCCTTGCCGTCGACGTCGCCCGAGAGGGCGGCGATGAAGGCTTCCTGCGGCACCTCGACGCGGCCCACCATCTTCATGCGCTTCTTGCCCTCTTTCTGCTTTTCGAGCAGCTTGCGCTTACGGCTGATATCGCCGCCGTAGCACTTGGCGAGCACATCCTTGCGGATCGCGCGGATCGTTTCGCGGGCGATGACGCGCGCGCCGATGGCGGCCTGAATCGGCACCTCGAACTGCTGACGCGGGATCAACTTGCGCAAGCGCTCGGCCATCATCGTGCCGTAGTGGTAGGCGTTGTCGCGGTGCACAATCGCGCTGAAAGCGTCAACTTTGTCGCCCTGCAGCAGAATGTCGACCTTCACCAGATCGGCCTCCTGCTCACCCATCGGCTCGTAGTCGAGGCTCGCGTACCCCTGGGTGCGGCTCTTCAAGTGGTCGAAGAAGTCGAACACGATCTCTCCGAGCGGCATGCTGTAGCGCAGCTCCACGCGCTCGCCGAGATATTCCATGCCCAGCAGGCTGCCGCGGCGGCTCTGGCAGAGCTCCATGATCGCGCCCACGTAGTCTTTCGGAGCGAGAATCGCGGTCTTCACGACGGGCTCACGCACGCTCGCGATCTTGCCGTCGGGGTACTCGGAGGGGTTGGTGACCGTGACCTCTTTGCCGTCGTCGGTGGTGACCTGGTAGATCACGCTCGGCGCGGTCGCAATGAGATCGAGATCAAACTCGCGGCGCAGGCGCTCCGAAATGATCTCCAGATGCAGCAGCCCCAGGAAGCCGCAGCGGAAGCCGAAGCCGAGCGCCACCGAGGTCTCAGGCTCGTACTGCAGCGCCGCATCCGACAGCTTCAGCTTGTCGAGAGCCTCGCGCAGAATCGGGTAGTCACTGCCGTCAATCGGGTACAGGCCCGAGAACACCATCGGCTTCGGATCGGTGTAGCCAGGCAGCGGATCCTGCGCCGACTTCAGCTTCGTGGTGACGGTGTCACCCACCTTCGACTGGCGCACATCCTTCACACCGGTGATGAGGTAGCCCACCTCACCGACCGCGAGCCCCTTCGTCGGGGTGGGGCCGGGAGCCGAAACGCCGATCTCAAGCGCCTCGTGCTCGGCCTTTGTCGACATCATCAGGATCTTCTCGCGCGGCGTGAGCCGCCCATCGATCATGCGCACATAGGTGACGACGCCGCGGTAGGGATCGTAGACCGAATCGAAGATCATGGCACGGGCAGGAGCATCGATCGCACCCACCGGCGCAGGAATGCGCTCGACCACACGATCGAGCAGTTCTTCGACCCCGGCACCGGTCTTGCCTGACACCTTCAGAATGTCTGCGGGGTCGCCGCCGATGAGATCCGCGATCTCACGCGCCACCCGCTCAGGATCAGCAGCGGGAAGATCGATCTTGTTGAGCACCGGGATGATCTCAAGGTCGTTCTCCATCGCCAGATAGAGATTGGCGAGCGTCTGCGCCTCAATACCCTGGGCGGCATCGACGAGCAGGATCGCTCCCTCGCAGGCGGCAAGCGAACGCGACACCTCATAGCTGAAGTCGACGTGCCCGGGGGTGTCGATCATATTGAGAGCGAAGTCGGCACCACCCAGCGACCAGTGCATGCGCACGGCCTGCGACTTGATCGTGATACCGCGCTCGCGCTCGATATCCATGTTGTCGAGGTACTGCGCACGCATATCGCGATCCGAGACGGTGCCCGTGATCTGCAGCATACGATCGGCGAGCGTCGACTTGCCATGGTCGATATGCGCGATGATGCAGAAATTGCGGATCTGCGCGGGGTCGGTCGACGCCGGCACTGGGGGGTTCACACTGCGAGGAGACATTGCCCGCCATTATCCCACAGCACAGGCCCTCCCTCCGCCGCGCATCCGCGCGATGCCCGTACTGCGAGGATTCCGCACGGGCCGCCGACACAACCGTATGGAAACCGTAAGGATTCTCTCGCCGCCCCTCACGCAGCGCTTCGATAAGAGTGTGCAACGAACATCGACGACCTCGTCACTCGAGCGGCTCCCGGTCGACGCGCCCTCACGGCGCAACGCCGGCAGGGTACGCCGCTGGCTTCTCGGCGACAACGCCGAATCGCCGGGCAGGCAGACGGGCCCCCACGGCCAGCCCGAGGAGCACCGCCGCACCCACTGGCTGCGCGTCATGTGCCTCACAGGCGTCGACTACTTCTCCACCCTCGGCTACCAGCCCGCCATCGCAGCGCTCGCCGCAGGTGCCGTTGCCCCCATCGCCACGATCGTGTTGGTGCTCGTCACCCTGCTCGGTGCGCTGCCCGTGTACCGCCGCGTCGCGAAGGAGAGCCCGCACGGCACCGGCTCAATCTCGATCCTGGCAAAACTGCTGCCCCGCTGGCGCGGCAAGCTTGTGGTGCTCGTGCTGCTCGGCTTCGCAGCAACAGACTTCATCATCACCATCACGCTCTCCACCGCAGACGCCACCGCGCACCTCATCGAGAACCCGTTCGCCCCGAAAGCACTGCACGGACAGCAGGTGCTCGTCACTCTCGTGCTGCTCGCTGCGCTCGGCGCGGTGTTCCTGCGCGGCTTCCGCGAAGCGATCCGCCTCGCCACAGCGCTGGTGGCGGCCTTCCTCACACTGAACCTCGTGGTGCTCATCGTCGCCATCGGGCACCTGGTCTCCAGCCCCGTCGTGATCACCGACTGGTGGACCACCCTCACCACGCAGCACGGCAACCCGATTCTCGTCGTCGCCGTCGCGCTGCTCGTCTTCCCCAAACTCGCTCTCGGCCTCTCCGGCTTCGAAACCGGCGTCGCCGTCATGCCCCAGATCAAGGGTGACGCGAGCGACACCGAAGCAAATCCTGAGGGGCGGATCCGCGGCGCGCGTCGGCTCCTCACGACGTCCGCGCTCATCATGAGCGGCTTCCTCATCACTTCTTCTGTAACCACGGTGGCCCTCATCCCAGCCGCAGAGTTCCAGGCGGGCGGGGCCGCAAACGGGCGCGCACTCGCCTACCTCGCGCATGCATACCTCGGCGAAGGCTTCGGAACCGCCTACGATCTCGTCACCATCATGATTCTCTGGTTCGCAGGCGCCTCGGCGATGGCCGGGCTGCTCAACCTGGTGCCCCGCTACCTTCCCCGCTACGGCATGGCGCCTGCATGGGCGCGAGCCACCCGACCGCTCGTGCTCGTCTTCACCACGATCGCGGTGATCATCACCATCATCTTCCAGGCAGACGTCAACGCACAGGGCGGCGCCTACGCAACGGGCGTGCTCGTGCTCATCACCTCCGCGGCAGCGGCTGTCACCCTCGTAGCTCGCCGCCGCAAAGAGCGCGCAGAGACCATCGGCTTCGGCATTGTGACCGCGGTGTTCCTCTACACCACAGTCGCGAACATCATCGAACGCCCCGACGGCATCAAGATCGCCCTCTGCTTCATCATCGGCATCGTCGTGGTGAGTTTCATCTCCCGCATTGCGCGCTCCACCGAGCTGCGCGCCACCTCGGTGCGCCTCGACACCGCAGCCGCCGAGTTCGTCGAAGCGTGCCCCGAGGGCGCGCTCAGGCTCGTCGCCCACACCCCGAACGACATCAGCGCGAAACGCTATCGGGCCAAGCTCGAACATGCTCGGATCGTGCACGGCCTGCCAGACGACGACGTGCTCTTCCTCGAGATCGAAATCGCCGACAGCTCTGACTTCGAAGGCGAACTGCTCGTCGAGGGTGTGGAACGCCACGGCTACCGGGTGCTCACCGCCCGCGGCAGCACGGTGCCGAACGCCATCGCGGCCATCGCCCTGCACCTGCGTCGTGAAGTGGGCTGCACCCCGCACGTCTACTTCCGCTGGACCGAAGGGCACCCACTGCACCACCTGATCCGCTTCCTGATCCTCGGCGACGGCGAGATCGCCCCGATGACCCGCGAGGTGGTGCGCGAAGCCGAACCCGACGTCACCAGGCGACCCTGGGTGCACGTCGCGTAACAGCCCGCTCGCCGCAGCACGGCATACAGTGGAGGCGTTGACCAGGGAATCGGGGATCGGATGAGCGTGCAGCGTGGAGTGAGCCTCAGTCGCCAGCTCGGCGGATTCGCGCTCGCCATCGGCGGCGGCCTGCTGCTGCTCATCCCCCTCCGGTCGCTGCACGGCCCCGAGACGATCACCGTCGAAGTGCTGAGCTACCAGCTGCTCGTCGTCGCCGTTGCACTCGTCGGCGGCATCTGGCCAGCACTCACCGCCGCAGCCTTCTCGGGGGTGGTGCTCGATCTCGCCTTCATCGCGCCCTACCGCGACATCACCATCGCCGACCCGATTCACCTACTTGTGCTGCTCATGCACGTGGCCATTGCGGTGCTCGTCAGCTTCGTGGTGGGCCGCGGCGCGCGCACCCGGCGGCGGCTGGAGGCAACCGTCGACGAATTCGAGACGGTTACCGGATCCGATCGCTTGCGCGGAGCACTGCTCTCCGCACTGAGCCACGATCTGCGGCGCCCCCTCGCCTCGGCAACGGCCGCCGTCGGAGGCCTGCGCGCGACGGGATCCGCGCTTTCCGATGGGGATCGCGCAGCGCTCCTCGAAACCGCCGACGAAAGCCTGGCAGCGCTCAGCACCCTCATTACCGACCTGCTCGACGCAAGTCGCCTGCAGTCGGGAGTGCTCGCGGTGGCTGAGATTCCGTGCGACCCCGCCGAGGTGATCCTGCCAGCGCTCGACGAACTCGATCTCGGCCCCGGACAGGTGCGACTGGCCCTCAAACACGGCGACAGCCTCGTCCGCTGCGATCCGGTGCTGCTGCAACGCACTCTCGTCAACCTCATCGCGAACGCGGCCCGCTACACCCCCGAGGGCAGCCTCGTGCTCATCGAAACCATCGCCCTCGACGCCCGCATCGACATCCGCATCGTCGATGAGGGGCCTGGTATTCCCGCCGACCGCTTCGAGCAGGTGTTCCTGCCGTTCCAACGACTCGGCGACACCGACAACACCACAGGCCTCGGGCTCGGCCTCGCACTGTCGCGAGGCTTTGTCGAGGCGATGCACGGCGAGCTGCGACCCGAACAGACACCCACCACAGGCCTCACCATGATCATCTCGCTGCCCGCAGCAGACACCCCATCACACCCGGAGGCGGGCTCATGAACATCCTCATCGCCGACGACGACCCGCAGCTGCTCCGCGCGCTGCGCATCACCCTCACCGCCAAGGGCTACGACGTGCTCACCGCCGCAGACGGTGCCGAGGCAGTATCGCTCGCCGCCGATCACCGCCCCGAGCTCGTGCTGCTCGACCTCGGCATGCCGCGGCTCGACGGCGTCGAAGTGATCCAGGCCATCCGCGGCTGGTCAGAGGCCCCGATCCTCGTCGTCTCCGGCCGTGCAGGTGCCGACGACAAAGTCGAAGCGCTCGACGCCGGTGCCGACGACTACGTGGTGAAACCCTTCTCAATCGAAGAGCTGCTCGCGCGCATCCGGGCGCTCACCCGCCGCCAAGCCGGGCAAGAACCAGCCCCCATCGTGCGCTTCGGTACCGTCACCATCAACCTCGCAGCGCACACCGCCGTGGAGGCCACTGCGGGCGGCGAACAGCGGATCCGCCTCACCCCCACCGAGTGGCAGATCATGGAACTGCTCATCCGCAACGCAGGGAAGCTTGTCACACGGCAGATGCTGCTCAGCAGGATCTGGGGCACCGAGCACGCGCGCGACACCGGCTATCTGCGGCTCTACCTCTCACAGCTGCGCAAAAAGCTCGAACCCGACCCGTCAAGCCCGCGATACCTGCTCACCGAGCCTGGCATGGGATACCGGTTGCAGCTCGACGCCTGACACCTAGAACCAGGTGGCACCTCGGAGGGTCGCGGCGCAGACGGCGGGGCGACGCGTGGCGGGGCGACGCGCCGCGATCCGCCACGACACGAACCTCCTCTGCGCGGCCTTCTCAAAAGCCGATCTGCTAGAGTTGGTTCTTGGCTTGCGTGTGGTGACATCCACACAACCCGCAAGGTGCCCTCTCTCACCGCGCGGAACAACCGTAAACCTGTATTTAAAGGACACTATTCAACGTGGCAAACATCAAGTCGCAGATCAAGCGCATCAAGACCAACCTCAAGGCGACCGAGCGCAACAAGGCCTACAAGAGCGAGCTCCGCACCGTCGTGCGTGCAACCCGCGAGGCCATCGCTGCCGGCGACAAGGCTGTGGCCGAGCAGAAGCTCGCCCTCGCCAGCAAGAAGCTGGACAAGGCCGTCTCGAAGGGCGTCATCCACAAGAACCAGGCTGCGAACCGCAAGTCGAAGCTCGCCACCCAGGTGGCCGCGCTCTAAGCGACAGCTGCTTCAGCAGTTTCACGAAAAGACCCCGCCGCGGCGGGGTCTTTTCGCGTCCCGGGCGGTCCCGGGTCCGCTCAGTCGGCCCCGTCGTGCCGAGTCGGCCTGCTTGTAGCGCGATTCGGGGGCCGAGTCGATAGCAACAGGTCTACTCGATGCGCGAGCGCGAGCGCGAGCTACCGGCCGCGCTTCGCAACGAACAGCAGATACTTCTCCAGGGCATACTCGGGGTCGCGGCTGCCACCCTTGAGAAGCCACTCGGTCTCGGCAGCGAGATCGATACAGCGCGCGAGATCCTCCTCGCGCCAACCGCGCACCTCGCGCAGCGCGCGATCCACCTGCCACGGCGCCATGCCCAGCTCCTTCGCGAGCTGACCGCCCGATCCGACGGCGCCATACACCCTCGCCATCGCCCGCACCTTCATGTTGAGCGCGGCGAGCATCGGGATGGGGTCAGTGCCTGTCGACAGCGCCTGACGCAACAGCACCAGCGCATCGGCTGCACGGCCGGCCGTCGCCGCATCGGCCACCTTGAAGGCATTCGTCTCGACCCGCCCCTCAGTGGCGCGGTTCACTTCTTCCTCGGTGATGCGCGACCCGGCGTCTGAGACGAGCTGTGCGCAGGCGCCCGCAAGCTCGCCGATGCCGCCCGAATAGGCCCCCACGATCATGCGCAGCGCGCCCGGGGTGATCTGTGCGCCCAGGCGGCGAAACTCGGCCTGCGCAAACGTCAAGCGATCCTGATCCTTCTTCACCTCGGCGCACACGACTTCGATACCGCCGACCGTTCCCCCACGCACCGCGTCGAGCAGCGTCTTGCCGCGCTGCCCACCCGCATGCCGCAGCACGAGCGTGGTGTCGTCTGCCGGCTCGGCGATGTAGCGCTTCGCGTCTTCGATGAACGCGTCGGAGCACTTCTCGACGCCCTCGACCCGGATCAGCCGCGGCTCGGCGAACAGCGACGGGCTTGCAATAGTGAACAGCTCACCCGCCGTATAGGAGGCGGCATCGACATCGTGCAACTCAAGCTCGTGATTGGCATCGAGCAGCGCGGCGCGGATCGCCTGGGCGGCACGGTCGGCAAGGAAGGCCTCCGGCCCACTCACCAGCACCACCGGCGCGGGGCGCGCCTCCGTCCAGTCGAGCTGCGGGATCTTGCTCTTCGCTCCTCGTGCTGCTGCCACCCCTCAAGCCTAGTCGCCCCGCGCTGCGGCAGGCGCAGCGCGTTCGCCCCAGACTCGGAGCTTGCCGGGCTCGCCGCTGACCGCGATCGAACCGTGCGTATCGGTGCGCAGCGGGCGTGAGCCTACGAGGGCGAATGCGTCGAGAGTCTCGGCGACCGGGTGGCCGTAGCTATTGTCTGCCCCAACCGAAACGAGCGCGAGTTCTGCTTCCACCGCGGCGGCCAGCGCCGGATCCTGATCCCGGCTGCCATGGTGCGCCACCTTCACCACTGCCGCGTGCAGATCGGCGCCGACCGCGCGCAGCGCGCGCTGTTCGTCTTCGCCGGTGTCAGCGAGAAGGAGCACTGTCGCTGCTCCCGCGCGCACCCGCAGCACCAGACTGGCGGCGTTGGTGTCGCCTGGCGTGCTCCCGTGACGCGGGGCGAGCACTTCCCAGGCGAGACCGTCGCCGCCGCGCTGCCCAGCAGCGCCCACCCGGCAAGGGATGCCTGCGGTGTGCAGCTTGTCGAGCAGCGGCCTGCTGCCGCCGTCTTCCTGTGCGTTGGGCGCTATGAGCGCGGAGTCGGTGTGGCTGACCACCTCGCTCAGCGCGCCCACGTGGTCGCGGTCGTCGTGGGTGAGCACGAGCAACGCGATACGAGACACTGCGAATCGGTCGAGGCAGGCCCGCAGCAGGCGCGGCTCATCACCGGTGTCGATGAGCATCACCGTGCCGGGGTCAGCGGGATCGCGCAGCAGGATCGCGTCACCCTGACCCACATCGCAGGCCACGACGAACCAGTCGCTCGGCGTGCCGATCCTCTTCACCGCCGGAGCGACAAGCACAGGGCCCGAGAAGGTGCCCCCAGCGGAGCAGAGCAGCACGGCCACAAGCACGCGCGCACGCAGCGAGAGTCGTCGCCGCGCAAGCCACGGCCGACGGCCGGATTGCCGGTCTTCGGGAAGCGCGAGCCTCCGCGTTGCGAACGCCCAGGCGAGGAGCAGCACCAGCTCGATCGCCGTGAGCAGCAGCGCCCCGGGGCAGCCATCCGGCCAGGGCCAGCGTGCGAACGGCAGCCCCTCGGTGATCTCGGCGGTGGCCGCGATCCACCGCGCCGGCAGGCTTGCAAGCCACACAGCCGCGGCCCCCGCGTCCGGCCACCACGGGAGCAGCAGGAGGGCGAGCAGACCGAGACCGGTGCCGAGCGGAGCGGCGGGGCCGGCGATGACATTGGCGAGCACGCCGACGGCCGGGATTCCCGGTTGCAGCAGCAACAGCAGCGGCCCGCAGGCGAGCTGAGCCGACAGCGCCACCGCGATCGGGAGCAGCATCCAGCGCGGGATCGGCAGAAGTCGTCGCAGTCCACCTTCGAGCCCTGGCACAAGCAGGAGGATCCCGGCGGTCGCCGCGACAGACAGCGCGAACCCGGGTTGCAGCGACTGCCAGGGGTTTGCAAGCAGCATGACGAGCATCGCCGCGCCCAGCGCGGGAAGAGCCACGGCCTGTTTGCCGCCGAACCCGGAGAGCAGCACGACGGAGGCCATGAGCGCGGCACGCTGCACGCTTGCGTCGGGGCCGACCATGAACACGAAGCCGGCGAGTGCGGCAGCCGCGACGACGATCCGGGTGCGGCGCCCCGCGCCCAGCAGGGCTGCGCACCACACCACCGCACCGGTGACGAGTGCGCAATTGGCCCCCGACACCGCAACGAGGTGCGTGAGCGAGGTGTGCTGCATGCGCAGTTCGAGTGATTCGTCAACGAGGGTGGTGTCGCCCACCGCCAGCCCCGGCACCAACGCAGCTCCTGGCACCGTCTCAGCGGCCTCACGTAACCCGCCCCGCAACTCGGCTGCCGCCCGGCCCGCCATCTCCACGACACGCGCCGGCCCGGGCACCCCAGCTGCTGGGCTCGCTTCACTCACCCGAATCCCGTACGCAGCGGCTGAGCTCGGCCCGAGTGAGACCGGCACCCCGCGCACCACGAGCCGAGCGCCAGGCGCCCACTGTTCGCCCCCAGGAGCGGCCCCCTGCAGCCAAAGCACCACAGGCGCTTCTCCGCCGGGAACACGCACACCGGCCGCGACCCAGCCCGAGAAGCTGCCGGGCCCCGCACCCGCGGCGGGCCCCGCAGACCCCGCAGCTCCCTCTGCCCCCTCAGGCCCGGCATATCCGGCTGCCCCCGAACCCCCCGCACGATCCGCACCATCCGCACCATCCGCACCATCCGCACCATCCGCACCATCTGAACTGCGAGTGTGCGGGAATCCACGCAGCACCACCTCCAGGTCGACTGCGGAGCCGTCGTCTGCCGCCGCATCGAGGTGCGGATCGGCACGCGCTCGCTCGCCCGCCTCAACAGCAGCGCCCAGAAGCACCAGCGCAGCGCAGAACACCGCCCCGTAGCTGAGACCGACTCTGCCGAACTGCCGGAGCCGCGCCAGAGTTCCCCTTCCTGCCTGTGGGAGCCCGGGCCGAGTGCCTGCAAGCACCAGCAGGAGCACGCCGGCACCGCCCGCGAGCAGGGCGACCACCCGCCCGGAGCCTGGGTACCCGATCGCGAGGGCCGCCACCACCCAGACGAGCAGGGCGGGGGCGAACAGCCGCCAGGTACCGGGCGGGGAGCGCATGCGCGCACCGGCCTGCGCTGGCGCGTCGCCAAACGCGCACTTCTCTTGCGACGCAGTGCTGCCCGCCGCGACGAGCTTCGGTGGCCTTCCTCGGTCGAGCCCGCTGGTGCGCGGAACCGGGCTCAGATGGCCGCTCATACGCGCACCCGCTCTCGCATCCCGTCGAGAATCTTCGCTCCGATACCTGGCACTTCAAGCAGTTGATCGACGCTCGCGAAGCGACCGTTCGCCGCCCGCCAGTCGAGAATGCGCTGGGCGAGCGCCGGCCCGACTCTCGGCAGCGTTTCGAGGGCGCCAGCGTCGGCGGTATTGAGGTCGACCACCGCGGGCGCGCCGCCATCTCTTGCCGCACCACCGACCCCAGCCGCACCGCCGCTTCCGGTCGCAAGGGCGCCTGGCATCGCCCCATCTTGCACCTGCTGCGCGTTGGGCACCACGATCTGCTCGCCGTCGACAACAGCGCGCGCGAGGTTCACCGCCGACAGCGCTGCAGCCTCCGAGGCACCTCCGGCAGCTTCGATGGCCTCGGCCACTCTCGCACCGCTCGCCACCTCGATCACTCCGGGGCGGGCCACCTCCCCCACCACATGCACGAAGATCCGCTGCGACCCCGTCTCACCGCCCCCTCCGGGCCCGGTGCCAGCGCCGGCCCCCGCGCCTCCCACCGGCTTCGAAGATTCGCCCCCGTCCACAGCACCCCCGTTACCGGCAGCTCCCCCGGCGGCAGCGCCATCGCGCAGCTCGGTGCCCGTATCGGCGCTGGCGAGATCGACCCCCGCGCCTCCCGGCTGCAACGCCGCAACGGCGATCGCGATCAACACTGCAACCACAAGCACGACCGCGCCCGCCAGAACCGGCACCGTCACCGCACGCGTGATGCGATGCCGCAAGCTCGGCGCAGGCTCGCGCTCAAGTGCCGCGGGAGCTCCTCGCGCCGCTCCCGCTTCAGGGGGCTGCTCACGCCACAGACCCCGTTCCAGCACCGCCTCTGAACGCCACCGCTCGCTCGGCCCTGCGAGCTCGCTGCTGCGCCCCGCGGCCCACCCTTCACCGGGCGGCGACTCGGATCCGCTCACGTCTACCGGAGTGGTCGCAGCGTGCTCCGGCAACCCCGGCACCACCGCCTCTGCCAACACCACCGGCACCGCCGTCGTCTCGAAGGCTCCCGGCGGCTCGGGTACATGCCACGAGCCGTGCCGCGGCGACCCCGATGTGCTCCCCTGCAGTTGACTCATGCGCCCACGCTAGGCGAGTGCGCCCACCCCTGAGCATGCCCCGCGAGCATCTGTGGAAAAGTCGGGTCATAACCGTGACACTCCCCCACTGTGAGCGAAGTCCCCGCGGCCGAAGCCACTCAGGCCCTCACGATCCCCCACATCACGAGCCCAACACCAAAACCCACGAAGCAAGGCCCTACAACGACTCGTGCCTGGAGCGCTATCCCAGAGATAGCGCACCAGGCACGAGTGCAATCCCAGTGAGCGGCTATTCCCGAGCGGCTATTCCCGAGCGTCCACTCCGCTACGCCCTACTTCGTGGCGATGCTCACGATCTTCGGCACGCGCACGACCACGTTGACGATCTCGCGGTCGCCGATGGCGCGCTGCACGGCGGCGGAGGCACGGGCGGCGGCTTCTGCCTCGGCCTCGGTAACTGAGGCAGGCAGCGTGAGGCGATCTCCCACCTTGCCGTCGACCTGCACCACCATGGTGACCTCGGCTTCGACAAGCAGCGACGGGTCGGCTGCCGGCCACTCGACGAGCGCCACCGTGGGCTCGTGGCCAAGCTTCGCCCACATGTCTTCTGCGGCGTAGGGCGCGAACAGCGAGAGAATCACCGCGATTGCTTCGGCCGACTCGCGCACTGCAGGGTCTGCGACGCCGCAACCGGAGTCAATGGCCTTGCGGGTGACGTTGACCTGCTCCATGAGCCGGGCGACCACCACGTTGAACTTGTACGCTTCGATCAGCCCGGGTGCGTCGGCGAGCAGGTGATGGGTGTGCTTGCGCAGCGCGGCGTCGCCGCCTGTGAATGGCACGCCGACGGGCGCCCCGGCGGTCTCGATGTCGTCGGCGATGCGCCACGCACGCGCCAGGAACTTCGCCGAGCCCTGCACCGACACGTCTGCCCAGTCGATGTCGTCCTCAGGCGGGCCTGCGAAGGCGAGGGTGACGCGCAGCGCGTCGGCGCCGTGCTCTCTCAGCTCCGAGGCGAACTCGACGAGGTTGCCCTTCGACTTCGACATCTTGGCACCGTCGAGCAGCACCATGCCCTGGTTGAGCAGCGCGGTGAAGGGCTCCTCGAAATCGAGGTAGCCGAGGTCGTGCAGCACCTTGGTGATGAAGCGCGAGTAGAGCAGGTGCAGGATCGCGTGCTCGACGCCGCCGGCGTACTGATCGATGGGCCCCCAGCGCTTCGCGGCTGCCGGGTCGAAGGCCTGCGTGTCGTCGTTCGCCGAGAGGAACCGCAGGTAGTACCAGGAGCTGTCGACGAAGGTGTCCATGGTGTCGGGGTCGCGCGTCCAGCTCTCGCCGGTGACAGGGTCGACGACGGTTGCCCACTCGGTTGCGGCGCCCAGCGGCGACGAGCCCTTGGGCTTGAGGTCGAGCCCTTCAGATGAGGGCAGCTCGACGGGCAGCGCCGACTGCTCGACGGGCTTCATCTCGCCGTCGGCGCCGTGCAGGATGGGGATGGGGGTGCCCCAGTAGCGCTGGCGCGAGATCAGCCAGTCGCGCAGACGGTAGGTGGTGGCGGCGCGGCCGGTGCCGCGCGCTTCGAGCACCTCGATCGACTTCGCGATCGCATCAGCCTTCGCAAGGCCGTCGAGCTCTGCGGAGTTGATGAGGGTGCCGTCGCCCACGAGCGCGATGCCGCTCTCTGCGGGGTCGGGCAACTGTGCACCGTCGGCGTCGCGCACGTCGAGCACGACTCGCACGGGCAGTTCGAACTTGCGGGCGAAGTCGAGGTCGCGCTGGTCGTGCGCGGGCACGGCCATGATCGCGCCGTGGCCGTAGTCGGCGAGCACGTAGTCGGAAGCCCAGACGGGGATGCGCTCACCGTTCACGGGGTTGACGGCGAAGTGGTCGAGGAACACGCCGGTCTTTTCACGGTCGGTGCTCTGACGCTCGATCTCGGTCTGCTTCTGCGTCTGCTCGAGGTATGCCTGAAACTGCATACGAGCCTCGGGCGAGGCTCCGGCTGCCAGTTCGGCGGCGAGATCGGAGTCGGGGGCGACCACCATGAAGGTGGCGCCGTGGAGGGTGTCGGGGCGGGTCGTGAAGACGGGCACCTTCTCGGCGCGGCCCTCAATCTCGAACTCGACCTCGGCACCGCGCGAGCGACCGATCCAGTTGCGCTGCATGTTGAGCACCTTGGCCGGCCACTGCCCCTCAAGCTGGTCGAGGTCGTCGAGCAGGCGATCCGCATAGTCAGTGATGCGGAAGTACCACTGGGTGAGCTTCTTCTTCACCACAATGGCACCCGAGCGCTCCGAGGTGCCGTCGGCGAGCACTTGCTCATTGGCGAGCACGGTCTGGTCTACCGGATCCCAGTTGACCCAGCTCGCCTTGCGGTAGGCGAGTCCCTTCTCGTACATCTTGAGGAACAGCCACTGGTTCCACTTGTAGTACTCGGGGTCGCTCGTGTGCAGCACGCGGCTCCAGTCAAACGACGGCGCGTAGATGCGGAACGACGCCTTCTGCTGGTCGATGTTGGCGTAGGTCCATTCGCGCGGGTCGACGCCGCGTTTGATCGCGGCGTTCTCTGCGGGCAGACCGAAGGAGTCCCAGCCGATGGGGTGCAGCACGTCGTAGCCGCGGCCGCGCCAGTAGCGGGCGAGCACGTCACCGAAGCAGAATGCCTCGGCGTGGCCCATGTGCAGGTCGCCCGAGGGGTAGGGGAACATGTCGAGCACGTACTTGGCGGGGCGGTCGCTGTCGCCGCTCACTTCGAAGGGCTTCAGCTGGTCCCAGACCGGCAGCCACCGGTCCTGGATCGCTTGGAAGTCGTAGCCTTCGGCGTCTCGCGCCTGCTGCTCGACTGCGCCCACCTGGCTGCTCGCTTGCCGCTCGCTCACACACACCTCGATCTCGTTCTGGATCGCCCGCTGCCGCGGGCTCGCACATATTGTTCAAGACTACCGCGGATGCGGCGTGCGATCGGTGCTCCGGCCTGCGGGGCGGCCACGGTCGGCTATGCGGTGGCGCAGGAGGCGAGTGCGGCTAGGACCGGGGCTGCTTTGAGGTGCTTCTCTGCTGTTTCTCGATGCGGATCGGAGTCGGCGGTGACCCCGCCCCCGGCGCCCACCAGCGCGACGCCCTTCCCCGCGCTTCCGCGCAGTTCGATGCTGCGGATCGTCATGGCGAGTTCGGCGTCGCCGCTGTCGGCGATCCACCCGAAGCAGCCGGAGTAGAGGCCGCGCGGCCCTCCTTCGAGGGCGCGCAGAATCTCGACGGCGCGCCGCTTGGGTGCGCCGGTCATCGAGCCGCCGGGGAAGCACGCGGCGATGGCATCGAAGATGTCGTGGCCTGCGCGCAGTTCGCCGCTGATGGTGCTGACGAGCTGGTGCACATGCGGGTGGGTTTCTACCCGCAGGAAGCCTTCGACGGCCACGGTGCCGGTTGCGCAGACCCGACTGAGGTCGTTGCGCATGAGGTCGACGATCATGAGGTTCTCGGCGCGCTCTTTTGGGTCGTTCGCAAGCTGCGCGGCGAGGGCGTTGTCGGCTTTCGGGGTGGTGCCGCGGGGCCGGGTGCCTTTGATCGGGTGGGTGAGGATGCGCTGCCCACGCACGCTGAGGAAGCGTTCGGGGCTGGCGCTGACGAGCGCCCGCTCCCCCGCAACGATGACGCCGCCGCGCACGGCACCGCCGCTCTCGCGAAGCCGCAGGTAGAGGTCGAGGGGGTCGAAGTCGCCGCTCGCCTGGGCGGTGTCGGTGAGGCAGAGCACGTAGGCGTCGCCGTCGCGGATGGCGGATCGACACGCCTCGACCTCCGCGGCGTACTCGGCGTAGCTGCGCCGCCACGCACCGGCGTGCTCACCCGCACAGGCGTGCACGGCGCGGTCGGACGCGGCGCAGGAGTCGAGCAGGGCGGCGAGCTGCGCGGTGTCGCCGCGGGCTTCGACGGTGCCGCGCTCGTGGTCGATAGCGAGGACGCCGTCGAGGCGCAGTGCAAAGGCGGGCGGCGCGGGATCCGCTGCGATCCCCGAAATCGGGTCGAGGCCGAGCAGTGCCAGGCCGAACTCGTAGCTCAGCGCGACGGCCCACCCGGATTCCAGCCCCGGCGCCATGACTCCCCCCGGGGCGGCGCGCAGCCCCGCCAGAAACTCGCGTTCCAGACCGGACTCGGCGATCCGCAGTTCTGCCGCCACCCCGAGATAGCTCACCCGGGGTTCTCCGGGGGCTGCGGCTGCCCCGTCGAACCAGGCCCAGGGGCGGCCGCTTGCGGCGAGCACGCGCGCGATCTCCGCTGCGTCGCTCGGCCAGGCCTGTCTCCCCGTCACCTGACCACCCTACCGAGAGCAGCCCGTGCCGAGCGCGCGGCGGGTAGGGTGGGCGCGTGAGCGCAGCATCGAGCAGACGGCTTCTCGTGGCAGATTCGTTTCGTGTGCGCGCGAATCCGGGCACGGGCGCCCCGGAGGTGCGCGGGCTCGACGATCATCTGCGCCGCTTCCAGAGTTCAGCGCTCGGGCTGCTGCCGGGTGCCGAGGGGGGCGCGCGCATCGACACCTTCCTTGATGACGCCAGAGACCGTATCGCCGAATATGGCGCGGGCTTTCCCCGCCTCGAACTCTGGGAAGCCGAGCGCGCGGGCGGCGATCCCCATCTCTCGCTCTCGTTGCGGCCGCTGCCCGAGCTGCGCGACACCATCGAGCTGCGTTCGGCCCCGGGCGTGAGCCTCGACCATCCCGAACGCAAAGGCCCGAACATCTCGCGCCTCGCGGAGCTGAACCGCAGGCTCGGTGCCGAAGCGTTGCTGCTTGATGCAGCGGGGCACGCGGTCGAGGGCGCAACGACGAGCCTCATTTGGTGGACCGGCCCCGGCGACGCCTCCGGCCACTACGTCGCCGACGCGCCATCGCCAGGGAGCGCAACCCGCGTCGCATCGGTCACCGAGGGGCTGCTGCGGCGGGTCGCAGACGCGCGTCTCCTGGGGCGCAAACCTGAGCGACAGCGCCGCGGCTCCCTATCACCGGCCACGCCCACGGTGGCGCAACTCGCGGGCTCCGAGGTGTGGGCGGTGAACGCGCTGCACGGCATCCGCATCGTGACGAGCATCGACGGCGTGCCGCAGGCCGCCCCCGAGGAGCAGCGCTTGCGCTGGTTCCACGAGGCCCTCGACCTCTGCTGGCAGCCGCTGCGCTGACCCCGGGGGGCAACCGCAGCCCGGGCCTATTTCTGCTTCGGCCCTCGCACGCTCACAGGGCGAGGTGGCGAGCCTCAACCCCCGCGGGAAGTTCAGTGTGGGTGATGAGGATCACGGCCCGGTCGGCGGGCACGGCCCCCAGCAGCTCGGTGAGCAGCCGATCGGCAAGCTCCCGATCTACCCCGGCTGTGGGTTCGTCGAGCACCACCACGGGGAAGTCGGCCAGGATCGCGCGTGCGAGTGCGATCCGCTGCGCCTGCCCGCCCGACACGAGCGCACCGTGCTCGCCCACCGCGGCGTCGAGCCCGCCCCGATCGCGCGCCCAGTCGCCGAGCCCGACACGGTCGAGCGCGGCCATGAGTTCGTTGTCGTCGGCGGTGTCGCGGGCAAACTTGAGGTTCTGCCGAAGGGCGGCGTCGAAGAGGTGCGGAGTCTGCTCGCAGAGGCCGACGGTGCGGCGCACCTCGGCGATCGGCAGCTCCCGGGCTTCGACGCCGCGCAGGCGGTAGCTGCCGCGGTAGTCGAGAAAGCGCACGAGTGCGAGCGCGAGGGTGCTCTTGCCGGCACCGCTCTCGCCGGTCACCACCAGCGTCTCCCCCGCCCGCAGTTCGAAGCCGACGCCTGCGACGGCATCGCGTGCGGCACCGGGGTGCCGCACGGCGAGGTCGCGCACCGTGATCAGGGGGGCGGTCGGCACCGGCTCAGGCACGCCGGCAGCAACATCGACGGGAATCTCGGCGGGTAGCGGTGTCTCGGTGAGCGCGGCGACTCGGTCGGCGCTCGCCCGCACGGCCCTGCGAGCTGTGAGCGCCGCCGGCACCTGCGCGAAGATTTCGAAGACCGCCGCCGGCACCACCACCACGGCGGCAAAGAGCGGCGCTGTGAGTGCTGCCCCGAGCGCGGGCAACAGCGTGACGAGCAGCAGCAGCGAAGCGAGACCTGCCCCGAGCGACAGCAGCCCGCCGGTGAGGCCGGCGGCACGCGCCCGGCGCAACTGCACACGCGAGAGTCGCGACTCTGCGGCGGCGATGCGCGCGCGCTGCATCTCGGTCGCACCGAAAGCGGCAAGCACCTCGGCAGAGGCGAATCGTTCGAGCAACGCATCGACGAGCCCGGCGCGGGCGGCACTGAGCTCACGGTCATCGGCTCCGGCAAGGCGTGCACCGAGTACCACTGCGAGGCTGCCCGCTGCCAGCAGCACCGCTGCCAGCAGCAGTGCCGCGAGGGGTGATGCACAGGCGATGAGCAGCAGGCTGAGCAGCACCACGACCCCGCTCACCAGGAGCGGCTGGCGCACGCGCAGAGGCTCGTCTTGCAGCTGATCCACATCATCGACGAACGCAGCGAGCACCTCGCCGCGCCGCTGCGATTCGATGGCACCGGGCACGCGGGGCACGAGCGCGTCGAAGGTTTGCGCGCGCAGCGTCGCGAGCTGCGTGAGCGCCGCGTCGTGGCTGAACAGCCGCTCGGTGTAACGGAGGGCGGCGCGCCCGATCGCGAGGGCGCGCACTCCGACGATCGCGAACGTGAGATGCAGAATCGGCGGCTGTTCGCCGGCCCGCACAATCAACCACATGCTGAGCCCGAGCAGCCCGACGACGCAGGCGTCGGCGAGCACGCCCAGCAGTGTGCCAGGGATGCGACGGCGCAGCGATGGCATGGCACGCGCGAGCACGGCGCGGCGCGGCGCTTCGTTCACGGTGGTGCGGCGGATCATGCGTCCCCCTCCTGCCCGCTTGCGGTGGTGCCGCCGGCAGAGCCGGGCACGGCGGGGTCGACGGCAGCTGCAATGCGCACCACTCTGTCGGCGGCGGCGAGTACAGCGGGACGGTGGCTCACCACGAGCACTGTGCGGCCCGCCTGTGCTTCGTTGCGCAGCGCCCGGCAGACCAGCGCCTCATTGTCGGCGTCAAGCGCTGAGGTGGGTTCGTCGAGCAGCAGCAAGGGTGCGTTGCGGATCCACACCCGATACAGGCAGCGGGCGATCGCAACCCGCTGCGCCTGCCCCCCTGAGAGCCCCGCGCCGGTGGCCCCGAGCTGGGTTTCCGGGTCGAAGCCTGCGAGGCCGACCGCCCCAAGTGCGCGCTGCACGAGTGCCGCGTCAGGGCGAGACTCCCCCAGCGCCACGTTCTCTGAGACGCTGCCCTGCAGCAGGCCGGGCCGCTGCCCGCACCAGGCGACCTCGGCCGGCCGCGCGATCCGCCCCTCTTCGGGAACAATGAAGCCGAGCAGCGCCGCAAGCAATGATGATTTGCCGGCGCCCGACGGCCCCGCGATTCCCACGAACTCGCCGGGAGCCGCGCTGAGGCTCAGCGGCCCCGCCACGCGCCGCCCACCTCGGCGGAGCACCACAGCGTCGACACACACTCCCTCGCTCGTGGCGACTTCGGCGACGCTACCGCCCGCGCTGCGCTCGATCAGCTCGAACACCTGCGAAGAAGCAGCAAGCCCCTCGGTCGAAGCATGGAACGCGGCACCCACCTGCCTGATGGGGATGAACACCTCGGGCAGCAGCAACAGCACAAACAGCCCGAGCGCGAGCGGGAACGCACCGTCGACCAGACGGGTGCCCACCGTCACCGCGACGAGCGCAATCGAGAAGGTGCCCGCCAGGTCGAGCACAAACCCTGACAGGAAGGTGACGCGCAGCACCTGCATGGTGCGCGAACGATACTCGCCAGTCTCACGGGCGATGCGCGCCGACTGCCGCCC
This sequence comes from Leucobacter sp. MMO-125, assembly GCF_037148395.1. Classification (NCBI taxonomy): domain Bacteria; kingdom Bacillati; phylum Actinomycetota; class Actinomycetes; order Micrococcales; family Microbacteriaceae; genus Leucobacter; species Leucobacter sp. MMO-125. The sequence continues at coordinate 425,912 of NZ_JBBCTL010000001.1, forward strand.
CTCGCGGCCGAAAATCTTCAGCGTCGCAAGCCCTGAAACGGCGTCGAGAAACGAGCTCGAAAGCCGCTGCAGCTGCGCCCACTGGCGGTCCTGCACCGCCTGGGTGGCAAGCCCGATGAGGATCATGAAGAGGGGGATCACCGGGAAGACGATCAGCACCGTGACCCCGCTTACCGGGTCGGCGAGCAGCACCGCGAGCACCAGCAGCGGCGTTGAGACCGCAGTCAGGATGAGCTGGGGCAGGTACGCCGAGAAGTAGCCGTCGAGCGCGTCAAGGCCGCGCCCCAGCATGGTCGCCTGCTCGGCATCCGAAGGCCCCTCGCGCAGCGGTGACGACGCGTCGATCACATCAAGCGCAACAGCACGCAGCTGCGACTTGACCTGCACGGCGCCGCGTGCCGCGACAGCATCCATGGCCCACGACGAAGCCGACCTGACTCCCAGCGCAACAAGCGCGCCGAGCAGCAGCCACGGCAGCTGCTCGGGCGGCAGCGCGTCCTCAGAAACGCGGCCCGATCCGCCACCCAGCCCCCCGAGCACAGGAAGCACGGCCACCGCGAGAGCCTGCGCCAACAACCAGCTCCAAGCGAGAATCGCGAGCGTGCGCACGGCACCGAGCATCGCCCCGATCAGCAGCACGCCGCGAGCTGCGCGTGCGTGGCGGAGCAGCCTCGGATCGAGTGGTTTCACGGGGTTCCTATGGGTTCGTGCGTGCAGACCAAGGGCGAGCGATGTCCGGCTCACCAACGGCAGTCTAGGGCAGTTCTGCACCTCACATCTGATGAGCGACACAGGCGCCGCATACGAAGACGGGCGCCGCATCACCGAAGCGACACGACGCCCGCTGCGCTATCAGACTAGGCCTGTCAGTGCGCGCCCGCGGTGATCGTTTCGCGGGTGAGCCGCTTGCGGAACACCCAGTACGTCCACGCCTGGTAGGCGAGCACGAGCGGCAGCGTGAAGACCGCCACCCAGGTCATCAACTCGAGCGTCTTCTGCGAGCTCGCCGCCCCCTCGATCGACATCGAGAACGCGGGATCGATCGTCGAGTACATGAGGTAGGGGTAGAGCGCGGAGAAGATGGTCAGCAGCGCGAACGCGATGCCGACGGCGTTACCGGTGAACGCCCAACCCTCACGGCCGGCGAGGTTCGCCACGAAGCCGCCGATGAGCGCGAGCGCGGCGACCGCGGCGCAGGTGATGATGAGCCAGAGCAGTTCGTGGTCGAGGTGCATCACGATGGTCCACACGAGGAACACCGCGCCGGCGAGGATCGCACCGATTCCCACCTTCGTCGCGAGCGCACGCGCCCGCTCGCGCATGTCGCCCGTGGTCTTCAAAGAGATGAAGACGAGACCGTGCGTGAAGGTGATGAGCACCATGACCACGCCGCCGAGCAGCCCGTAGGGGTTGAGCAGCGTGAGCAGCGTACCCTCGTAGATCCAGCCACCGTTGGGCAGCAGGCCGATCGGTAGGCCCTGCACGAGGTTCGCGAAGGCGACGCCCCACAGCAGCGGAGGCACGACGGAGCCCCAAATGATGAACTGGTCGAACCAGCGCGTCCACCGTTCGCCCTTGCCCTGATGTCGGTACTCGAAGGAGACACCGCGCAGAATCAGTGCGACAAGGATCAGTAGCAGCGCCAGATAGAAGCCGGAGAACATCGTCGCGTACCACTCGGGGAACGCGGCGAACAGCGAAGCACCGGCCACGATGAGCCAGGTCTCGTTGAGATCCCAGACCGGGCCGATCGTGTTGATGATGAGTCGGCGGTCGGTGTTGTCCTTGCCGAGGAACGGCAGCGCCATGCCCACGCCGAAGTCGAAGCCGTCGAGCACGAAGTACCCGATCAGCATCACTCCGACAATGAGGAACCAGACTGTGGTGAGTTCCATGTTTCCGTTCCTCCTAGTAGACCGTCGCCAGCTTCTGCTGGTCTGGTTCGCCTTCGCCGTCAGCGTCGCCGTTCATCTCAATCTCGGGCGGCCCCTCTTTCGCGGCCTTAGTGATGAGCTTGAACTCGACAACCGCGAGGCCGCCGTAGACGAGCGTGAAGACGATGAGCGAGACCAGAACGGCCCAGCCCGGCACGCCTGGTGAGACCCCCTGCTCGGTGGTCATCAGACCGAACACGATCCAGGGCTGACGGCCCATCTCGGTGAAGATCCAGCCTACGAGCGAGGCGAGCATCGGGATCGGCGCGGTCCAGATCGCGACCTTCCACACCCACTTGGGCAGATCGGCGTTCTTACGGGTGATCCAGAGACCCACGGCCGAGACAAGTGCCGCGAATGCGCCCAGGCCGATCATCCAGCGGAACGCCCAGTAGGTAACCCACACGATGGGCACGAAGTTACCGTCGCTGGGGCAGGTCAGGGCGCTGTCGGCGCCGCAGAAGGCCAGCTCGTACTCGGCCTGCAGATCGCGAATGCCCTCGACGCTGCCGTCGAAAGTGCCGTTCGAGAGGAAGGAGAGCAGGTACGGAATGCGGATCGAGAAGATCTCGTGCGCCCCATCGGGCGTGCCCCAGCTGAAGATCGAGAAGGAGGCGTCAGCACCGCTCGCGGTGTTGTAGAGCGCCTCCGCGGCGGCCATCTTCATGGGCTGGGTCTGCGTCATCACCATGCCGAGCTCGTGGCCGGTGAGGCCGACACCGAGGAAGGCGATGATGTTCGTCCAGGCCCCGAAACGCAGCGTGGTACGCATCTCGTCGACGAACTGGCCGCGCTGCAGGTGCCAGGCCGCAACCGCGACCATTACGACACCGGCGAACATGATCGACGCGAAGAGGGTGTGCGGGAACTGCGTGAGGGCGACGGGGTTTAGCAGCACGCTGCCGATACTCTCGAGCTCGGCGCGCCCGCGCTCTTCGTTGATCGTGAAACCGTCGGGGTTCTGCATGAACGCGTTGGCCGCGAGAATGAAGTAGGCCGAGAACACAGTGCCGATCCACACGAACCAGATCGTGAGCACGTGAATCTTCTTGGGCAGCTTGTCCCAACCGAAGATCCAGAGACCGATGAAGGTCGCCTCGAAGAAGAAGGCGATGAGCCCCTCCATTGCGAGGGGTGCGCCGAAGATGTCACCGACGAAGCGGGAGTAGTTCGACCAGTTCATGCCGAACTGGAACTCCTGCACAATGCCCGTGACGACGCCCATCGCGAAGTTGATGAGGAAGATCTTCCCGAAGAGGCGGGTGAGACGCAGGTACTTCACCTTGCCGGTGCGCACCCAGACGGTCTGCAGAATGGCGACCAGCAGGCTCATGCCGATGGTGAGGGGCACGAAGATGAAGTGGTAGAGCGTCGTGAGCCCGAACTGCCATCGGGCGAGCGTCAACGCGTCGAAGAATTCGTTCATGTATCGCTCCTGAACGAAGGAGGCCGCGCCTCACTGAGGAGCGCACTCCCGTAGTGAGATCCGCCACGAGATGTCATTCTCGCCGGAGCTGCCGATCGGCGACCGGCCACTCACGATTCTACCCTTTCTGTGAGTTTCCTGCGAGTGCATTTCGACGTCAAGACAGTTTTCGTTCGACGTCGAAACTCTTTTCATTCGATGTCGAGAAAGCCGCGACCGCGCGACACCACACCCTGAGGTGACACCCAGCGCCCGCAAGGAACCGCGAAGGGTCGCCCCCTAGACTGGTCGGGTGACCCTGAACGCTCCGCCAGACACCCGACCTCGCTTCGCGGCGCGCCTCGAAGACTGGGTGCATGGACGACGCGCGAGGCGGGCTGTCGCGCGCGGCAAGGTGCCTTCGGTGATCCCCTATATCGGCTACGGCGGTGATGGTTGGGTACGGGTATTGGGCCGCGTGCTGTTCTTGAAGCCCGAGAGCCGTGAGCACACGCGCCTGCGCCCCGACGTGGCTGCGGTGTCGCGTGTGCGCGGCTGGCGCACCTTCACCAGCCTCAATGTGCCCTATCAGCAGGTACGGGTCTCCATCGACGGTGAGTTCGTCACTGAGATTACGGCGGATCGCGGCGGCGTGATCGACGCGATGGTGCCCGTCGCGCTCACCCCCGGCTGGCACACCATCACCCTGCAGGCCGGCGCGAGCGAACCCGCCGACGCGCCCGTGGTCGTGGTCGATCCCGACGCGAAGATCGGCGTCATCTCCGACGTCGACGACACCATCCTCATCACCGCGCTACCGCGCCCCTTCGTAGCCGCGTGGAACAGTTTCGTGCTCGACGAGCACGCGCGATCCGCCACCCCAGGAATGAACGTGATGCTCGATCACCTGGTGGCTTCGCACCCCGGCGCACCGGTGATCTACCTCTCCACGGGTGCCTGGAATGCCGCGCCTGCGCTCAGCCGTTTCCTGGCGCGCAATCTCTACCCGATGGGCCCGCTGCTGCTCACCGACTGGGGGCCCACCCACGACCGCTGGTTCCGCAGCGGCAAGGAGCACAAGCGCCGCGAACTGCAGCGCATCGCCCAGGAGTTCCCCGACACGCAGTGGGTGCTCTTCGGAGACGACGGTCAGCACGACGAACAGCTCTACCACGAGTTCGCGACCGAGCACCCCAACAACGTGGCCGCGGTAGCGATCAGGCAGCTTTCTGTTGGCGAGGCCGTGCTGCAGGGTGGCCGCTCGAAGGCGCGCCTGCACCGCAGCACGAGCGGTGTGCCGTGGGTGTACGGGCCTGATGGGGCCACCCTCCGCGACGAACTGCGCAAGCTGGGGCTGCTGCGATGAATGCGGGCTGCGGCGCAGGCTGGCCCCGGGTGCGGGGGCGGCTGTGACCGGCCCCTCCCCTGCGGGCTGGCGGCGTGCACCGCAGCAATTGACGGGGCGGTTCATCGCGGAGCGCCGCACACCACTGATCCAGGTGGTGAAGACGCTGGTGGCGATGGTGCTCGCCTGGTTCACCTGCCTGGTCATCTTCCCCGAGCAGTTGCCCATCTTCGGGGCGATCGCGGCGCTGCTGGTGGTGCAGGACAACGTCGACCAGTCACTGAGCAAGGGCGTGGAGCGCGTGGTGGGCGTGCTGCTCGGCGTGACTGTGGCGCTGCTCACGGGCGAGGTGCTGGGCCAGCACTCGTGGCTGTTCATCGCGGCCCTCGTGGCGGGCCTCGCACTCGGCTGGGTGCTGCGCATGACGCCGAGCGCCGCGAATCAGATCGTGGTGAGCGCGCTGCTGATGATCGCGCTCGGCGGGCTCGAGCTGCACTACGGTGTGGAGCGGCTGGTGGAGACGCTGATCGGCGCGCTCATCGGTGTCGCGATCAACGCGCTCGTCGCGGCCCCGGTGCGCACGCTGCCGGTGCACGAGGCGATCGTGTCGCTCACGGCCGATGCTGCGGCGTCACTGCGGCGGATCGCCGACGCTCTCGACGCTCCGCGAGATGACGCCTGGCTCGAGCAGATGCACGTCGAGGCGCGTGCGCTGCAGAGCGAGCGCACGCGGGTGCACGGGCTGCTGCGGCAGGCGCGGGAGAGTCTGCGGCTGAACCCGCGCAGTCGACGGTACCGGCGGGGTCTCGCCGAGGATGATGCACTGTTTCAGCGGTTGCAGCCGATTGTGACGCAGGTGATTGGCATGTCGCGCGCGGTGTACGACCTGTATGAGCCCGACCTCGTCACCGACCCATCGGTGATCGGCATGGTGGAGGAGATGCGCCGAGCCGCGCACGACCTGGAGCGCCTGGTGTCGCTCTCCGGCGACGAGGGGCACGAGGTCGAACCGCCCGCACTCACGCAGCCGTACACGATTCCGCAACCCCACCCTGATCACTGGGTGCTCATCGGCTCCCTGATGGAGGATCTGCGACGGGTGCGGGGGCGGATCGTCGGCGAACTCGACTGAGGTGCCACCACCCCGAGCCGCAGGCTCACGGCACTCGCACGGCTGCCCGGCACCAGCGCCCCGTAAACGACGGTGCCCCCTCCAGGGGTCGGAGGGGGCACCGTCAGCGGGGCACGATTGAGCGCTGGATGCGCCGAGCGCCGGGTTACTCGGAGGCGAGTGCTGCCTGGATGTCGAGGGTGATGGTGACGTCGGAGCCGAGCAGCAGGCCGCCCTTCTCGAGGGGGGCGTTCCAGGTGAGGCCGAAGTCTTCGCGCTTCACGACGGTGGTGGCGGTGAAGCCGGCCTTGTAGTTGCCGTAGGCGTCCTCGCCGAAGCCGCCGAACTCGAAGTCGAAGGTGACGGGCTTCGTCACGCCGCGCATGGTGAGGTCGCCGTCGACCTTGAACTCGCCGTTCTCCTCGCGCACGCCGGTGGAGACGAAGGTGAGCTGCGGGAACTCTTCGGCGGCGAAGAAGTCGCCGGTGCGCAGGTGGCCGTCGCGGTTCTTCTCGTTGGTGTTGATGGAGGCGACCTCGGCGGTGGCGGTCACGGTGGTGTCGAGGGGGTTCTCGGCGGTGACGAAGGTGGCATCGAACTGCTCGAACTTGCCCTTGACCTTGCTGATCGCGAGGTGGCGCACGGAGAAGCCGACCTCGGAGTGGGTGGGGTCGACCTTCCAGGTGCCGACGCGGTAACCGGGGATCTGATCAGCGGTGATGGTCATGGTGTGCCTTTCTGTCGTGGGGGCCGCTCGCGGCGGCTTCAGGAGAGAGTAACGGGGCCACTCAGAACTATATTCCCGTGCATATAAATTTTCTTGCGCGGGTTCCGGATCGCGGGATGCCGCCCGCCTCTCGCTTCGTTCCGCCAGGCTTCATCTGCCCACCGGCACTCCCCCACGGCACAAACCGTCAGCGGCAGCCGTTGGCCGACGCAACGATGTCCATCGGCCAGCCTGCAACACAGGCCGCCCGCCGCGTCCTTACCGCGGGCGGCGCTTCGCGCTTTCGCGAGCCCGCTGCACGGTCTCGTCAACACCGGCGACGGGCTCGAAGGAGCCGTAGCGACGCCGCGCCGCTTCACCGATCAGGAAGTCACTGAGCGCCGGGTTCTTCGGCAGCAGCGAACCGTGCAGGTAACTGCCGATCACGTTGCCGGTGCGGGCACCCTCAAAACCGTCGTCGGGGTTGTTGCCCGCGCCCTGCGTGACGCGCCCCAACGGCCGCGATCCGGGCCCCAAACGCGTGTCGCCGCTGTGGTTCTCGTAACCGATGATCTCGCCGAACTCTTCGGAATCAAGCACGATGTTGCCGATCATGCGCACGTCGCCGCCGCGCGTCTCAACGTCGAGCACCCCGATACCCACCAGCTCTTCACCCGTGTAGGTGATGAAGCGGTGCCCGAAGAGTTGATACAAGCCGCACACCATCAACATCGGCACACCGTCAGCAGCGAGGGCACGAATCTCATCGGCTCGCGCCGCGAGATCCTGCGCGACGCGCCCCTGACCCGAATCCTGGCCACCACCGCCCAGGACGATATCGACGTGCTCGGGCAGCGGATCGCCGGGATTCACCTCGACCACACGCGGCTCGAAACCGTGAGCTGCGGCGCGCCGCGCGAGTGACAGCACATTGCCGCGGTCGCCGTAGATGTTCATGTCGCGCGGGTACAGCGACACGATGATCAGCTCGCGGCCGCCGGCGCCCTCAACCGTGCCCTCAACAGTGCTCACCAGATGTCCTCCACGTCGGTCAGCTCGGCCAGCGCCCGCCGCAGTTCGAGCATGGCGGTGTAGGTGCAGTAGATGCGGCGTGGCCGGGCACCCGCGCCGTCGCGCAAGGTGCGTTCACGGAACGATGCGAGGGCGCGACCCAGATCTTCTTCCACCTGCCCCACCGGCACATCATCGTGTTCGAGCCGCAACGCCATATCCCAGGCGCGCGTGCCCGAGACCGTGTCGACGCCCTCCTCGGCGAGCGAACCGAAGTCGACATCCCACAGCCACGACATATCGCGCCCGTCAGCGTACTGGTCGTTGATCGCGATCATCACATCGACGCCGCTGGCCTCGAAGGAGGCGAGGCCCAGCCGAAACCCAGCGGGGTTCTTCACGAGCACGAGTTCGAGCGGCTGCCCGTCGAGCACCAGCTGCTCACCGCGGCCGAACGCCGGCCGCACCTCGGCGAGTGCGGCGACGAGTGCCGCGTCGGTGTCGGCTGTGCGATACGAGGCCGAGTGCCCCGGCAGCGGGCCGGCGTCGAGCACCATCCGCACGGTCGCGAGCGCCGCCGCAGCATTGAAGGTGTTGTAGAGGCCCTCGAGCTTGAGCACGGTGCGGTGATCGTTGCCGGCGATGCGGAAGACGGCTTCGTGGTCGCCGAGTTCAACGAGGGTGACGTCGGCGTCGGGGCGCTCCGGCGCGTCATCGGCCGCGGCACCGGCGAGGGGCGTCGCGTGGAAGTCGTCGTCGCTCGGGAAGGTGGAGAGCAGCGCCGATGAGAGGCCGAACTCGCGCACAACCGGCAGCCCATCAGGGGTGGCGGATCCGCCGCGCTCGCGCGTGCGCTCGCCAATCGCGGCCACCAGCCGATCCTCACGATTGACCACCACACCCTCGGAGGTGGCGTCGGCGATGCGCTGCAGCAGCTTCGCCGTGGTGTCGATCTCACCGAAGCGGTCGAGCTGATCGCGCAGCACATTGAGCAGCAGCGTGAAGCGAGGCCGCACCCTGTCGATGAAATACATCGCGTGCGCCTCGTCGAGTTCGAGCACCGCCACATCGGCGTCGAGCTTGCCACCGAGTGAGCACTCCTGGATCGCCGCCGCCACAACACCGCGCGAAAAATTCGAGCCCGTCTTGTTCGTGAAGACACGCAGCCCACGAGCCTGTAGCATCTCCACGATCATCTTCGTGGTGGTGGTTTTGCCGTTGGTGCCGCTCACCGCGATCACCCCGTAGGGCAGCCGACCGAGCACCCGGCCCATGAACCCGGGGTCGAGCTTTTCAACGACGAGGCCGGGCAGGGCGGATCCCCCACCACGCAACCTCGCCGCCTGCCGCACCGACTTGCCGATGACGGCGGAGAGAACATCACGCATAGATCAAGCCTAGAGCCTCAGCGACACCGACGTTACTCAGCAGCGTGACGGCCGCGCGACTCGCCGCGCAGTTCGCTCGGCAACAACTCCGGGCGCACCCGCCGCGTGCGCTCGATGCGCTGCTCGCGACGCCAGGCCTCGATGGCGGCGTGGTTGCCGCTCAGCAGCACCGGCGGCACCGCGCGGTCACGCCACTCGGCAGGCTTCGTATAGCTGGGGTATTCAAGCAGGCCGTCTTCTTCGTGCGACTCCTCGATCAGGCTCTCAGGGTTGCCCACCACACCCGGCAGCAGCCGCCCAATCGCCTCGATCATCGCGATCGTGGCGACCTCTCCCCCGTTGAGCACGTAGTCGCCGATGCTCACCAGGCGCACCCGCCCGCGCTCGGCATACTCGTCGAAGACGCGCTGGTCGATGCCCTCGTAGCGACCGCAGCCGAAGACGAGATGCTGCTCGTGGGCGAGCTCCCGGGCCATGCGCTGCGTGAAGACCTCACCGGCGGGCGAGGGGAAGATGATGAGCGGATCGCCGGCAATGCCGGGCTCGGAGTCAGCCGCAGCTCCCGCCGAAGCGCCCGCCTCAGCCAGGATGCCGTCGAGCATTTCGCCCCACGGCTCCGGCTTCATCACCATGCCGGCGCCGCCACCCGTGGGAGTGTCGTCAACGGTGCGGTGCTTGTCGTGAGCGGCGTCGCGCAGGTCGTGCACGCGCACGTCGATGAGCCCCCGCTGCTTCGCCTTGCCGAGCAGCGACAACTCGAGCGCGTCAAAATAGCCGGGGAAGATCGATACGACGTCGATCCTCATGCGGGCATGCCCTGCTGCGAGTCGTCGCTGGGAGCCTCAGCGGCTTCTTCAGCGATCTCCTCAAAAAGGCCTGCCGGCGGGGTGACGCGCACGACACCGGCCTCGATATCGACACTCGGCACGATGGCCTCGACGAAGGGCACCAGCACGGTGCCGTCGTCGGTGTTCACGACGAGCAGATCCTGCGCCGGGAAGTGCTGCACCTCTGCGACGGTGCCGAGCTTCACGTTGCCGGCCTCGCCTTCTCCTTCGCGAACCACGTCGAGCCCCACGAGCTGGTGGTCGTACCAGGCGTTGTCTTCTTCGCCTTCGGCCACGGCTTGCTCGTCGATCCACAGAATCGCGCGCACAATGCCTTCGACCGCGGTGCGGTCGGGCAGCTCCTGGAAGAAGCCGACAGGTGACTCGTTGAACCAGCGCAGCTCACGCATGGTGATGGTGCGACCGAACCACGGCGACTCTTCTGGCACCTGGAGGTGGAAGACCGCGCCGGGCGTGAAGCGCAGCTCGGGGTTGTCGGTGAAGAGCTCGAGCTTGACGCCGCCCTTCAGGCCGTGAGGTTTGGTGAGGCGCCCGACGCGCAAACTCCCCGCCCCGCTTGCGGGACGGGGAGCTCGCACACGCCCGTGAGCGTCGGCCATCAGACGGCGCCCTCCGCGTCGGCCGAACCGGCCTCGTCGCCGAGGTCGTGCTGGTCGGTGTCGATCACGTCGACGCGCACGCGCCCACCGTCGGCCAGCGCCGACACGACGGTTCGCAGCGACGACGCGGTACGACCGCCGCGGCCGATCACCCGGCCGAGGTCGCTCGGGTGCACGCGCACCTCGAGCACCTCGCCGCGCGGGGTCTCACGAGCATCGACGCGCACCCGCTCGGGATTGTCGACGATGCCGCGCACCAGGTGGTCGAGCGCTTCGGCCAGCGCCTGCTCAGCCAAGAGGATTAGGCCTCGGTGGTCTCGGCAGCGGCCTCATCGGCCGGAGCCTCAGCAGCCTCAGCCTTTGCTGCGGGCTTCTCAGCCTTGGGACGCAGCACGGGCTTCTTGGCAGCGTCGACCTCGAAGACGGGCTTGGGCTCGACGGGCTTGACCTGCGACTCGGTGTTGCCCTCGCCGGTGAACTTGCCCCAGTCGCCGGTGAGCTTGAGGATGGCGGCAACCTGCTCGGTGGGCTGGGCGCCCACGCTCAGCCAGTACTGCGCACGCTCCGAGTCGACCTCGATGAACGAGGGCTGCTCGGTGGGGTGGTACTTGCCGATCTCCTCGATGACGCGACCGTCGCGCTTGGTGCGCGAGTCGGCGACGACGATGCGGTAGTAGGGGGCGCGGATCTTGCCGAGGCGCTTGAGACGGATCTTGACAGCCATGATGACTCCTTGAATCGAGTGAAACGACGCCGCGCCTCGTGATTCGAACGGGAGCGGAAGCCTGGGCGCGCAGGATTGCGCGAACCCTTCAATCCTCACACATTTCATCCCCAGAAGCAATTTTTGTCACGATCAGGGGTTTTGCCACCTTCCCACGTCTCCCACCACTGACGAGACCACCCGCAACCCGATCCGCCTGGCAGCTTCGCGGCACGAAAGCACTTCGCGCAAACGGCCGTCATAGGCTGGCCAGGGTCGAATCAGCGCGAGGATCGGGTGCCACCCAGGCGGCGCTCAAGCGCCGAGAACAGACGCTCGGCCACCCCATCATGATGCACACCGTCATGCTCATACTCGTTCGTCACCCACGCATTGGCCGAGCCCACCCGCGCCGCAGTGTCGAGCGAGAGCTGCGCATCGACGTACATGTCATCGAAGTAGACGGCCGCTTCGACCGGCACCTCGTTCGCGGCGAGCCGCTCGGCGTCGTAGAGCGCGATCGGCCACTCACCCTCGGCAAGCCGCTCCACACCGGCGCGGAAACCGTGCAGCGAACGGATCTCCCCGAACATCCACGGGAAGACCATCTCACCGGTGAAGAGGAGCGGCCGCGACGACTCCGCGAACTCCGGCCGCCGATCCCGCTCGCGCTGCGCCGCCCACGCCGACGGACCCGGCCCGTAGATCGCCTCCTGCAGGGCCGCGTACAACGGCTGCCCCGCAAACCCCGTGGCAGCCCCGACCGCCTCCACGAAGGTGTCGCTCAGGCGCGTCTCCGCGGCATCGGCGAACGCCTCGTCGAACAGCCAGTGCACCCGATCGAAACCGGGCGCCACCCCAAATTCGAAGCCGAGGGTCTGCAACCTCCGCACGGTGAGACGATCGCCGTCTGCCAAGCGCACATCCTCCGAAGCGAGCACCTCGGCCGCCCGCGAGATCCGCTCCGCCACATGCGGCACGCGCTCACGGAACGCTCGATTCTTCTCGACGACGCGAGGGAAGGTGCGGCGGTAGACCTCCGCAGGATCCGCATCGAGACCCGCAAGACCGCCTGTCACCGCCGAGCCGATAATCGCCTCCGGCGCCGCCGAGAGGTAGTGCAGCGTGAGGAAGCCGCCATAGCTCTGCCCGATGGTCCACCACTGGCGCCCCTCGTAGTGCGTCTTCCGCACCGCCTCGAAATCGCGCACGATCGAGTCGGCGCGGTGCAGCGCCAGACGACGGGCAGCCTCATCGGCGGGCAGCGCCCCGAACTCGGCACCGCTCACCGGCGTCGAACGCCCGGTGCCCCGCTGATCTGGAATCACCAGACGGAAACGATCGAGCGCCGCCCCCACCCAGCCCGAACGGCCGAGCGGACGCGTGCCCTTGCCACCCGGGCCGCCCTGCAGATGCACGAGCAGCGGCAAATCTTCGTTGCGCTTCTCGGCGGCCACCAGCTCACGGGCGAAGACCCTGATCGTCTCACCGTCAGGATCCGACCAGTCGAGCGGCACCGTCGTCCACACGTCCCGGGCCACGATGTCCGTACCGATCCAATACTCGGGGCTGCTGCTCATGCGATCCACCCTATTGCCAGCCGCAGCCGCACGGCACCCGCCGACGCAGCCGGCATCCGGGCCACCGGATTCACGAACGAGGACGCGCCCGCCTCCGCCCCGCGACCATCAGCCGGAAGTAGTCGACCCCCACCACGACGTGCATCACCACGCCGACGGCCGTGATCCACCGCCCGATGTCGCCGAGCCACCCGAGCCCCGGCAGGATCCCGAACCCCACCGCCGCGATCCCCGTCATCATGACCGCGGTGCGCGCCTTGCCCAGCAGACTGGCCTCGGGAATGCGCGCCGGACGCGCCACGGCGTAGACCACCAGCAGCACCAGTTCGACCCCGGGGATCGCGATCGCCGTCCACGCAGGCAGGAGGCCCGCCACGATCATCGCGAGCACGATCGCCACCACCCCGACCCGATCCGCGAGCGGATCGAACAGCTTGCCGAAGCTTGAGACCTGGCCCAGCAGCCGCGCAAGCGTACCGTCGATCCAGTCGCTCGCGCCAAAGATGACGAGCAGTACCACGGTGAGCACCGGCTGCTCCCCCTCGACCAGCAGCACCACAATCGGCACCACCAGCAGCAGTCGCAGCAGCGTAATCGCGTTGGGCAGCGTCGCCCAGGAGTGCTTCTCTGTCATGCGCCCTCCCCTCGCGTCTCCGAGCAGTCTACGCGGGCGAGCACGGGCACCCCAGAGCTGCCGAGCGGAAACCGGAAGTCACCCACCCAGTTAGACACGGTCGTGACTCAGCGCAGCCCCTTGCCGAGCATCTGCTGCAGCTTTGCGAGATCTTCCTCACTCGGCTGCGCCTTGCCCGCCGCGCCGAGCCCGAAACCGGAGCCCGCTGGAGCCGCGGCCTGCTGAGCGGCCACGCCGGCGGCCTGCTGGGCGCGCTTCGCCGGGTTGCCCGACTGCTTCTTGCCTTTGCCCTTCGCCTGCTGCTTCTTCTTGCCACCGTGGCTCATGCCCGGCATCGGCCCCATGCCCGGGATCTGCGGCACGCCGCCACGGGCCACCGTCTTCATCATCTTCGCGGCCTGCTCGAAGCGCTGCACGAGCTGATTGACGTCGGTGACCGTCATGCCCGAACCCTTCGCGATGCGCAGACGGCGTGAACCGTTGAGAATCTTCGGATTCTGTCGCTCGGCCTTCGTCATCGACTGGATGATCGCCTCGGTGCGCACGATCTCGCGCTCGTCGAAGTTGTCGAGCTGATCCTTCATCTTGCCCATACCGGGCAGCATCCCCATCATCTTCTTCAGGGAGCCGGCCTTGCGCAGCTGCTGCATCTGGCCGAGGAAGTCGTCGAGGGTGAAGGCGTCGGTGGCGATCTTCTCCGCGACCTTACGCGCCTCTTCCTCATCGAAAGCCTGCTGCGCCTGCTCGATGAGGGTGAGGATGTCGCCGAGGTCGAGGATACGGCTCGCCATACGGTCGGGGTGGAAGGGCTCGAAATCGCCGAGGCCCTCACCGGTGGAGGCGAAGAGGATCGGGCGGCCTGTCACGCTGCGGATCGAGAGAGCGGCGCCGCCTCGGGCATCGCCGTCGAGCTTCGTCAGCACCACGCCGGTGAAATCGACGCCCTCCTGGAAGGCCTGTGCCGTCGCGACGGCGTCCTGACCGATCATGGCGTCGATGACGAAGAGCACCTCGTCAGGATCGGTGGCCTTTCGGATATCGGAGGCCTGCTGCATCAGCTCGGCGTCGACGCCCAGGCGGCCGGCGGTATCGATGATGACGAAGTCGTACTGCTTCGACTTCGCCTCGGCTACGCCGTTCTTGGCGACCTTCACCGGATCGCCGACGCCGTTGCCGGGCTCCGGCGCGTAGATCGCAACGCCCGCCTGCTCAGCGACGACACCCAACTGGGTGACCGCGTTGGGGCGCTGCAGATCACAGGCCACGAGCATCGGCGTGTGGCCCTGATCCTTCAACCACTTCGCAAGCTTGCCGGCGAGCGTTGTCTTGCCTGCACCCTGCAGGCCCGCGAGCATGATCACCGTGGGCGGGTTCTTCGCGAATTCCAGCCGGCGCTGCTCGCCGCCGAGGATGCCCACGAGCTCCTCATTGACGATCTGCACGACCTGCTGGGCCGGGTTGAGCGCCTGGTTGACCTCATCACCGAGCGCGCGCTCGCGCACCTTGCCCGTGAACTCCTTGACCACGTCGAGCGCGACGTCAGCCTCGAGCAGGGCGCGACGAATCTCGCGCACCGTGCTGTCGACGTCGGAGGCCGACAGCTTGCCCTTCGCACGGAGGTTCTTGAAGGTCTCGGTGAGCCGAGCAGACAGGTTTCCGAAAGTAGCCATAGCGGATCCAGTCTACCCGGCTCGCCCCCGGTCTTCGGACCTCACTCGTAGGAGTAGAAACCCCGGCCCGAACCCTTACCCAGGTAGCCCTTGTCGATGTACTCGCGCTTGATGTACTCGGCGAACTGGCGCTGCTCGGGATCGTCGCTGTCCTTGCCCAGGTTGTAGGGGGTCATCATGCCGACGACGTCGTAGATCTCGAACGGCCCGGCCGGTGCCCCGGTTGCGATCTTCCAGGTGCGGTCGATGTCTTCAGGGCTCGCCACGCCGCGCACCAACAGCCGCGAAGCCGCATTCAGGAAGGGCACGAGCAGCGAATTCAGCACGTAGCCCGGCTGCTCCTTGTGAATGCGGATCGGCACCATGCCGATCTCTTCGGCGAACTGGGCGACGGCTTCGAAGGCCTCGGGGTCGGTGCCCGCATGCCCCATCACCTCGCCCGTGTTCTTCGCCCACACCTCGTTCGCGAAGTGCAGCGCGAGAAACTTCTCGGGCCGCCCCGTGAACGGAGCGATGTCACTCGGCAGCAGGGTCGAGGAGTTCGTGCAGAAGATCGTGCGCTCGGGGGCCACCGCGGCGACCTTCTCCCAGGTCTGCTGCTTGATGTCGAGACGCTCGGGCACGGCTTCGATGATGATGTCAGCATCGTGCACCGCGTCGGCGAGGTCGGAGCTCGTGCGAATGCGCGCCACGGCCGCATCGAGCTTCTCGGGAGTCGCGTCAGGCAGGTCGCGCAGATAGAGGGGCTTCAGGTACTCCCATCGGGCGGGCAGCTTCGCGAGGATTTCGTCGCTCAGATCGTAGGCGACCACATTCTTGCCGGAGTATGCGGCCTGGAAGATGATCTGGGATCCGAGTACGCCGGTTCCGAGTACGGTGAGGTTCTGCAATGTCATGCCTTTCTCGAATGATCCGCCTCGTGGGCGGTGATCCGGTCCGGCGGTCGCAGCGCGGGGCTCGGCCGTCAGGCCTCACCCTCTGGTCTACTCCTCTTCACAGCGCGAAGGGGAGGTTTTCGCTGACAGCGAGAAAACGGCGGCGTGAGCCGACCCGCTGCTGGGCAAAAACGTGCGGCGTCAGCCGACCAGCTGCTGGGCAAAAACGTGCGGCGTGAAGCCGGTGAGATCGCCAATGCCCTCGCCCTGGCCCACGAGTTTGATCGGCAGGCCGGTCTTCTGCTGCACAGACAGCACGAAACCGCCCTTTGCCGAGCCGTCGAGTTTGGTGAGCACAAGACCGGTGACCCCCGCGTGCTCGATGAAGGCTTCGGCCTGCGCGAGCCCGTTCTGGCCTGTGGTGGCGTCGAGCACCAGCAGCACCTCGGCGACGGGGGCCTGCTTTTCGATGACGCGGCGCACCTTGCCGAGCTCGTCCATGAGGCCGCCCTTCGTCTGCAGGCGGCCGGCGGTGTCGATGATGGCGATGTCGTAGTTCTCGTTCTTGGCACGTTCGACGGTTTGGAAGGCAACCGAAGCGGGATCTTGCCCCTGCTGCTGCGGCTTCACGATGTCGACGCCGGCCCGCTCGGCCCAGGTGCCCAGCTGTTCGACCGCGGCGGCGCGGAAGGTGTCGGCGGCGCCCACCAGAATCTTCTTGTCGAACGCGGTGAGGTAGTTCGCGAACTTGCCGATGGTGGTCGTCTTGCCCACGCCGTTGACACCCACGACGAGGATCACCGCGGGGCGCTCGGAGAGGTGCAGTGTGGGGTCGTAGGCGGCAAGCCGCTCTTCGATGGCGTCGCGCAGCATGCGGCGCATGTCTTTCACCTCGGTGACACGGTGGCGTTCGACGTCGACGCGCAGCTGGTCGAGGATCGACTCGGTGACGTCGGGGCCGAAATCGGCCGTGATGAGCGCGGCCTCGAGATCGTCCCACGTCTCCTCGGTGATGAGCTCGGGGCCCGTGAAGAGAGTGCGGAACGCTTTCGAGAAGGACCAGGATCGCTCAGCCATTGCTCAAGTGTACCGAGATCGGCCCGCCCGTTGCCCCGTCACTCCTCGCGGCCGACGCGCTGGCCGACCACAGCGCTGATGCCGTCCTGGCGCATGGAGACACCGTAGAGCGCGTCGGCGATCTCCATCGTGCGTTTCTGGTGCGTGATCACGATCAGCTGCGAGTTCTCACGCAAGCGTTCGAACACCTGCAGCAGGCGCCCAAGATTCGCATCGTCGAGCGCGGCCTCGACCTCGTCGACGATGTAGAACGGGCTGGGGCGCGCTTGGAAGATTGCCATCAGCCACGCCACCGCAGCAAGGGAGCGCTCGCCACCCGACAGCAGCGACAATCGTTCCACCTTTTTACCTGCCGGTTTCACCGCCATATCGATGCCCGTGTTCAGCAGATCGTCGGGGTCGCTCAGCGCGATCTCACCCGATCCGCCGGGGAACAGAATCGGGAACACCTCAGCGAAGGCCGCCCGCGTGTCCTCGAACGCCGCTGCGAAGATGCCCTGCATCTTGCGATCGAGCTCTTCGATGATGGCCAGCAGGTCAGAACGGGTCTTGGCGAGGTCCTTCAGCTGCTCGCTGAGGAAGCGGTGACGCTGCTCCAGCGCCGCGAACTCCTCAAGCGCGAGCGGGTTGATGCGGCCCAGCTGAGCAAGCTGCTTCTCTGCCCGGGCGAGACGCCGCTCCTGCTCCGCGCGCACATAGGGCACGGTGTCGTGTTGCTGGTTCGCCACGGGTGGCGGATCCGCCGGTGCTGCAGGCCCAGCCGAGGCCGCGGGCTGCGCGCCCGCCAACCCTAGCTCAGCTGCAAGCTCAGCCTCGAGTGCGTTCGCGAATGCGGGTTCGGTATCCGGCTGCGCCGCTTCCCCGGTCTCGTCGTCGTGTTGCGCGGGAACCGGGATCCCCACCAGGGGGCCATACTCGGCGATCAGCACATCCTCGACAAGCCCCAACTCGTTGCCCGAACGCTCCAGCAGCGCCGAAAGCTGCAGCTTGCGCTCGTAACTCTTCAGCTCGGCGCCGTGCACCCGCTCGGTAAGGGTCTGCAGTTTCTGCCGTAGCTCGGACTCCTCCGAGCGCAGCAGAGTCAGCTCCTGACTGTGCTTCGCTCGCTGCTGCTCGGCGGCCTGCTGAGCAAGCCGCGCCTCAGCCAGCGAGCGATCGCAGGCATCAAGAATCGCGGGCAGCAGCTCAGCCACCCGCTCGGCCTGCGCCACCTGCCGCGACCGCAGCACGGCCCGTCGCGCAGCCTCTTCAGCGGCCTGCCGTTCAGCATCGAACTGCTCAGCGAGCGCACTGCGGCGCGCTTCAGCAGCGCGCGCCCGCTCACGAGCGGTTTCCAGTGCAAGCCGCAGCTCCACCTCGGCCGAGCGTGCACGCTCCAACTCAGCGAGCATCTCATCGCGCTGACTCGCATCAAGAATCGGCCGAGGCTCCGCCTCAGCCGCCGCGAACGCCTGCGCTGCGCGATCCGCCTCCGCAGCAGCCTCACCCACCGACTGCTCAACAGCGACAAGCGCCTGCCTGGCCCGGTCAGCCTCGGCCTGCGCAGCCTCCGCCCTCGTCGAAAGCCTGTTGCGCTCCTTCGCCGCCTCGGCGAGACGCGCATCCGCGGCGCGCAGCTCAGCGAAGGCCCGCTGCGCGTCAGTCTTGGCTCGCGCCGCAGCCTCGCGCAGCTCGGCCAGCTCGGCCTCCGTCTCAGCGATCCGCTCCGCCACGCGGGTGCGAGCCTGCTCCGCCTGCTCCAGTTCGGCGGTGAGCTCGATACGCGACGGCGCCAAACCTGATCCGCCACTGAGCGTGTGCTCCGTGAGCACATCTCCCCCGCCGGTGACCACCGTGTAGGCACCGCCGGGCCAGCGCTCACGCAGCGCATCGGAGACGCGGATCGCAGACGCCAGGTCATCAACGATGTAGCTGCGGGCCAGCAGACCGCGCACCCCGGCCGGTGCCTCAACGATCACATCGACGGCCCTGGTCGCGCCGTCGATCTCGGGGCCGGCACCTGCCTCGGGATCCGCATCGCCCCGCGCACCGCCAGCCAGCACCGCCCGCAACCTGCCCAGATCGCGTTCGTGCGCGGCAGACACCGCGAGGCCGGCAGCCGCCGCCGATTCGGCGAGCAGCGCGTCGCCGAAGACACCCAGCGCCGCACCCACGGCGGCCTCCGCTCCCTCGCGCACCCGCACATGATCAGATACGCGGCCCGCAATTCCGCTCGGCGCATCAGCGAGCAGCGCCCCCGAAGCGTCGCGCTGATCCAGCGAACGCGTCAACGCACTCACCCGCGCCTCAAGCCCAGCCCGCTCCTGCTCAAGCGCGTGCAGCCGCTCCCGCGCCTCATCGCGGCGCTGCTCGGCATCGCTCTGACGCTCCTGCGCAGCACGGTACGCGGCATCCCAGTCGGCGATGCGGTCACTGTCGCCGGGCGCCGCAGCACCCGGATCCTCGGCCTCAGCGCGCTCCTCGAAACCCGCAAGCTCCGCGCGGGCTGCCTCGGCCCGCTCCTCGGCCTGCGCAACCGCGTGCTGCCGCCGCGCCAACTCCTGCGCCACCGTCGCACGCTTCTGCTCGGCCGTCTCGGCCCGCCCCCGCAACTGCGACAGCTGCAGATCGTGCCGCGACACCAGCGCGCTCTGCGCCGCGATATGCTCGTCGATCGCGTCGAGCGCCTGCTGCGCCTGACGTGTCACCGCACCGCCGTGCTGCCACGCCAACTCAGCCTCGGGGATCAACGCCTCAAGCGCACGCACCTCCTCGGCGGCCTCATCGACAGCCGCGCGCGTCAGACGATTCACCTGCTCCGGCGCCTCCGCCTGCGTCGCCAAGAACGTGAGCCGCTGCTGCGCCTGCGAAAACAGGCCACGCAACTTCGACTGCGCAGACTCCAAACCGATCGTCACCCGCCGCGCCGCATCGAGCTCGTCGCTCTGCTGCTCCTGCTCCAGACGCTGCACCCGCAACTGCTTCTGCTCCGCCTGCTCCTGCAGCACGATCCGCTCAGAATGCCGCTCCGCCTCATCCTTCGCCAGCTCGTCGAGTTCGGCGCGCAACCGTGCGACATCGTCGGCGAGCAGCCGCGCCTTCGCATCGCGCACCTCAGCCGCGATCGTCTGCGCCTGCCGCGCCACTTCTGCCTGACGCCCCAGCGGCTTCAATTGGCGGCGGATCTCACCCGCGAGATCGTTCAAGCGGGTGAGATTCGTCTCCATCGCATCGAGCTTGCGCAGCGTGCGCTCCTTGCGACGACGATGCTTGAGAATGCCCGCGGCCTCCTCGATGAAGCCCCGGCGATCCTCAGGTGTCGCACGCAGCACCGCGTCGAGCTGCCCCTGGCCCACGATCACATGCATTTCGCGGCCCAAGCCAGAATCGCTCAACAGCTCCTGCACATCGAGCAGGCGACAGCTCTCACCGTTGATCGCATACTCGCTCGACCCGTTGCGGAACAGGGTGCGGCTGATCGTCACCTCGGTGTACTCGATCGGCAGCGCACCATCAGAGTTGTCGATCGTGAGGCGCACCTCAGCACGGCCCAGCGGGCCGCGGGTGGAGGTGCCCGCGAAGATGACATCCTCCATCTTGCCGCCACGCAGCGTCTTCGCGCCCTGCTCGCCCATCACCCAAGCGAGCGCATCGACCACGTTCGACTTGCCCGAACCGTTCGGGCCAACGATGGCAGTGACCCCGGGTTCGAACTGGAAGGTGGTCGGCTGGGCGAAGGACTTGAAGCCCTTGAGCGTGAGGCTCTTGAGGTGCACGCCGCCGCCTTTCCGTCTCTCGCTCGGCCGACAGGAATCCGTCGATCTCTACGAGAGTACCCGGCCACACCCCGCCAGGCCGCCATTGCTGCCGCGCGAGTACAGCCGCATAGCCTCCTCTACCCCAGCACGCTCCCCACCGGGATGATGCTGCCGTCGGCGTCACGGAAGCCGAAGCCGAAGGCGCGATCCGCCGCAATATGCACAAACCAAGCAGCACCCGCGAGCGCGAGCGGCCAGAACCCACCATCGAAGCCGCCCGTGATGAAGAACGCGACCGCGCCGAGCACCAGCATCGCAATAGGCACCGGCATCGAGTGCAGCGTGTTGTAGAACTTCACACGCTCGGGCTTCAAGCGACCCTGCTGCGCGAAACCACCGATGAGCGCCACATCAGGAAGCGCCCCGAACAGCACCGCGATCCCCACGGCCGACCAGCCCAGCGCCACGCAAGTCAGCACGATGAAACCGAACCAGACGAAGGCACTCATGCCCCAGCTCACACGCATGAAGTTCATGAGGTCAATGCTATTGCTCAGCCCGCCGCCAGCTGCGCCACGAGCCAGCTCAAGCGCTGCGGCGAGCGCGAGCCACGGGTGCTCCGGCAGTAGCCAGGATCGGCCTGAAGCAGCTTGACCATCCCGTCAGCCTATGCTCGGCCGCGCTCGTCAACGGGGCGTGCGCGGTACTCCCGCCAAGCGGCGAGCAGTTCTTCACGGCTGCCATCCGGGTGGGCGGTGTGCCAGGCCCGCGTGAAGCGGTTGTATTCGAACTGGGCGTCAATGCCGCGCTCTCCCTGCTCACGCGTCGCAGCCCAGTGGTCGAGGGCGTGCTGCAGGGTCTGCGTGCCATCCGAGGCCGCGAAGAAGGCGCGCATCTCGGCGTCGAAGTGGAAGCCCGACCCCACCTGCTCCGTCATCCACGCCCGCACCGTCTGGCTGCACCGCTGCCCCACCGGGATCAGGGTCTCGGGCGTCAACGTACCCGCGAGCTGACGTCCACCGGAGCGCCTCGGCTGCGACGGCTCGACGAACTTGCGGCCGTCAAGGCGAGCAGCGATCCGCTCCGTCAACAGATCCTTGCCGCCGGTAGCCCGGATACCGAGCGACCGCGCGAAATCGCTCAGTTCGTCTTTCAACCAGTACCAGCGCCGCAGCTCGGCGCCTGAGAGGCCCGGCGTGAGCGCGGGGCGGTCGGAACTTGGCGAGGAGAGGGTCATCCCTTCACCCTATGGGCGACTGCGATCTCCCGGTAACCGGGCCGTCATCCCAGTCCCGAGATGAGATTGACCACGTTCGCAATGATGCCAACGCCGAAGAGGTAGCCGAGCAGCGTCTGCGCGATCACCACGCGACGCAGATCGGAGCTGCTGACATTCGTGTCCGCTACCTGGTAGGTCATGCCGAGCCCCACCGAGAAGTACACAAAGTCGGTGTACTGCGGCGGATCGGCCTGATTGAAGTCGATACCGCCCCGTGGCGCACCATCAGGGCCGCTCGCGTAGTAGAGCGCGGCATACCGCAGCATGTAGTCGGTGTGGATCAGCGCCCAAGAGCTTGCGACGCTGAGCAACGCAATGCCCGCGAGCAGGAACGCCTCAATGCCGTGAGCCTGTTGCGCCTGCGCCGCCACGACCGCGACCGCCACCAGACTCGCAACGCTCGCAGCCACAGCGACCACCCGGGCGAGGCCGCGGCCAGGATCCTCAGCGGTCGCATGCGCCCGCGTCTGCTGCGGATCCATGTGCCAGACCGTCAACAGCGCCCACACCACATTGATGAGTGCGATGAGCCCCCAACCTGCAAGCAGCGCTGCCGCAACCCCGAGCGGAGGTGCCACCACAGCACCCACCCCGATGCCGATCAGTATGGAGACGCCGACGCGCAGCCGCAGATGCGCGTGCGAGGTAACTTTCGAACCCATGGGCGCAGTCTATGTCGAAGCGGGGTCGGGCAGCGCGCGCATAGGATGAGGTCATGCATGTGTGGAACGGTGAACGCCTCGGCCGTCTGAGCCTCCGCATCGACGCGGCCTACTGCGCAGCGCTCGGAACGGGCGTCGCAATCGCCGGCCCGGCAATTGCGCCAACCCTCGCTTTGCCCGCTTGGCTGGTCGTCGCCATCGGCGTCGTTGTGGTCGTCTGGGCCGGTCTGATCCTACTCATGCTCGCCAAGCTCCGACTGCGCACCTCCCTCCGGCTGGTGATGGTCGCGAACCTGCTCGCCTCCGCCTCAGTGGCAGCGGTCTCGGCAGCGGGTGCCGCGGTGCTGGTCGCCCTCGCCGTGCTCGCCATAGCCATCGACATCGCTCTCTTCGCCGCCAGCCAGGCCGTCGCGCTGCGACGCCTGCGCTTCGCCGCCTGACCTCGCGTAGCAGTGATCGGCACGCTGCCTCCTGCGACAATGATCGGATGCATCTCGAAACCTCGCGCCTGCAACTTCGCGAACTGAACGAGGATGACCTGCCAGCACTCCGCGCCATCCTGCAGGACGAGCAGACGATGACGGCCTACGAGGGCGCCTTAGACGAAGCGATGGTGCAGGGCTGGCTGCAGCGCATGCGTGAGCGGTATCGGGAGGATGGTTTCGGGCTGTGGGCTGTTGAGCTCGGTAAAACCGGCGAAATGATCGGGCAGTGCGGGCTCACCCGGCAGCACATTCTCGGCGATGACGTTGTCGAGGTCGGCTACCTCTTCAATCGCGCTCATTGGCACCTTGGCTACGCCGTCGAAGCAGCGACCGCCTGCCGCAATTACGCCTTCGATGAGCTCGCCGCCGAGCGGGTGTGGGCTCAAGTGCGTGACACGAATCTCGCCTCGATGAACGTGGCGATCCGCCTCGGAATGACCGTGCGCGGGCGCTTCGTGAAGCACTATCGCGGCGTCGAGATGCCGCATCTGGCGTTCGCAGTGGATCGCGGCGACCGTTGACCCGAAGCGCGGTACACAGGTCACAACTGCCGGGTCGGATCCATTCGCTGATGCAGAATGCGGATCACGTCGATGCCGGGCTCTGCCTCGACGTAGAAGATCAGGTGGCTGCCCACGGCATAGCGGCGATAGTTCGCTCGCACTTCGTCGCAGCGCCTCCCCCGCTCCGGCTGTTCTGCCACGCGCTCAATGGCAGACCGGATTTCACCGATGTAGATTTCGGCCTGGCGCACATCCCATCGTTCCTGCGTGTAGTCCCAGATCGAGGAAAGATCTCTGCGGGCTGCAGGGGTTAGCCGAATGGCGCTCACGAACGCTTCGCGGCGATGAACGCATCAAAGTCGAAGGGTTCAGCGGCACCGCTTGCCTCACCCTCGACCAGAGCCTCACGCAGCGCTGCCATCTGCGTTTCTCTGTCTTCGAGCAATCTGAGGCCTGCCCGAACCACCTCGCTCGCCGAGCGATAGCGGCCCGTTGCAACCTCGCGGGACAGAAAATCAGCGAAGTGATCGTCCAAACTGATCGACGTGTTGCTTGCCATACGACAAGATTACCAAGAAGTGGTAACTAGTGGAACTCACCATAGCTTTCAAAGCATCTACGTGAGGGTGTGATTTTCTCCTCCCTATGTATCGACTGTCGCGATCAGACAAACAACACACCTATCTCACAACTCAATATCCTGAACTCACTCGCATTCATGCACGAGTCAACACAACTGGCCATGAAGTGCCCCAGCCTAATCACTTCGCGACGGAAGCCTCCTGTGCAATAGCCCGTGCCACGACTTCACCGCCGCTCGTGCGCAAGGCACGCCGCCACGGCAAGGTTCCCTCAATTTCAATCTGGATCGACATGCTCAGCACCGTTCTGATGAGCACGATGAGACCCAGCACGGCAGCATCCTCGAGCGACGGTGCCGAGAGGGTGTGAATGATGTCCGCCGCGACAAAGATCTCGAGGCCGAGCAAGATCGATCCACCGATCGTGGTGCGCAGTACCTGATAGGCGGCTTGGCCCCCGGCGCCGCGGCGAAGCGCGCGCGTGGCGAGCACGGCGGCGATCCCAAACCCGATGATGACGACGCAGACCCCGATAACTTCGATCACCATGACGACAACCGCGAACAGTGACTCAGTGAACATGTGCACAGTATATGGAGCCACAGCGACCGCATGGCTCCTCAATTTTCCCGTTGAGACTCAGGGGGTAGCAACAGCAGCCTGACCACCACAGTCGCGTGCATGTATACGCCCGGCCACATGCGGCGTTGTTCGGTAGCGTCCGCGAAGTCCTCAAACGCAGACGATTGATCTTGCTGCGCTTGTTGAGCCTGACAATTCAGACCAGAACTCTGAGCAGTACCAGGCTCGAAATCGCTGCGCTGCTCCTTGAAGTGAGGTGCACTGGGGTCAGCGTCGGCGCTGACACCTCTGACAGAAATGCGATGACCGCCCGCCGATGATGATGCGCCGGATGGGCTCACCGCAGCGGGGGCATGGCTGCCCGGTGCGACCGTAGGCGTTGAGCGAGTGCGCGAAGTAACCCGCCTGCCCGTTCACGTTGACATACTGTGCGTCGAAGCTGGTGCCGCCCTCGGCGAGGGCTTTGGCGAACACTTCGCGCAGCGCGGCGAGCAGTTCGCGGGCCTTTCGGGGGCCGACGGCGGCACCCGCGGTTTCGGGGTGCAGCCGGGCTCGCCACAGCGCCTCGTCGGCGTAGATGTTGCCGACCCCGCTGATGAGCCCCTGTTCGAGCAGCAGCTTTTTCACGCCTGTGCTGCGGGATCTCAGGGCAACGAGGAAACGCACATCGTCGAAGAGCGGATCGAGCGGGTCGCGCGCGATGTGGCGCGCCTGGCTCGGGATCATGCCTCCTCCGTCGGCCTCGGCGAGCGCGTCGAGCGCGAGCGAGCCAAAGAGCCGCTGGTCGGCGAAATCGAGCCGAAGTTCGCCGTGCTCGGGGTGCTCGATCCACAGCCGGATTCGCACGTGCCGGTCATCGGGTGCGTCGAGCGCGCGCAGCAGCAGCTGACCGCTCATCCCGAGGTGCGCGAGGAGAGCGGATCCCGGTTCGGCTCCGCCTTCATCCTCAACGGGAATCCACATGAACTTGCCGCGCCTTTGCGGTGCCGCGAGCCGTAACCCCGTGACTCGCCGCTCGAAATCGGCAGAGCGCGCGAGGCCAGCCTCGAGCGGCAGCGTGACGCTGTGCCCGCCGAGCCCGTCGTCGCAGGGCAGCCCGTCACTGCCGAGGGGCAGGTGCCGTTTCAGGGCGCGCGGATCGCGCACCTCCACCGCAGCAACTCTGGCGCCTGTTATGGCGGGGGCGAGGCCGGCGCGCACCACCTCGACTTCGGGCAGTTCGGGCACGCCGGGCTACTTTCGGTGCCCGCGCTCGGCGCGTTGACGGCGCGCTGCGAGCAGTTGCTCGACAGCGTCGCGCGCTGCCGCAAGCTCTGCAACCTTCTTGCTGGTGCCTTCGCCCAAGCCTGTGACGCCGTCGAGCACTACCCGGGAGGTGTAGCGCCGGTCGTGGTCGGGGCCGGTGCCCGTTGTCTCATAGGGCGGGTGGGGCAGGCCGCGCCGGGCGGCCTCCTTCTGCAGCGAGGTCTTCGGGTCGACCGCCGCCGTGAACCGTTCAGGGTCGGCGAAGAGCGGGGCCACGAGGTCGAGTACGAACCGGTTCGCCGTTTCACCGTCGGTTGACAGGTAGACGGCACCGATGATCGCTTCGACGGTGTCGGCGAGAATCGAGTCTTTGTCTCGCCCACCGGTTTGACGCTCACCCTTGCCGAGGCGCAGTGAGGCACCGATTCCGAGCCCGCGCGCCAGCTCAGCGAGCGCGACCGTCGACACGAGCGCCGAGCGGCGCTTCGCCAGCTCACCCTCGCTCAGCTCAGGGTAGTCGCGGTACAGCTTGAGCGTGACGGCCTGGCCGAGGATGGAGTCACCGAGAAACTCGAGCCGTTCGTTGTGCGGTGCTCCCCCGTGCTCATACGCCCACGAGCGGTGCGTGAGGGCGAGTTGCAGCAGCTCGGGATCGATCCGCACCCCAAAGGGCACGAGAAAGCCGCCGGGGTCGCCCTGCGGCGTTCCCGACGGCTCTCGAGAGTTCGATGCCAATTTAGGCGTCGGCGACCTTGCGGCCCTTGTACTCGAGGAAGAGGGCGTTGCCCTGCGAGTCCTCGACCACGCGGGCGCGGTGCGGGAGGCTGTACACGGTGCGGCCGTTCTCGACGGTCTTCACCAGCTTCGGGGCCTCGGCCTTCCACGCCGAACGGCGGTGTCGAGTGTTCGAACGCGACATCTTGCGCTTGGGAACAGCCATGATGCTCTCTTTCCTAATTGCTTTCAGGATCGGCGAACCGATCCACGT
The DNA here is from genome assembly GCF_037148395.1 of Leucobacter sp. MMO-125. Classification (NCBI taxonomy): domain Bacteria; kingdom Bacillati; phylum Actinomycetota; class Actinomycetes; order Micrococcales; family Microbacteriaceae; genus Leucobacter; species Leucobacter sp. MMO-125. The sequence goes on from NZ_JBBCTL010000001.1 coordinate 452,860, forward strand.
CTTCTTCCTCGGCCAGATACCCGGCCAGCGCAGCCCATCGCGGATCCACCACGCTGGGCTCGGCTGCAGCCTCGGCCTCGCGCAACTCACCGGACTCGGGATCGAGCCCCGGGCAGTCCGGGCGACACACTGGCTGAAACGGAAGTGCAAGCACTACCGCGTCTCGGAGCGGGGGTTCAAGATCCACGTGATCACCGTGAACCCCATACTCGTCGGCCTCCGTAGGAGTATACGCGAAAAGCTCCTGAAACTCGACTTGAAACGGCGTGGCGAACTCTTTCAGGCAGCGGCCGCACTCCGCGTGCACCGTGGTGCGCACCTCAGCGGAGACCAGAATGCCCTCGTGCACCGACTCCAACCGCACATCAAGGTCGAGGTTCTCACCCTCGGACACCCAGGCCAGCCCCTCGCCCAGCTTTTCGGGTGCAGCGACGGAGCGTGAACGCTCACGCATCTCACCCGGGCGGTTGATGAGATCTCTGATGCTCTCCTGGAACACGCGTGCATTGCTCATCAGGCGGGCCTCGTCTTCGCGAGGAAGCGTGCAACGGCCGGCGGCACATAGGCCGACACATCGCCGCCCATCGAGGAGACCTGACGCACCAGCGTGCTCGACACATGCGCGTGCGCAGGGTCGGGCAGCAGGAACACAGTCTCGACACTCGCGAGGCTGCGGTTCATGATGACCATCGGGGTCTCGTAGGCCACGTCGATCTGCGAACGGATGCCCTTCACGAGCACCGAGGCGCCCACCTCGGTGCAATAGTCAACCAGCAGGCCGACAGACCATGACGCTACGAGCACATTGCTGGGCATCTGCGGATCTTCATCGAGGGCTTTCTGAATCAGGCCCACGCGCTCCGAGATCGGCAGCATCGCATCTTTGCCGGGGTTGTGCACGACGAGAACATGCACCTCGTCAAAGATGTCGGCGGCTCGACGGATCACGTCGAGGTGCCCAAGGGTGACCGGGTCGAATGACCCAGGTACGACGGCAATCTTGCTCATAGCTTCCACCCTACCGGCCACAGCTTGATACATCTCTGAGTCGTCAGCGATCGCGCAGCATTCGCATTCGCACTCGACCGAGCTCTAGAGCCCGTGTCGTTTCGCGAAGATCACTGCATGCACGCGATCACGCAGCTGCAGTTTGGCGAGCACCCGCCCCACATGTGTCTTCACAGTGGACTCGGAGAGAAACAGTTTGGCGCTGATCTCAGCGTTGTTGAGCCCCTCCGCGATGAGCCGCAGCACGTCAAGCTCCCGCTCGGTGAGTACCTCGAATACCTCTGCGACCCCGGCAGCGCCGTCTGCGGCCGAGGTGGTCGGCACTGCCGCCATCGGCGCTGCCTCACCCAAGCGCAACTGCTCGATCAGTCGCCTGGTGACGCTCGGCGCCATCGCGGCGTCACCGCCCGCAACCCTGCGGATCGCATCGATCAGGTCGTCGGGCCGCGCGTCCTTCAGCAGAAAGCCGCTCGCCCCAGCCTGAATCGCCCCCGTCGCGTACTCGTCAAGGTCGAAGGTGGTGAGCACCAGCACTCGCGTGTCAGGATGCTCGGCGACAATACGGTCGGTCGCCTCGATACCGTTCATTCCCGGCATCCGCACATCCATCAACACCACATCGCACCGATCGCCGCGAGCCTCCATCTCAGCGAGCGCTGCCAACGCGGCTTCTCCGTCGGCCGCTTCTGCAACAACGTCGATGCCGGGCTCAGCCAATAGCACCAGGCGGAACCCCGTGCGGATCAGCTCCTGGTCATCGACAAGCATCACCCTGATCTGAGCCTCGCTCATCTGTTCTCCCCTTCAGTTTCCGGATCGGCGGCTGCGCCGCCACTCTGAGACCCCGCTCTGTCGCTGGGCGCACGCTCGCGCGCCTCCGCGCTGACAGGCAACTCGGCGCGCAGCCGCCAGCCGCCGCCGAGATCCGCCACCGGACCAGCCGAGATCTCACCGCCGAACACACGGGCCCGCTCACGCAGCCCCGCGATCCCCCGCCCCGAGCCAACACCTGACACCGGCGGGGTCATGCCCGCGGCCGCACCGAAATCTCGCACCTCGATCACCGTGCGATCAGGCAGGCGCTCGATCCGCACTTCCGCCCGCGCACCCGTGCCCGCATAGCGCAACACGTTGGTCAAGCCTTCCTGCACCACCCGGTACACCGCAAGATCTTGCCCGCGATCACCGGATGCCTCGCCGCACACCACCAGGCTGACATCGATGCCGGCATCACGGAAACCACTTGCAAGCTCGGGCAGATCTTGCACCCCGGGCTGCGGCACGAGTTCGGCCTGCTCGCCCTGGTCGGTGAGCGCGCCGAGCAGGCGGCGCATTTCGGCGAGCGCGGTGCGGCCCGTCTCAGCACTGCGGGACATGGCATCGGCCGCGGCTTCCGGAGCAGCCTGCGCCGCCCGCGCCGCACCCTCGGAAAGAGCGATCATCACCGACACCGAATGCGCCACGATATCGTGCATCTCGCGGGCGATGCGCGAGCGCTCCTCCGCGACGGCAAGCTGCGCGAGCTGGTCGCGTTCACGTGCGAGCTGATGCGCCCTGTCGATGATCGCCTGCAGGTAGCGCCTGCGGTTGCCGAGGTTGATGCCGAGCATGAGCACGGCGAGATACCAGATCGCGGTCATCACACTGATCGTGATGAAGTCGGGCCACGAAGTGGGGCCAGCACCGTCCACGCGACTGATCCCGCCAGGAGTTATCTCGCCGACGGTCCCCCACGTCGCATCCGACAGCATCCAGACGAGACTGCTGCCCACACTCGCCACCACTGCGATGGCATAGCCGATCCACCCCGCAGCAACACTGCGGTAGACGGGCACCGCATACAGCATGAAGAGCAGCGCAACCCCCGATGCCAGCGCCTGCGCACCGTGCTCGCCGAGCATCGCAACAGTCACGACGATGAGGCCCGTGAGCGGGTAGCGCCGCCTGAACAGCAGCGCCGCACCGATGACCACAACCCGCAGCACGGCCAGCGGCCACCACGGCCACTGCAGGTAGCCAGGCAGCGAGAACCAGTCGGAAATGGCAAGACCATCGACGGGTGCCTGGGCGGTCACCAGATCGATGAACACCCCCAGCAGGCACCCGATCACAAACCAGACCACGATGAACACGTCAACCGCAAGCGGATGCGCCGCCATCGCCCGCCGGATCACTCCCGGCGGGCGTGGCAGCCGCACCTCATCAGAGGCCGTCAGTTCTGGGTTCACCCCTTCACCCTACTGATTCACGCAGCGCAGCGGATCAGCGCGCGTCGCGGCGCTTGAAGAGCAGCGCGGCAGGCACCAGGGCTGCCACTGCCCAGACCACCATGGCGATGAGCGCCTGCCAGTAGCCAAGGCCCGCTGCTTCGCCCTCGACGGGCATACCCGCAGGCGTCGACGCGTCGGCGATTCCGGCGGCGAGGGTGCTGCCGAGGTCACTCGGCAGATAGGCCGCGGCGGTGGGCAACCATTCCCAGCCCGTCAACATGAGCACCTGCATGGCAATCGGCAGCACGAAGGTGACACCGGCGATCACGGCGACACCGCCAGCCGTCGAACGCAGCATCGTCGCAATGCCGAAGGCCAGCAGCGTGATGAGTACCAGATAGGCCACGGTGCCGAGGCCGCCCGAGATCACCGCGGTCGAACCGAGCTGGCCGGCCGACTCCGGCAGCAACGCCATGGCGAGCGCAAGACCGCCGAGCACGAGCACGATCGCGGTTACCGCTGCGACCGCTGCCGTCACGATCGCCTTCGCCACCAGCACCGGTGTGCGCTGCGGCACCGCGGTGAGCGTCGACAGGATCATGCCGCTCGAATACTCGCTGGTGACGGCGAACACACCCAGCACCCCAAACACAAGCGAAAGGAAGGGCGCCGTAAAGGTCGAAACGATCAGCAGATAGTTTTGCAAGCCCGCAGCATCCGCGGCCATCATCGCGTCCGCACCTCCCACTTCGCGGCTCCAGAGCAGCGCGATCATCGCACTCAGGCCAAGACCGGCGAGCACGGTGATGAGCAGAGTGAGACGGATGCTGCGCAGCGACGACAGCTTGATGCGCTCAGAACGCAGCACACCGCCGAAGGTGAGCCGCGGTGCGCTGCCCATCGCTGGCTTGGGGGCGGATTGGGGGTTGGATCCGCCGGCATCGTGGCCGGGAACGCGGCTCGCGTCGATGGTGATGGTTGAGGTCATGGTCTGATTCCTTCGTGAAGTGGATGGGGCTTGGGCGCGTCTCGTGGGTGGTTGCCGTTGCGAGCAATGCCTGGGCGGGGTGCCTACGCGGCCTGGTACTCGAGTTCGCCGCGGGTGAGAGCGAGGTAGGCGTCTTCGAGCGAGGAGGTGATTGGACTGAGTTCGTGCAGTTCGATCCCGTGTGCGGCGGCGGCGCGACCGATCTCAGCCGCAGAGATGCCGCGTGCGAGGAAGGCCTGCTCCCCCTCAGGGTCAAGCTCTACGCCTGCCGCGGTCATGAGCAGCGCGGCGAGCCGTGCCGCGTCCGGGCTCTGCACCCGCACTCGCTCTCCCTGTGCACCACCGGCGACGAACTCGGCGATGGGTGCGTCGGCGACGACCCGGCCGCGCCCGAGCACGATGACGTGGTCTGCGGTCTGCGCCATCTCGCTCATCAGGTGGCTCGACAGCAGCACCGTGCGGCCCTCACCTGCGAGGTGGCGCAGCAGCTGCCGCACCCACAGCACACCGTCGGGGTCGAGGCCGTTGACGGGCTCGTCGAGAATGAGCGTCTGCGGGTCTCCGAGCAGCGCCGCGGCGATGCCGAGGCGCTGCCCCATGCCGAGGGAGAAACCGCCGACGCGCTTGCCTGCGACCGCGGAGAGTCCGGTCTGTTCGAGCACCTCGTGCACGCGGCGATCGGGGATGCCGTGCGTTGCCGCGAGTGCGCGCAGGTGGCTGCGGGCACTGCGGCCCGGGTGCACACCCTTCGCGTCGAGCAGCGCGCCCACCTCAGCGAGCGGTGCCGGGGAATCGGCGTAGCGCTTGCCATTAACGGTGACCGTGCCCGCCGTGGGCCGATCCAATCCCACCATGAGGCGCATGCTCGTCGACTTGCCGGCACCGTTGGGGCCGAGGAAGCCTGTCACCTGGCCGGGCTTGATCGAGAAGCTGACGTCATCGACGGCGGTTTTCTTGCCGTACTGCTTACTCAGGCCTCGTGCCTCGATCATGGTGCTCTCCTTCGCGTGGACGATTGTCGATGCACAGTGCTGCATCGTTGTCTTCACGCTACGGGCAAGCGGATTCGGGCGGATCAGCCCCGGGTGCCTCGCGGATGGTACCTGGGTACTGTGTTCGCTACGACTTCGCCAGATTGTCGAGCAGGCCAGCCTCGTGTTCGCGCGCGATGAGCTCTGCGAGCTGCGGCGCGGTGTGCAGCTTGGGATCGCGTTCGAGCAGCGCGGCGGCAACATCACGGGCGTGCGAGATGAGCTCACCGTGCTCAGCCACGCGCAGCAGTTTCAAGGTCGACCGCCCGCCCGACTGCGCGGTGCCGAGAATGTCGCCCTCGCGCCGCAGTTCAAGGTCGACCTCGGCGAGTGCAAAGCCGTCGGAAGTCGCGGCAACGGCCTCGATGCGCTCCCGTGCAACTGAGCCCTGCTCGGCAGCGGTCATGAGCAGGCAGAGCCCCGGATGCTCGCCGCGCCCCACACGGCCGCGCAACTGGTGCAGCTGCGAAATGCCGAAACGGTCGGCGTCACGCACAATCATGATGGAGGCATTGGGCACGTTGACGCCCACCTCGATCACCGTGGTGGCGACGAGGATGCCGATCCGCCCCTCGGCGAAGCCGCGCATGATGCGGTCTTTCTCATCGCTCGCCATACCGCCGTCGAGCCCTTCGATCTGCACCCCCGCATATTCTGGGCGGCGGCGCAGCTCGGCAACGGTGTCTTCGACATTGGCGAGCGGCCGCGCGCCTTCGGCGGTCTCTTCGACGTCAAGCTCGGGATCGACCTCGCCGGCCGAGATCGCCGGGCACACCACATACACCTGCCGACCAGATGCGAGGTCTTCAGCGGTGCGAGCCCAGACGCGGGCGGCCCGGTTGGGCATCTCAAGTTCGGGCACCGTGAAGGTTTCGATCCCCTGCCTGCCCGGGGGAAGCTCACGGATCGTGGTGACTTCAAGATCGCCGAACGCGGTGAGCGCGACCGTGCGCGGGATGGGGGTGGCGGTCATGGCGAGCACATGCGGGGAAGCACCCTTGCGTCGCAGCGCCTCACGCTGCTCGACGCCGAAGCGGTGCTGCTCGTCGACGACGATGAAACCCAGGTCGTAGAAGGTGACGTTGTCGCTGATGAGGGCGTGCGTGCCGACCGCAATACGGCAGCTGCCAGAAGCCAGTGAAAGCAGCGCCCGCTTGCGCTCCGCAGCCGGCATGCGGCCAGTGAGCAGCACCGGGTTCAGTTCGGCCGTGAGATCGGGACCCAGCGCATCCGTGATCGAGCGAAAATGCTGCGCGGCAAGCACCTCGGTGGGTGCGAGCAGCGCGCTCTGCCCACCGCTCGCAGCCACCTGCAGCATCGCGCGTAGCGCGACGAGTGTTTTACCCGAGCCCACCTCGCCCTGCAGCAGCCGATGCATGGGGTGGGGCTGCGCAAGCTCGCGCGCAATAGTCTCGCCCGCGAGGCGCTGGTCTCCTGTGAGATCGAACGGCAGCGCAGCATCGAAACGACCAAGGGGGGTGGCTGCTGCTGTGCCTGCTGCGCGCGGCCGCGGGGTGCTCGCTTCGAGCCCCGCACGGCGGCGGCGATCGAGCAGGGCGAGTTGCAGCTCGAACGCCTCCCGGAAACGGAGACTCTGCTGCGCGCCACGCCAGTCTGCGTCGTGTTGCGGCCGATGGATGAGTTCGAGCGCCCGACCATACGGCATCACGCCCTCTGCCTCGCGGATCTCTGCGGGCAGCGGATCTGGCACCGGCCCGAGCGCGTCGAGGGCGAGTTCGACCGCGCGCTGGATGGTCCAGCTCGGCAACTGCGCGGTGGCGGGGTAGATCGGCACAGGGGTCTCGGCCCACGCCTTCGCAGCAGCCTCGTCGAGCTGCTCAGCGCCCGGCGCCTCATCGCGATTCTCGAACAGCTCATACTCGGGGTGCTGCAACTGCAGATTGCCCCGATACTCACTCACCTTGCCTGCGAAGATGCCGCGGCGCCCGGCCACCAGCTCGCGGCTTCGCCACTGCTGGTTGAAGAAGGTGAGGGTGAGCGTGCCCGTGCCGTCGGTGATGCGGGCTTCGAGCAGGCTGCCGTTGCGGCGCTGCATGCGACGCTCACGCACATCGAGCACCTGGGCAACCACGGTGATCTGCTCACCGATGGGCAAACCCCGCAGCGGCGTCAACTCACCGCGGCGCGAGTAGCGGCGCGGGAAGTGGTGCAGCAGATCTGACACGGTGCGCATCTCGAACGCGCGCTCGAGCGGCTTGGCCGTGCGCGCGCCCACCACGCCATCAAGGCGAGTGTCGAGCGAAGCCTGGGTCATACCTCAAGCGTAGCGGCGACCTCTGACGTGCACCGCGACCGACGCCTGCGACGACGAGGCGGTACCCTCGTGGGATGACCAGAATCATCGCCGGAGCCGCAGGTTCGCTGCGCCTCGATGTGCCGAAGTCGGGCACCCGGCCGACCAGTGACCGGGTGCGAGAAGCAATCTTCTCGACCCTGGAATCCTGGGGCCTCGTCGACGGTGCGCGCGTGCTCGACCTCTACGCCGGTTCAGGCGCACTCGGGCTCGAAGCCGCGAGCCGCGGCGCCTCGGCCGTGACGCTCGTGGAGAAGCTTCAGCAGGCGGCCCAGGTGGCGAACCGCAACACGGGCACGGTGCTGGGGGCGTTCGGCGGATCCGGATCCGCCCCCCGTATCGAGGTGGTGCGGCAGTCGGTGCAGGGATTCCTCGACGGGGCGGGTGCCGCGCGCTGGGATGTGGCGCTGCTCGATCCGCCCTACGATCTCTCCGAGGCTGAGCTCGCCGCGAACCTCACTGCCCTCGTGCCGCTGCTCGCCGAAGACGCCGCCGTGCTCGTAGAACGCAGCAGCCGCTCCCCCGAGCCGAGCTGGCCGACAGGGCTCGCTCCCGTGCGCGAGAAGCGCTACGGCGAAACCGCCCTCTGGTGGGCCGAACCCATCTAAACCGCAGCCCCCGCACACACCTCGGGCCCGAACCCTCGGCAGAGGTTTCGGGCCCGAGTGCGAATTCCGGCTCGAACTACGAGCGCGGGATGAGCGTGTACTTCGTCGAGAGGAACTCGTGAATGCCGTCGAAGCCGCCCTCGCGGCCGATGCCCGACTGCTTCACGCCGCCGAACGGTGCCGCCGCGTTCGACACGAGACCCGTGTTGAGGCCCATCATGCCGGTCTCGAGCTGCTCGATCATGCGGTGACCGCGTGCGAGGTTCTCGGTGAACACGTACGAGACGAGGCCGTACTCGGTGTTGTTGGCGATCTCGACAGCCTCCTCCTCGGTGGAGAAGCGCACGATGCCGAGCACAGGTCCGAAGATCTCCTCGCGCATGATCGCAGCCTGCGGGCTCAGGTGATCGATCACGGTGGGCTGGAAGAAGTTGCCCGGGCCGTCGATCGTCTCGCCACCGGTGACGATGGTGCCGCCGGTCTCGACTGCGTCTGCCACGAGGCGAGCCGTGTTGGCCACGGCCTTCTCCTCGACCAGCGCGCCGATGTCGTTGCCCTCGTCGGCGCCACGGCCGATCTTCATCGCAGCAACCTTCTCGCCCACGCGGCGCGCGAACTCGTCGGCAACCGACTCGTGCACGATGATGCGGTTCGCGGCGGTGCAGGCCTGTCCAATATTGCGGAACTTCGCAAGCATCGCACCCTCGACAGCCTTATCGAGATCGGCATCTTCGAAGACGACGAACGGCGCGTTGCCGCCGAGCTCCATCGAGGTGCGCAGCACGTTCTGAGCCGCAGCCTCGAGCAGCTTCACACCCACCGGGGTCGAGCCAGTGAAGGAAAGCTTGCGCAGGCGCGGGTCGCTGAGCAGCGCCGACGACTGGGCGCTCGACTTCGAGGTGGGGACCACGTTGACAACGCCTGCGGGGAGGCCCGCCTCTTCGAGCAGCTGCACGAAGTAGATGGTGGTCAGCGGGGTGAGCGCGGCGGGCTTGATCACCGAGGTGCAGCCTGCTGCCAGCGCCGGAGCGATCTTGCGGGTCGCCATCGCGAGCGGGAAGTTCCACGGCGTGATGAAGTAGCAGGGGCCGACGGGAATGTGCGAGACCACCATGTTGCCGGTGCCCTCGGGGTTCTGTCGGTAGTCGCCCTGCACGCGCACGGCCTCCTCCGAGAACCAGCGCAGGAACTCGCCGCCGTAGACGACCTCACCGCGCGCCTCGGCGATGGGCTTGCCCATCTCCATTGCCATGAGCAGCGCGAACTCTTCCTTGCGCTCCATGAGCAGGTCGAAGGCGCGGCGCAGAATGTTCGAGCGCACGCGGGTGGGCGTGTTGGCCCATTCCTGCTGCGCCTCGACGGCAGCATCGAGCGCGCGCACGGCGTCTTCGACGGTGGCGTCGGCGATCGTCTTGATAACCTCGCCGGTCGCAGGGTCGGTGACGTCGAAGGTTGCGCCCGAGGTGGACGCCTCCCACTTGCCGCCGATCCCGAGGCCGCTTTCGACGCGGTCGAGCAGATCTTGCTCGTTGGGCTTCAGTGCCATGTTCTCTGTCCTTTCATAACGCCGCTCCGCGGCCGTGAGGCTGTGCGAAGCGGCGTGTCGTCTGTGGATCCTGCGACTGCGACAGGATAACGGGTCGTCGAGATTCCGCGCCTGTGCGCGGAATCCCGACGAGGCCGATCAGTTTGCGGTGAGCGCGTCGGCGACGACCTGCAGGCCCTCGCGCAGCAGCTCGTCCGAGATGGCGAGCGGCGGGAGGAAGCGGATCACGTTGCCGTAGGTGCCGCAGGTGAGCAGGATAACGCCCTGCTCGCCGGCGAACTTGGCGATGGCACCGGTGAGGGCAGCGTTGGGGGTCTTCGAACCCGACTGGACGAGCTCGATCGCCTTCATGGCGCCGCGACCGCGGATGTCGCCGATGCGGTCGTCGCTCTTCGCCAGCTCGCCGAAGAACTCGTCGATGATCGCGCCGATCTCGCGAGCGCGCTCGGTGAGGTTCTCCTCCTGGTAGGTCTCGATCGTGGCGAGGGCCGCAGCGCAGGCGATGGGGCTGCCGGCGTAGGTGCCGCCCAGGCCGCCGGCGTGAGCGGAGTCCATGATCTCGGCGCGGCCGGTCACTGCGGAGAGCGGCAGGCCGCCCGCGATGCCCTTGGCGGTGGTGACGAGGTCGGGAACAACTCCCTCGTGGTTCGCGGCGAAGAGATCGCCGGTGCGAGCGAAGCCGGTCTGCACCTCGTCGAGGATGAAGACGACGCCGTTGGCGGTGGCCCACTCCTGGAGGGCGGGGAGGAAGCCCTCGGCGGGGGCGATGAAGCCGCCCTCACCCTGGATGGGCTCGATGATGATCGCGGCGAGGTTGGCGGCGCCGACCTGCTTCTCGATCTGGGTCAGTGCGACCTGAGCCGCCTCGGCGCCGGACAGGCCGTCGCGGAAGGGGTACGAGGTGGGCACACGGTAGACCTCGGGAGCGAAGGGACCGAAGCCATCCTTGTAGGGGATGTTCTTCGCGGTCATGCCCATGGTGAGGTTGGTGCGGCCGTGGTAGGCGTGGTCGAACACGACGACGGCGTTCTTCTTGGTGTAGTGGCGGGCGATCTTGATCGCGTTCTCGACGGCCTCTGCGCCCGAGTTGAACAGCGCGGAGCGCTTCTCGTGATCGCCGGGGGTGAGCTCGTTGAGCTTCTCGGCGACCTTGACGTAGCCGTCGTAGGGGGTGACGGTGAAGCAGGTGTGAGTGAACTGCTGCACCTGCTCGGTGACGGCCTTGACCACGGCGGGGGCGGAGTTGCCGACGCCCGTCACGGCGATGCCCGAGCCGAGGTCGATCAGCGAGTTGCCGTCGACGTCGACCATCACGCCGCCGCCTGCAGCGACGATCGAGACGGGGAGGGCCACGCCGACGCCTGCGGCGACCGCGGCGTTCTTGCGGGCCAGCATCTCCTGCGACTTGGGGCCGGGGATGCTGGTGACGAGCTTGCGCTCCTGCGGGAGCGAGGGGCCGCCGACGATCGTGGCGTCTGCCATGAGGTGTTCTCCTTGCCTGGGGCTTGGTGCGGCGCCCGGGTGCGGACGTCGCGGTGTTGGAATGTGATTCTGGATCAGCCTAGCCCCGAGCAGCCACCACTTCCTGTGCCACAATGGAGTAATTCAATTCGAAGTTTCGACACTTCGGCAGATGGGGTCGGAGGAGGACCATGACCCAGCAGGCCGCGCCTTCTGTGCGCCCCACCGCCGCCCATTCCCCGACCATCGAACTCGGAGCCCTGCTGCGCCAATACCAGCTCGGACTCGTGCTCATCGCCGGCGCGAGCGATGACGCAACCGAGCGCCCGGTGCAGTGGGTGCACGTGAGCGAACTCGAAGATCCGGCTCCCTTTCTCACCCCGCGCACGGTGCTGCTCACCACGGGCGCACGTTTTTCGGCGGTGCACGATCAGAGCGACGCCGATGCCTATGTGCAGCGGCTCCTCAGCGCCGGGGTCACAGCCCTCGGCGTCGCTGTCGGCCTGCACTGGGACCGCGTACCCGCGCAGATCGTGTCGGCCTGCGACAGCCTCGGTCTGCCGCTCTTCCGCGTGCCCTACGACACGGCCTTCATCGAGATCGTGCAGACCGCAGCACGCTTGCTCGAGGCCAGTGCCCGCGAGCGCGATATCTGGGCGCTCGAATCGCAGCGCGCGGTGGCCTCGGCCTCGCTGCAGCGGGACGGACTCGGATCGGCGGTGCGCGAGGCAGCCGCCCGCCTGGGGCGCTGGGTCGGCATCACCGACCGCTCCGGTCGCATCGTCGAGTTCGCACCGGATGCGGCTCGTTCAGAAGTGCAGGCCGAGTGGATCCGCCGCGAAACCCGACGGCTCGTAGAGCGCGGGGCGAGTGCCGGGCGCATCGGCGGCGCTGGCGGCGGCGTGCGCATGCAGACGCTTGGGCGCAGAGGCAGGGTGCTCGGCGTGCTTGCGGTTGAAGACCATGGCGCACCTGACACCGCCGAACGCACCCTCATCGGCCTCGTAGCTGCGCTCGCGACCGTGCAACTGGAGCACCGCGGCGGTATCGACGCCGCCCAGTCGTCACTGCGCGATGCGATCGTGCAGTTGCTGCTCGCAGGCGACTTCGCCCTCGCCGAGAAGATCGCAGCCGGTGCGCTGGTACGGGTGCCGCAGGGGGCCGTGGTTGCACTGCGCTATGGCTCCCCCGACAGCCTCGACCCCGCAATCGTCGAAGACCTGCAATCGTTCGATGCGGGCAGCCCCGGCCTCATCACTGCGATGCTCGACGACTCGCCGCTCATCATCGCGGAGACCCGGCATCTGCCTTCGATCCGCCGCCTGCTGCTCACGCGCCGCATCCACTCGGGCGTTTCCGAGCGCGGCACGCTGACGCAACTCGCCGACCTCATCGACCAGGCCGACCGGGCACTCGACTACGCCGTCGCAAGCGACGCCGAAGGCCCGGTCGACTACTTGCCGGCACTGCACGACGGCGTGCTGCACCTACTGAGCGCGCTGCCCGACGCGCACCGGCGCGCCGAGGGGCTGCTGGCCCCGCTGCGCGAACACGACAGGCGACACAGTGACACCCTCGAGCACAGCCTGCGGGTCTGGCTTGCGCACCACGGCCAGACCAGCCCGGCAGCGACCGAACTGGGCGTGCACCGCCACACCCTCAAGTCTCGGGTGCACACAGCCGCACAGCTGTTGCAAGCCGACCTCGACTCCCCCGACACCCGCGCGGAACTCTGGGCGGCGCTGCGCCTCACCGACTGACCCGACCGCCACTGCGGCGCAAACGTTTCAGGAGCCGGGCGGGCGCACGGTGTAGGGATCCCAGCCTGCCGGGACGAGCGGGGCGCCGTTGAGGCGTACTCCGGGAGCCTCGGAAACGGGTCCACCGCCCCCGCCGATTGCCGACCGCACCACTCCGATGGGGCGAAATCCGTGAGGCAGCGCCTCCGACGCCGGGAACGTCGCGAGCAAGCCGTGATCCTCGCCGCCCGTGAGCATCGCCTCGATCGGCACCACTGCATCCTGCTGCACTCCGAATCCGTCTTCCAGCAGCTGCGCGTCAAGGTCGACAGCCACCCCACTCGCCCGCGCCAAACGGTCGGCGTCGATGGACAGCGAATCGGAGACATCCATCATCGCCGTCGCACCCGCCACGGCGGCGGCAACACCGAGCGCCACTGGCGGCTCCGGGGCGAGCTGGGCGGCGAGAGCCGCCGGGTGGGCGCGCCGCAACTCGGGCAACGACCGGGAATGGGCGGTGCCGTCGGGATCCGCTGCCTCTGCAAAGAGCAGCGACAAGCCGAGCCCCGCAAGCCCCAGCGCGCCGGCATAAGCCACCGTATCGCCGGGCTGCGCAGCAGAACGCACCACCGGGCGCCGACCGTCAAGTTCGCCCAGCGCCGTTACCGACGCCATCACCACAGGGGCACGGCCGAGATCCCCTCCGACCACCCCGCAACCCGGCGCGAGTTCGCGGCACGCAGCATCAAGCCCGGCCGCGATCCGCTCCAACAACCCCACCGGGGTGCCATGCGGCACCGCGAGCGCAACAGTGAGCGCTGTCGGCCGAGCCCCCATCGCCGCAACATCAGACAGGTTGGTAGCCGCGAGCTTCCACCCCAGATCAAACCCGTCATGCCAGGCCAGACGAAAATCAGGCCCCTCGATCATCGTGTCGCTCGTCACCACCGTGTCGCCCGAGAAGCGGAGCACCGCGCAGTCATCGCCAGGGCCGAGCACCGCGCCCCCGGCTGCACCCAGCTGCGCGAGCACGCGGGCGAGCACTTCCCGCTCCCCCACCTCTCCCACGGTCTCAGTCACCCTCTCAAGTTAGCGCACAGGCGCGACTCGCTAGGCTGGATGCGTGACTTCGCCCCGGATCCGCCTGTTCGCGTTCACCGCAGCCGTGCTCGCCGCGGCACCGCTGCTCACCGCTTGCGCGGGCGACGTGCCGATGGATGCCGCAGAAGACGCCAACAACCCTGCCTGTGCCGACGTCATCGTGCGCCTTCCAGACACCGTCGCCGGTATGGACCGTCGCACCACCAACGCGCAATCGACAGGGGCTTGGGGCGATCCTGCAGCCGTGCAGCTGCAGTGCGGCATCGAACCGAGCGGCCCCACCACCGACGCCTGCGTGAACGTCGACGGCGTCGACTGGATCGTCGACGACTCGCAGGCACCGCTCTACCGCTTCGAAGCCTACGGGCGCTCGCCAGGGCTCGCCGTGTTCGTCAACTCCGAGCACGCGAGCGGCACCGCAGCCGTGCTCGACCTCGGTGCCGTCGTCAAGCTGCTGCCGCAGACACGGGAGTGCGTCGGCATCGTCGACACACTCGATCTGTAGAGCTGCGGCCCGCTCGAAAGCGAGAGCCTAGGGCGTGCCTCGTAAATCGTTGCCGTTGCGAGCAGCGTCTGGGCGGGGTGCCTCGCAAGGCGGAGGAGGACGGTTTGCTGGTTGTAAATCTGACGACGACAACGCAGCGAGGCGCCCCGAACAGGCGCGCGCAGTAGGCGAGGATTTGCGAGACACGCCCTAGTACGCAGGCTTCTTCGCGATAGCCAGCTCGATCAGTTCGGTGATGAGCTCGGTGTACCCGAGCCCCGACTCCTGCCACAGACGCGGGTACATCGAGATCGGCGTGAATCCCGGCAGCGTATTGATCTCGTTGAGCACCGGGCCGTCCTCGGTGAGGAAGAAGTCGATGCGGGCGAGCCCTGCGCACTGGGTCACCTCGAACGCGAGCACAGCGGCATCACGGATCGCCGCGAACTCGGCGTCGGTCACCTGTGCCGGCAGTGCGAGTTCGACACCGGCAGCACCCAGATACTTCGCCTCAAAGTCGTAGAAGTCGCGGCCGGTGAACACAATCTCACCGATCACCGAACTCGTGCGAGGCCTGTCGTCGCCGCGGCCCTCAAGCACCGCGATCTCAACCTCGCGACCGGTCACGCCCGACTCGACGAGCACCGTGCGATCCTCGGCAAACGCCACATCGAGCGCGGCGGGCAGCTGCGAACGCTCAGTGACACGGCTCACGCCCACCGATGAACCCGCGCGGGCCGGCTTCACGAACAGCGGGTAACGCAGCCCGTCATCCAGCCGCTCCACGAGATACGGGTCATGCACCAGCTGCTCACGGGTGACCGTGCGCCACGGCGCGACCGCGATACCGGCGTCAGCGAGCACTGTCTTTACAGCGTGCTTGTCCATGCAGAGCGCCGAACCCAGCACACCGCTGCCGACGTAGGGCAGGTCGACGAGGTCGAGCATGCCCTGCACTGTGCCGTCTTCCCCGTAGGGTCCGTGCAGCATCGGCAGCACCGCGTCGACATGACCGAGTGAACGGAGCGAACCCGCCTGGTCAATCACGGTGAGCGAGCGAGTCGCCGTCGACGCCGGCCACAGCACGCGGGTGCCGTTGTCGTGCACCTCAGGCAGGGCCCCGGCTTCGAGGCGGTAGCCCTCGAGGTCTTCTTCGTGCATCAGCACCGTGGCGCCCTGCTTGGTGATACCCACCAGGATCACATCGAAGCTGGTTCGATCGATGGATCGCAGCACACCGGCTGCGGTCACGCAGCTGATGCCGTGCTCGCTCGACCGGCCGCCGAACAGCAGCGCAACCGTGCGTCGCGCATCAGCGCCGGTCTGAACGTCGGCCTCTGCCGAACGGGAGGAGGATGCGGTCACGCCTGGGTTCCCTTCACACGGTTGAACAGCCGGCGCAACGCCCCGGCCGGGGGTTCCGCGAGCGTCTGCTCTGGCTGCGGTACATCGTCTTCGGTGGCAAGGTGCGGGCCGAGATCCCGTGGCGCCATACGGCCCGCGAGCACCATCTGCACCTGCTCCACAATGGGCATGCGAATGCCGAGCTCGCGAGCCAGTTCAAGCACGGGCGGCACCGAGGTGATGCCCTCCGCAACCTGCTGCATCTGCTCTTTCGTCTCCTCCTGCGTGTACCCCTGGCCGATGAGACGGCCGGCGGTGTTGTTGCGGGAGAGCGGCGATTGACAGGTCGCGATGAGGTCGCCCAGCCCGGCAAGCCCGGAGAGCGTCGCCGGATCCGCACCCTGCGCAACCGAGAACTGCGTCATCTCAGCAATGCCGCGCGTAATGATCGCGGCCTTCGTGTTCTCGCCGTAACCCACACCGTCGACAATGCCGATCGCGAGCGCGATCAGGTTTTTCAGCACCCCGCCGAGCTCGGTGCCTGTGACGTCAGTGTTGACGTAGGTGCGGAAGTAGGGCGCTGAGGCGGCTGTCGCGATCTCCTGGGCGACCGTCAGATCGACGCAGGAGGCTACCCCGCCCGTGGGCTGCTCCTTCGCGATCTCAAGCGCAATATTGGGGCCGGACACGACGCCGATGCGGGCGGGGTCGAGGTCGAGGGTGTCGGCGATCACCTGCGACATGCGCATCGTGGTGATCTTCTCGACACCCTTCACCAGGCTCACCAGCACGCTGCGCCTGTCGAGGTAGGGCTCGAGGTCGATGAGGTTCTGGCGCAGGGTCTGGCTCGGCACGGCAAGGAACACCAGACCGGCGCCGCGCAGCGCAACGCTCAGATCATCGGTGGCCTTCAGGGTCTTCGGCAGGTTGATGCCGGCAAGATACTGACTGTTGCGCTTCGCCACCTGGATTTCATGCGCCACCTCGCGACGGCGCGCCCAGATCGTGACGTCGCAGCCCGCATCGCAGAGCACTTTCGCGAAGGTCGTGCCCCAGCTGCCCGCACCGATCACCGCAACCTTTCGGCCGCGATTGCGCAGATTGCGGCCAGTGACCGTGGGGATCGGTCGAGTGCTCAAAAGCGCCCCGTTTCGCTCTGCTGGTGCTTGCTCGGATCCCAGCGCTCAGACGGCGCCTGCTCGCCGCGCAACTCGGCAAGCAGCGCAGTGATCGCATCCATGAGCTGGTTCGTGGCTTCCGAGACGACGCGCTGGTCGAGAGGCCGTCCCGCGAAACGGCCGAGATCGAGGGGCTCCCCCACCGACACATGAATCGTCTTGCGAGGGAAGGGGTGGATCCGCTTCGCATAGCGAGGCATCAGCTCTTGCGTGCCCCAGTGAGCGACAGGGATCAGCGGAATACCCGATTCGAGAGCGAGTCGCACCGCGCCCGACTTGCCACGCATCGGCCACAGGCCGGGATCGCGGGTCAGCGTGCCCTCCGGGTACACGATGACACCAGACTCCCGCTCGATGAGCTGAGCGGCGGCACCCATGGGGTTCACACTGTCGCTGGACGCGCGCGCAGATCCCTGCCGCTCGACGGGGATCTGGCCGGAAGCGCGCAGCAGCCAGCCGAACACAGGCACACGGAACAAACTCGCTTTCGCCATGAACCGGGGCAGGCGGCCCAGATGCCACACCGCGGCCCCCATGGCGATCGGGTCGATCTCGCTGTAGTGGTTCGGTGCAAGAATGAACGGCCCCGACTGCGGCAGCTTCGACTGCGGCGTGAAACGGTAGCGCACCATCAGCGACCAGGCCGGCAGAATCAGCGAGGCCAGCACCCAGAAGACGGAGGGCCGACGCTTCTCCGCAGAGGAGCGGCTGCGGAACTTTACCGTGTCAGTCATGATCTCATTATCTCGCCCTCGCGCTCCCAGCACGGAATGCCGTGCCGGGAGCGCGAGATCGCGGATCAGCTCTCGTAGACGAAGTCGGCGCCGAGCTGGCGCAGCTTTTCGATGAAGTTCTCGTAGCCGCGCGAGATGATGCCGAGATTGGTCACCTTCGTCTGCCCTTCGGCGGTGAGACCGGCGATGAGGTAGCTGAAACCACCACGCAGATCAGGCACTTCGATCTCAGCGCCGGTGAGGGGCGTGGGGCCGGCGATGACGGCAGCCTGCTCGAACTCGCGGCGATTCACGCGCCGGGCGTCATCGTGCAGGCCGTCCTTGTAGACCTTGATGTCGGCACCCATCTTGTTGAGGGCATCGGTGAAGCCGAAGCGGTTCTCGTAGACGGTCTCGTGGATCGTCGAAACGCCCTGCGCCTGCGTCAGCGCCACGACGAGCGGCTGCTGCCAGTCGGTCATGAATCCGGGGTGCACATCGGTTTCGATGGTCACCGGGGTGAGTTCACCACCGGGATGCCAGAAGCGGATCCCATCGTCGTGCACGTCGAAATCGCCGCCGACCTTGCGGAACACGTTCAGGAAGGTCATCATTTCTTCCTGCTTGGCACCGCCGACGAACACGTCACCTCGGGTGGCCAGCGCCGCAGAAGCCCAGCTTGCAGCCTCGTTGCGGTCGAAGATCGCGCGGTGATCGTACCCGCGCAGCTCCTTCACACCCTCGATGAAGATCACCCGGTTCGGCTCGACGGTGATGATCGCACCCATCTTCTGCAGGATGCAGATGAGGTCGATGATCTCGGGCTCGATCGCGGCATTGCGCAGCTCAGTCTGCCCCTCGGCGAGCACGCTCGTGAGCAGCACCTGCTCCGTGGCGCCGACAGAGGGGTAAGGCAGCTCGATGTTCGCACCCTTGAGCCCGTTGGGGGCGGTCAGGCTGATGCCACTGGGCAGCTTCTCGACAACCGCGCCGAATCGGCGCAGCGCGTCGAGGTGGAAGTCGATCGGGCGGTCGCCGATGCGGCAGCCACCGAGATCAGGGATGAACGCCTTGCCGAGCCGGTGCAGCAGCGGGCCGCAGAACAGAATCGGGATCCGAGACGACCCAGCATGCGCGTCGATATCCGCGTGATGCGCGTGCTCGACGTTCGAGGGGTCGAAGTGCCACTCACCCGGATCTTCACCGCGGGTGATGAGCACACCGTGCAGCGCGAGCAACCCAGCGACAACGCGAATATCGGAGACGTTTGGCACATTGCGCAGGATGCTTGGGGTCTTGCCGAGCAGTGCCGCGACCATCGCTTTGGGGGCGAGGTTTTTCGCACCGCGCACCTCGATGCGCCCCTTGAGCGGGCGCCCACCGTTGATGAGGATCTCATCCGAGGAGAGCCCCACACGGGCGGCAGCCTTCCGCGCGTCGATCTTCAGACCCTCGGCATCGACCTCAGTGGTCGGTGCGTCCTGCTCGCTCACGCGGCCTCCAACGGGGTGGTTGTGGGCATCCAGCTGGGCCGCCGGGCCTCGAAATCAGAAATCGCGCTCTCGTTGCGCAGCGTGAGGGAAATGTCGTCAAGACCCTCCATCAGACGCCAGCGCGTGTAATCGTCAATCTGGAACGGCACCGTCAGATCCCCCACCGAGACGGTGCGATCTTCGAGGCTGACGGTGAGCTGCACACCGGGTTCGGCGTCGATCGCCGCCCACAGCCGCTCAACATCGGCCTCTTCAACCTGGGCTGCAAGCAGACCCTGCTTCCCGGAGTTGCCGCGGAAGATATCGGCGAAGCGAGGCGAGATGACCACCTTGAAGCCGAAGTCGCGCAGCGCCCACACGGCGTGCTCACGGGAGGAACCGGTGCCGAAGTCGGGGCCGACGACCAGGATCTCGGATCCGGCGAAAGCCGGCTGGTTGAGCACGAAGGTGTCGTCTTGCCGCCAGTGGTAAAAAAGCGCGTCATCGAAGCCGGTCTTGGTGACGCGCTTCAGAAAAACGGCGGGGATGATCTGGTCGGTGTCGACGTTGGAGCGCTTCAGCGGCGCCGCGACTCCGGTGATCGTGGTGAACTTGTCCATGATTACGCTGCCTCCACCTTCTCGTCCGCGGCATCGGCTTCCGCGTTGTGCGTGATGCCCCGCTCGGTATCTTCCTGCAGATCCCATGGGCTTGAGAGCGTGCCTCGGATCGCGGTCGCCGCCGCCACGAGCGGCGACACCAGGTGGGTGCGACCACCCTTGCCCTGGCGCCCCTCGAAGTTGCGGTTGGAGGTCGACGCGCAGCGCTCACCCGGAGCCAGCTGGTCGGGGTTCATACCCAGGCACATCGAGCAGCCCGCGAAGCGCCACTCGCCACCGAACTCCTCGACGATCTTGTCGATGCCCTCGGCTTCGGCTTCGAGGCGCACGCGCGCCGAACCCGGCACCACCATCAGGCGAACACCCTCGGCCTTCTTCTTGCCCTTGATGATGTTCGCGAAGGTGCGCAGGTCGTCGAGCCGGCTGTTGGTGCACGAACCCATGAACACCGCATCGACCGCGATCTCCTTCATGGGGGTGCCGGCTTTGAGATCCATGTATTCGAGGGCTCGTTCTGCGGCGGCACGCTCGTTGGGATCCTCGATATCGGCGGGGGTCGGCACGCGCTCGCTAAGCAGCACGCCCTGCCCGGGGTTGGTGCCCCAGGTCACGAAGGGCTCCAGCTGGCTCGCATCGATGAACACTTCGCGGTCAAACACTGCACCCTCGTCGGTGGGCAGCGTCTTCCAGTATTCAACGGCGCGATCCCAGTCCTCGCCCTGCGGGGCGTGCGGGCGCCCCTTGACGTACTCGAATGTGGTCTCGTCAGGGGCAACCATTCCGGCGCGGGCGCCGGCCTCGATCGACATGTTGCAGATCGTCATGCGGCCATCCATGGAAAGGCCGCGGATGGCGGATCCGCGATACTCGAGCACGTAACCCTGGCCGCCGCCGGTGCCGATCTTCGCGATGACGGCGAGGATGATGTCCTTGGCGGTCACCCCGGGGCGCAGTTCTCCCTCGACATTGATCGCCATGGTCTTGAACGGCTTCAGCGGCAGCGTCTGCGTGGCCATCACGTGCTCGACCTCGCTCGTGCCGATGCCGAAGGCGAGCGCCCCGAAGGCGCCGTGCGTCGACGTGTGGCTGTCACCGCACACGACAGTGATGCCGGGCATCGTGAGGCCGAGCTGAGGGCCGACGACGTGGACGATGCCCTGCTCCTTGTCGCCCAGCGGGTGGGCGCGCACGCCGAACTCGGCGACGTTGTGGCGCAGCGTCTCGATCTGCAGGCGGCTGGTGGGATCCTCGATCTGGCGAGTGATGTTCACCGTCGGGGTGTTGTGATCCTCGGTCGCGATCATCAGGTCGACGCGACGGAGGGGTCGACCCGCTGTGCGGAGCCCATCGAAGGCCTGGGGGCTCGTTACCTCGTGGATGAGGTGCAGATCAATGTAGATGAGATCCGGCTCGCCGTTCTCGCCTTTGACGACGACGTGGTCGTCCCACAGCTTTTCGGCCAGCGTTCGGGGCTTCAGTGCTTCAGTCATACGTGCGCTTCTCTATTCCGTAACTTGCATGCGCAAAAACGCGCGATTGCTTTTCGGCCGTGCTGGACTCCGCGACGGGAGGGCCGAGCAGCTACACCCCGTCGCGGCAAGGAAGAAGAAGCTGCCAACGACGCATGGCGAAGAGTCTACCACCGGGTGCCTGCATTCCCTGGAAGCGGGCACCCGGTGCAGCTTCTCAGTCGTCTGCGTTCTCGGGCGCGCCGAGGTGCAGCCGTTCGCCGTGCCGCTTCGCGTCGCGGTTCATCTTCACCACGCTCGCGATGGTAGCGACCGCCATCGCAGCGACGATGAAGCCGAGCGACATCCAGGTGGTGATATCGGGAACGGGCACATGCTCGCCGCCGTTGATGAAGGGCAGTTCGTTTTCGTGCAGCGCGTGCAGCACCAGCTTGACACCGATGAAGGCGAGAATCGCCGCGATGCCGTACTTGAGGTACACGAGACGGTCAAGGAGGCCGCCCAACAGGAAGTAGAGCTGACGGAGACCCATCAGAGCGAACACGTTTGCGGTGAACACGATGAAGGGGCTGCGGGTGATACCGAAGATAGCCGGGATGGAGTCGAGCGCGAACAGCAGATCAGTGGTGCCGAGCGAGACGAGCACGAGCAGGAACGGAGTCCACATGCGCTTACCGTCGACTGTGGTGCGCAGCTTGCCGCCGTCGTAGTGCTCGCTGATCGGCATGACCTTCTTCACCTGGCGGATCACCCAGCTGTCGCCGGCGTGCGCGTCTTCGCCGGGCTTCACCTGCTGCCATGCCGTCCAGATGAGCCAGGCGCCGAAGATGAAGAAGATCCAGATGAAGCGCTCGATAAGGGCGGCGCCGGCGAGGATGAAGATGCCTCGGAAGATCAGGGCGAGCACGATGCCGATCATGAGTGCGCGCTGCTGGTATGCGTGCGGCACCTTGAAGCTTGCGAGGATCAGCACGAACACGAAGAGGTTGTCGATCGACAGGCTGTATTCGGTCAGCCAACCAGCCAAGAACTCGGTGCCGTGCTGCACATCCCCCAGCAGGAAGATCGCGCCCGCGAAGACGAGCGCGAGCAGCACGTAGAAGCCCACCCAGAGGCTAGCTTCGCGCATGCTCGGCACGTGCGGGCGCTTGATGATGAGAAGCAGGTCGATGATGAGGATCGCGACGAGCAGGATCATCGATCCGATCTCGAACCAGAACGGAAGAACAGGGGTCACAGCATCTCTTTCGGTGCGGCGCGGGCGCGCGAATGAACCGAAAGTCTCTCCCCGGTGAGGCTCCCCGCGAGGCGGCGGAACGTCACCGCGTCCGCACCGGCCGGGCCACGGAGCACGGCGTATTGACGACACGGACGAAACGGAATACTCCCTTTCGAAGGCACCATCATACCCCGCCATGCCGGAAGCCTCGCCGAGGCGCGAGCCTTATTCTCAGCGGTGTCTGGCGTATGACTCGCTACGATGTGATCCTCAGCAGACGAAAGGATCCTCGTGACCGACCGTTCCAACCCGCCGATCACGCGCAGCGCCGAGCGTGGCCCGGGGCCGGCTTCCCGCACGCTCGCCGCGTTCATCTTCGCCAGCCGCTGGCTGCAGGCACCGCTGTACCTCGGACTGATCATCGCGCAGGCCGTCTATGTCGTGCTGTTCTTCGTGGAGCTCTGGCACCTGATCGACAACGCGATCCTCGCCGGGCATATCAGCGAGACCGAGGTCATGCTGAGCGTGCTCGCGCTCATCGACATCGTGATGATCGCGAACCTGCTCATCATGGTGATCATCGGTGGCTACGAGACCTTCGTGTCGAAGATCCGCGTCGAGGGCCACCATGACGAGCCCGACTGGCTTTCGCACGTCAACGCGAACCTGTTGAAGGTCAAGCTCGCGATCTCGATCATCTCGATCTCCTCGATCCACCTGCTCAAAACCTTCATCGAGGTCGGTCGCATGGACGACGGCATCGTCCGCAATGCCGACGGCACGGTGCTCTACTCATGGGATGGCGTGTTCTGGGAGGTCATGATCCACCTCGCCTTCATCATCTCGGCGCTCGCGCTGGCCTGGATCGACAAGATGAGCCATCAGCACCCCGCTCCCCCGAAGAGCGAGCAACTCACCGCTGGTCGTTTGGAGGCCTCGCTGCGGAGTGCTTCCCCCGCAGCCGATGCAACCCCCAGCTCTGACGGCTATGTCACCGTCCGGCTCCCCGCCGGGTCGCAGCTTCCCGAGGGTGCCCGCATCGTCGACTGATCGACTCGCTGCACGCAAGAAAATGGGGCCCGGCATCTGCCGGGCCCCATTTTTGTGTTCAGATCAGAACTGGTTCATGGTGTTGTCTTTGCCGCCAGCCTTGAGTGCGGCGTCACCGGCGAAGTACTCCTTGTGGTTGTCGCCGATATCGCTGCCGGCCATGTTCTGGTGCTTGACCGTGGCGATGCCCTGGCGAATCTCCTCGCGCTGCACGTCACGTACGTAGGTGAGCATGCCCTCGTCGCCGAAGTAGCCCTTGGCGAGGTTGTCGGTGGACAGCGCGGCCGTGTGGTAGGTCGGCAGGGTGATGAGGTGGTGGAAGATGCCAGCACGGGCGGAGCCATCGCGCTGGAAGGTGCGGATCTTCTCATCGGCGAGGCGGGCAAGCTCGGTGTCGTCGTAGTCGACGCTCATCAGGCTGTCGCGATCGTAGGCGGAGACATCGGCCCCCTGCTCGACGAGCGCGTCGTAAGCCTGCTGGCGGAAGTTGAGGGTCCAGTTGAACGAGGGGCTGTTGTTGTAGACAAGCTTCGCGTTCGGGATGACCTCGCGGATCCGGTCGACCATGCCGGCGATCTGCTCGACGTGCGGCTTCTCGGTCTCGATCCACAGCAGATCCGCGCCGTTCTCCAGCGAGGTGATGCAGTCGAGCACGCAGCGATCCTCACCGGTGCCCTTGCGGAACTGGTAGAGGTTGCTGGCGAGGCGCTTCGGGCGCAGCAGCTTGCCGTCGCGCTTGATGACCACATCGCCGTTGCCGAGATCGGTGTCGGAGATCTCTTCGACGTCAAGGAAGGAGTTGTACTGATCGCCGAGGTCGCCGGGGGTGTTGGTGACTGCGAGCTTCTGGGTGAGACCGGCACCGAGCGAGTCGGTGCGGGCAACGATCACGCCGTTGTCGATTCCGAGTTCGAGGAAGGCGTAGCGCACTGCGTTGATCTTCGCGATGAAGTCCTCGTGCGGCACGGTGACCTTGCCATCCTGGTGACCGCACTGCTTCTCGTCGGAGACCTGGTTTTCGATCTGGATCGCGCAGGCGCCTGCCTCGATCATCTTCTTCGCGAGCAGGTAGGTCGCCTCGGGGTTGCCGAACCCCGCATCGATATCGGCGATGATCGGCACGATGTGGGTCTCGTAGTTGTCGATCTGCGACTGGATGAACTCGACCGCGGTGTCATCACCGGCGCGGCGTGCTTCATCGAGCTTCGAGAAGAGCAGGTCGAGTTCACGGGCGTCGGCCTGGCGCAGGAAGGTGTAGAGCTCTTCGATGAGCGCCGGCACGGCGGTCTTCTCGTGCATCGACTGGTCGGGCAGCGGGCCGAACTCGGAGCGGAGCGCGGCGACCATCCAACCCGAGAGGTAAAGGTAGCGCTTGTTGGTGGTCTGCAGGTGCTTCTTGATCGAGATCAGCTTCTGCTGACCGATGAAGCCGTGCCAGACACCGAGCGACTGGGTGTACACCGAGGAGTCGGCGTCGTACTCGGCCATGTCGCGGCGCATGATGTCGGCGGTGTACTGGGCGATTTCGAGGCCCGTGCGGAAACGGTTCTGCGCACGCATGCGAGCGACGTGCTCGGGGTTGATGGCATCCCAGCTCGAGCCGTTCTGCTCCTTGAGTGCCTCGATGGCCTCGATGTCGTTCTGGAACGCAGTCATGCTGACTCCTTTGTGTGATGGCGGCTAGCTCCGATGTGAACTAGTTCTACTCTGCGGCACGCTAGACCCCCACCACCAACGTATCGGAGGGTGAAGATTCGCAGAATTTCTGCTCTACGGAAAAGTTGGTGCCAGCTCAGGCACGGTCAGCACCGCAGATGAGGAGCGTGTGCTGCGCACTGCGTCGCTCACAGGAGCCGATATGCTGTCAACGGCCCTCAACGGGCCGAGCGCGAGTGGCGGAATTGGCAGACGCGCTGGATTTAGGTTCCAGTGTCTTCGGACGTGGGGGTTCAAGTCCCCCCTCGCGCACGCTATACGGGATACGGGCAGAAGCCGACACCGGCTTCTGCCCGTCGTGCGGATGGCGCGCAGATACAGTGCCCCTCTGGCAATGAGCTCACACGACCACCTGCATCAGTCATTCCCGCGTACAGCTTCGTCTCCCGGGCCGCACTCCGCGGGCGCGATCGCCTCGCGGCATTCGCGGTGACTCCATTGGCAGAATGGGTGCCAGTAGTGTCGAATCTCAACAGTGGGCGCGAACCTCGGTCAGTACTGATCCAGTGGGCACCCAAATAGGAGTATCACGATCAAGCTACTGCGAGCGCAGGCAGACCTGACCGCACCCGGAACCACAATGCCAACTCCTTTGCCGCCCGCCCGGAGGTTACAGCGGTCGGATCTTCAGCGATATCGGCGAAGGAGTCCCTGAACCCGTCAGGCGCGGGAACACCGTCAGACCGCATCGCTCGATACCCCATGGTCCAGTCGTGGAACTGGCGAGTCAGACTCCATTCATCGACGCCAACGCGAATGTTTGTGTGTCGACGATCTCGTTGAATCTTGAGCATGAGCTCGTCAATCGCGGCAGGTTCACCTTCAAGGAATTGAATGAAACGGTCGTTCCGGTACAGCAACAGTCCCGTGATACCAACGGCACTGTTCCGCGACCGCGCATCCGAGAGCAGCAGTTCGAGGTCTTCTTCGTAGAACCTGGTTACCGCGAGACTGGAATACACCAGGAACCGGAGCGTCCCCTTCGGCAAGAGCGTATTCTCAGCTCCCTGGACAGAGTCACGCATCGTCCGAACCACCTTCGTTCATCCCAGGCAGCGACTGAACTGCCTCCATCGCTTCGTCGAGGGAACCGAACTGCCCCAATGGTCGGGAGAGCATGTCCCATGCCATGGCATGACTTTCATGAGCATCATCGACGTAGCCTAAGAATTCCCCGAACCTGCTTCCCACATAGAAGTCATCTTCAACTCGCGCCCACGTCGTGTGAACGCTAGAACGACCGTTGTTCACCTGCCGCGCCACCTTACTGCCCGTTTCAGCTGGGCGGGTTCGCACAGAAGGCGAATCATCGCTCGGGTCACCTCGAAAATGTACTGCCCGCCAAAGCTCATCAGTAGCCCTTGCGCCTCCGGAGAGAATCCGGTAGCGCAGCCAAAGGACTTCTGACCCGACTGGTCTGGGTGGGAAGCCTCAACGAACATCCGCAAGTGCAGGCACCATTTCTTGGAGTATCCAGTTCCCGGGGACGTGAACCTCGCTCACTCAACAGCAGTTGACCGCTTCTGACGCTCACCACGGAAAGCGAACACCCACCTGTCGGGTAAATCGGGATGTCACCTGAGCACCTAACCGCTATGACCCCCATAAGTGGGGATGGCCCGCATGTGGCGCCGCAAATACGTTGGAACTTTGAGCGCCGAGGGGCGTGCGAGAAGTCCAACACGGCTTGCCAGCCCCGCGATGCGGGTCGAACACAAACGCAACGGACTGAAGAACGACTGTTCTGGGAGCAGTCAAGAACTCACTGACATGGATAAGGGGTGGAGCACCGTGAGCAAGATACGACAGGCTTCAGGTCAGGCCGCATTGGCATTTCTGGTGGCGGCTGCAGGGTCACTCATCGCGGTGAGCGTGCCGAGCCCGACTCAAGCGAGTGTGCCCGATCCTCCAGCATCTGAGCAATTCCAGGCCCCCTTATGCTCTGGGAGCACCAGCTATGACCCGCGGGAGCACACTGGCGTCTCAGAGGACCTGAGTGTTGTGTTTGGCCAACGCCTCTCGGACTACAACGCAGGCAGAATGGTGATGCTCTACAACACGGCCGGACTCAACCAGGGCGATCCGCCGATTTGCGGAACGCGCCATGTTGCCGGTGTCGGAGCGGTGTCAGAGTGGATGTACTGCACCGATATGGACTACAACACCTGCGCCGAAACAGACCAAGAAGGTCGCCTGACACATCAAGGCGGCACGATCATCGAAGGCCTCGAAGACCGAGCTTCCAACCCCAGACTCTCCGTTGATCAAGAGCGGCTCGTCCGATATATCCTTACCAACGATCTTCAAGTTCTTGATCACAACAATCTCGTCTCGGCGAGCGACGAAAGTGATTACAGCCGCGATCTACGGCAACTGGCAGTGTGGTGCATCACTGAAGACCAGGAAAGCCTCACAGGCAATATCGCAAGCTACTGCCACACCAACTTTTCTGAACTCAGGCAGCAAGAGATCCTCGATTCGCTCTCCGCAGAACCTACGTTCACATCGGTCGTTACTCCACATGTGGACCAGATGACCCCTCGGGTTGGTGAGACAGTGGTGATCGAGGTGTCCACCAACGTGTATGCCACGCCTATCTCGATTGACGCGCCAGGTGCGGAAGCCGAGATCTGCTCCCAGTCTGCGCTGCTCGCGCACTTCGAAAATGGGCAACTCGTTGTCAACTCGTCAACCGCATCATCCGAGACCATACATCTGTGCCTGACATGGGAGACATCCGGGTCGAAGCAGGTGCGACTCGCAGTGACGCCCTCAGAAAGCACTCCCCAGGCGCTCTCGTGGGTGCAATCTCCGACGCTGATCGAAGAGAAACCCTGTCAGGTCTATTCGAACTTCAACTCCGCGCTGGGAATGACACTTAGTACAGAGCTTGTTGTCGACGTGGCCGCGGCCGAGAATCCCATCGACCCAGGTGCGCCCGGCGTGCCTACCGCCCCAGAAGAAGCGGTAATCCCTCCTCGAGCGAGCGAGACCACGGAGCCACAGGAAGCCGCAGCTGCGGGAAGCTCGCAGCGCCCGAACGACAGGCAGCTGGCTTCCACAGGCGGCAGTTCGATGCTTGGAGTAGGCACCGCAGCCTTCTTGCTTGCCGCGGGAGGTGCAGTCCTGGTACTCGTGCAGAAGCGCGCACGGCAGGTCGCGGTCACGTCCGGCACCCAGGTGGATCATTCTTGAGTGCGGTCTCACCCCAAGCGGCTCGAGTCGGTGACAGCTGCGTCTGGCGACTAGTGCGACTTGCTCGTTCGTCATGATCCCGTGGTTGACCAGAGCCAGGCGGCCGAGGCAATCCCGCCGCCGCCTCCCCTCCCCCCAGTGTGGGACCGTCTGCACAACGCATCCTGCGAAACTTCCCAGCGCAGGGTGCGTTGTGCGTTGCTCTGCAGGGAGCGTGACTCCATTCTTGAGTCAAGCGAGCAGTCCAGGATACGACTGAAAAGCACATCGCCCACGACGAAAACACTCCGGCCCTGGCGAGTCTCATGCGCTGAACTGTCGCAGATAGCGCTCAGGTAGCTGATGCGCTGCGCATTCGGGCGAAACGGTCGTCGTTCGCTTGCAGGTTCGGCCGCGTCCTGGTGACGCTCAGTTTCTCCCCCAAGCGATCACCCACTCGGTGCCGCAGATAGGGGACTACGAGGATCGGTTGCAGATGGGCTCGCGTGAGTGTCGTGCTTCTTCGACGATGATCCCCACGAGCGGGCAGCCCCTGTCCCGCAATATATGCAAGGGGAGAGGGGTGCATCCACTTCGCACACCACCACTGCATCCTGTTCCAGGAACTCGTTGCGGTGCAGGGTTTCCCCGGTCTCATCGGTCCTGGGGCGGGTGGCTCCAGCTTCAATGTGAGCCTGCCGGCCCCCGATCAAGCGCGCAGGCGCGCACATCGTGTCTCTTCGCGACCCGGGCAATTGGAGCCACTGGTCTGGTTTCGTGGCGACGTTTACGAAGCCAACGGACACTTGCGAACCGCTGGGAATGCTAGCGACCACACTCCTGACCGGCCGAAGCTCCCCCGGTCAGATGTCGCATCACCGGAAGCAGTCCGCCCACCGATCGCCCATCACGCCTCAGACAAGCCTTCTTGGCGCTTACACAGCGTGATGGGTCGCTGTGCCAAAGCCCAGCGACCCATCACTTTCAATTCGGTCAGCAGCCAGCGGCGTCGTTGACCCTCACCCGGCGGGAGCCGCGATCATCATCCCCGCACAGTGCGGCGACGATGCGCGATCCACACTCCGCTTCCTGTTGTCAGCAGCATTGCCGCGACCAGTCCGGCCCACACGGGCGCGGTGCTCCCCGTGCGCGCAAGTTGCTGGACGCTTTCCTGGCCCTCTGCGCTTGGGGCGACTCCCACCGCCGGCGCAGCAGGGCTGCTCGGCTCGGATGAACCGCCTGGTATGACGGGAGTTGCAGGCTCGACGGGAACAACGGGGTACTCCACTGCAACAGTGAGCCCGGCGGTCAAGACATCAGTCACCTGCGAACGGAAGTTCGAGAAGACCTGGCAGGGTTCTCCGTCAACGATGCTCGGCGACTGCACCCACCCGAGCGCCTCACTCGAAAGGGTCTCAGGGAGTGCCGAGAAGCCGATGGCATGCGTGCCGGCTTCCTGCCATGAGACGCAGAGCGACACCGTCGCCTGCGCAGCATCACCTGAGCTGATAAGCAGCACACCATCAGCGATGTTCGCGGTGCCCTGAGACGCAGGGCAGACACTCACCGTGGCGCCAGGGGCATCGATCGTGATCGGCGTGCCGAACAGGTTCGTGGTCAGCGTCACCTCGACGGTATCGTCGATTCCAATGCTCGCTTCGCTCGAAGCCGCCGACAGGGTTGGCTCGAAGAAGGGATCTGCAGGCAGCGCGTCAAGCATGGCCTGCTTCTGCGCATCAGTGAAGTTTGCCGCGCAGAACGCCTGCAACAGATCGAAGTCCCCTCCGTCGGGGTCAGAGACGCACCACACCGACCACTGCCGGTAGGTGCGCGATTCCGCATTCGCATTGCCGATCACCAGGGGTGATCCGTTGACCATCACCGTGAGATCAGTGGTGAGAATATGTCGGATGAGGCGTTCCTGCGAGGCATCGAGCCGTGGGTTCCCGTCAAGGTCGAGCAGGCCGTCGACAACGACATCGCCCTCAACGAGACGCCCCTCGGCGTCGGTTTCTGAGCAGGTGAGACTGTGAATATCTGTGCAGTACAACCATTCAGAGACAGGCCCACCCAGCTCGGCTTCGTAGCGGGTGCCGCACACCGGCACCTCTCCGTCGACGTTCATACCGGAGTTGGCGTACAACATGACCATCTTTCCGGCGTTGTAGTCGGTGAGTCGTTGTCCAAACACCTCACTCAAGTCGCTGATCGGGTCGTTCATCGGGTGCAGGGGGTCGAATCTCGTCGCGCCCTCGCACAGCGGGGCCTGGAATGGCTCTGCAATCTGTGGGTTCGGGGCGACGGGTTGCACCGCCTCAGCGGGCACAGTGCCGACGAGCGCCATCATCACTCCGATGACAGGCACGAGGAGCCCCATCACCGCACCTCGTATCTTGCGTCGTCTCATAAGTTTGTCCCCTCAGAATCCTGCGTACCGTGGACCCCGGGGCACGTGTTTTGCACCCTGCACCAGAGTCCACCTCTCAACTTCGAACGCGCCTTCACGGCACTCGGCCGCTTGACGCACCTGACTATGTTCGTTGCGGGATCCGCCGTGAACAACCCCCACTGATTGGGGTTTTGAGCACCCCAGAAGCGCTGTAGCTTGGTGCTGGTCACTCGACCATCTCGGCGGCCCTGTGACCCCACACAGGCCAGGCCCGAGGCCCACGCCCAGCGCTCCCAGAGCTCCTTGGGCGGTGGTGAGCGGTGCCGGGTCGTCCCCCATACCCCGATCCGATGCCGCTCACCACTTTGCGGTACTGTGCGAGTGAGGTCGCGTTCTCACGAGGGCGCCGTTCTATTCACTCGGGCTGCGTCCCGATCGGAGCGCTATGCCCTGGAGGGACCATGATCAACATTGGGGTTATCGACGATCATGCGGTGATCGCGCAAGGCGTGACAGCGCTGCTGAACGCTGAGAAGGATATTGAGGTCGTCGCTACTGCGACTTCACCGAACGGTCTGCCTCGACCGCCACACCCCTATGACGTGGTGCTTTTGGATCTGTCTCTCGGCGACGGCTCGACCACCAGCGACAACGTCGCAGCAGTGAGCAAGCTCGCCAAGAAGGTCATCGCCTTCACGAGCGGAGAGCAGCCCCACCTGATCCGCGAGGCGACCCGTGCGGGGGTGGCTGCTGTGGTGCGAAAGTCGGCTCCGCCGCAAACGCTCGTCAGCGCGATCAGAGCAGTGCACGGCAACACCGCGGTGCCCGATGCTGAGTGGGCTGCGGCGCTCGAAGCCGACCGCGGCTTCGTCGCCACGCTGCTCACGCCCCGAGAGGTCGAAGTGCTCGCACTGTACGCGGGCGGCGAGCCTGCGAAACGCGTGGCCAGGGCGTTGTTCATCTCGGAAGACACGGTGATCGACCACATTCGCAATATCCGCGCCAAGTACGCCGATCAAGATCGGCCGGTGAGTTCGAAGATTGATCTCTTCCGCCGCGCTGTGGAGGATGGCATTCTGCGTATCGATGACTGATTCAGCTTCTCGTATCGAGCTTCTGAACCGACGATTCGCCGGTTTCGTCGCGCTCGGCGGTCTCGCTCTTGGCGCGATGTGGATCGCAGAGCAGTGGCTCTCCCCCACGCGGCAGGCCTGGTGGGCGATCGCGGGGTACGCCGTGCTTCTGCTTGGCCTGCTCATCGTTGCTGTGGGGGCAACGCGGATGCGGAGCCGCACGCTTTACATACTGCTGTGCTTGATGGTCGTGCTCGGCTTCCTGTTGCAGGTGCTCACATTCCAATCACTCACCGGGGAAATCTCTCCCGAGGTGTGGCAGACCGGCTGGATGCTCACCGGCGTGTATCTAAGCTTCATTGCGCTGCTGCTGCGAGCCTCGCACCCGTATCTGACGATTAATCTCTTCGCTGCACTCGTCGCTACGTTTCCCGCGCTGTCGTTCTGGTTCGATTCAGGGTTCGTGACGGTGCACATGGTGGTCGTCACACTGGTGCAGTTCACGAATGTTGGTTACCCGGTCGTGTTGCTCGCTCTGCGCGCGCGTCTTATGCACTACGGTGCCCGCCAGGATCGTTGGCGTCAGCGTGCGGTCGACGCGGCAGCGACGCGTGAAGAACTGCGTGAGGCACGGCGGCTCGGTAGCGCAGTGCATGATCGCGCGCTGGGGGTGCTCACTCAGGTGATGTGGAGCGGCGGTGCCGTAGACAATGCTCTCCGCTCCTCGGCCCGAGCAGCGCTGACGCTTCTGGAGGAACAAGAGCGACGCAGTGCCGGTGAAGTCAATGTTGAGGAGATTGACGCAGTGCTGCCGAGCGACTTCGCTCAGATCGATCCCGAAGTCTCGGTCGTGGTGCTTCGCAACGAGGGCACTCTCCCGAGCATCGTGATTGCTTCGCTCCTGGATGCCGCGCTTGAGGCGCTGCGCAACAGTGCGAAACACGCGCCAGCTGCACACCGTAAGGTGCTGATCTCGTTCCAGGATGATTGCGCACGGGTGGTGGTGTCTGATGATGGGCCCGGCTTCAGTCCGTCAATCATCGGCGAGAATCGGCTCGGGGTCTCAGGCTCGATTGTGGCCCGAATGAGGGATCTTCCCGGCGGAGAGGCGCGGGTGGTCACATCCCCAGGTTCGGGAACGGAGGTGGTGCTGACGTGGAGACGCGAGTAGGCGGCGGGGCAATGTCGCCGTCCCACTTCAAGCGACGTGATTCCACCTGGGTCCCGCTGCACCGGCCGGGGCCGATGATCTGGCTATTGATCATGCTGCTGGCAACACCTCTCATTGAGGCTGCGCTGAAACGCGACGTTGACGCGGCGGCGGCGTCCGTGGTCGTGTGGGCGGCGGTTGCAGCGTGTCTGGGCACAGCAACATACCTGAGTGGTTTCCACCCGGCACTGCACAGGTTTCGCAGGAGCCGCGTTGCCATTATCGTCGCGTGCGCCTACGGCACCGCCGTGATCAGGGTAAACCTCAACACCACCGAATACCTGCCCTCGCTGTTCACATTTGCGATGGTGCTCGTCATCTTGGTGCTGCTGGAGGGGCATCGGGTGCTGGCACTCACTGCGGGCATGCTGATGCTGGCGGCTGCGGCTGTGCAGGTCGTTGCGAACGGGCCGAGCCTGCGCGAGTTTCTCTCGCTGGGCTATCTCTTGTGCATGCTGCTGTTGGCCCTCGCTTGGGTCGTCTATGTTGGCCGCTTGCTGCGGGCTGGCAACACGTTCGACGCCCGGGCAGCTGCGCTCCTGGATGCCCGCAGAGCTGATGCTCGTGAATTGATCCGCTTGCGGCTGCACCATGCACTCACCGATTCCGGCACGAATGACGTGCTGAGACGCCTCACCACCGCAGACACTGTCGACGAGGAACTGATGCGCGATGTTCGCATGGCTGAGGCGAGCTTGCGCGACCAGCTCAGCGCCCCCATCTTCAATCACCCCGCGATGACGTCCGAGGTCGCGGCAGCCAGGCGGCGCGGCGTTGCCGTGCGATTGACGGGAGAGTCGCTCGGTGCTCAGCGAGGGGGCACCGTGGGGTTGGCGCTTGCAACGCGACTTGCGAGTGTCTTGCGGGGGCTGCACGCCGGCAGTTCCGTGGTGATTCGTCACCGGCCGAGCACGGCAGCAGACACGTTCACTGTGGTCATCGAGGCCGACGATGAAGTCTCCCAACTGACATTCAAGGCCAGCGGAGAGGTGCTGAGAGATTGATCACTCGCGTGTGATGGGCGGATCAGCGGGCCCTCAAGAGGCAGCACCGACCGCCGCCGGCGCAGCCGTCGTGCTGTTGCACGGCTTCGAAAGCAGAGCCCTCACCGGAAGGCCCTGCTGATCCCAGCACCGAGCTGCGTCAATTGCATCCAGATCACAAAGCGGTGCACGGGCCGCAGCAGCGGCTGCAGCAGGCGGCGGATCCGCGTTCCGCGTTCCAGGTTCCGCTCCCACGCGAGGGAGGTGCGCAGCTGGGTGCCACCGGCGGCCTGTTCGAGGGCGATGCGGATCCGTTTCGTGTTGCTGCGCGGAGCGTCTGGCCATGAGAAGCGCCACTCGATGAGGTGCAGGGGCTCGCGTGCGGTGAGTTCGACGAGCGAGGCGCGGTAGTGGGGGTTGACCCGCAGCGGCTTCCCGTCAGGGCGCTCCGTGCGGGTGAGGGCGCGCCAGCTTGAGCCGACGCACACGCGCTCAGGAACATCTTCGACGCTTGCGGTGCCCGGCTCCCACTCCGCGAAGCGGGCGGGATCGTCGAGCAGCGCCCAGACGTGCTCTGGCGGTGCCGGCACGAAGCTCTCGGCCGAGCCCGTGAGCACTGCGGGGGTGATCCCCGCCTGAGGCAGGCCGGGGAGTTGCTCGGCCCCGGCGAGCCGGGTGCGCACCTCATCGACTTCTGCCCCGAGGCGGCGCAGCACGGCCTCGACGAATCCGCTCGGTTCGGCGATGAGTTCGCGCAGCACGGCTGAGGCATCGCCCTGGCGCGAGCCTTTCGATGCTTTGGTAAGAATGTCGAGCGCCTGCTCACCCCAGCGGTAGTCTCCCGTCTCATGGAAGGTGATCCGGCCGGACGTGGGTGCTGCGGCGGTGATACCCAGCGCGGCGAGTTGGGCGGCGTGCTGCGCCGCGACGGCTTCGCGCGCAGTGTCGAGCGTGATTCCGAAGCTGCGCAGCACCTGCCCTGCCGCCTGCTCACTCACCACGAGCGCGAGCAGCAGGTGGTCGACGCCGGCGGTGCGCTCCCCTGTGCGGGAGGCTTCCTCCATCGCAGCGAGTGAAAGTGTGTGGCTCGTGGCCGCGGCGGTCGTGAATTTGCTCACCGGGTTCTCCTCGGAACGGGGATCGATGGGTCGATCCGTTTGGCATACTTCTTGTGCACCGCCTGACGTGACACCCCGAGCGCGTCAGCGATCTCCTGCCAGTTCATACCGGCGCGTAGTCCTGCTTCGACCTGTGCGAGTTCGAGACGTTCAGTGAGGGAACGCAGCGAGGCGATGGCGCGCAGGCCTGTTCGGGGGTCTCGCGTATCAGCGGCGGCTTCGGCGACGTGCAACGATTCCATATTGTCAACCTACATTGCCAAGCGACACTTCGTCAACCAAGGTTGCTCACAGTGGGCGGTCACCCCCGAGGCCGGCCAGACGCGCGGGCCCGGGGCGACCGGGATCCGCCGCCAGCGCGGCATCCGCGCGCATGCCCACCCACAGCTGTAGGATGCGAGCACCGTCACACCGTGGCACCGCACCGATCCGAGGAGCTCCATGGCCAAGAAAGAGCCGGCAATGTCACCCTCCGACACGCCAGTGGTCGAAGTGCTCGACCGCGTTTCAGGCCCGCGCCGCGCCGAAGCCGACGAACTGCTCGCCCTCCATACCGACCTCAGCGGCACCGAAGGCTTGGTGTGGGCGGGCCGCATCATCGGCTTCGGCGAATACACCTACCACTACGACAGCGGCCACAGCGGACGCGCCCCCGAGCTCGCCTTCGCAACAGGCTCAGCAAAACACACTCTCTATCTCACGCCTGACTTCTCAGAACGCTGGCCAGAGCTTCTCGAACAGCTCGGGCCGCAC
This sequence comes from Leucobacter sp. MMO-125, assembly GCF_037148395.1. Lineage (NCBI taxonomy): Bacteria > Bacillati > Actinomycetota > Actinomycetes > Micrococcales > Microbacteriaceae > Leucobacter > Leucobacter sp. MMO-125. The sequence continues at coordinate 488,831 of NZ_JBBCTL010000001.1, forward strand.
CGCGCAAGCAAAGCCTGCCTCTACCTGACACGCCTCTCCCAGGTCGACCGGCGCGTGCTGCGCGAACTATTGGAGCGAACCCTCGCAGAAACCCGCGGAGCGTAAGACCAGGCCGCACCGGCACGACTTGTCGCCGCAGCGCGATCCTGTTAGGGTCGCTGCGGATCCTCCGCACCACCCACCGGCGAAGCCGTCGATCCACGCAACACGAACGAAGCGAGGTGAGCCCGATGTCAAGTGACAGTTGCAGTCATCAGCCGGGCTTCGTGCTCGCCTCTGCTGCCCGCCTGCACTAGTTGACGGCAGCACGCGGCCCGGCGTCATATATCCATGCGCCGCGCGCTCAGAACGCCTGCGGCGCGACGCACCGCGCACGCGCCCCGCTGCGCGCCTCCTCGAAGGAGCCCTTATGGCCGCCCAGAGCACCCCCGTATTCGACGGAATCATCGACACCATCGAGCAACAACTCACGGCACGAGATCTGCACGCGCTGACACACACGCTGGCACCCCTCGCGCCCGCAGATATTCTTCCCCTCTTCGATCGACTCAGCCTACGGAAACGGGCCATCGTGTTCCGCCTCCTCAGCAAGGAGTGCGCCTTGCAGGTCTTTGAATCACTCGCCCCAGAACTGCAGAGCGACCTCTTCGCGGGTCTGCACGATGCAGACGTAGCGCACCTCTTCGCAGAACTCGACCCCGACGACCGGGCCCGGCTACTCGAAGAACTACCCGCCTCGCTCGCCAACCGGCTGCTGCGCGGACTGCCCGAACAAGACCGCCTCGTCACCGCCACCATACTCGGATACCCGCAAGGCAGCACCGGGCGGAGGATGACCACCGAGTGCGTGACGACCCGCGTCGGCCTCACCGTCGAGCAATCACTCGCGCGCGTACATGCCGGCCTCGACACCTCAGAGACCGTCTACACGATCCCGGTGCTCGACGCTGGCCGGCAGGTGGTCGGTGTCGTAAGCCTTCGCGACCTGCTCGGCGCAGCAGCAACCGCTCCCGTCGAAAGCTGCATGCAGTCGGCTCACACAGCCGAGGCCGTAGAACCGGCCGAGGGTGCGGCACGACGCTGCGCCGACCTCGCCTTACTCGCGCTGCCCGTCGTCGATAGTGAGCACCGGCTCGTCGGCATGCTCACCATCGACGACGCCGTGCGGGTGCTCGAACGAGAAGAAAACGAAGACACGGCCCGCCAGGGCGGGACCGAACCGCTACGGCGCCCCTACCTCTCGACACCGGTGCGCACGATCGTGCGCTCACGAGTGGTGTGGCTGCTGGTGCTCGCGATCGGGGCCACCCTCACGGTGCAGGTGCTCTCAGTGTTCGAATCAACCCTCGAACAAGTGACCGTGCTCGCGCTCTTCGTACCGCTGCTCATCGGCACCGGAGGCAACACTGGCAACCAGGCAGCGACCACAGTAACCCGCGCCCTTGCCCTCGGCGATGTGCGGCCAAAAGATGTCGTGCGCGTGCTCTCCCGCGAACTGCGCACCGGAGCCATGCTCGGGCTACTGCTCGGCGGTCTCGGCTTCACGATTGCGTCGCTCATCTACGCGCCGAACATCGGCGCGGTCATCGGGCTCACGCTGCTCGCCGTGTGCACCTTGGCCGCTGCTGTGGGTGGCTGCATGCCATTGCTCGCGCGAGCGGTGCGCGTCGACCCAGCAGTGTTCTCGAACCCGTTCATTTCGACATTTGTCGACGCGACCGGGCTGATCGTGTACTTCATGATCGCGAAGGCGATCCTGCAGCTGTGATGCCGAGTCGAGCTGGGCTGGCTTGCCGGGGTGCTGGCTTGCCGGAGTGCTTGCTTGCCGGCTGACTTGTTTGCTGGCTGACTTGCTTGCTGACGGGCGCGGTCTCGTTGCGAGGGTGCGCTCGGCTGCGACCGGTCGAGGGCTTGCACACGTGCAGAGGCCCCCGACCGATCGAGTTCACCAACCGGTGCTGAGCACTCGGTCAAGCTGAGCGACGACGAAATCGGCGCTCTCGGCGGTGAGACACAGCGGAGGCTTCACCTTGAGCACATTCGATCGCTCAGAGGTGGTGAGCACGATCACACCAAGCTCGCGCATGCGCTCGCAGATCGCCGCAGCCTCCTCGGTGGCGGGCTCCATCGTGTCACGATCGCGAACCAACTCGACACCGAGGTAGAGCCCTTCGCCGTGCACCGGGCCGATGATCTCGTGGCGCTCGGCGAGCGCGCGGAACCCCTCGGCGAGACGGCTGCCGACCTCTAGTGCGTTCTGCTGCAGCCCTTCCTGCTCCATGGCGTCGAGCACCGCAAGCCCCACCCGGCAGCTGAGCGGGTTGCCGCCCGCCGAGGAAAAGAACTGCCCCTGCGTGGCGAGCGCGTCTGCGATGCGCTTCGATGTGATCACCCCGCCGATCGGGAAGCCGTTGCCCATGGGCTTTGCGATCGTGATGAGATCGGGCACGGTGCCCGACTGCTCGAAGCCCCAGAAGCTGGAGCCCATACGACCGAAGCCCACCTGCACCTCGTCGGCGATGCAGAGCCCACCAGCGGCCCGCACTCGGGCGTAGGCATCGGCCAGATAGCCGTCAGGCAGCAGCACGCCGCCCGCGTTGCCCAGCACCGACTCGCAGATGAACGCGGCGACGTCGCGGCCGGATGCGGCAAGGGCGTCGAGTTCTGACCCGAGATCAGCGGCGTAGCGCGCGCCCACGCTCACATCGCCGGCCTCGCCGCGGTGCGTACCGCGGAAGCGATTGGGCACATCGGCGACGTGCACCCAGTCGGGCCTGTTTTCGAGCGCGTAGGGGTTGTCGTAGGCGCTCGTGGTGACGGCATCGGAGGCCATCGTCCAGCCGTGGTAGGCCTCGCGCAACGCCACCACGGTCTTGCGGCCGGTGGCGGCCTGCGCAAGCCGCAGCGCGAGGTCGACGGCTTCGGAACCTGAGTTCACGAGCAGTACCGTGTCGAGCCCCGATCCTTCTGGCAGCAGTGCGAGCAACCGCTCGCTGTACTCGGCCAGTTCGCGGTAGAGGAAGCGGGAGTTGGTGTTGAGGATGCGGATCTGGCGGTTCACCGCGTCGGCAACGCCGGGGTGCCCGTGCCCGAGCCCGGTCACATTGTTGACGATATCGATGTAGCTGCGTCCGGTGGTGTCGACGAGGTGGTGACGCCACCCTCGCTCGATCTGCATGGGGCGCTCGTAGTAGCGTTCCTGCGCGCTCGCGAAGATCTGCTGGCGTCGTGCCTGCTCGTCGCCGGCCTCGTCGCGCTGCGCCCACGATTCGAGGCCGAGCAGCGCGGCGGGGTCGTGAGTGAATCGCGACCAGGCAGGCACGCGCTCGGGCGCGATGAGCTGGGCTCGCCCGGCCTCGGGCACCTCGACCGAGAGAATGGGCGGTTCGATACCGTCGAGCGCGTCGCCGCGGCAGAGCGTTATGGCGAGCGGACGGGGCGCCTCGGAGGCACTCAGAGCAGCCACTCGCTCGCCCGCCGCCACCTCAGCACCGAGTTCGACCGCGGCGGGAGCACCGTCGATCGACAGATACCAGCCGTGCGGCAGTTCGAGTAGCAGCCCGCGCTCGGTGGCTGCCGCTACCGTGCCTGCGATTGGAGTGGTCACGTCTCGTGTGTCACCACCGGCCACCCACACTTCGGTGCCGATCGGCCAGGTATCGGCCGCATCAGCCGCGTCGACTACAGTGCGGGTGAGCCGGTACACCCCGTAGGGCAGCACTGCGGCTTCGGCGCCGTCGCCCAGCGCGGCGGCAACGAGCTGCTGCTCGGCATCAGACGCGAGCCACTTGCCGGCATCGAGCGCCTCGCTCTCGACGCCCGGGTCGAGCACCGCCACCTCGCCATCGAACCCCGCCAACAGGGATGACAGCGGGTGCGGATCGGCCGCCACTGCGGGGGCCTGCGGCACCGCGAGCAGCTGCAGATCTGCCCCGTGGGCGACGCCCTGGAAGCCGAGACGAGCGAGCACCTGCTCGGTCGCTTCCGCGAGCGGCACCGCGGTTGCAGCTTCGAAGATCGCCTGCTCGCCCGCAATACGCTCGCGGGCGTAGTCGTTGCTGCCATCGATCTCCAGCTGACGCCAGCCGCTCGCAACGAGCACTGCCGCGCGCAGCACGATCAGCGGCCACACGGCCCGCGCTTCGGCAGCCGAAAGCGGGGCGACCCTGTGGAACGCGGCGATCGTGTCGAGCACACGCAGCGGCCGTTCCGGGTCGTGGTGCAGCATCGAGCTCGCGGTGACTGCAAGTTCGGACACCCGCCAGCCGTAGGCGAGATCACCCAGGTCGAGCATCACGTGCGGGTGCAGACGCCCATCGCGGCCGCGAAGGCCTGTCACGTTGTCGTCGGTGAGATCACCGTGGATGGCTTGGACGGGCAGAGCCTCGACCACACAGTCGAGCGCGCGCTGGGCCGAGTCGGCCATGTCGAGCACGCGCTGACGCAGCTCACCATCGGCGATGGCGGGTGCCAACGCCGCAGTCTGCGCGTGGGCGACTTCCATCACCCACATGTGATCGCGCTCGAGGCCGGGGTGGGTGAGATCGGCGAGTGCGTTCGCCGAGGCCGCAGCGAGGGCTCCAAACTCTTCGAGCACGACGGGAGCGAGATAGCCGGCGTCGACAATCGGCTCGCCCTCTGCGAATGCGCTGCGTCGCACCGCGAAGCCGCGCCAGCGCTGGGTCAAGGAACCATCGAGACCGGGCAGCACGGATGCAACACGCACCCCTGCGTCTCGATAGGCATCGAGCGCTGCGTGCTGAGCGTCGCGCTCGGCGTCGCTGAACACCGGGTTGTCGACGCGCAGCACGCTGCGGCCGCCGTCCGTTTCGATCAGCACGAAGTTGCGATCCTGGTTGCTGCCAAGCTCGTGCGCTTCGGCCTCGATACCGAAGCACTCGCGCGCGATCGTCGCGGCATCTGCCGCAGATACCTCGGGCCGAACCAGGCCCCCCTGCGATTCGCTCACTGTGTGTCCTCCCTCATTGGAATCCATCGAAGAATGTTGCCTTTCCGGCCGCTTGTCCAGCTGGCCGAGCTGCTCCCTGGCGACCGACCGGCCGAGCGTTCATCGGCCGGCCGACCAACCGACCGCCGATCATCGGCCGGACTGCCGAATGTCCGTTCAGCCCAGCTGCGAGCGGATCGCCGGCGCGAGCGCCGAAAAGGCGCGTGTGCGGTGCGACAGCAGATCTTTCTCAGCTGCCGTGAGTTCTGCGGCCGAACGCTGCTCACCATCGGGCTGGAAGATCGGGTCGTACCCGAAGCCGTGCTCACCGGCCGGCTGGCGCAGCACGCGACCGGGCCAGACGCCGAGTTCGCACACTTCACCAGCGCCAGGGCCACCGGTAAGGTGGGCGCCCTCACCAGGAGGCACCACCAGCGCGGCGGCGCATACGAAGCTCGCGGCGCGGTGCTCGTCGGCGACATCGGTGAGCTGCCACAGCAGGAGGTCGACATTTCCGGTGTCGCTGCGGGCGGGGCCACCCCAGCGGGCCGAGAAGATGCCGGGGCATCCGCCGAGCACGTCGACGGCGATACCGGAGTCGTCGGCGATGGCCGGCAGACCCGTGTGAGCGGCTGCCGCGCGCGCCTTGATCAGCGCGTTCTCTTCGAAGCTCAGGCCATTCTCGACGGGCTCAGGCCCGTCGTATCCGATGAGCTCGATACCGGGGATCAGCGGCCCGAGAATGCGGCGCAGTTCTTCAAGCTTGTGTGCGTTGTGCGAGGCGAGCACCAACTGCTGCGTCATTGTCATCGCCCCCCAACGGTCTCGGTGCCGCTCGACGCGGACTGGGCGAGCGCGGCGCGCTGCACCTGCCCGAGCTCTGTGGTGCTCGCGAGCGCCAGGTCGAGCAGGGCGTCGAGCTCGGCGCGCTTGAACGGCGCGCACTCGGCGGTGCCCTGCACCTCGACGAAGTCGCCGGAGCCGGTCACCACGACGTTCATGTCGGTCTCGGCGCGAGAATCTTCGACGTATGCGAGGTCGGTCATCGGAGTGGTGCCGACGATACCGACAGACACCGCTGCAACGCTGTCGCGCAGCGGCTGCGCCTTGCGAGCGATGTGACCCTGCTCACGCGCCCACTCGATCGCATCTGCCAACGCCACGTAAGCACCCGTGATCGAGGCTGTGCGGGTGCCCCCATCGGCCTGCAGCACATCGCAGTCGATCACGATCGTGTTCTCGCCCAGAGCCTTCGTGTCGATCACGGCACGCAGGCTTCGGCCGATCAGTCGCGAGATCTCGTGGGTGCGGCCCCCGATTCGGCCCTTCACTGATTCACGCTGCATGCGCTCGTTGGTGGAACGCGGCAGCATTGAATACTCGGCGGTGACCCAGCCGGTGCCCTTACCCGCAAGCCAACGGGGCACGCCGGGGGTGAATGACGCCGTGCAGAGCACGCGCGTGTTTCCGAAGGAGATCAGAGCACTGCCCTCGGCCTGGGCACTCCAGCCCCGCTCGATCGTCACCGGGCGCAGCTGCTGCGGTGTGCGCCCATCGGCGCGGGTCTGGTCACTCATGTGGTCTCCTTCGGTGGGGGGGTCAAGTCGAGAGGATCGCTGCGGGTCGGCTCTGCCGGTACGGTACCGGCTACCACTGACATTCCTGCGCAGCGGCTTCGGTTAGCCGGGCAGCGTGATCGCGCCGGTTTCAAGACGGTCAACGGCGTCGATACCGATTCCGAGCATACGGCGGGCAAGATCGACAAAGCCTCGCGCATCCGCGCCCGTTGCCTCGTAACGAATGACTGGATCGCCTGAGGCCGGAGGCCGCAGCAGCCCCTGCTCGGTCAGCACGCGAAACACCTCGTTCGCGGTTTCGATGTCGCTCGATACGAGCGCCACATCGGGGCCCATAATGCTGGCGAGCACACCACGCAAGAACGGGTAGTGCGTGCAGCCGAGCACAAGCGTGTCGATGCGCTGCGCAATGAGCGGGGCGAGGTATTCCTCAGCAACAGCGTGCACTTCGGGCCCGCTGGTAAGACCGGCCTCGACAAGCTCCACGAAGCGCGGGCATGCTGCCGAGGTGAGCGCGATCTCAGGCCGCATCGCGAACAGATCGTCGTAGACGCGCGACTGAATCGTGCCCTGGGTGCCGATCAGCCCCACCCGCCCGTTGCGGGTGATCGCAGCAGCACTGCGCACCGTCGGGCCGATCACCTCGACCACGGGCACTTCGTAGCGCTCTCGGGCATCGCGCAGCACCGCAGCCGATGCCGTGTTGCAGGCAATCACCAACATCTTCACGCCCTGGGCCACGAGGTCGTCGAGAATTTCGAGCGCGAAGCTGCGCACCTCGGCGATCGGGCGCGGCCCGTATGGCGTTCGCAGCGTGTCACCGACATAGATCATCGACTCGTGCGGCAACTGATCTCGAATCGCCCGCGCCACAGTCAGACCGCCGACGCCCGAGTCGAATACGCCAATCGGCGCATCGCTCAACATGTCGCGGTTACTCACCTCACCAGCCTATCGCGCCGCAGCTCAGACAGCAGATCGCAGCTCAGGCGGAGATCCCCGCTGTTTCCTCCGTCTGGGCTGCGATCCACGCCCTGAACGGAGGTCCAGCTGAGGTCCAACCGCGATGCGCCCCTGAACGTCGCAGCAGCGGCCCGAACGAGCTACGCGGTGGGCTTGATCCAGGTGTGGCGGTGCAACTCGGTGAGGCCACTGGCGGCGATCCCCTCGTAGTGCGCCCGCGATCCATACCCCTTGTTCGAAGACCAGCCATACTCGGGATGCGCCTCATGCGCCTCGCGCATCAGCGCATCGCGTTCGACCTTTGCACGCACCGAAGCCGCAGCCACGGACGCGCAACTGCGATCCGCCCCCACCCGAGTGCGCACCAGCAGCGGGCTGCGCAGCACCGGGCTGAGCCAATCATGCGAGCCATCGAGCAGGATCAGCGCGCGTTCAACCGCGACACCAGCCGCGTGCAACTCCAGCAGCGCCCGCCGCCCGGCCTCACCGAGCATCGCGTTGATACCGTGCTCGTCGATCTCCTCGGCGCTAGCGAAACCGACGGCACCGGCACCCCACAGACGCACTGCGGGGGCCAACGCCTCGCGGCGCTTCTCGCTCAGCAGCTTGGAATCGCGCAGCCCCTCGGGAAACTCATTCGTACCCCGCAGCACCGCGTGCACGCCTACAGCAACAGGCCCAGCCACCGCGCCGCGCCCCACCTCGTCGACCCCGATCACCATGTCGAAGCCCTCATCGAAGCACGCCGATTCGACATCGAGCGTGGGGTCTTTGGAAGGCGCGTCGCTGACGGAACTCTCGCCGGTCACTACTTGCTTGCCTGCTCGCGAGCCTGCTCAACTCCGGTGAAGGTGCCTTCGGGCGTGCCCAGCCAGGTGAACCGGTTGAGCGGCCAGTTCAGCACGAAGGCCCGGCCCACGATCTCGCTCTCGGGCACGAAGCCGCGCCCCGGCTGATCCTGGTTGTAGCGGGAATCCTTGCTCTGGTAGCGGTTGTCGCCCATCACCCACACCGAGCCCTCGGGCACGGTGACGTCGAAGTCGATCTTCGACGCGCGGCCGCCCTCGCCCGGCGGGATCACGATATACGGCTCATTGATGGGCACACCGTTCACCATGACGCGCCCTTCAGCGTCGCAGCACTGCACCCTGTCGCCACCGATGCCGATGACGCGCTTCACCACGTACTCGTTGCTCGTGTCGGCGGCGAGGCCGATGGTCTGCAGCACCTTCTCGAAGCCCTGAGGCGGTTCGGTGCCGCGCGGCAGCAGCCATCCGCCCGGATCTCTGAAGACCACGATGTCGCCGCGGTTCACACCGATCACATCGGGCACCAGCTGATTTACCAGGATGCGATCGTTCACCTGCAGCGTCTGCTCCATCGACTCCGACGGAATGTAGAAACTGCGCACCAGGAAGGTTTTCAGTAGGAACGATACGAGAAACGCAACCACCAGAATCACGATGAGATCGCGCAGGAACCCGAGCAGCCCGCTCCTGCGACGCCGAGGCCGCACAGCCGCTTCATTCATCTCGTATTCCTTCTCTCCTGCGCCGTCGATCGACCGCACCCGTCCATCCTGCCACTCACGCCCTGAGAACACAGAAACCCCCGCCGAAGCGGGGGTCGCTGTTCAGAAAAGCTCGACTCAGCGGTCGCGCTTCTCCTTGATCTTGGCCTTCTTGCCGGTGAGGCCGCGCAGGTAGTAGAGCTTTGCACGGCGCACGTCGCCGTGCGTCACGACCTCGATCTTGTCGATCGCGGGCGAGTGCACGGGGAACTTACGCTCCACGCCCACCTGGAAGCTGATCTTGCGCACCGTGAAGGTCTCACGCACACCCTCGCCGTGGCGAGCGATCACAACACCCTGGAACACCTGGACACGCGAGCGGTTGCCCTCGACGATGTTGACGTGCACCTTGACGGTGTCGCCGGCGCGGAAATCGGGAATGTCGCTCTTGAGCGACGCGGCATCGACGTGGTCGAGCTTCTGCATGATGATCTCTCTCTGCGCCCGCCGCAAGCCGGAACGCGGAATGAATGGTGAAAGTATTGAGGTGTTGGGCTCACGGCGTGTGCGGACCCTCGCGGCAGTACCGCACCGTGGCACAAAGAACTATTATGCCACACGGATTGCGGATCGCGGATCGCGGCGAGCCTTCCCTGCGGCGACCCGCCGGTGCCGCAGCAATGTCAGTGGTCTCTGCGATCATCGGGGCATGGATATCAAGGAGCAGACCATCCGCGACGAAGCCGTCGAACTGCTGCGCAGGCTTACGGGTCGACACGACGCCGAGTTTCACGAGGGCCAGTTCGAGGCGATTCACGCGCTGGTTGCCGAGCACCGTCGGGCGCTGGTGGTGCAGCGCACCGGCTGGGGCAAGTCGGCGGTCTACTTCGTGGCGACGGCGCTGCTGCGCGCGCGGGGTGCGGGGCCGACACTGCTCGTTTCGCCGCTGCTCGCGCTGATGCGTGACCAGGTCGCAGCTGCTGAGCGCGCCGGGGTGCGGGCGGCGGCGATCAACTCCGCCACGATCGACGAGTGGGATCGCATCGAGCGCGGGTTGGCCGCTGACGAGATCGACGTGCTGCTGGTCTCGCCGGAGCGCCTGAACAATCCGAGCTTCCGCGCGCAACAGCTGCCCGGGCTGCTCGCACGCATGGGCCTGCTCGTCATCGACGAGGCGCACTGCATCTCCGACTGGGGCCACGACTTCCGCCCCGACTACCGGCGCATCGCTGGGCTTCTGGCGGGGCTCGACCGGGACGTGCCCGTGCTCGCCACCACGGCGACGGCGAATGCTCGGGTGGTCGATGATGTGGTGGATCAGCTGGGGCACGACGTGCTGACACTGCGGGGCTCGCTGGCCCGAGATTCGCTGCGACTGGGCTGCCTGTCGCTGCCCACGCCCAGTGAACGTCTTGCTTGGCTCGTCGCACACTTGGGCGAGCTGCAGGGCAGCGGCATCGTCTATGCACTCACGGTCTCGGCGGCAGAAGACACCGCCCGGCTGCTGCGCGATGCCGGATATGAGGTGGCGGCCTACACGGGCCGCACCGACCCCGAGGAGCGCGAGCGCCTCGAAACCGCCCTGAAAGCGAACGAGGTGAAGGCGCTCATCGCCACAAGCGCCCTGGGTATGGGCTTCGACAAGCCAGACCTGGGTTTCGTCGTGCATCTCGGGGCGCCCTCCTCCCCCGTCGCCTACTACCAGCAGGTCGGCCGCGCCGGTCGTGGAGCGGCGAACGCCGATGTGCTGCTGCTGCCGGGCTCCGAAGACGCGGCGATCTGGAAATACTTCGCCACCGCCTCGATGCCCGATCCTGAACGTGCGGCCGCCGTGCTCGCCGCGCTCGGCGACCCTGGTTCCCCGCCGCTCTCCGCCCCGGCGCTGGAGGCGCGGGTCGATATCAGGCGCAGCCCCTTGGAACTGCTGCTCAAAGTGCTCGACGTCGACGGCGCCGTGCAGCGCGTGTCAGGTGGATGGGTCGCCACGGGCGTGCCTTGGCAGTATGACGCCGAACGCTATGCACGCATCGCCGCCGCCCGCGAGGCCGAGCAGCGGTCGATGCTCGACTACGAACGCGGCGACTCGTGCCGCATGGAGTTGCTGCAGCGCGACCTCGACGACCCGAACGCGACACCCTGCGGGCGGTGCGATGTCTGCGCGGGAGCGTGGTACGCCGCAGAGGTGCCGGCACAGGCGGCAGAACAGGCCTCCGGCCAGCTGCAGCGCGTGGGTGTGCCGATCGATCCGCGCAGCATCTGGCCCACGGGTGCCGATCGCCGCGGTCTCCCCGTGAAGGGCCGCATCCCGGAGGCCCAGCGCCCCGCCGCAGGGCGGGCCGTCGCTCGCCTCACCGATCTCGGCTGGGGCGGGCCGCTGCGTGAACTCTTCGCCGCCGGGACCGCAGACCGCCCCATCGACGCGCGTCTGATGGAGGGCGTGATCGCCACCTTGCGCGACTGGCCGTGGGAAGTGCGGCCCGTCGCAGTGGTCGCCATGCCGTCACTCACACGACCGCAGCTTGTTGCAAGCACGGCTGCGGCGATCGCCGAACGCGGCCGCCTGCCACTACTCGGCAGCCTCGACGTCGACGCTTCGATTCCCGTCGCGGGCCCCGGCGGCAACAGCGCCTTCAGGCTGGCGTCGGTGTGGAATCGCTTCAGCGCCGGCTCCGAGCTCGCCGCGGCGGTGGCCCAGACCCCCGGGCCGATTCTGCTCGTCGACGATCTCGTCGACAGCCGTTGGACGCTCACCGTCGCAGCACGCGCACTGCGCGAGGCCGGTGCGCCGTCGGTGCTCCCCTTCGCCCTCGCCAGCGTCGGCTGAACCGCAGGCGGCGCACCGCAGCTGCCCCGAGCTACGCCTCAGATCACAGCTGGCAGCCGGGGCACCAGTAGAGCTTTCGCGCCCCGAACTCTTCGAGCACGATGTTCGTGCCGCAACGTTTGCAGGGCGTTCCTTCGAGCTTGTACACCCAGTGGCGCTCGTCGCGCTCGGCGAGCGCCCGCTGGTAGCGCTCCCCCTCAAGACCGTCGATCGTGATCATCTGGCCCACGGTGATGCCGATGTCGAGGAGTTTTGCCCAGTCGTCCCACAGGTCTTCGAGCACGACGGGATCGAGGGTGTTCGCCGGAGTGTGCGGGTTCAGTCGCGCCCGGAAGAGCATCTCAGCGCGATACACGTTGCCGATTCCGGCGACGATGGACTGGTCCATCAGCACCAGCCCGATCGGCGTCTTCTTCTTGCGGGCGCGTGTCACGAAGCGATCCCGCTCGGCGGGGGTGTTCGCATTGGCGGGGTCGGGGCCCAGCTTCTGGATCACGGCATCGACCTCGGCAGGGGTGAGCACTTCGCAGGCGGTCGGCCCACGCAGGTCGGCGCACACGGTGTCGGTGAGCAACCGCACCCGTACCTGCCCGACGGGGTCGGGCGGGAACGTGCCATTCACAGCCTCGGCTTTGTCGCGTTCCGCCATGCGCACATGCGCAACGCGGGAGCGCCGCGGCGCCCCGATCGAGGTTACGGAGTCTTCGCCGGCACTGTCCACGGGGCCATCGGCCACTCCTGCCATACCGGTTTGACCGAGCTTGCCTCGACCGAACGGGCTGGCGTGAATCTGAATCGACGGGTCGACGGCCACGTCTCCGGCGAAGTCCCATGCACCGTAGATACCGAGGTGCACGCGCAGCCAATGCCCGCCCTCGAACTCGAGAAACATCTGCTTGCCCACGGCGCGAGCGTCGATCATCTCACGCCCGCTGAGCAGCGCAGCCCCCTGCGAGAACCGACCCTGCGGGCTCGTCACCTCGGGTGCAGTGCCCACAAAGTTGACGCCGAACTGGCGCGCGATGCGGTGTACGGAGTGACCTTCTGGCACGGCTCCCCTACTTTCTGCTCGGGTCGGCGGCTCAAATCGGGCCCGCAGTTGGCACGCACCGACGAGCGCGCCGATCCGGCCCGCATGAGGCTCAGATCTGATCGACCTGCTTGCCGGCGATGGTGCCGGTGCGCTCGTACTCGCCGAGCTGGCCGATGCGGCGCACGTGACGCTCATCACCGGTGAAGGGCGTGTCGATGAACAGGTCGATGAAGCGGATCGCATCCGCGACGTCATGCTGACGGGCACCGATGGAGATGACGTTGGCGTTGTTGTGCTCACGGGCGAGCTGGGCGGTCGACTCGTTCCACACGAGGGCGGCGCGGATCCCCTCGACCTTGTTCGCGGCCATCTGCTCGCCGTTGCCTGATCCGCCGAACACCACACCGAGGGCGTCGACACCGTCACGCTCATCGCGGGCGACACCGACTGCCGCATTGATGCAGAACGAGGGGTAGTCGTCGAGCGCGTCGTAGGCCTCGGGCCCGTGGTCGATCACCTCGAAGCCGCGGTCGCGCAGATGCTGCTGCAGCTGCTGGCTGAATTCGAGTCCGGCGTGGTCAGTGGCAACGTGGATGCGCATGGGAACGATTCTATCGGGCTGCGGGCGAGGAGCCCGCGCGAAGCCGGAGCAGGCGTGCAGGCCCGCCCCGGCTCAGCAGGTTCAGAACTGCGGACCTGCGGTGCGACCGCGCTTGAGCTCGTAGAAGCCCGGCACGCTTGCAGCCGCGACGATACCGTCCCAGAGCTGCAGTGCGGTCTCGCCCGTGGGCGACGGGGTGACCACCGGGCCGAAGAACGCGACGCCGTTCACCGAGATGATCGGCACGCCCACGTCTGGGCCTGCGATATCCATGGCATGGTCGGTGTTGCTGCGCAGCTGCGTGTCGTGCTGCTCATCGTCGGCAGCTGCGGCGAGAGCGGCTGGCAGTTGGAGCGCGGCGAGCGACTCGGCGATGATCGCGTCAGTGTCGTTGCGTCCGCCGGGGTGGATGCGGGTGCCGAGTTCGGTGTAGAGCGGTCCGACGAAGTGTTGCCCGTGGGCTGCGCGGGCGGCTTCGACGACCCGGCCCATGCGCAGTCCTTGGCGCTGGCCTTCGGCGTGGTCACCTGCATCGCGGCCCTCGTTGAGGATGGCGAGGCTGATGGGGTGCCAGGCGACGTCGAAATTGCGCGCTTCGGCAACTTCGGCGACCCAGCGGCTGGTCATCCAGCACCAGGGGCAGATCGGATCGAACCAGAACTCGACTGTGGGTGCGGCAGTGCTCATGGGCTCAGTCTACGGTCCTGGCCTGGCTGCTCGGAAGGCGCGGCAGCGATCCTGAGCCTTCGCAAAGCACACAGGCATAGGCTTGAGGGGATAGTCATCAGAGTGCGGGCCGATCCTCCGTGAGATCCGGCCCCGGCACCGACCGCAACGCCTGAAGGAGCACTGTGTCCGGAGAGAACCTGACCCGCGTCGAAGCACGCGAGCGCGCCAGCATCGTCACCACTGAGAGCTACGAGGTCAACCTTGATCTCACGACCGGGGCTGAGACGTTCGCTGCGGTGACGACGGTGCGCTTTACCGGGCGCGCGGGGGCGTCGACATTCATCGATCTCATCGCTGATTCCGTGGAGAGCGTCGAGCTGAACGGCCGTTCGCTCGACCCGGCTGCGGTGTTCGCGGATTCGCGGGTGCAGCTGCCTGAGCTGGCTGAGCAGAACGTGCTGCGGATCGCGTCGACTCAGCGCTACATGAACACTGGTGAGGGGTTGCACCGTTTCGAGGATCCCGCCGACGGCGAGGTGTACCTGTACTCGCAGTTCGAGGTGCCCGATTCGCGCCGCATGTTCGCGGTGTTCGAGCAGCCTGATCTCAAGGCGACATTCCAGTTCACGGTTACGGCGCCTGCGCGCTGGCAGGTGGTGAGCAATCAGCCGACGCCCGAGCCTGTTGCGGCGGGCACGAAGGCGGGCGCGCAGGGCGAGAGCTGGCCTGAGCAGGCGATCGCCACCTGGAGTTTCGAGCCGACGCCGGTGATGTCGAGCTATATCACTGCGCTGGTTGCTGGGCCGTACCGGGTAGTGCGCAGCGAGCTGACGAGCCGCGACGGCCGCACGATCCCCCTCGGCGTGTTCTGCCGTGAGTCGCTTGCCGAGCATCTCGATGCCGATTACATCTTCGAGAAGACTCGTGAGGGCTTCGCGTTCTTCGAGGAGCAGTTCGACTACCCCTACCCCTTCGACAAGTACGATCAGCTGTTCGTGCCCGAATACAACATGGGCGCGATGGAGAACGTGGGCGCGGTGACGTTCACCGAGGCGTATGTGTTCCGCAGCCAGGTCACCGACGCGATGCGTGAGCGCCGCGTGGTGACGATCCTGCACGAGCTGGCGCATATGTGGTTTGGCGATCTGGTGACGATGCGCTGGTGGAACGATCTGTGGCTCAACGAGTCGTTCGCCGAGTACATGTCGACGCTCGGTGTGGCGGAGGCGACGGAGTGGAGCGACTGCTGGACCACTTTCGCGGCTTCCGAGAAGTCGTGGGCGTACCGGCAGGATCAGCTGCCCTCGACGCACCCGATCGTTGCCGAGATCCGCGATCTTGAAGATGTGCTCGTAAACTTCGACGGCATCACCTACGCGAAGGGCGCTTCGGTGTTGAAGCAGCTGGTGGCGTGGGTGGGTCGTGAGCCGTTCATGCGCGGTGTGCACGACTACTTCGTGAAGCATCACCACTCCAACACCGAGCTCACCGATCTGCTGACCGAGCTTGAAGCGCAGAGCGGCCGTGATCTCACGGAGTGGTCGAAGCTGTGGCTCGAGACCGCTGGCGTGAACACGCTGCGTCCGGTGTTCGAGCTCGACGAGGCCGGCCGCTACAGCTCCTTCGCGATCGAGCAGACCGCGATCGCCGAGTACCCCACGATTCGCCCGCACCGCATTGCGGTGGGCCTCTATTCCACGGTCGACGGCGCCCTGCGCCGCGTGCACCGCATCGAGCTCGATGTTCACGGTGCCCGCACCGAGGTGCCCGAGCTGGTAGGTGCCGAGCAGCCCGAACTGCTGCTGCTCAACGATGACGATCTCAGCTACGCGAAGATCCGCCTCGATGCACGCTCCCTCGACACGGCGGCTGCGCAGCTGGGTGCCATCGAGGATTCGTTGGCCCGCGCGCTCGTGTGGGGCACGCTGTGGGACGCGACTCGCGACGCCGAGTTCCCGGCATCGCGCTTCGTCGACATCGTGCTCGCGCATATCGCCCGCGAGACCGCTTCGACCACGCTGCGCACGGTGCTCGGTCAGCTGCTCCTCGCTGCTGAGAGCTATGTGGATCCCGCGCATCGTGAGGCCTCGCTCACCCGGGTCGCTGCGGGGCTGCGTGAGCTCGCTGAGACGGCGGAGCCCGGCTCTGACGCTCAGTTCCAGTTCGTGAAGGCTTTTGCGCAGCTGGCGGCGAGCGACTCCGATCTCGACAGGGTGCAGTCGCTGCTCGATGGATCCGCCCCGCTCAGCGGCCTCGATATCGACACCGATCTCAGCTGGGAGCTGCTCACCTCGCTCGCGGCGGGTGGCCGGGTGGACGAGGATCGGATCGCTCAGCAGCTTGAGACCGACCGCACCGCGAACGGCAACCAGTCGGCTGCGCACGCTCGCGCCGCGCTACCGGGCGCTGCCGACAAGCAGCGAGCCTGGGCTTCGGTGTTCGAGGACAGCGACAAGCCCAACGCGATCGTGCGTGCGACCGGCGCAGGCTTCACGCGAGCCCACGATCTGGCGCTGCTCGAACCATTCGTCGCCCCCTTCTTCGACGCGCTGCTTCCTGTGTGGGAGTCGCGCAGTTACGCGATCGCCGAGGAGCTGATCGATGGCTTCTACCCGGCCCCGCTCGCGAGCGCTGAGCTTGCCGCGACGACGCGGGCGTGGCTCGACGAGCACCCTGACGCACCTGCCGCGCTGCGTCGCATGATCGTGGAGCACCTTTCGGGTGTGGAGCGCGCGCTGAACGCGCAGCGCACCGACCAGGAGGCCCGATGACGGGATTCCGGCTTGAAGGCGCCGAAGACGTTCCGGCTGTTGTGGGCAACGTCTTTGGCGACTTTGTGACGGCCTATCAGGTGCCGTTGCGCATCCTCCTCATCATCGTCGTCGCGGTGGTGTTGAACTGGGCGCTGCGTCGCGTGCTCATGCGAACGGTCACTCGTATCGTGCAGGGGGTGAAGCGTGCGCAGGACGTCGATACGACGTCTGAGATTCAGGCTGCCCCGTATGTGAACGCGCGCGCGGTGCAGCGCACCCGCACCCTCGGCACGGTGGGTCGCGCGATCATCACCTGGGTGATTGTGGTGATCGCGCTGATCCTGGTGCTATCCGAACTGCAGGTGAACGTGGGCGCGCTTGTCGCTTCGGCAGGCATTGTGGGCGCGGGCCTCGCTTTCGGTGCGCAGAACATCGTGAAAGACATCTTGAACGGCATTTTCATGGTGTTCGAGGATCAGCTCGGCGTAGGTGACATCGTCACGATCGGCGAGGTGAGCGGCACCGTGGAGGATGTGGGGATTCGCGTCACCCAGGTGCGCGCGATGGACGGCACGCTGTGGTTCGTGCGCAACGGTGAGATTCTCACCCTCGGCAACTCTTCGCAGGGGTGGGGTCGTGCGGTGATCGATGTCACGGTGCGCGCCGACAGCGACCTTGCGAAGGTGGAGCGGGTGACGCTCGAAACCGCGAAGAGTCTGATGCACGATCCTGCAACGGCCCGCAAGATCTCGGGCGAGCCTGAGGTGTGGGGTGTCGAGAGCGCCTTCGGTGACCGTGCCACGCTGCGCCTCGCCGTGCGCACCCGCCCTGAGGCTCAGTGGGCGGTGAAGCGGGCGCTGCGTGCTGCGCTGATTCGCCGCTACAAAGAAGAGGGCATTCAGCTCGCGGCTGAGCTGCCGAAGTATCCGGGAGGCACCGTATGACCGAGCCGATCCGGCCTCGCCCGCAGTTGACGCTCCGATCCGCAGCTGACGGGGCGGCCCTGACCGACACGCTGTGGGCGCAGGTGGGTGGCACCGACACCTTCGAGCGGATCGTGCGCCGCTTCTACGACGGGGTGCGCGAAGACGAGGTGCTGGCACCGATGTACCCCGACGCTGATTGGGAGGGCGCGATCTGGCGGTTGCGCTCCTTCCTGGAGCAGTACTGGGGCGGGCCGACAAGCTATTCCGAGCAGCGTGGGCACCCGCGACTGCGGATGCGGCACGCGCCGTTCCCGGTCACTCCCGATGCGAAGGAGCGCTGGCTGCGCCACATGCACGCGGCCCTCGACGAGGCCGAACTGCCGCCGATGCACGATGCTGCATTCCGCGACTACATCGAGCGGGCCGCCCTCGCGATGGTCAACCGCTTCGAGTGATGCGGTGGGGCGGATCGGCGTCACCGCGATCCGCCCCACTCCCCTGGCCTGCTACCGGCCCGCGATCAGCATTTCTGCGAAGCCGAAGGCTCGCAGCTGCAGATCTTCAATGCGGCGGATCCGGGCAGCCCCGACGTCGTAACCCTCATACGCCGGCGGCGGGTCGTTGCGCACATTGCGTGAACATTCGAAGTCGCGGCAGATAAGTGTGCCGACGGTGCTGCCCTTCCGGCCCGCCGGACCCACCCGTTTCGCGCTCCAGAAGGCGACATCGTTCGGCAGGCGCACGTCTCGGCACCAATTGCACATTGCTCGCGAACGCGGCATCGCCTCCGTCTGCGTTAGCGCGACACCGACGGGCTCGGCGTCGAGACGCGGCAGCACGACGTAGGCGCGCCTGGCAAATTTCGGGTCACGCCAGCCGAAGAAGTCGAGGTCGCGCCAGGCGGACTCGGTGAGGGTGTCGAAGTGAGTGGGGAGGCCCATTTCCGCCACTTCCCGCCGGGAAGCGTTGATGAACGAAGAACGGATGAACGGTTCGGTGAGGGGTTGCATGAGAGATCCTTGCTCGGATCGCGCAGCGCGCAATCCGAAGAGCGGTGCGGGGTCGACGATGTCGGCCGTGCAGAGCGCAGTTGCGCGGGCACGGCCTCGACGGCTCAGCTAATCGTCGTCGGCGAGTGCTTCGCCGACGACCTCCTGACGCTGGGAGTACAGCTCTCGATAGCTCACGGGTTCAGTCTACTCGCGCCAACTGCGGCAACGCCCTGGGGTGAGAGCCCCGGCTAGCACAGGGCACGGGCGCGGGTCGGCCCTCAGACGACCCGCAGCACCGCTCAAGCAGGGCCGCTCACACCGCCCCGGTATCCGCCGCGAGCACCTTGGCGAGGTCTGCGGGGCGACTCCACATCGGCCAGTGACCCGTCGGCAGGTCAATAAAGCTCGTGTTGGTGTACCTGCAGACTTCGGCGAACATCGGGTGACCGGCCTCGGCCAGCTCGCGCACTTGCGCACTCTGCATGGAGCAGCACACGAATGTCGTGGGCACCTCGAAGCGGGCCTGGTTGGTGAGCTCGACGGTCTGCCGGAGCACAGGCCCCGGCTCGGCGACGGCGCGAGCACGGAAGCGTTCGAGTGCCTCGGCGCTGAGCCCGTCAAGGCTTGCCTGCTGCGCGAGCACGTCGAAGGGCGGCAAGGGCAGACCTTCGCTTCCCTCTGGGAAGTCGGGCGCGAACGCCAGGCCCGAGGTCACGGGGCCGCTATCGACCCACACCACACGCGTCATACGTTCGGGGTGCTGATCGAGCACGCGGGTGACCGGCGCGTTCGCACCACTGTGGGCGACGACGATGACGGGCCCGGGCTCAGATTCGAGCAGCTGCTCAATGGCCGCGACCTGTTCGTCGAGGGTGCGTTCGGCGCGGTGAGGGTCGTCCTTGTCGAGGCCGGGCAGCGTCAGCGCCGTCGCTCGGTGCCCCAGATGGCTGAGATGGTGCAGTACCTCGTCCCAGGCCCAGGCCCCGAGCCAGTGGCCGGGGATGAGCATAATGGTCGGCTGCTGTGTGTGCGTGGTCATGTATTGATCCTCGCAGCGCCGCTGGAAAGCGGTATGTCACTATTTCTGACATGATTTGATGAACTTGCGGAGGTGATGAGATGAAGCGCGCTGAACGACTCCACGCGATCACGGAAATGCTGCGGCGCAGCGGATCAAGAGGATGCACCGCCGAGCGCCTGGCGCACGAGTTCGAGGTGTCGACGCGCACAATCAAGCGCGACCTCGACACCCTCGAACACAGCGGCGTGCCAATCTGGTCGCGCCCCGGCCCGGGCGGCGGCTACGGAGTCGCCGCGCGCTCAAACCTGCCACCGATCAGCCTCAGCCCCGCCCAGGCGGTGGCGCTTCTCGCCGCCGTGTCGGCCGCGGCCGACGCCCCCTACGCCGACCTCGCGTCGGCAGGGGTGCGCAAGATCATCGACGTGCTCGATCCGCGCACCCGCGCGAAAGCCGATCAGCTCGCACGCCGCATCTGGGTCGACAGCGACCGACCTGCGACACGCGCGGTGCGGTCGGCGCTGGAGGAAGCGATGACCGAGCAGCGTGTGGTGCGCATTCGCTACACCGCGGGCGGCGGCGAGCGCACGGTGCGGGAGGTGGAGCCCGTAATCTTCGCCTCCACGAACGGGCACTGGTATCTCATCGGCTGGTGCCGCCTGCGCGATGCGATGCGGTGGTTTCTCATCACCCGCATCGAGCGGGCCACGGTCACTCAGGCACCCTGCTCTGGGCACTCTGTTGCCGAGATCGGCACCCCGCCGGCAACGGCCGCACCGCTCTTCGCCGAAGAGCCACAGTGATATCCCACTTGAGTTCTGAGGTGCCGCTGCAATACTGAACCGTATGAGCCTGCACCTCACTGACGATGCCGCGGCCGACAGGCTGCTGACCGACAACCCCCTCGCGCTGCTGATCGGCATGCTGCTCGACCAGCAGGTGGCGATGGAGGTGGCGTTCTCGGGGCCGCTCAAGATCGAGCAGCGGATCGGCGCGGTCGATGCCGCAACGATCGCGGGCTGCGACCCCGACGACTTCGCGGCAGCGTTCAAGCAGACACCCGCGGTGCATCGCTTCCCCGGCTCCATGGCGGATCGCGTGCAGACGCTGTGCCGCAACGTCATCGACGAGTGGGGCGGCGACGCCTCCGCCATCTGGACCGACGGCGACCCCGACGGTGCGACGGTGCTGAAGCGACTCAAGGCCCTGCCCGGTTTCGGTGATCAGAAGGCGCGGATCTTCCTCGCACTGCTCGGCAAGCAGTGCGGCTTCGCGGGCGAGGGCTGGCGTGAGGCCGCCGGCGCCTACGGCGAGGAGGGCTCGTATCGCAGCGTGGCCGACATCACCTCCCCCGAAACACTGCTCAAGGTGCGCGAGTCGAAGCGTGCAGCAAAGGCCGCCGCGAAACAGCGGGGCTGATCCGCAAAAGCCGACCACTCAGCCGATCACGCCGGTATCGCATTTCAGAGTCAGATTTCAAGCCCCTTGCGCTGAAGCACATAACCAACACGCACCCAAAGCGCCAATAATGGCGCTCTTTTTTACGACTTGATCAGGTGTTCTTGTCACCCTTCCGCGCAAGGTGCACCCAAGCGCTCCTGAAGATATTTTATTTACGCCTGTAGCCCTTTCCCTTCGATATCAAGTTGGTTACCATCCAGCTTTAGAGGTGAGCACTGCAACTGTCGAAGTTGGGAGCGCTGTGGGAAGCGCGAGTGATCACCCTATTCCAAGGGGGGAAATTTGTTTCGTCGATCATCAGGCACCCGTCCACGGCGAATAGGGCGCATACTCCTCGTCGCCGCGGTGGTGGGGTTCATGGCGGTACCCATCCAGGCTCCGCTGGCAGCTCAAGCTGTTCGTGTGGCCGGGGTCACTGCTACCAGTGGCGGCTACACGCAGACCTTCACCCAGCCAGGGGCTCCAAACGTTGTAGCGACCTATACGTTGTCGGGAGGGACTGTCAAGAGTTCACCAGACACCGCCGCGTTCCCTACGAAGAACAGCAATGCTGGAATGTACTCTCAGACCATTCCCGCAGGCACCGCAACAGCGCAAATCCAAACCGAACCCGCTTCTTGCGGCACCGCAGTCGGCAACTTCGAGTGCGCGAATCGCGGCACGGTGAAGATAGCGTTCAGTTCACCGGTCGACAATCCGGTCGTTCACATTGCCGGCCTCGGCGCCTTCCAAGGGGAAAATCGCTACGGCGCGGCAGGGGTGCTTTCGTCGGTCCCAGCAGGCGCAACGATGTCAGTGGCGGGGAACGCCACGAACCTCCAGGTCGTGAGTGGCGGAAGAAAGTTCCAGACCACGTCTTCCCGACCCAACACCGTATGCGATGCGACGCCCGCAGGAGCGAACGGCACCGCGGGTTGCGGCAGCCTGCAGGTGGCGGGATCGGATCTCACCGAGATCACCTTCAATTTGAGCTTGAAGGGCAACCGAGGCGTCAACGCGGCAATCGAGACAGCCGATCAGTGGACGATCTTGGTGACCTTGCCCGATGCACCGACCCCTGCCCTGGACATCGTCAAGACGTCGAATGTGCAGCAAATCAGCGCAGCCGGCCAGGTTGTAACGTATTCGTTTGCCGTGACCAACACCGGAAACGTACCGCTCGACGAAGTGACTCCGCAAGAGACGAGCTTCACAGGCACCGGGCAGATGAGTCCCTTCAGCCCTGGCCCGGTGAACCTCGACCCCGGAGAAACCCAGACGTTCACTTCCCGCTACATCGTCACCCAGGATGACATCAATGCGGGAACCCTGAACAACGTTGCGATCGCGACGGGCACCGGTCCGAAGAACACTCCAGTTGAATCACCACCATCTGAAGTCACCATTGCGGCACCGGCGGCGCCTGATCTGACGATCGTGAAGTCGGCGACCCCGTCGGACTCAGATTCGTTCACTGTCGGGCAGCAAATCGAGTACTCATTCCTGGTGACCAATACAGGAAACACCACGCTCACAGAAGTCACCCCTTCGGAGGAGGCTTTCACGGGAACAGGAGAGCTCGGAGCCTTCTCTCCCGGACCGGTGACGCTTGAGCCTGGTGCTCAGCAGCTGTTCACCGCTGACTACACGCTGACCCAGCAAGACGTTGATTCTGGACGAGTTGACAACACGGCCACTGCCACGGGAAATCCCCCGAACGGGCCTCCCACTGAGGCGCCGCCGTCAGAGTATGAGATCCCCGTATCTCCCAACCCCAGCATCTCTCTGGTGAAGTCTGCCAACACCGCACAAGTAAGCCTTGGCGACACCATTACCTACAAGTTCTTGGTGGAGAATACCGGCAACGTCACGCTGACGGACGTGGCCCCTTCTGAAACCGAGTTCTCCGGGTCGGGCACGCTTTCCGGCTTCACACCGGAAACCGTTGATCGCCTGATTCCCGGTGAGCGCGCCACGTTCACCGCCGAATATACGGTGACGCAGGATGATGTCGATAGAGGTGCGATTACGAATGCCGCGATTGCGACCGGGACGCCCCCCACTGGGCCCCCTGTTAATTCGCCTCCGTTTGAAGTGGAGATTCCCGCACTCCAAGATCCGGAGCTCACGATTGTGAAAAGCGCGGATATCACCGATACCGCATCGTTCACAGCCGGACAGAAGGTGACGTATTCATTCCTCGTCACCAACACCGGCAACCTGACGCTCAAGGATGTGACCCCGGTGGAGGGCGACTTCACTGGCTCGGGTGAACTCGGCCCGATCACCCCAGGCCCGGTAACGCTCACTCCTGGTCAAAAGGCGACGTTTACGGCGGAGTACACGCTAACGCAAGCCGATGTTGATTCAGGCTCTGTGTATAACTCCGCCACCGCGACAGGCGTGCCCCCGTCGGGCCCTCCGGTCGACACGCCGCCGTCCGAGGTCACCATTCCAACTCCTGCAGAATCGGGGCTGTCGATAGTGAAGTCGGCTGACAAGTCGGAGATCACCACCGCGGGCGAAATCGTCACCTACTCGTTCCTCGTCGCCAACGTCGGAAACGTCACCCTCACTGATGTTGCTCCCGTCGAAGTCGAGTTCTCGGGCACGGGCGAACTCAGTGCTTTCGAGCCAGAGACGGCAACACTGGCCCCAGGCGAGGACACCACGTTCACGGCGACATACACCGTCACGCAGGCCGATATTGATGCCGGTGGTATTACCAATGCCGCATCGGCAACTGGCACGCCGCCGGAAGGAAGCGAACTCCCGCCGACACCACCGTCGGAGGTCACTGTTCCGTCGACGCCGAACCCGAGACTGTCGATTGTGAAGTCGGCGACACCGTCCGACATCGAACGATTCCTCGTCGGTCAGGAGATCACGTACACCTTTGTGGTCACGAACACCGGAAACGTCACGCTGACGGATGTGACTCCGGTTGAGGGCGACTTCACCGGCTCGGGCGAGCTCGGCCCCATCACCCCGGACGCCGTCACGCTCGCACCGACAGAACAGGCAACGTTTACCTCCACGTATGTTCTGACCCAGGCTGACATCGACTCAGGATCAGTCAGAAACACGGCAACCGCGACGGGCGTTCCCCCGACTGGCCCGCCTGTCGATTCGCCTCCTGCAGAGGTGGAAATTCCCACCCCTGCAATGCCGGATCTCACGATCGTGAAGACTGCCGATGTGCAGAAGATCACTCACGTGGGGCAGCTCGTCACCTATTCCTTCGTGGTTGAGAACGTGGGCAACGTGACGATGACTGATGTGCGTCCCGTAGAGGTTGGATTCTCTGGCACCGGTCGGCTTGGCGCTATCACGCCTGAGTCTGTGAGCTTGGCCCCGGGCGAGAAGGCCGTTTTCACGGCGACATACTCGGTCACGGCCGCGGATCTTGAGCATGGCACGCTCGAAAACACCGCGACCGTCGAAGGTGTCCCGCCGGGTGGCGGCATCGTCGAGGGGCCGCCTTCGACGGCCAAGGTGCCTGCCGCACCTCTGCCGGGCCTGCCCACTACCGGCAGTTCTGGTATCGCAGGGCTCGCCCTGATGGGTCTGGCCACTCTGGCAGCAGGAGGATACCTGTTGATGCGTCGCCGTAAGCTGCACCTGCAGTAGCAGCGACCGAATGGTTACGGGGTGTGAGACTCAGCAGAGCCTCACACCCCGTAGCGCTGTCTTCAGCGATGCCTGTAGGAGATAACCACCCACGCGTGCCATGAGCGCAACAGGCTCAAGAAGATGGTGCCCCCGGAGAGATTCGAACTCCCGACCGGCGGATTAGAAGGCCGCTGCTCTATCCACTGAGCTACGAGGGCAACCACACCAGCGTACTATGCCGCCTCCCTGCAAGGGGTTCGTTCCAGGACTGACCTGCGCAGCTTCGAGCATTGCTCACGGCACCAGTCCCCCAAAAATGTGTTGGTGCCGCACATTGCAGGCTCTAGTGTTGACCTCAGATGCCCCACTGAGCGGAGGTCGCATGTTCGAGCACGATGCGGTGGATGTCGAGCAGCGAGCGCTCACAGGGGCCTTGCCGCCACGGTCGCACGTCGCCGAGCTCGTAGCCGAAGCGCACGCACGCTATGCCGGGCTCGACGAGGGCGAGGTCGCCGATTACATTCCGGTGCTCGGCGCCGCCGACCCGGCGCGCTTCGGGCTGTCGGTGGTCGACATCGAAGGCACCTCACATGAGGTCGGCGATGTCGGAGACACCTTCTCGATTCAGTCGATCTCGAAGGCGTTCGTGTTCGCGCTGGTGTGCGAAGAGCTCGGACATGAGGCGGTGCATGATCGTGTTGGCGTGAACAACACCGGTCTCGCGTTCAACTCCGTGATGGCGATCGAGCTGAACGGCGGCAGCCCCATGAACCCGATGGTCAACGCGGGCGCGATTGCGACGACCGCGTTGGTGCCGGCGGCATCTGCAGAGGAGCGTTGGGAGCTGGTACGCGGAGGCCTGTCGCGCTTCGCTGGCCGTGAGCTCGAACTCGATAAAACCGTCTACCGCTCCGAGGCAGAGACCAACCATCGCAACCGTGCCATCGGCAGACTACTGCAGAGCTACGGTCGGCTCGACCCCGACCCGCTTGAGACCGTCGACGTTTACACCAGGCAGTGCGCACTGTCGGTGACGGCGCACGATTTGGCGGTGATGGGCGCGACGCTCGCCGCAGGCGGGGTCAACCCCGCGACCGGGGAGCAAGTGGTCTCGGCCGAGGTGTGCCGCGACACGCTCACAGTGCTCGCCTCATGCGGCATGTACGAGCGCTCGGGCGAGTGGCTGTTCGAGATCGGTCTGCCTGCGAAGTCGGGGGTGTCCGGCGGTATCGTGGCCGTCGCGCCCGGCAAGGGCGCCGTAGGCACCTACTCGCCCCGCCTAGACCCGGCCGGCAACAGCATCCGGGGCCAGCGGGCCTGCGCCTACCTCTCGCGCGCCCTCGGCCTCAACCTCTTCGCCTCGATCCACCGAGGCGCTTCCGAACTGGAGGCATCGCATGTCTGAGCAGTCGACTTCCGCTCGCAGCGCACCCGAGCGGGCCGAACGAAGCTCCTGGGCGCCGATGGTGGGCCTGTTTCTTGCACAGGTCCTGATGTCATTCAACGTGGCCGCGCTTCCCATCTCCTTGGGCGGCATGGTCGAAGATTTCGGTGTGCCGCCAACCGCTGCGAGCACCACGATCGTGGTGTACGGCATCGCGGTGGCGGCGCTCGTGATGACGGGTGCCAAACTGGGTCAGCGTGTGGGCTGGGTGCTCATCTTCCGCGTGGTGATCGTGGTGTTCGCGGGTTCTTCACTGATGATGATCCTGTCGCCCTCGATCGGCTGGGCCATCGCCGGCCAGGTGCTGGCGGGCGCCTCAGCTGCGATTATCGTGCCGGCCCTGGTGGCGCTCATCGCGGAGAACTACCACGGCGACCAGCAGGCCACCGCTGTCGGATCGCTCGGATCCGCTCGCGCTTTCTCGGGTGTCAGCGCCTTCCTCATCGGCGGCACGCTCGGCACGCTGGTGGGGTGGCGGCCCGTGTTCGGGATCACCCTCGGCCTTGCCGCGCTCGTCTTCCTCTTCAGCTTCCGGCTGCGGTCGGATCGTGGCAATCCTGCTGTCAAGATCGACCTCGTCGCTTCGGCGCTGATCGGCGCCGGGATCGTGCTGCTCACGCTCGGATTCAACAACCTGAACGGCTGGGGCATCCTGTTCGCCGAGCCGGGAGCTCCCTTCGGTATTCTCGGCCTCTCCCCCGCACCCGTGTTCGTGGTGCTCGGCCTGGTGCTGGGGCAGTGCTTCTTCCTGTGGACCACTCGGCGCATGGCGCGCGGTGAGGTGCCGCTCGTCGACCTGAGCGTGCTCAAGGAGCCGACTGAGCGTGCTGCCGTCTACGCCATGTTCATCATTGTCTCGATGGAGGCCGCCGTGAACTTCACGGTGCCCACCTACATCCAGGTCGTGCAGGGCCGCACCCCGTTCGACACCTCGCTCGCGATGATGCCGTTCAACCTGACAGTGTTCGTCACGGCGACACTGATCGTGCGCTACTACAAGCGCTACGCACCGCGCACGATCGCCCTCTTCGCGTTCGCGCTCACTACGGCGGCGCTCGTGTGGTTGGCCTTCGTGGTCACGAACAACTGGGAGACGCTGCCCACGATCATCGGTCTGATCGTGTTCGGCATCGGGCAGGGCGCCCTGGTGACGCTGGTGTTCAACGTACTGGTCACAGCCGCACCGAAGCGCTTGGCTGGCGATGTGGGGTCGATCCGCGGCACCACGCAAAACCTGGCCTCGGCCGTGGGCACCGCGGTTATGGGTGCGGTGCTGGTCACCACTTTGGGGCTCGGGATCGGCAGCGCCGTGGCTGAGCACCCTGATCTGCCGCCGGAACTCGCCGCCCAGGTGGATCTCGACAGTGCGAATTTCATCAGCAATGACGATCTGCGGGCGGTGCTCGAAGACACGACCGCTGACCCTGCGCAGGTTGAGGCGGCCGTCGCGCTCAACGAGGAGCAGCGGCTGCGCACGCTGAAACTCGGTTTCCTGCTGCTCGCGGGTATCAGCGCGCTCGCGGCGCTGCCTGCGTCGCGGCTGCCGAAGTATCGGCCCGATGAGATTCCCGCCGACGCCGTGGGATCTGCCGAGTGACCGCGCCGATCCGCCATCTGCCGCGCACCCGGCCCCCGGCTTCCTCCTCCCCCATCCATCCCTCCGAAAGGATCCCCGTCATGCAACGCTCGCGCACCCTTCTCACTACCGCGCTCTTCGGGGCCGCCGCGGTCCTCGCTCTCTCGACCGCCGGCTGCTCCGGCAGCAGCTCGAACGCCTTCGTCGGCACCTGGGGCGACGAGGGCGCCGGCTCGGCACCCTCCCTCACGATCGAGCAAAACGGCTCCTTCTCAGGCACCGACGGCTGCAACCGTCTGGGCGGCACTGCTACCTTCGACGGCGACACGATCGACTTCGGCCAGGTCGCGAGCACGCTCATGGCCTGCGAGGGCGTCGACACCTGGTTGCAAGCTCTCAACACCGGCGCAGTGGTCGATGGCAAGTTGCAGATCAAGGACGAGAGCGGCGAGGTGATCGGTTCGCTGCCCAAGCAGTAGCGACCGCCTTGCGATCCTCACGATGAGAGCGGATCTCGCGGTGAGTAGCACAAGCACCTCGGGTGAATGGTTCCGCCTCAGGCTCCTTGCTTCCCACCGTCGAGGGCGTCGATTGCTGCGGTGAGACGGCGGCGCTCCTTGGATATCCACTGACCGTCGGCGTAGTTCGCGAGGAAGGTTTCGGCGAAGTCGACAGGGTCGTCTCCGACGATGGCGCGCACCGGGGTGCCGTCGGCTGCGGCGCGCTCGAAGAGTTCGGTGAGGTCTTCGGTCATCTGCACCAGGACGTCGCCCTTCGAGATGGCACCGAAATAGCTGAGGTAGCGTTCGATTGCCTGCGCGGCTGCGCGGTGGCCGGCGGGGAGGGCTTTGATGCGGGCCTGGCATTCGCGCCAGCGGCGCTTATCGCCGAGATCGCCGAGGATCGTGTCGAGGGTGTTGCTCATGGTGATACTCCTTCGTGAAGTGTGGTGATTCGCTCGGTGAGAAACTGCCAGGACTGCCAGAACTCCTCGAGGTAGCCGCGGCCTGCCGTGTTCACGGAGTAGACCTTGCGGGGCGGCCCTTTCTCGGAGGGGGTCTTGACGACGTCAACGAGGCCGCGTTGTTCGACGCGCACCAGCAGCGCGTAGATGGTGCCCTCAGCGATGTCGGCGAAGCCTAGTTCTTGGAGCCGCGACCGGATTTCGTAGCCGTAGCTGGGATGCTCGGCGATGATGGCGAGCACCATGCCTTCCAAGACTCCCTTGAGCATCTCGGTCATGTGTTTTGCCATCGCATCGCTCCTTGCTACCTAGTGTTACACGGTACTGCTACAACGTAACACTAAGTAGCTCGCTGCACCACCCCTCAATCCGAGCGCCAGCTAAGATCGACGAGTGCGCGCAACCACCAGGCCCCGCCTCCCCTTCGAGGTCTGGGCCCTTGTCGCCGGCGGCTTCACAGTCGCGCTCGGCTATGGAGTGGTGGCACCAGCGATCCCCCAGTTCGCCCTCGAATTCGGCGTGTCGGCCTTTGCAGCCTCTGCGATCGTCAGCGCCTTCGCGCTCATGCGACTGCTCTCAGCACCCCTGGCCGGTTGGGTGGTGGGGCGATTCGGCGAACGGCGCAGCTACACCACAGGCATCCTCATCGTCGCACTCTCCACTGGCGCCGCCGCATTCGCAGCCGACTACACCCAGTTCGTCGTGCTGCGCGGCCTGGGCGGCATCGGCTCGACAATGTTCACGGTCGCCGCAACGGCGCTGCTCGTCAAAGTTAGCCCGCCCGCTGCCCGCGGCCGCGTCGCAAGCCTCAACGCCGCCGGATTCCTGCTGGGCGGCCTACTCGGCCCCGTCTTCGGCGGCATCGTCGCAACGTTCGGTCTGCGCGCCCCCTTCGTGTTCTACTTCGTGACCCTCGTCGCCGCGGCCACAGTCGTGGCCATCGCGCTGCGACGGTCGCAGGCCGCGGGCGCCCCCGCACCGCTCAGCGGCACCAATGCCGAGCCCCCGGCAACGGTGCGACTGCGCGAAGCCCTGCGCGTGCCGCAGTATCGCGCACTGCTGCTGTCGGTGTTCACCTTCGGCTGGGCCTCATACGGTGTGCGCGTCTCGGTGCTGCCGATCTTCGTCGCGGTCGCATTCAGCGGCGACGCCACGGTCGCCGCCTGGGTGCTCGCCGCTTACGCCGCCGGCAACGCCATCCTCATCTTCCCCTCGGGCCGCTGGAACGACTCCCTCGGCCGCAAACCGGTGCTCATCGCGGGCATGGCGGTGCTCGCCATCACCTACGCGGCCGTGCCGGCAAGCCCCGGCATCTGGACCACCGCGGCCGTGATGTTTGTCGCCGGAGCGGGATCCGCACTCGTCAACCCCGGCCAACAGGCGGTGCTCGCCGATGTGCTCTCGCAGCGTCGTGGCGGCCAGGTTGTGGCAGGCTATTCGATGATGAGCGACCTCGGCGGC
The DNA here is from genome assembly GCF_037148395.1 of Leucobacter sp. MMO-125. NCBI lineage: Bacteria > Bacillati > Actinomycetota > Actinomycetes > Micrococcales > Microbacteriaceae > Leucobacter > Leucobacter sp. MMO-125. Next base: position 519,142 of record NZ_JBBCTL010000001.1, read on the forward strand.
GTGCTCGGCCCCGCTATCGCCGGGGCCGTTGTCGACTTCGCAGGCTTCGGCTGGGCGTTCGGAATCACGGCCGCGCTGCTCGCAGCGGCTTCCATCATCTGGTCGCTGATCCCTGACTCACGCGGCCTGAGCTTGGCGGATCCGGCCCGCTGACGCGGCCCGCAGGGCGCACCCATCAGGAGCCTGTTGCGGCTCTGCGCCCCCAGCTGCGGGGCTCAGCCCTCGAGATCGTCAACGCCGGGCAACCAGCTCAGCCCTGGCCTACCCCAGCCGTTCTTGCGCTGCGCCTTCTGCGCGCCACGGTTCTCGGGGTGCACCAAGCGGTCCACGTAGAGCAAGCCATTCAGGTGGTCGAACTCGTGCTGCAGAATACGCGCAAACCAGCCGCTCGCCTGCACTTCGAAGGGCTTCCCGTCGATGTCTTGAGCGCGCAGCAGCGCGCGGGGCGAGCGGCGCAGTGCGAAGCGCTCACCGGGGAAAGAAAGGCAGCCTTCAACCTCGTCCTCATCGGGAAGGCCGGGCTCGAGCGGCGCAATCCACAGCTCAGGATTGATGGCGACACCCTCTGCCGGAGCTTCATCCTGATCCTCATACATCCATACGAACACCCGCTGACCCACACCCACCTGGGGGGCCGCAAGACCCACACCGGGAGCGGCAACCGTCGTCTCGAACATGTCGTCGACGAGGGTGCGCAGCGCGGAATCGAATTCAGTCACGGGCGCCGCCGGACGGTGGAGAACCGGCTCGCCGGAGATCACAATAGGAAGAACTGCCATGCGCACCAGTGTAGAGGCGAGCCTTCAGCACCGGCGCTAGACTGAGGCGGTTCGAGGTGCGGGATCCGCGATCCCGACCATACAGAGCAGCAAGCAACGGGAACGAGGAACGACAGTGTCGAACGCCCCAGCAGATCAGATCGTCTGGATCGATTGCGAGATGACGGGTCTCGACGTAGACCGCGACGGCCTCTGCGAGATCGCCGTCATCGTCACCGACTTCGACCTCACTCCCCTCGACCCCGGCTTCGAGATCGTCATCAATCCGGGCGCGGAGGCACTCGCGCAGATGAATGACTTCGTGCGCAAGATGCACACCGAGTCGGGCCTGCTCCCCCGCATCGAACACGGTGCCTCCCTAGAAGAGGCCGAACAGCAGGTGCTCGACTACCTCAGCAAGCTCGTCACCCCCGGGCGCCGCCCCCTCGTCGCAGGCAACACGATCGGCATGGATCGCCGCTTCATCTCAAAGTACCTCCCGAAGCTCGACGCGCGACTGCACTACCGCAGCATCGACGTCTCCACCATCAAAGAACTGAGCCGCCGCTGGTATCCGGCCGCCTACTTCGGCGCGCCCGAGAAACGTGGCGGGCACCGCGCACTCGCCGACATCGCCGAGTCCATCCAAGAGCTCGCCTACTTCCGTAGCGCCGTCATGACACCCGCTCCCGGCCCTGACAAGGCAGCGTCCGAAGCACTCGCCCAAACCGCGAGCGCCACCTACTCGACACTCATCGACGGGCTCGTGCAATCCGCCGAGAACAGCGCTGACTGACACTCAGTTCCAGACGCGGCGCGCCGAAACAACGGCGTGCCCACCCACAGCAGCAACCGTCGATTCGCCCGCGATCACAGGCAGCAGCGGGGACACACCTCGCGCACCTCGCAGAAAGCCACCGGTGCGGGCCTGACACATGCCATGATTGACCTTGCGAAACCGCAACGCACCGCGCCTCGATGACTGCGCACAATCAGCGGAGACTCAGAGGAGGGACCGTGCTCAGGCCTTTGGACACGACGAAGCGGGGCACCCTCTTCGCAGCACCATTCGCCCTGCTGGCTCTCGGTGTCATCGGGTTCGGCCTGGCCGAGCTGACGCGCTCCACGCCGGAATCCTGGACGCTCGTCATCACTGTCATCGTAGGAGTGATGATCTGCGGCTCACTGCAGCTGCAGGTGGGGCGCCGCCCCGGCTTCCCGCTCGTTGGCATCGCGATCGTGATGATCGCCATTCCCCCAATGCCGGGCTTCCCGCTGTTCAACGTCGCCGTCTGGGCGCTCGGGCTGCTGATCTCGCAGACCTTCCTGCACCGCAACGTGAGGCATGCCCTCTACCTGACAGGGCTGGGTGCGGTGAGCGCGCTGGCATTTGTGCTCACCCAGAGCTGGCTTGCGAACCTCGGTGTCTGGGTGCCACTGAGCTACCTGGCAGCGACCTCGGCCTACTACGCACTCTTTTTGATGGGCGAGTTCTTGCGGCAGTGGAGCAACACCGAGTCCGACCGCGACCTCGGCCTGTCGGCCATCGACCCTCTCAAGCTCACCCTTGTCGTTCTCATCGTCGGGGCCACCTCAACGGCGATGAACTACGCCGACACCCAACTGATCCCCTGGCTCGAACAAGACCCGCGAGCAGATCTCACCCCGCTCGTGGTGCTGCTCGCAGCATCGCTCTTCTACATGTTCGCGCAGCACAGTCGCTTCTCGCACATCGAACGCCGTCTCAGCGCCCTCGTCAACGCCGCCGTCGAGCTGCCGCGCATCACCGCGCAGGGCGGCCTGGCTCCCGCATTGCTCAGCCGCACCCAAACCATCGTGCAGGCGAAGCACGTCGAACTACGAGAGGCACCACCCGAGCGTCACGAGATCGGCGCCCCGGTGCGACTCGACGCCGCACGCAACGAATACCTCGTCGCCTCCCGCAAGACCGGCGGGGTGCCCTTCGAACGCGAAGACGAGCGCGCACTCACCACGCTCGCCCACGTTGCCAGCGAGACGACACGCGCGCAGCACGAAGTCGAAGATCTCGAGCGCCGCGCGAACACTGACGATCTGACAGGCCTACCCAACTACGGCGCCTTCCAGAAAGCGCTCATCGAAGCCAACGAAAACCGCTCGTACCACGCGGGCATCGCTCTGCTCTTCGTCGATCTCGACAACTTCAAGAAACTCAATGACGCCCACGGCCACCGCATCGGCGACGAGTTGTTGAAGACCGTCGCCCAGCGCCTGCTCGAGGCGTCCGGCGGCGGAGACTTCGTCTCCCGTGTCGGCGGCGACGAGTTCGTGATCATCTTCTCCGATCTCGACTCACTCGACCAGGCGAAGGCCTCAGCCGACCGCATTGTCGAGATTGCCAGCCAGGCGGTCTTCATCGAGGGCCACCAGCTTCGCCCCACCCTCAGCGCAGGCCTCGCGTTTTCTGGGCATCGCGAACTCGACCCCCAGGCCCTCGTCGAAGACGCCGATCGCGCCATGCTGCACGTCAAACGTTCGCGGCGGCGCGGCGGCGCGGCCACCGGTAGCGGGGTCAGCGTCTCCTCCCATCGTGCTTCCCGCACCAACGACATCGTCGCGCGGGCGATCCGCGAAGACCGGCTGCTCGTCGCTTTCCAACCGATCGTCAGCCTGGAGCGGGGCGAGATCTGGGCCTTCGAAGCTCTCGTGCGCTACGTTGATCCCGAGCTCGGCCCCATCTCCCCGCCCTCGCTCGTGGCCCGCGCGAAAAGCCTGGGCCTCATGAATGAGCTCACCAAGCAGGTCATCAGCAAAGCGCTCGACGCGGCCGACGAGTTCCATCGGCTCGAGCCCGGAATCGAGTGCATGACGGTCAACCTCGAGGTCGGTCAGATCACCGACTCGGAGCTCGGCTCGTTCGTGCGCGAGGCGGCCCGCACGCACCCCGACGTCTCCCTCTGCATCGAACTCAACGAGCGCTCGCTGCACGGTGTCACCGACGAGCTGCGCCGCGACGCGGAGGCACTGCAGCAGGACGGCGTGTTGCTCGCCCTCGACGATTACGGCTCCGATGCCTCGTCTGTGGGCGCGCTCGTGCACTTTCCGATGAACATCCTCAAGGTCGATAAGAGCCTCATCGACGATCTGGGAGATGCGCGTCAGCGCGAGGTTGTGAAGGCGCTGCAGGGGTTCGGCGACCGCCTTGGCTATACGGTCATCGTCGAGGGCGTGGAGACGAGCGAGATGGCCGATGTGCTCACGAGCCTCGGCGTGCGCAGTGTGCAGGGGTATTACTTCGGCAGGCCGCTCTCGTTTGCGCAGACGATGAGCCGCCTACGCGGCTCAGGCACACGCGCACTGTTCGAGCGCTGAGCAGACGGTCGGTCACCGCGGCTCCCTGAGCCGCAGCACTCCGGTTCGACGAGCCGCAACACTGCGCTTCCGGCCCGCAGAGCAGGCAGCCGGAAGATTCAGTATCCGTCGTCGGAATCAGAGCCGGCCGCGAGGTCGACTCCGCCGCTGAGCCGGGCGATTGCTTCGTCTGCCTGAAAATCAGGATCGGGTTCGATGAAGGCATCGACCACGCCCACGAAGGCGAGCGATGCAACCGACCATACCTCGGGTTCTGATTCGCCGTCGACGGGGAAGTCGAAGTGGGCTTCAACAAGGGCAGGCACGGTGGCGCGCACGATCCCGAGCCCCTCGATGACGGAGGCCGCCGCCACAACGAACGGCTGCAGATCGCCGTGGAACTCGGGTTTCAGCCGGTAGCCGACAGTCGGCAGCACGTTGCGGTAGAAGCTCTCCATCGTCTCCACGAAGGCGAGCTCGCTCGCTCGCAGCGCGTCGGTGATCCGGGCTCCGGCCGCGGGGTCGGCCCACGATTCGATCGTTGTGGAGAGCGCAGCGTAGGTGCGCCACTTGTTCGAGGCTGTCACCACCTCGAAGTTGTACTGTGCGGCAGTGCGGATGATGTCGATGAGCACCCGCCGCCTCCCGATGCTCGACCGCAGCTCGTCGACGCGCATGCTGAGGTACTGCCAGGTGGAGAGCAGGGTTTGGCTGTCGGCGCGGTCGATCCGCGCCTGATTAGCCAGATCGCAGAAGAGATCCGCGAGGAAAGCGTCGTGGCTGGGCCACACTCGCGAGAACTGCTTGGGAGTGATGCCGGCATTCGCCGCGATCCGCTCGATGAGCGGCCCGCTGACTCCTAACGACAGACCGACGGTATCGACGTACTGGGTTGCGCTCAGCAACATGCGGGCTCGTACATCGTCGTTTCCCGACGGGTCGTACAGGCCACCCGTCGAATGCGTTTCGTCCTCGGACACGGCAGCGTCCTCTCCTTGGCTGTCAATTTCCCTCATCGTACCAATGCGGGCGACGATCTCGGGTTTTTCGGAGTGGCAGTTCTCCGGTGAGAGGCCTTCCTGGTGCAGAATAGAGGTTCGACCGAGCCGTGCGCGCTCGGAGTGCGGGGGAAGCGTGGACGGTATGTTGCAGGGGATTTACAGCACGCAGGGGGTCAGCTCAGTTGTCTCGCATTGATCGCGACATTACGAATCATGAGGTGATTCCCGTCGTCGCGTCGGGCTTGTTCGCCGCTGACTCCGCTGCGCGGCTCGCGTGTGGCATCATTGCCGTCGATGGTGTGGCGGTGCCGGGGCTCGAAGCGGAATATCGCGCGCACTTCGATCTGCGCAGGCGCGTCTACGTCGACCAGACCGGCCAGCTCGATGTCAGCGATCTGCACGAGGATGGCACTGATCGCGATGCTGACGACGCCCGCTCGGTGACGTTCGGCGTGTTCGAGAATCACCGTTCCGGGGTGCGCGTGCTGGGCGTCTCGCGGCTCATTGTGCGGGGCGATGTCCTGGCACTTCCCGTCGAGGAGTTCTGTCCGGATTCCTTCGCCGACGAGGCGCTCGCCGCGCACAGTGTCGAGGTGTCTCGCGTGATCGCGCGCCACGAGTCTGCAGCAATGCAAGACCTGGTGCAGTGGCATCTGTTCACGATGATGCTCGCCTACGTGGCGAACCACGAGCTCGGTCGCACCTTCGCGATTATCGAGCCGTGGCTTGAGCGTCATCTGCGGGGCATCATCTCCATCGAGTCCATCGGTGAGGCGAGGTATGTCGAGCACTACCTCGACTACAACATGCCCATCGAGATCGATATTGCCGCATCCACTGTGTTGGCGAATGCCCGCAATGGCGATTTTGTCGATCGCTATCGGCAGGCGGAACCAGACATGACCTTCTTCGGTCGCGTCGCCGGCGCTTCCCGAGATCGGGCAGCCTGATGGCGCGTCGTATCTCGTCACCCGAGTTCTCGCGCAACTACGGGTTCTGGAGCGAGCCGGAACAGCAGGCGCTCATGTCGGCGAGCGTTGCGATCGCGGGGGTCGGTGGCGACGGTTTCCAGTTGGGTTTGAAGCTTGCGCGCATGGGGGTTTCGCGGTTCAGCATTGCGGATCCCGAGGTGTTCGAGCCCGAGAACGTCAACCGGGTGGAGGGTGCGAGCACGTCGACGTTCGGGCGGCGCAAGGCGGAGGTGTTCCGTGATCGGGTGCTCGACATCAACCCGGACGCCGAGGTTGAGGTGTTCTTCGACGGCGTCACCCCTGACAACGTCGAGGCGTTCATGCGCGGCGCCTCGCTGGTGCTTGATGAATCGGAGCTCACGAAGCCCGAGATCGGATCTCTCATTGCTCGGCGGGCGCGGTCGCAGGGCATTCCCGATCTGCTGGTGATGAACGTGGGCTTCGCCGCGCAGGTGACCTCGTTCGCACCGCGTTCGTCGTGGACCTTCGAGCGTTTCATGGGTTTCAGCTCTGACGCTCCGCTCGATGAGATCGCTGAGGCCGGTGTCGATCTCAGTCGTTGCCTGCCTTACATTCCGGGCTACACCGATCTGCGATCGTTGCAGGCTGTGATGGGATCTGACGACGCGGCACCGGCCCCGCTGCCGTCAATCTCGATCGGCGTCGATGCGGCTTCCGCTATCGGCACCGCGCAGGCGTTTCTGCACCTGACGGCGGGGATCTCCAACCGTCGCCGTTCCCCCATCTGGGCGCCGCGCGTGGCCTACACCGACGCGTATCTGCTGCGCACCCGCGTGCTGCGGGCGGGGCGGGCCTCGCACCTGCGGCATTTGATGTTCGCGGCGGCACGGCAGCAGCTGGGCTTCAATCCGCGCGCGGAGTACACGCCAGCGGATATCGCCCGCCGCTCTGAGGAGTGCAGGGTGCCGGGCACCGGGTCTCGCGGGCTCGGGTTTGGTTCCCCCGAAGCATCCCGTCCTTGAGCACACCAAAGCCTCCCGCCCCCTTCGACAACCTCAGGGGGCGGGAGGCTTCTGCGTGCTGCCGGGGTTAGGCGGCTGCGGGGGTGTGCTCGGTGTCGCGCTTGCGGCGGCCGAAGACGGCGAAGAGCAGGCCACCGGCGATGAGGATCGCGCCCCCGATACCGATGGCGGTCATCCCGGCCCCGCCGAGCACGGGGAGGGCGCCGGCCTGGCGCATCTGGTTGGGCACGTGCACCGCGGCAGCACCCGTAGGGGTAGCACTCGGGGTGACAGTGAACTCGGTCGGGGTGGTCGAAGCGACATAGCCCGCAGGAGCCTTCGTCTCGACAGCCCAATACTTGATACCGGCCTGCGAGGCCTTGAGGCCAGGAACGGTGACAATGCCGTTCGCGTCGGAGGTGAGGGTTTGGGTTCGAGTCGGAATCCAGGAGTAAGCGTCGGGGTTGAACGTCGATGTCTCGAATGTGAGGCCGGTGGTCACCGGCTGGCCCGCAGCAACCCGTGCTGCTGCAGCGTCGGCTGCGGCCTTGTCGGCGAAGATCTGGAACTCGGCACCCGCAAGCACCTTCGAGGTGTCACCTACAGCGTGCTTCGTGAACTGCGCTTTGCCCCACAGCGTTTGCGACTCAGACGTCATGTTCGTTTCATTCACTCCGACTTCCGCTTGATTGCGCACGACACCATTTGCTGGAAGCTCGTTCACTTTCGTCTCGTACACGAGCTCGATCAATGTGCCCGGCTTGATCCCCTCACCAGAGCAAAAGAACGCAGGACCGCCCGGAGAGCCACACTGCGAAGAACCGTCGGTGCGGACCCCACCGGGCTCAGTAAAATAGATGAGATCTGGCTTGGCCTCTGGACCGCTCCAGGCCTTCCCGACACCGGTCCGCAGCAGGTACGGCCGATTGTATTCTCCCCAGGTCCACCCCTCCGGCCTATCCAAAAAATCAACCGAGTCGACCACATACCCCTGGCTGTTCGGAATCTGAATGGATACTGTCCAGGTCACCGTGTCGCCCACCGCATGCGCGGAGCGATCGTCAACGGTTTTCACCATGTACGGCTGATCACCGAGGGTGTTCTTCGGATACGCGTGCACGTCGTAGCGGAACACACCGGGGTCCTTGGTGGGCATCGGCAACGTCACGAGGAACGGCTGCGCGGGTGCCTTGATCGAGTTCGGCCCCGGGTTCGTCTCGGTCACGTAGAACAACCCCACCGGCAGCGTGTTGAACACTGCCAGGCCACCGTTCGCGGTCACCTGCTTCACCGGCGCACCCAGGGTCGCATTGCCCGGCACGAAGGGAGTGGTGCCGTTGAGGTACGGCTGGATCGTGGCCCACCCTGCGTCAGTGTTCAGATCGACAGACTTGCCACCCACAGCGGTCACTTGCTGCACCGTGAACTCAACCCCGTTCAGAGGAAGCGCATCAGCCGGCAGGCTCTCCGGCGCGAGCTCCGAACCATCACCAGCAACGCCAGCCGTGGCGGGCTGTGACAGCTTGTGAATGGTGAGCGACCGCGGCGTGCTCGGGTCGATATTCGACGGCGCAGCCGAAGCAGCCGATACCGCCACCCCCATTAGCGCGGTCGCACCCAACGCGACAGCAGCTACCGCGGCGCTCAGCCGCCGGCCATACCTGGGCGCACGCATCCGCGCACCCCGAACTTCTTCATGCATAGCAGCACCCCCAAGGTCGATCTAACTCCCCCGTTGCCGCGTCGTTCCCCTCAACGCACCGATCGACCCGGGTTTCCCGTCAACGCTACAGGCACCCCAAACGCACAAGCCCCAAACGCATCAACATTTCACCCTCACTTTCACCCCCACCCGAACTGCGATCCCCACCCTGAACCGCGGCACAGGGTCGCAGTGGTGCAGGCTCGGAGAGGGGCAGGGCAGAGCAGAGCAGAGCAGAGCAGAGCAGAGCAGAGCAGAGCAGAGCACCCCGAGAGTGCGTGACCCCGCACAGCGCAGGCGATCCGCACCACACAAAAAATCGGCCCCGACGCGAACGTCGGGGCCGATTTATCAGGGTGGCTAACGGGACTTGAACCCGCGACCACCGGCACCACAAGCCGGTGCTCTACCAACTGAGCTATAGCCACCATGCTGACCACACTCGCCGGGGGCGAACGAGGCAACCCCACGATCATAGCCCACAACTCCCCCGCTTCGCCAAACCGACACACACGCCGGGGGCGGCGCACCCGCACCACCCCTCGCCCGGGCAACTTTCACCCCGAAACTCCCACGCGCACGTCAGCGCATCTGTGTAGGGTGAAAACATGCTCGAGATGTCGCACGAGGAGTTCGAATCGCTGGTCGCTGAAGGCCTCGATTCGCTGCACGACGACATGCTCGCCCAGCTCGACAACGTGATCTTCCTGGTCGAAGATCGCCCCGCCGATGGCAGCGACATCCTCGGCGTCTACGAGGGCTTCTCCCTCGCCGAGCGAGACGTGTACGGCTACGGCGAAGAACCCGACCGCATCATCCTGTTCCGCGAGACACTGCTTGAGCACTGCGGCGACCGCGAAGAGCTGGTGCGTGAGATCCGTGTCACCCTCGTGCACGAAATCGCGCACTTCTACGGCATTTCCGAGGAGCGCATCCACGAACTCGGGTGGGGGTAATGCGGTGGTCACTATAAGCGCAACGAGAACGGGCACTCAACGACACGAGACACCCCAGGCCACCACCGACCCAGTGTGGCAGACGGTCGTATGGGACGATCCCGTGAATCTGATGTCGTACGTCGCATACGTGTTTCAAACCCACTTCGGTTTTGCGCGGGATCAGGCAGAGGAGCTGATGCTGCGGGTGCACCATCGCGGCAGCGCGGTCGTGGCCGAGGGTGGCCGCGAGGCGATGGAGATGCACGTTGAGGCGATGCACGGATACGGTTTGTGGGCCACGGTGCGGCAGGCGGGCGAGGCATGAGACTGCTGCCGCTGCAGAACGGCGGGCTGCGACTGCTCTTGGAGCATGACGAGGCCGCGATGCTGGATCAATTGGTGACGCAACTGATCCAGTTGCTGCAGAGCCACAGCAGCACCGCACTCGACCCGGATCCGCTGTTCGCGAGCCTTGAGGTCGGGGGCTCCGATGAGGCACCGCATGATCCCGCGCTCGCGAGGCTCTTCCCCGACGCGTACGCGGGTGACGAAGAGGCCGGTGCGTTCCGGCGCGTCACCGAGCAGGGGCTACTCAACCGCAAGATGCAAGACGCGATGCAGCTCACCTCAGCGCTCGGCTTGGGCGGTGGCATGCCGAACGAGGAGCGCACGGTCGAGGTCGACATCGTGGCCACCGAACTACCCGCCTGGGCACGCACGCTGACGGCGCTGCGACTCGCGATAGCGGCTCGCATCGGCCTGGACGCCGCCGAAGATCACGCCGCACTGCTCGACGACGATGAGACGCGCGGCACGGTGATGGTGTTCGATTGGCTCGCCGCGATCCTCGAATCGGTGCTCGCAATCATGGCGGCGGATCGCGGCGACGAGAGCGACGACTCGTTCGGGCCGGGCAGTTTCAGCGTTTAGGCAGGCGGCTGCAGAGAGCGGGGATCGACAATCTCGTCGCGCTCCCGCAGCAAACTCGCGGGGCGCACACCGGAGGCGCCAAATCGGTCGCGCACCTCATCGACGGCCTGGTCAACGGCACGCCAGTCTTCGTCATCGCTCCAGAGCGCGGCGGCTTCGCTGCCAGCCGCTAGCAGTTGCTCTGCACGCACGCCGATGAGTCGCACTGGGCGCCCTGCGGCACCCAGAGCTTCGAAGAGTTCGACGGCGGTGCGATAGATGCGCTGAGACGAGTTCGTGGCCTCGGGCAGCGTGCGCGAACGTGTGACGGTGTCGAAGTTCTCCCATCGCACCTTGATCGACACGGTGCGGGCTTCGACGTCGGCTGCGCGCAGCCGCTCCCCTGTGCGGGTGGCGAGGCGCAGCAGTTCACGGTGCAGCACGCGGGCGTCGCGTTCGTCGTTGGCGAAGGTTTCTTCGTGGCCGATGCTCTTCTCGACGCGCGAGGTTTCGATGCGTCTCGCGTCGCGTCCGTTCGCGAGCTCGTGCAGCCTGCGTGCGTTCGCGGGCCCCACGATCCGTTCGAGCGATGGCAGCGGCTCGCGTGCAAGATCTGCAACGGTGCGGATCGCGCGGGCCTGCAGCGCTCCTGCTGTGGCGCGCCCCACACCCCACATCGCCTCGACGGGCAGCGGGTGCAAGAATTCGAGTGTGCGGGCCGGCGGGATTTCGAGCACACCGTCGGGCTTGGCGCGCTGCGACGCAAGCTTGGCCACGAACTTCGTGCCGGCGAGCCCCACCGAGGCCGGCAGCCCGGTGCGTTCGCGTATCCGCTCGCGCAGGCGCCTGGCGATCTCGCCAGGCTCGCCGAAAAGGCGCACAGAGCCGGCAACATCGAGGAACGCTTCGTCGATGCTGAGCGGCTCGACGAGCGGGGTGAACTCCTCGAAGATCGCCATCACCTCGCGGGAGGCGCGCCTGTATTTTTCGAAGGTGGGCGGCACGAGCACCAGTTGGGGGCAGAGCTGTTTGGCGCGGGCCACGGGCATGGCGGATCGCACCCCGAAGCGGCGGGCTTCGTAGCTCGCGCTCGACACCACTGAGCGCACGGTGTCGTGGGCTGCGGCGACGGGAAGCCCCCGCAGCTCTGGGCGGTCGAGCAGTTCGACAGACACGAAGAAGGAATCCATGTCGACGTGCAGGATCGAGGCCGAGGTGCGAACGCCAGCGGAAACTCCCGCAGCGGTGTCGCCCGGGCCGTCGCTCATACCCGTCATTCTCTCACGGGGTTCACGTGGCAGGGCTGTCGACTGCGAGCACCTGCCTGGCGAGGCTTTCGTCGACGACGAGGTCGGTGATGATGCCGGCAGCGAGCGCACCGCGCAGGCTGTCGCGCTTCGCGGCGCCCGAGACCACGCAGAGTCGCTGCGGGATGCGCCTCACCACGTCGAAGCGGGGCCCGCTCGAACGTTCGTTCATCGCGATTCCCTCAGTGCTGCCATCGGCCTTGTAAAAAACTGTGGCGCAGTCGCCCACGACGCTCTGCTCGACCAGGGAGCGCAGATCTTCTGCGCCGAGGTAGCCGCCAGAGTAGATGTGGGAGCGCGGATCGCCGATGCGGGATCCGAGGCCGAAGACGAACAGGTTGACCGAGGCTTGCAGGTCGATCACGCGGCTTACGGCCCGCTCTCGCCAGAGCGCGGTGCGGGTAGCGGGGTCGTCGAAGATGGCGGGCACCGGAAACTCGTAGATCTCGGCTGAGAATGCGCCGGCGAAGCCTCCGAGCAGGCCTGTGGCGTAGGAGACTCCCGTCGTGCGCCCGTTCGCGGCACCGTTCATCTGCACGACTCGGGTTTCGGCTGTCGGTTTTCGTGGCAGGCTGCGGGCGACGGCGCTCACCGTCGACCCCCATGCCACGCCAATCGTGGTGCGCGGCGCCACGGCACCGGCGATGAGTTGGGCCGCGGCCTGCGCCGTGCGCTCCAGCCGTTCGTGCTCGGACTGTCTGTCGGATCCTGGCACAACATGCGCGGTGACGCCGAAGCGCTCTGAAAAGCGCTGTTCAATGCGGGAGCGCGCCTCCTGCGGCGAGTGGATGCGGATCTCGACGAGCCCCGTGGAACGGGCGTGGGTGAGCAGGCGAGAGACGGATGAGCGCGATACCCGCAGGTCTTCGGCGATCGCCTCCATGGTGAGGTTCTGCTGGTAGTAGAGCTGGGCTGCGCGCAGTGCGTCGCGCGTTTTCGCAGGACTCTGCCGTTCGGCCATGGTGTGAAGCCTCCGATCACGCACCATTCTGCACATATGTGCAACAACTTTGCAATTCGGTTCAGATGTGGAGCATTCTGGCCGAAACAGTCTCGAAAGGTTCTGGAAATGAACGAGCGCCCAGCAGCAGCATCACGCCCATCGGTCGAGCAGCTTCGCGCGCGCCCCCACGCGGACGTGCTCATCATCGGCGGCGGCATCAACGGCATCGCCACCTTCCGCGATCTCGCCCTGCAGGGCATCGACGTTGCGCTCGTCGAGCGCGCCGATTTTGTCTCGGGTGCATCATCTGCGTCGAGCCACATGGTGCACGGCGGCATTCGCTACCTCGAGAACGGCGAGTTCCGGCTCGTCAAAGAGTCGGTTACCGAGCGCAACAGGCTCGTACGCAACGCACCCCACTACGTGCGCCCGTTGAAGACCACGATCCCGATCTACTCCACATTCTCGGGCATTCTCTCGGCACCCTTCCGGCTGCTCGTCACCCACGGTCGGGGTAAGCCGAACGAACGCGGCGCTGCACTCATCAAAATCGGCCTCATGATCTACGACACCTTCTCGCGCGCAGGCGGCCAGGTGCCCCGCCACCGCTTCCTGGGCAAAGCGCAGTCGCTGAAGGAGCTGCCGCAGCTCAACTCCAATCTCAAGTACACGGCCACTTACTTCGACGCCTCAATGCACGACCCCGAGCGCCTCGCGCTCGACGTGCTCAACGACGGCCTCCTCGCGGGCGGCGACCGCGCCCGCGCCGCGAACTACCTCCCGGCAGTAGGCAGCTCCGAGCACGGCGTACGCCTGCGCGACGAGGTCACCGGCGAGGAGTTCGACTTCTCAGCACGCCTCATTCTCAACACCAGCGGCCCCTGGACCGACATCACCAACGAGGCCCTCGGCGACACCACCCGCTACATGGGAGGCACGAAGGGCTCGCACATCGTGCTCGACCACCCCGAGCTCCTCGCCGCAACCGGTGGCAGGGAGATCTTCTTCGAGCACTCCGACGGGCGCATCGTGCTGATCTACCCGCTCAAGAACCGCGTACTCGTCGGCACCACCGACATCGACGCCGACCCCGCAAAGCCCGTCGTCTGCACCGACGACGAGGTCGACTACTTCTTCGATCTCGTGCACCATGTCTTCCCCAAGATCGCCGTCGACCGCTCGCACATCGTCTACTCCTTCTCCGGCATCCGGCCGCTCCCCCGCCACGACGACACCGCACCCGGCTTCGTCTCCCGCGACTACCGCATCGTTGCCACCGAGCACCGCTCCACTCCCGTGCTCAGCCTCGTCGGCGGCAAGTGGACCACCTTCCGCGCGCTCGCAGAACACCTCGCCGATGAGGCGATGGGTCAGCTCGGCAAGCAGCGCCGGGTGAGCACCGAGAAACTCGCCGTCGGTGGTGGCGACGGCTACCCCGTCGATGCTGCCTCCCGGCTGCGCTGGCTCGCCGCCCACGCAGACGGGCGCGACCGCGGTCGTGTTTCAGTGCTGCTCGACCGCTACGGTACCCGCGCCACTGAGGTGATGGCAGCAACGCCCGAGCAAGACCCCGAACTGCCAGAGCTGCCCGGCTACACCGCCGCCGAGCTCGCTCACCTCGCAGCCACCGAGCAGGTGGTGCACCTCGACGACCTTCTGCTGCGCCGCACCTCCATCGCGTTCGTTGGCGGGCTCACCGAGCCGCGCATCCGAGCCGCCGCGGCAGCGATCGCTCCCGCACTCGGCTGGGATGAGGGTACGATCACGGCAGAGGTAGACCGCACCATCGAGCTGCTGCGCAACGCGCACCGCATCGATCCCTCGAAGGGAGGCTCATTCACCGCAGGGTGAGCGATCAGCTCCCCTCCGAGCCGCATCCGGCTCGCGAATCCACCGCTTCTTATGCACCCTGACCCGCCACGGTGGCGCGTCAGGAGTCACCCGAAAGGTCAATGGAGACAACTATGGACATCAATCTGGGACTCTACTTCCTCTCCGAAATGGTCGGCACCGCCATGCTGGTGCTGCTCGGCTGCGGCGTCGTCGCCAACGTGGCCCTCGCAAAGACGAAGGGCAACGCGGGAGGCTTCCTGATGGTCAACTGGGGCTGGGGGCTCGCGGTCTTCGCCGGCGTTCTCGCCTCCGCCTACTCCGGCGCGATCCTGAACCCCGCGGTCGGCATCGGCCTGCTCATCGCAGGCACCATCACCGCCCCCATGTTCTTCGTCGCATTCGCCGCTGAGCTGGTCGGCGCGATCATCGGCGCGATCCTCTGCTGGGCCGCCTACAAGCAGCACTTCGATGATGAGCCCGAGGCCGCGAACAAGCTCGGCGTATTCTCGACCGGCCCGGCGATCCGCTCCTACGGCGCCAACTTCATCACCGAGGTCATCGGCACCTTCGTGCTCGTCTTCGTGATCCTTGCCTTCGCTGACTACGGCGACGTCAACGTCGGCGTTCCCGGCGGCCTCGGACCGCTCACCGCTCTGCCCGTCGCCCTGCTCGTCGTGGGCATCGGCGCCTCGCTCGGTGGCCCCACGGGCTACGCCATCAACCCTGCCCGCGACCTCGGCCCCCGCATCGCGCACGCAATCCTCCCGATCAAGGGCAAGGGCGGCAGCGACTGGGGCTACGCGTGGGTGCCGGTCTTCGGCCCGCTCGTGGGCGGCGCGATTGCAGCATTCGCCGCTCCCGCACTGCTCTCCCTGGCATAACTCGTCACGCGGGATACCCCCGCCGCACCGATCATCTGCGGAGGGGGCCGGCCCCAAAGGCCGCCCCCTCCCCACACCCCGGCGAAGCACCGCCGCCTCGCCGCATCGAAAGGAATCCCATGTCCAAGTACGTCATCGCCATCGACCAGGGCACCACCTCGAGCCGCGCCATCATCTTCGACCGCTCGGGATCCATCATCTCCGTCGGCCAGAAGGAGCACGAGCAGATCATGCCGCAGGCCGGCTGGGTCGAGCACGACGCCGCGGAGATCTGGCAGAACGTGCAAGAGGTGATCGGCATCGCGCTCGGCCGCGCCGACCTCACCCGCCACGACATCGCCGCGATCGGTATCACCAACCAGCGCGAGACCGCCGTGGTCTGGAACAAGAAAACCGGCCAGCCCGTCTACAACGCGATCGTCTGGCAGGACACCCGCACCCAGGACATCGTAGACCGCCTCGCAGCCGACGGCGGCACCGACAGGTTCAAGCAGATCGTGGGCTTGCCGCTCGCGACCTACTTCTCCGGCACGAAGATCGCGTGGATCCTCGAGAACGTCGAGGGCGCCCGCGAAGCCGCCGAAGCCGGCGATCTGCTCTTCGGCACCACCGACTGCTGGGTGCTCTGGAACCTGACCGGCGGTGCCGAGGGCGGCGTGCACGCCACCGATGTCACCAACGCCTCGCGCACCCTCTTCATGGACCTCGAAACGCTTGAGTGGCGCGACGACATCCTCGAAGCCTTCGGTGTGCCGCGCTCAATGCTGCCCGAGATCCGCTCCTCCTCCGAGGTCTATGGCCACGCCGAAGACTCGTCGCTGCTGCGCGAAACCCCCATCGCCGGCATTCTCGGCGATCAGCAGGCAGCCACCTTCGGCCAGGCCGCATTCGAGGCCGGCGAGTCGAAGAACACCTATGGCACCGGCTGTTTCCTCATCTTCAACACCGGCGAAGAGATCGTCCACTCGAAGAACGGCCTGCTCACTACCGTCGGCTACAAGCTGGGCGACGCCCCCACCCACTACGCACTCGAAGGCTCGATCGCAGTGACGGGCTCGCTCATCCAGTGGCTGCGCGACCAGCTCGGCATCATCGAGTCGGCGCCGCAGGTCGAAGAGCTGTCGGCGAGCGTGCCCGACAACGGCGGCGTGTACATCGTTCCCGCGTTCTCCGGCCTGTTCGCCCCCTACTGGCGCCCGGACGCCCGCGGCGCGATCGTGGGCCTCACCCGCTACGCCAACAAGGGCCACATCGCACGGGCAGCGCTCGAGGCCGTCGCGTTCCAGACGCGCGATGTGCTCGACGCCGTCAACGCGGATGCAGGCGTCGACCTCACCGAGCTCAAGGTCGACGGTGGCATGGTGGCGAACAACGCGCTCATGCAGTTCCAAGCCGATGTGCTCGGGGTTCCGGTGGTGCGCCCGGTCGTCGCTGAGACCACCGCCCTCGGCGCGGCCTACGCGGCCGGCCTCGCGGTCGGGTTCTGGAACGGCCTCGACGATCTCTCGGCCAACTGGCAGGAGGATCGCCGTTGGGAGCCCGAGATGGACGAAGCCGAGCGCGACCGTCAGCTGCGCAACTGGCGCAAGGCCGTCACCAAGTCGATGGACTGGGTCGACGAAGACGTGAAGTAAGCGTATCGCAGCAGTGAGGCCGGGGCGGCGGGAGGAGATCCCACCGCCCCGGCCTCACTGCTGCGCGTGGTCGCCGCTGCTGCGCCGGGTCGTTCCGGCCGACCGTCGCCGCTGCCGCCGATCGCTACTCCGCTTCGAGCGGATACAGGGGGTTGTGTCCGGCAGCGATCCGCTCCCCCTCGGGCACCGGCCCGGGTGGGGTGCCGTCACCGAACGGCTCACCACCGAGCCGCGCACGATCGTGAGGTTCAAGCCAGCCGGCGAGATCTGGCCCCACCGGCACGATGCCCGTGGGGTTCACGTCTTCGTGCGTGATGTAGTAGTGCTGCTTGATCTGCACGAAGTCGATCGTGTCGCCAAAGCCGGGCGTCTGAAACAGATCCCGGGCATACCCCCACAGGTGATCCATCTCGGCGAGCTTACTGCGGTTCGTCTTGAAGTGCCCGTGATAGACGGGGTCGAAGCGGGCGAGCGTGGTGAAGAGGCGAACATCTGCCTCCGTGATCGTGCCGCCCATCAGATAGCGCCGCGTCGAAAGCCGCTCCTCAAGCCAATCCATCGCCTCCCAGAGGCGCACGTAGGCCGCCTCGTACGCCTCCTGGCTGCCCGCGAAGCCGCAGCGGTAGACGCCATTGTTCACCTCGGTGAACACCCGCTCGATCACGGGCCACATCTCGTGCCGCAGCGCATCGGGCAGCAGATCGGGTGCGCCCTCGCGGTGATATTCGCGCCACTGGGTTGAGAAGTCGAGTGTGATCTGAGGGTAGTCGTTCGTGACGACCCCGCCTGAGGGGATATCGACGATGGCAGGCACCGTGATGCCCCGCGGATAGCCCGGAAAGCGGGCGAAGTAGTTCTGCTGCAGACGCTCGGTGCCAAGCACCGGGTCACGTCCCCCGGGATCGAGATCGAAGGTCCAGGATCGCGCATCGTGCGTGGGGCCGGGCCGGGCGAGCGAGATCGCTTCTTCGAGCCCCAGCAGCCGCCGCACGATCACGGTGCGATTCGCCCACGGGCAGGCGTTGGCCGCGACGAGCCTGTAGCGGCTCGGTTCGACCGGCCACGCCTCGGCCCCCTCGCTCAGCCCGAAGCCGAGCGAGCCGATCTTGGAGGGCGGCGGTGCGGGCAGCCCCCGGATCGCCGCCGGATCCGCCACGATCCGATCCTCGATGTAGTGCGTGTCGCGCGTGAACTCGGCACCGCTGGTGACGTAGGCACCTCGTGTCGAGTGCTCGTTCTCGGGCGCAGCGCTGACTGGGTGGGCTGCAGGTGCGTCGTTCGACATGCGGGGCCTCCTCGGTGCGGCCGGCGAAAACCGGATGCGGGCGATTCTAGAGCGGAATTCTTCACGGCCTCCCAGCCGACTCCCGTTCCGGTGCATCGGCACCACGGTTCTGCGCGGTCAGGGGTGCCCACGCAGCAGAATACCCCGGGAGCGGCGAACGCTCCCGGGGCATCCTGTCGAACACACGCGCGGTGCTACTCCTGGCCGGCGCGCTCCAACACCAGCTCACGCACACGGGCCGCGTCGGCCTGCCCGCGCATCGCCTTCATGACGGCGCCAATGATCGCGCCGGCGGCTTGCACCTTGCCGTCGCGAATCTTTGCGAGCACATCCGGCTGCTCGGCGAGCGCCGCATCGACTGCCGCGATGAGCGCGCCATCGTCGGAGACGATCGCGAGCCCACGTGCCTCAACGATCTCAGCGGCGGTGCCCTCACCGTCGATGATGCCGGCGATGACCTGACGCGCCAGCTTGTCATTGAGGGTGCCGGCATCGACGAGCTCGACGACGGAAACGATCTGCTGCGGAGTGATGAGATCGGCGGGCGCAACCGAGCGCTCGTTCGCGATGCGCGCGACCTCGCCGGTCCACCACTTGCGCGCCGTCTGCGGCGGCACGCCGGCCGCAACAGTGGCCTCGATGGTCGAGAGCAGGCCGGCGTTCACCACGTCCTGGAACTCGAGCGCGCTGTACTGCCACTCCTGCTTCAAACGGCGGGTGCGCAGAGTCGGGTGCTCGGGCAGCTGGGCCCGCAGCCCCTCGACAAGCTCACGCGACGGGGTGAGCGGCGCGAGATCGGGCTCAGGGAAGTAGCGGTAGTCGTCGGCGTCGCTCTTCGGGCGGCCGGGCGACGTCTCTCCCGTGTCTTCATGCCAGTGGCGGGTCTCCTGCGTGATGGAGCCGCCGTCGGCGAGAATCTGAGCCTGCCGCTGAATCTCGAAGCGCACCGCGCGCTCGATCGAACGCAGCGAGTTCACGTTCTTCGTCTCGGTGCGGGTGCCAAGCACGGACATGCCGGCACCCTCGTTGCCGCGGGGGCGCAGCGACACATTCGCGTCGCAACGCAGGTTGCCACGCTCCATGCGGGCGTCCGAGATGCCGAGCGCGATCACGATCTCGCGGATGGTCGCCACGTAGGCGGCCGCGATCTCAGGGGTGTCGGCCTCGCCGCCGAAAACGGGGCGGGTCACGATCTCCACGAGCGGCACGCCGGCGCGGTTGTAGTCGACAAGAGAGTACTCAGCGCCCTGGATACGGCCCGTCGAACCGCCAACGTGGTTGAGTTTACCTGCGTCTTCCTCCATGTGGGCGCGCTCGATGGGCACGTGCACAACACGCCCCGATGCGAGCTCGATCTCCACGGAGCCGTCGTACGCGATGGGGTCGTCGTACTGGGAGATCTGGTAGTTCTTCGCCATGTCGGGGTAGAAGTAGTTCTTCCGAGCGAAGCCCGAAACCTCGGCGATCTCGCATCCGAGCGCGAGGCCGAGGCTGATCGATCCGCGCACCGCCTGCTCGTTGACCACGGGCAGCGAACCGGGCAGGCCGAGGCACACCGGGGTGAGGTTCGTGTTCGGTTCAGCACCGAAGGTGTTGGGTGCCGAAGAGAACATCTTGGTCTTCGTGTTGAGCTCGACGTGCACTTCGAGGCCGATCACCGGCTCGAACAGTTCGAGGGCCCGCTCGAAGTCCATCAGCTTGGTCTTGGCCATCAGTTCGCCGCCTCTCCAGTCGAAGCACCTGCAAGGGAGGGCGCCTGCGCCCAGAACGGAGATCCGTCGCGCTCGGTGATGAGGCTTTCGATGGCGGATCCCGCGCGGTACAGGCGGGCATCCTCGAAAGCGGGAGCCATGAGCTGCAGGCCCACGGGCAGGCCGTCCTCGCTCGCAGTGCCGATCGGCAGGCTGAGTCCGGGGATTCCCGCGAGGTTCGCGGGGATCGTGGTGGCGTCGTTGAGGTAATCCTGCAGCGGATCGCCGCCGTGGGCACCGAGCTGCCACGCTGTCGTGGGCGCGGTGGGCGAGGCGATCACGTCAACCTTGTCGAAGGCGCTGGCGAAGTCGCGCTGAATGAGGGTGCGCACCTTCTGCGCACTGCCGTAGTAGGCATCGTAGTAGCCGGCCGAGAGGGCATAGGTGCCGAGAATGATGCGTCGCTTCACCTCGGTGCCGAACCCTGCGGCGCGGGTCTCGCTCATCACGCTCTCGACGGTGCCGCCGCCCTTGGGGGTGACGCGCAGGCCGAAACGCACGGAGTCGTACTTGGCCAGGTTGCTGGAAGCCTCGGCGGGCAGGATCAGGTAGTACGCTGCGACGGCGTACTCGAAGTGAGGGGCGTCGATCTCCACGATCTCGGCGCCCTGCGCTGCGAGCAGTGCCAGTGCCTCATCGAAGCGGGCCTTCACACCCGGCTGCAGGCCGTCAACCATGAGCTGCTTCACCACGCCGACGCGCAGCCCCTTGAGGCTTGCCGGATCGGCACCGCCTCTGGCGGCCTCCGCCATCGACGGCCAAGCGAAATCGAGCGAGGTCGAATCGTGGTGGTCGTGACCTGCGATGACGTCGTGCAGCAGCGCCGTGTCGAGCACGGTGCGGGCGCACGGGCCGATCTGGTCGAGCGATGAGGCGAGCGCGATGGCCCCGTAGCGGCTGACACCGCCGTAGGTGGGCTTGACGCCAACAGTGCCGGTGAGCGCGGCGGGCTGGCGGATCGAGCCGCCCGTGTCAGAACCCAGCGCAAGCGGCGCCTCGAATGCGCCAACAGCCACGGCCGAACCGCCGCCGGAGCCGCCGGGCACCCGGTCGGCCGCCCACTGGTTGCGGGTGGGGCCGTAGGCGGAGTTCTCGGTGGAGGAGCCCATCGCGAACTCGTCCATATTGGTCTTGCCGATGCTGATGAGCCCGGCCGCGCGGGCCTTGGCAACGGCGGTCGCATCGTAGGGTGAGCGGTAGCCCTCGAGAATCTTGGAGCCCGAGGTGGAGGGCATGTCGGTGGTGACGAGCACATCTTTCACGGCGAGAGGCACGCCGGCGAGCTCGCCAAGGGCCTCACCGGCAGCGCGGCGGGCGTCGATGTCGCGGGCCGCCGCGAGCGATGCCTCGGCATCGGTCGCGAGGAAGGCGTTCAGGGCACCATCAACGGCCGCAATGCGGTCGAGGTGGGCGCGCGTGGCCTCCTCGGAGGAGACCTCGCCAGAGGAGAGCTTCGCGGCGAGCTCCGCCGCGGTCAGTCTGATCAGTTCACTCATGCCGTTCGCCTTACTGCTCTTCACCGAGGATCGAGGAAACGCGGAACATGCCGTCGCTCGTCTCGGGTGCGTTTGCCAGCGCCTGCTCGCGTGTGAGCACGTCGGCTACCTCATCGGCCCGGGTGACGTTGCTCAGCGGAATCGGGTGGCTCGTGGCCGGCACGTCGGCGCGTGCGACCTCGCTCACCTTGGCGATGTTGGCGAGGATCGAGTCGAGCTCAGTGGTGAGCGAATCGATCTCCGCGTCGGTGAGGGCGATCCGGGCGAGTCCGGCGAGATGCTGCACGGTCTGCGCCGTGATCTCGCCGCTCGCCCCAGCGCGTTCTGCCGCAGGGGTGTCAGGCATGCTGCTCCATCGTGACGTTATGAAAAGTTCGGTGAACCACACCATCCTACCGAGGAGAGGGTGGGGCGAAGCTCTGCATGCCGCGCCCGCGTGAGCGCAGGCCACCGACCGCCTCAGCGTTCAGACGACCTCGCTGCTGAAGAGCTGAGCGCTGATGCTGGTGAGGGCTGCTTCTCTGCCGATCTCGCGCCCGAGCAGCCACCGACCTCCGCCGAAGCGCTCGGCGGTGCGATGCGGGTCGAAACTCTCGAAGTACTGCAGCGTTCCCCTGGGCGGGATCTGCATACCGCCGAACGAGCCGATGGCCCAGAAATTCGCGGTTCCCACAAGCATCTGCGGGTCTCTCGCCGTGACGAATGACGTCGGCAGGCAATCGGTCGTGGCTCGCTGCCACATGGTGACGCCGGCGCGTCCCCGGCGGTGCTCGATCACGAGCCACATCGCCGATCCGGTGCCCCGAAGGTACGCTTCAAGCCACCCATCTTTCGCGTCCTGGCAAGAAACCAGGCCCGCAACGCGCATTTCCTGATCCTGGAGTCGCAGTGGCGCACCAGGCAGCAGGCGCGAAGCCAGCACCTCAAGGCTGGACGGAGAATCAAGACTGAGCCGATTCACGATGCGCCACGCCACCCTTTCATGGGCTTCGAACGCCCCCTCGTTCCAGCGATCCGATCCGCTGAACCGACATGCCCAGCCCGCGTTTCGAAACGTACCAGCGACCCGCACCAACAAATAACTGGAACGATCGCTTTACTTATCGTATCGTGGCCTGAGCCCAAAACATCACCAGACCCGAGCACACTCGGGCCGACCGCCACAGAATCGATCACGACTAAGCTGGGGCGGGGGCAGTCGCGACGGGAGAGGGTGCAGGGTGACGCAGCGCAGAACGGCAGCGCAGGATCGTGGGCGGGATACGCAGATTCGCATTCTCGATGGTGCCGCTTCCGAGTTCATGAAACACGGCTACGGCACCGTGAGCATTCGCAGCATCGCAGAAGAGTCGGGGATCTCCATCGGATCCATCTACTTCCACTTCCGCACGAAGGAGAGCATCGCCAAGGCGATCACCGAAGAGCAGCACCATCGCTCATTGCGGCTCATCGAAGAGATCACCAAGCCACTCGACGGCACCCTGCAGAAACTCGTGCACGTGTCTCGCGCACTTGCCGAGCAAATCGCATCCGACCCGATCGTGCGCGCAGGCATGGCCCTCTCCTTCGAAAAAGAAGAGTTCACCGGAGACGTCTCCGGGTTCTACGCCGACTGGATCCAGGCCGTCACCGAAGATCTCCGCGCCTCCTTTGCAACTGGCGAACTCGAAAGCCGCCTCACCCCGAGCCAGCACGCCGAATACCTCGTCGCGCACTTCGCAGGCATCCTGTCACTCGCGATGGCCCGACAGAACATCGACCGACTCGGCGAATCACTCGCAACGATGTGGCTCGGCTCGGTCGACGGGCTCGTACCCGCCAAGCTCCGCGAAGATGCCGTCACCATGATCCGCAGCGTCTACGCCGACGCCCACGCTCCGACAGGCGACGCAGACACCACCTCCTAGCCAACGGCGGCACCGCCGCCCCAATCCGCCAACGTGTCGTTTTGAAGCAAGACGAACGTACGAGTTAAGCTAAGCCCGCGAGACCGGGGATCCACCCCTCGTGCTCCCCCACCACTCACCCCGCTCAGTGCTGAGCACAGCAAGATCTCGAGGAGACCGCGTGCCCGCAGATGTTCAAGAACTGTCGCTCGAGCATTGGCTCGGCGCTGCCGGGGAACGCTACTTCGGTGCTGGCTACAAAGACGTCACCTACCAGATGCGCGCAGCCCGCCCCGGCCTCGCAGACTTCGCCGTGCACTACCCCGAGGCCTGGTCGCTCGACGCTGCAGGGCAACCACGAGAAACCCACCTCAGCTCGGTCGATGCCGTGGTGCTCACACTGATGGCGACCCAAGCCCAAGTCACGGTCGGCCGCACAAACGAGACCGCCCGCGTCTCAAGCGTCGAACTGAGATCCGGCCGAACACCCTGGCTCGACCTCACCCGGGTGCCACTCGCGTTTTCCACACAAGCCGGCAACGGCAACGGCGAAGACGTTGTCATCGAGGCGACCGCCGGCAACATCCGCACGCGCATCGGCCTGCGCGAAGGTGGGCGACACGGAGACACCCCGTCCCTTCGCATTCCACCCGGATCCGCCCCCACGTACCCGGCAGCGCTGCGTGCAGTGAGCTCCCAAACCCGCATCTCCCAGGTGGACAGGGCCGCTTCGAGCATCAGCGCAGAACACGAGTTCACAGAGAACGAGTCGTCGATCGGCTGCTACGGCGGCATCGAAGGGGCACGGTGGCCATCGATCACCGTCATCGACTACCTCGTCACCATGGGGCAGATGAGCCAGGCAGTGGTCTGCCTTGCGAAAGGCATTACCCGCGCAGGAATGGGCAACCTCTGGATGCGCACCATGAACATTCGCGCCACCGGCCGTTCAACGCCGCTCGGCGCTCGGATCACCACTGAGACGCGCCTCGTCCACGACCGCGCCTGGGTGCGCGACGGCACGAAGGTGCACGACCTGCAGGTGGAATCGCGCTCCAGCGACGGCATTGTCGCAAGCGCGAAACTCGCATTCTTCGACGAGCAGACGCCAGCTTCGACTGGGCGGTAGGGGGCAACCGATATGACCAGGATTGACGACACCATGCTGCTTGCGGCAGCAGAAGAGTTCGCGCTGCGCGGGTACCACAGCGCTCAGCTCAACTGGATGCTCGCGGGTGACGTCGACGCGCTCGCGGGCCGACCGCCCACCAGGCACGAGTTGGGCGTCGCCGTGCTCAACGCCGAGGGCACCGCAATGCGCGGTGCTCAGGCAGCCGCAGCCCGACGCGCTTCAAGCCCCCTCGAACGCCTCTATTGCGCCTTCGACGAGGTGGGCGAGTTGATGGCAGGCAATGTGCTGGTGCGCGCCGGCATGCGCCTCGCTGCAGAATCACGCACGGAGTTTCCTGAGCGGCGGATCGACCCCTACGCGACCTGGCACACCTTTTTGACGGGTGCGCTCACAGAAGCCGCCGCAGCCGGAGAACTCCGCCCCGACACGAACATCGATGAGGTCGCCTGGACCCTGGTAGCCGTGGGCTTCGGCACGAAAGATCTCGTCGGCTTTCACGGCCGCTGGGAAGAGGTCGGGCCGCGCCTGCACGCCGCCCTCCACTACGTGCTCGGGAGCGTCGTCCCGCAGCGTTGAGCAACGGGCGGGCTCGCCTGTCGAGCCGAGAAACCGGTGAGTCAGCCTTCCGGGCCGAGCTCGAAGCTCAGCCCCTCGTTGGCGAAGCGCTCACGGGTGCTGGGCGAGGACCCGATCAGCACCAGGCGCTTCGCGAGCCGCGCCGTGGGAAGGTCTGCGGCAGAATCGGTGGCGAACTCCGCCGCAGCCATCGGCACCGCATGCTCAATCAAGGCATCGGCCTTGCGCTGCCCCATCCGATGATCCACGAACCGCATACCATCAGGGGCCGCCGCGAGCAATGAAGCACAGAGCATGTCGTAGGGCACCCCGGCCGCCCGCAGCAGCGATTCCGCGAGCCGCTGCTCCGTCGCGGTCGCAATCACTATCTGCGCGCCAGATTCGTGCTGTGCCCTGATGCGCTGCACCGTGCTCTGCCTGATCCACGCAGGATCCACGCCGACGCGGGCACCGAAGCCTTGGGCAAGCTGCGCGTACGCCTCCTCCGACAGCCCTCGCAGCGCCACCCGTGTGATGCGCTGGGCGAAGGCCGATCGACTCGCAGTGGTGCGGCTCGCAGCCCACCCCGCGATCAGCGGAAGCGCTCGCGCATATCGAAGCCGAGAGGCGCGCAGACGCCCGAGCAGCAGTGCGACGAAGGTGTCACGCGTGGTGATCACCCCGTCGAGGTCGTAAACGTACAGCTCTGAGGGAGCCTCGGCGTCACTGTGCATGATGCGATCATCGTAGCGCGGCCGGGGTGCCGTGCTGCTGCGTCCGACTGCGAAACCCTGCCAAACGGTGAGCCGTCACTCCCCGCGGCTCACTTCAGTGCTATCTGAACCTGTTTCAGGCCTCAGATGCTTCGGTCTCGCCCGCTGCCAGCGCCAGGGCCGCAGGGCCCTCGGTGACAAGCACCGCGAACTGCGCGGCGTCGAGCACCGGAATATTCAACTCCTCAGCTTTGGCGAGTTTCGAGCCTGCCCCGGGGCCGGCGGCCACGAAGTCGGTCTTCTTCGAAACGCTTGACGCCGCCTTGCCGCCGGCCTGGATGATCGCCTCCTTGGCGCCGTCTCGCGTGAACCCTTCGAGGCTGCCTGTAGCGACCACCGTAAGCCCAGCGAGCACCCCGCCCTCGGCAACCGCGGCACCGGGTCCAGGGTGGCCTGGCGTCGCCCACTGCACCCCTGCAGCGGCCCAGCGATCGACGATCTCACGATGCCAGTCGACTTCGAACCACTCCTTGAGCGACTCGGCGATGATGCTGCCCACGCCATCTACCTCGGAGAGTTCTTCGACGGAGGCCTGGCGGATCGCATCGAGCGAACCGAACCACTCCGCGAGCGCTCGTGCCGCAACCGGCCCGACGTGGCGGATGTTCAGGGAGACCAGCAGACGCCACAGCGGCTTCGTCTTCGCCTTCTCAAGCTCGGTGAGGAAGGTCTCGGCGTCTTTCGAGGGGAGCACCACACGGTGGTTTTTGCGGAAACCTGCCTTGCGCCGTGCCGCGGCATCGAGCCCGGCAGCGGCGGGCGGATACTCGAGCACGACGCGCTGGAACGGTGAGCGTCGCCGCGGCTCACCGGTCTCTTCATCGATCACAGGCTCGCCTGTTTCGCTGTCGCGCACGACGACAGTGATCGGAACGAGCTCATCGAGGCTCAGGTCGAAAAGCCCTGCCTCGGTTTCGAGTGGTGGAACGGCGGGAATCTCGGGTTGGGTGAGAGCGGCCGCGGTGATCTCGCCGAGCACCTCGATATCGAGTGCGCCCCGTGATCCGATGTGTTCGACACGGCCGCGCACCTGTGCAGGGCAGGCACGTGCGTTCGGGCAGCGCAGGTCGATGTCGCCCTCCTTCATGGGGCGCAGGGGTGTGCCGCACTCGGGGCAGTGCTCGGGCATGCGCCACTCGACCTCGCTGCCGTCTCGCAGTTCGATCACGGCTCCGAGCACCTCGGGGATCACGTCTCCGGCTTTGCGGAGCACCACGGTGTCGCCGATAAGCACGCCCTTTGCCTGCACCACTTGCTGGTTGTGCAGCGTGGCCTGACGCACCGTCGATCCCGCAACTTTCACAGGTTCCATTACCGCGTAGGGGGTGGCCCGGCCAGTGCGACCCACGCCGACGCGGATGTCGAGGAGGCGGGTGTGCACCTCTTCTGGCGGGTATTTGTAGGCGATGGCCCAGCGCGGGGCTCGGCTGGTCTCGCCGAGCTCAGCGTGCAGCTCGAGTTCGTCGATCTTCACCACGATGCCATCGATCTCATGTTCGACGTCGTGGCGGTGCTCGCCGCGGTCGGCGATGAACTCGACAACCTCGTCGACAGTGTCGAAGACCCGCGAGTGGGGTGAAACCGGCAGCCCCCACTCGGCGAGCAGCCCGTAGACCTCTGATTGGTTCTCGATGCCGGGCTGCTGCCAGGCACCGATGCCGTGCACGTAGAGCGACAGCCGCCCGAGCCTGTCGCGCATGAGCGCCAGATCGGTCTCGTTCTTCTTCTCGGCTCGCTGGCGCAGGGTGCCGGCTGCAGTGTTGCGGGCGTTCGCGAACTCTGGGTAGCGGATCGCGATCCGCTCCTCTGGGATTCCTTTTGCCCGCTGCTCTGCGGCCGATTGAGCCTGGAGTTCGTGCTGGCGGCGGTTGAGAGCTTCGAAATCTTCGCTGCTCAAGAACACCTCGCCGCGCGCCTCGAAGAACTCGGGGATGCCCTCACCGTGCAGCTCGCGGGGGATGACAGGGATGAGATCGATATTTTCGGTGATGTCTTCGCCCACACGCCCATCGCCGCGAGTGGTTGCGGTTTCGAGCACTCCATCGCGGTAGGCGAGGCTGATCGCGAGTCCGTCGATTTTGAGCTCGGTGAGCCAGCGCACCTTGCGGCCGGCGGCCGCCTGGGTTTTCTCGGCCCATTCGCGGAACTCGTCGAGCGAGAAGACGTTGTCGAGGCTGAGCATGCGTTCCGCGTGCTCGTGCTCGGGGAAGCCTGCGGAGACAACGGCGGCGCCCACCTCACGGGTGGGACTGTCTTGGCCCGCGAGTTCGGGGAAGGCGCGTTCGAGAGCTTCGAGCCTGTGGAACATCTCGTCGTACTCGGCGTCTGAGACCAGGCTCGTCGCCTCGGAGTAGTAGGCGCGGCGCAGACGCTCGATCTCGACGGTCAGCTGCTCGGCTTCAGCACGAGCCTCATCGAAGGTTTCGGGGATCGGCGGGTTCTCGTTCACCTCTTCAGTCTAGAAGCGACCGCTGACATTCGCGCCCCTCAGCCCGCCACGCACTGTGAGGTCACCTGCGTGGTCGTTTCGCCGGGGCTCAAACTGCCCACCGACGACCTCAGTGAGCAGTGACGACGGTGGGCGCAGCGGGCGCAGCAGCAGGCGTAGCAGCAGCCACGGCCCTGTCGATCGTGAACTGGCCGAGCACCCGCGTGCCGATGTAGACCACCGCGGTCTGGCCAGGCGCCACCCCCAGCAGAGGCTCTGCGCGCGCGAGATCGATGTCGACCACGATCTCGTGCGTCGCATCGGCCCGATGCTGCTCGGTGCGCTCTGACTCGAGGATCGGCTCGAGCCTGGCCCGTGCCGGCACAGGGTCGGCGTGCGCCCGAATCTGCACCTCGCAGTCGAAAGTCTCGCTCACATCGAAGCCGGGCTCGCCGGCCCAGCTGAAGCGCCCGCCCGCAATGCGTCCGATGGCAAGGCTCTGCTTCGGGCCGACCACCACCTGGTTCGAAACCGGGCGGATCGAGAGCACGTAGCGCGGCTGACCGTCGGGTGCCGGCCGACCCAGCTGCAGGCCGCGCCGCTGCCCCACGGTGTAGCCGTGGGCGCCGTCGTGGCGCCCGACGACCTCACCTGACTCATCCAGGATCTCCCCCGGTTCGCGCGCCAGGTGATCCGAGAGCCACCCGCGCGTGTCGCCGTCGGGGATGAAGCAGATGTCGTGGCTGTCGGGCTTCTGGGCTACCTGCAGCCCGCGATCCTCGGCCTCTGCCCGGATCAGCTCTTTCGAAGGGGTGTCACCGAGCGGAAAGTAACAGTGCGCGAGCTGCCGCTCGGTAAGCACGCCGAGTACGTACGACTGGTCTTTCGCCCAGGCACTTGCGCGGTGCAGTTCACGGCCGTTCGGGCCGTCTTCGAGCGTCGCGTAGTGCCCGGTGGCCACGGCGTCGAAGCCGAGGGCGATCGCCTTGTCGAGCAGCGCGGCAAACTTGATCTTCTCGTTGCAGCGCATGCACGGGTTGGGTGTGCGACCTGCCGCGTACTCCGCGATGAAGTCGTCAACAACGTCTTCTTTGAAGCGCTCGCTGAGATCCCATACATAGAAAGGAATCCCCAGCATCCCGGCGGCACGGCGCGCATCCATTGCGTCTTCAATGGTGCAGCAGCCACGGGAACCGGTGCGCAGTGTGCCGGGCATCCGGCTGAGCGCCAAATGCACACCCACGACATCGTGCCCCGCCTCGACAGCGCGTGCTGCCGCCACGGCGGAGTCCACTCCCCCACTCATCGCCGCCAGAATCTTCATCCGAAACAGTTTACGCGTTCATCGCAGAACACCCCAGTAGGAGAAATCCTTCGCGAGCGACGAGCGCTCAGGAGAGGCCCGCTGCTCTCGCTCGTTCGAGTGCGGCCGGCAGGGCTTGGAGCAGCGCGTCAACCTCATCGTCTCGGGTGTCGGGGCCGAGGGTGAAGCGCAGGGCTCCCGCCGCTTCGGCCGCAGGCACCCCCATTGCGAGAAGCACATGTGAGATCTCGGCGACGCCGGCACGACATGCTGAGCCGACCGAGACCGAAACTCCGACGGTATCGAGCAGGAACACGAGCGAGTCACCCTGGCAACCAGGAAAAGTGAAGTGAGCATTGCCCGGCAGTCGCGGCGCAACAGCGGGCTCAGCAGCGGGCTCCGGCCCGCGCAGCACAGCGCCCGGGTCAACCGCGCGCACCCCTGCGACCAGCCGGTCACGCAGCGCCGCGAGGCGCGCCGTGCGTTCAGGATCGGGGCGCGCCTCGGCGTCGAGCGCGATGTCGAGGGCAGCAGCGAAAGCGACGGCCCCGGCAACATCCTGGGTGCCCGAGCGTGCACGCTGCTGCGTGCCGCCGTGCATCAGCGCATCCGCGGAGGTGCGCCGCCCCAGCACGAGGGCCCCCACGCCCACTGGCCCGCCGATCTTGTGCGCCGAAACTGACACGGCAGCGGCACCAGACGCAGCGAAGTCGATCGGGATCTGGCCCAAAGCCGATACGGCATCGACGTGGGCGGGAACGCCGACCTCCGCCGCGATCCGGCACAGTTCCGCAACCGGCTGCACCGTACCCACCTCGTTGTTCGCCCACAAGAAGGAGACGAGCGCGACCCGTTCAGCGCCCTCCTCGGCGAGCGCGGCCGCAAGCACGTGTGGCTGCAGCACCCCTTCGGCATCGACGGGCAACCACCGCAGCCGAGCGCCCTGGGCGTCGCGCAGCCACTCAGCGGCTTCCACAGTGGCGTGGTGCTCGCCCTCGGCCACAAGGATCACCGGATCCGACCCCAGCACGGCACGGCGCGCCCAATAGATGCCTTTGATCGCCAGATTGATCGATTCGGTGCCGCCGCTGGTGAGGATCAGCTCGGCCGCATCGCAGCCGAGACCCCGCGCGATGCGTTCGCGGGCCTGCTCAAGCACCTCGCTGGCGCGCTGACCGTGCCCGTGGGTGGATGCGGGATTGCCGACCACGCGCAGCGCGTCGCTGTAGGCGGCGAGCACCGCCTCGGGCATCGGAGAGGTCGCCGCGTGGTCGAGATAGGCGCGCACGTTACTCAGGACAGGTCATGCCTGCTCAGTAGAGCAGGCTCGCGAGACGGCCGCGGGCGGCGGCGACCCGCGGATCCGCAATCCCCACGACCTCGAAGAGTTCGAGCAGGCGTTCGCGGATCGCGGCGCGATCATCGCTCTCAGCGCTTTCGGCGAAGAGTTCGAGCAGACGCAGGAAGGCGTCCTCAACATGCCCACCCGAGACGTCGAGGTCGGCGACCCGCATCTGCGCCGCAACATCGCGCGGAGCCGCCGCAGCCGCGCTTCGGATCTCATCGACGGTGAGCCCCTGCAGCCGCTGCAGCAAGCGCATCTGCACGAGCGCGGCACGGGCTTCGGCGTCGGCTGGGGCCTTCGCAAGCACCGCTTCCCACTCCGCTACCGCCGCGGCGTAGTCGCCCCGCTCGGCAGCCTCTACCGCAGCACGGTGCGCCTCAGGAATCTCGGGTTCCACAGGACCAGCGGGCGTCTGCTCGCCTTCAACGCCGCCTTGATCCGGCGCACTCACGCGACCGACCACCCCATGCTGCTCGGCCAGCTGCACCAGCTGCACGAAGAACTCGCGCACCTGCGCCTCGGGCACGGCTCCCTGGAACAGGGGCACCGGGCGGCCCGCAACGAGCGCCACCACAGTGGGAATCGACTGCGCCTGGAAGGCCTGCGCCAGGCCGGGATTCGCGTCGACATCAACCTTCGCGAGCAGCACCCGACCTTCGAGTTCGCGCGTGATCTTCTCGATCACGGGGCTCAGCGTCTTGCAGGGCTGGCACCATTCGGCCCACAGGTCGAACACCACAGGTACCACCGACGACAGCTGCGCGATCTGCTCGAACGTGGCGTCGGTGACGTCGAGCACGAGCGAAGGCACGTCGACGGTCTGGGCCGCCGCCTGAGGCTGGCCCGCTGCCGCCGCGCCTGGCTGACCACCGGGCGCAGCCTGGCCGCGAGCTGCGAGATGGCTCAGGTCGACTCCGCCACCGGGAATGCGGGCGGGCATCTGCTGGGTCATGTCTAGTTCCTTACTCCTACGAGTTCGCTGGTCACACCGAGCAGCTGGATTTTGCTTCCATCGGTTTTGCTGGGTACGAAGAAGAGCAGCTGGTGGGCGACCTCTTGCACCAGGCGCCCCTGCTCACCCGACAGGCCGGAGAGGGCGGTGACCGCCCCGTTGGCCTGCGGCTTGTAACGGCCACCCGCAGCGTCGACGATCTGCTCTTCGATTACCGTGGTCGCGACGAGGGCCCCGCCCACGCCTGTCGAAAGCGCGACAGGCTCTTCGTCGCCCTGACGGGCCGCAACCGAATAGGCCATGGTCTGGCCCTTCGCGTCCGACTGCGCCTGAGCCTGCTCGGCGAGGGTCTTGCCATAGTGCTGCAGCAGGGGGTCATCGGCAATGTCGAAGGCCTCCGCCTCTGGCACATCGGGGCCTCCCTGCAACACGGCCGCGAACTGCGCGCCGACCTCGCCCGGAGGCAGCACCAGCGACTCGATATCGTTCGCGAGCAGCGCGGTGCCCTCCTCAGCCGGGGCGGCCTGCGGCATCGAGATGCCGCCGCGCAACGCAATCACACGCGAAACCTGGTAGTTCTGCTGCGGAGTCTCCTGCGTGAGCACGAGGGCAAGCGAGGGTGACGCCGCCGGGGTCTCACCGTCGGCATTCTCAGCGCCCTGCTTGTTTGCGTCTTCGCGCGAGGAGGCCACGGTAACGAACAGGGTGCGGGGCCACGACTCAGTGCTCTGCACGAGCTCGTAGTCGAGCTCTTGGTCGGTGATGCGCGGGGGCACCACGCTGTAGTCGGGCATGCTGGCCCTGATCTTGTAGTTCGCAGTGCGCTGGGCCAGGGCGTCTCCGGTGAAGCGTTCACTGAGGATGTCGGCGCTGAGAGCGTCGTCGGCTTCGTTCGCCACGGCCGACACACGCTCCACGATACGGTCGAGCTGACCGTCTGTGACAGGAACAGGCGCAGCCGAAGACGGCGTGGGAGCCACCGTTTCTTGCTCACTCGAGTTCGAGCCGGGCTGCGGCCAGTAGCTGGGCGAGCAGCCGGTGAGACCCACCAATGCCGCGAGCCCGAGAGCCGGAATCGCGAAGCCACGCCGCAGCCGCGAGCGGCGCAAGGAGCGCATCGACGCGGTGCCGCTTTCGGGCTTTGCTGGATCAGAGGAGGCGGATCCGCCACCCTCATGAAGCTGCGCCTCACCGCTGTCACGACCATCCGGGGCAGCGGCAGCGCCGCGAGCGGGCCTGCCGAATGCATTGCGAATGCCCTGCAGCGGCCCACGACGGCCACGCCGCGGGCCGAGACCGCGACGGTTGTGATCAATCGCGAGCAGGTAGAGCACGCCTCCGAGCACCGCAAACAGCGCACCGCCCACGAGCAACGGGCCAGCCCAGGGAGTGTTGCGATCCTGCACCCACACGAGCGAAACGTCAGAAGGCACAGGATCCTCCCCATTCGAGGCGATCAGCACAGAATGGTCGGCGTCGAGCGCGACCGGCACCCGCAGCGTGCTGGCATCGGCGCTCTGCCCGTCATCGTCGATGGAGCGCTCTTCGAGCCACAGATCGCTGCCGCGCGGATCGATCGGCTCGGGTGCAACAGCCTCGCCACCCTCTTCCGGAGCGTCAACCACGGCCGGCGCGATGAGCGCACTCAGCAGGCGCTTCTGCTTCGTATCGACGCTGAGTTCGGCGTGCAGGTAGGGTTCGACCCAGCCCTCGACGTCGCGAGTCTGACCGGTGGCAACAAATCCCTGCCCACCCTTCAACACGATATTCGCTTGCCCCGGCACCTTCGCAAGCTCGGAACCGTCGACAAAGGCATAACCGGCCTCGGAATTGGTCTCGATTGGAAAGCTGATCTCGGACGGGCCTGCAAGAAACGTGCGCTGGCCGATGCCCAGCAGCAGCAGAACACCGGAGATCACCAGCGCTGCGATCGCGAGCACATATCGCACGGGGGCTCCTATCCACGGATGACGGCGCTCGACCACCCACCGCAGACGGCGACGGGCGTATCGAGCGCGACTCTTCACCACAACGCTACCGGAGCTTCCTCGAAGCGGCATGGGTGCGACCCGAGCAGCTCAGAAGTTGGGGGGCTGCGACCGCGGGCAGCAAGCGAAACCGATCGGCCGGTTTCTCAATTCGACTCAATGTTCATCCGACTCCACCCGAGGGTGATTTTTCCCGGTTCTCGGTTCACCCTGCCGGTGGGTGCGATAATCTGGACCTCATTCTCCGTGCCGACCCAGCCGCCCCGTCGGGCCCGCACGATCTCGTACGATTCCCGGAGGCCACGTGTCCGAATCAGCTCAGCAGTTCTCCCCTGCCTTCCGCGGTTACAACCGCGAAGAGGTAGACGAGCGCATCGGCTCACTCACCGGCCACATCACCACGCTGCAGTCGCACCTCGAATCGCTGCAGTCGGCGCACCAGCAGGCCACGCATGTCGGCCAGGAGCAGCGACAGCTGATCGCCGAGCTGCAAGACCAGGTCGCCGAACTCGGCGCCACCGGCTACTCCGGGCTCGGGCTGCGCGTCGAGAAGAGCCTCAAGATCGCCGAGGATCACGCCCAACGCCTCATGGCACAGGCCGACCTCGACGCCGAGAAACTGCGTCGCTCCTCAGAAGAAGAAGCCAAGCGGGTGCTCACCCAAGCGCAGAGCCGGGCCGACGAGCTGCTCGCCTCCGCCTCCGAGCAGGCCGAGATCATCATCACAGGTGCGCGCACCGACCTCGCCGAGCAGACCGCCGCTGCCAATGCTGAGCGTGAACGCCTCGTGGCAGAGGCGCGCCGCGACTCAGAGCTCACCCTCAGCTCAGCCGCTCGCGAAGCCGAAACCCAACGAGAAACCGCTCACCGTGACGCGCAAGCCGAACTCGCGGCAGCCCGCGCAGAAGCGGAGCGGCTCACCGCAGACGCGCGAGCCGCAGCGAATGAGCTGCGCGCCGAGACGGAGCGCCACGCTGAGGCATTCGACAGGCAGAAGGCCGAGAGCGAGCGCGAGGCAGAACTCGAGCGCGCCAGGCTCGTGCAGGAAGCCGAGCGCGCCCGCGCCGAGTTCGAAGCCAAGCGCCAGCGCGAAGAGGCAGAACTCGAAGAGCGCTACACCGAGCGTCAGCGCGAGCTGGAAGGCCGCCTCGACGCTGAACGACGCGCCCTCACCACCGAGATGGAGACGCTGCGGGGTCGCATCGCCCAGGAGCGCGCGGAGCACGACGAAGCCATCGCAGCTGAGCGCGAAGCGCACGAGCGCCGCATCGCCTCAGAGCAGCAGACCCACGCCGAGCGCATCACGCAAGAGCGCGCCCAGCACGACGCCGCCATCGCGCGCGGCCTCGAAGCACAGCAGGCTGAGCTGACAACGCTCGCCGAACAGGGCGCACGCGAGCGCGCCCGCGCCGATGAGAGCGCTGCTCTCGACCGCGCAGAGGCCCAGCAGCGCCTCGAAGCGGAACTTGCAGCGGCGAGCGAGCGGCAGGAACAGCAACTGCGGCAAGATCTTGAAGCCCACCAGGCACGGATCACCGCCGAGCGCGAGGCTCACGAGCAGTCGGTGCGCGAGGAGCGCGACGCTCACGACGAGTCGATGCGTGCCGAGATCGTCTCGCATGAGGCCCGACTGAAGAACGAGCGCGATGCCCAGGAGGAGCGTCTGTCGGCAGAGCTCTCGGCTCACGTTTCCCGTCTCGCTCGGGAACGCGAGACGCACGAGCAGGCCATCACGCAGGAACGTGAGACCCACGATCGTGAGCTCGCCGGTGAGCGCGAAGAGCACGAGACCCGCATCAACCGCGAGTCGGACGCCCACGCGAACCGCATCGCCCAGGAGCGCGCCGAGCACGAGGCCCGCATCGCCCAGGAGCGCGCCGAGCACGAGGCCCGCATCGCCCAGGAGCGCGAAGAGCACGACGCCGCCATCGCGCAGGAGCGTGAAGAGCACGAAAGCCGCATCGCCCGCGAGCGTGAAGAGCACGAGGCCCGCATCAACCGCGAGTCGGAGGCTCAGGCAGGCCGCCTCGCCGATGAGCGGGAGCTGCAGGACCGCGAGCTCGCGGCTCAGCGCACCTCGCAGCAGAACCTTCTCGCGACCGAGCTCGAAGCGCATCAGGCCCGGATCACCCGCGAGCGTGAAGCCCACGAGAACCGCATCGGCAGCGAACTCGCCGGCCATCAGGACCGCCTGATCGCCGAGTGGGAAGATCACCGCGGCCGCATCGATGCTGAACGTCAGGCGCACGAGACCGAACTCGCAGACGAGCGCGCGCAGCAGGAGAAGCAGCTGGCTCGCCAGCACGAGGAGCACCGTGCACAACTGGCCGATGAGGCCACCGTGCACGCTGAACGGCTTGCCTCGCAGCTGCGCGAGCACGAGCAGCGCATCGCCGATGAGACCACCGCGGCAGAGGAACGGCTGCGGATCCAGCGCGAAGAAGCTGCCGAAAGCCTGGGGCTGCAGCGCGAGGAGCTTGAGCTGCAGGTGGAGCGCGAGCGGGCGAAGCTTGCGGCCGACATTGCGCGCGAACGCGAGGAGCTCGATCGAGCACTGGCGGCGGCCCGCGCTCAGCACGAGGACGACCTGCGCCGCGAGCGCGAGGCTCAGGCTGCCGCGATCGAGCGCGAGATCGCGGCGAAGCGGGCCGAGGTCACCGAGGAGACCGACCTGCTGCGCACCGACACCGTCGCTGAGCTCGCTGAGCACCGCGCCACGGAGGAGGCGCGTCTCGCGCAGCTGCGCAGCGAAACCGAGGACGCGGTGCGCGCCCTGCGCGAGCAGATCGACGCAGACACCCTCGAATTCAGCACATCTGCGACACAGCAGCGCGAAGCTCTCGAACAGGATCTCGCTGCACGCCAGCAGGAGGCCGCCGAGGCGTCTCGCCGAGAGATCGAGGCCACCCGCGCCGAGCTGTCGGCACTGCGCGAGCAGCTTGAGGTGGGACGCGCCGAGTACGAGCGCATCACCACTGAAGCCGCCCAGGACGCGCGCAACGTGCGTGCCGAGGCAGAGCGTCACGCCGCTGAGATCATCGTCGAGGCCGAGCAGCGCGCTCAGACCACCTTCGCAGCCGCCGAAGACCGCGCGACGAAGGTGCTCGCCGCTGCCGAGGACCGCATGACCCAGCTGAAGGTCGAGCGCGGCGCCGTGGCCCGCTACTTCGAGAGCCTGGGTGAGGTGCTCACCAACGCGCAGAAGATGAGCAGCGTCGCGGGCCGCGTGGTTGAGCAGCCGCTCACGCCCGCCACCGATGAGGCTCCCCAGCAGGGCGCAACCGGGGGCGAGCAGGCGTGACGCTCACCGCTGCGGCTGACGGTTCAGCCCTCGGCAATCCGGGACCTGCCGGCTGGGCTTGGGTGATCGACGGTGAGCAGTGGCGGGCTGGCGGATGGCCGCGCGCCACAAACAATCAGGGCGAGCTCATGGCCGTGCTCGATCTGCTGCACGCCACCGCTGAACGCGCCGACGAGCCGCTCCTGGTGCTCTGCGACAGCCAGTACGTCATCAATTCGCTGACGCAGTGGATGGCGGGCTGGAAGCGGCGCGGCTGGCGCAAGGCCGATGGCAAGCCGGTGCTCAATCGTGAACTGCTCGAACAGCTCGACGCTGCGCTCACGGGGCGTGACGTGCGCTTCGAGTGGGTGAAGGGCCACGCCGGTCACCCACTCAATGAGGCGGCGGATCAGCGCGCTCGTGCTGCGGCGCTCGCGTTCCAGGCGGGCAGGCAACCCGACCACGGGCCGGGCCTCGGCGGTGCGTCGAAGCCGACGCCTGAGGTCGATGTGGAGGCGCCGCCCGCTCCCCCGACACTGTTCTGAGCGGGGCTTACGAGGGCTCGCTCAGGCCGACTGCCAGCAGTAGCTGTGGTAGTGGCGTCTGTCGCGCACGGCTGCTTCGTCGCCGAAGAAGTGTTCGGCGTTCCAGGCGACGATGTGCGCCTGCCCCGGGGGCACCTCATTGGCGCAGATCGGGCAACGGTAGCTTTTCTCCGCACGGTGCGCCGGAATCTCCCGCACGAACCATTCCTCGCCGCGGCGAGTTTCTCGTCGAGCGCCGCCGTACGCGAGGCGGGTGACATCGCGGGGCGGAGTTGCGGCTGCGCGAGCGTACTTGTTGACGCGCCTGCTACGCGCCACGCTGCGATCCTGCTCGCCGCCCCAGCTTCACCGGTGACTCACCACCAGTGGTTGGAGGTCCAGAAGGCGTAGGCCCCAGCCCAGCTGCCGTACCGCCCCACCGCGTACCCGTTCGCCCATCGCAGGTTGTCGACGGGGTTGTAGCCGCTGCCGGGCACCTTGCTGCACGGGTTGGCCTGGATCAGACCGCAGGCACCCGAGCTGGCGTTGGTGGCGTTGGGGTTCCAGCCACTCTCCTTGGAGGCGATGTAGTCGACGTAGCCCCAGTCGCTCTCGGCGATCCCGGCGGCCGCCATCCACTCGGCCGGCGAGCCGCCGCCGGTGTACCGGGGTGGGGCTCCCGCTGCCGTCTTTGCAGGCGACGATGCTTCTGCGGCCTTCTTCGCAGCGGCGGCTGCTTCTTCAGCTTTCACACGCTGCTGCTCATCCTGGGAGAGCTCGGCCGGCACCTCGGCGTAGACGAGATCGGCTTCAGGAGCATCGCTCGGCACAAACTCCTGGTGGATCCGCTGTTGGAAGGCCATAGATTCTGCATCGGCGGGGGCACTCGGCATTGCCAGCGGAGCCACGACGGCTCCCCCGAAGATGCCGGCAACCGCGATCACCGCGACGGGAACCTTCAGACGGGACCAGCGGGACACAGAGGCGGAGGCGGAGTTCACGGCAGACACAATGTAACGATTCTATCTCAGACTGTCGGGTCGTTCAATGAAAATGGCGGATCCGGTGGCACAGACCGTGCATCACCGCGTGGCGAGAATCAGTTCGACAACCGCATCGAGCAGGGCGTCTACCTGATCTTCGTCATAGCCGCGCCACTGAGAATGAAAGACGACATCCCGCACTTCAGCGGGAGACAGACCGAGCTCACGCCGCTCAAACATGTCGAAGACCCTGTCGAGAAACGCATCGACCTGTGAGCGCCGATATCCCGTGGCGAACAGGCCGCGCCGGCGGAATCGCTTGCCGCGGGGCCGCTGCATGCGGCCCCGCACCTCGGAGAGCAGCTGGCGGGTCTCATCCCACCAGGCCTCCTCACCATCGGCGCGCACCCGAGCCCGGCGTTCACGCTCGAAGAAGACCTCTTCAAGGCGATCCATGGCTGCGTCGACGTAGCGCGAGGCGTAGCCGCCGCGTTTCACAGCGAAGGCGGTACGACGCACCTCGTCAGCCGTCAGAGGCTCTTCGCCTGCGCCCTCGTAGGTTGCGCGAGCCCTGTCGAGAAATGCGTCGACCTGCTCAGGCTGATAGCCGAGCTGGGATCCGGTGGCAGTGGGGAATGACGCGTGCACCGCACCATTCTTGCGGACCGAGCGCGCGGGCTGCTGTGAAGGCTCTGTCATCACACCACCCCCAGCGCCAGTGCCACGCCGTAGACTCCGACAGCCGATGGCAGCAGGGAGTCGAGACGATCGAGGAAGCCTCCGTGCCCCGGAATCCACGAACTCATATCTTTCACTCCCAGGTTGCGTTTGATGAGCGACTCCGTCAGATCACCCATCGTCGCGGTAAGCAGCACCACCACGCCGAGAATGATTCCGACCCACCAGGGCTGCTGCAGCGCGAACACGGACACCCCGACACCCGCGGCCGCAGCGACGATCGCTGCGCCGGCGAAACCTTCCCAGGTCTTGTTCGGGCTGATCCTCGGCGTCATCTTGTGCTTGCCAAGGGTCACACCGGCGGCATACGCACCGACGTCGACCGAGACGACCACGAGCACGAGCGCGAACACCCACCACTCTCCCCCGTCG
Organism: Leucobacter sp. MMO-125; assembly: GCF_037148395.1. Classification (NCBI taxonomy): domain Bacteria; kingdom Bacillati; phylum Actinomycetota; class Actinomycetes; order Micrococcales; family Microbacteriaceae; genus Leucobacter; species Leucobacter sp. MMO-125. The sequence continues at coordinate 559,102 of NZ_JBBCTL010000001.1, forward strand.
GCGGCCACGAGCAGCACCGCAAAGGACGCGAGAAAGCCGACATAGACCAGGGTGAACAGGCCAGAGAAGACATCGCGCACCAGCGTTCGCGGCGGAGTCTCCCAGGCGGGCACCAGACCTTCGATCAGGCGCCACACGGTAAGCAGGGCCGAGCCGGCGAACAGCCCCAGCAGCATGCCCTCGGCACCCCAGAAGAAGGCACCGCCCACCACTACGAGCCCGCCGAGCACCACGCCGATCCGCGGCACTCTACGACCAGAAATTCGGAAGGCCGCAGCAAGCTCAACGAGAGCCACAGCCACAATCGCCGCGACGAGGAGCACGAACACCTGCTTCACCAGCAGCAGGCTCGCAAGGAAAATCCCAGCGAACACAAGGCCGGAAAGCACCGCGAAGAACAGGTTGCGGCCGGCCCGCGCCTCGATTCTGGCATTCGTCGCTTCGAGCTGCGCGCGCTTGCTCTCGAGCGCGCTGCGCAGCTCGTCGCGTCGGTCAGAGCCGGTCATGGAGACTAGACCTCGAGCAGTTCGGCTTCTTTGCGCTTGAGCGCCTCATCGACCTGATCGATGAACTGCTTCGTCACCGATTCGAGCTCCTTCTCAGCGCGAGCCACCTCGTCTTCACCGATCTCGCTCTTCAGCGCATCGAGATCGTCTTTGCCGCTGCGGCGCACGTTGCGGATCGCCACACGCGCATCCTCGGCACGCCCCTTGACGATCTTGACGAACTCCTTGCGGCGCTCCTCGGTCAGCTCGGGCAGCGACACACGGATCACGGTGCCGTCGTTGTTCGGGTTCGCGCCAAGGTTCGGCATGTCGCGGATCGCCTGCTCGATATCCTTCATTGCACCCTTGTCATAGGGGGTGATGATCAGACTGCGGGCGTCCTGATTCTGCACCGACGCGAGCTGCGACAGCGGGGTGGGCGTGCCGTAGTAATCGACCTGCACGTTCTGCAGCAGCGAGGGATTGGCGCGGCCGGTGCGCACCGTGGCGAAGCCCTCCTTCGCGGCCTCGACAGCCCGGGTCATGCGGTCCTTGACATCGACGAAGACCTCTTCGATCACGGTGCTCTCCTTCTGAAACCTTCTGAAAACGCTCTGATACCAGCTTAGCGGTGCACCAGGGTGCCGAGCTGCTTGCCGCGGATCGCCTCGGTCACATTGCCAGCCGGCTCCATACCGAACACGCGCATCGGCATCCCGTTGTCCATGCACAGGCTGAACGACGTCGAATCGACCACCTTGAGACCGCGCACGAGCGCGTCGTTGTAGCTGATCTCCTCGATGAGCGTCGCGTTGGGATCCTTGTTCGGATCTGCGGTGTACACACCGTCAACGCCGTTCTTCGCCACCAGCACCTCATCGGCGTGGATTTCGAGGGCACGCTGCGCAGCAACGGTATCCGTTGAGAAGTAGGGCAGGCCGGCACCCGCACCAAAGATCACCACGCGCCCCTTCTCAAGGTGGCGGATCGCGCGCAGCGGGATGTACGTTTCGGCAACCTGCGTCATGGTGATGGCCGACTGCACCCGGCTCGACACGCCGGCCTGTTCGAGGAAGTCCTGCAGAGCGAGCGCGTTCATCACCGTGCCGAGCATGCCCATATAGTCTGCGCGGGCGCGGTCCATGCCGCGCTGCGAGAGCTCTGCCCCGCGGAAGAAGTTGCCACCGCCGACAACGACAGCCACCTCGGCGTCGTCCATCGCAGCAGCGATCTCGCGGGCGATCTGACTGACTACATCGGGGTTCACCCCGAGCGTGCCACCACCGAAGGCCTCCCCCGACAGCTTCAGCAGCACTCGGCGCTTGCGTGCGGTCTCAGTCATAGGGGTTCTCCTTCGCTCGGTGGTCTGGTAGGTAGCTTATGGGGTGGCTGCTGGACGCAGCATAAGGGCCCGGGTCGCAATTGCGACCCGGGCCCAGGAAGACGCTTAGGCGCCGACCTTGCTGCGGGCGAAGCCGGTGACGGTGATGCCGGCGGCGTCAGCCACCTTCTTGACCTCGCGCTTGTCGGCGTCGAGAGCGTGCACCTGCTCGTTGAGCGCAACCTGCTTGAAGAACGCGGTGAGGCGACCCTCAACGATCTTCGGCAGAGCAGCCTCGGGCTTGCCCTCGTTCTTCGAGATCTCGGTGACGATCTCGCGCTCCTTCTCTACGTCGGCCTCGGGCACGTCTTCACGGCTGAGGTAGACGGGATCGGCGAACGAGATGTGACGCGCGATGCTGAGAGCGGTCTCTGCGTCGTCGCCCTCGTACCCTACGACCACGCCGATCTGCGGGGGCAGATCCTTCGAGGTCTGGTGCAGGTAGATGGAGGTGGCGGGTGCCTCGACACGCGAGACCTTGCGCAGCTCGATGCGCTCACCGATAACGGCAGCCTCATCGGTGATCAGCTCGGCAACAGTCTGGTCGCCGGCGGGAGCCGCAAGGGCTTCCTCGGCGTTCTTCGCACCGGCGGCGACCACGGCGTCGAGCACGCGGTCGGCAAGCGCGAGGAACTTCTCGTTCTTCGCAACGAAGTCGGTCTCGCAGACGAGCTCGATCATCGTGGCAGCGCCTTCGCTCTGCTTGGCAGCGACGAGGCCCTCGCTCGCTTCGCGGTCGCCGCGCTTGGCGACGCCCTTGAGGCCCTTGAGACGCAGGATCTCGATCGCCTTCTCGATGTCGCCTTCAGCTTCGACGAGCGCGTTCTTGCTGTCGACCATGCCGGCGCCGAGACGGTCGCGCAGTTCCTTCACAGCGGCCATGCTCACTGCAGCCATGTGTGACTCCTTCTTCTGTCATCCTGCGCCCCGCGAGAGAACGCGGGGCGCAGGAACATCAAACGTTGTGGTGTGGGCTTACTCGGCGGCGGGGGCCTCGGCGGCGGGAGCCTCCTCGGCGGGCGCCTCAGCAGCGGGAGCCTCCTCGGCAGCAGCCTCGGTGGTCTCGGCGGCAGCGTCGGTGTTCAGCAGCGCGACCTCCCACTCAGCGAGGGGCTCAGCAGCAGCCTCAGCGCCCTCGGCGGGCTTCTGGTGGCGCTCCATGAGGCCCTCGGCCACGGCGTCGGCAATCACGCGGGTGAGCAGAGCCACCGAGCGGATCGCGTCGTCGTTGCCCGGGATCGGGTAGGTGACCTCGTCGGGATCGCAGTTGGTGTCGAGGATCGCGATGACGGGGATGCCAAGCTTCTGCGCCTCGTCGATGGCGAGGTGCTCCTTCTTGGTGTCGACGACCCACAGAGCGGAGGGGGTCTTGCCCATGTTGCGGATGCCGCCGAGCGACTTCTGCAGCTTCTCGAGCTCGCGCTTCTTGAGCAGCAGCTCCTTCTTGGTGAAGCCGCTGGTGGTGCCCTCGAAGTCGAGCTGCTCGAGCTCCTTCATGCGCTCGAGGCGACCGGTGACGGTCTGGAAGTTGGTAAGGAGGCCGCCGAGCCAGCGCTGGTTCACGTAGGGCTGGTTCACGCGGGTCGCCTGCTCGGCGATCGCTTCCTGTGCCTGCTTCTTGGTGCCGACGAAGAGCACGTTGCCGCCGCGGGCGACGGTGTTCTTCACGAAGTCGTAGGCGGCATCGATGTAGCCGAGCGACTGCTGCAGGTCGATGATGTAGATGCCCGAGCGCTCGGTGAAGATGAAGCGCTTCATCTTCGGGTTCCAGCGGCGGGTCTGGTGCCCGAAGTGGACACCGCTGTCGAGCAGCTGACGCATGGTAACGACGGCCATTGCCGTTCTCCTGTTCTGCGCACCCTAGGGGCACGCGCTTGCGGTTGTTATCGGTCGCGGATGCGACCAGATCCTGGTGCCCCGGGCTCAGCCGCCCCGTGACGTGTGAAACACACGAACGGAGACCGTCGGCTTCGCTCCGCTGTGCGGGCACGCGAAGTCACCTCTTCCGAGATGCATCGTCAAGTGTAGCATCCGCGCTCCGGCATACTCCGCTCACAGCCCGCCGAATACATCGAATTTTCGGCTTCTATCCACAATCTGCCCATTCCGCCTCCGTCGCCCCGCGCTCTCCCGCAGGCTGAGGGCAGGAGGCACCCCATGAACACTTCGACACACAACCAAACACTCGGCGCTCACGGCGAAGCGATCGCCGCCGCGTTCCTCGAAGAGCGCGGCTTCGTGATCCTCGACCGCAACTGGCGCAACCGCTACGGTGAGCTCGATCTGATCGCGCAGGAGGGGCGCGCACTCGTCGCCGTGGAGGTCAAAACACGCAGCGGCGACGGCTTCGGCAGCCCGCTCTCGGCGATCACCGCCCGCAAAGCAAGCCGGCTCAGACGACTCCTGCTCGACTGGGCTCGGGCCCACGACAGCCGCGCACCGGAAATGCGCATCGACGCCGTCAGCATCACCCTCTGCGGCGACAGCACGCCGCGTATCGACCACCTCAGGGGCATCCAGTGAACCGCGCGGTCTGCAGGGCAGCGGCGATCACCCTCACAGGGCTCCAGGGCACCGCGGTAATGGTCGAGGCCGCGGTCTCCCAGCAGATCCCCGGAATGGCGATCATCGGCCTTCCCGATGCCTCACTCGCCGAGGCGAAGCTGCGCGTGCGCTCGGCCACCGCACAACTCGGCATGCCCATTTCGGAGCGTTTCGTCACCGTGAACCTCAGCCCTGCCTCGCTGCCGAAGCAGGGATCCGGATTCGACCTCGCAATCGCGCTCGCAGCGCTCGCGGCGCTCGGGCACCTCCCCGCCGCCGAGCTGTCGCAGATCGCCCACCTCGGTGAACTCGGGCTCGACGGCGAACTGCGCAGGCCCGCCGGGCTTCTGCCCGCGGCCGTTGCGGCACGCGCCCTCGGCTTCCGCAGCGTCATGGTGCCTGAAACGTGCAGCGCCGAGGCCGCGCTCGTGCCCGACCTCGAAGTGATCGCCGTGCCCAACCTGGCCGCCGCGGTGGCCTGGTACCGAGGCGACCGCAGCAGCAGGCGCATCGCGGGCCGGCGCGGCGGCGAGCGCGACCCCGAATCGCTGGATATCGACGATTCCGCCCTCGACATCGCGGATGTCATCGGACAGCCCGAGGCGGTGGAGGCGCTCACCGTGGCCGCCGCCGGCCGACATCATCTCTCGTTGCTCGGGCCTCCCGGGGCGGGAAAGACGCTGCTCGCCTCACGTCTGCCCACGATCCTGCCCGATCTCACCGCGGCAGAATCGCTCACCGCCAGCAGCATCGCCGCCCTGGGTGGTGTGTCGCTGACCACCCTCGTGCGGCGGCCCCCGATGGAGTCGCCGCATCACACCGCGTCGAAGGTGGCGGTGATCGGAGGCGGTGACAGCGGCGGGGTGCGCCCCGGTGCCATCACACGGGCCTGCCATGGGGTGCTATTTCTCGATGAGGCATGCAATGGAAAGTACACCTAACCCTGAGGATAGCTCACGAGCTAATCTTCCGACACAGGATTCTGACTTGGTTCCTCCGAATGCGCCTGAGTGCCCTCATTGTGAGAGCCCGGTGATGATTCACTGGGCAGGGTGGTGGGAGTGCCCACGATGCGACGGTGTGCGACTTCCAGATGTAGAGCATCAGATACCTCTCGACGAGTAATCAGCTCACACCATCGAGGCGTTTAGAGGCTTCGAGCAGGGCAACGCCGGTCCTTCCTCAAGTTTGATTACTCGATGCGGGAGTGGTCCGGGTTTGAAGCTGAGGCATTCTTGAACACAGGCGTTCCGTCGAATTCCCAATCCGAGAAAATATCCGCCTTCATGCTGGTGAGTTCTGGTTCTGGAAGCTCGTCCGGTACGAAGGCTTCATCGTCAGGATGGAAGTAGATGTACTCGCGAGCGTTGTAGATGATGTTGTGGTTAAAGAACCGCTCTAATACGGCTGAACCTGCTTGGATGCGATCAGCTTTACCCTCAATGATCCCTTGTCGCAGCCGATCGACATACTCTTCATCGAAGTCTCTGATCATCGGCATGGGATCTGACATCAGGAGCCCGCAACGGCGCGAGAGCGGGAAGGTGATTCCCCATGCGGTTTGGAACCCTACTCCCATCCAAGGTTCTTCGTCTTCATGCGGTACTAGCGTTACTGGAGCGTCGCTCGTGAGAAGAGCCCGTCTCTTGAACTGCACAACCGACCATGGACGCATGAAGATGTACTGCGTGATCTCCTGCGCAGTGTTCACCATGTGTTCGATTTGCTGCCTGTTCGAGAGCTTGATCGGTGGGCCGCCTGGCTGGGTGGCTTCCTCCCATATACGTTCCGCTTGTTCCTCGGTTGGTTCGAAGCCCAGATGTTTCTTGACCCATCTGGGCACGTTCGCCCGCCCGCCCATATCGACTTCGGCGCGCACCATATGAGCCTGTAACTGGTCAATAGTTCGTCTGGTTTCAGGGCCTCGGACAGACTGCAGCGCAATGAAGTACGACAGCGCGTAACGGTCTTCTTCGGAAATCGGAAGCTCGCCATTGATCAGACGCCGGATGATGCCGATGGCCTGCCCTTCAAGTTCGCTCAGGTTCTTCTCGAACCCGTCCGGTTCAAGCGCATCGTTCAAAGTGTGGAAATGCGATTGAGCTGCGATGTTCCGGGTATTTGAGATGAACGACTTGCGGTTCTGGTCAAGCGGACGCACACCGATCCGATTCTGATCAGTCGCGAAACCACGAAGATAGCCCTGCGGAACGTAATGATGCAGCTTCGCCGTGTTGCCTTTAGCCATACCATTGATCCTCCCAGGCACCTCAGACACTGAGAAGTTGCCGGGTTCCGCCGACATACATTTGCAGGGCTTCAGCGTTTCGGTTCGACGACTAGTCGTTCAGCTACCGGGGCTCGGCCTGGAACAACCTCAATGCGGTGAACCACGCGTCGTAAGAAGGTGCGCCGCTCCATAAGCGACAGGCTCGGCCGCGAGGCACGGTTGCGGGGTGGGCCGCATCTTCAAGCGTAGAGCTGACCTCGGACGTTGAGATCGGTAACACCCTGTCCATGTCTGGCTCAGCCGCCGAGAGACCCTGCGCCTTACGGTCTCCTACCCGACGCTCGCGTTCTCAGAAATGTGCAAACTTATCTCAGACCTTAATACCGACCGGCACGGTAGGAGGCAGGTCAGAAAGGTATTCACGCAGATGGGTGGCATACTCCACCAAGTGCATGGTCAGGTTGCCTTTCTTGCAAGCGCTCTCAACCTTGCCACTCACATCATGACCGACTTTCCCCCAAAGGCAGATAACAACAGCATTTTTCGGAAGACCGCCAATTTTGGCGTCGATGTTTCTTGCCTTTTTGTTGCGTTCACTAGGCAGCCATTCTAAGTGTCCACGGTCAACCCCGACCTCGTCGACGAGACAGTCGATAACGCGGCTTTCAATCTGGCCTCCTATTATGAGCATCCGCTTGTTTCGGTACCACCTGCGTCTTTGCTCCAAGAGTTCGGCTTGGCTAGGGAGAGAGGGATTCAGGTGAACAACGACCTTGCTAGGAGGAGGAGGAGTCAGCCCGACGCTCTCGAGCTTGTTAGGCCAGAAAGCTTCGTCTGTTCCTAAGAAGTAGCCTGCTTCATCCCCGACTGCAAACAGAGAGTTAATCAAATGAGCCTTGGCTTGCTCCGAACCACCATAGATCTCTGACGTCTGCACTCCAATAGGGACAGGCGTATCTCCATTCACCACTTCACGCGTCAGCAGACTTCCAATCTGCTCACCTATCTCCTTCTGAAGCAAGTTAGGTATGCCGAGATCTCTCTGGTAGAACTTCTGGCTGATCAGTTGCCAGGTTGAGGCTTCGAGCGCCGTTCTGCGATCTTCTAGCCATCGCATGAGTCGCGTCCACTCTTCCATTGTGGTTAGGTCCAGAAGTAACGATGGGTCAAGTATTACCTTGGCGTTCATTTTGACTTCGCAAGGGCCTTAGCGATGGCTTCTACGATGTATCTTGAATCTCGCTCTTGTTCGTCAAAAAACCCAGTCGGCCACTCCTCAAAGTCTCCTAGTTCCGACAAGCCGAGAGACCTAACATTGGTTACGCCCGCCTCTCGCTCTGCGAACTGAACTTCGAGCTGGCCAGGTTCGACCTTACCTTCAGCAATCCTCCTGCGTATGCGTGTCACGAGATACTCGCTGTGAGTCTCAATCACATACTGCACATCAGGCCTAGAGAAGAGAAAAAAGTCCGCTAGCTTCGATTGCACACTCGGGTGCAAATGCAGTTCCGGTTGCTCGATAAGAACCAGAGATTCGGGTGGAACAGAGAGACCCGCGACCACAATGGGAAGAAGCTGGCTTGCTCCGACCCCGATCATGGTCAGGTCACGTGGCTTGCCTTCGACTGTGAGAGTCACGCCACGACCGAGCTTGCCTTGATCAATGACCTCAATGGCTTCGCCGATACCAAGATAGTTGCACCAGGAAGACACCGCGTCCGGCAAAGTGTCCCGAGCATCGCGTCCAGCTGGTGTCCGATACTGAACTCTTGTGTCTTTCTCACGAGTGAGCACGTCGGCAGTAAGCTCCCCGCGTCTCCCAACAGGAAGTGAGTTCACGCGCTCATCCCAAACCCCATGCACCACCTTCGGTTCATCGCGGAGTGGCCCCAGGTACCTAAGATCATTCCCAAATCTACTGATCGCCGTGGCGATCTCGCCAAGGGTATGAAGCTGAGTTTCTGTTCTTTGTTCTATCGCCCGCTCTACAAGACCATCGCGACCGATCCGTCTCCTGCGCATTTGCGACGGGCGGAGATAGTTGTGACTAACACCGATAATGGCCCAACCATGCTGTGCTCTATGCTCCGTTAAAAGTTCCTTCAATACGTCAGCTTGATGTCCCGTAAGTTTCTCAAAGTCATTTGGTCCCCAGTTATCAAGATGACTGGACGAAGCGTTTCCCGAATTGGGTTCAGCGTGTTTTCCAATCGCCTTGAGGAAATCCTTCTTAGTCACGAAGTTGACCACGTCGTAGTAAAACTCGTATGTCAATGCTTCAGAAGGGTTGATCCCCCGAAGCACACGCTTCAGTTCTGACTTAATGCGTGACTCGTGCAAGTGAACAGCCAAAGCAACCGGACGAAGGCCTACACATCCCAGGTACATTCTGTTGGGAGCACGTTTCCCTCCGAGGTGGGTGATCCTCAAGAAAGTGATATCATCATTTCCCCAACTGTCAGAGAGATACGTTGCATCGCTTTGACTCACGTTTGACGACGTGGCGACGAGAGAGAAATCGACATTCTCTCCTGTGATTTCAAAGTTTGATGGGATGAGCGTCGAACCTGACGCCTCTGGTCGCAAGGACACAGACACCTGGACCGTGGTCTGAGAAATCTCCGCAGTCGGGTTGATGCTACTTTCAGCATCTATTTCGACGCCAAACCCGATCTCAATGGTCTTCTGGCCATCGCGCAGCACATCTTTTGGTTCCCCCAGGCGAACTAGCTGACCGTTGAGAACAATGGCTCCACCCCTGCTAGCCGACTGGCCGGTCATGAGAATCGATTGAAGGACAGACGATTTGCCTGAGCTGTTTGCCCCAGCTAGCACAGTTAGATCCGGAAAGCTCAACCGTGCGGCCCCCAGTGATTTGAAATCAGCAACAGACCAGGAAATCACAGAGGTCAAGAAAAACTCGTTTCAGATTCGAAATGGAATCCCACTGGTAGGACGGATTGCTTCTGAGTGTACTTTCGGTCCTTGCTGTGAGGCAACAGAACCAGTGTTCGGTTCACGTGCGGGGATGCGTCGAGTTGTGGGAGCGTCGTCATCAAGCCTCAGATTTGCACGGCACATAGGAGCAGTGCAGTTCAACTACGTGGGATCTCTCGCGCACCTCGGTGAAGCAGCAACCGCTTCCGCCTGGTCTACTCACTCTCTGGAGCAGTGCATCGTGGTGTAACAGTCATCTCTGGTGACGAGGCTCCTGAGTTTCCGAGTTCGGTGCTCGATGCGCTGCGGCAGCCGCTCGAATCCGGGTGCATCGAGATTCACCGTGCCCGCGTGCACACGGTGCTGCCTGCGCGCACCCAGCTGGTGCTCGCATCGAATCCCTGCCCATGCGGCAACGCGGGGGCGCGTGACACCGCCTCGGAGTGTCGGTGCTCCCCCAGCCGGCGCGTGAAGTATCTGCAGCGCATCTCCGGCCCGCTCAACGACCGCATCGATCTGCGGCTGACGGTGCAGCGCGTTCCGAGCGCGCTGCTCGCCGACACCGGTGCAACTCGTCCGTCAAGCACTGTTGTGCGGCAGCGGGTGACCTTGGCGCGCGAGGCCGCCGCCGCCCGTTTGAACGGCACACCGTGGCACACGAATGCCGAGGTGCCGGGCAGCTGGCTGCGTGGGCCGGCTGTGCGATTGCCCCGGGCAGACACCGCGGTGCTCGATCAGGCCTATGCCCGGGGCGCATTGACGCTGCGGGGCTACGATCGCGTGCTGCGCGTGGCCTGGAGCGTCGCCGATCTCTCGGGCCGTCAGCGCCCGGGGCGCGAGGAGATCGCTCAGGCTCTCGCGATGCGGGGCGGTGATCCCCGGTGAGCCCCGGCGATTCAGAGGCCCGTGGGCTGCTCGGGGTCGACGGCGAGGTGCGCGAACGCTTGGCCCGGCTGGTGCCCGCAACAGCTGCAGTGATCCGCACCCCCAACAGCAATAGCGGCGGCGGATCGGGCGCGGCCAGCGACGGGATCGGTGCTGACGCCGACGCCGCGCTGTTCGCCCGCGTGGTCTGGGCTCGGTTGGTGGAGCCAGGCGATGCTATTGCGGGCAGTCTCGTATCGGCACTCGGCGCAGTGGGTGCGCTCGGGCTGCTGCTCAGCGGTGCTGCGGCGAGCCAAGCCCGCGATGCGGCGATCGCGGAGGGCGGGGTCGAGCTTGAGCGAGAAGCGGTGGCACAGGCGTTCGCGCGGTGGCGGTTGCGCCTCGACCGCGCTGCGAGCCTCGGTGATCTCGACCGCGCCATTGCCGCGGGAATACGGCTCGTGGCACCGGGGTCGGCGCATTGGCCGAGCGCGCTCGACGACCTGGGCGCGCACGCCCCGCTGCTGCTCTGGGTGCGGGGTGAGGTCACTGCACTCTCGGCGTTCTCGGTCGCTGTCGTGGGCGCTCGGGCTTGCACGGGCTACGGGGCCGGTGTCACCGCAGAGCTCACCGAGGCGCTGTGCTCGGCGGGCGCGGCGATCGTCTCCGGGGCCGCCTACGGCATCGATGCCGTCGCGCACCGCACCGCGTTCGCTCTCGGCTCCCCCACTATCGCGGTGCTCGCGGGCGGAGCGGATCGGGTCTACCCGAGCTCGCATGGCCCGCTGCTCGCCAGCATTACCGAAGCGGGAGCTGTCTGCTCCGAAATGGTGCCGGGTGCTGCGCCCACGCGATGGCGCTTTTTGCAGCGCAATCGCACAATCGCCGCGCTCGCCAGTGCCACGCTCGTCACCGAGGCCGGAGTGCGGTCAGGCTCGCTCAACACCGCCGGGCACGCAGCCGCACTGGGGCGCCCGCTCGGAGCGGTGCCCGGCCCCGTCACGAGCTCGGCCTCGGCGGGGTGCCATCGACTGATCCGTGACTACGACGCCGCGCTCGTGACCAGCGGTGCGGATGCCAGAGAGTTCGCGGGGCTGGACTGGGAGCCTGCACTGTTCGCAGCAGCAGTGGGGCCGCCGCACGTCTCGAAAGCGGCGGGGCCGCCGCACGGCTCGACAGCAGGGATGCCAGAGATGCCGATGTCACCGGGGGCATCAGAGGCATCAGCACCGTCGCAGTCACCGGAGCCGTCGCGTCCGAGCAGCGGCTCACCACTTTCATCTGGCTCCGCCACGCAGCGGCCATTCGATGCCTCTCGCCAGCCTTCTCTGCATCGGCGAGTCCTCGACGCCCTTCCTTTGCGAGGAGCACGCGGACTCCTGGAGATCGCTCGTCTGGCAGGCATCGACGCGCGGGAGGCTCGCGGTGCACTCGCTGAACTGGAACTGCTCAGAACAGTGGAGCGCCGCGAAACGCCGGACGGGTCGGCTCCGCAGTGGGCGCTGCAGCGGCGAGAATGAGCGTATGGAGTTGGCGGCAGCGATCGAACAGTTCATCGCAGCAGTGCGCCTCGAATATGGCTACTCCGAGCACACAGTGCGCGCCTACCAGCGCGATCTGCGCAGCTTCTGCGATTTCGCGGAAGAGTCCGGCGCCCACACGCTCGCCGCGTGCGACCTCGAACTCATGCGCGGGTGGCTCTGGCAACGCCAGCAGCACGGGCTCGCCGCGAGCACGCTCGCCCGCAACGTGGCAACGCTCAAGTCGTTCGGATCCTGGCTGGAACGCCGCCGCCTCGCCCCCGGCAGCCCCGCCTCGCGTCTGCGCGCGCCGAAGAGCCGTCGTGAACTCCCCCGGGTGCTCGCCGATGAGCAGATCACCCGCATCCTCGACCGTGCCGCCAGACTCGCCGAGAGCGGCGACCCCGATCAGCTGCGCGACCACGCCGTGCTCGAACTGCTCTACGCGTCAGCACTGCGGGTTTCAGAGCTCTGCGCGCTCGATCTCGTCGGCGTCGACAGACGTGAACGCACCGTGCGGGTGCTGGGCAAAGGCGGCAAGGAGCGCGTGGTGCCGCTCGGCGCCCCGGCGGCGAGCGCGCTTGGCAGCTATCTCGAAACCGGGCGCCCAGCGCTCGCAGCGCGCGCCGAACAGCCCGACACCACCGCCTGCTTTCTCAGCCGGAGAGGCGCACGGCTGGGGAGCAACGCCGTCTACCGTCTGGTCGCGCGCGAGCTCGAACGTGAACCGGGAGGCGGGCCCCGCGGCCCTCACACTCTGCGGCACACCGCCGCTACGCACCTGCTGAACGGAGGTGCCGATCTGCGTGTGGTGCAAGAACTGCTCGGCCATTCCAGTCTCGCCAGCACGCAGGTCTACACCCACGTCTCCACGGAACGGCTCGCGGAGAGCTACCGCCAGGCCCACCCCCGCGCCTGAAAGACATGGTGAGCGAAGCATCTCCGCTCCGCCCGCAGGGGTAGCCTGCGGGTGCCACTTGCAGGGGCTGCCTGCAGGTGCCTCAGCAGAGGTCGAAAGCGAGATCGAAAGCGAGATCGAAAGCGAGGTCGCAGGCGAGGATGCACGATCACCAGGGCAACAGCTCCGGCCGACTGCGGAAGTAGCGCAACGGATTCACGTACTCGCCTCCCACCCGCACCCCCAGGTGCACGCACTCCTGCTGGCAATGACCGCCGCCCGACACCTCGCCGAGCAGGGCACCGGCGGCCACCCTCTCTCCCGCCACAAACCCGCTGCGCACGGGCTCCAAAGAGTAGACGATCCCGTCACCCGCCCGCACCGAGACCACTGGCCGATCCACTACTGTGCCCGAGAAGATCACCGTTCCTGAGGTCGGCGCCACCACAGTCATTCCCACGGCAGCGGCGAGATCGATGCCCCGATGGCCAGAGCCGTAGCGGTGTGGCGGGGGCCGGTACGGGCCCGTCACCTCCAGGGACCCGAATGGTGGAATCCAGAGCGTCGGTGCACGCGCATTCCAGACTGCGGGCGCACCGCCACTGTGCACGACCGATGTTTCGAGTGTCGGCCCGCCCGCGCCCGCGCTCATGGAAAGCAGGGGAAGCGCGAGAAGCACTGCGAGTGAACGAGCGAGGAGAATCATGCTCCGACTCTCGCACTCCGCTCGGGCCAGCGAGACCGTGCGCCGAGATCTGTGGATAACCAGGCCATCTGGCACGCGCCTGCGTGGTTGTGAGCGGAGTCTCCGCCACACCAACGGTTGTTACTCGTCGAGCGACAGCTCCTGCGGCAGTTTGAACTCGCGAGCTGAGAGTTCTTCGACATTCACGTCTTTGAAGGTGAGCACTCGCACCGACTTCACGAAGCGGTCGGAACGGTAGACATCCCACACCCAGACATCGCTCATCGACAGCTCGAAGTAGAAATCACTGCCGGCGTCTTGCCGCTTCAGGTCGACCTCGTTGGCAAGGTAGAAACGGCGCTCGGTCTCGACGACATAGCGGAACTGGCTGGCGATGTCGCGGTACTCGCGGAACAGCGACAGCTCGGCCTCGCGCTCGTAATCGTCTAGCTCGTCCTCGTTCATCCCTCCCATCCTACGCGGTCTTGGCGGGTGCCCTGATCCAGCTTCCCGATGGGCGCGCCAGGGTTGACTTATTCGAACATATGTTCGAATATTGCTGCATGAATCCCGCCGCGACCGTTCGCTCGCTGCAGCAGCGCATCACCGAGATGCAGCCCCTGCGGCTCGACGATCGCGCCCTCCCCACTACCCCGGGCTTGCGTCCCCTCCTGCCGGGCGGGGCTCTGAGCAAAGGGGCCAGCTATGCGGTGCACGGGTCGATGCAACTCGCGCTCTCACTGTTGGCCGAGGCCTCTTCAGCAGGATCATGGTGCGGGGTGATCGGCTGCCCTGGGTTCGGCGCCGAGGCGGCAGCCTCGTTAGGTGTTGCGCTCGACCGTTGCGTACTCGTCCCTGATCCGGGAGCTGACACCATGGGGATCGTCGGAGCACTGAGCGAGGTGCTCACCGTGGTGCTGCTGCGCCCGCCGTCGCGCGTGCGGCCTGGCGAGGTCGAGCGCATCTCGGCCAAGCTGCGCGAGCACGGTTCCGCACTGGTCGCGATGGGCGACTGGCCTCGGCCCGAGAGCACACTCAGGGTGACCGAGTCGCGGTGGGGCGGGCTCGGCGAGGGTCACGGTCTGCTCAATGAGCGCGAGCTCACCGTGCAGACGCTCGATCGACGGGGCCCGGCTCGCCACACCGTACGGTTCGCGGGCGGCGCCGTAGCTGATCCTGCCCTTCCCGAGATCCGCAGGCTGGTGCCGCGATGAACGCCGCTGTCGATCGGGCGGCGCCTGGCACCGCAGAGCGAATCATCGTCTTCTGGGTTCCCGACTGGCCGGTGCACGCCTACCTGCGCGAACTGCAGGGCACCGCGCAGGAACCACCACCCTCCCCCGCCATCGCACTGATCGCGAACCGGCGGGTGGCCGCATGCTCGGAGGCCGCTCGCGCGGAGGGTGTGCGGATCGGCCTGCGGGAGACCGAAGCCCAGTCACGCTGCCCGTCACTCGTGGTCACGCCGCATGATGCCGAGGTCGATGAGCGCCGCTTCGCCCCCGTGCTCGCCGCAATCGAACAGCTCATCCCTGGGGTCGAGCCCATTCGAGCGGGCCTCTGCACGATGCGCGCCCGTGGTGCGGCGAGATACTACGGGGGCGAGCAGCCTGCGGCCGAAGCCGTGCTGAAGCTCGCCGCGCAGCTGGGGCTGCCGGGGGCGCGCATCGGAATCGCCGATGGCCGCTTCGCTGCAGAGCAAGCAGCGCGCGCGGCCGCCACCGAGCCGGGCCTCTTGGCACCCTCCGAGGGGGTCCGCATCGTGCCGGCTGCAGCCGCAGCAGCATTCCTCAGCGGGCTTCCCGTGGCCCGCGCCGCCGACCCTGCCTTCACCGAGGTGCTGCACGGCCTCGGCATCCGCACGCTCGGGGCACTGGCGGCACTGCCAGAGGACGCGGTGCGGCAGCGCTTCGGGCCGCAGGGCGTCGCCGCCCACAGGCGGGCTTCAGCCGCAGGCCCACAGCACGGCTCAGAGCTGCGGCCACGCACACCGGTGCGCGAGCTCTCCGTGGAGCTCGCGCTGGAACCTCCCGTCGCACACGCGGAGCAGCTGGCCTTCGCGTGCATGACCCTCGCCGAACGCTTCATATCGGGGCTCGCCGAGGAACGCCTCGTCTGCACCGCGCTGCGCGTCGAGCTCACCGACGACATCGGTGTCAGACACGAACGGGTGTGGGCCCACCCGCATCGCTTCACCCCGGCCGACGCCGTCAATCGGGTGCGGTGGCAGCTGGCCGCGATGCCCACCGCACCTGAGGGCGCCGAGCACGGCCGAGAGGGTGCCGGGATCGGCCATGTGCGTCTGTCACCGGTACACACCGACCGCGCCGCCGCGCACGAACCCGGGCTCTGGAGCACTGAGCCAGACACCCGCGTGCACCATCACCTCAGCAGAGTGCAGAGTCGGCTCGGACACACGAGCGTGGGCACGATCGCCCTCACCGGCGGCCGCCTGCTCACCGACAGGCAGAGCTTCATCCCGTGGAGCACCGACAGGCCAGGGCGGCGTGGGGCGCGCGGATCCGCTGCCGATCCCTGGCCAGGCTCGATCCCGGGGCCTGCGCCGACCCTCGTCTTCCCCGCGCCGCTTCCCGCAGAGCTTGTCGACGACACCGGCAGTGCCGTGGGTGTCGACGATGAAGATCTGCTCACCGCCAGACCGACTCAATTGCGGGTGAACAGCACTGCCCTCTCAGCGCTCGTCTGCGGCTGGTCGCCGCTCTGGCCTCTACGAGAACAGTGGTGGCGAGGGTCGCCCCCACGATTCCGGCTGCAACTGCAGCTCAGCGACGGAGACGCCTGGCTGCTGCTGCACGAGGGTGGGCGCTGGCACGCGGAGGGAAGGTACGACTGATGAAGTGGCAGAACTCACCCCTGCCCTGGCAGGAGTTCGAGCGGCGACTCTCGGGCCGAACCCCAGCCCAGCCCTCGGCTGGGGCGACGCCGACAGCCACCGCAGACAGCGCACCAGCGGCCGGTGCACCAGCCCCGCCAGGGCAGCCAAGGCATGCACCGCAGCAGCGCAGCTCACCGGCTGTGCCGCAGCAGCGCAGCTCGCCGGCTGTGCCGTACGTCGAACTGCACGCACACTCCCACTACAGCTTCCTCGACGGCGCGTCGTCGCCGGAACAGCTCATCGAAGAAGCCGCACGGCTCGAACTCACGGGTCTCGCGATCACCGACCACGACGGCCTCTACGGCGCGGCGCGCTTCGCGGAGGCCGCCGAAGCGCAGGCCAGACAAGACGCTGCGGCCCGCGAGGAACAGCCAGAACAAGCTCAACAAGCTCAACAAGCTCAACATGCTCAACATGCTCAACAAGCTGCACGATCCCCGCTCCTCACCGTCTACGGCGCCGAGCTCTCCCTGGGGCTCGACGTGCCCCAACTTGGGGCTGCCGACCCCGCGGGCACCCACCTGCTGGTGCTCGCCCGCGGCCCAGAGGGATATCACCGGCTTGCCGGAGCGATCACCGAAGCCCAGCTCGCCGGCGGCGAGAAGGGCCGCCCGGTCTACGATCTGGAGGCACTCGCTGAGGCTGGGCGGGGCTACTGGGCGATCCTCACAGGCTGCCGCAAGGGTGCCGTGCGTCGCGCGCTCGGCTCCGCGCCCGCCGCGATCCCGCCGCACCGGGTCGACGACACCGCCGCCCTGGCAGAACTCGATCGTCTCACTGCACTCTTCGGCTCCGACAGCGTGTATGTCGAGCTGACGCACCACGGGCACCCCGGCGACGACCCCCTGAACGACAGACTCGCAGCGCTTGCCGCGCAGCGCGGCCTCCCCACTGTCGTCACCGGCAATGTGCACTACGCCTCCCGCACCCACGCTCCCCTCGCCGAAGCGATGGCCGCGGTGCGTGCCAG
This sequence comes from Leucobacter sp. MMO-125, assembly GCF_037148395.1. NCBI lineage: Bacteria > Bacillati > Actinomycetota > Actinomycetes > Micrococcales > Microbacteriaceae > Leucobacter > Leucobacter sp. MMO-125. Next base: position 576,512 of record NZ_JBBCTL010000001.1, read on the forward strand.
GCGCAGCCTCGACGAACTCGATCCGCACCTGCCGGCCACCGGGGCCGCCCATCTGCGCAGCGGCGCCGCGATGATGCGCCGCTTCGCCAAGCACGCCGACGCCGTTGCACGCACGGTGCCGCTCGCACAAGAACTCGCGTTCCCACTCAGGGCCGCACGACCCCGGCTCCCGCAGCTCAACCTTCCCGCTGGCAGCACGCAGATGAGCTGGCTGCGCAGCCTCGTGTGGGCGGGCGCCGAACGCCGCTACGGCCTGCCCTTGCCCGAGAGCCATCGCAGCAGAATCGAGCAAGAGCTCGCCGTCATCGAGCAGAAAGACTTCCCCGGCTATTTCCTCATCGTGCACGACCTCGTGCGTGAGGCGCGCGAGCGGGGCATCCTGTGCCAGGGGCGCGGATCGGCCGCGGGTTCTGCCGTCTGCTATGTCCTGGGCATCACCGCGGTCGACGCCATACGCTACAACCTGCCGTTCGAGCGATTCCTGTCGAGCCTGCGCGACGAAGAGCCAGACATCGACGTCGACTTCGACTCCGAGCGGCGCGAAGAGATCATCCAGTACGTCTACGAGAAGTACGGCAGACGCAATGCGGCGCAGGTCGCGAACGTGATCAGCTACCGTCCCAAGGCCGCGATCCGCGACGCCGCCAAAGCGCTCGGCTACAGCGCGGGCCAGCAGCGAGCCTGGACCAAAGCCCTGGAGCGCTGGAGCGGTATCGATGACGATCCCGCGAGCCCGATCCCGCCACCCGTGCAGCAGCTGGCCAGGCAGTTCATGCGCGCACCGCGCCACCTCGGCATCCACTCGGGCGGCATGGTGCTGACCGAGCGCCCCGTGGGCGAGGTCTGCCCCATCGAGCACGCACGCATGCCGGGCCGCACGGTGCTGCAGTGGGACAAAGACAGCTGCGAGACGATGGGCCTCGTCAAGTTCGATCTCCTCGGTCTCGGCATGCTGAGCGCGCTACAGAAGACCATGGACATCATCGCAGCGCACACGGGCGAAGAGTGGACCTTCGACACCATCCCCAAGGAAGAGCCAGGCGTCTACGACATGCTGTGCCGCGCCGACGCGGTCGGCGTGTTCCAGGTGGAGAGCCGCGCACAGCTGAACACCCTGCCGCGGCTTCTGCCCCGCCGGTTCTACGACCTCGTGATCGAAATCGCGCTCATCCGCCCCGGGCCGATCCAGGGCGGAGCCGTGCACCCTTACCTGCGACGCAGGAGCGGTGAAGAGGCCGTGAGCTACCCTCATCCCAAACTCAAACCGGTGCTCGAACGCACCCTGGGCGTGCCGATCTTCCAAGAACAGCTCATGCAGATGGCCGTCGCCGTCGGCAACTGCTCAGGCGAAGACGCCGACCTGCTGCGCCGCTCCATGGGGTCGAAGCGCGGACAGGAGCGCATGGACAGCCTGAAGGCGAAACTCTTCGCCGGAATGCGCGAGAACGGCATCGGCGATGACGATGCGCAGCGCCTCTACGAGCAGATCGAAGCCTTCGCCAGTTTCGGCTTCGCCGAAAGCCACTCGCTCAGCTTCGCGCTGCTCGTCTACATCAGTTCGTGGTGCAAACTGCACTACCCCGCAGCATTCCTCGCCGGGCTGCTGCGCTCGCAACCGATGGGGTTCTACTCCCCCCGCGAACTCGTGCAGGATGCACGGCGTCACGGCGTCACCGTGCTGCCTCCCGATGTGCAGTATTCGGAGGCACAGGCCGATCTCGAAGCCCTCACGCGCCCCGATCAGGCCCGCGGCTCCGGCTCCGGCTCCGGTTCCGGTTCCGGCTCCGGCTCCGGCTCCGGCTCCGGCTCCGGCTCCGGCTCCGAAGCCTGTCTTGCGCATATCCAGCCGCCTGTGGGAGATTTCGTCGCGGGATCCCCCGACACGAGCGGCACCCACCGCCGCGACGGCCCCTTCGCGGTGCGTTTGGGTCTCACCGGAATTCGGGGTATCGAAGCCGAAACCGCCGAGCGCATCGCCCGAGCACGCAAGCAGGCGCCCTTCGTCGACCTGGCCGATCTCGCCAGGCGGGCAGACCTCGACCACAGCAGAATCGAAGCCTTGGCCTCAGCGGGCGCGTGCGAGAGCCTCGGCATCGGCCGTCGAGAAGCGCTCTGGGCGGCCGCACCGGCCGCTGATAACCGGGAACGATTCCTGCCAGGCATCGCCGTGCACGTGCAGCCGCCGTTGCTGCCCGTACTGGCACCCGCCGAACAGACCGCACTCGACATGTGGAGCACCGGCATTCCGCTCGCGATGCACCCACTCGCCCTACTGCGCGACTCGCTCGATGCGCGCGGCGTGGTGCGTTCGGATCGGCTGCGGCTCACCCGTCCAGGATCGATCGTCGAGGTGGCAGGCCTGGTGACGCACCGACAGCGCCCGGGCACCGCCGGCGGCATCGTCTTCGTGACGCTTGAAGACGAAGCCGGCAGCGTCAACGTGGTGACCTGGCGCGACGTCTGGCTGCGCAACAGACTCGTAGCGCGCTCTGCTCCTGCGCTCGTGATCCGCGGCGCGGTCGAACGTTCGCCCGAGGGGGTGATCAATGTCATCGCAGAGTCCTTCGAACCACTGGCGGCACCCGCAGGAATCACGTCCCGAGATTTCCGTTAGCGGCGTACACGGTGCCCGCAGAGGTGGCGCGTCACCGGCTATGCTGACGGCGTGCACACGTCAACGGCTCTCCTCACCGATCACTACGAGCTCACGATGGTCGACGCCGCACTGCAGGCCGGCACGGCCCACCGCGGCAGCGTCTTCGAGCTCTTCGCACGGCGCCTCTCGGGTGCGCGCCGCTACGGCGTGGTCGCGGGCACCGGCCGCCTGCTCGACGCCATCGAACGTTTCCGCTTCGGCGACGCCGAACTCGAGTTCCTGCGCGAGCGGGGCATCGTGAGCCCCGCCACCCTCGACTGGCTGAGCAACTTCCGCTTCTCGGGCGATATCTGGGGCTACCCCGAGGGCGAGGTCTTCTTCCCAGGATCCCCCGTCATCACCGTCGAATCGAGCTTCGCCGAGGGTGTCCTGCTCGAAACCCTCGCACTCAGCATCCTCAACGCGGATTCCGCGGTCGCCACCGCGGCGTCCCGCATGAGCCACGCATCGGCAGGCAAACCGCTCGCCGAAATGGGATCGCGGCGCACCGGCGAGTACAGCGCTGTTGCCGCTGCCCGATCCGCCTATCTCGCAGGGTTCAGCGCGACCTCCAACCTCGAAGCCGGGCGCAGCTACGGCATCCCCACAATGGGCACCGCAGCCCACAGCTTCACCCTGCTGCACGACAGCGAACGGCAGGCCTTCGAAGCGCAGATCGCCGCTCTCGGCACTGACACGACACTGCTCGTCGACACCTACGACATCGAGCAGGGCGTGCGCACCGCCATCGAGGTCGCAGGCCCAGAGCTCGGCGCTGTGCGCATCGACTCCGGCGACCTGCCCATCGTCGTCGCGCAGGTGCGTCGACTGCTCGACGAACTGGGCGCTACGCGCACCCGCATCACGGTCACGAACGACCTCGACGAGCACACTGTCGCCACGCTCGCCGCATCACCCGTCGACAGCTTCGGGGTGGGCACCTCGGTCGTCGTCGGATCGGGCACCCCCACGATGGGCATGGTGTACAAGCTTGTGGCGCACGAGAACGAGTCTGGCGAGTGGATCGCGGTCGCCAAGAAGTCGGCGGAGAAAGCCTCCGTCGGCGGGCGCAAGAGCGTGCGCCGATGCTACGACGCGCGCGGCACCGCCACTGCCGAACTCATTCTGCTCGGCGACGGCCCCGGCGGCGAGCCTGAGGGCGAAGACCTCGCGGGCGCGACTCGCGAGGTGCTCGCACCGCTCGTGCGCTCGGGCGAGATTCTGCCCGAGCACGTAGGCGCCGAGGGGCTTGCTGCCGCCCGCGAGCGGCACCGCATCCGCGTCGCAGAGCTGCCGCCTGTTGCCCTGAGCCTCACGCGGGGCGACCCCGCGATCCCCACTGAATACCGCTGATCCACACGCATCACGCGAGCCGCACCACCAGCACGGTCAGCGCACATCCACACACACGAACAGGCCGCCGGTATCGATGACACCGGCGGCCTGTTCGCGTGTGGGCCGACTGAACTCCATCACCGGCGCGACGTCGGTGCCGCGGCATCAGCCGCGGCACCGACCACGCAAGCGCTACTTCTTCATGCGCTCGTAGACCTTCTTGCAGTCGGGGCACACCGGAAACTTCTCGGGGTCGCGGGAGGGAGTCCACTTCTTGCCGCAGAGCGCGCGCACCGGCTTCCCGGTCACGGCAGATTCGAGGATCTTGTCTTTAGGCACGTAGTGGGAGAAGCGCTCGTGGTCGCCGTCTTCGATCTGCGAGTCTTCCAGCAGCTTTTCAAGCTCGCGATCGAGCACATCGGTGCCGCCGCCAACGGTTTCGGGATCACGACGCGAGAACATACCCATGCTCTGATTGTACCTCGGGGCACCGCCGCGCGTTAGTCGAAGATCTGGGTGACGGCGATGAGTTCGGGGCCGCTGCGATCGAAAAGTCGACCACCGATGGCCACGCCGAGCAACAGCACGATCACCCCGTAGCCGATGCCGAAGCCGAGCGCCCACATGTTGCTCCCGAACTCGACGTTCACGATCGCGATGATCGCGTACCAGACGGGTGCCACGACGAGCAGCAGTGCAAGGATCATCGACAGCGTCTGCGCGAGGCCGGATCCCGAGCCCGACCACTGCGGCTGCGAGAAGGGGCTGTCACCGGGCCGGGTCGCCGGGTACGGCATCAGCACAGAGAAGACGCTCGACACCGCACAGGCCACGAGCAGCACGGAGATGTTCATACCGATCACAGCGGGCAGCACTCGCCACTCGCCGAGGATCGTCACGGTAATGCTGGATCCGATGAGAGCGAGCGGCAGACCGATCATGAGTACCGGGGCAAGACGCCCGGCTCGATCCGCCCAGCCTCGAATGCCGCTGGCAACATGCTCCCAGATCGCCGTCGAGTCCATGGAGACGTCGTTGTGCTGCGACCAGCCCAGCAGGAACAGGATCACGGGCAGCGGTACGAGCGCGAGGGGGCGCAGGTCTGCTCCGGCGACGGCGAAGGCGATGAGCATCACGACCGGCGCGACCGGGATCGCGAACAGCGCAACGCGGTAGCGGGGGTCGCGCGCCCAGTAGGTGAGCTGGCGCGCAGCGATCACCTGTGCGGGTCGCGCCGAGAAGCGTTCGAACCAGCCGAGGCCTGCGCGTGCCGTATCGGGGGCTAGCGGGCGATCAATGCGCTCGTTGGAGAGGCGCACGAGCGGGAACCACGCCAGCAGCAGCAGGAGGATCGCGGCCACCACGACAGCCAGGTGCAAAAGGGCCCCGCTGTGGTCGCCTGTCGCTGCAAGAGCCATCGCCCCGAACGGCGCGCCGAACGGTGTCCAGGCCACAGCTGCAGCGGTGCTCGCTGCAGCTGCTGTGCCGTCGGCCCCGAATGCGGTTGCGGCGGCGAACACGGCAACGGGCAAGAAGGCGACGAAGAGCACGACGCCCACGGTGCGGATCGTACCGGCGTTACGGGCTCCGGCAAGGAGTTTGGAGAGCGCCGACACCACGCGCACGGCGCAGAGGGCGAGCAGCGCTGCGAGCACTAGGGCGGCGGGCGCAATCCACCCGGCCTGCAGCCATTCGGGCCGCACCACGGTGAGTGCGGTCAGCCAGCTCAGCAGCAGCAGGAAGGGCCAGGTCGCGATCGAGGTCACGAGCAGTGCCACGCCGATCGCTCCGTTCCCGACGGGGAACTGCGCGAACTGACGGGGTTCGAGGTTGCGCCGGTTCTCGAAGAACGGCACCACGAACGCGGCGCCCAGCACGATGGCACCAATGATGGTGTCGACGGTCGCGCGCTCCTGCCCCGAGGGCAGCAGACGCGCGGGTGCCACGGCGAGCAGCACAGCGGCGGCACCAAGCAGAGCGTAGAGCAGCCCGGTTCGCAAGCCCTTCGCGGCCGAGCCTCGGAATGCGCCGCCGAGCAGCGCTACTCGGAGTCGGAAGAGCCGTGCAACCATTCGAGCCCCTTCCTGGCGTCGCTCATGCCTGTGAGTTTGGTGAAGCGTTCTTCGAGGCTGAGGCCGTCGCGCACGGCGTCGACGGTGCCCTGCGCGATGACGCTGCCGTCGACAATGATCGAGACGTGGTCGCACACGCGCTGGATGAGATCGAGGCTGTGGCTCGACATTACGACGCTGCCGCCGCCTGCGACGAACTTCTCGAGAATGTCGGTGACGTTCGATGCCGAGACGGGGTCGATCGCTTCGAAGGGTTCGTCGAGCACGAGCACCTCGGGTGCGTGAATCATGGAGCATGCCAGTGCGATCTTCTTCTGCATGCCTGCCGAGTAGTCGGAGACAAGGCGCCCCAGGGCTGATTCAAGACCGAAGGCCTCGGCAAGCTCAGCCGAACGCTGCGCGACCACGCCCTCTGCAACCCCGTGCAGCACCCCGCAGTAGTAGAGCAGCTGCGCTCCGGTGAGGCGATCGAACAGACGCAGCCGATCCGGAAGCGTGCCGATGAGGCGTTTCGCCGCGGGACCATCGCTCCACACATCCACATCGCGCACGCTCACTCGACCGGAGGTGGGGCGCAGCAGGCCACTGATCATTGACAGCGTGGTGGTCTTGCCCGCACCATTGGGGCCGACGACCCCGGTGAAGGAGCCCGCGTGCACCTCGATGGACACCTCGTTAGCGGCGACGAGCGAGCCGTAAGTTTTCGTGAGCATCTCGGTGCGCAGCACGATGGGATTCTGCTCGGCCAGCCGGCCGCGCTCCCTGGCGCGCACCACCGAGGGCACTGGCACTTGAATACGGCCGGTGCGTGGGGCCGCAGCGGCCGCGGCCGGTGTGTGATTTTCAGCTGCCCGAGGGGGTGCGGATCCACCTTCGGCGTCGCTATTCGCCCGGCTCGATCGCACCCGCGGGGCACCCCCGGCGAGTGCCGATTCGGTGCTGAGCTCTTCGCCCTGCCCGCCAACCTCGCGAGTTTCCCTCAAAACCGGTTCACCCGACCTCGAGCTCTCTTCAGGCTCGGAAACAGGCTCGGTCGAAGGCGATACGGGCGGCACCTGTCCAATTTATCAAATCCTCGCCGCGCCGGTGGCCGCCCCGCCGGGCTGCCAAAGGGGCATGATTCGGCGAGCGCAGCAGACCTCAGAAGCCGCGGCTGCCGAAGGCTCAGGGAAAACCGGGCAGAATGGCTGTGTGACATTTTCCTCCGAGTCCCGAACGGCGCGCAAGCGTGCGTGGTCGTCGCTGTGGCTGCTGACCAGGCGCGACCTCAAAGTGCGCTACTCCACGTCCCTGCTGGGGTATCTGTGGTCAGTGCTCGATCCGCTGCTGATGAGCCTCATCTACTGGTTCATCTTCACGCAGGTGTTCAGCCGTTCGGTCGGCGAGGCCCCCTACATCGTCTTCCTACTCACGGCCTTGCTGCCCTGGGTGTGGTTCAACGGTGCGGTATCTGATTCGACGCGCGCATTCCTGCGCGATGTGAAGCTGGTGCGTTCGGTGGCGCTCCCCCGTTGGATCTGGGTGGGGCGAATCGTCTGCTCGAAGGGTGTCGAGTTTCTGCTGAGCCTGCCGGTGCTGATCGTGTTCGCGATCGCCTCGGGGGCCACTGTGGGCTGGCAGATCGCGCTGTTCCCTCTGGCCGTGCTGATGCTCGCAACGCTCACGCTCGGGATCGGCCTGCTGGTGTCGCCGCTGGTGGTGTTCTTCCGCGATTTCGAGCGGGCCACGAAGCTGATCCTGCGCGTGCTCTTCTATGCTTCGCCGATCATCTACGGCGCGGCAGACCTCCCCGATTTCGCCCGCCCGCTGGCGTGGCTCAACCCGCTTTCGGGTATCTTCGCGCTATTCCGTGCCGGGTTCTTCCCCGACCAGCTCGATTGGGGTCTCGTCGGCGCCTCGGCTGTGGGCACCGTAGTCTTCCTCGTGGTCGGCGCGCTCGTGTTCCGACGCTCCGTCGGCGGCGTCTTGAAGGAGCTGTAATCGATGTACGAATTCGACAAGACCACCGAGCGCGACAGTTCCGCAGACGCTTCCCCCATCATCTCCGTGCAGGGGCTCGGCGTGCGCTTCCGCCGCAACAAGGGATCCCGCCGCAGCTTCAAGGATCTCTTCTCGGGGAGTTCGCGTCGCAGCCGTCCCGGTGAGTTCTGGGCGCTGCGAAACGTGTCGTTCGAGGTGCGCCCTGGTGAGGCGATCGGAGTCGTCGGTCGCAACGGCCAGGGCAAGTCAACGCTGCTCAAGCTCGTCGCAGGCGTGCTGCTGCCCGACGAGGGTTCGGTCACGGTGCACGGCGGCGTGGCCCCCCTCATCGAGATCACCGGCGGCTTCGTCGGCGACCTCACCGTGCGCGACAATGTCACACTCGCGGCGGGTCTGCACGGGCTCAGCCGGCAGGAGATCGCGGCACGCTTCGACAACATCATCGATTTCGCCGGTGCCGAAGATGTGATCGACACCCCTTTCAAGCATCTGTCGAGCGGCATGAAGGTGCGCGTCGCGTTCTCCGTGGTGTCGCAGCTCGATGAGCCGGTGCTGCTCGTCGACGAGGTGCTCGCAGTGGGCGACCGTGCGTTCCGGGCGAAATGCTACCGACGCATCGAAGAGTTGCTCGCCCAGGGCAAGACGCTCTTCCTGGTCTCGCACAAGGAGGGCGATCTGCGGCGCTTCTGCACCCGCGGCCTCTACCTCGACCGCGGCCGGCTGGCGCTCGACGCGCCCATCGCGGAGGTGCTGGATCGCTACAACAGCGACCACCCCGTGAACGACTAGGGCCGGAGCTAAGTTCAGCCCCGGCCCCGGATCGTATGCGCAGGCGCGCTATGCCGCGTGCTGCCGTTCACGCCACGCATCTGCCTCGGCCAGCAGCGCCGCGATCGCCTCATGGAAGCGGCGCGTGGGAGCCCCGGGCGAAGTGTCGCCGAAGTAGTGCGCTGACCAGGTGCCCAGCCGCTCACGCGCGGCCGCGTCTCCGATCACCCTGTCGAGCACCGTCGCAATGTCGCCGGTTTCGCCCGCATCGAGCCACTCGCAGACGCTCAGGTAGCCGCCCTCGTCGATCTCGGCCTCTGGCGCGACCGGGCGCGTCACCATGAGCGGCTTGCCCGTTGCGAGCCTGTCGTAGACCATCGCGGAGATGTCGCAGATCGCCACATCGGGCAGGCTGAGCTGCCAGCCCAGGGCCGGTGCGGTGTCGTAGACGTGCTGGGCTTGGGGATCCTGCTGGTTCGCCTCGCGCAGCATTTCGATAATGCGCTGGTTCGCGGCACCGAACGCGGCGTCGACGACACCGCTGCGGGGATGGGGACGGTACACGACGCGGTGTCGACCGGTTGCGATCAGCTGACGCACGAGGGTTTCGCCGTGGGTTGCAACGGATCCGTAGCACGCGGCGGGGCGGTCACCCTCCCAGGTGGGGGCGTAGAGCACGACGGTGCGACCATCAGGCGAGAAGGGCGGATCGCCTCCCAGATGGTCGGCTTGCGGCCGCCCGATGGGAATGGTGCGGCGCTCGACGTCATAATCCCAGAGCGCCTTCGACAGTCTGGCCCTGGCAGCGTCACCCGCGACAAGCGCACGATCGTACGCCTTGTGCTGGTTGCTGGTCATGTACATCTTGTCGCTCTCACCGTGGTTGATGAACACGTGCCAGCGTCGGCCGTAGCGCATCATCTGGAAATTGCGGGTGTTCTGATTCACATACAGGATCACGTCGAGCGGCTGCTCCTCGATGAGGGCTTCGATGTCGGTGACTTTCTGCACGAATGCGACATCGAGGCCGCTCTCCTGCATGAGCTGCCGCGCACCGGCCGCGTTGCGGGCGAGTACCAGCACTGGCCACTGCTTCGACAACTCATGCAGTGGCGCATACCACTGCCGCATCTGATAGATGTTGACGTCGCTGTCGGCGAAGTAGACACCGATACGGAAACGCTGCTCAGGCAGGGGGCCTCGCTGCTCGATCAGCTCTTTGAGGTCGAAGTAGGCCCGTCGTCCCTTCATCACGCGCTTCGCCAGTCGCACCGCACGTTTCGCATCGTTCGCCAATTGCATCCCCCCAGAATATCGGCGGTCCCCGTGAAGCCCCTGCTCGTGAGCCTGTGGGAGGATCGTGGAGTGCATCTTCCTCCCCTTCCCGAACAGCCGGCCGTCAGCTACGTCATGCCGGTGCTGAACGAGGAGCACTACCTCGAAACGGCAGTGCGCACGATCCTCGACCAGGATTACGCGGGAGAAAAGGAGATCGTGCTCGCGCTCGGCCCGTCACGCGACCGCACTGCGGCGATCGCAGCTGCCCTCGCAGCTTCTGATTCGCGTGTGCGCCTGGTAGAAAACCCGCAGACGCACATTCCCGCGGGCCTCAACCTTGCAATCGCGGCGAGTCGCCACCCCGTCGTGGTGCGCGTCGACGCCCACTCCGAACTCACCCCCGACTACACGCGACGCGGCATCGAAGCGCTACGCCGTGAAGGTGCCGTCAACGTCGGCGGGGTAATGCGCGCAGCCGGGCGTGGCGCCGTGCAGCAGGCGATCGCCCGTGGCTACAACAGCCCCTTCGGTCTCGGCGGCGGCGCTTATCACGGCGACGGGGTCGCAGGGCCTGCCGAGTCGGCGTATCTCGGCATTTTCAGACGAGAGGCCCTCGACGCGGTCGGCGGCTACGATCCGTCGATTCTGCGCGGTGAGGACTGGGAGCTGAACCTGCGCATCCGTCGCGCGGGCGGGCTGGTCTGGTTCGAGCCGGAGCTCGGGGTTACTTACTGGCCGCGCGCCTCGCTTCGCGACCTTGCCAGGCAGTTCTTCGCAACGGGCACCTGGCGGGCAGTGCTCGTGCGGCGGTACGGCCGCGCGAACCCGTGGCGGTTCTTCGCGCCCGGGGCGCTGGTGCTCGGGGTCGCGGCGAGTGTTCTCGCGTTCGTGCTGCTTGTCTGCGGTGTGCTCCCCTGGGGGTCGGCGTGGACGCTGCTGCTCGCCCCCGCGGCACTGTATCTGCTGGGGATCGCATACGCGACGGTGCGGATCCCGGATCAGCCCAACTTGCGCGACAGGCTCCTCACCGCAGCCACCCTCATGACCATGCATCTCAGCTGGGGGTCAGGCTTTCTGCGCGGGATCATCTTCGGCGGGGGCCGAGTAGTGGACCGCTCACGGGTGTAGCCGGGGCGCGCCCCGGGATCCGCCCCTCGCCGAGCCGGTGCGGGATCTTCAGCCGAGCGCACCACGCTCCGCAAGCGCGGTAACCACGCGCGCTGAGGCTCCGCCGTCGTCGTGCGGGTTGAAGCGCGCGCGCCAGGCAGCGGCAGCGGGCTCCGCCGAACGCACCCACGCGGCGTCCGAAGCGAACTCGGCGAGTTGCTGGGCGCACGCGACGACCTCTGCGCGCCGCGACAGCAGCGGCCCAGGTGCAGCCCGCTCGAAGTCGAAGGTGAAGCCGCGCTCGCTGTCGCGGTAGGCGGCGAGATCGGGCACGAAAAAGAGCATTGGAAGCTGCGCGATCGAGGCGTCGAACATGATCGACGAGTAATCGGTGACGAGCAGATCGGCGGCAAGAATCACATCGTTCACATCAGGGTGCTGCGAGGCATCGATTACTCGCGCCGAAGCGCCGCCGTAGCGTCCGAAGGCGTGGGTGCGGGTGTGGCCTCGCGCCACGATGGTCCAGTCGTCGCCGAGTTCTTCAGCGAGGGCGCGCACGTCGAGCTCGTCGACGAGGGTGAGGCCGCCGTCGCGCCAGGTCGGGGCGTAGGCGAGCACGCGGGCATTCGGGGCGATGCCGAGCGCGGCCCGGGCGCTGCGGACCGCGATGGGGTTGCGTTCGCTGCCGAGCATAGCCTTCGCGAGACGATCGTCTCGCGGGTAGCCGGTCTCGAGAATCTCACCGCGGAAGGCATAGCTTGCCCGGAACTGCTCGGTCGAGTGGGGGTTCTGCGAGAGCATCAGGCTCCAGCGACTGCTTTCGCGGCGGATCGCGAGGCGTGTGCGCAAACTCACTCGGGGCCGCCCGAGCGCGAGGTGCTTGAGCATGGTGCCGTGCCAGGTCTGCAGCACGGTCTGCCCGCGGCGTCTGCGGAAGCGGTTGCCGCCGAGACCGCCGTGCAGCCAGTCGTTCACCACGAGCAGTCGGGCTGTACGACGCGCGGCGAGCCACTCACGGCCGCCGACGAGCAGCGCCACACCGCCCTCCGGCACCTGCTGACGTTCGCTGGTGACGCTCCAGTAGCGGGTGAGCGCTGGGAACCGTGCGGCGATCTCACGATCGAGCGCGAGCGGGTTGCAGCTCACCTGACGCCCGTAGAAGCTCTCGAAGAACACCGACTCCCCGTTGACGAGCTCACGCAGTGGCGTGCGCAGCGCGGTGATCTCGGCGAGCACTCGCTGCGCAGCTCCCCCTTCCGGGTGGGCGTGAAAGCGGGCGGCGAGGGCGCGCGCCTCGGACTGGGCGGCGCGGTGCGCCAGCGGGTTGCCGCGCAGTTCGCTCAGGCGCCGCGTCACATCGGCCCAGCTGCGTTCGACACGGCCCGCGCTTGTCACCTCGAGCGGCTCGTAGAGACCGCGACTGGCGGTGTAACGCTCAAGATCGGGGGCGAACCACACGATCGGCCGCCCCATCAGCGAGAAGTCGATGGCGAGCGAGGAATAGTCGGTGACGACGATGTCGACTCCGCCGAGCAGGGGGGTGATGTCGCGCACCCTGTCGGCACCGAGCAGGTGCACGCGCTCCCCCGTGAGCGGTTCATAGGCACCGCTGCCGAGGGGGTGAGAGCGGATGACGAGGTGCGCGCCGATGTCAGCGAGAGTGCGCCTGATCATCGCGATCTCGGCTGCCTCCGGCACGGCGGGGTCTGGCTCGCCGTCTCGCCAGGTGGGCGCGTACAGCACGATCGTTTCGTTGTCGCCGACAGCGGATCCGGCATCGCCGAGCGCTGTGACGAGCCGGGCGCGGGCGTCGGCCGCGGCCTTCGGGTCGCGCGCTTGCCGCGCGAGTTCGTCGTCTCGCGGGTCGCCGAGCACACGAACCTTGCCGGGGTCGACGCGGAAGGCCGAACGGAGGCGCTCGGCGGCAAGCACTGAGCCGGCGACGAAGAGGTCAACCTCACGCGCGCCTGCCAAGTACATGCGGCGCAGCAGCGCTCGCACGATTGCGGGGCCGCGCACGGCCGTGGTGACGGGAGAATCGAGGTGGAGACGTTTGAGGGGGGCGCCGTGCCACAGCTGCACAACGGTGGCTCCGGTGACGCCGAAGCGATTGGCGTCGCCGAGGCCGTGGGTCACGACGATGGTGCCGGCCCGTAAGGTGTGCCAGTACCCGGCCCAGCCGATCCGCGGCACGGCCAGGAACCCTTCGGCCCTCGCGAGATCTGCTTCGGCTTCGTCGGCGACGAGCCACACGATGCGTGCTGCTGGGTCGCTGTCGCGCAGGGCTCTGGCGAGGGGCAGTGCCCCTTCGCCGACGCCGATGCCGCTGCCGAACACCCATCGCTGCCGGCCACGTGGAACAACCCACGAGACCAGCAGCGACAGCAGATATTTGGGAAGCGCGAGCAGCTTTGCGAGGTTGCCGCTCGCGAAGCTGAATCCGGCAGTACTCATCTGACTCAGCTTAGCGTTGACGAGCAGCCGTGCGGGTCGATGCCTTGAACGGACATCGACCCGCACCGATTACCACTCGAGCGTGCCGAGCGTGGCTTCCGTCTGCTTCGCTTCGCCACCGCGCGTGTAATCGATCGAGACCTTGCTGCCACCGGGGTGCATGCGCACCAGGGCCGAGACCGAGGTGCCGTCAACTGCCGGCACTCCGTCGACGGCGGTGATGACGTCACCGGCGCGCAGCCCCGCGGCGTCTGCGGGCCCGCCGCGCACAACATCCACGAGCAGACCGCCGGCGTGGTTCGCATCCTCATCGGTGTCCTGCGAGGAGTCGGCCACGGAAGCACCCAGCAGACCGTGCGAGGGCTGCTCCCCTGCGATGATCTCGTCGGCGACGCGAGTGGCGAGATTGACGGGGATCGCAAAACCGAGACCGTCGCTGCCGGCCACGCCCTGCGAACTTGTCGGCGATGCGATCGCCACATTGATGCCGATCAGTTCGCCCTTGCCGTTGAGCAGCGCACCGCCCGAATTGCCGGGGTTGATGGAAGCGTCGGTCTGGATCACGGGGAGCGTCACAGTGCCGCCAGAAGACTGCTGCTGTTGCTGCTCCTGCTGCGGCTGCCCGGGGAGCCCGAATCGGAAATCCCAGGGGCTGCCGCTGTTGCCCTCGCCCTCCTGCGGCGTCTGATCCTGCGGCACGAGTGCGCTGCCGACCGAAATGCCGCGGTTGACCGCGCTGACGACGCCGCTCGTCACGGTGTTCGCCAGGTTCAGAGGAGCACCGATCGCGACGGTGAGATCTCCGACGTTGAGCTTGTCAGAGTTCGCCACCTTGATGGCCGGCAGTCCCTCGGCGTCGACCTTCACCACGGCGAGGTCGGAGTACGGCGCGGTGCCGACAACCTTGCCATCGAGAATGCGACCGTCACTCAACTTGACGCGCACCTGGGGGTCGAATGTGGCCCCGTCGAGCGTGACCACGTGGGCGTTCGTAATGATGTAGCCGTCTTCGCGGTAGATCACACCGGAGCCGGAACCCGAGGCGTTCTCACCCGAGACCTGCAGGGTGACCACGCTGGGAGTTGCGACAGCTGCCACCCCGGAGATCTGGGTCGCATTTTCGGCGTTGTTGAGCGTGAGCGTTCCGGTGCCCCCGCTTTCGGCGACGGTCTGCGGGGCCACATTGGAGGCGACGATCGCTGCGACTCCGCCGCCCACGACACCGCCGAGCAGTGCGCCGATGGCGAGCCCCGCGAGCAGCGCACCGCTGCGGTTCTTGGGCTGCCCCGGGGCAGTTGCCACCGCCGGCTGACCTTGGTGGCTGCCGGACTGTCCGAAGCTCGCGCCCGCCGTCGCGCCCTGAGTGGTGTGCGGGGTCTGCCCCGCTGCACCGAGACCGTCCCGCTGCTGGCCAGGAATCTCGGTCGTAGCAGCCTGCTGGGCATAGGGCTGGGCATGGTGCTGAACCGAGGGCTGGTGCAGCTGCTGCGCAGCCGGCGCATGGGGTGCTGCGGCGGTCTGTGGCGCTGCAGGGGCCTGAGGCGCAGGCACCTGAGCTGCCGGGGCCTGCGGTGCCGCCGTGCCATGCCATGCGCCCTGCTGCTCTGCGGGACTCTCAGGCAGCGGAGTGGTGGGCTGCGTCTGGTGGGGTGCGGGCTGCTGCGGTGCGGCTGCACCGGCTCCCGGGGCTTCCGGCGCGGGCTGCTGCGGCGCGGCACCCTCACCGGCCCCTGCGGGGGTGCCAGGAGTGCCGGGGGTGTGCTGGGCGCCCGGGTGATCGTGCTCGGGGGTGGTGGTCATGGGTGCTCCTTTCTCGTATATCCCACCTTGGCGCGTGAACTTATGAATTGCATTTATGCACGCTGCGTGTCAGCTGCGGATCGCGCGCCGCCCCGGAGCACTCTGCCACCGGATTTTGCGTTTTCGCAGGTTCAGGCCACGGAGCGCCAACCCTGCGACACCTCGGCACGGCCGCGCTTGCGCGTGTGCATGCTGCTGCCGAGTAGGCCGTTTCTTCGCCTGTGCGCACGCACGGTCGCCGCGCCAGCTGTCGCCGCACCTCCCACAAGCAGCACGCCCCCGACGGCTGCGATCATCAGCAGGCTGCGATCGCCACCTGTCACCGCGAGGCGCACCTGCGCCGGAACATCCGGCGCTTGCGGAGCCGGAGGTGGCGCGACGTTTTCTGTGGCCGGCGGAGGATCCGCCACTGTGGTCACTTCATCGCACTGGTCATCATCGGCGTCGAGCGTGTCGTTTGCAACGCAAACGGCATCCACCGCGCGTGCCGCGAGGCCCCCGGCCTCGACAGTGGCGCGATTGACATGCCGAAGCGGCTCGCCCGCCTCAGGCACCGGCAGCACCGCTGAGTATTCCATCGCGGCGGCGGCTCCTCCGTTCAAGGAGAAACCATCCCACACGCCGGTCCGGGGATCGAATGTCCCAGCCGGAGCATCGGCCGGTGTGGCGTGAGGCCCTGACTCCGGCACACCACCTGCGAGCAGTGTCGGCGGGGTCACCAGCGTCACTTCTCGTGCGCCCTCAGGAAAGGTGTCGCGCACTACTGCTGCGTCTGCCCATGCATCGACACCTCCGGTGTTGCGCACCTTGATGCGATAGCTCACCGTCATTGCGGTGCCGTCTTCGGCGAGCACGGGCTCTCCCAGTTGAGCCTTGTCGATCTGCAGCTTCGCAGTCTGACGCGGCGGTGCCCCGCCCTCGACCTTCGAACACTCCGTTCCCTGTTCCAACAGGACGGGGCCGGTCACGCACTCGCCCATTCCTTCCAAACCAAAGGAGTTGACGGAGGTGACGATCCGTGGCCCGCCCGCCTGCAACCAGGCTGCGGCATTGAAGGGCACCGATGCGGTGATACTCTCCCCCGGTTGCAGCATGGGATAGGTCCAAGTGTTCCCCGTAACCGTTCCGCGGGAGGGGTCGACGATGGCCACTCCGGGGTTAGCCGTGTCGCCGTTGACTACGAAGCGGTCCACTGCAGTTCCTGGACGCACCACATAGCCGTCGTCACCCTCGGAGGGGTTGCTGATCCGCAGCAGATATCCTCGGTCGCCATCGAGAGTTTTCTCGAACATGGGCGGTCCTACCGGCCGCGCTTTCCCTCCAACCGACCCGTAACCCGCCTCCGGCGACACCAGGGCCGCCGCTCCACCGTCCACCCTGAAGCTGCCGGTGATCTGGCGATGGTGCGGGTCGAGATGCTGTCCTACGAGAGCAGAACTCCCGGACACATGCACAACGAAGCGTCGATGGTCACCCAGCCGCGGGGCCACGAAACTGAGGCCCACATCGCCGTTCGGCAGTTCGGTAATGTTCAGGCCGTTCTGCACGTCGAATTGCTGCTCCGTTCCGATGATCGGACGCAACCGGGTGTCATTCACCGCGTAGCTCGCCGCCTTCAGCGCTCGTGGATTCAGCCGATACTCATGGGGGTTCGACAGCACCACCTCGATGCGACGACCCTGTGCCCCCGCCGGGCCGGCGTCAGCATGGTGCGAGAGCTGCCAATTCATCCCTGCTCCAGGCACCGACGCGTAGGAACTGGTCACTCCCATCGGAATAGCGGTCTCGAGCACGACCCCCAGGTCGGCGTTCAACACGGGCATGCAGCTCGATACACGGCCGGTGAGCTGCGTGCCGAGGGCGGGCAAATCGCCGAGCCCATAGAACTCGTAGAACGATGAGAACGAGATACGTCGATCGACCAGGCTGTCGATCGACGGCAGGAACTCATATTCCACCCAGGTCGAGGCCCGTTTGTTGGCACCGTAGGGAGATTCGCTGCCGACGGCCCGCGCCACCTGCACACCGTTAATCTCGAGCGTGTCGGGCCACGACGCAAAGGCGTTTTCGAAGGTGATCCGCGCTCGGCTCCCGGCCGTAACCGACGGCGCGAGATCCAATTCGAGGGTGTAGTTGCCACTCCCGGCGAACCAGCGAAATTGCCGCAGTTGGTAGTCGTAGAGCACAGACCCCGAGGTGCCCGTCACGGTGTTGCGTGTGATCGCGGCCTTCGCGATCGGGCACTCGACGGCACCCGGTTCGCTGCCTCTGGCGAGGGGATTCAAGGCTGCAGAAAACGACAGCGGCACGAAGGAATGCTGCGCGGTGGCGGCCCGCGCCTCGGCGGGCGGTGCCGCGTGCGCTGCAGCGGCTGTGGTGCAGGCGGCGCCGGCGAGAACGGCGGCGGTGACCCCGAGCCCTGCAGCTCGGAGCAGGGCTCGCGGCACGGGCTGCACGCCAAAATCTGCGCCACAAGCGCCGCGGTTCTTCCTCGGGTGGCGCTGGCTTCGGTTTTGCGGCGGATCGAGATGTTGCATGGGGTTTCCCTTCTCAGGATCGATGGATGTTGAGGTGTGCCCCGCCGCACCGGCGCGCATCTCCCCCTGATGCTCTCCCCAGCAACAGCAGCGCTGCAGACCTTGTCCACAGGCACCAGCCGAGCCTGATTTGCATCGACCAGATTCCCCATGTATAGTTAATTCTTGTGCCGCGGGGTGGAGCAGTTCGGTAGCTCGCCGGGCTCATAACCCGGAGGTCGTAGGTTCAAATCCTGCCCCCGCAACGATGAGATTGGCCCTTGATCAGGTGTTTACCACCAGATCAGGGGCCTTTCGCTTGCCTGGAAGCTGCCCGGCGGCCATCACCACAGGCCCATCAGGAAACACCTGTAGCGCAACGGTAGGCTACACCCATGACTACCGCCGTACAGCTCATCCGCGCTCCTCACCTCTCCAACGTCGCCGAATACGCCTACGCAGCCACGGCACCCGCCGAGGCCCGATTGATCTTCCTCGCGGGCAGCTGCCCACTCAACCACGATGGCACCACCGCAGCCATTGGGAGCTTCTCCGGACAGGCCGCAGCCTGCATCGAGACCATGCAGGGTGCGCTCGCCGCAGCAGGGGCCACTCTCACCGACGTGATCAGCACACGAGTGCTCGTCGCCTCGTCAAAACAGCACGATCTCGTGGAGGCCTGGGAAGTGGTCCGTGAAGCCTTTGGCGAGCACGACGTTCCCAGCACCCTCATTGGTGTTGCAGCGCTCGGATACGACCATCAACTCGTCGAGATCGAGGCAGTCGCCGCCGTCATCGACTGAGCATTCTGGGCGTTCCAACACCCAAACCACCTCGCTGCGCACTCACCACTATGCTTTCTCAACCAAGCCTTCTGCGTCTCATGTGAGCGAAGTGCGGGCGCGCGACAACGGCCGGGGCGGGGATCACTCCCCGCCCCGGCCGCGCTTCGATGCGCAGGGGCGTTACTCCGCAGCGAGAGCCGCTTCCAGCGCCGCACGCAGTCGCGCATCGGCCTCACCGAAGGCCGTCCAGTCGCCCGCCTGCATCGCCTGGTCGCGGTCGCGGATGGCCTGCTTCATATCGCCCAGCGCAGCGTCGAGCGCAGCGTTGCTGCCACCGGTCGGCCCACTACCGGTATCGCCGCCCGAGGTGCCAGCGTCGGGCGCAGCGGTTCCACCGTCGGCAGGCTTCTCGGTTGTGGGTGCTGTGTCGCCGTCACCCGCGCTCGCTCCCGAGTTGCCACCGAAGAGGGCGTCGAGGGCCGCGTCGAGGGTGTCTTCGAACGCGATCTGGTCGCCGAAGGAGACGAGCACCTTCTGCAGAATCGGGAAGCTGGTTCCCGAGGAGGCCTTCACGTAGACGGGCTGCACGTACAGCAGGCCGCCACCGACAGGCAGGGTCAGCAGATTGCCGCTGATGACCTGGCTCTCACCCTGGCGGAGGATGTTGAGCAGGCGTGACACCTCGGAGTCGGTGGTGAAGCTGTTCTGCACCTGGCCCGGACCCGGAATCGGGTCGCCCTTCGGCAGCGTCAGCAGCTTCAGCGTGCCGTAGTCGTCCGAGACCTTGCCGGCTTCGGAGCCCGCGTTGGAGTTCGCGGCAAGGTATCCCGTGAGGATATCGCGCGAGCCCTCGCCCTTCTGATCCGGGATGTAGGTCGAATAGATCGAGTAGTTCGGCTCGGCATCAGCGCCCGCGGCGAGCGTGAGGTAGTAGGGCGGTTGCGCGAGTGCCTGCGCGCCTGCCCCGGCGCTCGATACGGGATCGTTCGGTGTGCGCCACCGATCCTCGGCCGAGTAGAAGGCGTCGGCGTCGGTGACGTGGTATTCGCCGAGCATCGCGCGCTGCACCTTGAAGAGGTCGCTCGGGTAACGAACGTGAGCGAGCAGGTCTCCGCTCATCTCGGAGACGCTCTCCAGCGTGCCCGGGAAGATGCTGCCCCACGCCTTGAGCAGCGGATCTTCGCTGTCCCAGGCGTACAGCTTCACCGATCCGTCGTAGGCGTCAACAGTCGCCTTCACGGAGTTGCGGATGTAGTTGACGGGCTTGGGCAGCGGATCGGTGCGCTCGCTGTCGGCATCAACCGTCAGCGCGTTCATATCGGTGACCTGCGAGTAGGGGTAGTCGTCTGAGGTGGTGTAGCCGTCGACGATCCAGACGATACGCCCGTCGACAACCGAGGCGTACGGGGCTTTGTCCATCGTGAGGTAGGGCGCAACCTTCTGCACACGCTCGACGGGGTTGCGGTCGTAGAGAATCTGCGATCCGTCGACAACAGCACCCGACAGCAGCACCTCCATGTCCTGGAACTTCAGGGCGTAGATGAGCTTCGTGAAGAGGTTGCTGAGCTCGGGGCCGCCGTTGCCCGAGAAGGTGGTCATGTTCTGACGGCCGTTGCTGCCGTCTTCTTTGACAGTCTCAGACTTCGTCGACTGGTCTTCGGCAGGAGCCGCTTCACCTGAGGCATCGGCCGAGGCTTCTGCCTCGCTCTCGGCGTCAGCCGGGTAGTCGAGCTCGATGGCACGCTTCCGCTCACCGCCCACGATGGAGTACTCGGGCGAGTTGATGCCGAAGTAGACGCGCGGTTCGAAGGTGCCGAGCTTGCCGCTGGTGGGGATCCCGTTCTCGAGGAACACGGGCTCACCGCCCGGTGAGCGCTGGTTGCCGTATGCGGCGACCAGGCCGTAGCCGTGCGTGTAGACGAGGGTGCGGTTGTACCAGCCCTCCTGATCGCTGATGTCGATGTCGCGAACCGCCGAGACGGTGTCTTCGACCTGCCCGTCGATCTCGTAGCGGTCGACGTTGAGCGAGCGCGGGAACTTGTAGTACTGACGAATCTGCTCGAGCTGCGCGAAGGTGGGCGACACGATCTCGGGATCAATGATGCGGATGTTCGCGGTGGTCACCGCATCGTTGCGCAGCGCGCCGGGTTCCGCGTTGGTAACAGCGTCGTAGCGTTCGACCTCGACATCGTTGATGCCGTAGGCGGCCCGGGTGGCCTCGATATTGCGCCCGATGTATTCGGCTTCGAGGCTCTTCTCATCTGGCCCCACCTGGAACTGCTGCACCGCCCAGGGGTAGCCGACGCCGAGCACGATGCTCGACACGAGGAACAGCGCGGTGCCGATCACCGGCAGACGCCATTTGCCGGTGAAGGCGGTGATGAGGAACAGCACGGCCACGATCACTGCGATACCGGCAAGAATCTGCTTGCCCGGGATCACGGCCTGCACGTCTTGGAACAGCGCGCCCGTCCAGCGGCCGGCACTGTCGTTGAGCGACGCGTACTGGTCGAGCCACAGGCTCGCAGCCTGGAGCACCAGGTAGATCGTGGCGATCACGGCGGCCTGGATACGGGTCGCCTTCGACACGCGCACGTCGCGGCCCGAGAACGAGATGCCGCCGTAGAGGTAGCTCGTGGCAACCCCGGCGATGAGCGCGATAAGGGTGACGGCAGATGCGAAGCCGACAATGGCCTGCATCATCGGCAGGTCGAAGAGGTAGAAGGAGACGTCGAATCCGAATTGCGGATCTTTCTCACCCGTGGGCTCGCTGTTGAGCCAGAGCAGTGCACGCTGCCACTGCGTCGCGGTGCTGATACCGGCGAACAGGCCGAAGGCGGAGGGCAGCGCCCACTTCACCAGGCGCCGCAGCGGTTCGAACAGTTCCTGGTAGCGATCGAGCTGTGCGGTGAGTCGCGCGTATACGGGGCGCTTGCGGTAAGCGATATCGATCGCGAAGAACAGCGGCACTGCCATGCCGAAGAACCCAATAAGGAACATCGCAGCAGCGGCGATCCACTGCGTGGTGAGCACCGGGAGGTACCCGATCTGGCGATACCACAGCACCTCGGCCGTCACAGCGGCAACCGCGAGGAAGCCGAGGATCAGCAGCACCACCAGCACAACGGTGATGGCGAGCGGGGAGATTTTGCGTGGAGTGGCGGCCGGAGCGCCTGCGTTCTGGTCGGTCACGTCGTCGGGGTTCTTCCTGTCCTGAGTGCGCGCCTCAGGCGCGCCGGGCGGGGGCTGCGCTCCACCCTATCGGGCGCCGCTGACAATGCGCCGAGGCATCAGCCAGTGAGCTCGCAACGATCGATGCCCGCGGGCTCCTTCCCATCCGCGGCTGTCTCGACGGCGGCGATCGCCTCGTCGAGCGTCGCAACGGGTGCGATCCTGAGCCCCTCCGGGCGTTTGTCTGGCAGATCACCGCAATTGGCCATCGGCATCAGGAAGAGATCGCTCTCTGCCCGATCCGCCGCCCACATCTTCTGCGTGAGACCGCCGATCGCCCCCACATTTCCGGCCCCATCGATGGTGCCCGTCGCACTCACCGTCTGCCCGCCCAGCATCTCGCCTGGTGTGAGCTTGTCGACAATCGCGAGGGCGAAGACGAGACCTGCGCTCGGGCCCCCGATGCGCGACAGGCTGATATCGACCTCGCTCGGCAGCTCGTATTGCGAAGCGATCGACGCCCCGATGAGCGGCTCTTCGCCGCCCTGGCGCAGCTGCGGCACGAGCGTGACCTGCTGCTCGCTGCCGTCGCGCTCGATACCGAGCACCAGTGTGCCGCCGGCTCCGGCAGCGATGACGTGCTTCCGCAGCGCTGTGAAGTCACCGACGGGCTCCCCGTTTGCGGTGCGCAGCACGTCGCCTTCCTGCAGCACACCAACTGCGGGGCCGCCCTCCATCACCGCTGCGACGCTCAGTTCGACAGGCACTGGCTCCCCCAACCAACGGAATGCCGCTGCCGCAGCTTGCATCTGCGACGAATCCATGTATGCGGCGTTCTGGGAAGTCCGCTGCTCAACGGTCAGCCCCTCCGGGTAGAACTCGCTCACCGGCGCGATGCGTTGCGCGGGGTCGAGCAGCGCTGGCAGCAGCGACAGCCAGCTTTTCGGGTGCTCGGGATCGCCGAGGATCGAGACGGTGAGCAGGTTCAACTCACCACCGGTCTTGAACAGCTCGGCGTCGTCGATGGTGATCACAGGGCCGGTCTCGCCGTCGTCGAGCTGCACCTCGCCGAGCACGTTCACGACGGGCCCTGGTCGCTCGATCGCGAAGGGCGACGGGATCAGCGCGGCCAGCAGCACCGCACAGGCGGCGAGTCCGATTGCGAGCATGATGCGCAGGCGGCGTCGCTCGATCCTGTCGTTGTTCACTGGTCTCCTCCGGCGGGCGGATCCGCACCGCACCTGTTCGCAGTCGGCGCAATGGGATTCGCCGAGCGACGGCCAATCTAGCAGGCGGATCTGACGGCGGTGCCGTAGCGTGGATGGCGACGCACGAGCGGAGGAACGGGCAATGAGCGAGAGCGACCACGACAACCCCGGCAACCGGGGCCCGGAAGATTTCGAGGAGCTGCAGCGCATCCTCAGGGAGATGCTCCAGGGCGGTGGCGGGGCGAGCGGCCTTGACGCTGAGCAGTTCGCGAAGGCCGCGGGAATCCCCGTCGACCCGAAGACCCTGCAGGGTCTGTTCAGTACACTGCAGGGCGCAATGCAGCACCCCAGTGACGAGATCGACTGGTCGACGGCGCGCCGCACCGCGATCGAGGTGGCGAGCACGGGTGCGCCGACAGGCGATCCTGCCCCGGCAATGCGGGCCTTCCCGGTCGCCTCGCTGTGGCTCGATGAGGCGACGGAGCTGGGGGCGACGCCGGATGCGCCGCGCACGCTCACCCGCATCGAGTGGGTGCAGCAGTCGGTTGATACGTGGATCAGCCTCGCCGAGCCCGTTGCGGAGTCGATTACGCGCGCGCTCGTCGAGGCGTTGCAGAGCCAGATGCCGGAGGAACTGAACGGCGCGCTGCAGGGCGCGAAGCCGATGCTGCGCAGCGTGGGCGGCGCACTGTTCGCAGTGCAGCTGGGCACGATTGTGGGGCAGATTTCCGGGGAGGTCGTGTCAGCAGGCGACATCGGGATCCCGCTGCTGTCCGGGCCGGGCCGTGAGGGCGGTGCCCTGCTGCCGAGCGGGGTCGCGGCGTTCGCCGAGGGGCTCGATCAGGACGCCGAAGCAGTCACCCTCTATCTCGCTGTGCGTGAGCTTGCGCACGCACGCTTGTTCCGACACACGAAGTGGCTGCGGCTGCACCTCCTCACCGCGATCACCGACTACGCGCGCGGCATCAGAATCGACACCGACCGCATTGAGGAGATGGCGCGGGAGATCGACCCGCAGCACCCGGAACAGATTCAGGAGCTGCTGTCGAACGGTGCGCTGATCCCGCCGAAGACCGAGGCTCAGGAAGCCGCGCATGCGCGGCTTGAGACGATGCTCGCCCTCATCGAGGGCTGGGTCGATGTGGTCACCGCGGATGCTGCGAAGCGGATCCCGGGTGCAGAGGCGATCGCCGAGATGGTGCGGCGGCGGCGGGCGACCGGCGGACCAGCGGAGCACGCCTTCTCAGCGCTCGCAGGTCTCGAACTGCGCCCCCGACGACTGCGGGATGCTGCAGCCGTGTGGCGACTGGTCGCTGAGCGCAGCGACGCCGCTACTCGCGACGGGTTGTGGGCCCACCCCGATCTGCTGCCCACCGCGGAGGAGCTCGATCATCCGGCACGGCTGCTCGAACGTCTCGGCCTTGCCGGAGCGGCACCCGATACCGAAGCAGACGACTTCGATGCCGCGCTGGCGCAGTTGCTTGACGGAGAGCTTCCCCCGCACGAGGGCGGCGAAGACGGGCGCGATCGCGCCGTGTGACTGCGTCGCGGGATCGGGTGATCCCGCGACGCTTGGCACTCCGCTCACAGCGGGGCGAATCCAGGGGCCTCTCGCCGATCTCGACTGATCTCTGTGGATAACCGCTAGGGCGGATCGGGTATGCCGCAAACTCGTGGCATGAACGACACGATCACCCGCATCCGCTCCGATTTTCCGCTCTGCTGGGAAGACCCAGACACGCTGCGCGTGGGCTTCGAGCGCGCCGAGGCCCGCGTGCACCAGCCGAGCGCTGGCGTGCAACGCCTCATCGGCGCGCTCATCGCCGGTATCCCGCCCCGCCGCATGACGCGAGAAGCACGCCGGCTGGGCGCTACCCCGCAGGAGACGAGGGCAGTGCTCTCGGCGCTTTCGCCGGCACTCGAATCGGTGGCGGCACCGGCGCACACGGGTCGCGGGTCGGAGGCGACGCGGCACGCCCTGCGCACCCTGCTCTGCGATGACGGGCGCGAGGTGCCTGCGCTGCGCGATGCGCTGACAGCCACCGGTCTCTGCGCACTCGACGCGGTGCCCGACGCAGACGCCGCATACGAGCTGGTAGTGCATGTCGAGCGTTTTCTCGAACCGCTGGAACGGGCACAGCGCTGGCTCAGTCTCGCGGTGCCGCACCTGCTCATCAGGTTCACCGATCGAGCGATCCTGGTGGGCCCGCTCGTCTCAGAGCACGGAGCACCGTGCCACACCTGTTGCGCGCTGACGATGCTCGCAGCAGACCCCGCCTACCCGGTGCTCGCAGCGCAGCTCCACGGGGCGAATCCGCGCACCGAGACTGCCGCCGGGGCACATATGGCCGCAGCGTTCGCGGCGATGCTCATCGGTCGTTGGCGCGCCGATGACGCATCGGCTCACTCGACACGCGCGGTGATCCCGATGCGGCAGGGCCAGGTGAGCGCCGCGCCGCGCCTCACACGCGTCTCCGCGCATCCCGAATGCGCCTGCGGAGCACTCACGCCAGCAGACCGGCCTCAGCGATGAATCTCGACGGCTGCCGCGGCGCGCGCGCTCCCCCACCAACACCCGAGAGCCGCAGCAC
This sequence comes from Leucobacter sp. MMO-125, assembly GCF_037148395.1. Taxonomy (NCBI): domain Bacteria; kingdom Bacillati; phylum Actinomycetota; class Actinomycetes; order Micrococcales; family Microbacteriaceae; genus Leucobacter; species Leucobacter sp. MMO-125. The sequence continues at coordinate 602,212 of NZ_JBBCTL010000001.1, forward strand.
ATCGCGCGCCCGGGTGAAGGCGACATATGCGAGCCGCCGTTCCTCATCGATCGCGGCTTCATCATCGGCGTGAGCGATCGGCAGCAGCCCCTCGCTCATTCCGACCACGTGCACCATCGACCATTCAAGACCCTTGGCCGCGTGGATGGCGCTGAGCGTGACGGCTTCGAGCGTGGGCTCGTGCTGCGTGCGCTGCCTGGCAAGCAGCTCCTCGCTGAACTCGCGAATCCCTGTGCCCGGCGGCATCTCATCGACGAGCGCAAGCAGCGCGCTGAGCGCCTCCCAGCGTTCACGCGCGGCGGCACCCTCGGGAGCTTTGCCCGTCCACCCGCCGGCTCGCAGCACATCGCTGACGATCTGGAACAGCGGTCGCGGATCGGCGACCTTCGCCTCCCCCCTGATGAGCATCACGGCCTGGCGCACGTCGGCGCGCTCGAAGAATCGCTGGGCGCCGTGCACGCGCACACTGATCCCGCGCTGCTGCAGGGCCTCCTCGAAGCGAGCGGACTGAGCATTCGTGCGATACAGAATCGCGATCTCGGAGGCCGGGGTGCCTCGCTTCATGGCGTCTGCGATCGAATCGGCTACGGCCGAAGCCTCGTCCTGCTCGCTACCGAACCACTCGAAAGTGGGCGAAGCCGCATCCGTGCGCTCACGAGTCGCGCGCAAGGTGAGCGCGCCGGGGCGATCCCGCATCAGCTTGTTCGCGAGCCGAACCACGGGCTCGGTCGAGCGGTAATTGCGTTCGAGCCTGATCTCGCGAGCGTGCGGATACTCGGTGCCGAAGCGCAGCAGATACGAACTCAACGCGCCCGCGAAGGAGTAAATCGTCTGGCTCGCATCGCCCACCACGCAGAGATCATCGCGATCCCCCAGCCACACCCGCAACAGCGCATGCTGCAGGGGCGACACGTCTTGAAACTCGTCGACGGTGAAGAAGCGATACCGCTCGCGCACCTGCAGCGCCGCTAGTGGCTCGGCTTCGAGCATGCCCGTGAGCAGCACCAGCACATCCTCGAAGTCGATCTGCCGCCGCTCTTCAAGCAACTCCCCGTACGCACGGTGCAGATCGACAAGCTGTTCGGCGGTGAGCCCAGTGGGCAGCGGCCGATTCTGCACCCGTTCGGCATAGGCGTCAATGCTCAGCATCGACGTTTTACGCCACTCGATCTCGGAGGCAGCGTCGCGGAGGGCTTCGCCCCCGATCCGCAATCCCATGCCCTCCACAGCCTGCGAGAGCGCAGCAACTTTGCCTGGCAGCACCTTCGGCGCAGTTCCCCCCACCAGCTGCGGCCAGAAATGCCCCAGCTGCGCGAGCGCCGCACCGTGGAAGGTCTGCGCTCGCACGCCATCAGCACCCAGCCCGCGTAGCCGCCCCTGCAACTCCCCCGCTGCCTTGCGGGTGAAGGTTACGGCGAGCACACGCTCGGGTGCGTATACACCGCTGCGCACGCCGTGGGCGATGCGGTGCGTGATCGCGCGCGTCTTGCCGGTGCCGGCACCCGCGAGCACCGCGACCGGGCCCCGCAAACTCTCTGCAATCTCCCGCTGCTCGGGGTCGAGCGCCGCAAGAATCGGGTCGGTGTCACTCGCCATGTGCACCCTCCGCGTGGGGAGTGACAGTCTTCGCGGCAGCACCACATTCTTGCGCAGGCGAGCCAGGCGAGCCAGGCGACAGTGCAGCCGCGGTTTCGCCCTCGGCGACCCAGCAATCGATCAGCCAGCGCGCAATCGACAGTGGCCGCGGCAGGGTGATGCCGGGCGCGGGACTGCGCAGCTCCTGCCTCGTGAACCACCGCAGCTCTGAGATCTCATCGGGATCCGGGTGCAGCTCGTGCGGATCCACCCCCGGCGCCAGCCGCGCACGGAACCCCAGCATGAGCGATCGAGGAAACGGCCACGGCTGCGAGGCCACATACTCGACCTCGCCCAGGCGCACCCCCGACTCCTCGAACACCTCGCGCACCACAGCCTGCTCAAGCGACTCCCCCGCCTCAACAAACCCGGCGAGCAACGAAAATCGACCGCTTTCCCACAGCGCATTCGACCCGAGCAACACCCGACCCTCATGCTCGATGAGCACGATCACCGCGGGGTCGGTGCGAGGAAAATGCTCACCGCCGTGAGCATCACGCCGCATCCAGCCCCCGAGCGCGGGCTCCGTGAGGCTGCCGTCACGCGCGGAGAAGCGCGCAGATTCATGCCAGCGCGCGAGGCCCGAGGCGACGGCGATCATCTCGCGCTCCGCCTCCGGCAGCCTGTCGGCCACCGAGAACGGATGGCACCAACGCTCACCGGGCAAGCCAGGCGCGTCGGCGGCACCGTCGTGCAGTACGAGCGCGAACACGGGAGCACCGTTCACACGGCCAAGAAAGAGATGACGGGCGTGCTGATCCTGATCCGCCGCCTCGAACTCACCCGCGGGAGGAATCAGCGCCAGCCGCGGCCCCGCACCCAGCTCACCGTCGCCCTCCACCACAGGAATCTCACTGCCGCGCAACCGCAGGAGGCGCGCCGCAGGATCATTCCAGGCATCGCGCAAACGCTCGGCATCGGTGCGTGTCTCGGCATCACGGTCAAGGGCACCGCCCGCAAGCGGCGGGTGATCCGCAATCATCGGGTCTCCTCTCGCGCGGTTCGCGTGCTGCAGGCCGAGGCCACCGCGGCCCCTCGAAGTTTCGCCCGGTGTGACGTACGATGCGCGTGGCGCAGCCGCTGAGCCTGCTCACGTGCATACCCTGAATACATGGCCACCATTCCCTTCACTCTAGCCGCGCTCGCGACTTCGGCTGTACCGGGCCTCGTGGTCTTCGGGGTGCGCGAGCACGAGGGCGATGAGAGCTTCGCCTCCGCCGTGATCGCGAGCGAGGATGCGGAGCTGCTGGTGCGGGTGCCGCGCACCCAGGCGGCCGAAGTGCAGCAGTCGGCAGAGCTGCTGGGGCTGGCCGCACTCACCGAGGGGCCTCGCAGCCGCCTGCCATTCGCGGTGCCGGAAACACTCGGCATGACACGCGCCGGCGACACCAGAGCAGTGGTGTCGACCATGCTCCCGGGCTCGCACTTCGAGGCCGAAGATCTCTCACATGATGCGCACCTGCTGCAGCCGATCGCCGAGGTGCTCGGCGCCGTGCACGACCTGCCGACGAGTGTGGCACAGCATGGCGGCCTGCCCATTCGTAGTGCGCAAGATCTCCGACTGCTCACCACGCGCCTCATCGACAAGGCAGAGGCAACACGACTGCTCCCCGAGACCGTACTGCGACGCTGGCGACTGACCGTGGAAACCGCGGAAATCTGGGATTTCACACCCACGGTGGTGCACGGCTCACTCGATGCTGAGCATCTGCTTGTCGAAGATGAGCGGATCACGGGCGTGCTGGGCTGGTCAGAGCTCTCCGTCGGCGACCCCGCTGGCGATCTCGCCTGGCTGCTGGCGGCAGGATCTGAGGTGCTCGACGCGGTGCTCGCGCGGTATGCGCAGCATCGCAACACCGGTTCGCTGTCGCATCTGCGGGTGCGGGCAGCGCTCTACCACGAGCTGGAGGTGGCACGTTGGCTGCTGCACGGTGTGGAGTCGCACGATCAGGCAGTGATCGACGATGCGGTCGCCATGCTCGATCGCATCGTGGGCACCTCTGGGCCCCTTGGGGCGGCGTTTTTCGCCGCCCAGCATCACACGCCGCTCGATGAGTCGGAGGTGTCGGCGCTGCTGGAGGAGACCCCGGAAGTTGTGGATCGTCTCTCCGATACCGCCGCCTACGAGGCCCTGGACGAAGACCGCATGTTCGGCGTTGACACCGATTTCATTGAACCGCTCGATGAGCGGGGCGAGCAGCGCGGGGACCGCGAGGCGGCTGAGCAGCACGGCGTGGCCGACCGCGAAGACGGCGATGACCGCTCAGAGCACGTCACCGAGTCGATCTCGGAGCAGCTGACCGAACCGATCTCGGAACAGCTGACCGAGCCCATCGACGCCGACGAGCTGCCGGAGCCCCCGAGCCGCTGAGGCCCGCTATTCCCCGGTGCGCAGTTTCGCAGCCGCTGAGTTCCAGATCTCTTCGAGTTCGTGCAGGCTTCGCGGTCGACTGCCGGTGAGTTCGACGCCCTCAGCGACGTAGAACAGGGAAACATCGATGCGCTCGGCATCGATGCCGGCCCACTGCGCGTAGGCGTGCCGGTAGAGGTCGAGTTGAAAGAACCGGCTTTCACGCTCGGCCTCCGTGCGGGGCGATTGCCCGGCTTTCCAGTCGACGATCTCGAAGCGGTCAAGCTCGGCAGTCGTTGCGGGGGCGTTGGCATCGCCGGGCACGCGGTACACGGCGTCGAGCTTGCAGACCAGCGTTCGGCCAGCGAAGGGCAGCGTCACCTCTTGCTCGACTGCAATGGGTTGGCGCTGGGCCCACCGCGACCGTTCGAACTGCTCGATGAGGGGCCGCAGCTCGGCTTCGCTCTCGAATTCAGTCAGCTCAGGATCGCCGCTCTCCAGGTCGAGGCCGGTGAGGGGCAGCGCAGTGCCTCTCGCCGTGGTGGCCCGCCGCTCGACCCACTCGTGGAAGCGGTTGCCGATGCGGGTGCGCCGGTAGGGTCGCTGAGGCACCGGCCGGAGCCGACGACGCTCGGCGAGCTGCGGGTTCTCGATGAACTCGTGGAACGTCGATGCGGTGATGCGTTCGGGGAGCGCGGTCGCTGCCTGGGCGAGCACCGATTCGGCGCGGGGGTTCGTCGGGGCAGGCGGGCTCGAAGCTGGGCTGGTGTCCGGCAGTGAGCCTGCATCCTCGGCATCCTCGGCGGCCTCAGCAGCCGCGACCGCGCTGAGGTTCGTGCCGGGGCCTGTTTCGGGGTCTGTGCCGGGAAGCGGCGCAGCAGCTGGGTGCACCCCGGCCCGAGATGCGCGTCGTTCGGCGATTAGCAGCCTCACGGTGGGGTGCAGCTCGGGGTCTTCGAGCGGATCAGGCTGCGCGTCTGCTGCGTTCAGGGCGAGGATGACGGCCTCGGCCGCGCGTCGCACCGCGGGCCCTCGGGAGCCGAGTGGGTCGAGCGGCCACTGCAGGGTGAGTTCGTCGAGTTCGCTGGGGTCGGTGTCGTGGGCGCTCTGCTCTGGCAGCCCAGAGATCAAGCCTGCCTGCTGCAGTTCGAGCAGGTATGGAGAGGGCGTACGAGGCCTGGTCTGGCCTCCCCAGAATGAGCCGCTGAGCAGCAGGCGGCTGGCGGAGCGTGTCACTGCGACGTAGGCGAGCCTGCGTTCTTCATCTTGGTGTCGTTCTTTCAGTTCTTCTCGATAGTCGGTGATGCGGTCACGCAGTTCTTGCTGCGTCGCTGCGATCCGCCAGTTGAGCTCGGGGCGCGCAGCGGCGTCGCCGCGGAGTTCGTCTGGCAGTTCGCCGGTGCGCAGCCAGCCGGCACCGCTGCGCGGGGCTCCGGGAAACTCGCCCGCGACGAGTCGGGGCACGGCGACGAGATCCCACTCAAGGCCTTTGGACCCGTGTGCGGTGATGAGCTGCACGGTTCCCGGGGCCGGCGCGGCGACATGCTCGGCTGTCTCGTCTGCTTCGACCGCTCGCTCGATCCATTCGAGCAGCGAGGCGAGTGTGCCTCGACTGTCGACGGCGAGATACCCTTCGACGAGCTCGGTGAAGATGTCAAGGTTGGCGTGGGCTGCCGAGCTGCCGGAGTGCTCGCGCGCTTCGTTGGCGTCGAGTTCGATGTCGAGGCGCAGCGCCTGTGCGGTCGCCCCGATGAGCTCGGGGATACTGCCACCGACGCCCTGCCGCAGCTTGGCGAGCATTCGTCCCGCATCGCGCAACCGTTCTCGGCCGTTTGGGGTGATCCCGCGCAGCGCCGAGTGGTCGAGGTTGCGCATGGTCGCGATCTGGTCGAGTGCGTCGATGAGCGTGAAGCGGCGGTCAGGGTCGGGGAGTACGCTGTCGTCGGCGCGATCCTCGGCGCTGAGCAGCTGCTGCGAGATGTCGCGCTGCGCGAACCATCTGGTCGCGTCGCGCAGCCCGGCGAGGTCGGCTACGCCCAGGCGGAAACGGGGGCCCGCGAGCAGCCGGATGAGGTCGTTCCCGGCGTCGGCGTACCAGACGCAGCGCAGGGTGCTCACGATGTCGGTGACTTCAGGGGTGGTGAGCAGCCCCCCGAGGCCGATGATGCGGTTGGGCACCCCGACATCGTCGAGCGCCGCCGAGAATGCGGCCATGGGGCTGCGCTTACGGAAGATGAGCGCGGCCGTGGGCGGTTCGCCGTGTTCAGCGAGGAGCGCATCGCGCGCATCGCGCATCCACTCGGCCACCGCGATGCGTTCTTCATGTACGGTCTCGGGGTATCGCCATTCGATGCTGCCGCTGGCGGCACCGGGGCGCGGTGCCAGTTGTGGCACATCGATCGCAGCGTCGGCCGACAGCGGGGCGGCGATGATGTTCGCAGCGTCGAGCACGCGATCGGGGTTGCGCCAGCTCGTCGACAGGGTGAGCGTGGCTGGGGGTGTGCTGCCGGCGGTGCCTCGACCGCGGAAGTCAGCGTGGAACGACTGCAGCCCCTCGGCCGAGGCGCCCCGCCAACCGTAGATCGACTGGTGCGGATCGCCCACTGCCATGACCGAACCGCCTGCGAAGATGCGGGAGAGGAATCGGGTCTGCCCCACGGAGGTGTCTTGCACTTCGTCGAGCAGCACGGCGCGATGCCTGCGCCGCAGCACTGCGACGGCATCGCCTGAGCGTTCCAGGGCGAGGGCGGCAAGGGCGAGCTGGTCTGAGAACTCGATCACACCTCGGCGCTGCTTCTCGGCCGCGTACTCCCGAGCGAGACGGGTGATGAGCGGGGTCTCGGCGAGGCTGGCCACCGCGTCGCGCACGGGCGCGTACATCTTGCCGCTGGGCTCGCCTCCGAGCTCTTTGTCGTTGTAGGGCAGGTGGATCACGCGCCCGAACTCTTCGACGACGCGGTCGACGCGATCGAGCGAGGTGAGGTGGTCGGAGACGGCGTGATCGAGGTTGAGCAGGTGTCGAACGAGCTGCGGCAGGCTGAGGTCGCTCCGGGCGAGTTCGGGATCCCGGCTCGCGATCACCGTTTCTCGGGCGATGCGCCAGGCGGTCGCCTCGTCGATGATCGCGGCACCGGGTGCGACACCGGCTGCGGCACCGAATTCTTGCAGCACGCCTGCTGCGAAGGAGTTATAGGTGTTGACGTCTGGGATGTCGAGACCGTCGGAGAGCTGCTCTGAGAGGGCGCCGGCCCGACGGGCTTCTTCTGCCGAGAGTGCACCGCGTTCTGCAGCGTCGCGAAGCCGTTCGACGAAGGCGTCGATCCTGCCCGAGATGCGTTCGCGGAGTTCTCCCGCGGCTTTGCGCGTGAAGGTGAGGCCGAGTACCTGGTCGGCTTCGAGGAGGCCGTTCGCGACGAGCCAGACCACGCGGTTGGCCATGGTCTCGGTTTTGCCGCTGCCCGCTCCTGCGACAACCAGTGTGCTGCCACCGAGCGGGTGCTCGATGACCGCGCGCTGCTCGTCGGTGGGAGTCAGCGGGGCCTTGGGCGGCACGGCCAGAATCTCGGTGATCCGGGAGGCCGAGAACACGGGAGCCTCGCGATGGGTGGATCTGGGCTGGCGGCTGCTCATGCGCGGCTCACCGCCGGGATAATGTGCAGCCGACAGTCGCCTGGCTGGTGCGGGTCAGAGCAGTGGTGCTCGATGCGGGCGGTGAACTCTCCGGCGGCCATAATCTGTGCAATGTCGGCGACGCGCCGCTGCAGGAGTTCACTCGCCTCTGGCGTGATCGGCTGCTGCACCCGCTCGATGTAGTCTGCGCTCTTGGTCGCATCGGGGTGCACGTATAGCAGGCGGGCGCCGCCGCTGTGCGCGTGCGCCGGCATTTGGGTGTTCTCGGGGAGTTCGAAGGCCCCGCGCGCCACCCCCAACTGGTACGCCTGCAGCTGGGCGTGGGCTTCGGCCGCGGCTTTGCTTGGCGGTGTACGGCCGGTTTTCAAGTCGAGCACTGTCACCTCGGTTTCGCCGTCTGGTCGTTCGACGGCTTCGAGTCTGTCGGCCATGCCGCGCAGCACGGCCCTGTCGATCGGAATCGAGAACGGTGTCTCGCGCCCGAGCAGGCGGCGGTCGGACGCTTCGAAAGATCTGAGGTAGGCGGCGAGACTTTCGGTCATAGCGCGGGCGAGCCGTTCGGCTCGTTCTGATTCCCACTCGGCGTCGAATGGCAGCTTGGCCCACTCGGCTTTCACTGCGTCGAGCATTGCCTCGGCGTCGGGGCTTTGGGCCGTCTCGAGTGCGTGGTGCACGAGCGTGCCCAGGCTGGCCTGCAGGTTACCGGTGCCGCCGCCGAGACTTGCAACGGCCCAGTCGAGCGGGCACGTCTCTGCGCGTTCGAGCTGCGAAGGGCTGACGGGCACGGTGGTTTCGGGGTCGTTCAGTTCGAAGAGGGGCGCTGTGGTGCTCGGGGGCAGCACTCCGTACCATTCTTCGGGCCGGGCACCGGGCGCCGATTCACGGGCGAGCGCGACGAGCGAGCGCAGCGCCTCGGTGTCAGCAGGGTTGAGCGTGATCCGCCGCCGCATCTCTGCCACGGATCCGCGCAGCGTGAGCCGACTGCTGGGCAGCCCCTCGCAGCGATGGTCACGACCCAGGCCGAAGAATGGGCTCGGATGCTGGTCGTCATCAGAGATCGCCACGACGAGTAGCTCATCGCGTGCGCGTGCACAGCTATGCACGAACAGGCGCAGCTCATCATGCATGGTGTCTTTGCGGGAGGGCGGGATCGCTTCTGCCCCGCGCAGCCAGCGTTCGAGCGAGGCTGTGCCGAGCAGCGAGCCCCGTGCGCGCAAATTCGGCCAGGCTCCGTCTTGCACACCGATCACGGCGACCACCGAGAACTCGCGTCCGATCGCACCCTGCGGCGTAGTGACGGTGACCGCGGCACGTTCGCTGCGTTGCGCGAGAGAGTCTTCTGGAACGGCGCTGAGGAGGAGTTCTTCGAGCAGATCGCCGATCGGCTGCTCGCTGTCCTGCTCTTCATGCCGCTGCAGCGCGAAGAACAGACCCATCACCGCGTCGAGCGAGCGGTGCGCCTCGTCTGCCCGCGCCCCACGCCCATCGAGGGCCTCAGTCTGCCAGCGCTCTGCCAGCCGCGTGCCCTCCCACAGCGCCCAGAGCGTCTCACGAGCGGTGCCCCCGGCCTCACGCACCCGCACGGCCGCGGCCGCGAGCAGGCCGATGCGACGCAGTGCTCGCCCGCCTGAGCTGTCGATCAGGGGGGTATCGCCCGGGTGGGCGAAGGCTTCGAGAACGATGTCGCCGATGTCACCGGTCGCACGCTGTTCAGTGCGGGCGTCTCTGCGCTCTTGCATGAGCAGCGCCCCGCGCAGTCGCCTGATCGCGACGGGGTCGAGGCCTCCGATCGTGCCGCCGGCGAGCTGCAGCACCTGTTCACCGGTGAGCGGTGCAAGCCCAAGCGCGTGTTGCAGCAGCCGTACGAGTTCACGCACGATCTGGTGCTCTCGCAGCACGATGCCACCGGCGGCGACCCCCGTGGGCACCTGATGGGTGGCGAGCGCCCTGGAGACGCGCAGCGCTTCGGAGCGGCTGCGACAAATGACTGCCATCTCGCTCCAGTCGATTCGAGTGCGAGCGTCGAGCCCCAGATGACGCGCGCGCAACCGATGCGCGATCACCCCCAGTTGCTCTGCGGGCGAGCCCACTACGGCGAACTCGACTGTGCCCGGGGTTTCCGCCGCTCCCCCGGCAGCCCGCTGCTCGCCCGCTCCGGCCGCACCGACACGCTCGGTGAGGTGCTGCATGAAGCCGCGCAGCGCAGCCCCCTGGCGATGCACCCTGCCGAGCACCGCGCGCTGTTCGGGGTCGCTGGGCGCGCCGCGCCGCCGCAGTTCGTCGCCAAGCCTGGCGAGCACCGCGGTGCGTTCGCCGTGGAAGGCCCCCGTCGCTGAGTCAGGGTCTCCGAACACCCACACCCGACTCCCCACGCTTGCGCAGGCTGCAAGCAGGGCGAGTTCACCCTCGCCGAGTTCTTGGGCGTCGTCGACGAGCAGCAGCCGCGGCACTGGGAAGGTGCCGGGCTCGACCGACCTGCCGTCGCTCGCCGCACCGCTCTCCTGCACGGCCGCCGCCGCAGCGCGCAGCAGCGCGCTCGAGCTGAGCTCTCCCGGCCGTTCGCGGGTCAGCTGTTCAGCGACGGCGGCGATAAGGTCAAGGCCGTCGCACCAGCGCTCGAGCGTTTCGGGCGCCGGCAGCCGCGTCAGTACCTCGCTGCCGGCGTCGCCCCGCAGCTCACGCAGCTGTGCTGCGAAATCCGCAGCGTGGAGATTGAAGTCGTCGACGATGCGCCACAGCTCACGCAGTTCGGCGCGGAACGCCGGACTCTGCAGCACCTCAGGTACGAGGCCCGATATCCTCGCAGCCCCGCTCAGGCCCCGCTCGATCGTCTCGGCAATCGCTTCGTCTTGGGCGGTGCCTGTGAGCAGCCGCGGAGCTGGTCGGCCTTCGACAGCCGCTGCACGGGCGAGCACGGCGAAGGCGAGCGAGGTTGCAGTGCGCACCGGGGTGCCGCCGATCGCGCGCCCCGCACGGCGCTCAACCCTGCCGCGCAATTCGCTCGCCACCAAACGGTTCGGGGCCATCACGAGCGCGTGATCTTCATCCCAGCCATCGCGGCTGATCGCGCGCGCGAACGCCTCGATCAGCACCGCGGTCTTGCCCGTTCCCGCCGCACCCAGAACGCGCGCGTGGCGGCCTGGATCGAGGGCCAGAACGGCCTGTTGAGACGGGTCGAATGAAAACATGGGATCACCCTATCGACCACCTCGGACATTCTTCGCCGAGCACCGCCTGCTCACCGCCGCAACTGCATCGAGGTCACCCGTATGGTCGTTATCCCACCACTGAAACGACCTCACGGGTGACCTCGATGCATCGCAGCACAGCGCCACAGCGCCCCCACCTCCGACTGCGCCGAGGGCGAACGCACCCTCGGTTCGACGCGCAACGCCTGCTCACCGCCATACACTCGAAGCAGTTGCAATCACACTCCGCGGCTCCGGCCGCGACATCCGAGGAGGCACCCGTGGAAGTTCGTATCGGCATCAAGCACTCGCCCCGTGAGCTGGCGTTCGAAACCGAGGCGAGCGCCGGCGAGGTGCGCGGCCTCATCGACGCCGCAATCGCGCAAGATTCCGCGCTCCTGGCCCTCACCGACACCAGGGGTCGCCAGTACCTCGTCGACACCGACTCGATCAGCTACGTCGAGCTGGGTGGCGAGGCCGGCCGCAAGGTCGGCTTCATCAGCTGAGCTGAGCTGGCCTGAGCTCAGCCCCGGCTCCCCCGCCTCACCCCGGGCTCAACGAGAGGCCCGCACCAATCCCCGCCCCCAGCACCACGCTGCGCCGCTTGATCTCTCGCGTGTCACGCCTTCAACGCTGTACATTCGATGCACGGTCGAACGGATTCGAGGGGAACCATGAGTGCAGGCGCGCATGAGAACCGCTGGCAGCAGTTCTGGAACAGCGGCGGCTGGTGGAAGGCGCTGCTCCTGGTGCTCGTGTACTGGGGGGTCTACCAGCTGATCGGCCTGGGCACCTCGACGCTGTTCCACTCCTTCATCGACGCCAAGAACCCGCTGTCTGGCCCGGGGACGATCTTCTTCGGTGTGGCGCTGCCGATCATGCTTGCGGGCGGCCTACTGTTGCTGTTCGGGTTCTCCCTCGGTTGGCTGCGCGAGCTATTCGCCCGGCAGCCGGTGCCCGGCCGGCCCTGGATGTGGATCGCGGTCGTGCTGGTACTCATCCCCGTTGTCATCCGTCTGGTTGCGACGCGCTGGGAGGCGTACGCGGTGTCGACCGTGCTGACGCTGCTGCTCCTGGGCCTGTGCATCGGCTTCGCCGAGGAGCTGCTCACCCGAGGCTTCGTCGTGAAGATGCTGCGCGATCGCGGCCACGGCGAGAAGCTGGTGCTGGTGCTGTCGTCGGCCTTTTTCGCGCTGCTGCACGCGGGCAACGCCCTCGGCGGGCAGCCGCTGCCGACGGTGCTGTTCACCGTGGCGTACACCTTCGGATTCGGCGCGATGATGTATCTTTCGCTGCGGATCACCGGGCGGCTGGTGTGGGCGATCCTGCTGCATGCGGCGACCGATCCGACCACAATGCTCGCCACCGGCGGCATCGACGCGCAGACCGCCACGGCGTCGACGTCGCAGGGGCTGCTCACCTTCGCGGGTCTGTTCGATTTCGTGTACATGGCGCTCGCGCTGCTCGCCATTCTGCTCGTGAAGAACCGAGCGGATCGCGGGGCAGCTGCCCCGCACCGCGCAAACGCGGCATCGCACGCAGCCCGCGTCGAGGGCTAACCGGCCGGGGCCGGCGGAGCGTTACCGCAGTTCGTCGCGCACGGCGTCGAGCAGGCGTTCGGCCACTTCTCGTTTCGTGCCGTGCACTTCACGGGCGAGGTGCCCATCGGCGTCGAGCACGAGCAGGCTGTTGTCGTCGGTCTCGAAGCCGGCGTGCCAGCCGACCGCGTTCACGGCGAGCAGGTCGACGCCCTTGCGCGCGAGCTTGCGCCGCCCGCGTTCGAGCAGCTCAGCCCGGGCCGACGGCGCTTCGCCTTCGGCGGCGTCAGCGACGGTTTCAGCGGCGAAGCCCACGATGATCTGCCCTTCGCGCCGGTCGCGCACCAGCCCCACGAGCACATCGGGGTTCTCGACGAGTTCGAGCACGGGGGCTTCGCCCGGAGAGTCTTCCTTGCGTAGCTTCTGATCCGCTACCTTCGCCACCCGGTAATCCGCGACGGCGGCCGCCATGATGATGGCTTCGGCACCCGATGATGCCGCATGGGCGGCGGCTTCCAGTTCGGCGGTCGTGCCGGCGGGCACCACGCGCACGGCGGCGCGATCCCGCACCTCCGCAAGCACAGACTCGTCAATGTTGGCTGCGAGCAGCACTACCTTCGCGCCGCGATCCGCTGCTGCTGCTGCGATCGCCACCCCCTGCCGGCCGCTCGACCGGTTGCCGAGGTATCGCACGGGGTCGATGGGTTCGCGGGTGCCGCCTGCGGTGACGAGCACCCTGATCCCGTCAAGGTCACCGGGCACTCCCGGCGCCGAGAATGCCTCTGGCTCGATGGCATCCGCCGGCTGTGCCTCAGTCGGCGGCACAACGTCAGCATCGGACGACGCGCCGGGATCCGCCTCGCCGACCAGCATGTTCTCAATGCACTCCGCGATCCGCTCAGGCTCGCTCATACGACCCGGGCCGCTGTCGTCACCGGTGAGGCGACCGCTTTCGGGGCCGATGAATCGCACCCCGCGTGCGCGCAGAATCGCAACATTGTCTTGCGTGGCGGGGTGCTGCCACATCTCGGTGTGCATGGCCGGCGCGACGAGCACTGGTGCTTTCGTGGCGAGCAGCGTTGTGCCGAGCAGGTCGTCGGCGAGCCCAGCGGTCATGCGGGCGAGCGTGTTCGCGGTGGCGGGTGCCACAACCACGAGGTCTGCACGCTGGCCGAGCGCGACGTGGCGCACCTCGGGCACGTCTTCGTGCACCGAGGTGGTCACGGGGTGCCTGCTGATGGCCTCCCAGGTGGGCTTGCCGACGAAGCGCAGCGCGTCATCGGTGGGCACCACGTGCACCTCGTGGCCGGCTTCGACGAGCAGCCGCGCGAGCGCAACGGCCTTGTAGGCGGCGATACCGCCGGTCACTCCGAGCACGATGTTCATAGGGACATCCTGCCATGCCCGTGTCTGCCCACACCCCGGGTGCCGGCGCAAGGTATGGGATCTGCCGAAGGTATGGCCGATTCGGGGCGGATCGGCCATACCTTCGGCAGATCCCATATCAACGGCGGTCAGACTTCAGCGGCGTTCGAGCAACACGGCGACCTCGAGGTGCCGCGTGTGGGGAAACATGTCGAACACTCGCGCCTCGCGCACCGCGAAAGCGGGCATCGCTGCAAGATCCGTGGCGAGGCTCTCAGGGTTGCAGCTTGAGTAGACGACGTGCGTGATGCCGTCAGCGGCTTCGAGCCAGGCAGCGAGTTGACCGCCGATGCCGCGCCGCGGCGGGTTCACGATCACAGCTTCGGGCACCTCGTCCGATCCCAGCGCGAAGGCTGTCGCATCGCCCGCTTCGAATCGGGCCGCGATCCCGGCCTCGCGGGCGCTGCGCCGTGCCGAGCGCACCGCTTCCTCGCTGATCTCGACACCCAGCACACTGGGCACGGCCCCGGCGCAGTGCAGGGCGAAGCCGCCAACACCGCAGTACAGATCCCAGAGCGAGCTCGGGCCGGCAAGGCCGATCCACTCGGCGGCTTGCGCGTACAGCGCTCGCGCCACCTCGGTGTTGGTTTGGAAGAAGCTCTGCGGCCGCAGGTGCAGCGCGAAGCCGGCGCCGGTGTCCATCGCGAGCGAGGAGCCGAGCAGCAGTTCCTCGTGTTCGCCTTCGAGCACGGCCTTGTGCTCGGGCAGCAGGTTGACTGAAACGACGGTCGCGGCTGGAACGGCGCGTCGCAGCCGCGGCAGGCTGTTGCGCAGCACTTCGAGTGCCTGCTCGCTGCGCACCACGAAGCGCAGCATCAGCTCATCTGCGGGCGACACCGTGACATGCACGAACTTGAGCTCGCCACGCCGCTTTGGCACGTCGTAGGGCGGCAGGCCGGTGTCTTCGATGAAGCGGGCCAGGTGCGGGATCGCTGTGCGGATAGCGGGCTGCTGGATCAGGCAGTCGCGCAGGTCGACCCCGGTGCCATCCGGCCCGAGGATGCCGAGCGTCACCCGCCCGGGGCGTCCTCCCACGACGAGCTTGGCCTTGTTGCGGAAGTCGCGCACGCCCCCGGGCACGCTGGGGAGCCAGGCCTGCTCGGGCACGCCGGGCAGCAGTGCGCGGCAGCGCTGCTCTTTATCGTGGAGCTGTTGCGCTGCGGGGGTTTCGATGAGCGTGCAGGAGCGGCAGCGACCGGCCTCGAAGTAGTGGCAGATCGGGGGGTCGCTCGCGAGCGGGAGGCGCGTGCGGTCCCCCGGCTCCGAGGCTGGCAGGCGCCGGGAGGGGCTCATGCCGTCAGACCGAGACCGTCCATACGGCGGATGTGGTCGGCGATAAGTTCAGTGAAGACAGGCTCGACTTCGCTTTCCACGAAGGGGCGCGACTCGCTGAGTGCCAGCACGGCACGCGAGACGAGCAGCGTGTCTCCCACGAGGCGGCGACCCCACAGGGCGAGCCAGCTCGACAGCCCTTCGTCTGCGGCGAGCGCGGCTTCGAGCAGCGCCTTCAGTTCGGCGCGGCCGGTGTCGTCGCGCAGGATCGCAATGGCTTCGCTGCGGTAGCCGTCGCGCAGCCCGCTTGCGAGGCTCGCGAAGAAGTCGTCGAAGAGCCCGCCTACGAGGTAGAGGGAGAGCACGTGCTGGTGCCAGTCTGCGGCGTCGATGCGGCGCACGTAGCGTTCGATGACGGGCGCGAACGGCGTCATGACGACGTGCGGTTCTTCGCCGCGCTTGCGAATCTCGGCGGTGAGCCGCTGATGCTTCGAGAGTGTCTGCCCGGCGACTCGGGCGAGCACGTCTTTTGCTTCGAGCGTGGCCGCACCCGATACGGCGCGCGTGGCGCCTTCGTAGAGTTCGAGCTGCAGGTACGAGGTCAGGCCCAGAAACGGCATGATGCCGGGGGCGAACTCGGAGAGTTCGACGCGCTCGGCGTCGCCGGCATCGCCGCGCGAACGCAACTTGCGCGCTGGGGCATTCTTCTTGCGCAGCCCACGGATCCACTCGAACACCCTGTCAGCTTACCGCCGACCCGCGATGTTGCTGGAATAGACTGTGCTCGATTGTATTCATCGCCGGTGACGCAGGAGCGCCGGCCGCTGCGCTTCGTGATTGCGCGCAGCATCGCACTCTCGAATAGGACGCAACGTGACGACATTCCTCGAACTCGGCGTCGACCAAGACATGGTCGATGCGCTCACCGATAAGGGCATCACCGAGGCCTTCCCCATCCAGGAGCAGACGATTCCGCTCGCGCTCACGGGGCAGGACATCATCGGTCAGGCCAAGACTGGCACGGGCAAGACCTTCGGTTTCGGCCTGCCGCTGCTGCAGCGCGTGGGCGCAGATCCCGCGCCTGGTGTGCAGGCTCTCGTGGTGGTGCCCACCCGCGAGCTGTGCGTGCAGGTGTACGAAGATCTCGAGCTGGCGGCGAAGAATCGCGGCGCGACGGTGGTGCCGATCTACGGCGGCAAGGCTTACGAGGGGCAGATCGAGCAGCTGAAGGCGGGCGCGCAGATCGTGGTCGGCACGCCTGGTCGTCTGCTCGACCTGGCTAGCCAGCGTCTGCTCGATCTCGGCAATGTGCGCGAGATGGTGCTCGATGAGGCTGACAAGATGCTCGACCTCGGCTTCCTCGCCGACATTGAGAAGTTGTTCGCGAAGACCCCTGCGACGCGCCACACCATGCTGTTCTCTGCGACGATGCCTGGCACGATCGTCACGCTGGCTCGCCGCTTCATGTCGAAGCCGATCCACATTCGTGCGAGCGATCCTGATGAGGGCGCGGCTCAGGCCAATATCGAGCACATCATCTACCGCGCGCACTCGCTCGACAAGGACGAGGTGATCGGCCGCATTCTGCAGGCCGAGGGTCGCGGGAAGACTGTGATCTTCATGCGCACGAAGCGTGCTGCGGCGAAGCTGCAGGAGGAGCTTGTGGATCGCGGCTTCAACGCCGCTTCGGTGCACGGCGACCTCAATCAGGATCAGCGTGAGCGGGCAATGGCCGCGTTCAAGTCCGGTAAGAAGGACATTCTCATCGCCACCGATGTCGCCGCGCGCGGTATCGATGTCGACGATGTGACGCACGTCATCAACCACACCGTGCCCGATGACGAGAAGACTTACCTGCACCGAGTGGGCCGCACGGGCCGCGCGGGCCGCACGGGCATCGCGGTCACGTTTGTGGATTGGGATGACCTGCACAAGTGGGCGCTCATCAACAAGGCCCTCGATTTCGGTGTGCCCGAGCCTGTCGAGACGTACTCGTCGTCGCCGCACCTGTTCGCCGACCTGAACATTCCTGAGGGCTCGAAGGGCCGCCTGAAGGCAACCCCCGTCAAGGAGCGTGCACCGCGCTCGGAGGGTTCGCGCTCGGGCGGTGACGGCGCTCGCGAGGATCGTGGCCGTTCGCGCAACCGCAGCCGCACTCGCAGCGCCAACCCGAAGGGTCCGGGCCGTCACGAGGCTCACGGTCATGAGCAGCACGGTCACGATCAGGAAGGCGGCGGTGAGCCCGGTGCCCCGCTGCTGCAGGACGGCAGCGAGGGGTCGACCACGCGCCGCCGGCGTCGGCGTCGTCGTGGTGGCTCGCAGGCCGCCGATGGCGCAGCGTCGGGCGGTGCCGCATCGGGTGATGGTGCGGCTGTGAGCGCGGCTTCGGCCGAGTAGCGCGGCGCTCTGCTTGTAGACGCGAGCCCCGTTCTTCTGCCTTCTCTCTTGAGGGGCGGCTGAGCGGGGCTCGGGTGTTTTTGGGGTGCCTTGCACGGGGGGCGGATCTCGATGCTCTGTGGCGGGGTCGCGTCAGCGCGGCGTGGCGACGTGCTCGCGCAAGAGGTGCACGAGGGCGGGGTCAGTTGTGCGCTCCCCTAGCAGGTTGGGTTTGCCTGCCCCGTGATAGTCGCTTGAGCCGGTGATGGCGAGGCCGGTTCGGGTTGCGGCTTCTGCGATGGGCGGCAGCCAGTCGTCGCGGTTCTCAGGGTGGGCGAGTTCGACGCCCCAGAGGCCGGCCGCTGCGAAGTCGCGCAGTTCTTGCGCCCCGGTGGGAGTGCGTTGCCTGAATGCGGCGGGGTGGGCGAGCACGGCGGCTCCCCCGGCGGCTCGCACGAGCCTGATCGCTTCGAGGGTGTCGATGGCGTGGGTGCCGAGGTAGTAGGGCGATCCGGGGTGCAGGATTTCGGCGAACGCGGTGCTGCGGTCTGCGAAGTACCCGGCGGCGACGAGCGCGTCGGCGATGTGGGGGCGGCCGACGGTGCGGGCGTCTTCTTCACCGACCACGGCTTCCCAGGTGATGGCGTAGTCGGTTGAGAGCCGTCGCACCATCTCTTGCGCTCGGGTGAGGCGGGAGCTTCGCACTTCGGCGAGCGCGGCGAAAAGCTCGCCTGCGGCTGGGTCGATGCCATAGCCGAGCAGGTGCCGGGAGCGCCCGGCGTGCTTGGTGGTGATCTCGATGCCGGGAAGAAACGCGATGCCTGCGGTATGCGCGGCGGATCGGGCTTCGTCCCAGCCGTCGATGGTGTCGTGGTCGGTGAGCGCGAAGCCTGCGAGGCCGAGTTCGGCGGCCTCATACGCGATGTCGGCGGGTCGCGTCGTTCCGTCGGAGAACACCGAGTGGGTGTGCAGGTCAAACCCCCGCTGCGTCCCAGATCGCACCATCCCCCCATCCTACGAGTTCCCGCCCTCCTCCCCACACCTATCTCCAGGGGGCGCCACGCAGGCAGCCGTAGCAGGGCGCACACGTCTCATCCGCCCAGGGCGGGGTGAGAGGATAGGGGTATGACCGAGAGCGCGCAGAACACCCACGAGGTGGAGATCGATAACAGCAACCGCAGCACCACCCCGCAGACCGCGGTGTTTCTCGAGTACATTTCTTCGCACTGGGCTGATCGCGCAGATACGATTCCGGATCCGCTGCCTGTTGCTACCTACGCGGCGAGCCGCCGTGCCGCGCTTGGCGCACTGTTCCCCGGCGAACGGCTGGTGCTGCACGCAGGTGCGATGAAGCAGCGTTCGAACGACACCTTCTACCAGTTCCGCGCACACAGTGCGTTTGCGCATCTCACGGGTTGGGGTGCTGAGAGTGAGCCCGGTTCGGTGCTCGTGCTCGACCCTGCGGGCGATGGGCACGAGGCGACGCTCTACTTCCGTGAGCGCGCGGGCCGTGACAGTGACGAGTTCTTCGCCAACCCTGAGATCGGCGAGTTCTGGATCGGCGCGCGCCCGTCGCTCGCGCAGGTTGCTGGTCTGCTCGGCATCCGCACCGCTCCGCTTGCCGAGTTCTCTGCTGCTGAGACAGACCGCACCATCGGGCGCGGCACTGTTGACGCTGACGGGGAGGTTGCGGGTGATGACGAGGAGCTTGCCCGCGCGGCATCCGAGCTGCGGCTGGTGAAGGATGCGTTTGAGCTTGCCGAGATGCAGGCAGCGGTAGATGCCACGGCGCGCGGTTTCGAGGAGGTGCTCGCTGCTCTGCCCCTGGCGAGCGCGCACCCCCGTGGCGAGCGCATTGTGGAGGGCGTGTTCAATCAGCGCGCCCGCCTTGACGGAAACACGGTCGGCTACGAGACGATTGCGGCTTCCGGCCCCCACGCCTGCACGCTGCACTGGATTCGCAATGATGGCCCAGTGCGCAGCGGAGATCTGCTGCTGCTCGATGCCGGTGTCGAGATGGACAGCCTGTATACGGCCGACATTACCCGCACGGTGCCGGTTTCTGGCACCTTTACTGCGGTGCAGCGTCGCGTGTATGAGGCGGTGCTTGAGGCTGCTGATGCTGCGCGCGCGATGGTGCGCCCTGGCATCCGTTTCAGTGAGGTGCACGATGCCGCGATGGCGGTCATCGAGCGTCGCACCCGCGAGTGGGGGTTGCTCCCCGCAGACGATGGCACCGCTTATCACCGCCGCTACATGGTGCATGGCACGAGCCACCATCTGGGGCTCGATGTGCATGATTGCGCGCAGGCCCGCCGCGAGATGTATCTTGACGGCGTGGTTGAGCCGGGCATGGTGTTCACGATCGAGCCGGGGCTGTACTTCCAGCCTGACGATTTGACGGTGCCTGAGGAGATGCGCGGGATCGGTGTGCGTATCGAGGATGACATCGTGGTCACCGAGGATGGCTGCGTGAACCTGTCGGCCGGGATTCCGCGCTCGGTTGACGAGGTTGAGGCGTGGATCCGTTCGGCGCAGGCGCGAGCTCAGGCCTAACCGCCAGCCCATGCCCCACCAGCTCTCCTCGCGCACGCAGCTTGCCGGGGTAGCATCGGTTTCCGATGTCACACATGTCTGTTCGCCCGGGGGTGTCCCGCTGGTCTCGCTTTCTCGGAGCGAGTGCTGCGGCGAGCGTGGTGGTGCTGATGGGTGCGGCGGTCCTCGCCCCGTATTCGATATCGACGGCGTTCGCGGCTGATGGCGGCACCATGCAGCAGCGGCAGCAGCAGCTCGAGGCGGCGCAGGCTTCGTCGGCGCCGATTGATATGAGCGTGGAGGCGTCGCAGCTTCCGGCGGCGGCTGGCTCGGGTGGGAAATCGGCTGCGGCGCTCTACACGCTTGAGCAGTTCATGTTCACGGGTGCTGTGAATTGGGGCGGGTATCGTTTCACCTTTTACAGTCAGCAGGTGCTGCCTGGTTCGGGGCTCAACATTCCTGGCCGCCATGTGAACGAGGCCGGCTATGTGAGCGATGCTGACGGCTTTATCGTGCTGGCGGGCTCGCATCCGAAGGGCACGGTGTTCGAGACGCCTTTCGGCTACCCCGGCAAGATTTACGACCGCGGCACCTTCGGCAATCACCTCGATGTGTACATTCGCTGAGGCGCACGGTTGTTGCGGCGGCGGTGCGCGGCTGTAGCGGATCGTGGGTGAGCCGGTTGCAGATGCGGCGGTCAGTGGCGGATCAGGCGGTGGCGGATCCCGGGTGTTCGTTGATGTCGCCGTCGACGTACACCCAGCGTCCGGCGTTGTCGCGGGCGAAGCGGCTCCGTTCGCTGAGTTCGATGCGGCCTTCGGGGCTGCGCCCTACCGCGGTGAAGGCGACCCTGCCGGTGGTGTCAGTAGCGCCGCCAGCTGTGGTGTCTCTGATGAGGAGCCGCCGCCACTCGATAGTGTCGTCGAGGTCGAGTTGCGCGGGTCGGGTGGACTGGTGCCAGCTTGCGAGCAGGTATGCGGCGTTGCCGAGCGCGAAGGCGCTGAATCGGGAGCGCATGAGGCGTTCGGCCGTGGGGGCTGGGGCGCCCTCGTGCAGCGGCCCGCAGCAGGCGGCGTAGGCGAGCTTGCTTCCGCAGGGGCAGGGGTGCTGGTCATTCACGCTTCCAGCCTAGGCCGCGCCGACGGCACCGGCGGCACCGGCGGCACCGGCGGCACCGGCATCGTCACCCCTTTGCCCACCCCGCGCACACTCCCCTCCCCGTCGGGATAGGATAGAAGCATTGCGGCGTGCTCTTGTGGCGCCGCTCCAGCACCACGACATTCGCGAGGAGACACCGTGAAGATCCGCACCCGCATCGCCACCGCCGTGACCGCGGCCATTGCCTCGGTTTTCGTGGCGGTTCCCGCTTTTGCTCACGATGGCCACGAGCACGAGTCGATGTTCTCGTCGGCCGGCCAGCCTGTCGATGTGGTGGCGATCTCGATCGTCGGCGTGGTGCTGCTCGCTGTGGTGCTGATCGGCTCGACCCTGATCGGCAACCTCTTCCAGAAGAAGTAGGCTTCCGGGCATAGCGAAAGAGGCGGCGGATCCTTCGGGACCCGCCGCCTCTTTCGGTGTTCGGGCCCGGCACACTGGCCGGGCCCGAATCACCGATGCTCAGACAACGACGCGAATCCCGGCGACCTCAGCGTCGACGGCGCCGCGCACATAGCCTGTGGGCGACGCGGCGACGGCCTGCAGAAAGTCGACGGTGTCGGCGGTGATTTCTTCGCCGGGCAGCAGGTTGGGGATGCCGGGCGGGTAGGCGGCGAGCGTGTCGGCTGAGATGCGGCCGACGGCCTGCTCAGCGGGCACGACCTCGCTGGCACCGAAGTAGGCGTCGCGGGGCAGCATGCGCAGGGCACCGGGCTCGGGCAGCTCCGGGAATGCGTGCGTCGCTTCTGCGCCGAGGCGCGCAGCTTCATGTGCGGTTTCGTCGAGTGCGGCCATGAAGCGGTCGACGTCGATCTCTCGGGTTGCGCCGATGACGGCGACGATGCTGGTAGCTGTCGACATCTCGATGTAGACGCCGTGGCGCTCTTTGAGGGTGCCGCGCACCCAGTGGCCGCTGCGGCCGAGGCGTGACACGTCGATGGGGATGCGCAGGGGGTCGGTGGCGGCGATGTCGGGGAAGGCTACGAAGCCGTCACCGATATCGGCAAATCGCGGATCCTGCCGCAGCCGGTCTCGGATCTCTGCTGCGGCCTGCACGGCACGTCCGATCCGCTCCTCCCCCGTTGCCATGGCGTGCCGCGCGACGTCAAGCGATCCCATGAGCACGCCGCTCATCGATGTCGATGAGGTCATGCTGTAGGCGCGGGCGACGAGCGGTTCGAGGCGGTCGGCGAAGGGTCCGTGGCCGAGGTGCAGCATGGCCGACTGGGTGAGGGAGCCGGCGAGCTTGTGGGTGCTCGATACGACGAGGTCGGCCCCGAGGCGCGCGGGCGACTCCGGCAGCTCGGGGTGGAAACCGAAGTGGGCGCCCCACGCGTTGTCGACGATGATGGCGGCACCGTGCTTGTGCGACACCTCAGCGAGCCCGGCGACGTCGGCGACGGAGCCGAAATAGCTGGGCGAGACCACGTAGACGCTCGACACGGCGCGGCCGGCGTTGGCTTCGCGGGTGAGGGCGGCGTCGAGGGCTGCAGGGGTGAGGCCGTGGGCAATGCCGTGGGTGGTGTCGACGGCGGGTGCCACGAAGGAGGGCACGAGGCCTGAGAGCAGCACGCCGTCGGTGAGGCTTGAGTGCATGGCGCGTTGGATCATGATGCGCTCGCCGAGGCCGCGCACCGCGATAGCGGCGGTGCGGTTGGCCTGCGAGGCACCGTTGGTGAGGAACCAGCTGCGGCGGGCACCCCAGGCGTCGGCGGCGAGCTCCTGCGACTGCTGGAGGGGGTTGTTCTCGCCGGCGTCGATGCCTTCGAGCAGCAGGGGCACGTCGAGTTGTGCGACACGAGCACCGAAGAGTTGCGCGATGTGTTCGGCGCCGCCTGCAGGGTCGTTGCCGTGCCCGGGCACCATGAGGGAGAGCGGGTGTGAGTCGCCGAACGCAGTGATGGCGTCGGCGTAGGGGGTGCGGTTCTGGTCATGGGCGTAGCGAGGGGCGGCGGGATGCCGTGCGGCATCGTTCGTCGCCTCGGGCGCGGGGAGGCCGGAGGTGCCGGTCGTGCCGGGGAGGCCTGAGGTGGAGGTTTCCTGATGCAGCATGAGCCCAGCTTTTCGCGCGCGCGGTACGCGGGGGAACCCCGCAAAGCCCTCACGGGAACCATATACTGTCTGGAGCGACGCCCGGAGATAGCCCGGTCTCGCTCCAGAAGGTGACGGGAGTACCGATGATCGATCTGCGCCAGCTGCAAGCACTCAGCGCTGTGGCAGCCGAAGGTTCGGTGGCACGCGCAGCCACGCGGCTGGGCTGGAGCCAACCCACTGTCGACTATCACCTCAAAAACCTCGACCGCCTAGTGGGTGCCGATCTCACGATCCGCAGCACCCGTGGCAGCCGCCTCACCACCGCGGGCGCGCTCATGCTCGAGCGCGGCGAGGAAATTCTGGGGCTTGCCGATCGCGCACTCACGGATGTGCGCGACCTGTCGCAGCTCGGGCGGATCCGCCTGCGTTTCGGCATCTTCCCCACGGCCGCTGCCCGACTGCTGCCGGGCATTGTGAGCCGCGTCTCCGAGTTCGGCATCGAACTCGATGCCACCCTCGAAGAGGTGTCCCCGCTGGTGGCGCGCGTGAATCAGCACACGCTCGACGCGGCACTGGTGTACGCGGCTGGCGGCTACGAACTGCCGTTTCGGTCTGAGGTGCACACTACGCGGCTGTTCACGGATCCGCTGCTGATTGCGCTCCCGGCAGCGCACCCGGCCGCGAGCCACACCCGCTTTGACCGAGCTGCACTGCTGTCGCTGGCATCGGATAGTTGGGTGGTGGGCTCCACCCCGGGCGACACGATCGATGATCTGGTGTGCGCACTGTTCGACGCGGAGGGGCACAAGATCGACGTTGCAATCCGCACCGATGACTATTCGGTGATGCTCGGTCTCATTGCGGCCGGGATGGCTGTGGGGGTGGTGCCGAGCCTGGTTGCGGCGAATCCGCCTGAGGGCGTGGTGCTGCGGCCCATCGACGATGCGCGTTTTGCGCGCGAGCTACTGCTCGCCGCACCCGCCGGCCCGGCCGGGCCGGTGACCGCGGTGCGCCAGCTCGCGGAGGCGGTGCGGCGCTCGATTTCTGCGACGGAGTGAGGCCCGTGCGGATCGGCCACCGGCCCGCGCCTCAGTGCCCGCCCGCAACTTCCTGATCGGCGGGCTTGCGCACAAAGTAGGCGAGCACGAGCGGCACGATAGAAATGCACGCCGCCACGAAGAAGGCCGCGTGGGTGCCTGGTTCGCCGGCATCGGCCGTCGACAGGCCACGGGCTTCGCCTGCGTGCAGGAAGGTGGAGTAGATGGAGATCAGCACAGCCGTGCCCGCAGCGCCGCCCACCTGCTGCAGCGTGTTCAGCACGGCCGATCCGTGCGAGTAGAGAGAGCGGTCGAGCGAGCCGAGCGAAGCCGAGAACAGGGGCGTGAACGAACTGGCGAGGCCCACCGACATGGCGATCTGCACCACGACGAGCAACCACACCGGCGTCTGCGTGCCCACCGTCGAATACATGAAAAGCGCTGCGGTGATGAGGGTGGTGCCCGGCACGAGCAGCGTTCTGGGGCCGCGGGCGTCGTAGATGCGGCCCATCACGGGGCCGAGGAGGCCCATCAGGATCGACCCTGGCAGCAGCACCAGGCCGGCGACGGTGGGGTCGAATCCGGCGACGTTCTGCAGGTAGAGCGGCAGCAGTGAGAAGGTGCCGAACATGGAGAGCGCGATCACCGCCATGATCACCACGGAGACCACGTAGTTGCGTGTGGTGAACACGCGCAGGTCGAGCAGTGCGTCGTCGCGCTTCTGCAGGGCGAGCTGACGCCACACGAACAGGCCGAGGAACACCGCACCACCCACGAGCACCGCCCACGGCGGCACGCCGGTGCCGTCTCCCGCTGCGCCGCCGTGGCCGCCGATCTGGCTCAGCCCGAAGACGATGCCACCGAAGGCGAACACCGACAGCACGATCGAGAGCACGTCGATGGGGGCCTCGCGCGTTTCGCCGAGGTTGGTCATCCATTTGGCGCCGAGCGCGAGCGCGACGACCGCGATGGGCAGGATGATGCCGAAGAGCCAGCGCCAGCCGAGGTTGTCGAGCACGACGCCGGAGAGCGTGGGGCCCAACGCCGGGGCGAGGCTGATGACGAGACCGACGCGGCCCATCATGCGGCCGCGCTGGTGAGGCGGCACGACATTCATCATGGTGGTCATGAGCAGCGGCATCATGATGCCGGTGCCCGCGGCCTGCACGATGCGGCCGAGGAGCAGCACGATGAAGCCGGGGGCGATCAGGCAGATCGCGGTGCCGAGCACGAAGGAGATCATCGCGGCCAGGAAGATCTGGCGGGTCGTGAAGCGCTGCAGCAGGAAGCCTGTGGTGGGAATCACCACGGCCATGGTGAGCATGAAGGCGCTGGTGAGCCACTGACCGAGCTCGGGCGGGATGCCGAGCGACACGTTGAGCGCGGGAATCGCGATCGCCATCGTAGTTTCGTTGAGGATGGCGACGAAGGCGGCGACGAGCAGCAGCCAGATCACTCGCATTCCTGCGGGGTCGATGCCGTCGCCCGGCACGGGTGTGGCCCGCTGCGGAGCAGGATCTGTGGTCACGGCAAGACTCCTTGAGATGGTCTGCCTCGGCCGCGGTCGCGCAGAAGACCATTCGGAGGCAGACGCACTAGCTTACGCGCTCGGGTGGCGTCTGTGCAAGGTCTCGTGGGGTGGCGGATCGGGCATTGCGGGTGCGGGGCATGCGGGAGCGGGGCATGCGGGAGCGGCGAAGCCTCCCGACCCTGGGGGTGCTCAGGGCCGGGAGGCTTCGGAGGGGGCAGCCTGGGTTAGGCAGCTGGGGTGGGGGTCTCCTGCTGCTTCTTGCGGCGGCCGAAGATCGCGAAGAGGATGCCGCCGGCGATGAGGATCGCTCCCCCGATACCGATCGCGGTCATGCCGGCACCACCGAGCACGGGCAGGGCGCCTGCGGTGCGCTGCGCGTTGGCGATGTTCACCGTCGCACCGGCGCCCGAGAGATCGGTGCCGGGGTAGACGGTGATCTCGGTCGGTGTGCTCGATGCGACGTAGCCTGCGGGGGCGGCGGTCTCAACCACCCAGTACTTCGTGCCCGCAGCCGACGCTTTCAGACCGCCGATAACCGCGAAGCCGTGATCGGCACCCTGATCCTTCGTGGTGAAGGTCTTGTTGTCGGCGTCAGCACCCGCACCCGGGCCGAAGGTGAGACCGCCCGTGACGGGCTGCCCCGCGGTGACCTGCGCGGCTGCTGCAGTGGCGGCGGCCTGAGTGGTGAACACCTGGAACTTCGCACCCGCGAGACGCTTCGCGGTGTCGCCCTGCACGTGCTTGTTCAGGCGAGCGGTGCCCCACAAGGTCTCGGCATTGGCAAACTTATTGATGCCGTTGACTGCAAACTCGGCTTCATTGCGAACCTTTCCGTTCGCAGGGATCGCCAGCACTCGCGTCTCGTACACGAACTCAATGATTGAGCCCGGACCTGCAGTGTTTACCTTCATGAGCCCACTACCCGAGAGTTCGGTAATTGGCCCCGGGCTCGAACTGGATGCCAGATCTTCAGGATGGAGCGGGACAGGTGCCCCGCCCTTCGGCGTCACGGTCGCGCTATCGGGGAACTGGGTTCCGTCGTCGGCGCTCCACACTTTGTTGGTGTCCCACCGCGCGAGCGAATCGAGATCCGGCATTTCGTACACCCCGTAGGTCGATACCTGGTATCCCGCACTGTCAGGCAGCTTGGTAGACACCCGCCATGTCACCTTGTCACCGATTGCGTGCGCGGACGCATCGTCCACGGTCTTCACCGTGTACGGGTCATCACCGAGGGTGTTCTTTGGGTAGGCGTGCACGTCGTAGCGGAAGGTGCCCGGCTCTGTCGTCGGCATCGGGAGCGTCACCAGGAACGGCTGCGCGGGGGTCTTGATCGAGTTCGACCCCGTATTGGTCTCGGTCACATAGAACAGGCCCACCGAGAGGGTGTTGAACACGGCAAGACCACCGTTCGCGGTCACCTGCTTCACCGGAGCACCCAGCGTTGCGCTGCCCGGAACGAACGGGGTAGTGCCGTTGAGGTACGGCTGGATGGTCGCCCACCCGGCATCGGTGGTGAGATCGACCGGCTTGCCACCAATCTGGGTGACCTGCTGCACGGTGAACTCGATCCCGTTGATCGGGAGCGCGTCGGCGGGCAGGCTGCCGGGGGCGAGTTCCGAGCCGTCACCGGCGACACCCGGGGTGGCGGGCTGCGACAGCTTATGGATGGTGAGGCTGCGCGGCTGGTTCGGGTCGATATTCGACGGCGCCGCGGAGGCCGCGCTGACCGCGACCCCCATCAGCGCGGTCGCACCCAACGCGACAGCCGCGACCGCGGCGCTCAGCCGCCTCGTGGTCCTGGACATAGTGTGTTTCCTTTCCTCCACCCCCGAGGGGGAATCCTTTGGTGTTACAAAAACTGCAATTCAAATCGCGCTTCAGGCACGGACGACCCGGCCGTCTGCGGCACCCGGCGGCGACGCCAGAACACGGCAGCGAGCAGGCCGGCCGCGACAATCAAGCCACCCCAGGTGAGAATCCCCTGCACGGTCGCACCGCCCAGCACCGGGAGCGGGAACGCAAACCACTGCGGCGTCGCAAGCGACACCTTGCACGCAGGCTGCGCACCGCCGCACCCGGTCGGCTTCACCACACCATCACCGGTGACGCTGTTGACGAGCGGCACCCCGTAGGCGTCGTTGTTCACGGTGACCGTGTAGGAGACCTGCTGCGACAAACCCGGCGCCACATTCGGCACCTGCCACGACAACTGCGACCCGGCACGCGTCACCCCCGCGGGCAGGTTGCCGGTGAGCTTCGCACTGTTCAGCACCTGCGACGCATTATCCTGCACCACCAGGCCAGACAGGGACATGTCCCCCGTGTTCGTGGCCGTCAGCGTGTACGTGACCTGCTCACCCGGCCGCACCGTCGCACCATCCGCAACGGGCACAGCCTTCCCGCCGCGCTCCACGGTCGCGGTCTTTGACAGTTCCCAGGCTCGCTTCCCGAGCGACGCTTCAAAATCATCGGACGCGGAGACGAGCATGCCGGAGTCTGTCACTTGACCCGAGAGTGTCGCGCGATCACGATGCAGCGGATTGCTCGCGTCAAGCGGGGGAAGCCACCAGCCACACTCAAGCGGCCAGCCAGGACGCAACATGTACTCGGAACCATCTGCCAAATACCGCATCGGCGACTCATTCGGCGTAACACCCGCCCCACCGTGTTCCCAACATATGAGATCCGTGATCGCAGGGCCAGCCAGAGTGACATCACTCAGCGCAAGATTGCGGATCGGACTCGTACCCGAATTCTTGAACTCCATCCTCACGACTTCCACCTGCGTCTGACCCGCAGCATCCGGCGGCAACACCACCGGATCACCCATTTCCCCAAACTTCCGAGCCGCAATCGGAGAACTACCCAGAACCAAAGCGGCATCCACATGCGTCCGAAACTTCCCGCTTTCTACCGTGATAGGAGCTGCAGCTCCGGTCAGAGGATCAAAGCAACCCACCGGATCCGGATTGGCAATCATGGGACAACCCGCCAGTGCAGGCGAAAACGGGGCAAACCCAAAACTATAGACAGACGGATTTTTCCCAGGACCAAACACCGCATCGACTACCGCCTGCGACGGTGCCACTCCCGCAATACTCGCAACAACGCGATATCCGTTTCCCGGTGGGACGTTAGGTATGCCATACGACATTCCTTCCTCCGTGACCACTTCACCGATCTTGGTTCCCTGCGCGTTGAAAAGCTGAAACAGTACTCCCCCAACTCGGATCATCTGCTTCGGCAAGTAGGCAACGCCCGCAACCGTGCCCGGAGCTACCTTCGCCACCGGAATCTTCACCGGCACCTGATCACAGGAATCCGGGGTCGTCGCATTCTGGCCGTTGGCCTTCGTGTCGCAGGACGCATTGCCGGGGATGCCCTGCGGGTCAGGGCTTGCACCGGGATCCTTCGGCAAGATCGGCTTCGCACGACCAGCAGCCTGGTTCTTCGCAATGCCCGCGAACGGGGTCGACGGCGACGTGAACCACGCCTGATTCAACACATTGCGCGCCGCGGCACCCTGGTTCGTCTTACCCCGCACCACCACCTCGACCTTGCCGCCAGCAGGGATGCGGTCGATACCGTACTGCCGCTCCACAAACCGCGCCGCACCATCTGCGACGGGAGTGATTGACTTCGGGGGGACGGCGTCGGCGAGGGTGCGGGCGAAAGCGCCCTGCACCGGCTGCGCCGTCACGTTGCTACTGTAGCCGCCGTTCCCGTTGACACCACTGCTGCCGTTCCCCCAGGAATACACGCGCCCATCACTAGCCCACGCGTATCCACCTTGATAGCTGCGGGCGATCACCTGCGTGCCCCCGGCAGGCAGACCCTGCACTGACTGCGCCGTCACATTGTCCCCGGTACCACCGTTCCCGTTCGAACCATTACTCCCGATCCCCCAGGAGTACACGCGCCCATCACCCGCCAACGCAAACCCACCGGCAGAGTGGCGGGCGATCACCTGCGTGATACCCGCAGGCAACCCCTGTACCACCTGCGCCGTCAGATTGTCCCCGGTACCACCGTTCCCGTTCGAACCATTACTCCCGGTCCCCCAGGAGTACACGCGCCCATCACCCGCCAACGCAAACCCACCGTAAGTGCCGCGGGCGATCACCTGCGAGACACCCGCAGGCAAACCCTGCACCATCTGCGCAGTCATATTGACTCCGGTGCCGCCGTTCCCGTTCGAACCAGTGCCGCCGTACCCCCAGGCGTACACGCGCTCATCACCAGCTAACGCGTACCCACCGAAATAGTCACGGGCAATCACCTGCGAGACGCCCGCAGGCAAACCCTTCACCAACTGCGCCGTCAGATTGTGACCGAAAACATTGTTCCCGTTCGCGCCAAGATCACCGATCCCCCAGGAGTACACGCGCCCATCACCCGCCAACGCACACCCACCGTAATTGCCGCGGGCGATCACCTGTGTCACCCCCGCAGGCAAACCTTGCACCAACTGTGCCGTCAGATTGTCACCGGTACCACCGTTCCCGTTCGCACCATAGGTGCCGTACCCCCATGAGTACACGCGCCCATCACCAGCCAACGCGAACCCACCGAGGTAGCTGCGGGCAGTCACCTGCGTCACCCCCGCAGGCAAACCTTGCACCAACTGCGCCGTCAGATTGTCCCCGGTGCCGCCGTTCCCGTTCGCACCATTGGCGCCTTGCCCCCAGGAGTACACGCGCCCATCACCAGCCAACGCATACCCACCACCGAGGCCGTGGGCGATCACCTGAGTCACACCCGCAGGCAGACCCTGCACCAACTGCGCCGTCAGATTGTCCCCGGTGCCGCCGTTCCCGTTCGCACCATTGGCACCTTGCCCCCAGGAGTACACGCGCCCATCACCAGCCAACGCATACCCACCAATGGAGCCGCGGACGATCACCTGCGTCACACCCACAGGCAGACCCTGCACCAACTGCGCCGTCAGATTGTTGGCGGTGCCACCGTTCCCGTTCGCACCGTTACCGCCGTGCCCCCAGGAATACACGCGCCCAGCCACGGTGAGCGCGTAGCCTCCCTGCGCTGCGCGATCCACAACGTCTTTCACGGGTTCTCCGATTTGCCCGTAGATCGCTTCCATGTCGTACACCCCGTCTGAGGCCGTGTCGGTGAGGGTGCCCGCGGTGATGTCGGTGTCGCCGAGGTTGGTGATGGTGACCTGCCACGCCACATCACAGATGCCCGTGGTGTCGTTGCACATCACTTGCCCGGCGCTCTTGTCGATGTCGACCTTGGGGTGAGTGTCGGCAAACCCGAAGTCGACACTGCTGACGGTGCCGCCGAGGCTGACAGGGAACGGGGTGGAGGCGAGCTGTGCTTTGGTGAGCCGTTGCCCCTTGTACGAGTAGGTCGGGTCGACGGTGGCGGTTTTGCCGTAGTAGCTGGTGGTGCTCGCGGGGAGGTTCGCGCCGCGGCCGGTGATCTTCACCACGTAGTCGCCGGAACGTACCCCGGGGAAGGTGTAGCTGCCGCCCGCGGCGGTGGTGGCGGTTTGCACCGGGTTCTGCTCCGCCACCCCGTTCGGGGCTTTGAAGAGGCCGACAGTGACCCCGGCGTACCCGGGTTCGGTGCCGTTCTTAGCCCCGCTGCTGTCGAGGTCGTTCCAGATCGTGCCGGTGACGGTGCCAAGCACGGTGTCGATCTTCCCCGGCCAGGGTGCCGCACTCGCAGCCCCACCCCCGGCGGGATGCACCCCTCCCGCCCAGAGCAGGTACGCGTCACCGGCCGTGTTGCCTGAGGTTGCGGCGGTGACCGTGAGGCGCGCGTTCGCGCCCGCGTCGGCTGCGGACAGCACCACCTTGAGCGCGGTCGCCGCAGCAAGCTGCGCCGGGGTGGCAGCAGCCACCGGCACCCAGGTGCTTTCCGAGGGCACGAGGGTGGGGTTTGCTTGGGTGGTGTAGAACAGGGTCGCACCCTCCGTGGTCTGCTCCGTCACCAGTGATGCAGTTGTGAGGGTGCGGGTGCCGCCGAAGTGGGAGCCGCCGCCCGACCAGGTGGGCACGAGCGCCCCATACCGGGCCGCATCCCCCGGGCTCGGGAGCGCGACCACGGTCTCTGAAGCACCCGAGGAGGCGAGGTCGACCGTCCAGGAGAGCGCGTCACCGGGCTGCACCTTCACGGGCTCCGCGGTCACCTGCGCCAGCGACGACGACTGCGCCAGCACCGCCGCCAAGGCATCAGCCACGGCGGGCACCGGCATCGCCGACCCCGCGGGCTGCTCCCCCGTCACCGCGAAGGCCGCCGCGTTCGAGACCGCATTCCGGGCGGTCCGGGTGGCCTGCGCGGTGTACTTAATCTCAGGCAGCGTGGCGATGCGAGTGGTCGCGTTCCACGACTGCGCAAACATCGGTGCCTGCGCGGGAGTGAAGGTGAGGGTGGCGGGCTTCGACTGCGGATCGCCACACACCCGACCCGTAGGGCCAGCGATGGCGTCGGTGACGGTCATCACCCAGCCAGGGGTCTGATTCACCGGGGCCGTCACACAGCGATCCAGGGTGACGGTCACCTGCGGGGCGAAGCCCGCACCCACAATCACGGGCTTTTCGATCTTCGGGGTGACCGTGTAGGTGGTGGCCCCGCCGGGGTACACGCTCACCGGGCTCACGGTGTGCGTGAGCTGCAGGGTGGGGGTTTCGGGGAACACGAGCCGCACCACACCCGGGGCGGACACCACGCTCCCGGCGCCCACCCGGCCACGCAACGTGTCCTGAGCAAGCACCCCGACACCCGGAGCGACGCCCTCACGAATGCGCGAGGGCAGGGAGACGGTGTACTTGCCCGCCCCGGGGTCGGTTGCAACCGGGAGCGCGCCGGGCGCAAAGATGACGCGGAGCGCGCGGGCATCCTGCGGGGCTTGCTCTTGCTCCACCCAGCCCGCGGTCACTGCGGTGTCTGCCACCGGGGTACCGGTCGCGGTCGTGGACCAGAACAGCCGGTACTTCGACCCATCCACCGGCTTCCCATCAGGGCCGGTCACATTCACCAGGCCGTCCACGCGTTGCAGGGTGGGGTCCCACTCGTCAGACACCACAATCTCGGGCGACTGGGCGGGCTGACCCTGGGCTTGGAGCTCGTTCGTGTAGACGGAGAGCTGCTGCCGGAACTGCGCCCCGGGCGCGAGTTCTGCAGGCCACCCCGGGTTCGACACCCCCGTCTGCACGGCGTTCGCCCAGAAGCGGTTGCCCGGCTCAAACTTCGACACCGAATCATCCCTGGGATACTCCACCTGCTTCCCGAACTGCGCACCCGGCGTGGGCACCGGCCGATACACGGTCACCGCGGAGAAGTCATTGTTCGGGAACACCGCACCCGCCGTCGCACCCGTCGCCGCATCCAGAGTGGCGAAGGTCTTCGGTTTGCCACCACCGGGCTGCGAACCATCACCATTGTTCAGATAGTCGGGCGTTGCGAACGCGGTCTTCGCAACATCCAGTTGCACCTCGTACGTCTTGGAGTCGCCCTCGGCAAGCTCGGGCCACTTCCCACCCGGCAACGCAAACGTCAGCGTCTGCGTGCCCGAGATCGCGCCCTGAATCCACCCGTCCGTCACCGGCAGCGTATAGGTCCCCACCTTCCACACCGTGCCAGCGGGGAACGCCGACACATTCACCCGCGTCTGCCACGCGGTCGACGCGGTCGCACCCTTCGACGGGGAGAAGCCCGGCTTGCGCAGTTGGGTGGGGCCCACAATGAAGCTGCCCGTGCCATCCCCATTCCAGAGGTACGAGGAGGAGCTAGGGCGGATGATGAGATCCGCCAGCGGTGCCGACACCACCGACACCGCGCCACCCTCGACCGAGGTGTACAACTGCTGCCCCTGCAGACCCAACTGCGCAGTGATCTTCTGACCCGCCTGCACCACACCAGCACTATCCGCTGCCGTCGCGATAACGGTGCGTGTCACACTGGCCGACACTCCCGCCGACACACTGAACACGCACGCACCCGACACCACCGACGCCGACGCTCCCGGCACCGACTGACACAACTGCGCCAACGACCCCGCAGACACCGACAAATGCGAAGTGCCCGCGAACTTCACCGACACCTGCCGCGCCGCACCCGGCAAAAACCTGAGCGCCAACTCGTAGCCGACCACATCACCAGAGGACACCACCCCGTCAGAGGCCGTGTTATCACCCGGCGAGAACCCATTCGGGGTGTTCACAAACGATGCCGACGAGGTGCCATGCCCGGTGCCATCGAACACCTTCGTGAAGGTCATCTCGGTCTGGGGGTTCGGGCCCGGAGCCGCAGACGCGAGCCCCGCAGTCACCGCAACCCCGCCACCCGCAAGCAGCGCGACAACCGCCACCCACGCCGTGCTGCGCCGAAACACCCCACGCAGACGTGCCCACGACGAACGACGCGAACGAAGGGAACTCATACACGCACCCCGAAGTTGAGCTGCCGCGGCCGGTGAGACGCCGCCGATACCTTCAAGCTGTTCACCGAACGGGACAAGATACGATCTGCCACGTCAGGCTGAGGCTCGCGAGCACCATCAACGCCTGCAGTTCGCACGAAAGCAACACCCCTCAGAGCCACAACACCAGCACCATCCCCGATGCCGCGTCGTTCCCCTCAACGCACTGCAGACCCCGGATCGCAAAAGCCTACCCAAGGCACACCGAACACACAGGCAAAAGTGGGCAGAAATCACCCTCAACGCACTCAAAATTCACCCGCGACCCACGCACATAACACAAACGGGGCCCCTCGTAGCCGCGTGTCGCAACGACACCCGACCACAAAGGGCCCCAAATACAGCTTGAACGCTAGCGCGCGTCACTCCCCAAACGGATCACGCACCCGAGCCAAAAACTCCCGAGTCTCCTCCCGCTGAGGATTGTCGAAGATCTGCTCAGGCGACCCCGACTCCACAATCACGCCATCCTTCAAATAGACCACGCGATCCGCCACCCGACGCGCAAACGACATCTCATGCGTCGCCATCACAATCGTCGAACCCGCAGCCTTCAACTCGCGCACCAGATCGAGCACCTCGCCCACCAGCTGCGGATCAAGCGCACTCGTAATCTCATCAAGCAACAACAGCTCAGGATCAGTCGCAATCGCGCGCACAATCGCCACACGCTGCTGCTGACCACCCGAAAGGCGATCAGGAAACTCCTTCGCCTTATCGGCAAGACCAATACGGGTCAACAACGCAAGCCCCGCACGCTCAGCCTCACCCCGAGACACGCCAAACACCTTACGCGCAGCAAGCGTGACATTGTCGATCACATTCATGTGCGGAAACAGGTTGTAGTGCTGAAACACCACGCCGATCCGAGCCCGCACGCGATCAGGATCTACCCGCGGATCAGTGATGTCTTCAAGTTCACCCGCAGTGCCCCCATCATCAGCAGACGCGCGCGCCAGCAAAATACGGCCATCATCGATCTGCTCAAGCAAATTGATCGTCTTCAACAACGTTGACTTGCCCGAACCCGAAGCGCCAATCAGCACCACAACCTCATGCCGATCAACAGTGAGATCAATGCCGCGCAACACCGGATGCTCACCAAAACGCTTATGCACCCCCCGCACCTCAAGCACGGGCCGCGCCACGGGATCCGCCACCCGCTCCACCGATGCGGTCATACGACGCCCCCCACCTGCTCACGCTTCTGCGCGCGAGCCGTCAACCAATCGGTAAGCCGAATAAACGGCCACGACAACAGCACAAACAGCACGCCAGCAAGCACATACGGCGTGAAGTTATAGCTCGACGCCACCTCAATCTGCGCCGCCCGCACCGCATCAACAGCACCGAGCACCGAGATCAAACCCACATCCTTCTGCATCGACACAAAATCGTTCATCAGCGCCGGCGTCACCTTGCGCACCGCCTGCGGCATCACCACAAGCCGCAACGTCTTCCCGTGGCTCAAACCCAAGGAACGAGCAGCAAGCCGCTGCGAAGGATGCACCGCATCAATACCCGCGCGCAACACCTCAGCCACATACGCCGAATAACTGAGGATCAGCGCAATCGTGCCCCAAAACTGAGCCGGCATACGCCCCGTCAGCTCGAGGCCCGGAATGCCAAAACCCACAAGATACAACACCAACAGCACCGGAATACCGCGGAAAATATCGGTGTAGCCCGCAGCCAGCAAACGGATGGGCGTAAACACCGGCCCCTTCAAGGTGCGCGCCACCGCGAGCAGCGTGCCCAGAATCGCCACACCAATCGCCGCTACGAACAACACCTGCACGTTCAGCCACAGCCCCTCGATCACCCGAGGGAACGACTTCACAGCCACCTCGACGTCGAAGAACGTCTCGCTCACCCGGCTCCAGCCAGGACTATTCACGAGCACAACAGCAATCACCGCAGCAAACACGAGCGTGCTCAGCACACTGAACAGAATCGACCGCTGCTTGCGGGCACGACGGAAAGCGCGCCGTTCGAGCTCGATAGCCGAGGGCTCGAACGGCGCGCTGCCGGGAAGAGAAGAGGTCACGAGGAAATGACTACTTCAGAACCGGGGCACCCTGGTCAGCGATCCACTTCGCCGCCAGCTCATCAAGCTTGCCGTTCTCGCGGAGGGTATCCAGCGCCTTCGACACCTTCGACGTCAGCGACGAACCCTTCGGCAGCACGAACGCGAACTCGTCGCCACCCTCAGCCGAATCAAGCTGACCCACGATCACACCATTGTCGAGCTGCGCATCACGCACGTAGAACGCACCGGGCAGATCGGTGACCATCGCGTCGATCGTGCCGTTCTGCAGGGCCGCAACCGTGTCATCGACGTTGTTGAAGACCTGGATCTGCTGGTTCGGTGCGATCACCTCTTCAGCAACCTTCAGCGAAGTAGTGCCCGAAGCGACACCGATCACCGTCTCCTTCAGATCGGCGATGCTCTTCGCATCGGCGGCGGGCGTGCCACCGGCAGCCACCACAGCCTGCGTGGTCTCGTAGTACGGCGACGAGAAGTCAACAGCCTTCGCGCGCTCCTCGCTCACCGAGAACTGCTGCACATTGAGATCCCAATCCTTCGGGCCCGGAGCGATCGCCGAGTCGAAGCTCGAACGCACCCACACCACATCGCCCTCGGCGTAGCCCATCTCCTCAGCCACGGCGTACACGACTGCGGCTTCAAAGCCCTCGCCGCTCTCGGGATCATCGTTCAGCACCCACGGGGCGTAGGCGGGCTCGCCGGTAGCAACAGTGAGCTTGCCTTCGGTGACCGGGCCAACCTCAGCAGAGCCGCCATCAGACGAAGCGCCGCTGGTGCAAGCGGTGAGGGCGAGCAGGGCCGCGGCGCCGGCAGCGGCGGCCGCAACAAGGCGGGAGGTGCGTGACATGGGGGCTCCTTCGATCAGTGCAGAGGCGCGGGCGCGTCCGGGCATGGCGCAGCCGCGCCGACCACAGACCAGTCTATGAGATTCCAGGCCGCACACCGCACCGCGCGTCATCGGGAGTCACACGAGCCGCACCCCTCCCCGACAGGTCGCCATCCGTCGAGAGGCGGATTTCGCATGCGAGATCTCGGCTCGCCATGCAATATCCGCTTCTCGGCGGGGCGTGACGCTGCGAGCGCGCGCTACGCGCGGAAGCGCTCCACACCCTCGACCACGGTGCGGCGAACACGGCCGACGCCCTCTTCAACCAGCTCAGCCAGGGCTGCATCAGGGTGCCGCGACGCACACTCGAAGAACGCAAGATCAGCCATCGCGCCGACCCCGAGCTGCCCAATACGACGCTTCCCCACATGCTGCCCCAGGGCCGCAGCCCCGCCCAGGGTGGCCGCCGTGAAGAGGCGCTGATGCAGGTCATCGTCACGGTAGCCCTGCGACCGCGCCACCCGATACAACGCAGCAACATCAGCCATCAAGTCGAGCGAGGGCGAAGACGAAAGCGAGTCAGTGCCGACCGCGATCAGGTTGCCCTCACGCAGATACGAAGCCACAGGAGGCATGTCGAGGCCAATCACCTCGTTCGACCTCGGGCACAACGCCACGCTGGTGCCCCTGGCGCGCAGCAGCGCGCGATCCTCGGCACTCACATACACGCCGTGCGCAATATGACAGTCAGGCCCGAGCACCCCGAGATGATCCACAAACTGCGTCGACGAAACGCCGATGCCGTGCGAACGCAGCGCGCGGAAACTGTCAGCCCCCAGCTCAGGCCACTCACCATGCCCGCCCGGCCCAGCACCCACATAACCGTCGATGCCATCGAACTCGCGCTCCATATGCGCCTCGGCAAGGTGAATATGCAGCCGCAACCCCTCCTCGCGCACAATGTCGGGCAACTCCAGCAGCGGCTGCACCTCAAGCGAGTAGGGAGCGTGCGGCGAAACACCAGCCCCGGGCGGCGTAGGAATCGCGCGGATCTGCTCACGCACCTCGTCGCGGGCAGCAGCATCCCAGTCGGCGTTGCTCTTGCCGTACACCTCCCAGTAGGCAATGCCGTGCATACCTGCATCGTGCAGCGCACTCAACGCCTCACGGTCTGTCACCACATCGGCCGCAGCGGTCACGCCCGCAGCGAGACTCTGCCGTGCGCCATCAGCTGCGGCAGCAGCCCAGTCGTGCCCGCCACGCTCATACACCACGTCGAAGGCGTCGCCCCAGTCGTCAAACCCGTTGTAGCTGCGCTGCGCCACCTCGGCCATGCGCGTGTACTGCAGATGGGTGTGCGCGTTCACCAGGCCGGGGGCGAGCACGCCCTCCCAGTGCTCCTCGCGATGCTCGACCCCGCGGGCGGCAAGCGCATCAAGCACCCAGCGGCGATCCCCCACATGCAGGATGCGCCCGTTCTGCACCGCCACGGCGCCGTCTTCAATGCGCGGGCTGACGACGGGGAAGACGAGGGAAGCGCTGTAGACGACGATCTCGGGTGCTGTGCTCACCCGCACGAGTCTAGGGCGTGCGACGACATGCTTGGCGCAGCCCCCGCCTCAGCGGGTGGCGCGGTAGCGGTGCACAGACCACGGCTGAGCTGCGCCGCCGGGACGGCTGCGGGAGGGTGCCGGATCGGCGGATCCGCCGCGCACCGCGAGCGCCGCCCGCGCAACCCTGGCCTCGTCTTCCGCAGTCAGCGTGTGCACGCCGGGAGCGAGGTCGCCGCGCATGAGCCGAGTGAGCGCAGCGAGCTGGGTGGCGAAAGAGAGATCCATCACCTCGATGGGGTTGCCTTCGGCTGCCGTGTAGTTGACGCCGCCGCCGTCGGCGAGCACCAGCGGGCCGTGCTCTTCGCCCGGGGCGACCCACTGCGCCACGCCATCGACCTGGGGCTGCACCCGCCACCCCGCAGCCCGCAGCTCGTCGAGCGCGAGTTCGTCGTCGATGCCGCCCGCAACGGCAACGGCGGTGCCCGGCCGCAATAGCGCGAAGCCACGTGCATCGAGGGTGTGCCAGACTCCGGTGGCGCTCACCACCACATCGGCAAGGGGCAGTGCTTCTTCAGCGCAGCGAGCCTCGAAGCCGTCGTGCATGGCGGCCAACGCACGCACAGGATCTCGCTCGACCACGGTGACTGCAGCGCCAAGCGCAGCGGCGAAGCGTGCGGTGCCGACACCGACGGGCCCATACCCGATCACCACCCACCGGCTACCTGCGACGCCGGAATACCCGCTGCTGCCGGAATACCTGCGGGTGCCGGAGGGCGCAGCGCCCACGCCGGGCGGCACCCAGCCGGCACGGTCGAGCAGCTCGGCGATCGCGAACACGCACGACTGCCCGGTGCCGACGAGGTTGTCGAAGTCGGTTTTGGTGCGGGCGTCGTTGACCGTGATCACGGGGATGCGCAGCACGCCATCAGCCGCCATCTCGCGCAGCGGGCGCACGCCGCTGGTGGTCTCTTCGGCGGCACCTCGCAGGCTGTCGAGCGCGGCGGGGCGCTCGGTGTGTGCGAGGCGGATCAGGTGGGATCCGTCATCGACAAGATATTCGGGGCCCCAGTCGAGTATCGCCGCGGCATGATCGGCATCGAGGGCGGCGGATCCCTGCTCGTCGGCGGCCTCGGCGCTTGTGGGGGCGAACACCTCGACCCTGCCATCTGCGGCGAGCGCGGCGGCAACCTCGGGGTCGGTTTCTGAGACGGCGCTGAAGAGCGCCACATCGCAGCCTGCGTCGGCGAGCGCGAGGGTTAGCGCAGCGGTCTTCGGTTCGAGCACGAGGCTGACGCCGATGCGTGGCCGGGAGCCAGCACCAGCCTGGGCGACCTCGGCGAACTCGGCGGCGAGACGCGCTGTGGCGCGCATGCCGTCTGCCGCCCACGCGATCCGCGCCGCTGCATCTCCGCCGCGGGCCGAGGAAACCCCTCCGTCGAGCGCCACGATCACCGGGGCGAGCCCTGGTCCGGCCTGGTTAGCTTCGCCCGTTCTGTTTCCCGCGGCGGCACCGGAAACCGCAGCAGCGCGACCCGCATCGCTCAACTGATCAACGAACACGAACTCCGCCTGGCTGCCTGCCGCCGCCTCAAGGCGCACCCCCATACGGGCGAGCGCAGCGATCAGCATGTCGCGCTCGCCCCCGTCTGTGAGCTCGACCCGGGCCACCCCACCCGCCAGCAGGCGATTTCCTGAGCGGGCTGCAGCACAGATCGCGCGTTCCACTCGCAACGCCGCAGCGGCCCGCGATCCTGATTCGTCGAGTTCGATCATCAACCCTGCGCCTTCCGCTCGGTATCGTCTGCGCCTAACCCTGTGTCTGCACCCACGTCTGCATCACCAGCACCTTCGCGCTCCGACTGCTGAGCCTGCCACTGCGCGCACGCCGCTTCGGGGTCGGCCGGCAGCCCCAGCGCGGCCCTCGCCGCCGCAGCAGCCTCCCCTGATTCGGCGGCACCCTGCCAGACGTAGCCCACAGCGGCCACGGCGTCGAGCTTTGCGACGCTCACGGCCTGCTTCCGATCCGCCTGCAGCGTTTTGCGCACCTCCGCCACCGGAGCCTCTGCGGCCGCAGGCCAGCTCTGCTGCTCAGTGTCGAGCTGCTGGCCGGCTTCGGCGCTCACCTCGGCAACACGCCCCATCGCCGCGGCGAAGCGCGTCGTATCGATCTTCGCGTCACCACCGCGTGCCACCGCGATGCGCAGCTTGTCGAGCTCAACGTCGGCCTCATCCCATGCGGCATTCACCGGGCAGACGGCGTCAAGATACACGCCCCCGGCTTTCGTAGCCGACAGCACCTCAGGCGCGGGTGCGGGCTCAGGCGACGCGCAACCCACGAGCCCGCCCACGATCAGCAGGCAGGCCAGCACCCCGATCGGGGCGCGATGGAAACGAGGCAGCTGAGGCACTCTTTGAGAATAGTCGGCACCACCGACATTCCTGACGCAGCACCACTAGACCCCCACATCAGCACGCGCACGCCGCACCGCACTCAGCTCTGCAAACGCTGTCAAGCTCTACGCATTCGCGGCTCCCGCGCGTACATTAAAGAGCATGGCGAGATA
The DNA here is from genome assembly GCF_037148395.1 of Leucobacter sp. MMO-125. NCBI lineage: Bacteria > Bacillati > Actinomycetota > Actinomycetes > Micrococcales > Microbacteriaceae > Leucobacter > Leucobacter sp. MMO-125. The sequence goes on from NZ_JBBCTL010000001.1 coordinate 643,357, forward strand.
CTTGGACGAGCAGCAGGCCGCGGCCGACGGGTTCAGCATCGTGCACGAGCCCGAAGAGCAGCGCTATACGATCTACCAGAGCGAGAGCGCAAGCACCGGGCAGCACGAGCGCGCTGGCCGAGGCCGGCTCGTGGGAGAAGCGCACTACTCCCTCATCGGCGAGCGCACGATCGACTTCGACCACACCGTCGTGCTGCCCGAGCTGCGCGGCACCGGGCTCGCCGGCCTGCTCGCGCACCATGCACTCACGGGCGACGCGATCGGCACACGCCAGCTGCACGCCTCATGCTGGTTCATCGACGGCTACCTCACCCGGCACCCGGAGTTGCGCGAGCGCTGAGCACTTACTCTTCGGTTTTGCGCTTGCGGCGCAGTCGGCTGGGCTTGGCCTGCTGCTGCACGAGCGCGGTGAGGTCTTTCTCGATGAGCTGCTGAATGCGGCTCTCGCGAGCCTCGCGGTACTCCTCGTTGTCGCCGCCACTGTAATAGGGGTGTGTGGCGCGCTCTTTGAGCGAATCGCCGATCTCATTCCACGCCATGGAACGGGCACGCTCTGCGGTTTCTGCGAGGTAGGTGTCGTCTGCGGCGCGCTTCTGCAGCTCTTCTGCGACCCGCTCGTACACTTCCTGGCGGTGACGCAGGGTGCGGTTGTCGTCGTTGCCGTAGTCGGACTCGCTCCATGAGCTGCGGCCGGTATCGCGGATCTCGTCGCGCATGCGCGCGATGTGCCTCGCGTCGCGCTCTCGCTCGCTCGCAAGATCTGCAGTGGCCTGGCGCACCATTTCACGGATCTGGATCTGGTCGTAGTCGGCGTGGCGCTTGAGGGCGTTCATGATGATCTCGTTTTTGACCGTCATGCGCACGGCAACGTCGGCCACGAGCAGCCCCTGCTCGACGATCTCTTCGACGGGCGCGAGTACGCGTCGGGGCAGCCGTCGCGGCGGCCGCGCATTGCTGCGCTTGCGTTTCTTCGACCAGCCGAACACCGCGCTCCTTCCGGGGCCCACCCGGGCCTCCCCTATTATCTCGTAAAACGCGCCCGCGTCACTCCTCTGCCTGCTGTCTTTCGCAAACGGTCTTCGCGCCACCATTCCAGAAATCGGGGTCGTTGTTGGCCGTGTCGCGGCCTCCGACACGGCCAACAACGACCCCACTTTCTGAGGGCAGGCCGGACAGGCGAACTTTAGCTGTGCAGATCCCGAGCACCGTGACGGTCGGCGCGTGCGACACTGGATGCGGCCCCTTTTCCGGGGGCGCGGACGAGGGAGCTGTACCCGCAACGTAGACGACGGCCAGAAAGAAGCCGAGTCATGTCACTCGCGTGGATATTGCTCATCATGAGCGGAATGCTCGAAGCCGTATGGGCGACGGCCCTCGATGCGTCGAAGGGTTTCAAACGACTTCGGCCAACACTGCTGTTTCTGGTCTCCTATCTCGGCAGCATGGCGGGGCTGGCCTGGGCCATGCGCGAAATTCCCGTGGGCACCGCTTATGCGGTGTGGGTGGGGATCGGTGCCGTGTTGACGGCGGCCTGGGCGCTGATCACACGAAAGGATCGAGCGACGGTGCTGCGGGTTGCACTGCTGATCGGCTTGATTGCCTGTGTAGTCGGCCTGAAGGCGGTGAGCTGATCATGGCTCGTCGACCGCTGCGCGGGTCTCCCGAAGTCAAGACCGCGTCGATCCGTCACTGGCTGGTGCTACTTGCGAGCGCGGTGCTCGAAGCAGTGTGGGCGATCGCACTGAAGCAGTCACACGGGTTTACGGTGCCAGCGCCGACCGTGGTCTTCTTCATCACCAATCCCATCAGCCTGTTTGGCCTGGGCTACGCCATGCGGGGTCTGCCCGTGAGTGTGGCCTACGCGATCTGGACGGGTCTCGGCGCTGCGCTGACCGTTGGCGCCTCCTTCGTGCTCGGCACCGATACGCCCACCGCCCTGAAACTCGTTTTCCTCGTCGGCATCGTGGGCTGTGTGATCGGCCTGAAGTTCGCGAAAGATCCGGAACCCGCGGAATCGCCCGATCCCGCCTAGGGGCCGCTATCGCGAGGTCACCGTCACCCACACCGATGCGGCGGCGGCGGGGCCGAGGCTCACAGGAGCTTCTGCCTCGCCGACGCGCACCGTCACGGTTTCTGAGTAGGGCTCGCCCGGCAGCACTTCGAGTTCAGCGTCTACGACAAGGCCGCGGCTGGCGAAGTACTGCAACATCTCGTTATCTGCATCGGAGATGCGCTCGACACGGGCACGGCACGGGGCAGGAACGGCGGCCAGGATGATGGCGTCGGGCCGATGCACGCGCCCGTCGGCACTCGGGATCGGGTCGCCGTGCGGATCGCGGCTCGGGTATCCGAGCATACGGTCGACCCGGTCGATGAGTTCGTCGGAGACGGCATGTTCAAGCCGATCGGCTTCTTCGTGCACCTCATCCCATTCGTAGCCGAGCGCTTGCACGAGGAAGGTCTCGAGCAGCCTGTGGCGGCGGATCATTGACACTGCGTGCTCGCGCCCGAGCTCGGTCAGGGTGACGGTGCCGTAGCGCACATGGCCGATGAGTTCTTGGTCGGAGAGTTTGCGGAGCGCGTCTGAGACTGTCGACAGCCGCACCCCCGCGGCTTCGGCGATCGCCGAGTTCGAGACGGGTGCGTCGGACCACTCCTGCAGACCCCAGATCACCTTGAGGTAATTCTGCATACTTGGCGATAGATCGTCGACGCTCACGCCCTCAGGATAGCTTGCGGGCGCGGGCGCTCGCGGTGCGGAGGCTGTCGTCTGACGGTTCGGCCGGGGCGCACCCGCTGCCGAATCGATTTGGCAGCGGAGCTCGGGCGACCTACCCTAGAACCACACGGCGCAGCCGAACCAAAGGAGCCGCATGACAGCCTCGCACGCACCCGTTCCGACCCCGGCAGCGGAGCGCGCGCAGCAGGCCGAACCCGAGGGCCTCTCCCAGGTGATCACCCGCCTGCGCGAGCTGCTCGACACCCACCTCGCCGCGCTCCCCGCCGGCACGGTGCCGCCCGCCCAGGCGGCCGCTCTGGCGGGAGGCAAGTATGTGCGCGCACGGGCGCTGATCGCGGTGGCGCACGCCTACGGCGAGCCCGATCCGCAGGTCATCACCGAGGCAGCCGCAGCCGTCGAGCTGCTGCACACAGCCTCACTCGTGCACGATGACATCATCGATGCCTCGACGATGCGGCGCGGGGCCGCCGCACTGCACACGGTGTCGGGCGAGGCCACCGCGATTCTCGTGGGCGATCTGCTGATCGGGGTCGCCCAGGAGCTGGTCGCCCCGCTCGGATCCCAGACAAGCAAGCCGCTCGCACGGGCGCTGCGGGCGCTGAGCACCGGGCAACTGGTCGAATCGGCCCTCGACTGGGGCCCCGATGCTCCTGCGGCGTTGGAGCGCTACGCAACACTGAAAACCGGTGCACTGTTCGGGGCCGCCTTCGAACTCGGCGGAGCCGCCTGCCGACCGGGTACGGCCGCGGCCCCGGATCCCGCCAGGCTCGCCCTCGCCGGCGAACGCCTCGGACTCGCCTTCCAGCTCGCAGACGATCTGCTCGACGTGCACGGCGACGTGGCAGAACTGGGCAAGGACCACGGAGCGGATCTGCGCAACGGCATCCCCACGATCCCCCTCTGGCTGGCATTCCATCGCCTGACAGTGACAGGAAGCAGAGCGAACTCCGGTGACCCCGACCCCGCCACCGTTCCCGCTGACACGCTTGCAGTCGCCGCGGGCGCACCCGAGGTGACAGCCGCCGCGGAGGCACGCATCGCCGAGCTCTGCGCCGAAGGCCGAGCGCTGCTGCCTCCCGCGATCCGCCCCCACCTGCTCGATCTCGCCGCAAGCATCGTCGTGCCGGGTGCCGCGTTCAAGCCTGTGACCCCCGGACAGCACCACCAGTGAAACGAGGCACCGTGAAACCGCGAAGAATCACCATCAAGGATGTGGCCGCCGAGGCCGGGGTTTCGGTCGCGACCGCCTCTGAGGCGCTGAACGGCAAGGGGCGCGTCGCACCGGCCACCCGCCAGAACGTGATCGACACGGCGGCGCGCCTCGGGTACACCGTCAACCGCATCGCGAAGAACCTCAACGCCGGCCGCACCGGCTCACTCGTGCTCACGGTGTCGCCCATGGCCGCACAATCGACGAAGCCTGGGCAGCCCGAGTGGGACGTCGAATACTACTTCCGCGTGCTGAGCGGCGCGAGCGCGCAGGCCTTTCAACGCGGCTTCCTGCTCTCGATGCTGCCCTCGCACGAGTCGTCGCGCACCTTCTTCTCAGCGGCCGACGGCCTCATCGTGGTCGACCCGAGCCAGAACGATCCGCTGCTCGCAGCAGCCGCCGGTGCGGGCATCGCCTGCGTCACCGTCGGCCGCAACTCAGATGATCTGAGCTGGGTCGACAACGATTTCTCCTCGGGCACCACCACAGCGCTCGCGCACCTCGCGGCGAACCGTGACGCAAAACCCGCACTGTTTCTCAGCGAGACCAGCTCGTCGTATGTGCGAGATGAGCTTTCCGCCTACCTCGACTGGTGTTCGGAGGCCGGCATCGAGCCCATCATCATCCGCTCCCCCGGGCCTCGCGTCGATGAGGCCGAGCCGGTGATTCAGGCCGCACTCGCCTCCCCCGATCGCCGCTTCGACGCCGTGCTCACCACGCTCGACACGCTCGCCCACGCAACCGAGCGCAGCGCGCACACCCTCGGCCTCGACGTGCCCGGCGAGCTGCAGGTGCTCAGTCTCACCGACAGCCGCTACCTCGACTACGGCCTGCAGCGGCCGATCACCGCCCTCGATCTGCACCCGGTGCGCCTGGGCGAGATCGCCGTCGATCTGCTGATCGATTCGCTCGACGGCACCGCCGAGCGGCGGCGCGAACTGGTGCCGACGTCGCTGAACGTGCGCGAATCCACACTCGCCGACTGAGCGCCCGCACCGGAAGGGGCGCCGGCTCAAAGGGCCCTACGGCGGCGGGCTGATCCGCTGCTGTGCGATACGGAGGATCGCGCACAGCGATGCCGCGCAGCCCTGAGGCGCGCGGCATCGCCAGGTTCAGGCGCGTTTGCTGCCCGCGGGCGCTTCGCGCAGCTCAGCAGGAACCTCGTCGTCTTCGTCGTCATCGGACTCGTCGCGCTCGACGATCACGATGGTCGACCCGGTAGTCGCCGCGTGCACTCGCTTGCGGTGCACCCACGCTTCAACAACGATGCCGAGCACTCCGACGGCAGCGACACCGATGATCGTCGACCAGTCAGTCGCCCAGCCGGCCCCGCTCTCCCGAGGCCACGCAACATTCGCGATCTGGAACACCAGCCACACGAGTGCGAGCAGGCTGACAATTCGCCCAGCGCGGCCCAAGAAGAGCTGCGGATCGTCGCTCCAGCGACCGGTGAAGCGCGCGATCGCCATGCCGAGCACCGGGAACAGGAACGAGATGAAGAACCCCACGGAGGAGAAGGAGATGAGCGCCATCTGAATCCCCTCGCTCTGGAACGGGATGAACAGCAGCACCGCGATCACGGCCGTCACGATCACTGCGCGGCGGGGCAGCCCCGTCTCACCCGACAGCTTGGTGAGGAACCGTGCGAACGGCAGCTCGCCGTTGCGGCCCGTGGCCCACACAATGCGCGACACCGTGATCTGGATCGTCATGAGGCTCGCTGCGAACGCGATCACGAACAGGGCGAGAATGCCACGGAACACTGGCTCCGGGAAGGTAGCAGCCATAATCGCGACCGCCGGATCGGCGGCATTGTCAGGGTCTTGCAGGAAGGCGTCGCTCGGCACGGCCAGCGTGAAAGCGAGGGTGCTCAGGAGCACAATGATCATGATGGCGAAGAATGACACCACCATCGCGCGAGGCACGGCCTTCTTGGGGCGGCGCACCTCCTCGGCGATGGAACTCGCGCTCTCGAAACCGATGGCGAAGTAGCTCGAGAACGCGATCGCCATAACGAGCGGGGCGGAGAAGAAGACGCCGCTGTAGTCACCGAGCGAGGCGGGCGACAGGTAGTCGAGGCCCTGGTGGCGCTCGAACAGCAGCAGCCAGATCGCCACGCCGATGGAGCCCACGGCCTCTGCGACGATGACGCCGACCATCAGGATCTTGATGAAAACCCGACCTGCGAGATTCACGATGGTGCTGAAGGCGAGCAGGCCCACGGCGAGCCAGGTGACCAGGCCGTGATCGGCGGCCGGCATGTCGAAGATCGGCGGGATCAGCACGGCGCCCGCGTAGGCCACAGCGGGGAGGGTGATGAGCAGTGTCCAGATGTAGGTCCACGATGCGAACCAGCCGTAGCGGTGCCCCAGCAGGCGCCTGGACCACTGGTAGATGCCGCCGGAGTCGGCCCACTTCGACGCGAGCACGCCCAGGGTGAGCACGACGATGAACTGACCGAGGTAGAGGATCATGCCACCCCAGATGAAGGCCGGGCCCGAGGTGGTGAGGCCGAGCCCGAGCACGCTGTACAGCGCCACGATCGGTGAGACGAACGCGAATGCGACTGAGAGCGCTGAAAACATGGTGAATTCTCTCTTCATCACCGTCGGCGCCGTGGTCATAGAAACTCCCTTGGTTCAAGATACGGCGACGGAGTGCGACAATCATCGGCGCCTCCGCCGGGAGTGCCGGAGCGTGCCGCCTGGGCGCGATCCTGCATCATCCGCCGCCCACGCTACCGCAGCCGAAACGTTTTAACAAGATGCCTCGTGGTCTTTATTTTCGCGACATGCGATTATCGAAACGATTTAGCAACCGTGGACGCAGACCGCACCGACATGCGAGAATATGAGCATCATGAGCACCTCAACCCTTCGCATCACCGTCATCCAGGACGCACCGCTCCCCCGCGACGTCGCGCGCAACCTCGATCGCGTGCGCGAGGCGCTCGCCACGAGCGATGCCAACCTCATCGTCTTCCCGGAGCTGTTCCTCACCGGCTACCAGACCGAACACCTCCACGAACTCGCCCTCACCATCGACGACCCGCGCATCACCGCGCTCGCCTCGGCGTGCCGCGACGCCGAAACCGCACTCCTCATCGGCTTCATCGAAGCCGCAGAAGGCGGCCACTTCGACGCCTACCTCGCCATCGACGCCGACGGCCACGTGCTCCCCGCGATCCGCAAAACCCACCTCTTCGGTAACGAACGTGACGTTTTCCTCGCCGGGGACACGATCGCCCCCATCACCCTCTGCAACGCACGCATCGGCGTCATCAACTGCTTTGAGATCGAATTTCCAGAGGTGGGCCGCAGCCTCGCGCTGCGCGGGGCCGACCTCCTCATCGCCGGATCCGCGAACATGCACCCCTACGAACTCGACCACCGCACCGCGGTCACCGCCCGCGCCCTCGAAAACCGGGTGCCCGTCGCCTACGCCAACCGCATCGGCAACGAATCTGGTCATCACTTCTGCGGCTCGAGCCGCGTCGTCGCCCCCGACGGCACGACCATCGCCGAACTCGACACCGAAACCAGCGGCGAACTCACCGCTACCCTCGCACTCGGAGCCGGCGGCGACGGCGCCACCGCGATGCTCGCGCAGCGGCGACCCGAACTCTACGCAGCGTAGGGCGGCGGGGCGAGGCGCACGGCGCGATCCGCCCGGTGCTCCAACCCGCCGGGGAAATTCGACCGCGGCACCAGGCGCGCGATCCACACCGCACACACCGCAGGGGCGAGCCAGGGATTCACCCCAGCCCGCCCCTGCAGTCCCGCGACTCAGCCGACGTAAACCGGCGTGTTCGGCGAACCGGCGTGGAACGCGAGCGCTTCCAGCGCGATGCGCCCGGCGATCAACTGGGTGCGGGTGGAGTGGTCGAGCGACGGCGCGGGCTCGGCAATATCGAGCCCGATAAGGCCCGCGGGCGCGATGCCGCGCACGATCTCGAAGGCCTCGCGAATCGTCATACCGCCCGGCGTGGGCGCGCAGGTGCCCGGGGCAAAGGCCGCGTCGAGGGCATCGACGTCGAAGGTGAGGTAAAAGCCCTCCTCGCCGACCCGCTCAAGAATCTGCTCAACAGCCCACAGGGTGCCGTTCTGCCAGATATCTTCGAGCCAAATCACGCGGATGCCATTGTCGCGGCAATACTTCAGCTCGGTTTTGGGGTTCATCCAGCCACTGATGCCCACCAGCACGATCTTTGCCGGATCGTAGCCGTTGTCAACAGCGCGGGTGATGGTGCAGCAGTGGTTCAGCTCTTCGCCGCCGACGTGCGGCGCGGCGTCGAGGTGGGTATCGAACTGCACCCAGCCGGGGCTCGTGCCGGGCTTCTTCGCAGCCTTGCCCACGGGGATGCTCACGGAGTGGTCACCGCCGAAGACTACGGGAATCGCACCGGCCGCAACGATCTCTGCGATGTCGGCCTCGACTCGCTCGAAGGTCTTGGGGGTGTTGCCCAGGGCCACCTGGCAGTCGCCGCCGTCGACGAGCGGCAGGTGCGCGAACAGGTCAAAGTCGAACGTTGCCTGGAAGTTCGTGTACTGCACGGAGGTCTCGCGAATCGCGCGCGGGCCGTAGTTGGCGCCGCTGCGGCTGATGGTGGTGGCGTCGAAGGGGAAGCCGTAGATGACGGCCTTCGCACCGGAGGCGATGATCGCGTCGCGCTGCAGTTCGACGCTGGGCACGCCCATGAAGGTGCCTCCGAGGCCGCCGTGCAGGAGGCCGTTCCACATGGTCTCGTCGAACGAGCCTGTCGACTCTTCAGTCATGGTTCCTCATTTCACTGGTGGCGCGGGCTAAGCCCGCATTGATCTATGTTGAAACGTTTTGGAGCTTCTTTGCTTCACAAGCATCGATATGCCGTAACGTTTCGGCAAGCGTATCAGCAGCGTGAGCCGCGGTCCAGTGCAGCGCGCACTTCAATCGCCCGCATGCACCACGAGCGCCGCCATTCAGATCGAGCGCAGGATCCGCCCCAATTGCCCCAGCGCAGCCTCGAACTCGGCATCATCAGGGCCGCCCATGCCGAGCACCACACCGGCCGCACGATCGGGCCGATGATGCTGCCAGTAGGCGCCCAGCGCCGCAATGCCGAGCCCCGCCGCAAACTCAGCCGAGCCGCGAGACGCCAGCTCAACCGCGCGCGCTTCTCGCAGCGCAGCCCCCTCCCCCGAGAACTCCAGCACCGCATGCAGGCCGCCGCTCATCGGCCGCACCCGCACACGCGGCACCCCCGCAAAGCACTCCGAAATCAGATCGCGCCGCGCCGCATGCCGCCGCCGCACCCGCGCAATGTTGCGGCGCAACTCGCCCGTCGAGAGGTAATCGGCGAGCGCCAACTGCACCACAGCAGACACCGGCGAACCGAGATCCTGACGCACCGGTTCGAGCAGCGCACGCAGATTGCGCGGGGCCAGCAGGAAGCCGGCGCCCACCGCGGGCGTCACCGTGCTCGAGAACGTGCCGAGCGTCACCACTGAGCCGGTCTGCGGGTCGTCGAGCGCGGCGAGCGCCGGCAGAGGCCCGCCGGCGTGCCGCAACTCGGAGTCGTAGTCATCCTCAACGACCACGATGCCGGTGCGCCTCGCCCAGTCGAGCAGTTCACGCCTGCGCGGCAGCGGTAGCGAACCGCCTACGGGGTACTGATGACTGGGGGTGACGATCACCAGATCGAGCAGCCCCTCGGGCAGTCGATCGGTGCGCAACCCTTCGGCGTCGACGGGCAGCGAAACGATGCGGGCCCCGTGACGTGCCGCAACGCTGCGCAGCGACGGAAACCCTGGATCTTCAACACCCACCACCAGGCCGTGCCCACGCGTCGTGCCGAGCGCGGTGAGCAGCAGGCCGAGCCCCTCGCGCGCGCCGGCGGTGACAATCACATCATGCGCTGGGCGAGCCGTGCCGCGCACCAGGCGCAGGTGCTCTGCGACTTCGAGCCGCAGCGCGGGCTCACCCAGGGCCGGTGACCGGCGATCCGCTCGCGCCACCGCAGCGCGCCACGCCGCACGCCAGGCGGGTCGCTCGGTCGCATCGGTGAGTGGTGTGCCCGGCGCGAGCGGCGGCCGCGGGGCAGGCACGGCACCTTCAAGGTCCTGGTTGGGGTGCGGATCGGCGCTGCGCGCGGATGGGGCCCCCGTGTCGACGCGCTCGCGAGATCCGCCACTGCTGTCGATTGCGGATCCGGCATCAAACGCCCCCGCACGGGATGGGCCACTGTCGGCGAGCCCCACCGCCTCGCCATCTCCGGCGCGTGCTGCGGCCCGGATGGTCGCCGCGGTGCCGAGGTCGGGGTTCACGAGGGTGCCGCGGCCGTGCTCGGCGTGCAGATACCCCTCCGCGATGAGCTGCTCGTAGGCTGCAACGACGACCCCTCTCGCGACGCCCAGCCGCCCGGCGAGCGCCCGCGTGGCAGGCACCCGCTCACCGGGCCGCAGCCGGCCGGCGTCGATCGATTCGCGCAGGGCCGCGGCAAGCTGGGCCGGCAACGGCACAGCGGCGGCACGGTCGAGCTGCATCACGAGTTCGGCGGGGCCGCGAAGTGCAGGATCGGTCACCGCTCCAGTTTGGCACCCCAGCATGAGGTGGTCCACTCAGCCGACACAGGCCACCATAGTTTCATGGGCCACCTGCGCTCCGCCGATCCGCTGCCCTCATCGAGGTCACCCGTGTGGCCCTGAACCGATCGCCGAAACGACCACACGCGTAACCTCAATGCACCGGCATCGCCGCCCGCGCACCTCAGACGAAGACCGGCGCGGCACCGGCGAGCCGGCCGCGCATCACCTCAATCGCCTCAGGATTATCGTCGATCAGCATGAAGCGCCGACCCAGCTCCGCCGCCGCCGCACCCGTCGTGCCACTGCCCGCAAACGGATCAAGCACCCAATCCCCCGGCCGCGACGACGCCTGCACCATACGGCGCACCACGCCCAGCGGCTTCTGCGTCGGATAACCCGTGCGCTCACGGCCCGTGGGCGACACAATCGTGTGCCACCACACATCCGTCGGCAGCTTGCCCCGCTCGACCTTCTCGGGCGTCACCAGCCCGGGCGCCATGTACGGCTCGCGATCCACAGCCTCGGCATTGAAGTAAAAGTGATCGGGATGCTTCGCGTAGACAAGAATGTTGTCGTGCTTCGCAGGCCAACGACGCTTCGTACGCGCCCCGAAATCGTAGGCCCAGATGATCTCATTAATGAAGCACTCCGGGCCGAACAGCGCGTCGAGCAGCACCTTCGCATAGTGCACCTCGCGATAGTCAAGGTGTAGGTAGAGGGTTCCGTCGGGGGCAAGCACTCGCCACGCCTCCTCCAGACGAGGCTCGAGAAAATCCCAGTAGTCACCGAAACGATCGTCATAGGCGAGCGTGCGCTCCCGCGTCACCCGATAGCCCTGCCCACGAAACCCCAGCCGCTCCCCGCGCGCAAGCTCAGCCCCGGCCTCGCGATCGGCCTCCAAGCGCGTGCCCCGCACCCGCTCAGCCTGACGCGTGCGGCCGGTATTGAACGGCGGATCGAGGTACACCACCGAGAACGCGCTGCCGGGAAGCCCCCGCAGTATCGGCAGATTATCGCCCGCGGCCACCAGGTCGGGGCCGTCAGCGGTCCAGTGCATCCCCCCAGGGTATCGTGGAGCGCACACCTCACCGAGCGAGCGGAGCCATCATGATCAGACTGGGCATGATCACTGTCGACACGGAAGATCCACGGCCCCTCGCCGCCTGGTGGGCCGAGCGCCTGGGCGGCGAAATCGTGCATGATGCCGAGGGCTGGTTCTGCATCGTGCGCGCACCCGAGGTGCCCGTCGCGCTGGGATTCCAGCGGGTTGAGAAGGTCGCCGCGGGCAAGAACCGCATGCACCTCGACCTCGACCGCAGCGCCGACGTCGACCGCGAGCAGATGGTCGCCGAGTGGGTCGGTGCCGGCGCAGTGCACCTCGGCCGGCGCGGAGAGCAGGGCTTTTCGTGGGACACCTTCGCAGACCCCGCAGGTAACGAGTTCTGCATCGGCGACCCGCACTGAGCCGGGTCCGGCGCTGAGCCTGCGCCCCAACCACTGCGCCGCCAGCCGCCGCGCGGGCAGCCGCGAGGCTAGGGGGTGAGAATCGCCGCGAGCTCCACGGGGTCGAGATCTTCAATGCGCGCGGGCGACCAGCGCGGGTTGCGATCTTTGTCGATCACCTGGGCGCGCACGCCCTCCCTGAAATCGGGGCGCGGCGCCACACGCCCCAGCACCCGCAGGTCATCGGCGAGCACCTCGGCGAGGCCCAGCCCGAGCGTGCGCGTGCGGTCGATCTGCGCGAGCGTCACCGCGACCGAGACCGGGCACATCGCGCGCACCGTCGCGGCGGCGTCAGCAGCTTCGGCTGCACCCGCTCCCCCACCGCCCGCCGCAGTTTCGAGTGCACGCACCAGCCGGAGCGCCGCCCCTGCGGGATCCTCGGACGCGGCCGGGTACGAGCCGCCGAGCGCGGCCTCCACGATCGCCCCCCACCACGCCTGAGCTGCGAGCAGGGGCGCACTCGGGGCCGGGTCGGCGAATCGCGCGCACGCGGCTCCCGGATCCGCACCCCCAGCAAGGGCCTCCCGCAGCGCGTCGAGCCGCTGCGAGGGCACGAAATAGTCTGCGAAGCCCAACGCAATCGCATCACCCGGGCCCATCTCGGCGGCGGTCGCTGCAAGCATCTCCCCCAGACGACCGGGCGCACGCGCCAACAGCAGATGCCCGCCAACATCGGGCACGATCCCAATGCGCGCCTCGGGCATCGCGAGGCGGCTGCGCTCGGTCACCACGCGGTGCTGCACATGCCCCGCCACGCCGATGCCACCGCCCATCGTGATGCCATCCATGATGCTCACCACCGGCACGGGCGACTCAGCGAGGGCGAGATCGAGCCGGTACTCGGTTGCGAGGATGCGCATCGTGTCACCGCCCGAGATCTCCTTGATATCGCCGCCGCCGCAGAAACCCCGCTCACCAGCTCCGTCGAGGAGAATCACGGCGGAACCGTCGCGCTGCGCCGTCGCGAGCGCCGCGCCGATCAGCTCGAACATCTCGAGCGTGAGGGCGTTGATTGCGCGCGGGCGGTTGAGCGTGATGCGCGTCATAGCGCCGTGGCGGCGGGCGATCACGAGGGGTTCGGGGGCAACCTGGGGTGCGTCGGTGCTCATGTCTGCACGGTATCAGGTGGCCTGCGAGCGGGCGGGGAACCCTCCCGCCCAGGATCGGCATCGAGAGGCGGATTTCTCAGCTGTGCGAGCACAGTTACCCGCGAAATCCGCCTCTCGGTGGGGCGGATCCGCCCCCGGCTCTACGGGGTGGGGTGGAGCGCGTCGTACCGCTGGAAGCCACGGGCGGTGCGCAGCAGCACCAGCATGATCACGCAGATGAGCAGCCCGCCCACGAGCGGCGGCGCCCACAGTGCGAACAGCGTCGCAAGACCGCCTGCCACAAGGTCGCCCACGCGCGGCCCGCCGGCAACCACCACATAGAAGAGCCCCTGCATGCGCCCACGCACATCGTCAGGCGCCGCGGCCTGCAGCATCGTGGTGCGGAACACCGCGCTCACATTGTCGGCGGCACCCGCCCCAGCCAGCGCGAGACCCGCCAGCACGATCGCTCCCACATTTGCGGGGATGAACGCATCATCGTCGGTCGCCACCATCGCGATCAGACCCTTGTCGACTCCCAGCGCAGTGAGCAGCAGCACCGTCCCGAAGAGGGCCGTGCACACTCCAAACGCAGCCACGGCGAGCGTCACCGCACGCCCCTGCCGACGCACCGCCCCCAACGGCCCGGAGACGAGGCCACTCAGCAGCGCACCCGCCGCGAACGATGCCGTGAGAATCCCCACGGTCACCGGCCCGCCGCCCAACACAATGGCACCGGCAGCGGGAAACACCACCCGAGGCTGCCCCAGAATCATCGCGATCAGATCCCAGACGAAGGTGGCGCGCACATTCGGCGCACGCCGCAGAAACCGCATGCTGTCGACCACGGAGCCGATCCCGATACCGCGCCGCTCACCGTCAGGAGCGATCCGCGGCAAGCTCATGATCCCAAGAAATGCGCCAGTGAACAGCACCACATCGAGCAGGTAGGTCCATGCGAAGCCCACGCTCGCCACCAGCACCCCGGCCACCGCCGGCCCGACTGTCACCGCGAGCCCCATTGTGATTCCACTCAACGCCGCTGCCGCCGGCAGCAACTGGGTGGGCAGCAGGCGAGGCAGAATCGCACCCTGCGCCGCACCCTTGATCGTCGCCGACGCGGCGTTCACTGCGGCGAGCGCATAGTACGGCCAGGTCGTCTCAACCCCGAGAAAAGCGATCACCGCGAGGGTGCCCGTGCTGCACCACGCCACGATCGCAGTGACGAGCGCAACCGCGCGTCGGTCGAACGCATCGGCGAGCGCACCGCCCACAAAACCCGCGAGGATCATCGGGCCGAGCGCCCACAACGCCACGAACGACACCGCCAGCGTGGAATGGGTGATGTCGTAGATGTGCAGGCTCACCGCCACAATGGTCACCTGCGCGCCGATCTGCGCGATCGAGGTGCCCGTCCAAAGCTTCGCGAAGGCAGGGCTCGCCCGCAGCGGGGTGACGTCGACGAGGAGGCCGCGCAGACCGCGACGCCGGGGAGTTGATTCGTCGGGGTCGTCGCGCACCGGCCCAGCCTATCCGGAGCACAGGCCGGAGCCTGGGCGCCCACAATATGGAATCTGGCGTCAATATGGCATTCGGGGGCGGATCCGCCATATGCACGGCAGATTCCATATCTCCCGCAGATCCAAGATCTCGTTGAGGCGACCGTGCCCAACACCGCCACGCGCTAGGCTCAGGTTCCGTGTTCGACCCCCGCTACGATGACGACCCGCTCGCCAAGATGAAGCCCCGCCGCGGCCCCGTGCAGCGCCGCGAAGTGCCCCTCGCCCGCGGCCTCGTCGTCGAGCACAGCGAGACCGAGTGGTGCGGTGCCGTTGTCGGTGCCCGCGAAGGGCTCGTGCAGCTCGAGGATTTCCGCGGCAAGGTGCGCGCCTTCCCGCTGAGCGACGGCTTTCTCATCGATGGCGAACCCGTGCGGCTCGTGCCGCCGAAGCGCCAGCCATCCGCACGCCAGCGCACCGCCTCCGGCTCGTTCGCAGCCCCGCAGCAGCGCGCGCGAGTCGCCATGCCGAGCCGCATCTTCGTAGAAGGCAAGCACGACGCCGAGCTCGTCGAGCAGGTGTGGGGTGACGATCTGCGGGTCGAGGGCGTGGTTGTGGAGCTACTGCAGGGTGCCGACAACCTTGAGCAGGTGCTGGCCGAGTTCGGCCCGGCTGCGGATCGGCGGGCCGGGGTGCTGCTCGACCATCTCGTGCGCGGCAGCAAGGAAACGCGGATCGCGGAGGCGATCGCGCGGGGGCCGCATGGGGCGCATGTGCTCATCGTCGGCCACCCCTTCGTCGACATCTGGCAGGCGGTGAAACCTGCGCGGGTGGGGCTTGAGGCGTGGCCCGAGATCCCCCGCTCGATCGAGTGGAAGACGGGGATCTGCCGTGCCCTCGGCTGGCCCTCGGACGAGCCCGCCGACATCGCCGACGCCTGGGCGCGCATCAGAGGCCGAGTGCGCAACTTTCGCGACCTCGAACCCGAGCTCGTGGGCCGGGTCGAGCACCTGATCGACTTCGTCACGGTGGGCTGAAACGGCGCAGGCACACAGAATTCGCTGCCGACACACCGCCCAGGCGGAGTATTCTGGAAGGGCGCACGAGGCGAGGAGGCGCTGTGTCGAAACCCGTGTTTCTGATGATGCCCGAGTGGCAAGGATCAGCGTCGTCGCGAGCGATGCAGCTCGCGGAAGGAGCTGAGACGCTGCGCGAAGATCTCCCGTCTGCTGCAACCCGCGAGGTGCCCGTGCCGCTCGAAGCCGGCGACGCGCTCGGCACGCCTGTGGCGCGACTCAGCAGTCTGCTGCGCGCCCGCGATGCGGCGCGCCAGACGATCGGTGAGATCGACGGTGCTCCCCCGGTGATCGTCGGCGGTGATTGCGCTTCGTCATTGGCGGGCCTCGAAGCTGCGGTGCGCGCGCACGGTGCGGATCGCCTCGCGGTGCTCTGGTTCGACGCTCACCCCGATCTGCAGCACCCCAGCACCTCTCCGTCCGGGGCGGCCTCCGGTATGACGCTGCGCCACGCCCTCGGCGACGGCTCGCCCGATCTCGCGAGCGCGACCCCCATCAATCCGGCGCATCTCACCCTGGTCGGCACGCGCGCGATCGACCCGGAGGAAGAGACGGAGATCGAGCGGCACGGCGTGCACCTGCTCGACCCGGTTTCGATCTCGGGTGTCACTGATCCCGGGCAGCCTGCCGATCCAGGCGCGCTCGCCGCCGCGGTGCGGGAGCGTCTTACCGAGTCGAGTGCCGAGCATGTGTACGTGCATGTCGACTTCGATGTGCTCGACCCCGCTGAGTTCTCGGCCGTGCACGAAGCGGTGCCGTTCGGCTTGACCGTCACGCAGCTGACGGCGGCGATCAGGGCGGCTGTGACCGCACTGCCGCTCGCGGGGGCGGCGATCTGCGAGTTCGCGCCGGCGAATGCTTCGGCTGCGGCAGAAGACCTGCCGACGGTGCTGCGGGTGCTTGCGGCGCTCACCTCGGGGTCGGCTCGATGACGGGGGCGGAGCCGACTGAGAGCACGCGGTGGCCGCTCGCACGGCTCGGCTACCTCTACGCCACAGCGGTGGGATTTGTGTGGGCACCGGCGTCGACGGAAACGCACCGCGTTTCCGCAGCCGGTGAAACGCCGCACACGGCGGCGAATACACAACGCACCCCACACCCGCGGTGGCCGCTCGCACGGCTCGGCTACCTCTACGCCACAGCGGTGGGATTTGTGTGGGGTTCCATCTGGAGCACTGGCCGCGTGGAGCGCCACGAGGGGCTGTGGGTGTTCCGTGGCATGCCGCGGTGGACGTTTGGTCGCGGCGGCAGCTGCGTCGGATCGTGCTATCTCACCCACAGCAACGTCTCACCGGCGGTGCTGCGGCACGAACTCGTGCATCGGGAGCAGTGGCGCCGGTACGGTTTCGCGATGCCGCTGCTCTATCTGCTCGCGGGACGCGATCCGCTGCGCAATCGCTTCGAGATCGAGGCCGGTCTTGAAGATGGCGGCTATGTGCGGCGGTCGGCCACGGCGAGACACCGCGCGGGCTGAGACCGCGGGAGAGCGCACTCCGCTCACAGGATGGCGGATCCGCCCCTGTGACCGAAGTTCTCCACATATCGAGGGTTCAGCCAGCACGCTCGTCTGCACAGTGGCAGCATTGGGGATGCATAGAGCAGAATGGAGGTGTGATCGAATTGACTGAACCCCAGGTGTGGGCCCTCATCGGCGTGTTCGCCGCCGCGCTCGTCGGCATGATCACCTTCACCACCCAGGTGATGTGGCGCGCGATCACGGCGCAGTTCGTCTCGTTCAGGGCCGAGATGCAGGCCGAATTCAGCACGTCGCGAGCTGAGCTTGCTGCATCACGAGCCGAGGTGAGCGCTGAGCTTGCCGAGATACGGGCCGAAATCGGATCGCTGCGCACAGAGGTTCGCCACCTCGACCGCGATGTGCAGGCGATCAGCCGCCGGGTGTTTCCCGAGTAGCCGCAACGCGACCCCTACACTGGCGATATGAGCAGCGAAGCCGAGTTTCCGGGTGACGACGAGTTCCGATTCCTCGAGGGCGACGCCGCCCGAGTGCACCGCAGCGCACCGCTGCCCAACGTGGCACGTGTTTCGGTGCCCGTCGCCGAGGGCAGGGCGCTGAGCGGGCTCCACTTCGACGCCCCCGCACCCCCAGAACTCGTCGTACTCCACGGTGCAGGTCTAAACGCTCACAGCTTCGATCCAATGCTGCTCGCTTTCGGCCGCCCGGCACTCTCGCTCGACCTTCCCGGGCACGGTCGCAGCGACTGGCGCAGCGATGCCGACTACCGGCCGCAGCTGCTCGCCGCCGATATCGTCGCGGCGCTCGACGCACTCGCGCCCGAGCCGATCACTCTTCTCGGGCACTCGCTCGGCGGGCTCGCCGCTGCGCTCGTGGCACAGGCAAGACCCCAGTTGGTGCGGCGCCTCGTGATGGTCGACATCACCCCGGGCATCACGCCCGGCGGCAATGCGGGGGCGGTTGTCGAGTTCATCACCGGGCAACGCGACTACGGTTCTGTCGAGGAGATCGTTGATCGCGCGATTCGTTTTGGTATCGGCTCCGACAGGGCCGCTTTGACCCGCGGCGTCACCCTCAACACCCGTCGCCGCCCAGACGGAAGGTTCGAGTGGACGCACCACCTCGCACACCTCGAAGCGATGCCCGGCGCCACTGATGGTGATCCGCACCCCTATGCCGCGATCTGGTCGATCGTGCAGCAGCTCACGGTGCCGGTCACGCTCGTGCGAGCGCAGCGCGGGATACTCAGCGACGCCCTCGCTGCGGAGTGGCAGGAGCACCTGCCCGGCGCCGCGATCATCACCGTGCCCGGCTCGCACAATCTGCACGAGGCAGCCCCCGAGTTGCTCGCCTCGACCGTGCGCGATCTCTCACTCCCAGCCGCAATCGCAACCACCTAGGATGAACCCGTGATCTCCTCACTGCTCCCCATCGAAGGCACCTTCAATTTTCGAGATCTCGGCGGCTTCCGCGCTGACGACGGCCACACCAAGTCGGGAACGCTCTTCCGTTCCGACGCGCTCGCCGCACTGAGCGAGAGAGGCCGCGAGCAGATTGCCGAGCTCTCTGTCACGCGGGTCATCGACCTGCGCGATGACGCCGAGCGCGGCCCGCAGCCCGATCTTGTTCCGGAGAACGCCGCTGTGGTGCCTCACCCCATCTTCCCCGACGTGACGCAGCACATTTCGGCGCAACTCGATATCTACCAGCTCACCGAAATGCTCTACCTTGAGCACGGCGACAGGCTCGCCTCAGCGGTGACGATGCTCGCCGAGCCCGGTGCGACAGTGTTTCACTGCACCGCCGGGAAAGACCGCACCGGCGCAGTCGCGGCGCTCACCCTCCTGGCGGTGGGGGTGGATCGCGACGATGTGATGCACGACTACGCGGCTTCGGAGCACAACCTCAGCGGCGAATGGCGGGCGAAGAATCTCGAGCTCATCAAGCACCTCGGCATCGAGGTCACCCCTGAGCTTGAGCAGTTGCTCGTCGCAACGCCGCTTGCAGCGATCGAGCGCGCGCTCCACGCCGTCGACGAGCGCTTCGGTTCGGTGCGCGACTATCTGCGCGTCAACGACGTCACCGACGCAACCATCGAACGGCTGCACGCGCAGCTCGTCGAGTAGCGGCAGCGCTCAACTGTCGACGCGGAGCCCCCGGAGAATCGCATCGCGCAGGTCTTCGGGGGCGCAGTTCTCGCGCTCTTCTTCGCAGGCGCGGCGCACCACCTCGGTGAGGCGAATGCAGACCGTCTCCTCGTCGCGGCAACCGGGGCAATTCTCGAGGTGCTCGCGGATCGGCGCCGACTCTTCAGCGCAGAGCTCTCCGCGCAGCAGCTCGTAGAGGTTGGCCTTGGCCTTCTCGCAACCGCAATCGCTCATCGCGTCGCTCCCTCTTCTGTGTTCTTGGTCTTCGTGCGGCCGGCCGGCTTCTTCGTCGCACTTCCTGCCGCATTGAGTCCAACGCCCTGCTCGCGCGCGTATTCCCCAAGGGTCTTGCGCAGGCGCGTGCGGCCCCGATGCAGGCGGCTCATCACGGTGCCGATGGGCACTTCGGCAATGTCGGCGATCTCCTGGTAGCTGAATCCTTCGACGTCGGCGAGGTAGACCGCGATACGGAAATCCTCTGGCAGCGCATTGAGTGCTTCGCTCACCACCGCATCAGGCGTGCGGTCGATGGCCTCCGCTTCGGCGGAACGTGCCGACATTGCGGTGGCTGATTCTGCGCCGCCCAGCTGCCAGTCCTCGAGTTCGTCGACAGCCCCGAGATACGGTTCCCGCTGCCGTTTACGGTACGTGTTGATGTAGCTGTTCGTCATGATCCGATACAGCCAGGCCTTGAGATTGGTGCCCTCCTGAAACGACGCGAACGCCGAGAACGCCTTCAGGTAGGTCTCCTGCACCAGGTCTTGCGCATCTTGCGGGTTGCGGGTCATCTTCATCGCTGCCCCGTACAACTGGTCGAGCAGCGGCAGCGCCTCCTGGGTGAAGCGCTGCTCCAGGACCGCCTTGTCGTCGTGCGCCGTGGTGTCAGTCACACCCACGATCCTACGCCTCCCCGCCTGAACCCCGCCCGCACCCCGCCACCCCGCCCTCGCGCGCCCCCGTTCTCTCCCCCGCCCTCCTCCTCCCAGGCCCCGGTCCCACCCCCGACCACCGCAGCTCAGGGCGTGGAGGGAAGCAAGGCTGGAGGGAGAGAGGGGCACGCATGGCGGCGGGGCTGCGCGGTAGACTCGGGGCGATGCTTGAAGCAAAGATGAACCAGGGCAAGGACGGCGACGAGGCCCGCTCGGGCGAAGGCCCGGGCGAGGCTGCTGCACTCTGGGCTGCGCCTGTTGCCGCGGGTGCGCTTGAGGCCCGGGTCGCACTTCCGGGATCGAAGTCGTTGACGGGTCGCGAGCTGATCCTTGCTGCGCTTGCGGATGGGCCTGGCGTGCTGCGCGCTCCTCTGCACTCGCGTGATTCCGCGCTCATGATCGAGGCCCTGCGCGCACTCGGCACGGGCATTGAGGAGGTGCCGTCGCGCAGCGGCACCGATCTGCGCGTGGTACCGGCCACCGAGCTTATGGGGTCGACTAGCATCGGCTGCGGGCTTGCCGGCACTGTGATGCGTTTCGTGCCACCGGTAGCGGCGCTCGCGCTCGGCCCTGTGGCGTTCGACGGTGATCCGTACGCTCGGAAGCGGCCGATGCGCCCGGTGCTCGACGCGCTGCGCGCGCTCGGTGCCGACATTGCTGATGAGGGGCGCGGCGCGCTTCCGTTCACGGTGCACGGCAGCGGATCGCTGCGCGGTGGCCGGGTCGAGCTCGATGCCTCGCTGTCGAGCCAGTTCGTCTCTGCACTGCTGCTCTCGGGCTCGCGCTTCGAGGAGGGCGTGCACGTAGTGCACACAGGCGAGCGGTTGCCGAGCCTGCCGCACATCGAGATGACGATCGAAACCTTGCGGGCGCGCGGCGTCGAGGTCGCATCCCCCGCCTCCGGCGAGTGGGTGGTGGCGCCCGGCCCGATCCGCGCCCGTGATGTGACCATCGAACCTGATCTGTCGAACGCTGCCCCGTTCCTGGCTGCCGCAGTCGCTGTGGGCGGCCGGGTTACCGTGCCAGGCTGGCCGTCAGCGACGACGCAGGTGGGCGATCAGCTGCGTGCGCTGCTGCCCGAGTTCGGTGCGGAGGCGAGCCTCGCCGCTGACGGCTCGCTCACGGTGTCCGGTGACGGCAGGCTCCGCGGGGTGCGTTTGCATGTACCTGAGGCCGGGGAGCTTGCTCCCACGCTGGTGGGGCTTGCGGCGCTCGCTGCGCACGGCTCCGACGGCAGCGACGGCGAGGCCAGCGAGATTACGGGCATCGGCCATATCCGCCACCACGAAACCGACCGCATCGCCGCGCTCGTCGCCGAGATCAACGGGCTCGGCGGTCGTGCGCGCGAGCTTTCCGACGGGATCGCGATCGACCCGGCCCCCCTGCACGGCGGGCTGTGGCGCAGTTACGCCGATCACCGCATGGCGACGACGGGCGCTCTGGTCGGGTTGCGTGTGCCGGGCGTCGAGGTGGAGGACATCGCTTCGACGTCGAAAACGCTGCCGCAGTTTTCCGAGCTGTGGCGGCGCATGCTCGGTCTCGCGCCCGAGGCCGGCGGAGAGCTCGGCCTGGCTGCCCGCACCGTCGAGACCTCCGAGGCCGGCGATCCTCCTCACAGCAGCTTCGTCTTCCCCGATATGAGAGATCTGCTGCGGTAATGAGCTGGCTGATCCCCGACGACGACGAAGACGGCCCGTACGCCGAGTACGCCGATCACGCGGTGCGCCAGCGCCCCAATCCGAAGGCGAACCGGCCGCGCACGAAGCGGCGGCCCGAACACGGCGATGCCGTGGTCGGTATGGTGACGGCGGTGGATCGCGGTCGCTACACGGCGCTCGTCGCCCGCGGAGCCGACCCTGCCGATCCTGCCGAACGAGTTGTGGTGGCGGCTCGCGCCCGCGAGTTGCGCCGCACGCCCATTGTGATCGGCGATCGGGTGCAGCTTGTGGGCGACACCAGCGGCAACGAGGGCTCGCTCGCCAGGATTGTGAGCATTGAGGATCGTCGCACGCTGTTGCGCCGCAGCGCCGACGACAGTGACACCGTTGAGCGGGTGATGGTGGCGAACGCCGACCAAATGCTGATCGTGGTGGCGGCGGCGAACCCTGAGCCGCGGGTGCGTCTCGTGGATCGCTACCTGGTGGCGGCGTACGATGCCGGGATCCGCCCCCTGCTGTGTATCACAAAGACCGACCTTGCCGACCCTGAGCCGTTTCTCGCGTACTTCTCGGCACTTGAGGTGCCCGTGTTCCGGTCGCGTCCGGGCGCGTGGCCGCTCGCCGAGATTCGCGCCTCGCTTGCGGGTCGCACCACGGTGTTCGTTGGCCATTCTGGTGTGGGTAAGTCGACGCTCATCAACGAGCTCGTGCCGGAGGCGGGCCGCGCGACGGGGCACGTCAACGAGGTAACGGGGCGCGGGCGCCACACGTCCTCCTCGTCGGTGGCGTATCGTGCCGACACGCCGGGCTGCCCTGGCGGCGACAGCGGTTGGGTGATCGACACGCCGGGCGTGCGTTCCTTCGGCCTGGGCCATGTCACAAGCGAGGGCATTCTGCGCGGTTTCACCGATCTCGCCGACATCATTGACGCCTGCCCGCGCGGCTGCACGCACCTGGAGGATGCCCCCGATTGCGAGCTCGATGCTGCTGTGGCTGACGGCCGGCTCGACGCCGGTGGTGCGGCGCGTGTGGAGTCGCTGCGACGCCTCCTGAAGTAGCGCGACTAGGCTGGAAGCATGACCGAACGCGTGATTCTCGAGCCCACTCAGCCCGCCCCCGACTTCTCGCTCCTCGATCAGGATGGCGTGCGCCGCTCGCTCAGCGATTTTCGCGGTGAGCAGGTGGTGTTGTTCTTCATTCCTGAGGCGATGACGCCCGCCTGCACGAAGGAGTCGTGCGAGTTTCAGGAGTCGTCGGCATCGCTCGCGGCGGCTGGCTACCGGGTGCTGGGCGTGTCGCGTGATGCTGTGGAGCGGCTGCGCCGCTTCGCCGACCGCGACGGCCTGGAGTACCCGTTCCTCAGCGACCCCGACGCTGCGGTGCATCGCGCCTACGGCGCCTACGGCACCAAGAACAGCTACGGTCGCATCGTCGAGGGTGTGATCCGTTCCACCTTCGTGATCGACGCGGAAGGGCGGATCGCCCACGCGCTGTACAACGTGAAGGCCACCGGGCATGTCGCGCGGGTGCGCAAGCTGCTCGGGCTTGACGCGGCCTGAATGATGCGGTGGGGGGCGGATCGTGATCCGCTCCCCCACCTGCAGGATCGAGTTGCTACTGCCCCTCGCCCGGGTCTGCGCCTGGCTGCAGCGTGGGCCGGGCCAAGATCGAGGCCGCGAACCCTGCGAGGGCGAGTGCGATGAGTGCGAAGCCCAGCCACCAGGGTCCGATGCTGAGTTGCAGGCAGCCGGTGCCTGCGGCGAACAGCAGCACCTGCATGGTGAGCGATGATGCGCGCACCCAGCTGGCGCGTGATTTGGCGGCACCGATGAGGGTGACGGCTACCCAGGCGAAAGCCAAGGCCGCAGTGACAATGAGGCTGAGATTTTGCAGCGGATCGCCTCCGGGGGCGAATGCGCCGACAAGGGTGACGCCGAGCACCCAGACCATGAGTGCGGTTTCGGCTGCCAGCAGCGCCCCCAGCGCCCGCCAGGCAATTTGGGACCGCGGGTGATCAGCAGGTGACGAGGGCATTTCGGGCCTCTTTCCAATCAATTGCAAATACACTATTGATTTGCTTCTACATCCGTGAAACTATATATTCCGTCGAGTTTCGCGCACACTGACGTGAGCATTCTCAGCCACGTTTCAGATAGTTACGGCGCGAGATTCCAGGCAACAGCCTCCAGTGTATTTCGTGTGCGTGCGTTTACAAATGGAGGACACACATGGATTGGCGCGAGAAGGCTGCTTGCCTCACCGTAGACCCGGAGCTTTTCTTCCCGGTCGGCAACACTGGGCCTGCTGTTGAGCAGATCGAGCGCGCAAAGTCGGTTTGCGCTCGCTGCACGGTGACCGAGATGTGCCTGCAGTACGCGATGGACACCGGTCAGGATTCCGGCGTCTGGGGTGGCCTCAGCGAGGATGAGCGCCGCGCCCTGAAGCGCCGCGCCGCTCGCGCGCGCCGCGCCTCCTAATCCCCCCGGCGGCTTTCGAGCTCGCCGTGACAGCCCCCGCTTCGCCGATAGTGTCGGCGGATCGGGGGCTGTCGTCGTTTCGGAGCTCGTGCGGCGGGCTGGCTCTGCATCGAGAACGCACTGTCGTATTGCGATCCCAGACGCATGACGGCCCGGGTTCAACTGAACCCGGGCCGTCAAGGAGGCGTCACTGCAGGCACCGTACAGGTGCCTGCAGTGGCACGATTGGGAGCGGCTAGTCGGTTCCGGAGTCGAAGGCGGCCGACAGGCCGAGCGCGTCGCTCTCCTCATCGATGCCGCCGACCGCGTCGGCGATCTCCGCGGCCCCGCCGACTTCGAGTTCGCCCACGAGTTCGGCGGTTGCGCCGCCGACAAGCCCGAGCTGCGCGTACTGCTCGAGGCGCGCACGCGAGTCGGCGATGTCGAGGTTGCGCATGGTGAGCTGGCCGATGCGATCTTCAGGGCCGAAGGCGGCGCCCACGGTGCGCTCCATCGACAGCTTCTCGGGGTGGTAGCTGAGGTTGGGGCCGGTGGTGTTGAGGATCGTGTAGTCGTCGCCGCGGCGCAGTCGCACGGTGACCTCGCCGGTGATCGCGGACCCGACCCAGCGCTGGAGCGCTTCGCGCAGCATCAGCGACTCGGGGTCGAGCCAGCGGCCCTCGTACATGAGGCGACCGAGCTTGCGGCCGTCGGTGTGGTACGAGGCGAGCGTGTTCTCGTTGTGGATCGCGTTGACGAGGCGTTCGTAGGTGATGTGCAGCAGCGCCATACCGGGAGCCTCGTAGATGCCGCGCGACTTCGCCTCGATGATGCGGTTCTCGATCTGGTCGCTGGCACCGAGGCCGTGACGGCCGCCGATCGCATTCGCCTCGTAGACGAGTGCCACCGGGTCGTCGAACTCGACGCCGTTGATCGCGACGGGGCGGCCGGCCTCGAAGCGCACCGATACCTCCTCGGTGGCCACCTCGACGTCTTCACGCCAGGCAGCGACGCCCATGATGGGCTCGACGATGTCGAGGCCGGCGTCGAGGAACTCGAGCTTCTTGGCTTCGTGGGTGGCGCCCCAGATGTTGGCGTCGGTCGAATACGCCTTTTCGGTGGAGTCGCGGTAGGGGTAGCCGTGGGCGACAAGCCACTCGCTCATCTCCTGGCGGCCGCCGAGCTCTTCGACGAACTGCTTGTCAAGCCAGGGCTTGTAGATGCGCAGCGCCGGGTTGGCCATGAGGCCGTAGCGGTAGAAGCGCTCGATGTCGTTGCCCTTGTAGGTGGAGCCGTCGCCCCAGATGTCGACGCCATCTTCTTTCATGGCGCGCACCAGCAGCGTGCCGGTGACGGCACGGCCGAGCGGCGTGGTGTTGAAGTAGGTCTTGCCGCCCGAACGCACATTGAAGGCGCCGGTCTGCAGGGCAACGAAACCCTCTTCGACGAGTGCGCGCTTTGCGTCCACGTGACGCGCGATCTCGGCGCCGTACTCCTTGGCGCGACCGGCGACACCGTCGATGTCGGGCTCATCGTACTGGCCGATATCGGCGGTGTACGTGCAGGGGATGGCACCGTTCTCGCGCATCCAAGCGACCGCGCACGAGGTATCGAGACCACCGGAGAATGCAATGCCGACGCGTTCGCCGACAGGCAGGGAAGAAAGCACCTTAGACATGCTTCCCATCCTACTGGGCCGAAGGGGTGAGCCTCGTTCGCTGCAGTGCCCGGCCCGAGGCGCACGCGCCCCGGGCCCACCCCGAACCCGGCATCGGGCCAGACCGCGATCCGCCCTCGGCTCTGAGCGGCCCGCGATCTCCCGCTCAGATCAGCCCGAGCCGCCGCACCTCGTCGCGCTCCGCGACCAGCTCCGCCACCGACGCATCGATGCGCTGCTGGGAGAACTCGTCGACGCTGAGCCCCTCGACGATCTGCCAATCGCCACCGCGCGACACGACGGGGAACGACGAAACCAGCCCTTCAGGCACGCCATACTCACCGTGCGACACGACCGCAGCGCTTGTGCGCCGTTCGGCACCGTTCGCAGCGGTGCCAGTGCCCAGCACCCAGTCGCGCACATGCTCGATCGCGGCGTTTGCTGCCGACGCGACCGAAGAACCGCCCCGCACCTCGATGATCTCGGCACCGCGCTTCGCGACTCTGTCGATATAGGCGCCGCGCGCCCACGCCCGGTCGACGACGTCGAGCGCCGCCCGGCCGCGAATGGTGGCGTGGCTGAGATCGGGGTACTGGGTGGCCGAATGGTTGCCCCAAATGGTCACCCCGTCGATCTCGCGCACCGTCGCGCCCGCTTCTGCGGCGAGCAGACCCACCGCTCGGTTGTGATCGAGGCGAGTGAGGGCGGTGAAGCGTTCAGCCGGCACATCGGGGGCATGCTGTTGGGCGATGAGCGCGTTGGTGTTGGCGGGGTTGCCAACCACGATCACCCTGATGTCGTCGGCCGCGTGCGCCCCCATCGCGCGCCCCTGCGGCCCGAAAATAGCGCCGTTCGCTTCGAGCAGGTCACCGCGCTCCATACCGGCGGTGCGAGGGCGCGAGCCGATGAGCATCGCCACATTCGCGCCATCGAAGGCTGCGACTGGGTCATCGAAGACGTCGACTCCTGCAAGCGTCGGGAAGGCACAGTCGGTCAGTTCGAGCGCGGCGCCCTCAGCCGCACGCATGCCCTGCGGGATTTCGAGCAGACGCAGGGTGACCGGTTGCTCGGCGCCGAGCATGTCACCGGCGGCGATTCTGAACAGCGCGGCGTAGCCGATCTGCCCGCCGGCGCCCGTGAGGGTGATGGTGATGGGCTGTGCGTGAGTGGTCACTGCGTCTCCTTCATCTCTGGCTGCGGATCGCGGCTGCTGAGCCGTCGGCACGGCACTTGCGCCCGGGCGGCAACCACCGCCCAGGTTGCCGGGCTCAGCGCACGTCGAAGCTGCGGGGGTCGGGCCCGTAGTTGGTGCCCGCCTCCAACGAGTCGATGGCTTCAAGTTCGGTGCCGTTGAGCTCGAAGTCGAAAATGTCGGCGTTCTCGATCATGCGTTCCCGACGCCCGGTCTTCGGGAAGATAATGCGCCCCTGCTGCAGGTGCCAGCGCAGCACCACCTGGGCGGGGGTCTTGCCGTGGCGCTCAGCCGCAGCGACCACCTCGGGGCGTTCGAAGAGGTCGGTCTTGCCCTGGGCGAGCGGACCCCACGCTTCGACTGCGATGCCGTGCTGGGCGCAGAACGCGGTGAGTTCGCGGCGCTGATGCAGCGGGTGCAACTCGATCTGGTTGGCCGCGGGCACCACACCGGTCGCGTCGATCACCTGCTGCAGGTGCTCGATCTCGAAGTTGGAGACGCCGATCGCCGAGGCGCGGCCGGTCTCTGCGATGTCGATAAGGCCGCGCCACGCAGTGAGGGCGCTGCCCTCGAACATCGGAACGGGCCAGTGCACGAGATATAGGTCGACACGGTCGAGACCGAGCTTGTCGAGGCTCTTCTCGAAGGCATCGGCGGCGTGCTCGTGGTCGTTGTTCCAGAGCTTGGTGGTGATGAAAAGCTCATCACGGGGAATGCCACTCGCCGCAATCGCGCGCCCCACCTCTGCCTCGTTGTCGTAGATGCGCGCGGTATCGATGTGGCGGTAGCCCACCTCCAGCGCGTCAGACACGACCCGCTCGGCCTCACCGGGTTCGACGAGGAAGACGCCGAGGCCCAGCTGCGGGATCTCGGTTCCATTGCTGAGGGTGAGGTTCGGGGTGTCGAGCGCAGCCATGATTCTCCTTCGGTACCTGGCGGATGTGCGCTCAGTCTACGGCCCGCCTCTGACACTGAGGCGAGCACGCACGCTCCCACACGGGATAATGGTGGGATCATGACGCAGCCCCGCATCGAATTTCCAGCGGATCTCCCCGTCTCGCAGATGCGCGAGGAGATCCAGACGGCGATCCGCGACAATCAAGTGGTCATCGTGGCGGGCGAGACGGGCTCGGGCAAAACCACCCAGCTGCCCAAGATCGCCCTCGCTCTCGGCCGCGAGCGCATCGCCCACACGCAGCCGCGCCGTATCGCCGCCCGCACGATCGCCGAGCGCATCGCCGAAGAGCTGGGCTCCGAACTCGGCGGCCTCGTCGGCTATCAGGTGCGGTTCACCGACAAGGTTTCTGAGGATACGCGGATCCGCCTCATGACCGACGGCATTCTGCTGAACGCGATCCACCGCGATCGCGAGCTGCGCGCCTACGACACGATCATCATCGACGAAGCACACGAGCGGTCGCTGAACATCGACTTCCTGCTCGGCTACCTGCAAACCCTCCTCCCCCGCCGCCCCGACCTGAAGGTGATCATCACCTCGGCCACGATCGACCCAGAATCGTTCGCGAAGCACTTCGCCGACCCGCGAACCAAGCGCCCTGCGCCCATCATCGAAGTGTCAGGCCGCACCTACCCCGTCGAAATCAGGTACCGGCCACTCATCGAGAACATCGAGCGGCCCGATCCCAAGAACGGCCCACCGAAAGTCGTGACCGTCGAACGCGACCTCTTCGACGCCATCGGCGACGCCGTCGAAGAGCTCGGCCGCGAAGATCGCGGCGATGTGCTCGTGTTCCTGAGCGGCGAAGCCGAGATCCGCGACGCCGCCGACGCGCTGCGCGGACGCCTCGGCGCGAACCGTGCGAACCCCGTCGAGATCCTGCCCTTGTACGGCAGGCTCAGCGCGGCCGAACAGCACCGCGTCTTCGAGCGCCCGAGCGGGGCGCACGCAGCAGCGCGCCGCATCGTGCTCGCCACGAACGTCGCCGAAACCTCGCTCACCGTGCCCGGCATCCGCTACGTCATCGACGCCGGCACCGCACGCATCTCCCGCTACTCGGCGCGCAGCAAAGTGCAGCGCCTCCCCATCGAAGCCGTCTCACAGGCGAGCGCCAACCAGCGTTCGGGCCGCTCCGGCCGCACCAGCCCAGGCATCGCGATCCGCCTCTACTCGGAAGAAGACTTCGAGAGCCGTCCCGCCTTCACCGAGCCCGAGATCCGTCGCACCGGCCTCGCCTCAGTGATTCTGCAGATGCTGTCGCTCGACCTCGGCGACATCGCCAAGTTCCCATTCCTCACCCCGCCCGACCAGCGCGGCATCGCCGACGGGCTCGGCCTGCTCACCGAGCTGGGCGCCGTCGAAGCAGCCGGGCGCGGCGGAGCCCGCGAGGCTCGCGGCAGGGGCCGGGCCGGAAAGACTGGCGGATCCGCCACCCACCGCATCACGAAGATCGGCCGCGAGCTGGCCCGTCTGCCCATCGAGCCACGCTTCGCCCGGATGGTCGTCGAAGCGCGGCGGCACGAGGTGGTGCCGCAGGTGCTCGCGATCGTGGCGGGCCTCACGATCCAGGACGTGCGCGAACGGCCGCAAGAGCAGCGTGCGCAGGCCGATCAGATGCACGCCCGCTTCGCCGACCCGCAGGGCGACCTCATGACCCTGCTCAACCTCTGGAACTACCTGCAGGAGCAGCAGCGCGAGCTGTCATCGAGCGCGTTCCGGCGGCTGTGCAAGGCCGAATACCTCAACTTTCTGCGCGTGCGCGAGTGGATGGATCTCAACAGGCAGCTCGCGCGCATCGCCGGCGTGAAAGGCGGGGCACCGCGCACCCGATCACAGGCCGCCGGCGCGGCTGAGGGCGCAGCTGACAGCAGCGGCGGATCCGCCTCAGTCTCCGGCGAAGCGATTCACCGCGCGATCCTCGCCGGTCTGCTCTCTCAGCTCGGCGTGCGCGACGACCGGCAGGATCGCAGCGCGCCCGCGCGAGGTCGTGGTGTCGCTGGCGCCGTCAAGCGCAAGCCCGCTCAGGAGTATCTCGGATCGCGCGGCACCCGCTTCGTGCTGTACCCGGGATCAGTGCTCGCCAAGAAGCCGCCAGAGGTGGTGATGAGCGTCGAACTCGTCGAAACCTCCCGGCTCTTCGCTCGCTCGAACGCGGTGGTCGACCCGGCCTGGGCTGAAGAGCTCGCAGGCCCGCTCGCCAAGCGGCAGGTCTCCGAACCGCACTGGGAGAAGAAGCAGGGCGCCGCAGTCGCCTACGAGCGGGTCACCCTCTTCGGCGTGCCCATCGTAGACCGCCGCCGTGTGCAGCTCGCCCGCTTCGACAGGGAGCACGCGCGTGAGCTGTTCATTCGTCACGCCCTCGTCGACGGCGAATGGGATTCGCCGCAGGCCTTCGACCGCGCCAACCGGCAGCTGCGGCGCGAACTGGAACAGCTCGAAGAGCGCACCAGGCGCCGCGACCTCGTGAGCGACGAAGAGGCTGTCTACGATTTCTACGACGCCCGCATTCCCGCCGATATCGTCTCGACCCGCAGCTTCGAAGGGTGGTGGAAGGAGGCGCAGCGCACGCAGCCGAAGCTGCTCACCATGCGCCGTGAAGACCTCATTGAGGGCGAGTCCGCCGACGTCGACGAGAGCGAGTTTCCGCGCCAGTGGCGCCACGGCGACCAGACGCTGCGCTTGAAATACCGCTTCGACCCCACCGCCGACGACGACGGTGTCACCGTGAACGTGCCACTGCCGCTGCTGCCCCGCCTCGAACGCGGCGACTTCGAAAAGCTCGTGCCCGGGCTGCGGCAGGAACTCGTCACCGCACTCATCAAAACCCTGCCGAAGGCGATCCGCAAACACGTGGTGCCCGCCGCCGACTGGGCGCGCAGCCTCCTCGAAACCGTCGAACCGAAACTTGCCGAGGCCGGCGGGGCTACCGGGGCCGGACATGCGCCGTCGCTGCTGCAGTTGCTCGCCGATGAGATCCGCCGCCGCACCAGCGTGCCAGTATCACCCAGCGACTTCGACCCGTCGCGGCTACCCGCCCACCTCACACCCACTTTCCGCGTGGTCGACGGCCGCGGGCGCACCATCGGCGCAGGCAAAGACCTCGCCGCGCTGCAGGCCGCGCACAAGGATCGCGCAACGCAGGGCGTCGCGAAAGTGGCTGCCGCGGCACTGCCCAAAAGCGACCTCGAACGCCGCGGCTCAACGAGCTGGGACTTCGGCGAACTGCCCCGCCACGTCGACACCGCCTACGCGAAAGGCCGCGGATCGGGCGGCGGCGTGGTGCGCGCCTACCCCGCCATCGTCGACAGGCGCACCGGCGTCGACCTCGTGCTCGTCGCCGACGAAACCGAGCAGGCCCACCTGTCGCGGCGAGGGATCCGCCGACTCATCGCGCTGAGCTCACCCTCCCCCGCCAGCTACATCCGCGACCACCTCTCTAACCAGGAGAAGCTGCTGCTCGGCGCCGGCCCGTACCGCTCACTCGACGCCGCCATCGCCGACGTCTCGCTTGCAGTCGCCGACGGCGCGATCCGCCGCCACGCCCCCGACGGGCTGGTGTGGTCTGAGGCCGTATTCGAGCGAATCGCGAACGACTATGCGCGCTCCCTCATCGACGACATCTACGGCGCGATCGCGCTCACCGCGCGAGTGATCGACGGGGCGCGGCTCGCCCGCAAAGCCATCGACGGCGCCAAGACGATCCAGGTGCTCGGCCAGGTCGCCGATGCGGCAGCGCAGGTGGACCGACTGGTGTGGGCCGCTGGGGGCGCTGGAGGTGCTGCTGCCGGCGACGGTTTCGTGTCGCGCACGGGCCTCACCCAGCTGGCGCGCCTGCCCGTCTACCTCGAAGCCGTGCAGCTGCGCATGCGCGGCCTCACCGAGAACGCGGGGCGCGACCGAGCCTGGCAGAACGAAGTGGATCGCGCGCTCGCACTGTTCGAGCAGGCCGGCGGGTCGATCCCACTGCCGATAACAGCCCCCGAACACCTCGTGCGCGCGCGCTGGCTCATCGAAGAACTGCGAGTGAGCCTCTTCGCGCAGCAACTGCGCACCGCCGAACCGGTCTCCCTGCAGCGCATCCAGAAACTCCTGCGGGAAGCGTAGCGGCGGGCGCGCCCGCGCGCCCGCGCGGCCCGCGGCGGGCGGTCCGCGGCCCGCTACTGCTGCGCCGACTCCACGAGCAGGCGGCGGGCCTCATGCACGAGCTCGGGCTCGGTGATGAGGTCGTAGCGGGTGGCGACCATCTGCATCACCGAGGAGAAGTCGCGGCGGTTACGGTTCATGGCGTACGACAGCACACCGAAGAGCATGCCGAAACCGGCACCGATGACCACGGCCGAGATGAACACGCCGAAGATGGCAGCGTTGTCCGGCTGGAAGATGAAGAGCAGCAACCCCAGGAAAAGACCCAGGTAGGCACCCGAAAGCGCCCCCATGAGGGCGACGCGCCCGTAGCTGAGCCGACCGGTGACGCGCTCGACACTGCGCACATCATTGCCGACGATGCTGATGCGCTGCACGGGGAAGCTGGCGCGGGCGAGCACGTCGACGGCGTGCTTCGCGTCTTCGTAACGGTCGTAGGTGGAGACGATCTCACCCTGCGGGATCTCGGGCATCAGCGGTGCGCGCGAGGAAGAGAGGGGGCCGGGAGTAGTCATACCGTCTATTCTCTCACTGCAGGCCCCGCCACCACTACGCTAGAGGGTGTGAGTACTATGCGGGTCTTCGTCGGGCGCCTCGCCGGGCGCGGAGTGTTCGATCCTGTGGGCGACAGGATCGGCAAAGTGCGCGACGTGCTCGTGGTGTTCCGCGCCGCGGGCACCCCGCGCGTGGTGGGCTTAATCGTCGAGATTCCCGGTAAGCGGCGCGTGTTCGTGCCGATCGGCAGGGTCACCTCGATTGGTTCCGGCCAGGTCATCACGACGGGTCTCATCAATGTGCGCCGCTTCGAGCAGCGCGGCGGCGAAACGCGCATGATCGCGGAGATCATTGGCCGCGACGTGCAGCTCGCAGCGGATCGCCCTGGCGGCGCCCCACTGTCGGCGCGCATCGAGGATGCAGCGATTGAGCGCACACGCACGGGCGAGTGGGTAGTGTCAGAGGTCTTCCTGCGGCTGCCGAAACCCGCGGCACCCTTCAGTCGCGGCGATTCGCGGATCGTGCGCTGGTCGGATCTGGTGCTGCCGAGTTCGAGTGAGTCGGCGCAGTCAGCAGAGCTGCTCATTCAGACCATGGTCGATCTGAAGCCCGCCGACCTCGCCGAGGCGCTACTCGAGCTGCCGCAGCCTCGCATGCTCGAGGTGATCGGTGAGCTCGCAGACGAGCGGGTTGCCGACGCGCTCGAAGAGATGAGTGAGCAGGATCAGCTGGCGCTGCTCGCACAGTTGCCCCCCGATCGCACCGCAGACGTGCTCGATCGCATGGAGCCCGACGACGCCGCCGACCTCATCTCGGCGCTGCCCACGGCGAAGGGCGAAGAGCTGCTCGACCTGATGGAGCCCGAAGAGGCTGAGGACGTGCGCCGCCTTCTCGAATACGATGCCGACACTGCCGGCGGTCTCATGAGCCCGGCCCCGATCGTGCTCTCCGGTGAGTCGAGCGTCGCCGAGGGCTTGGCGATGATCCGCCGCGCCGAGATCCCGCCCGCGATGGCGTCGGCGGTGTACGTCACTCATCCCCCGTATGAGACGCCCACGGGCGAGTACATCGGCATGGCACATTTCCAGCGCATGCTGCGCTTTCCCCCGCACGAGCGACTGGTGGCACTGATCGACACCGAAATCGAACCGGTGACGGTCGATGCGAGCGCCGCTGAGGTGTCGCGTCGTATCGCGAGCTACGACCTGGTGGCGATCCCCGTGGTTGACGGGCAGCACCGGCTGGTGGGTGTGGTGACCGTTGACGATGTGCTCGATCATCTGCTGCCAGACGACTGGCGTCACGCCGACGATGAGCCGCAGGGTGGACGGCGATGAGCCTGTTCAAGCGAGATCCGGGCCTCGACGCTCCGCTCTCTGCCAGCACGCGCAGCGGCAGGAGCGGGTCGGGCAATGAGCGTTTCGGGCGGTGGACCGAGAGCATCGCCCGCGGTATGGGTACGCCGTGGTTCCTGCTGATTCTCTCGCTGATCTGTGTGGCGTGGTTGGCGTGGAATACCTGGGGCCCTGAGAGCTGGCGTTTCGATTCGGCGGCTCTGGGTTTCACGGCGCTCACGCTGATCCTGTCGTTGCAGGCGTCGTATGCTGCGCCGATGATCCTGCTCGCGCAGAACCGTCAAGACGACCGCGATCGCGTGCAGATGGAGCAGGATCGGCAGCGCGCTGAGCGTAATCTCGCCGACACCGAGTTTCTGGCGCGTGAGGTGGTGGCGCTGCGGATCGCGTTGAAGGATCTGCCCGATCGTGATTTCATCCGTGCGGAGCTGCGCTCGTTGCTTGCCGAGTTGGAGGCTGAACGCGAGGAGGCTTCGGTGCAGAACGATCCTGGTCCCGAGGCACCGCTCCCCCAGCCTGCTGCAGGCGAGACCGCTGAGGATCGCGATGCCGACACCCGCTGAGGCTGCGGTGCTCGCCGCGCTCGATGGGGTGCGGGATCCCGAGATCATGCGGCCCATCACCGAGCTCGGCATGGTGCGCGAGGTGCGGGTTGATGAGGCCGGCCAGGCGACGGTGTCGATTCTGCTCACCATCGCCGGCTGCCCGGCTGCCCGCCGCATCGAGGCCGATACGCTTGCGGCAGCTGAGTCGGCGCCCGGGGTTTCCTCCGCCACTGTCGAGGTGGGCGTGATGTCGCCTGCTGAACGTCGCGCCTTCGTGGAGCGGGTGCGCGGCGACCGCGGCGCACGACCGCAGCAGTTCGGCCCGGACTCGCTGACGCGCGTGATCGCGGTCACGAGCGGCAAGGGCGGGGTGGGCAAGTCGTCGCTCACCGCCGGTCTCGCGGTCGCGCTCGCGCAGGAGGGGCTGTCGGTGGGCCTCGTTGACGCTGACGTGTTCGGCTTCTCGATCCCCGGTATTCTGGGGCTCAGCCGCGACGGGCGCACCGAGCAGCCGACGCGCCTCGACGACATGATTCTGCCGCCGGTGGCGCACGGTGTGAAGACGGTGTCGATCGGTATGTTTTTGGGCGATGCGGATCCGCGCACCACGGCGGTGTCGTGGCGCGGGCCGATGTTGCACCGCACCATCGAACAGTTCTTGCGCGATGTGTGGTTCGGTGATCTCGATGTGCTGCTGCTCGATCTGCCGCCCGGCACCGGAGATATTGCGATCAGCGTGGGCCAGCTGCTGCCGAACGCCGAAGTGCTCGTGGTGACGACGCCGCAGGAGGCCGCCGCCGATGTGGCGGTGCGCAGCGCGCTGGTGGCGCGCCAAACGGGGCAGCGCGTCATCGGCGTCGTCGAGAACATGGCTGGGCTGGTGCAGCCTGACGGCAGCGTTGTTGAGATTTTCGGCAGCGGCGGCGGGCGTTTGGTGGCGGATCGGCTCAGCGACGACGAGCACGGCCAGGTGCCGCTGCTCGGCAGTGTGCCCCTGAGCCCAGCATTTCGTGAGGGCGGCGACCGTGGCGAACCTGCGGTGCTGTCAATGCCCGGCGACCCCGCGGCGGCGGCAGTGATCCGTGTGGCGCGCACCATCGCGGCACAGGGCCGCGGGCTCGCAGGCAGGTCGCTCGGGATCGCTCCGCGCTGAGCGGATCAGCGCCGTGCGCGGCGCGATCCGCCCCCCATGATCGGCAGCGAGCTACACGCATCCGTTCGCAACAGCGATCCGCCTCACCGCGCACAGGAAATCGGCAACTCTGCGTATCACCGCACCGTGAGGGTCTCGTCAACGGGGCGCGGCCGCGCGAACAGGAAGCCCTGGAAGGCGTCTACGCCGAGATCGCGCAGCTTCTGAAACTGTGCCTCCGTTTCGACGCCTTCGGCGACGACCTGCAACTCGAAGGTGCGCCCCAACTGCACAATGGTGCGGGCGATAGCCGCCGACTGCTCATCGTCGCCAACCGATGACACGAACGACCTATCGATCTTGATCTGTTGCACGGGCAGGTGGCGCAGGTAACTCAGCGAGGAGTAGCCGGTGCCGAAATCGTCGAGCGAGGAAAGCACGCCCTCCGCCCGCAGCAAGGACAGCAGCCTGATGGTGCGGTCGAGATCGGTGTGCAGCACGCTCTCGGTCAGCTCAAGCTTCAGGCTGCCGGGGGTGATGCAGTGACGGGTGATGATGTCTCGCACGCGCTCGGCGAAGTCTTTGACGCGCAGCTGCCGCTCGCTCAGGTTCACTGAGAAGGTGAGGTGCTTGCGTTCGGGGTCGCTCTTCCAGGCGGCGAGCACGCGACAGGCCTCTTCGAGCACCCACTCGCCGATCTCGACGATGATGCCGGTCTGCTCGGCGAGCGGGATGAAATCTCCGGGCGGCACGAGCCCCCGCTCAGGGCTGAGCCAACGGATCAAGCCCTCCTCGCCGATCACACGACGGTCACGATCGACAATCGGCTGCGCGAAAAGACGCAGCTCGCGCTGCTCGATGCCACGTCGCAACTGAGAAACAAGATGCACCCGCTGCTGCGCCTCATCGAGCATGCTCTGACGGAAGTGCCGCAGGCGCCGCTGCCCGCCGGCGCGGCGAGCCCGCTTCCTGGCGATGTCAGCGCATTTGATCACCTCGTGGGGGTCAGCAGTCTCGATGTAGCCGTCGGCACTTGCCGCGTCGCCGTTCTCTTCGGCCTGGCGGTGCTGCCGCACCCCCGGCGCGGCCCAGAGCACATAGCCGACACTCGCAGAAGCATCGACAACCACTCCCGAGCCGAGATCGACAGGGCCGCTGAGCAGCGCAAGCACCCGGTGCACCACCTCCGCAGCCTGCTGCTCGGCAAGGTAGTGATCATTGCCGATACGGGGCAGCAGAATGCCGAAGGTGTTCGAGCCGATCCTGGCGACGCTCAGCCCCTCACCGGCCAGACCGGTGAGCTTCTGCGCTGCATCGAGCAGCAGGCGGTCCCCCACCTCGTAGCCGAAGGCGTCGTTGACGACAGAGAGGTCGTCAACGCTTGCCGCGATAAAACCACTGAACTCGCACCCCGGTTTCCGCAGCATCACACCATCGATCACTCTCAGCATCGATGCCCGGTTCGACAGCCCCGTCGCCCGGTCCCAATAAGCGAGCCTATTCGCCTGCTCCTCGGCAAGATGGCGCTGCGTCTCCTCGGTGCGGATCGCAACATAGCGCTGCGGCCGACCGTCGTCATCGAGCAGCGGAATGATGGTGGTGTCGACCCAGTACTCACTGCCATCTTTCGCGCGATTGCAGATCTCGTTCTTCCAGACTTCGCCGCGTCCGATGACGCGCCACATCTCTTTGAAGAACTCACGCGGATGGCGACCGGAGTTGATGATGCTGTGGGTGCGACCGATCAGCTCATCCCTCGAATACTTCGATATCTCGCAGAAGCGGTCATTGACATGCAAGATGATGCCTCGCCGATCGGTGACCGCGACGATTGAGAAGTTATTGAGGGCTGCGATGATCTCGCTGAACTCGCTATCCGAAGCGCTGAACTGCTCTCGCAGCTCGGTGCCGGCAGCTTTCGGGGCGGCGCCCGATGCGCTCACGTGGCCTCCTCGTCATAGTGGAGCCCCCCTGGTGGTGCATCTGCTGCGGCATCAGCGGTTCCCGAGACCGCCCGCCGGTTCTGGGCCGCCTCAGCAACCCGCGTACGGCGCGCAGCAGCACGCGCCTCACGTTCATCTTCAACGAGCGCGTCACGGATGATGCGACGCGGATCGTACTGCCTCGGGTCGAGCTGTTTCCAGTCGACCTCATCGAACTCCGGCCCCATTTCGTCGCGCAGACGCTCCTTGGCGCCGTCGGCCATGCGCTTTGCCCCGCGCACGAACTCTCCGAGCTTCTTGGCATAGACCGGCAACCGGTCGGGACCCAGCACAAACAAGGCGATCACCATGATCACCAGAATTTTGTCTATCGTGAGCCCCATCGAGAACTATCGTACCTCTCGGAAGCTCCGGGCGACGTCGCGATACGCTAGAACACATCGGCGCGAGGATGCCGCAGCACACCGGAGGAGAACGTGAGCAAACTCGAACGCAACTGGCAGTATGCCGAGCAATACCCCGGCGAGACCGATGCGATCGTGCGCGCACGCCGCCTCTCGCTCGAACTCGGCATCGAGCCCGTCAGCCGATCCACCGCCGCACATCTCTCTGCGCTGACCGCACTCACCCGCGCTCACGCCATCTGCGAGGTCGGCACCGGCGTGGGGGTGAGCGGGCTCGCACTACTGCGCTACACCGCAGACGCTACCCTCACCTCGATCGAAATCGAGCCGGAGCACCTGCGCGAAGCGCGCACCGTGTTCGCAGAGGCAGGAGTGCCCTCCTCGCGACTGCGCCTGATCGAGGGCGATGCCCGACACGTCATGCCCCGTCTGAACCTCGGCGCTTATGACCTGGTGCTGCTCGATGCCGAGCCACAGGCGCTGCTCGAACACTTCGAACACGCCCTCGGCATCGTACGGCCCGGCGGCTGCATCGTAGTGCCGGGAGTTTTCGCCCACGGCCGCGTGCCCGACCCGGCGGCCCGCGACGAGGCAACTGTCGCCTGCCGCGACCTGCTCGCCCTCGTTGCCGAGTCGCCCGCCATCGCACCGATGCTCTCCCCCGCTGGCGACGGCGTGCTCACGCTCGTACGTCTCGACGGCTGACGGCGCGGTATTCGGCGTTTCACACCTGTGACGTCATCGCGAGGCCGCGTCGGCGCAGCTGCGGTAGACAGCGAAGAGCCCCGGGAATCCTAAGATTCCCGGGGCTCTTGCTCTAGCTTCTGC
Organism: Leucobacter sp. MMO-125; assembly: GCF_037148395.1. Lineage (NCBI taxonomy): Bacteria > Bacillati > Actinomycetota > Actinomycetes > Micrococcales > Microbacteriaceae > Leucobacter > Leucobacter sp. MMO-125. The sequence goes on from NZ_JBBCTL010000001.1 coordinate 682,352, forward strand.
GCCTCAGTGTCTAGCCGTCGAGCACTGCCGACAGCACGTCGCGCAGCTCAGTGGCTTCCTGATCGTTGACCGACACCACGAGACGGCCGCCGCCTTCAAGCGGCACGCGCACGACGATCAGCCGACTCTCACGAACCGCCTCCATGGGTCCGTCCCCAGTCCTCGGTTTCATTGCAGCCATGACGCCTCCTCGAAAGTTATGGTTGATGTCCAGTTTATCGGGCCACCCCAGACAAGGGCCAACCCGCGGACGTTGGATTACGCTTCTGCGGTCTGCAACCAGGCGCGCAGCGCCCGCTCGGTGAACTCGATCTGACTCACCGGCACCCGCTCGTCGTCGGCGTGCGCGAGCAGCGCGTCGCCGGGGCCGAAGTTGACGGCGGGGATGCCGAGGGCCGAGAAGCGGGCCACATCGGTCCACCCGAACTTCGCTGTGGGCTCGACGCCGACGGCAGCGACGAAGCGCTGCGCGAGCGGCGCGTCGAGGCCGGGCCTGGCGCCGGGCGCAAGGTCGACGATCTCAACCTCGTCTGCATCGGCGAAGAAGTCGCGCACCAGCTGCGCGGCCTCTTCGGTGGAGCGGCTGGGGGCGAAGCGGTAGTTCACCTCGAAGCTGCAGCGATCGGGGATCACGTTGCCGGCAACGCCGCCCTCGATGCGCACCGCGTTGAGACCTTCGCGGTATTCGAGGCCGTCGACGACGATGCGCTCGGCCTCGAACCGCGCGAGCTTGTCGAGCAGAGCACCGGCCCGCTGAATCGCGTTCACGCCCATCCAGCTGCGCGCGGAGTGGGCGCGCTTGCCGTGCGTCGTGACCCGTGCGCGGAGTGTGCCGTTGCAGCCGCCCTCGATGGTGCCGTTGGAGGGCTCGCCGAGGATCGCGAAGTCGGCGTCGAAGAGCTGGGGGTGGTTGCGCATGGCTCGCCCAAGGCCGCTCAGCTCCGACGCGACCTCCTCGTGGTCGTACCAGATCCAGGTGAGGTCGACGGCGGGCTCGGTGAGCTCGACGGCGAGGGCGAGCTGCACGGCGACGCCGGCTTTCATGTCGACGGTGCCGCGGCCCCAGATCATCGTCTCCCCCGTCGCGGGGTCGGTCTCGTCGCGCACGGGCAGGTTGTTGTTGATGGGCACCGTGTCGAGGTGGCCGGCGATTGCGACACGACGCTCGCGGCCCAGCTCGGTGCGCGCAACGATGGTGTCCCCGTCTCGGGTGATCTGCAGATGGGGGGCGCGCTCGCGCAGCATGTTCTCGATGGCATCGGCGATGAGCCGTTCGTCGCCCGATACCGAGGGGATATCGCACAGCTGGCGGGTGAGTTCGACGGCGCCGAGGGCCGGGTCGAGGCGGGCAGCGGAGGCGGGGAGCGGATCGGCATTCACCCGACCCAGCCTAACGGTAGCCTAGATCTCATGACTGACTCCCGCTTTGCATGGTCCGCCGGTATCGCCACCACCGCTGCCGACGGCACGGTTCTTGACGCTTGGTTCCCTTCGCCCACGCTGGGCAAGCGGCCGGCGGATCGCGATCGTTGGATCGCCCCCGCCGAGCTGGAGGAGCTCGCGGGCTCCGATGAGCTGCGCGGTGTGGACCTGCGCCCCGTGAACGTGGAGATCGATCTTGATGCGGCCCCGGCCTTCACGGAGGATGCCTACCTGCGTCTGCACCTGCTCTCCCACTGCCTCGTGCGCCCCAACAGCATCAACCTCGACGGCATCTTCGGCAAGCTGCCGAACGTGGCGTGGACCACTGCCGGCCCGATGCTGCCCGAGGTCTACGCCGCCCGCCTGCCGCAGCTGAAGCGCGCGGGCATCACCGCTGTGGGGCTCGACAAGTTCCCCCGCCTCACCGACTACGTGGTGCCTGAGGGTGTGCGCATTGCCGATGCGTCGCGGGTGCGCCTCGGCGCGCACCTCGCCCCTGGCACCACCGTGATGCACGAGGGCTTCGTGAATTTCAACGCGGGCACGCTGGGTGCGTCGATGGTTGAGGGGCGCATCTCGCAGGGCGTGGTCGTGGGCGACGGTTCCGATATCGGGGGCGGTGCTTCGATCATGGGCACGCTCTCGGGCGGCGGCACTCAGCGGATCACGATCGGCGAGCGGGCGCTGCTTGGCGCGAACTCGGGCATCGGCATCTCACTGGGCGATGACAGCGTTGTCGAGGCGGGTCTGTATGTGACGGCCGGCACCAAGGTGATGCTGCCCAAGGGTACGGCGCAGTCGGGCGGCGAGCCTGTCGAGGTGAAGGCCGTTGAGCTGTCGGGGCTGCCGCAGCTGCTGTTCCGCCGCAACTCGCGCAGCGGCGGTGTCGAGGCGCTGCCGCGCGAGGGCGCCGGCATCGAACTCAATTCCGAGCTGCACGCGTAGCTCGCCGCGCCCGGCGGCCCACTGACCCGTCGTGCGCCCGTCGAGTCGGCCTCCCCGTATCGAGTCGGCCCAGAATTCGCGTGAATCCTGGGCCGACTCGATACACAGGGGCCGACTCGATTCGCAGAGGGCGGGATGCTACTCGGCGGGGGTTTCTTCGGCGGGGGCCTCGGTGGGAATCTCTTCGGCGGGGGTTCCGGCCTGGGTCTGGGCGAGCTCTGCGGCGTTGAGCACGAGCGGGCCCGCGTTGACGATCACGTCGGCAGCGGGGCGGTAGATCACGGCGAGTTCGGCCTCGGGGAAGATCAGCACCTTGTCTCCCTTCTTCGTCTTCGCGAAGAAGGCCTGCGAGGCGAGCGACTTCGCGTCTTCGACGGTGGCGATGGTGGCCTCTTCGTCGGGCAGCAGCATGAGCTTTCCCGCGCGCTGCACGACCTGCTTCGCGCTCTCCGACTGCGCGGCCTCTGCGGCTGCGGGGTCGCGCAGCTGCTGCAGCTGCGCGAACTGCACGGCGACGAGCGTGCCGAGACCGAGCACCAGCACCACGCCCAGCGAGATGAGCACGAGCATCGGGCGCTGCATGCCGCTCCGAGTCGCCCCGTTCCGCGCCGATGATCCCTTCGAGCCAGGCTTCTTCCAGCCGCGGCGCTCACTGGCGCGGAATCCCTCGCTGTCACTCATATTCGCAATTCTCCTCAACTTCCAATCAGTCTGCTGAGATCGTATCGTGTCGCGAAGTGGGGTGCGGATCCACACCTCAGACAGCTCGTCGCCTCAGCGCACACTCGAACACCGCCCCTCACCGAGGTCACCCGTGTGGTCGTTATGCGCACCGACTAACGGCCATACGAGTGACCTCGATGTACCGGCGCGGCGCACGACCCGGGCAAGCCAGGCAAGCCGGCATCAAGTCAGGCATACGTAGGAGGCTCCCCGCCGAGCTCTGCGAGCTCGGCGGGGAGCCTCCTACGTGATCAGCCGATCAGCGACCCAGGTGGCGCTCCGGCGCACCCGTGTACAGCTGCTGAGGGCGGCCGATCTTGGTCTGTACGTCGTCGCGGGCCTCGCGCCACTGGGCGATCCAGCCGGGCAGACGACCGATAGCGAACAGCACCGTGAACATGCGCGTGGGGAAGCCCATCGCCTTGTAGATCACGCCGGTGTAGAAGTCGACGTTCGGGTAGAGCTTGCGCTCCTTGAAGTAGTCGTCTTCGAGCGCGATCTGCTCAAGCTCCTGCGCAAGGCCGAGCAGCGGATCGTTGACGCCCAGCTCTTCGAGCACGCGGCTGGCGCTCTCCTTCACAATGCGGGCCCGCGGATCGTAGTTCTTGTAGACGCGGTGCCCGAAGCCCATCAGCTTGACGCCGTCTTCCTTGCGCTTAACCTTCTCCACGAAGGTTTCGACGCTTTGCCCGGAGTCGCGGATCTGGGCGAGCATATCGAGCACGGCCTCGTTCGCGCCGCCATGCAGCGGGCCCGAGAGCGCGTTGATGCCCGCCGAAACCGACGAGAACATGTTGGCGCCGGTCGAACCGACAAGGCGCACCGTCGAAGTCGAAGCGTTCTGCTCGTGATCGGCGTGCAGAATGAGCAGCTTGTCGAGCGCGTCGACCAGCACCGGGTTCATCTCGTAGTCTTCGGCCTTGTTGCCAAAGTTGAGACGCAGGAAGTTCTCGACGAAGCCGAGCGAGTTCTTGGGGTACAGGAACGCCTGACCGATCGACTTCTTGTGCGCGTACGCCGCGAGCACGGGCAGCTTCGCGAGCAGACGGATGGTGTTAACCTCGACGAACTCGGGCACCGTGGTGTCAAGCGAGCTCTCGTAGTAGGTCGACATGGTCTGCAGACCACCGGAGAGCACCGCCATCGGGTGCGCCGTGTGCGGCACGCCCTCGAAGTAGTAACGCATGTCTTCGTGCAGCAGCGTGTGACGGCGGATCTCGTCATCGAAGGCCGCGAGCTCGTCGGAGCTGGGGAGCTCACCGTAAATGAGCAGGTAGGCAACCTCGAGGAAGGTCGAGTTGCGGGCGAGCTCCTCGATCGGATAGCCGCGGTAGCGCAGCACGCCTTCTTCGCCGTCGATATAAGTGATGCCCGACTTCGTGGAGGCGGTGTTCACGAAGCCGTAGTCGAGGGCCGTGTAGCCCGTCTGCTTGGTGAGCGTGCTGAGATCGATGGCCGAGTGCCCGGCGACCGAATCGAGGATCGGGAATTCTGCCTGCCCGCCAGGGAAGGTGAGCTTGGCGGTGGCCGGGTCCTGCTGCTGAGTCGAATCGGTCACGTCGTCTCCTCGTGAGGTCTCATACGGAAAGGCATCGGGTAGACGCCTTCGTTCTTATCACCCTATCGGCTCCGTGGGAGCGAACGTGCACACCGTCGCTTCGCTGTGCCGCCACCTAGAATATCTTGACGTCGAACAAAATGCGATTCGACGGCGCGCCCGGTCAGACCCCCGAAGCCGCCTCGCGGATGCGCTGCGCCGCCGCCGCGATGGCCTCGTCGCTCGCGGTGAGGGCGAGTCGCACATGGCGGGCCGAATGAGCACCGTAAAAGTGCCCCGGCCCCACCACGATGCCGAGTGCGGCGAACTCCGCCACCGCTTCCCAGGCGTCGGCATCGCGGGTAACCCACAGGTACAGCCCCGCTTCGCTCCCCTCGACCCGGTACCCCGCTGCCTCGAGCGCGGGCCGCAGCACCTCGCGTCGCGCGCGGTAGCGCTCGCGCTGCTCTGCGACATGCGTTTCGTCTGCGAGCGCGGCCACCATCGCGGCCTGCACCGGTGCCGGCGTCATCAGCCCGGCATGTTTGCGTACGGTCAGCAGGCGGTCGATGAGTTCAGGATCGCCGGCCACGAATGCGGCACGGTAACCCGCAAGATTCGACTGCTTGCTGAGCGAGTACGCTGCGAGCACACCGTGGTGGTCATCGCCCACGACGCGCGGATCGAGGATCGAGGGGATCCGCTCCGCATCCCACGGCGACTCCCAACCGAACTCGGCGTAGCACTCGTCGCCGACGATCACAGCGCCAAGTTCGCGCGCCCGCGCCACGGCAGCCCGCAGCGCGTCAACGTCGAGCACGCGCCCATCGGGATTCGAGGGCGAGTTGACCCAGACCAGGCGGGTGTGTTCCGGCCACTCGGCAGGGTTGTCGGCGGCGATCGCCTCAGCGCCCACGAGCGCCGCCCCCATCGCGTAACTCGGATAGGCGATCCGGGGGAACACCACGGCTTCCTCAGGGCCCAATCCCAAGAGGAATGGCATCAGGGCGACGAGTTCTTTTGACCCCACCGTGGGCAGCACCGCGGCAGGCTCGACTGCCACACCGCGACGCTGCGCGAACCACTCAGCGATCGCCTCGCGCAGCCCGGCAGTGCCGGCGGTAGCCGGGTAGCCATGCGCGTCAGTGGCTGCGGCGAGCGCGTCGCGCACGCTCTGCGGTGCCGGATCGACGGGCGATCCCACCGAGAGGTTCAGCGCTCCGCCCGGGTGGCCGGCCGCCTGCTCGGCGTAGGGCGCCATCGCGTCCCAGGGGTATTCGGGAAGCGGGCCGCGCATGCGACTACTCGCCCTGCGGCGGCAGCGCCGCGATGATCGGGTGATCGAAGTCGTAGACACCGACCTTCGCCGCCCCGCCGGGCGAGCCGATCTCGTCGAAGAACTCGACGTTGGCCTTGTAGTAGTCGGCCCACTCCTCGGGGAGGTCATCTTCGTAGTAGATGGCCTCGACGGGGCAGACCGGCTCGCACGCACCGCAGTCGACGCACTCGTCGGGGTGAATGTAGAGCGAACGTTCGCCCTCGTAGATGCAGTCGACCGGGCACTCATCGACGCAGGCACGATCCTTCACGTCGACGCACGGAAGAGCGATCACATAGGTCACGATGCCCCTACCTTTCGTTGCACTCCATCAGGCCGCGGCGCTCGCCACGGCGGTCGAACGGCGATGGATCACCATTCGCCTCAGCCGACCGTCTTCACTCGGCTCGTAACGCACCTATCCTATCCCCCGCCGGGTCGCCGCCCTGGCCTGCCGCGCTCAGAGATCGAAGGAGTCGCGTGTGGGAATCTCAGTGGTGACGGTGGGCAGATCGGGGTACAGCGGCGGCAGCACACCGGTGTCGCCCTCGCGCGGCAGCATGCCGGCCGAAAGCCCACGGAACGGGCCGAGATCGGGGCCCTGGTTAGCAAGGGCCACCTCCTGGCGCACGCCGGGTGCGATCTCGACGCGCTCACCGCGCACGGTCACCGCAACGGGCTCCTCACCCTCGATCATGTCGAAAGCGATGCGATCCTGTCGCAGCTCGACCGCGATCCGGCACCCGCGCCACACCAGTTTGAACCGCAACGCATCCCAGTGCACCGGTAGCCGCGGATCGAAGGCGAGCTGCCGCCCTGCGGAGTCGCGCATCCCTGCGAAGCCCTGCACGAGCGTCATCCAGACGCCGCCGGTGGAGGCGATATGCACCCCGTCTGCAGAGTTGCGGTGCAGATCATCGAGGTCGACGCGCAGCGCGTGCTCGAAGTAGCGGTAGGCCAGCTCGGGGTAGCCCACCTCTGCTGCGATGATCGACTGCACCACCGCCGAAAGCGTCGAATCCCCCGTGGTGAGCGCGTCGTAGTACTCGAAATCGCGCAGCTTCTCAGCTCGGGTGAACTCGTCGCCCGCGAGCAGCAGGGCCAGCACCACATCGGCCTGCTTGAGCACCTGGAAGCGGTAGATCACGAGCGGGTGGAAGTGCAGCAGCAGCGGCTTCTGCTCGGGCGGCGTCGCCGCGAGATCCCACACCTCGCGGTCAAGGAAGTGGGCGTCCTGCGGGTGGATGCCCATCTCATCCGAGTAGGGCACGCACATCGCGTCGGCCGCATCCTCCCACGCCTCCACCTCTTCGGGGGTGAGGTGCAGTCGGTCGACCAGGCCGGCGTAGACCTCCGGCGCCTCCTGTTCGAGACGGCGCACCATCTGCGCAGCGACACGCAGATTGAAGCGCGCCATAACGTTGGTGAAGAGGTTGTCGTTCACCACTGTCGTGTACTCGTCGGGCCCGGTCACCCCGTGAATGTGAAAGCGTCGCACCCCGTCGCGATCCGTGCGCCAGAACCCGAGGCTGCGCCACAGCCGCGCCGTCTCGACTGGAATGTCACATGCGCCCGACAGCAGATACTCAAAGTCACCCGTTGCGAAGACGTACCGCGCCAGCGCATAGGTGATGTCGGCGTTGATGTGATAGGCCGCGGTGCCCGCGGCGTAGTAGGCGCTCGCCTCCTCGCCGTTGATCGTGCGCCACGGGAACAGCGCACCGTCCTCATTCAGCGTGACCGCGCGGCGTCGCGCCTGATCGAGCATCCGCTCCCGCGAACGCAGCGCGTTGCGCGCCCACAGCGGCGTGGTGTAGCTCAAGAACGGCAGCACGTAGATCTCAGAATCCCAGAAGTAGTGGCCGCTGTACCCCGAGCCTGTCAGCCCCTTCGCGGGGATCCCGCGCCCGTCGGCGCGCGCCGCAGCCTGAGCAAGCTGGAACAGATTCCAGCGGATCGCCTGCTGCACACCCGGCTCCCCCTCGACCTGCACGTCGCTGCGATCCCAAAACGCGTCAAGGAACTCACGCTGACGCTGCCACCGCAGCTCAGCGGGTTCCGTGGCGACCTTCGCGAGCGTGTGCACGCAGCGGTCGAGCAGTTCCTCCGGGCCCGCCGTCGCCGAGGAGTGGTAGGCCGCCGTCTTCACGAGCCGCACCGTGCGCCCCTGCCTGGCGGTGCCCTGGAACAGGTGCCGCACCCGATCCGATGAGGTCTCGACGCGGGTCTGCCACTCGCTCGCGTCGCCCCCGTCGAAGTCGTGGTCGACCCCCACTCCCATCGTCATGCCCGAATCGTGCACCCGGTAGCTCAGCACGCTGCGGCCGCCCTCGTGACGGGCGGGGCCGGGGTCGAGGATCCGTTCCTCCGTCAGCTGCTCGCTCTTGCGGGGATCCGCGATGCCCGTGGCCTCCTTCTCGGCACGCACGCGCCGCAGATCCTGCCGGTTGATGATGAGGCTGGAGATGGTGAGATCCGCGTCGGCATCGAGCACCGTGACGCGCATCTCGATCGTCGCGAGGTGCCGTGACGCGAACGACACCATGCGCCGCGTCTCCACACGCACCCGCTTGCCCGTGGGGGTCAGCCACAGCAGCGTGCGGGTGAGGGTGCCCGCGCGCAGATCGAGCACGCGCTGCACATCGAGAATCTCTGACGATTCGAGGTTGAGCCGCTCATCATCAACATAGATGCGGATCGTCTTCACATCGGGCGCGTTCACGATTGTCTGCCCGTGCTCGGCAAAACCGTAGGCGTTTTCGGCGTGGCGGATCCGCCACGTCTCATGCAGACCGTTGATGAAGGTGCCGTGACTGCCGAGCGGCAGCCCCTCCTCATGATTGCCGCGCAGACCCAGATAGCCATTCGCCAGCGAGAACAGGGTCTCATCCTCAGCCGCGAGCGAACCATCGATGCCGCGCACCACCAGCCGCCACGGATCCTCGCCGAAATCGCGGTGCAGATCCTCAACGGGAATGTCGAAGAGTTCAGGGGTCATCGCACCAGCTCCTCAAGATCGGCAACCACGAGATCTGCACCCGCCTCAGTAAGCATCGCTGCACCAGCGCCGCGATCCACCCCCACCACTAGGCCGAAGCGTCCCGCGCGCGCCGCAGCGACACCCGAGGCGGCATCCTCGAACACGGCAGTGCGCTCCGGGTCGGCACCCAGCAGCTCAGCACCCCACAGGAAGGTGTCTGGCGCGGGCTTCCCCGGCAACCCTTCACGCTCGGCAACAACCCCGTCGACCACGGCTTCGAAACGATCCCGCAGCCCCGCTGCACGCAGCACCGCCTCCGCATTGCGCGAGCTCGACACCACCGCAAGCGGGCGACCCAGCCCGGCCAGCCTGTCGAGCAGCCGCAGCGACCCGGGGTACGGGGCAATGCCGTCACGCTGCAGCACCTCGGTGAACACCCGATTCTTGCGGTTGCCCACTCCGATCACGCTGCCGAAGCCGTCATCTCCGGGCTCACCCTCGGGCAGCACGATGCCGCGCGCCCGCAACAGGGCCGCCACCCCCTCGAAGCGGGGCCGGCCGTCGAGCGATTCGTAGTAGTCGCTCTCGCGGTACGGCGCCTGCCCCAGTGCCGAGAACAAGCTGTTGAAGGTTTCGGCCCAGGCCCGCATGTGCAGTTCGACTGTCGGCGTGATGACCCCGTCAAGGTCAAACAGATAGGCGTCGTATCGGTCGATCAAGCGAATTGCCCTCCCGGAAACTACTTCTGCGACCCCGCCAGCAGCGCCTGTACGAAGTATCGCTGGAATGCGAAAAACACTACCAGCCTCGACATGAAGGCTACGGGGTGACCTCCGTGCCGATGCCGCGCTCCGTGAAAATCTCGAGCAGCACCGAATGCGGTTCGCGACCGTCAATGATCGCGGCCTTCGGCACGCCGCCGCGCACCGCATCAAGGCAGGCACGCATCTTCGGGATCATGCCGCTCTCGAGCGAGGGCAGCAGCTGCTCAAGCTCGCTCGTCGTGATGCTCGACACGAGAGAGTCGCGGTCGGGCCAGTTCGCGTAGAGGCCAGCAACATCGGTGAGAATGACAAGCTTCTCGGCACCGAGCGCCGCCGCGAGCGCAGACGCGGCAGCATCAGCGTTCACATTGAGCGAGTCGCCGGGGTGATCGACATCCGGCGCGATCGACGACACCACCGGGATCAGACCGGCTTCGAGCAGCGCCAGCACCGGCTCGGGACGCACATCGATCACATCGCCGACCAGCCCCAAATCGACACGCTCACCATCGACGTCGACAGGTGGGCGGCGGCGGCCGATGAACAGCCCCGCATCCTCACCAGTGGTGCCCGCGGCGAGCGGCCCGTGCGCGTTGATCTCGTCGACGAGCTCGGGGTTCACCTTGCCGGTGAGCACCATGCGCACCACGTCCATCGTCTCAGGCGTCGTGACGCGGTAGCCGCCCTTGAACTCACTCTCGATGCCGAGCCGCGCCAGCATCGCGTTGATCTGCGGGCCACCGCCGTGCACCACGACAGGCATGATGCCGGTGTGCCGCAGATACACAACATCCTCGGCGAACGCCGCCATCAGGGCGTCGTCGATCATCGCATTGCCGCCGAACTTGATCACCATGATCTTGCCGCGGAACTTCTTCAGCCACGGCAGCGACTCGATGAGCACCTGGGCCTTGCCTGCAGCCTGCTCGTGGTCGAGGGTTCTCGTGGTGGTGGTCATGCGCTGCCTAACTTGAGTACGCCGAGTTCTCGTGCACGTATTCGTGCGTGAGATCGTTGGTGCGGATCGTAGCCGTGTGATCGCCCGAGAAGAGATCGATCTCGACGTGCGTGCGGCGAGGCGTCAGATCGCACTCCTCGACGGGGCGATCGGGGCCGCCGGCGTGGCAGAGGCGCACTCCGTTGAAGCTCACGTCGACTTGATAGGGGTCGAAGGCCGCCTCGGTGGTGCCGATCGCGGCGAGCACGCGGCCCCAGTTCGGGTCGTTGCCGAAAATCGCCGCCTTGAACAGGTTGTTGCGGGCCACCGAACGGCCCACCTCGAGCGCGTCGGCCACGCTCGCAGCGCCACGCACCTCGATGTCGATGTCGTGGCTCGCCCCCTCAGCGTCGGCCTGGAGCTGTGCGGCGAGACTGTCGCAGACCGCAGCGAGGGCATTGGCGAAGGTTTCCTCTTCGGGCACCACGCCTGAAGCGCCGCTGGCGAGCAGCGTCACCTGATCGTTCGTCGACATGCAGCCGTCGCTGTCGAGCCTGTCGAAACTCGCGCCCGTGGCACGGCGCAGCGCCCGGTCGAGCGCGTCGTCGTCGAGCAGCGCATCGGTGGTGATCACCACGAGCATTGTGGCGAGGCCCGGCGCGAGCATTCCGGCGCCCTTCGCCATCGCGCCGATGGTCCAGCCGTCGCCCGTGTGCACGGCGGTCTTTTCGACTGAGTCGGTGGTGAGGATCGCGGCGGGCGCCGTGGTGTCGTCGGCGGCGAGCGCGGCGACGAGCGCGGGCACATTGTTCACGATCTTGTCGCGAAAGGCCTGGTCGCCGGTGCCGATGAGACCCGTGGAGCAGACGAGGATCTGCTCGGCGTCGACGGTGTCGGTATCGAGCTGAGCCGCGCCGAGCGCAGCGGCGACGGCCTCAGCCGTGAGCCTGGTGGTCTCGTAGCCGAAGTCGCCGGTGAAGCAGTTCGCACCACCCGAGTTGAGGATGATGGCGCGTGCGGGGCCGTTCTGCGCGACCTTGCGGCTCCACAGAATGGGGTTCGCCTGCGCGCGGTTACTCGTGAACACCACGGCAGAAGCTCGCTCGGGCCCGTTGTTGACGACGAGGGCGAGGTCGGGCTTGCCGGTGCTCTTCAGGCCGACGGCGATGCCCGCCGAGGCAAAGCCCTGGGGTGCGGTGACGCTCACTATTGCTCCTTCTGCTGCTGCGCTGATGTGTGTTGGCCGGCTCTGCAAGCGAGCCTCGCAAGGTCGCGACCCTGTTGCCCGCTCAGAATCCCGCCGAACGGCTGATATTGCATGCGGATCGCGGGGTGCTCGTGCGAAACCCGCCTTTCGGCGCGGTTGATGGTCACGGGGCGACGCCGTTCACCGACAGGCCAGTGGTCTCGGGGATGCCGAGGGCGATGTTCGCCGACTGGATCGCGGCGCCAGCGGTGCCCTTCGCGAGATTGTCGAGGGCGGCCACCACCACCACGCGACCCGCTGCCTCATCGACCGCGAGGCCCATGAGGCAGGTATTGGCGCCGAGCGTGTCGGCGGTGCGCGGAAAGACCCCCTCGGGCAACAGCTGCACGAAGGGCTCGGCGGTGTAGGCATCTTCCCAGGCGCTGCGCACCTGCTGTGCGGTGACGCCGGGGGCAAGCCGGGCGGTCGAGGTCGCGAGAATCCCACGGCTCATCGGCACGAGCACGGGCGTGAAGCTGATGCTGGGTTCGACCGCGGCGCCCGCCCCGCGCAGCGCCTGCCGAATCTCCGGGATGTGCCGGTGCGTGCCGCCGACGGCGTAGGGGTTCGCGGTGCCCATCAGCTCGGCACCCAGCAAGTGTGTTTTCGCGGCCTTTCCTGCGCCGCTCGGCCCCACGGCGAGCACGCTCACAATGTCGCGCGGCTCAATGACACCGGCGGCGATACCGGGAGCGAGCGACAAGGCCACCGTCGAGGCGTTGCAGCCGGGTGCCGCGATGCGCGTCGCAGCTGCGAGATATTCGCGCTGGCGTGTCCAGATCGGGGTGCCGTCTGCCGCGAGCTCGGCTTTGATGAGCTCGGGCACTCCGTACTCCCAGGCGCCGTGGTGTTCGCCGCCGTAGAACGCGGCCCAGTCGGCGGCGTCGGTGAGGCGGTGATCGGCACCGCAGTCAATGACGAGGCGCACATCGCGCAGTTGCGCGGTGAGCGCCCCCGAGGCGCCATGCGGCAGGGCGAAAAAGACGACATCGTGGCCGTCGAGCACTGCCGGCTCGGTCGGCTGGAGCACGAAGTGCGCCAGTGAGCGCAGATGCGGCTGCGATTCGATGAGCGGGCGCCCCGCTGTGGAGTGCCCCGTGACCGTGCGAATCTCAAACTCAGGGTGCGCAGCCAGCAGGCGCAGCAGCTCGCCTCCGGCGTACCCGCTCGCCCCGGCCACAGCCACTGAATACGTCATCTCGCACCCTCCGTCGTTACCCGTCTATTCTGGCACCTCGCGCAGCGGCGCGCTCCGCCCTACCCGACGCTCCCCACCTTGACCGGCGCACTCAGCGCTGACCGGCGCACTCAGCGCTGCCCGGTGTGCTCCGTGCTGCCCGCAGCAGCTCAACGGTGCTTGAACTCGGCGGCGCGCTTCTCGGTAAAGGCCCGCATCCCCTCTTTCTGATCGTCAGTAGCGAAGGCGGCCGCAAAGGCCTGGCGCTCGAACCGCAGCCCCTCAGCGAGCGGCGTCTCCTGCGCCACCTGCAACGCCTCCTTCGCGGCGTATACCGCCGGCAGCGACTTCGACGCAATCGTCTCCGCCGTCTGCGCGGCCTCGGCAAGCAGCTCAGCTGCGGGCACCACGCGTGACACGAGACCGGCGCGATCCGCCTCCTCGGCACCCATCATGCGGCCCGTCAGCACCATCTCGGCTGCCTTGTACTTGCCGATCGCGCGCGGCAGGCGCTGCGACCCACCGAACCCTGGCAGCACCCCCAAGTTGATCTCGGGCTGGCCGAACTTCGCGGTGTCGGCGGCAATGATGATGTCGCACATCATCGCAAGCTCGCAACCACCGCCGAGCGCGAAACCGGCGACCGCGGCGATCACGGGCGTGCGCATACGCTCGAAGCCACCCCACCCCGGGAACGGCCCGCCCAGGAACATGTCGGCGTAGCCGCGATCCGCCATCTCCTTGATGTCGGCCCCCGCCGCGAACGCCTTTTCCGAACCTGTGATCACGATCGCGCCGATGCCGGGATCGGCATCGAAGGCGAGTGCCGCCTCGATCAGCTCACGCACCAGCGTCGAGTTGAGGGCATTAAGCGCCTCAGGCCGGTGCAGGGTGATGGTGGCAACCCGCCCCTGCGTCTCGGTCTTGATCGTCGTGTATTCGGTCATCGCTGCTCCCTTGCTCGGCTGGCCCCGTCGAGGATCCCGTTCTGGCTCCTCCCCCACGTTACCGCGGCCGCTCAGTCGGCTTCGGCGGCACGCTCCGCCGCCGCAAGCTCCTCCTTGCTCGGCACGTATCCCGCGATGTGACGTTCCTCGGGTCCGTTGTAGGCGGAGAGAGGGCGGATCAGCGCATTCGAGGCCGCCTGCTCCATGATGTGCGCTGTCCAACCGGTGACGCGCGACGCGATGAAGAGCGGCGTGAAGGTGAGCGTGTCGAAGCCCATGAGGTTGTAGGCCGGGCCCGAGGGATAGTCCAAATTGGGGTAGATCCCCTTGCGCGACACGAACTCCCGTTCGAGCGCCTCGTAGAGTTCAGCCACGTCGGCGCGGTCGTAGTGCTCGACGAGCGTGTCGAGCGCCGCCTTCATCGTGGGGACGCGCGAATCGCCCTTCTTGTAGACCCGGTGCCCGAAGCCCATGATCTTACGCTTCTCGGCGAGCGCACGGTCGAGCCACGGCACCACGTTCGCGGCGTCGCCGATCTCGTTCATAATGTGCAGCACGGCCTCGTTCGCGCCGCCGTGCAGGGGCCCCTTAAGGGCGCCGATCGCGGCCACGACTGCGGAGTACAGGTCGGAAAGCGTCGAGGCGACCACCCGAGCGGTAAACGTCGACGCGTTGAAGGAGTGCTCGGCATACAGCACCATCGAGCGGTTGAAGGCGTCGACCACCGTCTCGTGGGGGTCCTCACCGAAGGTCATCCAGAGAAAGTTCGCAGCGTAGTCGAGATCGTCCCGGGGCTCCACGAGCCCCTGTCCGCGGCGACGGCGCTGCCCGTAGGCGACGATCGCGGGCAGCACCGCGTAGAGCCGGATCGAGCGGTCAAGGTTCTGTTCGGGGCTGCCCGAGGCATCGAGCACCGAACCTGAGCCGGCCGTATCGAGGGCACCGATCACGCTCACCGCCGTACGCACCTCGTCCATCGGATGAGCTTTGAGCGGCAGCAGATCGATGGCCGCCCGCACCTCGCCGGGGAGAGCTCGGTGCTCGCGCTCGAGTGTCCGGAGCTCGGCCAGCTGATGCGGGGTCGGCAGCTCACCGTTCCAGAGCAGGTAGGCGACGGCCTCGAAGGGCTGGGTCGCGGCGAGCTCCTGCACCGGGTAGCCGCGGTACAGCAGACTGTTCGTCTCTGGGTTGACCTTCGAGACGGCGGTGACGTCGGCTACGACACCCGCGAGGCCCTTCCTGATATCGGGATCGGTCATGATGGCTCCTTTGCTCATGCTCTGCTGGGAAGTGATGCGCCCGGCGCTAGCGCTCGACCGTGAAGTTGAAGACGCTGGTGTCGAAGTGGTTGTAGCCCTCGTAGTCGATGAGCTCGTACAGCTCGGCTCGGTGCTGCATCTCGTCGAGTTTCGAGGTGAGGTGCCCCTCCTGGTTCAGTGTGTCGAGCGCCCGGCCGGTCGCGCCCATCGCGATCCGCAGCATCGATACCGGCCAGATCACGATGTTCACGCCGATATCGGCGAGTTGCTGCGAGGAGAACAGCTCGCTCTTGCCGAACTCGGTCATGTTCGCGAGGATCGGCACGTCGAGCGCCTTCCGCATCGCCTCGAACTCTTCCAGGGTGCGCATCGCCTCGGGGAAGATCGCGTCGGCGCCGGCGTCGACGAGGGCCTTCGCCCGGTCGACCGCTGCGTCAAGCCCCGCCCGGCCCTCCGCGGTGGCGCGGATGTCGGTGCGCGCCATAATGAGGAAATTCGGATCGCGGCGCGCGTCGACGGCTGCACGGATGCGCTTCGTCGCGGTGGCCTCGTCGACCACCGACTTGTTGTCGAGATGGCCGCAGCGCTTCGGGTTCACCTGATCCTCGATGTGAGTTCCGGCGAGGCCTGCGTCTTCGAGGGTCTGGATCGTGCGCGCCACGTTCATGGGCTCGCCGAAGCCGGTATCGGCGTCGACGATCGCGGGCAGTTCGGTCATGCGGGCGATCTGCTGGGACCGCCCGGCGACCTCGGTGAGCGTGGTGAGGCCGATGTCGGGCAGCCCGAGATCGGCGGAGAGCACGGCACCCGAGATGTAGACGCCGTCGAAGCCCTTGCGCTCGATGAGGCGAGCCGAGAGCGGGTTGAAGGCGCCGGGGAAACGCAGCAGTTCGCCGCTGGCGAGCCGCTCGCGGAAATGACGGCGCTTCTCGGCCGGGGTGGTGGTGGCGTACAGCATCAGAACAGCCCCTTCGGTGCGGCGGCGAGATCGATCACGCCGGGTCGTGCAATGATGTTCAGCGCGCGCACCTCGGCGGCGGTGAGCTCGGGTAGGCGCTGGACGAGGTCGAGGAAGCGGTCGATCTCGGCGGCGTCAAGCACCGGCTCGGCGAGCAGGCGGAACTTCGCGACGTACTGTTCGCGGGCGAAGGGGCGCGCGCCCAGCGGGTGGGCGTCGGCGACGGCGATCTCGTCGACGATCCTGGTGCCGTCGGCGAGCTCGATCTCGACACGACCACCGAAGGACTTCTCGTCCGGATCCTCCGAGTGGTAGCGGCGCGTCCACTCGGCGTCTTCGGCCGTGGTGACCTTGTGCCACAGCTCGACCGTGTCGGGGCGGCCTGCCCGCTCGGGGGTGTAGGAGTCGACGTGGTGCCAACCGCCGTCCTGCAGCGCGACGGCGAAGATGTACGGGATCGAGTGGTCGAGGGTCTCCCGGGAGGCCTGCGGGTCGTACTTCTGAGGGTCGTTTGCGCCGGATCCGATGACGTAGTGGGTGTGGTGGCTCGTGTGCAGCACGATGGCGGTGACGTTCGCCGGGTCGGCGAGATCGGGGCGCTCACGGTGCAGCTTGCGGGCGAGGTCGATCCAGGCCTGAGCCTGGTACTCGGCGGAGTGTTCCTTGGTGTAGCTGTCGAGGATCGCGCGCTTCGGCTCGCCTGCCGCTGGCAGCGGCACCTCGTAGGAAGCATCGGGGCCGTCGAGCATCCACGCGATGACTCCGTCTTCACCCTCGTAGATGGGGTTCGGCGAGGTCTGACCGCGCATGGCGCGGTCGACCGCCTCGACCGCCATCTTGCCCGCGAACGCGGGAGCGTGGGCCTTCCAGGTGGAGATCTCTCCCTTGCGGCTCTGGCGCGTGGCGGTCGTGGTGTGCAGGCCCTGGGCGACGGCCTGCGCGATGGTGGGGACGTCGAGGCCGAGCAGGGTGCCGATGCCTGCCGCAGCCGAGGGGCCGAGGTGGGCGACGTGGTCGATCTTGTGCTTGTGGAGGCACATCGCGCGCACGAGGTCCATCTGAATCTCGTAGCCGGTGGCGATACCGCGAATCAGCGCCGCGCCGTCGGCACCGACGTGCTGTGCAACGGCGAGGATCGGCGGGATGTTGTCGCCGGGGTGGGAGTACTCCGCGGCGAGGAAGGTGTCGTGGTAGTCGAGTTCGCGCACGGCCACACCGTTCGCCCAGGCGGCCCACTCGGGGCTCGTGAGCTTGGCGGCTGCTCCGGTCATGGGCAGGCCGAAAATCGTGGCTCCGGCTCCCCCGGTCGAGACGGGGTGCGAGAGCGCCTGGGCGCGCGCTGCGACGATCGGTGCGCGTGTGAGGGACGCGGCAGCGACAGAGGCGTTGTCGATGATGCGGTTGACGATCATGTCGACGACCTCGGGCTCGACCTCCACGGGGTCGGCTGCGACCTCGGCGATCTTCCAGGCGAGCTGCTGATCGCGGGGCAGCTCTTCTTCGCTCTTGTAGACGCGGACGTGATGGGTGACGGTCATGGCGTTCCTTCCGGGGACGGCGGATCGATTGAGTGCAGGATCGAGCTGAGGGCGTGGTGCAGGTGCACGTGGGTGGCGTGCGCGGCAAGCTCGGCGTCGCCGCGGGAGATCGCCTCGGCGATCAGGGCGTGTTCGGAGACCGATGCGGCGAGGCGGTCGCGGTTGTCGCGGGCGAGGCGACGCGCACGGGCAAGGTGGGTGCGGATCGTGCGCAGCGCACTAACGAGGTAAGCATTGTCAACGGCGGCGTCGAGTTCCGCGTCGAAGCGGGCGATAAGGGCGTAGTAGTCGTCGGCGGCGAGTGCTCCTGCCTCGGGGTGCGCGCGATCGAAGGCAGCGGCGAGCGCTGCGAAGGCGGAGCGCTCTCCACGCTGGGCGGCGAGCCGTGCCGCGGTCTCTTCGAGAGCACGGCGCGCCTCAAAGAGCGCCCGGATGTCGGCGGCGTCGAAGCCGGAGACGACAAGCACCCGGGGCGATTGCTGTCGCACGAGCCCCTCGGCCGAGAGACGGCGGATCGCCTCGCGCATCGGAGTGCGGCTCACACCGACGCGCTCGGCCTGCTCGACCTCGCCGATCACGGTACCCGGGGGCAGTGCGCCGCTCTGGATCTCCTCCAGCAGGGCCGCATAGGCCCGGTCGCTCGCGCGAATCGGCTGCTCACTCACCCCATCAGCGTATACACAAAGCGCGCATTACTGCAATCAAATGCGAGAATTTGCCATTTGTGTATACGCAAACCGGGGTGGTAGTCCTAGCCGATGAGGCTCGGCTGCAGATCGCGCAGCGTGCGCGAACGCATCATGCGAGCCACCCCGAGCGCCGCCAGCAGCACCGCAGCGACCAAGAACAGCGCCAGCTTCACAGCGTCGGCCCCCGCATGCCCCAGATCGCCGCCGTACATCAGCTGCCGCAGCCCATCAACAGCGAACGACATCGGCAAATAATGATGCAGCGCGGCCAGCGGAGCAGGCAGCGTCTGCCATGGGAATGTTCCACCCGCGGTGACCAACTGCAACACCATCAGCACCAGACCGAGGAACTGCCCGACACTGCCGAGCCACACGTTCAACGCAAGAATGATCGCCGCGAAGGTGGCTGACGCGAGCGCCATGAACGCGTACGCCGGCAACGGATGCGTCACCCCGAACCCGAGCGACCCTGCCACAATCCCGAACAGGGCCAACATCTGCACCGCGCCGAGCAGCGCAGGCGTCGCCCAGCCCGCAATCGCAACCCGCACAGGCGCGTGAAGCGCGGTAACCGCACGCCGCGAAACAGGCTTCAAGATCAGGAAGAGCGCATAAATACCGATCCACGCCGCCAGACTCACGAAGAACGGAGCAAGACCCGCGCCATACGTGCCGGCAGAGGTCACCTTCGAGGTGCGCACGTCAACTGGATCCGCAATGTTCGCAGCCTGCCGACCCCGCAACTCCTCGCTGCTATCCGGGATCTGCTCCACCCCCTGCGCAAGCCCATCACGCAACTGCGCAGTGCCATCGAGCAAGGCGCCCAGCCCCCCGTCGAGGGTCTGCGCACCAGCATCCAACTCCGCGAGACCGCTGTCGAGCCGGGCCGCCCCATCAGCCGCCGAAGCAATCCCCGAGGCCAGCTGCGGGCTCGCATCAGCGAGCGCACGGGATCCATCAGCAAGCTGCCGGGCACCCGAAGCAAGTGCGTCGAGCTGAGCGCTCGCACCCTGCACGCGATTGTTCGCCTCGCCGAGCACCGCCCCAGCGCCATTCAGCCGCTGCTCGACAGCCGCCACCACCGCAGGATCGACGCCGGCCGCGGCGAGATCCGCGACAATGGCATCACGATCAGCGGCAAGACGATCCACCGCCTGAGCACTCGCACCCGCAACCTCACGACCCAGCTGCGCCACCTGCGCGTTCCCATCAGCCACCTGCGCCGCGCCACTCGCAAGCCGCTCGCTCTGCGCTGGCAGCTGCGCCGTTGCGTCGCGCAGCTGGCCCAGCCCACTCGCAAGCTCAGACGAGCCGGCGTGAGCCTGCTGAGCGCCGTCTGCGAGGCGGTGCGCGCCATCCTGCGCCGTGGCCGCACCATCTGCGAGCTGCGCAGCCCCATCACGAGCATCCACAAGCGACACCCGGATCTCGGCCACGCCGTCGAGCATGGACCGTGCCGCCTCCTGATTCACCGACCGCACCACCTGCTGGCGGATCTGCTTCACGGCCTGCTCGCCGATCGTCGACGCCAGATAGCTGTTGGCGTCGTTCGTCGTGAGAATCACCTCGGCACGATGCGGATCATCACCGCGCGACGAACCCAGTGCCTCACTAAAATCACGGGGAAGGGTGACCGAGAAATCGTAGGCGCCATCTTCAACCCCGCGCGCAGCCTCCCGTGCCGACACCCGATGCCAGTCAAAGCTGCCATCCTCGATGAGGTTGCGGGCGACCTCGTCACCGATCGTGCGTCGCGCATCGCCCTGCTGCACCCCGACATCAGACACCACAAGTGCAACAGGCACCTGATCGAGCTTCGCGTAGGGATCCTGATTCGCCCACAGATAGAGGCCACCGTAGAGCAGCGGCACGCACATCAAGGCAACGAAGGCGATGCGGGCCATCGGTGTCGCCCACAGCCGCGAAAACTCCGAACGAATCATCTGCGGAATCTTCACGGGCGATCCTCCCCATTCGGGTGCACCTGGTGTTCCGCGGGTGTCAGTGGGTGCTGGGAGACTGGACCATCAGCACGCAGCGGGGCAACCTCGCCCGTGCCCCAACCACCGGGAGCCGCGGTGATCGCAGCTCGAGAAGCGAGACCCGCGATCACCAGAATCGCAGCCCCCCGGCTCGCCAGATCGCAAGCAATCGCCCACCACTCCGAAGGGTCACCGCCATGACGATCCGGCGACACGAGCACGAGGCCATCAGTGCCCGGTCGATCGAGTGCGAGCTCGCACAGCACCCGCACCCGTGCGCCCGGAGGGAGATCTGCCATCGGCGTGCGCGCGTGCTGCGCAACACCCAGATCTTCGAGCACACGTCGCACCGCAAACGGACCGCGGGGGCGACCCGCGAACATCAGCTCCTCAGCAACCACGTCAGCGAGGCGCACGTCACCGTGCGGCTCGCTCACCTCGGGCGCGTCGACAAGGGCCAGCCGACGCCGCAGCGCCCGCGCATCCGGGGCTCCGTCGATCGTCACCTCACCCGAGTCGGGCCGCATGCGGCCGGTGACGATGAGACCGAGCACCGTGGGCCGCTGGGCAGTCTCGGCCTCGACGAACACCGCAGTGCCCGAAGCCAAGTGCACCTCGGTAGGAGGCAAGGCCCGACCACCCGGCCCCTTGCTCACCGAACTCGCACGCACCCGCATTCGGGCTCCCTCCGACTCTTTCCACTGCACATCAGCACTCCGGAGTGTACCGCCGCCAGAACCTCTCTCCGCGCACCCCAGACGTAAGGTGCAGGTGCGAAGCCGGACTCGCAGACGCCCTCCCGTGCCGGGCCGTGTTCTACCCCCAGACCCGAGCCCCCTCCCAAAGAACCCGCCCGCCCCACCTGCAAAACCCAACCTCATCTACGGAACCCGACCCCCGCCTACAACCCGAGCCCCCCACCTGCAGAACCCGACCGGCAGACCCCGGCTTCAGAAATCGGCGATCACGATCTTCTTCATCTCCATCATGTGCGCGTAGGCATCGGGGCGCTGCATCAGCTCCCCCATGTTTGCCGGCACAATTTGCCAACTCACACCGAAGCGATCCGCAAGCCAGCCGCACTGCTCAGCCTCGGGCACCGCTGAGAGCGCCTCCCACAGAGCGTCAATCTCAGCCTGATCGTCGCACTGCACTTCGAGCGAGACCCCACAACCGAAGTCGAACGGCTGTTCAACACCCGAATCCATCACCGCGAACCACTGCCCGCCCACACGGAAATCGCCGTACATGAGCGCCTCTGCGCTCGCCGGCCCCGAGGGTACACCGTAGGGGAAGCGGCCGCCCGCCGCAGCGTCACTGAACACGGCAGTGTAGAAATCTATGGCCTCCGAGGCCCGGTTTTGCGCCCGCCCGGAGAACATGAGCGACGGGACGATGAACGGACGCGGCTCGCCTGCGGGGTCGGTGAGCATGAGCTGCCAGCTCACGCCAAAGCGATCCTGCACCCAGCCGTAGCGTCGGCTGAACGGATACTCCCCCAAATCCATGAGCACGCTGCCACCCTTGGAGAGCAGGCTCCACAGCTGGTCGAGCTGCGCCCGCGCGGCGTCTTCGTCGCCGCCAAACATGAGCGGATCGAAGTTCAGCATGAACGAGATCGACGGATTCGGCGCGAACTCGTCGCCCGCGTTGATGAGCGTCAGGCGCGTCGTGTCGGCGCGTCGCGGATCAGGGATGTCGACCGACACGGTAAGGGGCGCGCCCGCGAACTCCAGCTGGAAGTCGAGCAGGCCGCTATCCGGGTAGCGCGCCTCGACCGTCGAGCTAGCCCCCGGAAAGGCCCGCGCGTAGAAATCACCGACCTGCTCGGCGTTGCGGTTGCACCAGATGTTGGGAATGATCTTCTGAGCGGTCATGATCGCCTCCTCGCGATGGTGCTCTTCAGTATCCTCGCAACCACCGACACTGACAACGGAAAGACAGCATTCACGCGAGCTCAGCCTGCGATCCGCGCACAGCTACGATCACACGCGGCCACGATCCGCGATCCGCATCAATCAAGCACCGCCTACGATCCGCCTCAATCAAGCACCGCGGTCGCCTCGATCTCGATGAGCACATGCGGTTCAAACAGCGCCGCAACACCGATCAGCGTTGCGGGCGGCATCGGCTGCGGGATCCCGAGCTCCTGCGCAACCGCCGCGATTCCGGCCAAAAAATCATCGTGCTTCTCGGTGCGCCAATCGGTGAGGTAGAACCGCAGCCGCACCACGTCGGCGAAGCTTGCGCCCGCCCCGGCCAGGCCCGCCGCAACATTGCGCAACGCCTGCGCCACCTGGCCACTCAAATCACCGGGCGCGACCGCCGCACCCTGCGCATTCACAGACACCTGCCCGGCAACGCACACCGTGCGGCTGCCTGTGCCGACAGCCACGTGCCGAAACGGCACCTCCTGAGCCAGCCCCTCCGGGCTCAATAGTTCAACGCTCACTGCGACGCTCCTTCGCGCTCTGCCTGCGGCGCACGGCACATGCCGCACCCACCCCAGTCGTACCCGAGCACAGGCAGCATCGGCAAACATCCCACCCAGCCGTGCACCGCAGGTCAAGCCCCGAGCGCTGCACCGCAGTTGCGCAGACGCATGCGCCAGAACCACCTCAAGACGACAGTTGCCCGCGCATCTGCGACACTATCCGGGAATAGTGCCGAAGATGCGCGGGCAAGTTCGTGAGAGACCGAGAGACCAAGAGGCTCAGGATCCGCCAAGGAACCAATCGGTGGCGGGAACCGCCCCCGGCCCCTACTCCCGCAGCTTCGCGTCGAAGGCCAGCTCAGCCGCGGCGACACCCGCGAGCTTCGCCTCGCTCGCCTCTTCGGCTTTCAGGGTGCGGTCGGCAGCGCGGAAGCGCAGCGCAAAGGTGATCGCCTTCTGCCCCTCCTCAATGCCGGTGCCGCGGTAATCGTCGACGATCCGCGCCTGTTCAAGCAGTTCGCCGGCTCCCGCCACCACAACGGCGAGCACATCACCAGCAGGCACCTCATCGGCGACCACAAGGGTGAGATCCTGCGTGGCCGCAGGGTAGCTCGACAGCGGAGCAGTCTCGGGCTCACGCGGAGCGAGCGCGATAACACGGTCAAGGTCGAGCTCGAAAGCAGCGACACGACCGGGCAGGTGATGCGCTGCCACCAGTTCAGGCAGCAGCTCACCCGCGACACCCACGACCTCAAGACCGCCCTCGTCACCATCGGAGTCATCGGCTACGCGGATCGCCAGCTCAGCCGTGCGGCCCGGGTGGAACGCGCGATGCGCGCCCTGCGAAACCACGAGCTCCGCCGACACCGCACTGGCAACCGTGCGGGCCGCGTCGAGGGCGTCAGCCCAGTCGAAGGCGCGCGCAGCCTCGCCCGGCTGCTTGGCAACGGCTTCCCCGAGCAGCAGACCGGCGGCGCGGCGCGGCTGAGCTGGAATCGAAGCGTTCAGTTGAGCGAGCACTTCGTCGGAGGGGCGCTCGGCCAGCGGCGGCACCGTCTCGGTGCCGATCTGGCCAGCTGCGGTTGACGGTTCGAACACCGCACCGAACTCGACGAGCGCCACATCGGTCATGCCGCGCGACACATTGCGCTGCGCTGCGGTCACGAGGCCCGGCAGCAGCGAGCGGCGCAGGAACGGCGCCTCACCGTCAAGCGGGTTCGCGAGGCGCACCGCATCGACGGGAGCATCGGCGTCGATGTCAGCGGGCTCTGCGCCCGCGCCGAACGCGGTGAGCTGCGCACGCGACACGAAGGGGTAGCTCTGCACCTCGTCGAGACCGGCAGCGGTCACCACGTTCGCCGCGCGACGGCGCAGGCGCTGCTCTCGGGTGAGCCCGCGACCGGCAGGGGCGACGGGCAGTTCCGAGGGAATGCGGTCGTAGCCGACGATGCGGGCGACCTCTTCGATGAGATCTGCGGGGCGCGACAGGTCGCTGCGCCAGCTGGGCGGCGAGACGAGCAGCACACCGGGCTCCGCCAGCGAAACCTCGCAGCCGATCATCTCGATCGCGCCACGGATCTCGTCGTCGCTGTAGTCGGCGCCGAGCAGGCCATTGACGCTCGCCATCGGCAGGCGCACCTCCGGGGCCTCCCACGGTGCGACGATGTCACAGCCGAGTTCGTCGGCAGTGCCGCCGGCGAGCTCCACGAGCAGATCGACCATGCGCTGCGCTGCGGCGCGCGCCACGAGCGGATCGACGCCTCGCTCGAAGCGCTTGGACGCCTCGCTCGGCAGCTTGTGGCGGCGCGAGGAGCGCGCGATCGACACGGGGTCGAAGGTGGCTGCCTCGATGAGCACGTCGGTGGTGTGTTCGTCTGCCTTGGTGGATTCGCCGCCCATGACGCCCGCGAGGCCGATCACACCGGAGTCGTCGACGATCACGAGATCTTCGGGGTGCAGTGCGCGCTTCTGACCGTCGAGCGTCACCAGCTCTTCGCCGGCTTGCGCGCGACGCACCGTGATGCCGCCCTGCAGCTTCGCGAGGTCGTAGGCATGCAGCGGGTTACCCAGTTCAAGCATCACGTAGTTCGAGATGTCGACCTCGAGCGACAGTGAACGAATGCCCGCGAGCTGCAGGCGCGCCACCATCCACGCCGGCGTGGGGCGCGACTGGTCGATGCCGCGCACGACGCGGGTCACGAAGCCTGTCGCTCCTGCGCGCCCGCGGATGGGTGCGTCATCGGCGAGGGTGACGGGGAAGCCCGATGCGGGGGCCGGATCGCTCGCGAGCGCCGGATCGGTGAAGGCGGCCCCCGTGGCGTGAGCGTATTCACGGGCGACGCCGCGGATGGAGAAGGCGTAGCCGCGATCCGGGGTGACATTGATTTCGACAGCGGTCTGATCGATGCCGAGCAGCGCCTTCGCATCGGTGCCGGGCACGAGCTGCGCAGGGTCGAAGCCGAGGCGTGACAGCACGATGATGCCGTCGTGGTCGTCGCCGAGCGACAGCTCACGCGCCGACGCGATCATGCCGTCGGAGACGTGGCCGTAAGTCTTGCGGGCGGCGATTTCGAATCCGCCCGGCAGCACGGCGCCGGGCAGGGTCGCTACCACCTTGTCGCCCGCTTCGAAGTTGTGAGCACC
This sequence comes from Leucobacter sp. MMO-125, assembly GCF_037148395.1. NCBI lineage: Bacteria > Bacillati > Actinomycetota > Actinomycetes > Micrococcales > Microbacteriaceae > Leucobacter > Leucobacter sp. MMO-125. The sequence goes on from NZ_JBBCTL010000001.1 coordinate 707,851, forward strand.
GCAGACGATGCCGCGCACGTCTTCGCCGCCGTCGGCGGCACGCTCCCCCTCGGGGGCGACGCGCACCTGGCACCAATTCACGGTTTTGCCGTTGGAGTGCTCCTCGGGTTCGCGCGAGAGCACTTCGCCGACGACCACGGGGCCGGTGACATCAAATCGGCGGATCGACTCTTCCTCGAAGCCCACGCGCACGAGGTCGGCGTGCACCTGCTCCGGGGTGACGTCGTCGGGCAGCGAGACGAACTCGCCGAGCCAGCTGAGTGGAACGCGCATTAGACCAGTCCTCCGAACTGACGGTTGAAGCGAACGTCGCCCTCGACCATGTCTCGCATGTCGTTGAGGTCGTTGCGGAACTGCAGGGTACGTTCGATGCCCATGCCGAACGCGAAGCCCTGGTACTCCTCGGGGTCGATGCCTGCCGCGAGGAGCACCTTCGGGTCGACCATGCCGCAGCCGCCCCATTCGACCCAGCGTGCGCCGCCCTTGGCGTTGGGCTGCCACACGTCCATCTCGGCGGAGGGCTCGGTGAAGGGAAAGAAGTTGGGGCGCAGGCGGATCTTCGCCTCGTCGCCGAACATCTGCCTGGCGAAGTGTTCGAGCGTGCCGCGCAGGTGAGCCATGGTGAGGCCGCGGTCGATCGCGAGGCCCTCGATCTGCTGGAACACGGGTGTGTGCGTCGCGTCGAGTTCGTCGGTGCGGTACACGCGGCCGGGGGCCACCACGTAGACGGGCAGTTCGCGTTCGAGCAGCGCACGAATCTGCACCGGCGAGGTGTGGGTGCGCAGCAGCAGGTGACGGTCGGCGGGTTCAACAAAGAAGGTGTCTTGCATGGCACGGGCGGGGTGGTCGGGGTCGAAGCCGAGGGCGTCGAAGTTGAACCACTCGTGCTCGATCTCGGGGCCTTCCGCGATCTCCCAGCCCATGCCGATGAAGATGTCGGAGGCTTCTTCCTGCAGCTGGGCGAGCGGGTGGCGGGTGCCTGCGGCACGGCGCACGGGCGCCGCGGTGACGTCGACGGTCTCGGCGACGAGACGGGCGGCTGCTTCTTGCTCGGCGAGTTCGGTCTCGCGCCCCTGGTAGGCGCCCTCGATGCGGCCGCGCGCCTGGCCCATCAGCTTGCCGGTGGCGGCTTTCTCCTCCTTGGGCACCTGACGCATGAGCGCGTTGAGCTTCGCGATGGCGGAGCCCTCACCGGCGTGCTCGGTGCGGGCGGCCTTCAGCTCTGCGACGGAGCTTGCTGCTGCGAAGGCGGCGAGGGCCGCTTCGACGGCGGCGTCGACCGCTGGCTGGGTGATCGGGTTGGACGGCTGCGGCTGCTGGGCCTCGCCCGCCCCTGCGGGGTTCGTTTCACTCGCTGACACGAGGCACCATTCTACCGGTTCAGCGGCTGGCCTTCCCCACCACTTCGACGAGCAATTCGGCGAGGGCGGCCCGGTCACCCGCCGCGTTCAGTCGGTTGAGCGCCGCGGCGAGCGCGCCGGACACCGTGACTCGGTGGCGCCGGCCGTCGATCTCGATCGTGAACGAGACCGTTTCGGGCACGGGGGCGTCGAGACCGAGGGGTTCGCCGGGTTCGTCGGGGTCGACCGGGTGGAAGCGCACTTCGGCGCCGGGAGCCAGCTGCGCGACGCGATCCAGGTCGGCGTCGATGACGGTGCCGATGACCGGGTAGCCTCCGGTGACGGGGTGGTCGGCGAGGAAGAGCACCGGCAGGCCGTTCGGCGGCACCTGCACGGAGCCACGGGTCATTCCCCCAGTGGCGAGCTCTCCCGGGCGGGAGCGGGTAAGCGGATCGCCGTCGAGTCGGAGGCCGACGCGGTTGGATCGCGGCGAGACCCGCCACGCCTGGCTGATGAAGGCAGCGCGGGCGTCGGCGGTGAACCAGTCATCGCGAGGGCCCGGCACGAAGCGCAGCACGGCGCGCCGCGCGGTCGGGGGCTGGGCGGCGGATCGGGTGAGATCCGAATCCGGGCGCGCTCCCCCCGGTTCCGGCCCGAGCGCGAGCATGTCGCCCGAGCTAAGCGGAGGCGTTCCGAGCCCCGAAAGGCTGTCGTACGCGGCGCTGCCGAGCACCTCGCGCCCCGTCGCGAGGCCGCCCTGCACGGCAAGGTAGTTTCGTAGGCCGCGCCGTGGGGCCCCGATGTGCAAGGTTTCTCCAGCGCTCAGCTCGACGGCGTCGCCGAGCGGCACGGCGCGCGGCACACTGGGTTCGGCAGATTCGACTCTGATCTCGGCCTCGGCGCCGGTCACGGCGATCCGCAGCGCGCGATGCGCCCGCAGCACGAGGCCGCCGTTCAGGTGTTCGAGTCCGGCAACGCCGGGCGCGTTGCCGACCGCGAGGTTGGCTCGCTGCAGTGCGCCGCGGTCGAGCGCGCCCGATGCGGTAACGCCAAGAGCGGCGTGGCCCTGGCGCCCAGCATCTTGCACGAGGGTGAGCAGGCCCGGGTCGAGCACGGTAAGGGCGGGCTGGGCAGCGGGTGCGGCGGGGCTTGCCTGGGCTACTGATTTCCTGAGGCGCGGATCGCGGGGTGCCTGACCGCCTGCCTCCCCCAGCGCAAGGCGCACGACTTCCCGCACTGCACGAAACCGTACTGTGTCGCCGGGCGCGACGCGGGCCGGGCGATCCTGGGCCTCGTCCCACATGCGCTCACCCGTGCGCCCGATCAGCCGCCAGCCGCCGGGCGACGCCCCCGGATAGACGGCCGAGAGGCCGCCCGCGAGTGCGACTGAACCCATTGGCACCGTGGTGCGTGGCGAGGCAAGGCGAGGCACCTCAAGACGTGGATCGCCGCCGGCGAGATAAACGAAACCCGGTGCGAATCCGCCAAAGGCCGCGCGCCACGCGGTTTCCGTGTGAGCGGCGATCACGCCGTCGTGGCCGAGCCCAGTCAGCTCGCCTACCTCGACGAGATCATCGCCGTCGTAGACCACGTCGATCGTCACCTCGTCACCGGCAGCCTCACCCGCCGAGATCCGCTCGTCGAACCCGGCGACCGTCTCGGCGACGCGTCGCACCGCCGCGCGATCGACGCAGACCACGAGCACCGTGCGGGCGGCGGGCACGACGTCGATCATGCCCGGGGGGTCGAGTTCGCGCAGCCGGGCGGCGACGCCCAGCACCCGGTCGATGTCCGGCAGCTCGACGATGCAGGCGCGGTCGCCGACGGGCCGCACCCGGAACACGCCGCCGGCGAACACTACGCAAAGCTCCTGATCGAGACACCCACGCCTTCAAGTGCAGCACGAACTTCACGGGCGAGTCGCACCGCCGCCGGATCGTCGCCATGCAGACAGATACTGTCAGCTGCGATGGCGAGCTCGGTGCCGTCAAGCGCGATGATCCGCCCCTCAGTGGCGATCCGCAGCGCCTGCGCAACAGCAGCCTCCGGCGCGAGCAGCGCGCCGGGGAGCCCCCGGCGCACGAGCGTGCCGTCGGGCAGGTAGCCGCGATCCGCGAAGGCCTCAGTGACGGTGCGCAGCCCCGCATCCCGCGCCACCCGCTCGATCACCGAGCCGGGCAGCACCATCAGCGGCAGCGAATCGTCGAGCTCGAGAATGGCCCGCGTCACCGCGCGCGCCTGATCTTCGCGCACCGTGACGGCGTTGTAGAGCCCACCATGCGGCTTCACGTAGCGCACCTCGGTGCCCACGCTGCGCGCCACCGCCTGCACCGCGCCGATCTGGTAGATCACCTCGTCGGTCAGCTCGCTCAGGTCGACATCCATGAAGCGGCGGCCGAAGCCCTCGAAGTCGCGGTAGCCAGGATGCGCCCCCACCGTCACCCCCAGCTCGGCGGCGCGACGACAGGTGAGGCGGATGCCTCCCGGCTCGCCCGCGTGGAACCCGCACGCCACGTTCGCGCTCGAGATGGAGGGCAGCACCGCGGCGTCGTCGAACACCCGCCCGCCGCCCGACTCGCCGAGATCGCTGTTCAGGTCGATGCGGCCGGTCATCTCCCGGGTCTGCTCACTGCGGGACATGCACCCTCCTCGACGAAACCGGCGGCGCAGCGCGCCTCTCCTTCCTATTCTCCCGCAGCCTGCTTGCCACTAGCCCACCCGATCCGCACCGCTGATGCGTCGAGGTCACCCGTGTGGTCGTTTCCCCGGCCCGCAAACGACCACACGGGTGACCTCGATGCAGGTGGGGGTAGGGCGGAGTGCGGGGCGTGGCTCGGGCAGCGCGGGCGCAGCAGTAGACTGATGGGTATGCAGGGATTGCGGTCGCAGGAGCGCGCTCATGGGAGCGCCGTCTCGCATCGCATCCCCATGAGCCGTGGTGCGCGTACCGCGCGGGGTGCGGCGGGTGCGCTCGCGGCCACGCTACTCGCCGCGGCCTCACACGGGATCGCCGGCGGTGCGATCACCTGGCCGGCGGTCGCGGTGACCGCGATCCTCGCCCTCCCGCTCTGCACCGCTCTTGCGGGCCGTATCGCCTCACTGTGGCGGCTCGCCGCGGCCGTGGGCATCGCGCAATTCCTCTACCACTGGATCTTCGCCGGTATCGATCTCGTCGGCACCGCCCAGACCGGCCCCGCGGTCTCGCCGCACGCCGCCCACCTCGCCGCACTGCAGAACTTCGCGCCGGAGGTCGCGACCCCGGCCTCAGCAGACGCTGCGATGTGGCTCGGCCACGCCATCGCGGCAGTGCTCACCGTCGCACTGCTGCACCGCGGCGAGCACGCCTGGCTCGCCCTCGGCCGCCTCGTGCGTCGCGTGCTGCCGCGGCCCCGCCCCCGGCTCGTCGCAGTGTCGTGGCGCCCCGCGATCCGCCCCCTCATCTTCCGTGCGCCGCTACGCACACGCACCTCCGCCCACTCCGCGATCAGTCACCGCGGCCCTCCCGCGCTCTCGTTCTCCGCATAGGGGTGCGCCCGTGCTCGCGCTGCGAGCGCGCACGGCGATACCCTCACTCACCAGAACTCCGCCCGGAGCACTGCAGTGCCGTATGCGCGCACGCCGTGCTGCCCGGGTCGAACGAGAAAGACAACCATGCACACCACTGCTTCACCGCGACGCACCCGCATCGCAAGCCTCGGCCTCGCGGCGCTCGCCGCGATCGGCCTCACCCTCGGCGTCGCTTCTCCGACGCTCGCCCACGACGAACTCGTCGACCGCAGCATCGTCGCCACCGATGATGGCCGCGTCGACGCGATCCGCCTGAGCTTCAGCAACAGCATCATCGAGGTCGGCACCGAGATCGTCGTCACCTCGGCCGACGGTGCCGACATGACCGATGGGGCACCTCAGATCGCCGGGCCCGACGTGGTGCAGCCGCTCACCGCGGATCTGCCCGAGGGTGACTACGACGTGGCCTGGCGCGTCGTGTCGAGCGACGGCCACCCCATCGACGGGTCCTTCGTGCTGCGACTGTCAAAGCCCGATGCCTGGCAGGCCGAAGGGGCCGCCCTCGTTGAACCTGACCAGAGGCTCACGGAAGGCTCCGAGCAGAAACCCACCGAAGGCACCGATGCCGCCCACGAGGGCGAGGGCCACGACAGCGCCGACCACGGCACCGACACGACGTCCGAAGAGGGCGGCCTGTCGACAGGCGCCATCGCAGCGATCTCCATCGGCGCCGTACTCGTCGCCGGCGGCGCACTCGCCGCGGTGCTCATCGGCCAGCGCCGACGCGCCGCAGGCATGAACGCCGACGCCGCAAACAAGGAGGACCGCGCATGATCAACGTTCGCTCCCTCACTCGCAGCCGCGCCGCCCGTTCTGTGGCAGCGCTCTCCGCAGCCGTGCTCCTGCTGGCCGGCTGCTCAACCTCCGCGCCCACGAGCGACACCAGCGCAGCTGGCGCACCGAACACCGACTTCGTCGACGGCTGGGCGAAAGCCGGCGATGAGGGCGGCATGACGGGTGTGTTCGGCACCCTCGAAAACAACGGTGACGAGGATCTTGTGATCGCGTCTGTCACCAGTGAGTCGGCGGCCAGCGCCGAACTGCATGAGGTGACCTCGGCCGGAGTGATGCAAGAAATCGCGGGCGACGTCACCGTGCCGGCAGGCGACTCAATCGAGTTCGTGCCTGGCGGCAACCACATCATGCTCATGGGCCTCACCGCTGCCCTGCTCGCGGGCGAGGAAGTGCCCATCACGATCACATTCACCGATGGCAGCAGCATCTCTTTCTCGGTGCTGGTAAAGGCTTACTCGGGAGCCAACGAGAGCTACGACGAATCGGGCGAGCACGGCGGCATGGGAGAGCACGGCGGCACCGGTGAGCACAGCGGTTCTGGCGAGCACAGCGAATCCGGTGAGCAGGACGGCCATGCCGGGCACTGAGCCCGCGCCTCGCACAGCCTCAACCCAGCCCGACGCCACGGGGAGCACCGTTTCCTCCGGAGACCCCGGCTCCTCAGATCCCGGCTCGGCCGCGGTGGGGCGCGCAGCTGCGCGTCCCACCGCGGGGCCGCCTTCCGGCCCCCAGATCGGTCGCCGGGCGCTGCTCACAAGCGGTGCTCTCGGAGCTGGGCTCGGGGCCGTGCTGGGCGTTGGCGGAACGCTCGGCGTCGGCGCGGCCAGGAGCGCAGCCGATCCCCCGCCTCCGGGGGCTGCTGCGGCAGCTGAAACCGAACCCTCGCTCGGCCCGGGCGGGGATCTGCCCGGTTTCGGCGGTGAGACGCTGCCCTGCCACGGCGCACACCAGGCTGGGGTCACCACAGTGCCCGCCGCTCATGTGCACTACGCCGCGTACCGTCTGCTGCCGAGCACCGATGCGGCAGCGCTGCGCCGCATGTTCCGGGTGCTGACGGGCGACATCGAGGGGCTCACCTCGGGTGAGGCGCCGCTCGCAGACCCGGAGCCGGAGCTGGCCGCGCGGCCGGCTCGGCTGACGGTGACCGTCGGGGTGGGGCCAGCACTGGTCGACCGCGCCGGTGCTGCTCGGCCGCCGTGGCTCGGTCCGCTGCCGAGCTTTGAGAGGGACCGGCTGAGCGGAGACTTCGATGGCGGCGATCTGCTGCTGGCGATCGAGGCCGACGATCCGCTGCCGATTTCGCATGCGGCCCGCATGCTGGATCGGGATCTCACCAGTTTCGCCGAGCCGTTGTGGCGGCAGCGCGGCTTCCGCCGTGCACGCGGTTCCGAGGGTGACGGCACCACGATGCGCAATCTCATGGGGCAGCTCGACGGCACCGTGAATCCGGCCCCGGCGGATCCGGGCTTCTCGGGGCTGGTGTGGTTGGGCCGAGATGCTGGCTGGCTTGCGGGTGGTTCCGCGTTCGTGCTGCGGCGGATCCGCATGGAGCTCGACACCTGGGACCGGGTGGATCGCCCCGGCCGCGAGCAGGCTGTGGGTCGCAGGCTTTTCGACGGCGCGCCGCTGAGCGCCCCCGAGGGCGCCGGTGAACACACGCCCGCCGATTTTGCGGCGAAGGATGAGCGGGGCTTGAGCGTGATACCCGTAGCCTCGCATATTCGCCGAGCGCACTCAGCGGATCCGTCCGAGCGGATCGTGCGCCGGGCCGCGAACTACGATGATGGGCATGAGGCGGGGCTGCTGTTCGGCTGTTTCCAACGCGATCCGCTCACGCAGTTCGTGCCGATCCAACGCCGGCTGGACGAGGCCGATCTGCTCAACGAGTGGGTCACCCACGTCGGCTCGGCGGTGTTCGCGGTGCTGCCTGGTTTCCGGGCGGGGCAGACGCTGGGGGCGTCGCTGTTCGCATAGCCGCATTCGGTGCCGGGCCCGGGTCGCGGGCTCGGCACTGCGGCTGTGGTGGCGGATCGCGGCGGCGGATCACGGCAGCTGCTGAGCCGGGCCTGCAGCTCGGCCGCTCCAGCAGCAGCGCCGTTACGGCAGTGGGATTGCGGCGAGGGCCTGCGTCGCTTGCCCCAGATATGCGCAGGCGCCCGAGGCGATGCCAGCTGCGAGCAGGCAGGCGGTGAGGAGCGCAGTCGGCACGAGGATGACGGGGCGGCGCAGGAGTGTGATGAACCTCATGATTCCATCGTCGCCGAGCCGCCACGGCACCGCATCGGCCCGCAGTACCCCGCGGGTAGTACCACAGACTGAGATCGTCGTAGCCGCCGGGTGCGCCTGGCGGGAACGCGCTATCCGCGCTGCGAGAAGGCGGTTTCGTAGAGCAGAACGCTCGCGGCGGTAGCCAGGTTCAGCGACTCGGCTGCACCGTAGATGGGCAGTTTGAGCGAGCGATCGGTCAAGCCACGGTCGGCTTCGCTGAGGCCACGGGCCTCATTACCGAACACCCAGGCCACAGGGCCTTCGAGCAGCCCCTCCGCGCGAGCCTCGAGCAGCTCCGCACCGCGCACGTCGGCCGCCAGTGAGGTGAGCCCGGCCGCTCGCGCGGCGTCGATGGCCTCTGCGAGCGTGGACGCGACGGCGACCGGCAGATGGAATAGGGAGCCTGTCGTCGAGCGCACCACTTTCGGGTGGAACGGGTCGATGCTTTCCCCCGAGAAGATCACGGCGTCGGCACCGGCCGCATCGGCGGCACGCAGCACCGTGCCGGAGTTGCCAGGGTCTCTGATCTCGTGCAGGATCGCGACGAGCCGCGCACCGCGCAGTGTCTCTGCGAGGTCGGTGCGCCAGCTCTGCGCCACCGCGACAACGCCCTGGGGGTTGACGGTTTCGCTCATCGCTGCGATGACCTCATCGGTGGCCCGTTCGATCCGCACGCCGGCGTCTGAGGCGAGGCGGTCAATCTCGTGCTGCCAGGCTTCGGTGCCTGTTGAGGCGTAGACGGTCTCTGCGAGTTCCGGCCGGTGCACGAGGAGTTCGCGCACTGACTGCGGCCCTTCTACGAGGAACCGCCCCTGTTCGTGGCGTTCCTTCTTGCGCACGAGGGCGGCGGCCCGCTTGATCCGGGGGGCCTTCGGGTTGCTGAGGATCGCATCGTTCACCCGTCCACACTACCCGCGGGATGCAGAAGAACCCCGTCACCGAGCCGGTGACGGGGTTCTTCAGAACGTCAGGTGCTTACGCAGCCTTCGGTGCCGAGGTGTCCTCGGGGAGAGCGTTCTTGGCAACCTCAACGAGCGTCGCGAAAGCGGCGGGCTCGTTGACAGCAAGCTCGGCGAGCATGCGGCGGTCGACCTCGACACCCGCGAGGCCGAGGCCCTGGATGAAGCGGTTGTAGGTGAGGCCGTTCGCGCGCGCACCGGCGTTGATGCGCTGGATCCACAGGCGGCGGAAGTCGCCCTTCTTCTTGCGACGATCGTTGTACGCGTAGACGAGCGAGTGGGTGACCTGCTCCTTCGCCTTCCGGTACAGGCGCGAACGCTGTCCGCGGTAGCCCTCGGCGCGCTCGAGAATAACGCGACGCTTCTTGTGGGCGTTTACTGCCCGCTTGACTCTAGCCATTTCAGTTCTTCCTTACGAAAATCTCAGGTGAAAGCTTGTGCTCGCGGCTTAGTGGCCGAGGAGCTTCATCGCCTGCTTGGCGTCGCCCTTGGCGAGCACCTGCTCAGCGTTCAGGCGGCGCTTGCGCTTCGAGGACTTCACCTCGAGGTTGTGGCGCATGCCGGCCTGCTGCTTCATCAGCTTGCCGGAGCCGGTGAGCTTGAAGCGCTTCTTGGCCCCCGAGTGGGTCTTCTGCTTGGGCATCGATTTCTCCTTGTTGTGTGCGCGCCGCGAACGGCTGCGTATTGCACGGGGCAGCTGCGCGAGGCAGTGCGCCGTAGATTACTCGCCGGCGGGGGCGGGCCCTGCCGCCTTGTCCGCCTTGCGGATGGCCTTCTCCTCGGCGCGGCGGGCGTTCTGCTCGGCCTTCGCCTCGGACTTGTTCTTGACCGGGGTGATCACCATGACCATGTTGCGGCCGTCGATGCGGGGTCGCGACTCGACGGTGCCGAACTCGGCGATGTCTTCGGCGAACTGCTGCAGCAGGCGCACGCCCATCTCGGGACGCGACTGCTCGCGGCCGCGGAAGAGGATCATGGCCTTCACCTTGTCGCCCTGCGCAAGGAAGCCGATGGCACGCTTCGTCTTGGTCTCGTAGTCGTGCTTGTCGATCTTCAGGCGGAAACGGACCTCTTTGAGAACCGTGTTGGCCTGGTTGCGACGGGCTTCCTTCTGCTTCTGAGCTGCCTCGTACTTGAACTTGCCGAAGTCCATGATCTTCGCCACGGGAGGCTTCGAGTTCGGGGCAACCTCAACGAGATCAAGATCGGCGTCGGCCGCCATGCGCAGCGCAGTCTCGATCGGGACGACCCCGACCTGCTCGCCACTGGGTCCTACCAGTCGCACCTCGGGGACGCGGATTCTGTCATTCGTACGGGGATCGCTGATCGCCGGCTCCTCTGATCTCAGGTGAAGTGCGCCCCGGTTCGGAGCGACGGAGGGAGATCAGGGCCGCGCAAGCGCTGCCCGCACCCTTGTAAGCTGCCGCGAACGGCGGGGTGCCAACTACCCGGTAACCTTGAAGGCGGTGCCGGGTGGGAGAATCTCCTCTTCCGCATCTCGGCAAGTAGCCGAGAACCACAGGCAACTTTAGCACAGATATTCATCGAATAGTCAGGACATCATGAGCGAGAACCCGCAGCAGGACGCATCGATCCACGAGGCCGAGGCGCAGACCGCGGCTCAGGCGGCGCGCGACATCGCCGAGGTGCCCGCGGTCGAGGTCATCACCGCAGCCGCGGTGAATCTGCTCAGCGCTGCCGCGATCAAGTGCGGTCTCGCCGACGACCCCGAGACCCAGACCGACCTCGATGAGGCACGCAAGCTCATCAATGCCCTGGCAGGCCTCATCACTGCCGGCGCCCCCGAGATCAGCGATTCGCACGCTCGGCCGCTGCGCGACGGCCTGCGCTCGGTGCAGCTCGCCTTCCGCGAAGCCTCCGCCATTCCCGACGCCCCTGGCGCCGGCCCGGGTGAGAAGTACACCGGCTCGGTCATCTGAGCGGGTCTCCCCCGCCACTCATCAGCCGATACCTGAATCTGCCGTGCCTTCGACCGCCGCCGACACCGCTGAGCAGGGACGTCCTGCGCGGGCCGGGGTCGCGCAGGGCATGCGCGATTCTCTCGGGGTGGGGATCGGCATCTTCCCTCTCGGAGTGGCGCTCGGCATGCTGGTCGTGCAAGCCGGCCTGCCTTGGTGGCTCGCCCCTGCACTCTCAGTGGGGATCTTCGCGGGATCGGTGGAACTGCTCATGGTGAGCATGCTCGCCTCAGCGACGCCGCTCATCACCATCGCCGCCACCGTTTTCGCACTCAATTTCCGGCACGTCTTCTATGCACTCTCCTTCCCACTGTCACATGTACGGCGAGGGTGGCCGCGGGCCTACTCCGTCTACGCGCTCATAGACGAGGCCTACGCCACCTACGCGCTGATGCCGCCCCAGCAGCTCAGTTCGACGCGGATCGTGACCGGGCAGCTCACCATGCAGGCGTATTGGGTGGCCGGCGGTCTCGTGGGCGCGGCGGTCGCCTCCTCACTGCCCAACCCGATCGAGGGCTTCGAGTTCGCACTGTACGCGCTGTTCATCGTGATGACCCTCGACGCCGCGCGGAGCCGCCGCGAGATCCCGTCGATCGCACTCGCCGGACTGGCTGTAACCGTGGCGATCGTCGTCGCGCCGGACTCGCCGCTGATTGTGGGACTGATGATCTTCACGGCCCTCCTCATCGCACGCCATTTTTGGAGGCGCCGGCACTCGGACGCCCGCAGCACGAGCGGAGGCGACGACGATGCCTGACGCGCCTGTCTGGTACCTACTCGCGGCAGTCGCACTGGGCGGTGTCATCACCCTCGGGCTGCGCGCCATCCCGTTCGCCGTGCTGAAGCCACTGCGCAAGTCGAGGCTCGTGCAACGGCTCGGCACCTGGATGCCCGCCGGGCTGCTGCTGATCCTGGTGGTCGTGGTGCTGCGTGACGAGTTCATCGCCCGCCCCGGTGAGCTCTGGGCACTCGCGATCGCTACTGCGGTGACCGTCGCCGTGCACCTACTCCTCGGCAGACGGGCACTGCTCAGCATCGCGGCCGGCACCGCCTGTTACGTGCTATTACTCAACCTCTGGTGAACGATCCGGGTTGTCTGCCCGGCGTCGCTCACGTGTCGCGAATGGGCGGCAGATCGTAAACTTCTTCGCCGGCAGGGTCGTCTCCCCCTGCCGGATACTCTGCGACCTCTGGCCGCCGCGCGAGGAACAGGGCGCTCACCAGGAGGCCGCCCCACACGATCACGGCGGCGAGCACCAGGAACAGGATTGCGATCGGAGTCATCGCGCACCTCCCTCGGTTGAGGCGGCGTCGGCCGCTCGGTGTGGTGTGGCTGCTGGGCCGGCCCGGCGCCCGGACACCTCGAGCGGGGGCCAGGGGGTGAAGCGATCTGGTGCGACCTTCCACGGCAGCACCGTGAGCACGATCGACCCGGCGATCATCAGCAGCACGGAGCCCCAGCCCACCACGAGCAGGTAGCCGGGGTCGTACCCCTCATAGGGTTCGGCGATCAGGGAGACCACTGTTGCGATGAGCATGTAGCCGAGCACCACGGGCCCCAGCACCGAGACCAGGAACAGCCAGGCGCGGCCGACCTTGAAGGTGGAAAGGGTGCTGAGGTGACCGCTCAGCTCGCGGCCGGCGCGACGAATCCAGAGCACGGTGATCGTGGTGACCACCGCCGAGGCGACGATACCGATGTTGTTGGCCCAGTTGTCGATGGTGTCGAGTGCGATGAGACCGGATGTGGTGCCAAAGAGCACGACGGAGATTACCGCGAGCACCCCACCCAGGCCGTAGGCGGCCGTCTTGCGGCTGATGCCGAACTTGTCGATGATCCCGGCGAAGACGACCTCGAGGATGGAGATCAGCGAGGTCAGTGCCGCGAGTGTGAGCGATCCGAAGAACAGTGCACCGAAGAACGGGCCGCCAGGCATCTCGGCCACGATTGCGGGGAATGTCATGAAGGCGAGCCCCACGCCGGTGAGCCCTTCGAGTTCGCTCACCGCAATGCCCTGCTGGTAGGCGAAGAAGCCCAGCGTGGCGAAGACGCCGATGCCCGCAAGAATCTCGAACGAGGAGTTGGCGAACGCCACGACGAGGCCCGGCGTGGTCATGTTCGAGCGACGTTTGCGGTAGGAGGCGTAGGTCATCATGATGCCGAATGCCACCGACAGCGAGAAGAAGATCTGGCTGTAGGCAGCCACCCACACTCCCGGGTCGGCGAGAGCCGAGAAGTCAGGGGTGAACAGCGCGTTCAGACCTTCGGCTGCGCCGGGCAGCATGAGCGCCCGCACCACGAGCACCAGAAAACCGACGACGAGCAGCGGCAGCGCGATCATGTTGAGCCGCTGCACGCCGTTGACAACCCCGGCACCGAGCACGATGAGTGCGATCACCCACGCCAGCACCAGCGGAATCAGCACGCCGGGCACGAACTCCATCGTGAACGGTGCATCGGAGAGCTTGAGGTACTCGCCGACGAAGAAGCCTGTCGCATCATCACCCCACGGAATGCTGAACGAGAAGACGAAGTAGCTCGCAGCCCACGCCAGCACCGCGGTGTAGTAGACGGCGATGAAGATGCAGATCATCACCTGGAACCAACCGATGCCCTCACCCAGCTTGCCCGCGATGCGACGCAGGGCAAGCGGTGCCGAACCGCGGAAGCGATGGCCGATGGCGTAGTCGAGGAAGAGGATCGGGATACCAGCGGTGAGCAACGCCACGATATACGGGATGAGGAAGGCGCCTCCGCCGTTTTCGTAGGCGACGCCTGGGAATCGCCAGATGTTGCCCAGGCCGACTGCGGAACCGATGGCCGAGACGATGAAGCCGATCTGCCCGGTCCACTCCGCGCGCGGCGCTGCGGCGGGGGTGTGAGATGTCATGTGGCGCCCCTTCGTTGCCAGCTCGATGTGTACGCGAGCGTAACAGCTGCCGCCGACACGCGCACACCCGCCACGCGCCGAACCGCCCTCACCCACCGGCGAAGCGTTCGGCGTTCAAGCGAGAGAGGCCGCAGCCACTCTCACGCAGCGACGGGCCGCACCCGCAACGAATCCACACGCTCGGCGATAATCGCATCCGCAGCCCAGCGCTGCTGCGCCTCCACGACAATCCGCTGCAACGCGTCTCGCGCTAGCCCCGGCGCAAGCCGCAGCACCACGTCGGTCTCGGGGGCGAGCAGTCGCGCCTCGGGATCGCCGGGCAAGAGCAGCACCTCCGCGACGCGGGGCTCGCCCGCCATCGACGTCCGGAAGGCCTCGAGCACCTGCGGATCCGCCCACGCAGGCACGCAGTGCTCGCCAAGCGCTGCGGCCCGCAACTGCGTGCGACGCACCCCGAACTCCTGCTCAGGTGTGCCCGCGTCGATGATGATGAGGTCGGTCTCCTCCTGGGCGGCGGCGAGCGCGAGCTGCGGGCCGGGCACGGGAATCGGTCGCGCCTCGTCATGCCAGCGGCGCATCGCCTCAACGGAGCTGAACGCCGGCATGACCCGCCTGCCATCAGGCGCGGCGACCGTCACAATCGACAGCTCCTGCGACTTCTCCACGACGCGGCCCTCCGGCGTCAGCCCCGTCTCGCCGGCCTCCGCGAGCAGCGGAATCAGCAGGCGCACACTCGAGAGCGCCACAATCGCATCGGCGTGAGCCGCGGCAAGCGCATCGAGATCCGCCCCGGGCTCGCCCGCAGCGAGCCGAGCCGCGGCCCGGCGCACCCTGGCCACCGCCGTGCTCCACGCCGCCGGCGTCGCGCCGTCGTCGTCGGCAAACGCGGTGCCGTGATGATCGAAGGTGCGGCCATCCCACGGAAACCCTGCAGAATCGGCGGCGCCACCGGGCACCAGACTCTCGGGCACCCCTGTCGAGCGCGGTGCGTCACCCGTCGAAGGCAGCTTCTTGATAGCCATGCGTGCGCGCGAACGCGATCCGTCAGCGACCAGCCACGTCGAGTGCGGCGGGCAGTGTGAAGGCTCCGTCGTAGAGCGCCTTGCCAATAATCGCGCCCTCCACACCGAGCGGCACGATCTCGCGCAGCGCGACAAGATCGTCGAGACTCGACACGCCGCCCGAGGCGACCACGGGGCGAGACGTTCGCGCGCACACCTGCCGCAGCAGATCGACGTTGGGTCCGCGCATCGTGCCGTCCTTGGTGACGTCGGTCACCACGTAGCGCGAGCAGCCGGCCTCTTCGAGGCGCTCCAGCACATCCCAGAGGTTGCCGCCGTCTTCGGTCCAACCGCGAGCAGAAAGCGTCTCCCCGCGCACATCGAGGCCCACCGCGATCTGCTCGCCGTAGCGGGCGATCACCGCGCGGGTCCACTCGGGGTTCTCAAGCGCCGCCGTGCCGAGGTTGACGCGGCGAGCACCCATTTCAAGCGCAGCCTCCAAGCTCTCGTCATCGCGGATACCCCCCGAGAACTCGATGTTGACATCACCGGCGCGCTTGATGATCTTGCGCGCCACCGCAACATTGCTGCCGCGACCGAAAGCCGCATCGAGATCGACGAGGTGAATCCACTCGGCACCCTGCTCGATCCAGTCGAGCGCCGCATCGACGGGGCTGCCGTAGTTGGTCTCGGTGCCGGCCTCGCCCTGGGTCAGGCGCACCGCCTTGCCGTCGACCATGTCGATCGCGGGCAGCAGCTGCAGCTTCGGGCCCTGCGCCAGTTCGCTCATGTGTGCGGTGCTCCTTCGGTACGAGGTGTGGGTGCGAAGATCAGAGAGTCGAGATCCAGTTGCGCAGCAGCTGAATGCCGGCTTCGCCAGATTTCTCGGGGTGGAACTGAGTGGCGCTCAACGGGCCGTTTTCGACCGCGGCAACGAAGCGCTCGCCGTGCTCGGCCCAGGTGACGATCGGCCGCGTCGACGCGCCGCGCCCTTCAAGCGTCCACTCGGTGGCGGCGTAGCTGTGCACGAAGTAGAAGCGCTGCTCGGCAAGCCCGCGGAACAGCACCGAGTTCTCGGGCGGTGCGACGGTGCTCCAGCCCATGTGCGGCAGCACGTCAGCTTCGAGCCTGCGCACGGTGCCCGGCCACTGGCCGAGCCCCTCGGTCTCGATGCCGCGCTCAAGGCCGCGCTCGAACATCACCTGCTGGCCGACGCAGATGCCCAGCACAGGGCGCCCCCCGGCAAGCCTGCGGTCGATCATCTCGTCGCCGCGCACAGCTCTCAGCTGCTGCATCACAGCGTCGAAGGCGCCCACGCCGGGCACGAGCAGGCCGTCAGCTTCGGCGACCGCCCGCGGATCTCGGGTCAGCTCGACCTCGGCGCCCGCCTTCGCAAGCGCCTTCACCGCCGAGTGCACATTGCCAGAGCCGTAGTCGAGAACGACGACGCGCTTGTTCTCGGTTTCTCCGGCGACGCCGCTCCCCGTCACAGGGCTCCCTTGGTTGAGGGGATGCCCGCGACAAGCGGGTCGAGCGCCTTCGCCTGGCGCAGTGCGCGGGCGAAGGCCTTGAACTCGGCCTCGGCGATGTGGTGCGGATCCCGCCCCTCAACCAGCTTCAGGTGCACCGTGAGGCGCGCGTTCAGCACCAGCGCCTCGAAGAAGTGCCGCACCATCGAACCAGTGAAGTGCCCGCCGATGAGGTGGAACTCGAAGCCGACGGGCTCGCCGGAGTGCACGAGGTAGGGGCGACCGGAGATATCGACCACGGCCTGCGCGAGCGCCTCGTCGAGGGGCACGAAGGCATCGCCGTAGCGCGAAATGCCGCTCTTGTCACCGAGCGCTTCAAGGATGGCCTGGCCGAGCAGAATGCCAGTGTCTTCGACGGTGTGATGCACGTCGATGTGCACGTCACCGGTAGCGCGCACCGTGAGGTCGGTGAGCGAGTGGCGGGCGAAGGCCGTGAGCATGTGGTCGAAGAACGGTACGCCGGTGTCGATGTCTGAGGTGCCGGTGCCGTCGAGGTCGAGACTCAAGCTGATCTGCGACTCGCTCGTGGAACGTTCGAGCGAGGCGGTGCGTGCGACTGCGGTCATGTGCATGATTCTATCGGGGATCGCGGGGCGCATTTGCTGCCGGTGCCTGATCACGCGGCTCGGAATCGGGGCGCAGCGCCTGGCGCACCGCGATCCACATGCCGCCGACCAGCAGCACGGCGACAACGAACGCCCAGTTCGGGATCGCGGCCGATGCATGCTGCACCCAAGCCTCGATGCGGGCCTGCTCCGAATATCCGAGCACGCTGCCGAGCGTGCTCGTGCCGCGGGTAACGAGCAGCAGCACCCCGATGCCCACCGTCAGCGCACCGCCGATGACACTGCTCCAAGCGTTGCGCCAGCGGCCGATGACAAGCTCACGCGGCCGCACCAGGCGCCGCACCCCGGGGATCCGCTCCCACAGCAGTGCGAGCAGCAGCAACGGCAGCGCCATGCCCGCCGCAAACACCAGCATCACCGCGCCGCCGAGCAGCGCGTTGCCGCCGTACGCGGCCATGGTGAGCGCAGCCCCGAGCAGCGGCCCCGCGCACACCCCCGCCAAGCCGTAGACAGTGCCGAGCAGATACACCGAGGCAACAGACGTGCTCTTCGCGCCGCGCTGGCCGATCAGGGCGGGCGGGCGGATGCCGAGCATCATCGCGACACCCAGCACCATCACCACAATTGCCGCCGCGGTCATCAGGCCATCGCGATGCATCGTCACCCACGCACCGACAGTGCCGGCGAGCAGCCCCAACGGCACCAGCGAGGTAGCGAGGCCGAGGAAAAACACCCCCGTGCGCGCAATGAGCGCCCCCGGGCTGCTGAAGGCGTACGCGAAGAACGCCGGCAGCAGCATCGCCGAACAGGGGCTCAGCAGTGTCAGCGTGCCACCAAGAAACGCACCGAGCAGCGTAAGCTCCACCTCGCGTTACTCGCCCGTCTCACCACGACCGGCATCGGCCACCGCTTCGTCGAGGAGACTGCGGAACTGCTCGATCGACTGGGCGCCCTGCAGCACCCGACAGTTCGCGGTCTCTGCGAAGAACGGCACCGCGCCGACGCCCAGCTGCTTCGCCTGCTCGCTGCTGACGCGCACCGCTTCGCGCAGCTCGGGACTGTCGAGATCATGAGTGAATCGGGCGATATCGGCCACGCCGGCCTCCTCGGCATAGCTGATCAGCAGCGCGTCGGTGATGGCCGGCCGATCCTGGCTCATCGCCTCGTACACCGCGAACAGGTACGGGAAGTAGCGCCCCTGCTCGCCGGCAGCACGCGCCGCCACCGCCACCCGGGCCGACACTTCACCCTCGATGAAGTCGACGTCGTGCACCTCAAGGCGCACCTTCCCGGTATCGACGTACTCGTTGAGCAACACCGGCAAGGTATCTCGCGAGAACACCCCGCAGTAGGGGCACCGGAAATCGGTCCACTCAGCCAGCACCACGGGAGCATCGACGTCGCCGAGCGCCATCGCGTCGGCGGCATCGCGGCGCTCGGGAGCAGCGCAACTCTCGGCTGCGGCGGATCCGTCCGGTGCTGAAGCGGAACCGTTCGCAGCGCCGTCGGCGCCGCCCGCCACCGACCCCGAACTTGCCGCAGCGCCGCCCCGCAACTGCGCGAACTGTGAGACAGACACACCGGTAAGCACCACGACGAGTGCCACCAGCAGCACAACAACATTGCGCATCAAGCGGTATCGCCGTTCGAGCGTGCGGCGGTCGAGCCCCTCCGCCGGGCCGCGGCGAGGCGGCACAGCCGGGGGCTGGGCCTGGGCAGGGCTGTCAGGCACGGCCTGAGATTCCGGCTCGGCCTGAGCATCCGGCTTGGCTTCAGCTTCCGGCTTGGCTTGGACTTCTGCCTGGCGCGGCTGCGCGGCGGGTACCGCCGCAGCGGGCTGCTGGGCGGCAGTCTGCCGGGCATCACCCGTCTCTGGCTGTGGTGCGGCATTGTCAGCTGCATCCGAAGCGTTCTCGGATCTGGTCGCGCGGTCGTGTTCGTGCTGAGACATCGCGCCAAGCCTATCCACGCGCCCGAGAGTTAGCTGTCACTTGTATGGGAACCGCTCCCGGTGTAGCCCCGGCGGCCAGCGCCGACCCACGCCCCCGGCCAACGGACGCACACGCCACGATCGCTGCGGCCTCCACAGAATCGGGGTCACTCTTGGCCGGGTGTTGTCGCAACACGGCCAGAAACGACCTCGATTGCACCGGTGCGCACGGGCCGGGCGGGCCGCGGCAGATGCGGAGTCAGCTCGCGGCGTCAGCCCGGCAGCGTCATCGCGCGGGCGTGAGCGCGGTGATGGCGTCGATTACGGCGGTGGTCTCGGCTTCGGTGCCCGCGGTGATGCGCAGGTGGCCCTCGATGCCGAGATTGCGGATCAGGATGCCTTGCGCACGCAGCGACTCGAAGACTCCGTCTGGGTCGGCGAAGCCGCCGACGAGCAGGAAGTTCGCGCCGGAGGGGTGCACCGCGTAACCGAGCGCTTCGAGGGCTTCGGCGAGCCTGTCGCGCTGCTCACGGATATCGGCAACGGTGGCAAGCATTTCCTCGGAGTGGCGGATCGCTGCTGTTGCGGCAGCCTGCGTCAGGGCCGAGAGGTGGTACGGCAGGCGCACGAGACGCAGCGCGTCGATCACCGCAGGGTCGGCGGCGAGGTAGCCGAGCCGCACACCCGCGAAAGCGAAGGCTTTGCTCATGGTGCGCGAGACGAGCAGGCGGTGGCGCCCTGGCAGCAGGGTGACAGCGCTCTCGTGCTGCGCGTCGAACTCGTGGTACGCCTCGTCGACGATGAGGATACCGTCGAAGGCATCGTAGGCGGCGAGGATCACGTCGCGGTCGAGCGGGGTGCCGGTGGGGTTGTTCGGGCCGCACAGAATCGCAATATCGGGGCGGTGTTCGCGAAGCGCCTCGACAACGAGTTCGGGGGTGAGCGCGTAGTCTGCGGGACGCTCCACTGCGACCCACTCGGTGTCGGTGCCCGAGGCGAGCAGCGGGTACATGGAGTAGGTGGGGGTGAAGCTCAACAGCGAGCGACCGGGGCCGCCGAAAGCTTGCAGCACCTGCTGCAGCACCTCATTGGAGCCGTTCGCGGCCCACAGCTGCTCGGCGGCCAGGCCGTGACCCAGATATCCGGCGAGCGCTTCGCGCAGTTCGGTGAACTCACGGTCGGGGTAACGATTGACCCCGCGCACCGCGGTCGCGAGCGACTGCACAATGTCGGCGATGACATCCTCGGGAATGGGATGCGTGTTCTCGTTGACATTGAGGCTCACCGGCACGGGATCCTGCGGAGCCCCGTACGGCTGCTTGCCGACAAGATTGGCGCGAAGAGGAAGGTCACTCAGACTGGTCACCGAACCAGTCTAGAACCCAACTCCCACTGAGCCGTCAGCCCCAGGCTCCCGCCCAGCATGCCCCGAGCCACACCCGGCAGATTCAGACCCTGCAGATTCAGACCCTGACCCCAACCCAACAGGCCCAGACTCACACCCGCACCCCGCAGACCCAAACCCGCACTCAGCACACCCGTGACAACACCCGGCAAACCCGGGCCAGCACCCGGCAAACCCGCTCAGACTCCGAGTTCGTCAGCCTGGAAAACAGCCGGGCTGTCGGAGTAGCGCAACGGCACCGCGATCGCGTCTCCCGCCTCGATACCGGATCCGTCGAGCTGGTTCAGACGAACGATCTCGGCCACGAGCTCGCGCGGATCGGCCTGGGGATCGAGCTCGGTGGCCAGCGTCCAGAGGGAGGAGCCGGGCTGCGCAACGACGTAGTGGAACTGCTGCTTCTCGGATGCAGAGACCGATGCCAACGCCTGAGGCGCGGCGAAGGTCGCCACCATCGCGAGCAGGGCCGCCACGAGCACCGTGAGCAGCGAACCGAATACCACGCGCCCTCGTCGGGTGAGGCGAAGTTTTGCTTCGCCTCCCACTGAGGGAATCTCGTACGACTCGTGCTGCAGAACCGCCTGTGCACTCATAGTGGCTTCTCCGTTCTCTGCGACGCCCGCGAATATCACATCGGGGCGAACATCTGTTTCGAATATATCTTCGATTATTCGAAACCACAAGCTTCTGTTCGAAGATATCTTTCGTTCTTTTCCGCGACACTCGAACAGGTGTTTGGCCGTGTTCGAATACAGGGACTAGGGTTTCGAGCAACGGCATCACTGAATCAGCAACCACTGACATTCATGGATCGACCGGCACCATCACCGCCCTCGGGCCTCGGAAAGGACAGCGATGAGCGACGTTCCCCACTCCCGGAAGCCCCTCAGCGAGAAGCAGCAGGCGATCCTCGAATACATCGCCCGCTCGGTTGAGTCGAGGGGCTACCCGCCCAGCATGCGCGAGATCGGAGATGCTGTCGGCCTGTCCTCTCTCTCAAGCGTCACGCACCAGCTCAGCCGCCTTGAGCTCGGCGGCTACATTCGACGCGACCCGAACCGCCCACGCGCGCTCGAGATCCTCGTCGAGCTTGCGAGCACGAACGCGGCCATCGCCGACGCACCTGCGCAACAGGTAGAAGAGGCCGCCTACGTGCCGCTGGTCGGGCAGATTGCAGCCGGCGTGCCCATCACCGCCGATCAGCAGGTCGAGGAGATCGTGCCGCTTCCCCGCCAGCTGGTGGGCGACGGCCAGTTGTTCATGCTGCGCGTGGTCGGCGATTCCATGATCGACGCGGCCATCTGCGACGGCGACTTTGTTGTCGTGCGCCAGCAGCGCGAGGCCGAGAACGGCGACATCGTCGCGGCCATGCTTGATGGCGAGGCAACGGTTAAGGTATTCCGCCGCCGCGACGGCCACACCTGGCTGCTCCCCCGCAACAGCGCTTTCGAGCCGATCCTCGGCGACCACGCTGAAGTGCTGGGCCGGGTCGTGGCGGTCTTCCGTTCAGTCTGACCCTGCCAGGCGTCAACGCAACAACGGCCCCTCACTGTCTCTTACCCCAGCAGGGCACAGCAAGGGGCCGTTCCGTGAAGCGCGCTTAACCCACAGGATCTGGCGTCAGCAGCTCAAGTTCGCGCAGCACCGAAAGCACCTGCTCGTGCCTGTTGAAGGTGTACAGGTGCACTGAGGGCGCACCGCCGGCGAGGAGTTCGCGGGCGAGTTCGAGCGTGTGCTCCACACCCAATTCCGGGGCGTATCCCCCAGCCTCCTCAAGCGCTCGCACCAGCCCTTCGGGCGCTGGCCGCCCCGCCAGCGAGGCGACCTTGCGCAGCTGCCCACTCGTCGAGACCGGCATCAGCCCCGGCAGCACGGGGATGCGCAGCCCGGCCCGCTGCGCGTCGTCAACGAATGAGAGATACTCTTCCGCACGGAAGAACAGCTGGGTAATTGCGAACTGTGCACCGGCCTCCTGCTTGGCGACGAGCCAGTCGATGTCTTCCGAACGTGAACGCGATTGCGGGTGTCCGTTCGGGTATGCGGCGACCGACGTGCGGCCCACACTCGTCAGCGGCGGCCGTTCGGCACGAGCCTCAGCGATGAGTTCGACGAGTTCGAGCGACGACAGCGACCCCGCGACTGCGGGCGCGTCTTCGTCGAGACCTCGCGGCGGATCCCCGCGCAGCGCGAGAAAGTCGTGCACGCCTGCGTCCATGACGCGATGGATCGTCTCGCGGACCGCGTCGCGGCTCTCGCCGACGGTGGTGAGGTGTGCGAGCGGCAGCGCATCAGTGTGATCTCGCAGGTATCGCAGCAGGTCGAGCGAGGCGTCGCGATTGGAACCGTTGGCCCCGTAAGTGACCGAGATGAAGTCTGGCCCTGCCGCAGACAGGTGCTGCACGGCGTGCCCCAGCGCGAGCGCGGCCGCCCCGCTGCGCGCAGGGAACACCTCGAAGGAGAAGCGGGCGCGCGTGGCTGCGCTGCCCGCGAGCGGCAGCGGGCTCACGGGGCTACCCCCGCCAGCGCCTCCGCGGCAAGCTCGGTGCCGCGCACGCGCGCTGCGATCTTCGCGAAGGCGACATCGCGGGCAAAATCCGGGGAGCCGTGACGCGGCTTCTCATCGATGAGATAGGGCGAGAAGCCGCAGTCATCGGTGGATCCGAGCAGCTCGGGCGGCACGAAGCGCGCTGCGCGCACCAGTTGATCGCGCACCTGCTCCGCCGTTTCCAACCGAGGATTCGTGGGGTTCGTCACACCGATCAGCACCCGGGGCGCGGCACCGCTCGACGCGCGCCCGCGCAGCTGCGCCCCCACGAGACGAGCGACGCGATCCGGATCCTTCTCCCCAGCGGCCTGCACCAGAAAGTAGCCCGCCTCGATCTGGAACAGCTCGGGGATCAACTCGGCGTAGTCGACGTCGGCGCTGTGCGCAGAGTCGTTGTCGTTGCCAGGGCAGGTATGCACGCCCACGGCGGCCCGCTGCTCGGGAGCGAGACGATCCAGCACCCGGTTCATGAGGTCAATGAAGCCCCCGAGGGCTTCCGGCCCCGCCCACGGGGCGCGCAGATCGCGCCGCAGCGCGAGCCGTCCCTCGGTGAAGTCGATCGTGATGCGCGAAGCGCCGGCCTCGAAGCAGCGCACAATATCTTCGGCGCAGCCCGCAACAACATCACTCAAAAAGTCGGCGCGCGAGTAGTTACCAAGACCCGCGTCAGGCACCATCAGCGACAGCATCGACGGCGAGATCACAGCCTGTTTGAGCGGCAGATCGGTCAGCTCGCGCGCCGCAACAACATCGTCGGCCGCCCACGCGCGAAACGCGAAGGGCGCGCTTGCGAGGCTCGGAATGACTCTGTGGTGTCCATCGGCGAACACCGCGAAGACGGGGCCCTCCTCAACATCGGCGGTGCCCAGCGGATAGCTCGCGAAGCTGTGCCTGCGCTGCTCGCCATCAGTGATGATCGGCGAACCCGTCGCGGCGAGACGCCCGAGGGTGTCGCGCACGGCAAGATCTTGTTCTGCGCGCAGCTCCGCCAGCGAGGCGAGCCCGGTCTCGGCGTCAAGCACCGCGCGTTGCAGCCGCGCCGGTCGCGGCAGTGAACCGACGGGCTCAGTGGGAAGCCCGGTGGCCGGCCAGGGGGCGCGAGTGCCCCCTGACCGCTGCTGCGAAACGGGTCGCGGGGTCACACCGCTCCTTCGCGCACCGCCTGAGCCGCCCGCACGAGGTTCGTGAGGCTTGCCACGGTTTCCTCGTAGCCGCGAGTCTTCAGACCGCAATCGGGATTGACCCACAGCTGCTCACCGGGGATGCGGTTCGCGGCGATGCGGATGAGCTCGGTCTGCTCGGCAACACTGGGCACACGCGGTGAGTGGATGTCGTAGACACCCGGGCCGATGCCGCGTGAGTAGCCGTGATCACCGAGGGGCTCTACAACGTCCATGCGGCTGCGGGCCGCCTCGATCGAGGTCACATCGGCGTCGAGACCGTCAACGGCGTCGATGATCTCGCCGAACTCGGAGTAACAGAGGTGGGTGTGGATCTGCACTTCCGCTGCCGCACCGCTCGTCGCGAGACGGAACGCCCCGACTGACCAGTCAAGGTAGGCGGGCTGGCGCTCGGCTTCGAGCGGCAGCAGCTCGCGCAGTGCCGGCTCATCGACCTGAACAATCTTGATGCCTGCGTCGACGAGGTCATCGATCTCGTCGCGCAGGGCGAGTGCCACCTGGTTGGCGGTGTCGGCGAGGGGCTGGTCATCGCGCACGAACGACCACGCGAGGATCGTGACGGGGCCCGTCAGCATGCCCTTGACGAGGCGATCCGTAAGCGACTGTGCATACGCCGACCACGCGACGGTCATCGGAGCTGGCCGCGACACGTCGCCCCACAGGATCGAAGGGCGCGTAGCGCGCGTGCCGTACGACTGCACCCAGCCGTGCTCGGTGACCGCGAAGCCGTCGAGCAGTTCGGCGAAATACTGCACCATGTCGTTGCGCTCTGCCTCACCGTGCACGAGCACGTCGAGACCGATCTCTTCCTGCAGCCTGATGACGCGCTCGATCTCCTCGCGCAGGAAGCCATCGTAGGCGTCCTTGTCGATCTCACCGCGCGTGAACGCTGCCCGCGCCTGACGAATCTCGGTGGTCTGCGGGAACGAACCGATCGTGGTGGTGGCGAGGTTCGGAATGCCGAGCGCGCGCTGGGCCTCGCGGCGCGCTTCCTCGTCGGCGCGGCTGCGATCCGCTGCGGCCACAGCCGAGACGCGCTCGCGAATGCCATCGACGCGCACCCCAGGAGCGGCCGCGCGATCCGCGAGCACACGATCGACCTCGGCCACCTCACCCTCGATGGCCGCGGCACCTTCGCTGAGGCCGCGGGCGAGGATCGCCACCTGCTCAACCTTCTGATCGGCGAAGGCGAGCCACGACTGCAGGCGCTCATCGAGCTTCGTCTCGTCGTTCACATCGTGCGGCACATGCTGCAGGCTGTTGGAGGTGCCCACCACGACGTCGACGCCCGAGGCGCGCAGCGACTCGGCGATGCCAAAGGCCTTGCGCAGATCGGTGCGCCAGATGTTGCGGCCGTCGACGACGCCCGCAACGAGCTGCGTGCCGGTGAAGGCATGTGCCAGCGCACCGGAGTCGTGCGCCTCGATCGGCAGGGTGCCGCGCACGAGATCGGCGTGCACCGCCTCGACCGGCAGGGCGGCAAGGCGCAGCAGCGCAGCAGACGAGTCACCGTAGGGCGTCGTGAGCAGAATCTGCGGGCGCTGCACGATATCGCCCGCCGCGGCGGCAGCGCCGAGCACACCGTAGGCGCGCTCGGCAAGCGCGAGTGCTTCCTCACGCGACACGGGGAGCGCATCCGAGACGAGGGCGGGCTCGTCGAGCTGCACCCACCCGGCACCCGCTGCGGCGAGCGCGCCCAGCAGCTCGGCGTAGACCGCCACAACCTCGTCGAGGCGATCGATCGGGCGGAAGTCTGGCGCGGCATCGTCGGAAGCCTTCGCGAGCAGCAGGTAGGTGACGGGGCCCACGAGCACAGGGCGCGATGCGATGCCCTGCTGGGCGGCCTCGGCAAGCTGTGCGACGAGGGCTGCCGGGTTCGCAGCAAAGGGGGTGCGCTCGTCGATCTCGGGCACGCTGTAGTGGTAGTTGGTGTCGAACCACTTCGTCATTTCGAGCGGCTGGTGATCGTTGTCGCCGCGTGCGAGAGCGAAATAGATTTCGAGGTCGCTCGCACCCGCGGCGACATCGGCGAACCGGGCCGGGATCGCCCCGAGCGCCAGGCTTGCGTCGAGCACCTGATCGTAGAAGCTGAAGCTCTCGGGCACCGCCCCGCCCGCAGCGGGCAGACCGAGCTCGACCAGCCGGGCACGCGTGGCAGCGCGCAGCTCGCGCGCCGTCTGCACGAGTTCTGCCTCGCTGGTGCTGCCCTTCCAGTAGGACTCGATGGCGCGCTTCAGTTCGCGGCGGCGGCCGATGCGCGGGTATCCGAGGATCGTGGCGTTGGGCAGGGACGTCGTTGCGGACATGCTGGTCCTTCGGTTCGGGGGCGTGGGATGCCGGAAGCTGTCCGGTCATCCACACGCTATCCCGCCCCACCGACACGGAGCCCGCATGTTGCGCTGTATGAACTACGAAGTGTTACGCCCGGGCCATGCCGCCGCCCCGGGTGACCTGTTTACCCCAGATAGGGCTGCAATTTTGCGAGCATCTCACCGGTGACATAGGCACGCACTCGAGTGCCCTCTGCCACGTACTCGGTCGACAGCACGCGGTTGCGCTCGTGCAGCTCGGCAACGAGATCGCCACGGTCGTAGGGCACCACGACGGTGACCTCGCGATCCGGAACCGGCAGCGCCGCGGTGATGCGCCGCCGCAACTCCTCAATGCCCTCACCCGAACGCGCCGACACGAACACCGCGTCAGGAGCAAGCCCGTGCAGCACCAGCCGCTGCGACTCGTCGAGCAGATCGGCCTTGTTGAAGGCGACGATCTCGGGGATGCCCTGGGCGTCGACCTCTGCGATCACCTCGCGCACCGTGCGGAGCTGGGCGGCGGGATCCGGGTGCGAACCGTCGACGATGTGCAGAATCACATCGGCTTCGCCGACCTCCTCAAAGGTGGAGCGGAACGCCTCGACAAGCTGGTGCGGCAGATTGCGCACAAACCCGACGGTGTCGACGTAGGTGAAGCTGCGCCCGTCAGCGGTCTCGGAGTGACGCACCGCCGTGTCAAGCGTGGCGAAAAGTTGGTTCTGCACCAGCTCCTGCGTGCCCGTGAGGCGGTTCAGCAGGCTCGACTTGCCCGCGTTCGTGTAGCCCGCGATCGCCACCGATGGCACCTCGCCACGCTTGCGATTCGCTCGCTTCGCATCGCGAGCGGGAGCGAAACCGGCGATCTGCTTGCGCAGCTTCGCCATGCGGGTGTGGATCTTGCGGCGATCAAGCTCCATCTTCGTCTCACCGGGGCCTCGAGATCCCATACCGGCACCCGCCGAACCAACCTGGCCGCCTGCCTGACGCGACATCGACTCACCCCAACCGCGCAGGCGCGGCAGCAGATACTGCAGCTGAGCGAGCTCGACCTGGGCCTTGCCCTCGCGGCTCTTCGCGTGCTGGCTGAAAATGTCGAGGATCACCGCGGTGCGGTCGATCACCTTCACCTTCACCACGTCTTCGAGCGCGCGCCGCTGGCTGGGGGCCAATTCGGTGTCAGCCACGACGGTGTCGGCACCGACAGCGGCCACGAGCTCGGCAAGCTCCTGAGCCTTGCCCTTGCCGAGGTAGGTGGCAGGGTCGGGGTTCGCGCGGCGCTGCAGCAGACCGTCGAGCACGCGCGCGCCCGCCGTCTCGGCGAGGGCCGCAAGCTCGCGCAGCGAGTTCTCGGCATCCTCAAGCCCGTCGCCCGAAGAGCCCGTGTACAAACCAATAAGCACCGCGTTCTCCAGCCGCAGCTGGCGGTACTCCACCTCGGTGACGTCTTCAAGCTCAGTGGAGAGGCTGCCGACACGGGTGAGCGAGGCGCGCTCCTCGCGTTCGAGGCGGATCAGCTCAAGGTCTTCAGCGAGTTGATCGTGGGCGGCATCACCGAGCGCCTGTGCGCCACCGGTGAGGTTGTCGATGCCGGATCCGCGTTCGCTGGTGTCGCGGATCACAGTAGCCGAGCCGCCGCGCGCCGCACGTGCGAACAGCCTGTCGAGCGGGTCTGCGCTGTCGGGGGCTGTGGCATCGGAGCCAGCAGTATCGTCTACGTCGGCTGCATCGGCTTCGCGCCGCGCGCTGCGATCGGCCTGCTCGGCTGCGACGGCCTCGTCGAGTTCTGATTCTTCAGTGAAACGTTCTGTCATCTGGCCTCCAGTGTACGTCGGATCGTGCCGCGCACGCCGTCAGTTCGCCCACAGCGCGATCCGCAGAGCCTGCCGCCCACGAGACATGCGGCGGCCTGGGATACTGAGAAGGTGACTCAGCACTACTTCTCAGAGGCGCCCTCAGGCGACTTCCGCCCCCGCGAAATCAGCGCGATGCTCGGCGGATCATCGCGCAGCGTGCTCACGGCCGGCGGCGTTTTCAGCCCAGAGCACCTCGACCGCGGCACCGAAGTGCTGCTGCGCACAGTGCCTGATCTGGCCAACGCCCCGGTCGGCCCGGTGCTCGATATCGGCTGCGGCTGGGGGCCCATCGCGCTCGATGCCGCCCTCACCGCCCCCGAGCGCGAGGTCTGGGCTGTCGACGTCAACGAGCGATCACGCGAGCTCACCCGGGAGAACGCCCGCCGTCTCGGCCTCGACGGGGTGCGCGTTGCAGCCCCTGAGGAGGTGCCGGAGGACATCACCTTTGCCGAGATTCGTTCGAACCCTCCCATCAGGGTCGGCAAAGAGGTGCTGCACGGAATCCTGCGTCTCTGGCTGCCGCGGCTCAGCCCAGGAGCCGCCGCCTATCTGGTCGTTGCGAAGCATCTGGGTGCAGACTCACTGCAGCGGTGGATCGCGGCGGAGTTCAGCGAGCTCGACGTGTCCCGTGCAGGCCGCGACAAGGGGTTCCACGTCATCGAAGCGCGGGCGTAGCTCGGGAGTCCCTGCGGAGCGCGGCGCGCGCAGGCCGAGCGATCCGCGATCCGCGATCCGCGATCCGCGATCCGCGATCCGCTACCCTGCTTGCCGCTCTACGGCAGCTCGATCTCCCCTGAGTAGATCAGCTCAGCCGGGCCATTCAGCGACACGTGCTCACCCTCCTCAGTGGGGAACATGCGCACCGCGAGGCGCCCGCCGGGGACATCGATGCGCCAGTGGTTCGGCATGCCCTCGCCACCCCAGTGACGGAACGCGAGCGCGGCCGCCGCGGTGCCCGTGCCACAGGAAAGCGTCTCGCCCACGCCCCGCTCGTGCACGCGCATACGGATGCGGGCCACACCGTCCTTCACCAGCGGATCTTCAGGCACAACGAACTCGATGTTCGCCCCCTGCGCGGGCGCCGGGTCGAGCCCCGGAGCTCGGTGCAGATCGAGGCCGTCGAGCTCGCCTGCGTGCGCGAGCGCCGTCACCACATGCGGGTTGCCGAGGTCGATGCCAAGGCCGGGGCGGGCAATATCAAGGCCGGCAGCCGAGACCAACCGCTCCTCAGCGAGACGCCAGCGGCCCAGATCGACGGTGTAGCCCGACACCCCGGCGAGCACATCTTTCACACCGGCGCGGGTGCCGATCGGCAGCGTGTCACGGCGTTCAGGGGCGACCAGCCCCTCGCTGATCAGGTAGTGCGCGTAGACGCGAATGCCGTTGCCGCACATCTCGGCGGGGGTGCCGTCAGCGTTCCAGTAGTCCATAAACCACTCGGCCTCCGGCTCCTCCGCGAGGGAGGCCGCACCCTCGGGGAGCGCCCGCGAGCGCACCGCACGAATCACACCGTCGGCGCCAATGCCGAAGCGGCGGTCGCAGAGGAAGCGGATCTGCTCGGGAGTGAGCGAGCGCTCGCCGTCGGGGTCGGTGAAGAGCACGAAGTCGTTGCCCGTGCCGTGGCCCTTGGTGAACGCGAGGGTAGTCATTCCTCAAGTCTAGGGCCCGGCGCTTCGTGCCCCTTCCGCCGCGTCACGTCATCCCCGCCCGGCCCTTCTCTCTGCCCCTGCTATCACCCTTGCCCCGACACCCGCCCACGCCCCTCTCGATCATTGAGGTCACCCGTGTGGCCCCAATCCCGGGGCCGAAAGGGCCACACGGGTGACCTCGATGGGGTGTTTGGCCGGAAGCGCGGGGCGGGTTGCGGCGCAGGGGGAAGGGCCGGGCGATCCGCTCAGTACCAGATGCTGAGGAAGGGTGCGCCCGCGATGTGCAGGGCCGCGTCGAGACTCGCGATCGCCGCGGCGTCACCGCGCAGCCGACCGGCTTCGGCAAGCGAGCGCGCCGAAACCCCGCCGAGGTAGAGCGACGACAGCTCGGCAACCCCCAGCTCGATGTCGGGCTCCGCCCCTGGCACCGCGGTAGCCCGGCCCGCACCGTCAGCTGCAGCCTCCACCCGCCACACGCCCTCGGTGAAGCCGAGGGAATCCGCCACACGCAGCACGATATCGATCGGCGCCGCGAAGCTACGGGCCGCGATCACTGCAGGCAGATCGAGAATGCGTAACCAGCCGTGATCCGCCGTCTTGAGCTTCGCGGCGCGCGCATCGGCGAGCAACCACGGTAGCGGCTCATCCACGGGCCGCAGCTGCGCGATCACCGTGCCAATGAGGTCGTGTTGCAGTGCGTACCGCCAGAGCGCGGCGCGCGCTTCGGGGGTCTCGCCGATGAGGTGGCGGACCTCCAACCGCGACCGCGCCCAATCTTCGTCGGACTCGATGATGCGGTACGCCATCGCCCCGCGCAGCTCTCCCCCGCCATCGATGTAGCGCACGCCCCGAATCGCAGCGGCGTGCGGCTCACCCGGTTTCGCCCCGGAAATCTGCTGCCAGAGCAGCGGCCACCCAGGGATCTCTCCCACCCGCGAGTTGCGCGTGCGCTCGTGCAGCTCGCCCAGCGCCACGGCCGTGGCGTCCCTGTCGAGAAACTGCACCGCCCCCTCGGGTTCGACCCCCACCCATCCCGCACGCCGCGTGTCGACCGACACTCGTGTGTGCCAGGTAGCCGGCCCGAACCCATAGCGACCGTAGATCGTCGCTTCAGACACGGTGAGACCGGCAAGCGGCACCCCCGCTGCGGCCGCGGCACGCAGTTCCCCCTCGAGCATGGCCCGCGCGATCCCGCGTCGACGGTGCGTGCCGGCCACGGTGACCTCGCTCACCGCCCACATGGGTAGCTCACCGCCGGGCACCGTCACGGGCGCGATCCATGATCCGACCGTTGCTACGGGAAGCTCGGCTTGCGGGCTTGTCGCATCGAACACGCCGACCAGGCGACGACCCGCTTGGCCGGGGCGGGCGGCAATCACAGTCTCCTCGCTCGGCTCCTCCTCAATGAAACCGCGCGCGATGGCGCGGGTGAGATTGTCGAGCGCGGGCTCGTCGGCGGGATCCACCCGCCGGTAGTCAAGGCCCTCGTTCCGAAGCTGCTCGAGGGAGACCTGATCCAGGTCGACTGTCTGCGCATCTGGCTGCATCATGGTTCCACCCTACGGGCTGGGTTTCAGGCCCGAATAGGGGTGATTCGGCAGCACTCAGGCGAGATCGAGCTGTTCAGCGGCCGGGCCGTCGACCCAGGTGATGTCCGGGTAGCGCTTGAACCAGCTCACCTGACGGCGGGCGTAGCGCCTCGTGAGCGCCTGCGTCTCGGCAATCGCCTCGTCACGGGTCGCGTCGCCGCGCAGTTCGGCGAGGGCCTGCGCGTAACCGATGGCTCGGCTCGCGGTCTTCCCCTGTTCGAGGCGGTTCGGGATCAGCCCGCGCACTTCGTCGAGCAGCCCGTCGGCCCACATGTGCTCGACCCGCCGATCGAGGCGTTCCACAAGCGTCGCCCGCTCGCAATGCACTCCGATGATGCGGGTTTCGGTGCACCACAGGGCCGGCTTCTCCGGTAGCGTCACCCGCGCATCGCCGCCGAGCATGGCGACTTCGAGCGCGCGCACCACGCGGCGGGGGTTGCGGGCGTCGACGGCCGCCGCGGCCTCGGGTGCCAGATCGCTGAGCCGAGCGAGCAGCGGATCGACGCCTCCCTCGGCGAGTTCGGCTTCGAGGCTCGCACGCAGGGTGTCGTCTCGCGGAGGGAACGCGAAATCGTAGATGACGCTCGACACGTAGAGCCCGGATCCTCCGACCAGGATCGCGTCGGCGCCGCGAGCGTGGATCTCCGTCACCGTCTCGCGCGCCACGGGCTGATACCAGGCGACGGCAGCCTCCTCTCTCGGGTCGAGCGCATCGAAGAGGTGGTGCGGGATGCCTCGGCGTTCGGCGAAGGGAAGTTTGGCCGTGCCGATGTCCATGCCCCGGTAGAGCTGCATCGCGTCGGCGTTCACGATCTCGGCGGATCGCCCTGCCGCGGCAAGGCGCTCGGCCAGATCGAGCGAGAGCGCTGACTTTCCGGTGCCGGTGGCGCCGACGACGGCCCAGAGTCGCGGCTGCCTAGTCATGGCTGCCGCCGCTGAGACGACGTCGGCCGCGGTGCCGCATACGGGCGAAGACATCGGCGATCGGCAGCTTCATCGTGTGTCGCGGGTGCGGAGCGTTGGCAGCCCAAGGCTGACGGCCCGGGGGGCACCGGCTGCCGCCGGTGCCGGCACACCGCAGCTTTCTGCCTGCCGGCGATCCCACGCGTCGCCTGCGCGGGTGCGGCGCACCGCGTAGGTGCCGGTGAGGTCGGCGATGAGGAAGTGCGGGGCGGCGGCCGTCACCTGCACGGTGACAGTGTCGCCCGGCCGGGGCTCCTCGGCGCCCTCGGGCACGGCGAAGTGCACGAGGCGGTTATCTTCTGCGCGGCCTGAGAGACGACGTGTGGCGGCGTCTTTCTTGCCTTCGCCCACTGAGACGAGCACTTCGACGGTGCGCCCGATCTGCGCGTGGTTCTCTTCCAGCGAGATGCGCTCTTGCAGTGCGAGCAGACGTTCGTAGCGCTCTTGCACGATCGCCTTCGGCAACTGCCCGTCCATGGTCGCCG
This sequence comes from Leucobacter sp. MMO-125, assembly GCF_037148395.1. Classification (NCBI taxonomy): domain Bacteria; kingdom Bacillati; phylum Actinomycetota; class Actinomycetes; order Micrococcales; family Microbacteriaceae; genus Leucobacter; species Leucobacter sp. MMO-125. The sequence continues at coordinate 740,655 of NZ_JBBCTL010000001.1, forward strand.
CGGGTGTGCCTGGTCGGATCGAGTACTGGAAGGTAAAGGCGCTCGAGAACCGGGACTGTTCGACCACGCGCAAGGTGTCTTCGAAGTCGGCGTCGGTTTCGCCGGGGAAGCCGACGATGATGTCGGTGGTAATGGCAGCGTTGGGGATGCGCTCGCGCACCGCGTCGAGAATGCCGAGGAACTTCTTGGAGCGGTATGAGCGGCGCATCGCCTTGAGCACCGTGTCGGAGCCCGACTGCAGCGGCATGTGCAGCGACGGCATAACGTTGTGGGTTTCGGCCATCGCTGCGATGACGTCGTCGGTGAAGGCCGCGGGGTGCGGGCTGGTGAATCGCACGCGTTCCAGGCCTTCGATCTCACCCATTGCGCGCAGCAGCTTGCCGAACGCCTGCCTGTCGCCGAACTCGACGCCGTAGGTGTTGACGTTCTGGCCGAGCAGCGTCACCTCGATGGCACCGTCGTCGACGAGGGCTTGCACTTCGGCAAGAATGTCGCCCGGTCTGCGGTCCTTCTCTTTGCCGCGCAGGGCGGGCACGATGCAGAAGGTGCAGGTGTTGTTACAGCCGACGGAGATCGACACCCAGCCGCTCGACGCGGAATCGCGCTTCGTGGGCAGGGTTGAGGGGAAGGTCTCGAGCGATTCGAGGATCTCAACCTGCGCCTCGTGGTTGTGGCGGGCGCGTTCAAGGAGGGCGGGCAGGGAACCCATGTTGTGGGTGCCGAAGACGACATCGACCCAAGGTGCCTTCTCGACGATGGTGCCCTGGTCTTTCTGGGCGAGGCAGCCACCGACCGCGATCTGCATTCCCTCGCGCTCGCGCTTCACCCCGGCGAGGTAGCCGAGGTTGCCGTAGAGCTTGTTGGCGGCGTTCTCTCGCACCGCGCAGGTGTTGATGACGATCACGTCGGCGCCGTCGGCGTCTTCGGCTGCGACGTAGCCGGCGGCTTCGAGGGAGCCCGAGAGGCGTTCGGAGTCGTGCACGTTCATCTGGCAGCCGAGGGTGCGCACCGTGTAACTGCGGGGGCTTCCGTCGGGCCGGAGCGCGGCGGGCGACGGGGCGATCTCGGTCGGTTCGGCTGTGACGATGGTCATGCCGAAATTCTACCGTCGCGGATCATTGCGCCAATCCGCGCGCCCGTCACCGCGCCGCACGCGCGCCTCAGCGAAACCGCACCCCCGATCCCCCTGAAGAGGAACCGTCGAGCGCTTCACGGGCTGCTCGCATCGCGGGCTCGCCCGACCAGCCTCGTCTGGCGAGGAAGCCGAGCAGCCGCCGCTCCGCCGTCTGGCGGTCGAGCCCGCCGAGCTTGCGGGCGCGATCCCGCGCGGTTTCGCGCAGCAGGGCGAATTCTTCGTCGATATCGAGCTCACCGAGCGCCGCTTCAATGATTGCATCGGGCAGGCGCCGTTCGCGTAGTTTGACGCGAATCTGCCCACGGCTGGCGCGCTTGGTGTCGCGAAGCTTCTCGGTGACCGCCCTCGCGAGGCCGGCATCGTCAAGGTAATGGCTCTGCTCGAACTCGTCGATGACGGCCTCGACAGCGTGCGCGGGATGGTCGAGTCGCTGCAGTTCATCGCGCAGCTCGCCACTCGATCGGGCGCGGCGGGCGAGCAGCCGCACCCCGTCGTCATAGGCCGAGCTGCGCTCGCTTTCGGCGGCATCAGCAGGAACGATGGGATTGACTGGCTCAGCGGGATCAGCGACCTTCGTTGGATCGACGGCATCGACGGGCTGGGTGAGATCGTCACGCTCGCCGATAGGCGACCCCGCACGGAACGCGTCGATGCTCACAATGCGCCGAAAGCCCGAAGACGCATCCGTGACGGTCGATACCTCTGCATCGCCGTCGCCGTGAACTTCAGCCTCAGCTTCGCGTTCGGCCTCAGCCTCAGCCTCCCGTACAGATTCAGCCTCAACTCCGCGTTCAGGCTCAGTACCACCTGCAACAGCGATATCAGCGCCTTGTGTCGCGGCTGCACCCGCTTGACCCCAGCCCCGGCCACCGAGCAGCGACCGCAGCTCGATGACCTCGGCCAGATCTTGCCGGCTCTCCTCCCCGCCTGCGGGGCGTTCTTCGGGAGGAGGCAAGAATCGAACGGCCACGGGTTTAGGCGCTCGCGCGCTGCTCGGGCTCGACTGCCGGAGCAGCAGCCGGAGCAGCCGCCTCTTCGGCCTCTTCGCTACGCCCGTTCACGCCGAGCTTCGTGAGGATCTTCTCCTCGATCTCCGCCGCAATATCGGGGTTCTGGATGAGGAAGCGGCGGGCATTCTCCATGCCCTGACCCAGCTGGTCGCCGTCGTAGGTGAACCAGGCACCGCTCTTCTTGATGAAGCCGTGCTCGACGCCGTAGTCAATGAGGGAGCCCTCACGGGAGATACCGATGCCGTAGAGGATGTCGAACTCGGCCTGCTTGAAGGGTGGGGCCATCTTGTTCTTGACCACCTTGACGCGGGTGCGGTTGCCCACCGCATCGGCACCATCCTTCAGCGTCTGAATGCGGCGGATGTCGAGGCGCACCGAGGCATAGAACTTGAGCGCCTTGCCACCGGAGGTGGTTTCGGGGCTGCCGAAGAACACGCCGACCTTCTCGCGCAGCTGGTTGATGAAGATGGCGGTGGTCTTGGTGGCGTTCAGGCTGCCGGTGATCTTGCGCAGCGCCTGCGACATGAGACGGGCCTGCAGACCGACGTGGCTGTCACCCATCTCGCCGTCGATCTCGGCCTTCGGCACGAGGGCCGCAACGGAGTCGATGACGACAAGGTCGACCGAGCCTGAGCGAATGAGCATGTCTGCGATCTCGAGTGCCTGCTCACCCGTGTCGGGCTGAGCGACGAGCAGCGCGTCGATGTCGACGCCGAGCTTCTTGGCGTATTCCGGGTCGAGCGCGTGCTCGGCGTCGATGAAGGCGGCGATACCGCCGGCGCGCTGCGCATTGGCGATGGCGTGCAGCGTAAGCGTGGTCTTGCCCGAGGACTCGGGGCCGTAGATCTCGATGATGCGACCGCGCGGCAGACCGCCGATGCCGAGCGCGACATCGAGAGCGACCGAGCCAGTGGGAATCACCTCGACGGGCGCGCGCTCAACACTGCCCATGCGCATGATCGCACCCTTGCCGAAGTTCTTGTCGATCTGCGCGAGTGCCGCTTCAAGCGCCTTCTCGCGATCCTTGGGAGGCCCCGCGGGCGACTTCGATGCTGCTGCCATGATCTTGCTCCTTCGATGTGCGCGGCCACGCCGCTGGTCTGCTGCCTATCGACTGTCTCGACCCCGATCACGGAGTAGACAAGGCATCGATATTCGGTGTGCTTCACACCCTAGAACCGACCACTGACATTCTTGGATCGAGCGGCGAATCTGAGGATAAGTTGGGCAAACCGACTACCTGTGCACGAAGCTACCACGAATCGAACATATCTTCGAACGGGCGAATAGGCGTGTCGCCTTCACGGCCAACCACGGAGCGCTCGCGTCACTCGCGAGGATCGCGCAGACCCCGCCCATGCCGCCGTTCAAGCGGCACATCGAGGTCAGCGCACAGCGCCCCCCAGACATCGCGGGGCGGCACGCCGCGCTCAAGCGCATCTCCGGGCGTTCCCCCGAGCGCGGCGAGCCAGTGGTCCCGAATCAGCACTCCCGCATAGTCGGCACCGAATTCAGCGGCGCAGGCGCGACGAAACTCGCTCAGCTTCACGAAGCGCTACGACACCAGTTCGGGAGCGTATCCCGACATGAGTTCGGCAGGCACCGTATCAGGCACCCGCCCGGCGAGCGGCATCGCGAGCCCCTCAACAACAGCAAGGCGTTCGCTCACCTCGCCCATAATGACCGAGAGCGGCGTATCGAGCGCATCGGCGACCGCCGCGAGGATCTCGCTCGAGGCCTCCTTCTGCCCGCGCTCCACCTCACTGAGGTAACCGAGCGCAACACTCGCGTCGCCGGCAACCTGTCGGAGCGTGCGCCCCTTCTGCAGACGGAAGTCACGCAGCACGTCACCGATCTCTTGACGCATCAGCACCATGTGAACCCTCCTTTACTGCACGACCAGGGGTCATGCCTCCACAATACCCGCTCATCGACAAGCCACCGAGGCGGGGACGCCACTCCAGTCTGGAGGGAGTCACTGGGAATAACCCCGACATTACCGCGCCTATTCCTGAAACTTTGCTGAACTTGAGTCAGTCTGACTCAAGTTCACTGCTCGACGAACTACCCAGCTCCGCGAGCAGCAGCCCGAGGGCCGCAGACACCGAATCGCGGCGGATCTCGCCCCGATCACCCGAAAACGCAAATTCGACGGCGCGCGTGCGCTCCCCCACGCTAAGTCCGATCCACACGGTGCCAACGGCTTGCCCGGTCTGCGGATCCGGCTCCGGGCCAGCTACACCGGTCGTCGCGAGACCGATATCGGCGGGCAGCGACGCAGTTGCCGACTCACGGGGCACCGCGCAGAGCTGCCGCACACCGCTGGCCATTTGCCGTGCCACCTCGCCGTCAACGGGGCCGGTCTGCTGCAGCCGCTCCCCGTCTACCCCCAGAACCGACTGCTTCAGCGCAGTATCGTAGGCGACCACTCCGCCCGAGAAGACCTGCGATGAACCGGGCACTGATACGAACGCGTCGGCGAGTAAGCCCCCGGTCAACGACTCCGCAACGGCAATTCGCAGCCCCCTGGCGACAGCGATCTCCACGACCGCACGTGCGAGTTCACCACCGACTCGCGACGCAGACTCCCCCGCGGGTTTCACTGGCGGCCTCGACGCGCCTTCGCGAACGCAACAACGTAGTCGATGCCGCTGACGATGGTGAGCACCACTGCTACGGTCATGGTGAACACGTTCGCCCAGTAGGCGAACGGTGCTGCCGGGCCGAGCACGGCCGCAAGTGGTAGCAGCGCCAGCGTGATGGCAACGGACTGGGCGACGGTCTTGAGCTTGCCCATCCAGGCCGCAGCGACGACAACATCGTGGGCGATCATGAGACGGTGCACTGTGATGCCGATCTCGCGCACCAGCACCACGACGGTGATCCACCACGGCAGCTCACCCAGTATCGACAGCCCGACGAGGGCGGCACCGGTGAGGGCCTTGTCTGCGATCGGATCAAGCAGCTTGCCGAGGTCGGTGATCAGACCCCGGGAGCGCGCAATGTGGCCGTCCCAGGCGTCAGTGGCGATCGCGACAACGAAGAACACCGCCGAAGCCCAGCGCAACGGTCCATTCTCGCCGCCGTCGGCCAACAGCATCCAGAGGAAGAACGGGGTGGCGACAATGCGCGCGCCCGTGATGATGTTGGGCGCGTTCCAGTTGCTCGGCTTCGCCTGTGGTTGCTGTGCGGTCATCTCTTCCTCGTGTTCGCTCGCCGACGGCCGACCGCGGCTACTCACGACCTGTCAGCTGCCAGGCGTCTTCGTCGTCGTCGCCATCGACCTCTTCAAGCGTGGCCTGGTACTTCGCAACAGGGTCGTCGTAGCGCTCATCTCCGAAACCGCGGGTCTCGGTGAGAGGCTCGATCACATCGGTGGCTGAGTCGCTTGCGCCATCGGGCACCCCGGGCAATGGCGTGGTGGGAGGAGCCGACTGCGGTTCCATCAGGGCAGCGGGAGGCTCCGCAGCGACAGGCTGCTGGAACGGCGTCGGGGCGACCGAGCCACCCTTGATCTTCGCAAGCACCTCGGGCAACTGCTCGGGCGACACGAGCACGTCTCGCGCCTTCGAACCTTCCGAGGGGCCCACGATGTCGCGGGACTCCATGAGGTCCATCAGACGCCCCGCCTTCGCGAAACCGACACGTAGCTTGCGCTGCAACATCGAGGTGGATCCGAACTGCGAAGTGACCACCAGCTCGATGGCCGCGAGCAGCACTTCGAGGTCGTCTCCGATGTCTTCGTCGATCTCCTTCTTCTCGGCGACCTGCGCCACATCGGGGCGGTACTCCGGCTGGGCCTGCGCCTTGACGTGGGCCACAACCTTTGCAATCTCGGCCTCTCCTACCCACGCGCCCTGCACGCGCATCGGGGTGGATTCGCCGTTGAGCAGTAGCAGGCCGTCACCCTGACCAATCAGGCGCTCGGCGCCGACCTCGTCAAGGATGACGCGGGAGTCGGTGCCGGAGGCCACCGCGAAGGCGTAGCGGCTGGGCACATTCGACTTGATCACACCGGTGACGACGTTTACGGAGGGGCGCTGCGTGGCGAGCACCAAATGGATGCCGGCGGCACGGGCGAGCTGCGTGATGCGCTGAATGGAGTCTTCGACGTCTCGCGGGGCGACGAGCATGAGGTCTGCGAGCTCGTCGACCACCACGAGCAGGTAGGGGTAGGGCTTGAGCACCCGCTGGCTGCCAGCGGGCAGCACGATCGAGCCGGAGCGGACGGCCTCGTTGAAGTCGTCGATGTGGCGGAAGCCGAAGCTCGCCAGATCGTCGTAGCGCATGTCCATCTCTTTCACGACCCACTGCAGCGCCTCAGCCGCTTTCTTCGGGTTCGTGATGATGGGGGTGATGAGGTGCGGCACGCCCTGGTAGACGGTGAGCTCGACGCGCTTGGGATCGACGAGCACCATGCGCACCTCGGCGGGGGTGGCCCGCATGAGGATGCTGGTGATCATCGAGTTGATGAAGCTCGACTTACCGGAGCCGGTGGCACCGGCCACCAGCAGGTGCGGCATCTTCGCCAAGTTGGCGACAACGAAGCCGCCCTTCACGTCTTTGCCGACGCCGATCGTCATGGGGTGCGGGCTGCGCTGCGCACGGTTCGAACGCAGCACGTCACCGAGGGCGACGTTCTCGCGATCCTTGTTGGGGATCTCGATGCCGATCGCGCTCTTGCCCGGGATGGGCGAGAGAATGCGCACCTCGTTCGAGGCCACCGCATACGAGAGGTTCTTCGACAGCGCCGTGACCTTTTCGACCTTGACGCCAGGCCCCAGCTCAACCTCGTACTGGGTGACCGTCGGCCCTCGCGAGAATCCGCTCACGCGCGCATCGACCTTGAACTCCTCGAAGACGCGCGCGATAGCCGCCATGATCTGGTCGTTCGCATCGGTGTGCGTCTTCGGGGCATCGCCAGCGGCCAGCGTGCCCTGGTCGGGCAGCAGGTACTCGGCGCGCTGGCTCGGATCGTGCGGGGGTGCTACAGCGAAGGGGACTGACTCGGCAACCGCCGCAGGAGACGGCGCCGGCTCTGGATCAGCGGGTGCATCCGAGAAGTCGTCCCACGAGTCGTCGCCGAGCCCGGAAGCGCGCGTTGCGCCGACCGCCTCCACGGCAGCCTCGGCCTGCTCGAGTTCGTCGAAGAGCCCCGCCGGGAACGGATCGGCGGCTTCGGGTGCGAGCGCCGATTCGAAGGCGCCGTCGTGCTGCTCTTCTGCGGTGCTCGGATCGAGCGCCGAATCGAGTGCTGATTTGTCGTCGGCGTAGGCCGGATCTTCTTCACGGCCCGAGGAGTTGCGGCGCCACCACGGCAGCGATCCGTCGCCGGTTTCTGTCTCGTCTTCGAGATCGAAGAGGGCCTGCTGCGACTGTGACCCCTCGCGTCGCTTTGCCTTCGCCTGACGGCCCTCGTCCTGCGCTGTGTCGCCGCCATCGGTCACACCGAACAAGAATTCGTAGGCCTCCCGCAGACGCCGCACAATGCGGCCGGGCGGGGTCTTCGTGACGATGAGCACCGAGAACAACAGCATCAGCGACAGCACCGGTGTGGCTACCCACACCGTCAGCGCGAGCAGGGGCGCGCCGACCATCCATCCGAGCAAACCGCCGGCCTCCGCCAGCGCGGGCATGCCCTCGCTGGGGACGGGGCGACCGCCATAGATGTGCGAGAGACCAGCCACGCTCATGATGGCGATGAACAGGCCAATCGCGATGCGCCGATTGTCGTTGACGCTGGACGGGTGATTGAACAGCCACAGCGCGAACCCGACCATAATGATGGGCAAACCGAAGGCCACCCGCCCGAACAGGCCGCCGAACGACCACGCATCGAACTGCACGGCCACCGGCTGCCCGATCATGAACCATTCGACGATGGCACCCACCACCGCGAGCAGCATGAGCAGCAGCGGGATACCATCGCGCCGATCTTCTGGGGCGAGCGGCTCAAGCCTGAACGCGCGCGCGGCACCGCCGATGGCGTGGGCGAGCGCGTTCCAGGAGCGCACGAAGGCGTTTTCGCGCGGCTCCGGCTCGGCGAGCACCCGCGTCTTCGCGGTGGCACGGGATGACGCGGCGCGGGATCCCCGTGCCGTGCTCTTGCCCGATTTTTCGCGCGACGAAGTTTTGCTGGCCATGCTACGAGGGTACGTTCGACTGCCGACATTCGCGAGGTGACGCTCCGAGTGCGGCCGTTTCGGACGGCGCGGCCACGGCCTGCCGGTAGACTCGTGCATCATGAGTGCACCCGTGCTTCGCGCCCGATACGCGACAGCCCAGGAAACAGCCGACTGGGACTCGCTCCTTGCAGAGAACCCGGACGGAGGCGATTTCCTCTCCTCCTCGACCCTCGCCGAGACCAAGCAGCTCGTGGCCTGGCACAACCGCCGCGTGGTGTTCGAACGCGACGGGGTGCGATACAGCATCGCGCTCATCCTCGAACGACGCATTCCCCTCCTCGGGCGGCTCTGGTACATCCCCCGCGGCCCGGCGGGCGCCGACATGGCCGAGGTTGCCGAGCACATGACCGCGCTGCGCGACTTCGCAAGTGCCCACGAGCGCAATGTCTTCGCCATCACCTTTGAACCCCCGGTGACCGTCGCCGACCCGGCACAGACCGAAGGCGCCCCGCCCGCAGAGCTGCAGCGCATCGGCGCGATCCGCCGCCCCGCAATTCAGGGCAGCGCGAGCACCGCCATCGTGCGGCTCGACCGCGACGACGACGCACTGCTCGCAAGCTTCGACAAGAAGTGCCGCAACATGGTGCGTCGCGCTCAGCGCGACGGCGTCACCGTGCGCACCCTCCCCGCCGAACCTGGAACCTTCGAGCAGATGCACCGGCTGATGCGACTCGTCGGCGGCGGCAACGCGAAGCTCGCCCTGCGCCCCCGCGAATACACCGAATCGCTGTGGCGAGGCTTCGCCGAACGCGGCCAGGGCCGGTTCTACGCCATCGACGTCGACGGCACCCCCGCGGTGATGAGCTACATGATCGTCATCGGCAAGCGCGCCTTCTACAAAGATGGGGGCTCCGAGCGAGACCGCGTCTCCCCCGGCATGTCGAACCTCATCATCTGGCAGATGATGCTCGACGCCCGCGACGCGGGTGCCACCGAGATCGATCTCGTCGGCATCGCCCCAGCGTGGGCGACGAGCACCGACGATCACCCGTCGTACGGGCTCGGGCTCTTCAAGCTCTCGTTCGCACGCGAACGCACCGACTACGTCGGTGCCTTCGATCTGGTGCTGCGCCCCGCGGCGTATCGCATGTGGCAGCGGATCGGCGAGCGTGTCGTCGCAAAACTGCATCGACGCCGCTACCGCGACATCGGCCTGTACTGAGGCGCGGGCGCTCGATTCGGATCCGCCCCCAAGAAAGCGTTGACTCAGCCTCGCCCGAGCCTGCGCCGCAGCACCGAAACAACCTCGCCGACCTCCGAGGAGCGCATCGCCACAAGAGCGACGATGTAGACCGCCGCGACCACTGCGCCGACGGCAATGGCGAACACGAAGGCCTGCACCACGCTGTAGCCGGGCACCGCACTGCGCAGCAACCAGGTGACCGCCAGCCCGGCGGCTCCGGCGGGCACCGCCGCGATGCCGAACCGCAGCAGGCTACCCAACACCCGGCGCCCGTCGATCCGGCCGATCTTGCGCCGCAGCAGCATCGTCGCGAGTGCCGCTTGCACGATGGTGGCGACTGAGTACGCCACCGTCACCGCGGCACCTCGCACATCGAGCGGCACGAACAGGCACAGCAGCGTCAGCATCACGAACACCACCTGCTGCACCACCGTGAAGATGAAGGGCGTGCGGGTGTCGGAGAGCGCGTAGAAGGATCGCTGCACCACGAACAAGAAGCTGAACGGAGCCAAGCAGAGCACGTAGCACTGCAGCACGAAGGCGAACTGATCTACCTGTACCGGCCCGCCCCGTTCGATCAGCGGGCTCAGGAACGACGCGGCCGCGAAAATCGCCGCCGCCGCGAGCATCATGACCAGCGACACCTGCCGCACCGACGCCGAGAAGTCACCGCGGAAGTCATTCATACGGCCGTCACGGCCCGCCTCGGAGAAGCGCGTGAAATACGCCGTGGCGAGCGACACTGCAAGCACCGAATGCGGCAGCATGAGCACCAGCCAGGCATTGCCGAGCGCTGAGGTCGACGGCCCGGCACCGGATGCCGTGCCCACCACGTTCGAGGTCACCCAGCCACCGATCTGAATGACGACGATCATGGCGAGACTCCAACTCGCGATCTTCGCAGTCGCGCCGAGTCCCATGCCCTTCCAGACGAAGTCGGGGCGGTAGCGGATGCCCGCGCGGCGCCACGAAGCGAACAGGATCAGCGCCTGCGCCACCACACCGAGCGTCGCACTGCCTGCGAGCAGCGCAATACCTGGCAGCGTCCAGTCGGCAGCGGTGCGGTCCCCCATCGGGTCGGCACCGTACCACGCCATGAACGCGATGATGCCGGCGATGCTGATGATGTTGTTGAGCACCGGCGCCCAGGTGTAGGGGCCGAACACGCTGCGCGCGTTCAGCACCTCACCCATCACCGTGTAAATGCCGTAGAAAAGGATCTGCGGGAGGCACCAGTACGCGAAGGCCGCCGACAACGCCAGCTGATCTGCACTCCAGGACATCTGGAACAGGAACACCAAAAGCGGCGCGGCAGCCATCGCGAGCACCGTGATCGCGGTCAACGCGACGATCACGAAGGTGAGCACCTTGTTGATGTAACCGGCACCCCCATCGGGGTTGCGCGCCGCCTTCACGATCTGCGGCACCAGCACCGCGTTGAGCATGCCGCCCAACAGGATCGTGTAGACCGTGTTCGGCAGCATATTGCCGTTCGCGAACGCATCGGCCGAGACCGAAGCGGTCTGGCCGATCGCCGCCGCCAGCACCACGACCTTCGCGAGGCCGAGGATGCGGGACAGGATCGTGCCCGCGGCCATCACCGCGCTCGCGCGCATGATCCCCACAGCGCTACTCCTTCGCCGCAGAACCGTCGCCAGTCGCACCGTCACCAGTCGCGCCGCGACTGCGGAGCTTCGCCCGCAGCTCGTGCAGGGCGTCGAGGCTGCGGCGCACCGCGTAACGGCCGGGCTTCACCGGGATCTCCCACGCACCAGAGAACTGCACAGCGTGGCCGCCGAAGGTGCGCTTGAAGACGGTGAAGCCTGTCCACTCGTCGGGCACATCGTCGCGAGCGGAGATGCCGTAGAAGTCGAAGGTGCGCAGCCCGCGAGCCTTCGCATCGAGCATCAGGAAGACGATGAACGGCGCGGAGATCTGCATGCTGTTGTTCGAGAGATCGCGGCCCACATACAGGTAGTAGCGGGTGTCTTCGTCGTCGATCACATAGCCGACGACCTTCGTCTCGCCCTCGTGCTTCGCGACGAACACGCGCGCGATGCCTTCCTCGACGAGACCGCGGAAGTGCTCGAAGTAGCTGCCGTCACGCACCTCGAAGGAGCGCGTCTCGCCTGTCAGACGCAGCAGTTCGACACCGAGATCGTAGTCTGCGGGGTCATCGCACTCGGCGAAGGTGTAGCCCCGTTTCGCGGCACCACGATGCTGCTTGCGGCGGGTCGCATTCATCCCGCGCACGATCTCGTCTTCGTCCTGGGTGAGGTCGACGACGTGGGTGCGGCTCGGCTGGAAGCCGGTGAGCATGCGCTTGCCGCGCGCAGCTGCCTGCTCCGGGGTGATCGGCAGCGACGGCTCGATCACCAGGCGGTAGCAGCCGAGACGCTTCGCCTGGGCCCGCGCGTCTGCGATCGCGGCGTCAAGCGTGCGCTCATCGGCAACCACCGGGCCATAGGGCAGGTAGAGGTACGGCCCTAGCGCATCGCGCACGATGCGGCCGAAATAGTGCCACCCTTCCCCACGGCCTGAAACAACCTCTTCGCCCAGCGCGCGCTGAAACTCCCACCAGCGCTCCGTCTGAAAGAAGTTCGCCATACCGTTACACCACCACCACGACGGGCACGATCATTGCCTTGCGGCGCAGCTTCGTGCCGACCCAGCGGCCGACGGTGCGGCGGGTGATCTGCTGCAGCTGGTGGTGATCGGTCACGCCATCCTTCATCGCCGCTTCGAGCGCGTCTGCGATCTGCGGCTTGATCTTCTCGAAGACGTGCGCCTCCTCGGCAACACCCTTCGCGTGGATGTCGGGGCCGGAGACGATGTGCGCCGTGGTGGGCTCGACGACGGTGATCACCGAGATGAAGCCCTCCTCGGCGAGCGTGCGGCGGTCGCGCAGATCGTCGTCCGTGACCCGGCCGACGCTCTTGCCGTCGACGTAGATGAACTCGGTGTCGAGCTGACCCACGGCGCGGGCAACCCCGTCGGCGAGGTCGACGACGGTGCCGTTCTCGGCGATGACGGTGCGGTTCTGCGGCACGCCGGTCTCGATCGCGAGGGCGGCGTTGGCGACGAGCATGCGGTATTCGCCGTGAATCGGCATCACGTTCTTCGGGCGCACGATGTTGTAGCAGTAGAGCAGTTCACCTGCGGCGGCGTGACCCGAAACGTGCACCTTCGCATTGCCCTTGTGCACGACATTGGCGCCGAGCTTGATGAGGCCGTCGATCACGCGGTACACGGAGGTTTCGTTGCCCGGGATCAGGCTCGACGCCATGATCACGGTGTCGCCCTCGCCCACCTCGACCTGGTGCTCGCGGTTCACCATGCGGCTGAGCACAGCCATCGGCTCACCCTGCGAACCGGTGGACATGTAGACGATGCGGTGATCGGGGATGTCGCCGCTCTTCTTGAGATCTACGAGCACGCCGTCAGGCACGTTGAGGTAGCCGAGATCGGAGGCGATCTTCATGTTGCGCACCATCGAACGGCCGAGCAACACGACCCGGCGGCCGTTGGCCTGGGCTGCGTCGAGCACCTGCTGCACGCGGTGCACGTGGCTTGAGAAGCTGGCGACGACCACCTTGCCGGGAGTCTTCGCGATGACCTGCTCGATGACGGGCCCGATGTTCTTTTCGAGCGGAGTGAAGCCGGGCACATCGGCGTTCGTCGAGTCGGTCATGAAGAGGTCGACGCCCTCTTCGCCGAGCTTCGCGAACGCACGCAGATCGGTGATGCGGCCGTCGAGCGGCAGCTGATCCATTTTGAAGTCACCGGTGCCGATGACCAGGCCGGCCTCGGTGCGGATCGCAACGGCAAGCGCGTCGGGGATCGAGTGGTTGACCGCGATGAACTCGAGGTCGAAGGGGCCGTACTGCACGCGGTCGCCCTCGGCCACCACACGGGTCTTGGGACGGATGCGGTGCTCTTTGAGTTTCGCCTCGACGAAGGCGAGCGTGAGGCGCGAGCCCACGAGAGGGATGTCTTCGCGCATCTTCAGCAGGTAGGGCACGCCACCGATGTGGTCTTCGTGGCCGTGCGTGAGCACGACGGCGACGATGTCGTTCAGACGGTGCTCGATCTTGGTGATGTCGGGGAGGATCAGGTCGACACCGGGGTGCTGCACCTCGGGGAAGAGCACACCGCAGTCAACGATCAGCAGCTTGCCGCCGATTTCGTAGACGGTCATATTGCGACCGACCTCGCCAAGACCGCCGAGCGGGGTGATGCGAAGGGTGCCCTTTTCGAGCTTGGGCGGTGCGTAAGGGGGGTTTGTCATGTGTTCCTTGGCTGTTCCCGGAGCCTGTCGAGGGGATTCAGCTATCGGGTTCCCCCTGCGACAGGCTCAGGGGGCCGCTTCGTTAGCGGGTGGTGCCTGCGATCTTGGGCAGGGCACCGCCGGCGGCCGCATTGCGGTCCGGCCTGAAGTTCGAGAGATCGACGCCGGGCACGTCGGTCACGAGGGCGAGTTCGTCCTCGATGAGGGCTGCTTCCCACTCTTCCGGCCCCACGAGGGGCAGGCGCACGCGCGGGCTGCCGATACGGCCGAGGCCGTGCAGGATGTACTTCGCCGCGACAGTGCCGGGCACGTGGGTCATCACGGCGCGCACCAGAGGCTCGAGACGCTGGTGCGCATCGCGGGCGGTGTGCAGATCGCCGGCGTTGACGGCATCGACGATGGCGCGGTAGGGAGCGGCGGCAATGTTGGCGGTGACGCCGATGAGGCCGGTGGCCCCGATGGAGAGGTGCGGCAGCACATTGGCGTCGTCGCCAGAGAAGTAGAGCAGGTCGGTCTGGTTGAGCACACGGCTCACCTCGCTGAAATCACCCTTGGCGTCTTTCACGGCGAGGATGTTGGGGTGCTTCGCGAGACGCAGAATCGTCTCGTACTTGATGGGCACGCCCGTGCGGCCGGGGATGTCGTACAGGATCACCGGTAGCTCGGTCGCGTCTGCGACCATGCGGAAGTGGGTGAGCAGGCCCGCCTGGGTAGGCTTGTTGTAGTAGGGGGTGACGATCATCACACCGTCGGCGCCGGCCTTCTCGCTGGCCTTGTAAAGCTCGATCGCGTGCGCGGTCTCGTTGGATCCGCCGCCCGTGATGATCTTGGCGCGGCCCGCCGACACCGACTTTGCGACCTCGACGAGCTTGATCTTCTCGGGGTCGGTCAGCGTTGAGGTCTCGCCGGTGGTGCCGGTGACGACGATGCCGTCTGCACCGCTCTGAATGCAGTCGTCAATGTGCTTCTCGACCGCAGGCCAATCGACCTCGCCGTCAGCCTGGAAGGGCGTGACGAGCGCGACGAGCACCTGACCGAAGGGGTTTTCCTGGATTGCCACCGTACTAGGCTACCGGACTCCGCCGACACGGGCCCGTGCACACCCACCGCCCTGGCCGAAACGGACCGAACGCGGGTCGCGCTCGCCGGTGCGCCTACCGGATGCATCTCATTCGCAGAGCGATTTCTCCTACGACCTCAGCGAGCGCCTACGATAGATGCACTCCCTCGGGAGCTCAGTTCGAATCCCCTACTGCTTCGAGTTCGCGGAACTCGAAGAGCCAAGATCTGGAACCCGTGAATGCCGGAAATCGATACCAATCTCGACTCGATAGACCCGGACGCCCCAGTTCCCGTCTTCAGTGCCGAAAGTTGCCCTCGCATCACTGATCCTGCGACGGGCGAACCACTCGTCGTTCCGTCATTTGCGACCCTGGATCAGGCCAGAGAACGCGCACAGCGTGAGAAGAACGGGGACCTGCATCGGCTGCGCTTTTTCCTCGATCACGGTCACGAGTGGCCGCTCTGGGACACACGCTGCGGATACACAGCCGAGCCGAGCTGCTATGGCCTGAGCCTGGGTCTCGTCGAGAAGATCGCAGCTTGGAGCGACACCTGGCGGAACGCCGCGAACGAACTACTCCGAGGGCCCGACATCAATGTCCCGCTCGTGCTCGATGCCTCGTGGTACCAGACCGGGTGGGCACTCGCCCGATCGACGGCGCAGGAGATCTGGCACATGGGCGACGTCTTCCCGGAGTTCCTCAACGGTCTGCGACCTGCCTCCTGCCGGGCACGCTCTGGGTACGTTCGCACCGGATTCTCTCAGCAGCATCGCCGACCAGAATGACATATCTGGCCTCCCTGAACTAGCCAACAAGCGGCTAACCCAAGCACGCCACGCTCTTCATCTTGATCGGGCCTAATTGTGTCCGATACCCCCGAGTACACCCTGTGCTTAAGCGCGTTTAGAAGCAGATCGAACTGAAAGCACTCAATGCGTCGAGCGGAGATCGGAACGGCTTGGGTTGCTCGAACACCAGTCATGAACTGCACCGCCAGGCCTGAACCACACGAGCAGAGGAATAGCCGCCTCGAAGCCGGCCATCAATGCGGCCAGGAGAAGCGCGCCGTCCGCGCCTTTCGAACACTCGATTACTAGGAAAAACCTAGTTAACACGTTAACTTTTGATTGTTTACCTACTTAAATGAAATAGTAAAAAAGAGGTTGCAATGAAGCAATTTGTCTCATATTTCACTAGAAGCATTTCACTCATGGCCCTTTGCCTCTTCATGGCATATGGACTTTCCGCCCTGGACTCTTCCGCGGCGCACGCCCTCTCAGACGATCAGACCAGCCCCACACCCGAGCACACTCAAGACATCCGCCTTGTCGTTCTCGCTGAGGATGGCACGCAAACTCCAGTTGAGACTCCGCCTCTGGGAGGACTTGCACCGCAAGAAGACGCTCTTGCTCCATATCTCATCGACTTCAATCAGTGGAGCCAGTGCTACTCATTTAACAATTCTGGCTTCGTCCTCAAACAATATGGGTGGATCAACGCTCCCGGATCAGCCACAATGGTCACGCTCAAGTGCGGCACGGAGGGCTATGGCTACAAGCACATTACACAGAACCACAGGTCCCACTGGGAGACGGTTCTAGCGAACGCGGAGGCTACTGGCTGGAAGAAGACAACTTACATGATCAATACGTGGGACGACCTAATGTTCATGGCACTTGTCAATGCAGTGAGCGGCCCCGCAGGGACCAGCAATAACCCAGCGAGCAATAAGGCCTGTGCCAACGTTCAATTTGGACTCGTGGATAGCTCTACGGGCGCTGTCAAATACAGCTTCAGAGCCGAAGGTGTAATTTCGATGAATAACCTGACCACAATCACGGCCTTTCCCTCAAGTAGAACGTGGTGTAACAATGTGTGACGCAGCATAAACACCTCAGTCTGAGACCTAGCGAACGCGCAAGATGAGCTTTACGGAAGCGCCCCGATGTTCTGTCGGGGCGCTTCTATGCACCCCACAACCTTGCGCCATTCAGAACTCCATTGAACACAAGTTCAGCTGGCTGACCGCAGGCGGAACTGCATAGTCCGAGATCAAGCGGAAAGGCGTTGGGTTCGCCAAGACGTAGGGACTCCGCCGACACGGGCCCGTGCATCGATGTCAGCGGCGCAGCCAGCGCTCGAAACGGTAGCCGAGACCGGTCGTCGATACGAGCGGTGTGCCTGGGTCTGCGAGCCGCCAGTCGGGCCCGATTTCGGGCGCGAAAGTGTCGGCGTCGGGCACGTCGAGTTCGATTCGCGTCACCACGAGTTCGTCGGCGAACGGCATGGCCGCACGGTACAACTGCCCGCCACCCATGATCCATGCGGCCCTGGTCGGCCAGGTGCCCGGATCCTGGCACGTTGTGCCGGGATCATCGGCGATCCGGCTGAGGTGCGCCTCGTACTCGTCGCGCACACGACCTCGGGTGCGCTCGATCGCTGCTTCGAGCGACGCCACTGCGGTCGCCCCGGGCGTTTCGAGGTCTCCCGCGCGCGTCACCACAACGTTTTCGCGGCCCGGAAGCGGTCTGAAGCGTTCGGGCAACGACTCCCACGTGCGGCGGCCCATGATGACGGGCGCGCCCCAGGTGGTGTGCTTGAAGTGGGCGAGATCTTCGGGCAGATGCCAGGGCATCGTGCCGTCTCGACCGATGGCGCCGCCCCGGGCCTCGGCCCAGATCATACCGACGCCCGCACCGATGCTGTCGCTGAGGTCGGCTCGCAGGCGGTCAGCGTACGTCACGCCTCACACCGCCACAGGCGCTTTGATGCCGGGGTGATGCTCGTAACCGACGATCTCGAAGTCGTCGAGGGTGTAGTCGAGTATCGAATCGGCCTTGCGGATCTCGATGCGGGGGTAGGGGAAGGGCTCGCGGGCGAGCTGCCGTTCGACCTGCTCGAGGTGATTGTCGTAGATGTGGCAGTCGCCGCCCGTCCACACGAATTCGCCGGGTTCAAGCCCGGTCTGCTGCGCGACCATGAGGGTGAGCAGCGCGTAGCTTGCGATATTGAAGGGCACGCCGAGGAACATGTCGGCGGATCGCTGGTAGAGCTGACAGGAGAGCTTGCCGTCGGCCACGTAGAACTGGAAGAAGGCGTGGCAGGGTGCGAGCGCCATCTGGTCGAGCTCGGCGACGTTCCAGGCTGACACAATGATGCGACGCGAATCGGGGTCGGATCGCAGCTGCTCGACGACCCGCGCAATCTGGTCAATGTGTTCGCCGTTCGGGGTGGGCCAGGAGCGCCACTGCACGCCGTAGACGGGACCGAGATCGCCGTGCTCGTCAGCCCACTCATCCCAGATCGTAACGCCGTGCTCACGGAGGAAGCCGATGTTGCCCTCGCCGCGCAAGAACCACAGCAGTTCGACGGCCACCGATTTGAAGTGCACACGCTTCGTGGTGATCAGCGGGAACGACTCTGCAAGATCGAAGCGAATCTGACGGCCGAAGAGGCTGCGAGTGCCAGTTCCGGTGCGGTCGCTCTTGGGGGTGCCATGCTCGTAGACCTCGCGCAGCAGGTCTTCGTACGGGGTCGGGATCGCGTTCGCAGTCACGCTGACGAGTCTAGCGCGGCAACCTTGCGGCGCTGCTTGTCGGCGAGCATGCTGAGGTCGGCGCGAGAAATGAACTCTTTCGGCGTCTCACCCGGCTGCCACTGGGCGATCCCGTACGACCAGGTTGGGGTGAACACCTCGTTCCTGAGCCGCTCGGCTGATTCCCTCGCCTGTCGGGCATCGCAGTCGATCAGCAGCAGCGCAAACTCGTCGCCGCCGAAGCGCGCGAACACGTCTTCGGTACGGATGCGTTCATCGATGTCTCGGGCGAAACTGCGCAGCATCTGATCACCGACAACATGCCCACGGCCGTCGTTGATGGCTTTGAAATTGTCAATATCGAGATAGACGAGCGCCAGCGGACGCTCGTTGCGTTCGGCCACAGCCACAGCTTTCGAGAGCAGGTACTCGAAACCTCGTCGGTTCCACACGTTGCAGAGCGAATCGGTGATCGCTTCGCGCTCAAGCCGCCGCTTAAACCGGTGCACGAGCTCACCGAGGGTAGCGCCGCTCACAACCAATACGAGCAGGACTGCCGCCGGGTCCAGCCCATACTTTACGATGACGGCCCCGCAGAAGAGCGCCAGCCAACTGTAGCCCAGCAACCGGGCGAACCAGATCGGCAAGAACCAGACGAGGAAGATGAAGTAGGGAAAGAACAGGAAGCCCAGCGACAGCACACGCAGTTCATGGGATGAAAACAGCACGTTCGGAACGGCAGTCAAGAGCGGCAGACTCATGACGACACCTGCCGCGATTCTTGAGAAGCGATCTCCGATGATGAGGATACCGAGAGCCGCACTGAAAGAGAGCACAGCGATCACCAGCAGGTCGTAGCGCGGACCGGCCGTGAGACGGAATATCGTCGCGTTCAGCAGCGGGAACAGTCCGCCGGCGAAGTAGAAGGAGGCGGCAGCGAGCGAGCGATCGTTCTGCTTCCTCATCCGCAACACGTTCCTCCCCCTGCCCTCCGTTGTGAATCCTACCGACTCGCAGCCTGCAAATCCGAAGGGTATCGCAGAACGGAGCATGTCCGTGATCCTGTACAGATTGCGGACATGCTCCGTTCCGGTGCGTTGCGGCAGGGCGGCAGCTACGAACCGAGCCCGTCATCGAAGACCTGCAGCGCCGAGGTGTCGTTGCTGGCGTCGGCCTTCGCGAGCACGCGGCCCTTGAAGAAGTCGGGAGCCACGCGCGCCTGCAGCAGCATGAGCACCACGCCGATGCCGAGCACAGCCACACCGATGATGCCGACGAGGCCGATTCCGCCGATGTTGCTGCCCGATCCGAAGCTCGGGTTCATGCTGTCGATCGTGGTCTGCACGAACACGATCAGCAGCAGCACGCCGCCGATGCCGGGCAGCACGATCTTCGAGATGACCGAACCGAGACCCTCCTTGAGCGCCGCCTTGCGGAAGTACCAGGGGCTCGCGAGGGCGGTGATGCCGTAGTAGAAGCACACCATCATGCCGAGCGCCGTGATGGTGTCCCACAGCACGTCTTCGCTGATGAAGCGCATGACGGCGTAGAAGGCCGATGCAACGATCGACGACCACATGAGCGCCACGTAGGGCGACTTGTATTTGGGGTGGATGCGCTTGATCGAAGCGGGCAGCGCGCGGTAGTGCGACATCGCCAGCAGCGTGCGGGCCGGCGAGATCGCGGTCGAGTTGATCGAGGCCATGGCGCTGACGAGGATCGCGAGCGAGAGCAGGATCGCGGCGGGTCCCATCACCGGGTGCGCGAGCGCGGCGAACACGTTCTCGGCGATGTCGGGGTTGCCGAGGCCGGTGGGGCCGTCGCCGATGCCTGCGTAGGCGACGGTGGCGGCGGCGGTGCCGACGTAGAGCACGACGAGGATGAGCACGAGGATCGTGGCAGCCTTGCTCTCAGTCGAGAGGCGTCCCTTAGAGGGCTTCGTCTCCTCGCCCATGGTGAGCACGGTGTCCCATCCCCAGTAGACGAAGATCGACACGGCAATACCGGCTGCGAAGGCGCTGAAGCTGTCGACCTCGAGCGGGTTGAACCACGAGAGTTCTGGCATGCGGCCCTCGGTGTTGGCGGAGTCGCCCGCACCGATGAACATCGCGATGATGAACCAGACGAGCACGATCATCTGGAAGGCGACGGTGACGTACTGGAAGATCTTGGTGGAGGTCATGCCGCGGTAGGAGATGAACGTGGCGATTGCCATGAAGCCGAGACAGACAGCGATGTTGATGAGGCGGTTGCTCGCGAGGTCGGCGATCGAGGGATCATCGGCGACGATACTGATCGACTGGAAGAGGAACTCGACGGCGATACCGGCGAGGTTTGAGAGCACGAGCACGGTGGCGGCGATCAGGCCCCAGCCCGCCATCCAGCCCACCCAGGGGCCGAAGGCGCGGGCTGCCCAGGTGAAGGAGGTTCCCGAGTCGGGCATCGCCGAGTTGAGGGCGCGGTAGCCGAGTGCGACGAGCAGCATCGGGATGAACCCCATGAGGAAGATAGCCGGGGTCTGATAGCCGACCTCGCTCGCAGCCGGGCCGACCGCCGAGGTCAGCGTGTAGGCCGGGGCGCAGGTGGAGAGTCCGATAACGAGGGCACCGAGCACCCCCACCGTTCCCGAGGGGAGCCCCTTCTTGCTGATTCCCGTCACCGAATCCAGCGTTCGCGTCGCTGGTTCGGCGGCCGTCAGGTCGTACTTGGCCATAGTGTTCTTCACCGTTGCTTTCCCACGCACCGTAGCGTGTTCGCGCATTCGGCGGCAGGATGATCGCGGGGTCATCCGGGCCCCGTCCTGCTGCCGTCCGCGGACGATTGTAGGCCGGAAGTTCGGAATTCCCTAACCCTGCACGGATCACCTACGAATTTCGTCGCGTTCCAGGGAGATTGCTTGTCGGATCGCCCCTCTTGCGCGTCGTCGATCACCGCAGGCGTCGTACACGATGCCCAGCCGCATCCACGCCCGCCACGAGGCCGGATTCGCCTCAGCCTCGTCGCGGTAACGCGGGAACGCCGCGTCGGCATCCTCGCGCACAGGGCGCCCTGATGGGTGCGTGGCGACGGGCTCCTCGGGAAGGACACCCTCAGCGGCGAGCCTGTCGGCGAGCCTCGTCGCGCTGCGCCCGAACTGCAGCTCGCGCACGAGCGCCCACACGCCAATCAGCGGCAGGATCAGCATCGCCGCACCCATCACCACCGGGATCGGCTCCTGAGAAGCGAGCAGGGCTACCGCGCGAACACCCGCGAACACGAAGTAGAGCACCAACAGCACGCTCATCACCGCGACGCCCAGCACAGACCGCGCCCGAGGGCTCATGCGTTGGCTCCGAGCACGCCGATGCCGAGCACGCTGTCAAGACCGACCGTGAGCCCACGAGCTTCGCCGACGGCTTCGAGCGCTGCGCGGATCCCCGCGCGATACGCCTCGTTCGAGTGGGTGTCATGGGTGACGGTGAGCACCTCGCCAGGCCCGCCGAACCGCACCTCCTGTTTCGCGACCACACCGGCAAGCCGCAAACTGTGCACCGGGATTCCCGCGACAAGCTGCCCACGCGCCGGCTGCTCGGCGAACGGCGCCTCGAAGGGGCGGCCCTCGCGAGCCTCAGCCATCAGCTCAGCAGTGCGCACCGCCGTACCCGACGGCGAATCGACCTTCGCGGGGTGGTGCGCCTCAACAACCTCGACAGCGTCAAAATAGGGTGCCGCGATACGCGCGAGCGCCGTGCCGATCACCGAGCCCAGTGAGAAATTCGGCACCACGATCACGCCAGCATCGGGCAGGCCGGCAAGGCGCTTGCCCAGCTCGGCGAGGCGATCCGCCGACCAACCGCTCGTGCCGACGATGACGCGCTGCCCCCGCGCCAGCGCACGCTCCACAATGGCAGGCGAGGCATCGGGGTGGCTGACATCGATGAGGATCTCGGCCTCAGCACCCGCCTCAGGCTCAGACGCACTGGTCAGCCGAGCGACAAGCTCGAAAGCGGGGTGCTCCTCCACCACTCGGCAGACGAGGGACCCCAGACGGCCGGTGGCACCCGCCACCGCAACGCTCGCAGACATGCCTCCTAGGGTACCGAAGTTCGACTGGGGTACCCTCGAAGTATGACGACGGCTCCCGGTTCTTCCCCCTCGCGCCCCCGCCTCACATCCCTCGCAGAGATCACGGAGCACCTGCGGAACGACCCGCAACCCTTCTTCTACGTGAGCCGATCCGCGACGAACCTGCTCGGCGTCGACCGCTGGGTCGGTGGGTTCCGCTACATCTCGCTGCGCGACTCCTGGGACGGCGCCCACCCGCGAGCCTTCGCCCCCACGAACGTGCCCGACATCGAACCCCGCGGCAACATCAACATCGTCAACTGGTTGCTCAGCAACGAACAGGTGCAGCGCTACATCGCCGAGCAGACCCCCGCCGGCCTGCGCCCGAAGATCGTGATGGCAATGTTCGATGAGCGCAGCGAGCGCATCTGCCGCGAACTCGGCTACGATATCGCGATGCCCGAGGTCGCCCTGCGCAGCCGCCTCGACTCCAAGATCTCCACCACGCAGCTCGGCAACGACGCGGGCGCGTTCAGCGTGCCCAACATCCTCACCACGATCACCGGCTGGGACGACCTGCGCAGCCAGGCACGCGACGCCGGGCTTGGCGAGCACCTGGTGATCCAGCTCCCCTACGGCGATTCCGGCCGCACCACCTACTTCGTCTCCTCGCACGCCGACTACGAACGCGTCGCAGCCGCGATCACAGGCCCCGACATCAAGGTGATGCGACGCATCGCGCACCTACCGCTTGCCGTGGAGGCCGTGATCACCGCCGCCGGCACCGTCACCGGCCCGGTGCTGCGCGAGATCACCGGCCACCCCGAGCTGACCGCGTACCGCGGCGGCTGGGCCGGCAGCGAACTCTACCCCTCCCTACTCGGCGACGACGCCCGCAACCGCACCCTCGACCTCGTCGAACGCTTCTGCAACCGTCTCGCCGCAGAGGGCTACCGTGGCATTCTCGAGGTGAGCGTGCTGCTCGACACCGACACCGACGAGGTGTATCTCGGTGAACTGAACCCGCGGATCAGCGGATCGTCACCGCACTCGAACCTCACCCCGCACGACACCACACTGCCGCTCTTCGCCTACCACGTGCTCGAGTTCTCAGACGTCGACTTCGACCTCGACCTCGCACAGATCAAGGCGGAGCGCGCTGCCGCGCTCGACAACGAGACCTGGAGCACACTCGTGATCCAGTACCCCGGCCCCGACACCGACCGCGTCGTGGAGGCCCCCAGCACCGGGCGCTACCGGGTATCGCAGGACGGCTCCCGCCTCGACTTCATCGCGGCAGACCTCGACTGGCAGGCGCTCCAGTCGCCCGACGAAGTCTTCTGGATGCGCGCCGTGGGCGTCGGCGACTACCGCGGACGCGGCCTCGACCTCGGCATGCTCATCACCCGCACTCGCGCGCAGGAGCAGCATTACGCCCTCACCGAACCCACGAAGCGCCTCATCCCGGCGGTGCAGGGACTCTACCGCGGCACGCGCGTGCCGACGGCCAAGGTGTACTGGCGCGCCGGCATGCGCAAGCTGCGGGAGATCACTCAGCGGTCGCGCTGAGCGTCGACCTCGCCGTGTCGCCCACGGCCACAATCGTGAGCGGACGAGCCGCAAGATCGGCGGCGATAGCACGGATGTCGTCTGCGGTCACCGCTGCGAAGCGCTCCAGCGAGGCGTCGAGATCGTACAGCTCACCGCTGCCGAGCTCCGCCCGTGCGAGACGTCCCATACGGGTATCGCTGTCTTCGAGCGCGAGCGCCGACGACCCCGCAATCTGCCCGAGCGCACGTTCGCGCTCTTCCTCGGTGATGCCGCTCTCTGCGATCCGCTGCAGTTCGAGACGGCTCAGCTCCACCACCTCTGAGGCCCTCTCGGGCGCGCAACCGGCGTACATCCCGAAGAGGCCGGCATCGCTGTAGCTCGCGCCGAACGAGTACGCCGTGTAGGCCAGGCCGCGCTTCTCACGGATTTCCTGGAAGAGCCTGCTCGACATGCCCCCGCCCAGCACCGAGTTCATGACACCGAAGGCGAATCGACGCGGATCATTGGCGCGCAGACCCTCAGCGCCGATCAGTAGATTGATCTGCTCGCTCGGACGCGCAGTGATGTGCACGCTCGGCTCGGTGCCGCGCTCGGCAAGCGACGCGAGCGAGGCCGCGCGATCCGCCGCCCCTGCCTGCACGCGGCGCACCGGAAGCGCCGAACGGCCCGTGTGCCAGCGATCTTCAGGCGAGAGATCGAGGGCCGAGAGCACCTGCTCCACGAGCTTGTCGTGGTCGACGGCCCCGGCAGCCGTGATGACGAGCGTGCTGGGGTCGTAGCGGTGACGGTAGTGCGACGCGACGTCGTCTCGTCGAGCGGCACGGATGGTTTCGGGCAGGCCTCCGATGGGGCGGCCGAGCGGGTGCTCCCCCATCACCGCCTCGAAGAACCGCTCGTTCGCGACGTCGGCGAGATCATCAGCGGCCATCGCGAGCTCCTCGAGGATCACACCCCGCTCCATCTCGAACTCGTCGACGTCGAGCACCGAGCTCGTCACCATGTCGGCGAGCACGGTCACCGCACCCTCCAGATCGGCGTCACGCACCTTCGCGTAGTAGCAGGTGTACTCCTTGGCCGTAAGCGCGTTGTGTTCGGCCCCGATGCGGTCGAAGCTGGTAGCGATCGAGTAGGCGTCGCGTGTCGGCGTGCCCTTGAACAGCAGGTGCTCCAGGAAATGTGTCGAGCCGAGACTGCCGGGAGCGTCATCGCGCTCGCCCTGCTCGTCGCGCGAACCGACGCCCACCCAGAAGCCGATAGAGGCGCTGCGGGCGCTCGGCATGCGCTCAGTGAGCACGCGCAGGCCACTGGGGTGCACAGTGCGCCGCACGACGCCTCCGGCGAGATCGGTTTCGAGTTCCGGCTGATCAAGCGGCAGCAGAATGGGTTCGCGCATCCTGACAGCCTATGCCCTCGTGCACCGCACCTCTGCCGCCCAGGCTGCACGTCGCCGAGAATGGCGAAGAACCGCCTCTCAGCAGCGCCTCACTCCCCCATCAACACGGAAGCGCCCGCCGAGCCTGAGCTCGACGGGCGCTTCGTGATCCGCACCGGCACTGCCGGGCCGCAGAGGGTTACTCTGCAGCGGCCTCCTCAGCGGGGGCCTCAGCGGCGGACTCTTCGAGCACCGGCTCGAGCGAGAGCTTGCCACGATCATCGACCTTCGTGATCTTCACGAGGATCTTCTGACCGACGGAAAGCACATCGTCAACGCTCTCGACACGCTTGCCACCGGCGAGCTTGCGCACCTCGCTGATGTGCAGCAGACCGTCCTTGCCGGGAAGCAGCGACACGAAGGCGCCGAAGGCGGCGTTCTTCACCACGGTGCCGAGGTACTGCTCGCCCACCTCAGGGTTCTGCGGGTTCGCGATGGCGTTGACCTGGGCGCGAGCGGCCTCAGCGGAGGGGCCGTCGACGGCGCCGATGTACACGGTGCCGTCGTCGTCGATCGAGATGTCGGCGCCGGTCTCGTCCTGGATGCCGTTGATCGTCTTGCCCTTGGGGCCGATCAGCTCGCCGATCTTGTCGACGGGGATGTTCACCGTGATGACGCGGGGCGCTGTGGGCGCCATCTCGTCGGGGGTGTCGATCGCCTGCGAGAGCACGTCGAGGATGGTGGTGCGAGCTTCCTTTGCCTGCGACAGCGCACCAGCGAGCACGTCGCTGGGGATACCGTCGAGCTTGGTGTCGAGCTGCAGCGCGGTCACGAACTCCGAGGTGCCTGCGACCTTGAAGTCCATGTCGCCCAGTGCGTCTTCGGCACCGAGGATGTCGGTGAGGGTTGCGTAGCGGGTCTCACCGTCGACCTCGTCGGAGACGAGACCCATGGCGATGCCTGCGACGGGCGCGCGCAGCGGTACGCCGGCGTTGAGCAGCGACAGCGTCGAAGCGCAGACCGAGCCCATCGAGGTCGAACCGTTCGAGCTGAGCGCCTCGCTCACCTGGCGGATCGCGTAGGGGAACTCCTCGCGGCTGGGCAGCACCGGCACGAGCGCGCGCTCGGCGAGGAAGCCATGGCCGATCTCGCGGCGCTTGGGGCTGCCAACGCGGCCCGTCTCACCAGTCGAGTAGGGCGGGAAGTTGTAGTGGTGCATGTAGCGCTTGCTGCTGGTGGGCGACAGCGAATCGATCTGCTGCTCCATCTTCAGCATGTTCAGCGTGGAGACGCCCAGGATCTGGGTCTCTCCGCGCTGGAAGATCGCCGAACCGTGCACGCGCGGGATCACCTGGACCTCGGCGTCGAGCGCACGGATGTCGCGCAGACCGCGACCGTCGATGCGGGCGCCCTCAGACAGGATGCGACCGCGCACGATCTTCTTGGTGACCGACTTGTAGGCGGCAGACACCTGGCCCTCGATCGTGGCAGGCAGTTCGCCGGCCTCGATCTTGGCTGCGATGGCCTCCTTGACGCGGCTCTTCAGCGCGTCGTCGGCGTCCTGGCGCTCCTGCTTGTCGGCGATCTGGTAGATCGCGGTGAGCTCGGCCTCGGCGAGCTCGGCGACAGCGGCGTAGGCCTCGTCGGTGTAGGGCAGGAATACGGGGTACTCCTGGACCTCCTTTGCGGACTGCGCGGCGAGCTGCTCCTGCGCCTTCACCAGCTGGGTGAGGAAGGGCTTCGCGGCTTCGAGGCCCTGGGCGACGACGGCCTCATCGGGCTTCGTGGCGCCGGCCTGGATAAGGTTCCAGGAGCCCTCGGTGGCCTCGGCCTCGACCATCATGATCGCGACATCTTCGGTGCCGTCGGCCTTGGTGATCACGCGACCGGCGACCATCAGGTCGAAGACGGCCTCCTGCAGCTGTTCGGCGTTGGGGAATGCCACCCACTGGTCGCCGATGAGCGCGAGGCGCACGCCTGCGATCGGGCCGGAGAAGGGCAGGCCCGAGATCTGGGTCGACGCCGATGCGGCGTTGATCGCGAGCGCGTCGTAGAACTCGCCGGGAGCGATCGACAGCACGGTGACAACGATCTGCACCTCGTTGCGGAGGCCGTCGACGAACGACGGGCGCAGCGGGCGGTCGATGAGGCGGCAGACGAGGATCGCCTCGGTCGAGGGGCGGCCCTCGCGGCGGAAGAACGAGCCGGGGATCTTGCCTGCGGCGTACGAGCGCTCTTCGACGTCGACGGTCAGCGGGAAGAAGTCGAAGTGATCCTTCGGCTGCTTCGATGCGCTGGTGGCCGAGAGGAGCATCGTCTCCTCGTCGAGGTATGCGGCGACGGCGCCCTGCGCCTGCTGCGCGAGGCGACCGGCCTCGAAACGGATGGTGCGCTTGCCGAACTTGCCGTTGTCGAGCACGGCCTCGGCGAACTTGATTTCAGGACCCTCCACGGGTTCTCCATTCACTTGCGAGAGCGCGTGGCGGCAGCTCGAGACGCTGCGAGCGGTGCTGCGCAGACCCGGGTGCTGATGTTCAGTAGAAGACCACCCCGGTTCTGCGGCCCGCGCAGGGGCCGGCGGGGGGATCCACCACCGAAGACCAGCCCGCCGACCGACGCGCTCGGTTCTTCATTGAGGCGGGCAGATGCCCGCACACCAAGGTTATCACCGGTGCTTTGAAAAGGCTCGGGATCGCGTGTGTTCTGCACGCTCGCCGCTCCGAGGCCCGTGGCGGGCACCGGCGAGCCCCGCACCGAGCTACCTGTAGAAGCCCTCGCGCAGATTGATGCCGTGCTCCAGCCAGGCCTTCATCGCGGCCAGCATGCCCGTCCATCCCATGCAGTTGCCGAAGGCCCCCACTGCACCGCCCGGTGTGGAACGCCACGCACGCTCCGTGATCCGCACCTCGGTGCGTGCGCCGTCATCGACTGAGCGGAACACAAACTCGACCTCGGTGCCCCGCGGGTCGAGCGTCGCGGCGGAGTCTCCCGCCCATCGCAGGCGGATGCGGGCGGGCGGCACGGCCTCGATGATTTCGACGGGGAACGCGCCGGGAGAATCGGCGAAGTTCCAGCGCACCGTCGCGCCGGTCTCGATGCGGCCGATGGCTCCACCGGTGGTGAAGTAGCGGCTGAGAATCTCGGGGTCGGCCACAGCCTCGTAGACCTCGGCCGGCGGTCGGGCAATGAAGCCGAACACGGTGAAGTCGAGTTCGGCGAGGCCGTCATCCATACTCATGCCCCGACTCTACGCCGCCGCTGCGCAAGCGTCACCCCCTCACCTTCCTCTCCCGGCCCCTACTTGCTTCCTTCCCCACGGAGGCATCCGTCGAGAGGCGAAAAAAGCGCCGCAACCCGCCTACTAAGCCGCCAAATCCTCCACTCGGCGAGGTGGATCCCGGGGCCAGCAGGGGGCCAGGCGAGAGACGGCAGGCTGCATAGCGGCTCGCGGCGGGCAACCCCGGGCCTCTGACCACGCGCCTACTGCGCGATGGCCCCGTTCGTGCGCTTACTGCGCACCGGCACCGTTCGTGCGCCTACTGCGCGATGGCACCGTTCGTGCGCTTACTGCGCATCGATGCTGATCGTGCTGAGGGTCTCTGCCCCGATCGCACCGCGCAGCGCGCCGATGAGCGACTCCTCCACGGGGGCGTCGACCGAGAGCACCGACAGCGCGGTGCCCTTCTTCTCGTCGCGCGCGATCTGCAGGCCGGCGATGTTCACGCCGGCCTCGCCCAGGATGCCGCCGTAGGCCGCCACGATGCCGGGGCGGTCGACGTAGCTGAACACGATGAGGTGGTCCGAGAGCGGCAGTTCGAGCTCGTAGCCGTTGATGCCCACGATCTTCTCGATCTGCTTCGGGCCGGTGAGCGTGCCCGACACCGACATCTGGGTGCCATCGGTCAGCGATCCGCGGATCGTGATGACGTTGCGGTAGCTCTCCGACTCGGCATCAACGGTGAAGCGCACCTCGACATCGCGCTGCTCGGCGAGAAGCGGTGCATTCACGTACGACACCGGATCGCTCACGATCTTCGAGAAAATGCCCTTGAGCGCAGCCAGACGCAGCGCGTCGACGTTGTGCTCGGAGAGTTCACCGTGCACCTCGATATCGAGCGACGCGATCGCGGTGCCCGCAAGGCCCGCGAACACCTGGCCGAGCTTTTCGGTGAGCGGCAGGCCGGGGCGCACATACTCGTCGATGGCACCGCCCGCGACGTTGACGGCGTCGGGCACGAGATCGCCGGCGAGGGCGAGACGCACCGACTTCGCGACCGAGACGCCCGCCTTCTCCTGAGCCTCTTCGGTCGAGGCGCCGAGGTGAGGCGTCACGTTCACGTTCGGCAGGCCCGTGAGCGAGGTGTCGGCCGGGGGCTCCTGCATGAAGACGTCGAGTGCGGCACCGGCGATCTCACCGGCTGCGAGCGCGCCGACGAGCGCGGCCTCGTCGATGAGGCCGCCGCGGGCGACGTTCACCACGTAGGCGGTATTCTTCATGGCGCGCAGCTGCTCGGCACCGATCATGCCGAGCGTTTCGGGGGTGCGCGGCATGTGGATGGTGAGGAAGTCGGCACGCTCGACGAGCTCGTCGAGCGTCACGAGCTGCACGCCGAGCTGCTGAGCGCGGGCCGCGGTCACGTAGGGGTCGAAGGCGATGAGCTCGACGCCGAAGCCGCGCAGGCGCTCGGCCACGAGGGCGCCGATACGGCCCAGGCCGACGATGCCGATGGTCTTCTCGTACAGCTCGGTGCCGGTGAACGACGAGCGCTTCCATTCGCCGGCCGAGAGCGAGCCGTGGGCGCGCGGCAGGTGCCTCGCGAGGCCGAGGATGTGGGCGACGGTGAGTTCTGCTGCGCTGATGATGTTGGAGGTGGGCGCGTTAACCACCATCACGCCGGCCTGCGTGGCCGCTTTGATGTCGACGTTGTCGAGGCCGACGCCCGCGCGGGCGACCACCTTGAGATTGGGGGCCCAGCCGAGCGCTTCCGCGTCGATCTGCGTGGCCGAGCGCACGAGCACCGCGTCGGCGGTGGCGAGGGCGGCGCGCAGGGCGTCGCGATCAGTGCCGTCGACGTGCACCACCTCGAAGTCGGGGCCGAGAGCGGCGATGGTGGCGGGAGACAGTTGTTCGGCGATCAGCACGACCGGCGCAGACATCAAGCGGATCCTTCGGGTCAGCGGCAGGAGATTTCCGGCCCGACACGCGGAACCGGATTTCCATCCTATCCTGCCGCACCAGCTCGGCTGCGGCCCGAAGCCGCCCCGCGTCATCCCGCGTCATCAGGGCGCGCGGCAGCAATCGCGGTGCTGCGCCGGGATGGGGCGGCGGATCCGGATCCGCCATCCCATCATCAGCAGAGAAGCGACCGCTCGCTTAACCGAAGAAGCTCGACTGCGGCACGAGGTGCAGCACTTCGAGCTGCACCGCCGCAACCAGGCCGAGCCCGGCCGCGATCACGAGCAGTCGCGGGCC
The DNA here is from genome assembly GCF_037148395.1 of Leucobacter sp. MMO-125. Taxonomy (NCBI): domain Bacteria; kingdom Bacillati; phylum Actinomycetota; class Actinomycetes; order Micrococcales; family Microbacteriaceae; genus Leucobacter; species Leucobacter sp. MMO-125. The sequence continues at coordinate 771,495 of NZ_JBBCTL010000001.1, forward strand.
GGCGGTGCGGCCCTTGCCGATCAGCAGGGCGAGCGCGTAGACGAGCACCGGCAGGGCAATGCCGAACACGAGCCAGAACCAGCCGGCACCCGAGATGCCGAGCCCCATCGAATCGGCCATCTGCGGCAGCAGCACGGCGTTGCCGATCGCCGCAATGACGGTGTAGATGTAGAGCGCGGTGAGCAGCGCAGCGGCCGCCCACACGGTGATGCGCCGGACCATCAGGCTCCTCCTCCGAAGACGGGCAGGGGTAGCAGCACGACGGCCCCGATCACGATCCAGATCGTGAGGCGTCGCATGCCGGCCCCACGACACAGCACCATTGCCGCAGCGAACCAGAGGATCGGGGCGAGCGGAGCCGCCCAGAACACGATCTGCTGCAGCACGGCGCCGAGCGATCCGCTTGATTCTGCAACCGAGGCGTTCTGGCCCGCGTAGAACTGGGCCCAGCTGAGCCAGATCCAGGCGTAAAGCAGGTAGAGACCGCCGAAGACGCCCAGCAGCACGAGCGCAGCGTTCGACAGTTGTGCCGGGGGTGCGTCAGCCTCCGAGTCAGCGGCGTCGACTGAGCCGTCGTCGATTCCGCTGCCCGCGGCTTCGCTCGGGGTGTCGTCTGCTGCGGGTGCGTGATCCGCTGCGGGAAGCGGATCGGCGTGCACCGTCCATCCGCTCGCGATGGCGCTCTCGCGCTCCTCGCCGTCTGGTTCTGCCATGACCACCAGCCTAGCGAGCGGAGTCTCGGAGCATGCCGAATGCGCACTCCCGCCACAGGGCGCATGCGGTACCGCCCGTAGGATGAGTGCGTGACCGCCCACCGCTTCGATCTCGACCGCATCGGCGCAGGGCTCCCGGTGGCGGCGGCGCACACCGCCATCGGAGAGGCCGCGAGAAGCGGGGCGTGCGTCATCACCGCACCGCCCGGCACCGGCAAGACCACCTATGTGCCACCGCTCATCGCGAACCTCACCGCCGCGAACGGCGGCGGGCGGGTGCTACTGACGCAGCCACGCCGGGTAGCGGTGCGGGCAGCGGCCCGGCGGATCGCGGCACTCGATGGCGGCGGCGACCTCGGCGGCAATCTTGGCGGCACCGATCTCGGCGCAGTGGGCTTCACCGTGCGCGGCGAACGACGCGTCGGCCCGCGCACCAGGCTCGAAGTGCTGACACCTGGTGTGCTGCTGCGGCGTCTCATCGCCGACCCCGCGCTCGAGGGTGTCGACGCGGTGATCCTCGATGAGGTGCACGAGCGCTCCGTCGACGGTGACCTCCTGTTGGGGCTGCTGGCCGAGGTACGGGCACTGCGCGATGATCTGCGCCTGGTCGCCATGTCGGCAACGCTTGATGCCCGCGGGATCGCCGCACTGCTCGGCACTGACGGCGCCCCGGCCCCCGTCGTCGATATCCCGTCTCCGTTGCATCCGCTGCGCATCGACTTCGCGCCCTTCGAGGGCGCCAGGCTCGATGACCGGGGCACGACCCGCCCGTTTCTGACGCACCTCGCCGCTGTCGCCGCGGCGGCGCAGGCCGAGCAGGGCTGCGATGCGCTCGTGTTCGTGCCCGGTGCCCGCGAGGTCGACGAGGTGGTGCGGCTGCTGCGCGAGCAGCAGCGGGGCGGCAGCCCTGTCGAGGTGCTGCCCCTGCACGGCCGCATTTCGGCGCGGGATCAGGATCGCGCCGTGCGCGGTCGCGGCAGCGGCGATCCGCCCCGCATCGTGGTGAGCACCTCGCTGGCCGAGAGCTCGCTCACCGTGCCGGGGGTGCGTCTTGTCATCGACTCGGGCCTGGCGCGCGAGGTTCGCCGCGATCGTGCGCGCGACATGACCGGGCTGGTCACCGTAAGCGCTTCTCGCGCGAGTGCCGAGCAGCGGGCTGGCCGCGCTGCTCGGCAGGGGCCGGGCCGGGCGGTGCGCGCCTACTCGGAGACTGATTTCGCGCGCATGCCGGCCGCGGCGGTCCCCGAGATCGCCTCCGCCGACCTTGCCGATGCGGCCCTGCTGCTCGCCGCGTGGGGCACCCCTGGCGGGGTGGGCCTGGCGCTGCCGACAGCGCCGCCGGCTGCAGCGATGTCTGCTGCCGGCGAGGTGCTGCGCACCCTCGCACTTGTCGATGCGGCCGGACGCATCACCGCGACGGGTGAGCGCGTGGTGCGGATGCCTGTGGGGGCGCGCGAGGCACGGGCGCTGCTCACCGGGGCCGAAGTGCTCGGCGACGCAACCACGGTCGGTGAGATCGTGGCGGCGATGTCGGATGATCACCGGGCTGTCGGCGCGGATCTCACCGGGCTGCTGCGCGAGCTGAGCGCGGGGCGGCATCAGGGGGCGGATCGCTGGCGCCGGGAGGCCCGCCGCCTTGCCGGCATTGCGGGCGGCGACGCGGCTCCCACCGCAACCACGACTAACGCAGGCGCTACCGGCGCGGCGGCAAACCGCGCGACGCCGCCGGGATCCGCCCCCGGCATCGTTACTGCACTGGCCCGCCCTGAGTGGATCGCGCGCCGCACCGGGGAGCACTCCCGCAGCTATCTGCTCGCGAGCGGCACCCGGGCCGCACTCCCCGAGGGCAGTGCGCTGCTCGGCAGTGAGTGGATCGCGGTGCGCGAGGTGCAACGGGCCGCTGGGCGCGCCGCCGACGGCACGGGCGCCGTGATCCGCCTCGCCGCACCGCTCGACCCCGATGATGCCTTGCGCATCGGAGACGCGCTGCTGCTGACCGAGCGAGTTGCCCGCGTCGATGCCGGCCGTGTGCGGGTGCGAGAACAGCGCAGGCTCGGCGCCATCACACTCTCGTCGCTCCCCGTCGCGGCGACGCCCGATGATGTGGGGCCGGCGCTCGCCGCGCACCTGCGCGAGCACGGGCTTGCCGCGCTCGATTGGACCGAAGCGGCGGCCTCACTGCGCAACCGTCTCGCCCTGCTGCACCGTGAACTCGGCGAGCCGTGGCCCGCTGTCGACGACGAGGCGCTGACCGCGCGCATCGAGGAGTGGTTGGGCGCAGACCTGGCACGGCTCCGCCCGGACGCCTCGCTGCGCGGCATCGACGTTGCCACAGCGCTGCGTCGTCTGCTGCCGTGGCCCGAGGCTGCGCGCTTCGACGAGTTGGCGCCCGAGCGCCTGACGGTGCCATCCGGCTCGAGTGTGCGCATCGCCTATCCGGAGGCGTCGGCTGACCCTGCCGCGCGGCCCGTGGTCGCGGTGAAGCTGCAGGAGGTGTTCGGTCTCGCCGCCACCCCGCGCATCGCGGGTGGCAAGGTGCCGATGCTCTTCCACCTGCTCTCCCCCGCCCGCAGACCGCTCGCGGTCACCGACGACCTTTCATCGTTCTGGAACGGCCCCTACGAGCAGGTGCGGCGCGAGATGCGCGGCCGCTACCCGAAGCATCCGTGGCCGGAGAACCCCTGGGAGGCAGAGCCGACGGCGCGCACGACGCGCGCCACCAAGCGGTGACTGCGGTGAGGTCACAGCGCCGCGGCACTGGTTCTCCCTCGCAATAGCGAACGGGCCCGGAGCCACTTCGAGATGATCGAAGCGGCCCCGGGCCCGCGGGTGCGCTGCGGCTTAGCGCAGCGCGTTCTGCTTCCGGGCGCGACGCACGAACAGTGCGGTCGCACCGAGCAGGAGCAGCGCGGCCGAGCCGATCGCGGGGCCGGCGATGGAGCCACCGGTCTTGGCGAGCGGAGCCGAGGGTGCTGCCTTGGAGCCGGTCGAACCGCCGGGCGTGGGCTTGGGCTTGGGCTGGGCAGGATCCACTCGCGCCGTGGGGATCTGATCCTGTGAGGGGTCAGACGTGACCGGCGAGACGGTGCCACCGGCGAGAGCACGGGTCTGCAGCGTCAGTGGCTTGCCGTTGAGGTCGCCGGGCACGGTGGTGTACTCCACGGAGCACTCGATCGACTGGCCGGGCAGCAGCGGGTTCGGCGTTGCCGGGCAAACGGGGGTGCCGATCTTGCCTGCACCACTGAAGCTGGTGATCTCAACGCCGGGGTCGGTCAGCGACACATTGCCGTTGTTGGTCACGGTGAAGCTGTAGCGCACGCGCTGACCGGCGCGATCGATCTTGGTGGTCTCGGTGGTCTGCACGAGTTCGAGCTCGGGAGCATGCTCGATCGTCAGCTCGGTCTTCGAGGGGCCACTGGTGACGGGGCCTGGAAGCGTACCGCCTGCGGGGACACTGCCCGTCGCGGTCGCGGGGCTCAGCACCGAACCGCGGTCGATGTCTTCCTGGGTGAGCTCGTAGTCGGCGGTGCATACCGATTCGGCGTTGACGGCAAGATCCGTGGGCAGCGCGGGCGTGCAGCTCAGGTTCTTGAGCACACCGGATCCGCCGAAACCGCTGGTGTCGAGGGTGACCCCGGTGAGGGGCTCGGTGCCGGAGTTCTTCACCGTGAAGGTGTAGTCAAGCCGCTGCCCGGCGCGATATGCATCGGAACCCGCAGGCGACACGGTCTGCTTAACGGTGAGCTTGGGTTCAACGACAACGAGAGTTCCTCCCGTGGCACGGTCGACGAGGTTCGCCGACCCCGAGGTCAGCTCATCGGTGGTGAACGGGAAGCTTCCCGTCGTCTCAGGGGTATAGGGGATCTTGATCGTGCACACGCCACCGCGAGCGACATCGAGCTTGCTCGCGTCAACGACGCCTCCGGTGAGCGTGACGCTGGTCGCGGTGCCGCAGTTCTCGAGGACCGGCTGCGTGCCCGCGGGGAGTTCGAGCCACGCGGGCAGCTTGTCGGTGAATTCCAAGCCCGTGAATCCGACCTGGCCTTCGACGTCTGGGTTGGTGATCGTGTAAGTGAGGTACGTGGTCTCGCCCACTCGAAGCGGCGCGGGTGCGAAGCTCTTGGTGAGGTTCGAGGTGGGGTACGACAAGTACCAACCCCAGCCGTCGTTGGCGTCGATGGTCTCGCTGACGCTCACCTTACTCACGGCGCCCGGGCCGATGCTGAAGGAGCCGCAACGCCCGTTGCCGAACGAGCCGTCGTTTCCTTGACACCACACGGTGCCGGTGTTGGCCCGAACCGTGTTGATCCGTCGAGCCGCTTCATCGACCTGCAGCACATCATTCTTACTCAAGGTCGAAATCCGCAGTGGCTCGCTGGCTTCGTTCGACCCAGAAATATCGATCTTGACATTGTCGACGTTGACGATGTGGTAGAGCAAGCCCTGAACGGGTTTCGAGAAGGTGAGATCGTAGCTGACACGCCCTGCTCGGCTCTCCCGAGACGCGAGCGGGACGTCATTCGTGGGCGTCGGCGTGAGGAACGCAGTGCTGTTTGCTGCGCCTCCAGGGAACGAGTTGCTTTGCCAGCTGTTCAACTGGCCGGTGTTGTTCGTCACAGAGGTGATCCGCTCTGTAGCGGTGATGGCGTCTGCACCGACTCCAAATGTGTAGCCGCGCGCTTGACCGACCGAGATTGCACCACTCGTCGGCCCGGCGGGCACCGCCCAGATCTGATTCGCCTGGGGAGCGGCTTCGGCGGACGTCTCCCCCGCGGCGGTGGTGACAACCGTCAGCCCACTCACGGCAAGCAAGCCCGCCAGGCCCAGGGCACTGAGTCGGGCAAGCTGCGAACGACTGCCGGGTTCTCGATTTACGCGCACACGCACTCCTGTTGACTATCTCAAAAGCATTAGCCGGAGGCGTCTCAGCGCACGGGTCAAGAAAAATACGCGACCCGCAAGTTGCACCAATACACCCAGGCAATTCCTCATTTCAACGTAGTCGGCAGCAATCAGCGGGTCGGGTCCGCCTCCACATTTTCACCCTGGTTTTCATCCCCGCTTCACCCACCCAGTTGCTCCCTTCCTCGCGGCGCACACACAAACACCGCAGGCACCCGGGGAATCCCCGGGTGCCTGCGGTGGTGTGTGACGCTGAAGCGGCGTCAGGCCGGTTCAGCGTCGCAACGCGCAACCGATTCGGCTGCGCAACGGATCAGCGGGCGGCCGAACCGTCGGTGTAGTCGTCGTCGCTCTGCTGCCATGCGAAGAGCTTGCGCAGCTCGGCACCGGTCTTCTCGATGGGGTGCGACTCGGCCTTGGCGCGCAGCTGCTGGAACTCGGCGCCGCCGTTGTCCTGATCCTCGATGAAGCGCTTCGCGAACGCACCCGACTGGATGTCGGCGAGCACGGCCTTCATGTTCTCCTTGACGGAGGGGTCGATGACGCGGGGGCCGGAGACGTAGTCGCCGTACTCGGCGGTGTCGCTGACCGACCAGCGCTGCTTGGCGATGCCGCCCTCCCACATGAGGTCGACGATGAGCTTGAGCTCGTGCAGCACCTCGAAGTAGGCGATCTCGGGCTGGTAGCCGGCCTCGGTGAGGGTCTCGAAGCCGTACTGCACGAGCTGCGAGGTACCGCCGCAGAGCACGGCCTGCTCGCCGAACAGGTCGGTCTCGGTCTCTTCGGTGAAGGTGGTCTTGATGACGCCGGCGCGGGTGCCACCGATTGCCTTCGCGTACGACTTCGCGGTCTCCCAGGCGGTGCCGGTGGCGTCGACCTCGACGGCGATGATGTCGGGGATGCCACGGCCGGCCTCGAACTCGCGGCGCACGGTGTGGCCCGGAGCCTTGGGGGCGACGAGGATCACGTCAACGCCTGCAGGTGCCTCAATGTAGCCGAAGCGAATGTTGAAACCGTGTGCGAAGGCGAGGGTCTTGCCCTCGGTGAGCTTGTCCTTGATCTGCTCGTTGTAGATCGCACGCTGGTGCTGATCGGGAGCGAGGATCATGATGAGGTCTGCCCACTCAGCAGCATCGGCAACAGTCTTGACCTCAAAGCCGGCCTCTTCAGCCTTCTGGATCGACTTCGAGCCTTCCTTGAGCGCGATGACGACCTCGACGCCCGAATCGCGCAGGTTCATTGCGTGGGCGTGGCCCTGCGAACCGTAGCCGACAACGGCGACCTTCTTGCCCTGGATGATCGACAGATCGGCGTCGGCATCGTAATACATCTCAGCCACTTGGGACTCTCCTTGTGTTGTGTGGGTGTGTCAGTTGTTCAACGGGGTCGGCGCGACCTCGTTAGTTTTTGAAGACGCGCTCCGAGATCGACTTCGAGCCGCGGCCCATTGCGATAAGGCCGGACTGCGCGATCTCCTTGATCCCGTAGGGTTCGAGCACTTTCAGGAAGGCATCGATCTTGCCGGTGTCTCCGGTGACCTCGATGGTGAGCGCATCGGGCACCACGTCGACCACGCGAGCGCGGAACAGGTTTACGGCCTCGAGCACGTGCGAACGGCTCTGGTTGTCGGCGCGCACCTTGATGAGCACGTGCTCGCGCTGCACCGAGGTGGACTCGTCAAGCTCGACGATCTTGATGACGTTGACGAGCTTGTTGAGCTGCTTGGTGACCTGCTCGAGCAGGGTCTCGTCTTCGTCTACGACGACGGTGATGCGCGACAGGCCGCGCATCTCCGTGGGGCCGACGGCAAGCGACTCGATGTTGAAGCCGCGACGGGCGAAGAGCCCTGCGACACGGGTCAGCAGACCGGGCTTGTCCTCCACGAGGAGGCTGAGTACGTGACGGCTCATGGTTACTCGTCCTCCCACTCGGGGCTGTGTTCGAGGGCGTACTGAATATCGCTGTTTGAGGTGCCCTGGCGCACCATCGGCCACACCATCGCGTCGGCACTCACCACGAAGTCGATGACGACGGGGCGGTCGTTGGTCTCAAGCGCGAGCTTGATGGCATCGTCGACCTGGTCTTCGCGCTCCACGCGGATCGCGAGGCAACCGTAGGCGTCGCCGAGCTTCACGAAGTCGGGGATGCGCTGCGAGCCGTGCCCGGTGTTGAGCTCGGTGTTCGAGTAGCGACCGTTGTAGATGAGGGTCTGCCACTGGCGCACCATGCCCAGCGAGGAGTTATTGATGATCGCGACCTTGATCGGGATGTTGTTCACCACGCAGGTGGCGAGCTCCTGGTTGGTCATCTGGAAGCAGCCGTCGCCGTCGATCGCCCACACCACGCGCTCAGGCTCTGCGACCTTGGCACCCATTGCGGCGGGAACGGAGTAGCCCATCGTGCCGGCGCCACCCGAGTTGAGCCACGCCCCGGGGCGCTCGTACTTGATGAACTGCGCAGCCCACATCTGGTGCTGGCCGACACCGGCCGCGTAGATGCCCTCGGGCCCCGTCAGTTCGCCGATGCGCTGGATGACGTGCTGCGGGGAGAGCAGCCCGTCGCTCGTCTCCTGGTAGCCCAGGGGGAAGCGCTCCTGCAGCATGCGCAGGCGCTCCCACCATGCGGAGATGTCTGCGAACTCTCGGCTGAGCTTAGCCGTGGAGACCGCGGCGATGAGATCTGCAATGACGTCGGCTGCGTCACCGACGATGGGTACGTCTGCGGCGCGGATCTTGCCGATCTCGGCGGGGTCGATATCTGCGTGAATCACCTTCGCCTCGGGGGCGAAGAGCGCTGCCTTGCCGGTGACTCGGTCGTCAAAGCGGGCACCGAGCGTGATGAGCAGGTCAGATTCTTGCAGCGCGAGCACCGCAGGCACGGTGCCGTGCATACCGGGCATGCCGAGGTGCTGCGGGTGCGAGTCGGGGAAGACGCCGCGCGCCATCAGCGTGGTCACCACGGGGGCGCCCACGAGCTCGGCGAGCTGCAGCAGTTCTTCGGATGCGCCGGCGCGGCCGACGCCACCGCCGACGTAGAACACTGGGCGCTGCGCTGCCGCGATGAGTTCGGCTGCGGCCTGAATCTGCTTGCTGTTGGCCTTCGTGATGGGCCGGTACCCGGCAAGCTCGACGCGTGCGTCCCACTCGAAGTCGAGGATGCCCTCCTGGGCGTCCTTGGTGATGTCGACGAGCACGGGGCCGGGGCGGCCCGTGGAGGCGAGGTGATAGGCCGCGGCAATAGCGCCGGGGATCTCCTCGGGCTTCTTCACCAAGAAGGAGTGCTTCGTGATGGGCATGGTGACACCGACGATGTCGGCTTCCTGGAAGGCGTCGGTGCCCATGAGGTGCGAGAACACCTGGCCGGTGATCGCGAGCAGCGGCACGGAGTCCATGTAAGCGTCGGCGATCGCGGTGACGAGGTTCGTCGCGCCGGGGCCTGAGGTGGCGATGCAGACGCCCACCTTGCCCGTCGCAGCTGCGAAGCCTTCTGCTGCGTGGCCGCCGCCCTGTTCGTGGCGCACGAGCACGTGGCGCAGGCGATCGGCGTCCATGAGTGCGTCGTAGAGAGGCAGCACGGCGCCACCGGGCAGGCCGAAGACGTCGGTGACGCCCAACGCTTCGAGGCTGCGCACGACGGCTTGGGCACCGGTCATCCGCTCACCGCGTTGCGCCGCGGGTTTCGATGGGGGAACTGCACTCGATTCCGAGGTCATTGCTTGCTTTCCTGGTCTGAGGTGTGAATGCGTTCGGCACGGCTCCGAGGCCGACATGCTGCGGCGGCTCGGAGTGAGTGCCCACTCCGCGGAGCGGGCCTCTGCTGCGAGCCGCCGGGCGTTGTCGGCGGCACCGGATCAGCCGGTGACGGCGCCTTCGGAAGCCGAACGGACGAGCTTGGCGTACTTTGCCAGAACACCGCGCGTGTATCGCGGGGGAAGCGGGGCCCAGCTTGCTCGGCGGGCCTCGAGCTCGGCGGGATCTACCAGCAGATCGAGCGTTTGTGCGACGACATCGACCCGAATCAGGTCGCCGTCGCGGACCAGGGCAACCGGACCTCCGTCCGTTGCCTCAGGCGCGATGTGGCCGATACACAGGCCGGTTGTGCCGCCTGAGAATCGTCCGTCCGTCAATAGTAGTACATCCTTGCCGAGCCCTGCGCCCTTGATGGCGGCGGTGATCGCGAGCATCTCGCGCATGCCGGGGCCACCCTTGGGGCCCTCGTAGCGGATCACGACGACGTCACCCTTGTTGATGGTGCCTTCGGTGAGGGCGTCCATCGCGGCGCGTTCACGGTCGAAGACGCGGGCGGGGCCTTCGAAGACCTCGGCGTCGAAGCCTGCGGTCTTCACCACGGCGCCCTCAGGGGCGAGGCTGCCGGTGAGGATGGTGAGGCCGCCGTTCTCGTGCAGCGGATCATCGAGCTTGCGAATCACTTTGCCGTCGAGCTCGGTGGTGACGTCGGCGAGGTTCTCGGCGACAGTCTTTCCGGTGACGGTGAGTGCGTCGCCGTGCAGCAGACCGGCATCGAGCAGCGCCTTCATGATGACGGGCATGCCGCCGACACGGTCGAAGTCTTCAGCGACGTACTGGCCGAAGGGCTTCATATCGGCGAGGTGCGGGGTCTTCGCGCCGATGCGGGTGAAGTCTTCGAGGGACAGCTCGACCTCGGCCTCGCGCGCGATGGCGAGCAGGTGCAGCACGGCATTCGTGGAGCCGCCGAGCACCATCGCCACGGTGATCGCGTTCTCGAAGGCCTTCTTGGTGAGGATATCGCGGGCCGTGATGCCTTGACGCAGCAGGTTGACGACGGCCTCGCCCGAGCGGTGGGCGAAGTAGTCGCGGCGGCGGTCGGCGCTGGGGGGCGCCGCCGAGCCGGGCAGGCTCATGCCGAGCGCTTCTGCAACGCACGCCATGGTGTTCGCGGTGTACATGCCACCGCAGGCACCCTCGCCCGGGGCGATCGCGCACTCGACGCGCTTCAGGTCTTCTTCGCTGAGCGTGCCGGCCTTGCACGCACCCACGGCCTCGAAGGCGTCGATGATGGTCACCTGCTTCTCGGTGCCGTCTGAGAGCTTGACCCAGCCCGGCGCGATCGAGCCGGCGTACAGGAACACCGAGGCGAGATCGAGGCGAGCCGCGGCCATCAGCATGCCGGGCAGCGACTTGTCGCAGCCCGCGAGCAGCACTGAGCCGTCCATGCGCTCAGCCATGATCACGGTTTCGACGGAGTCGGTGATGACCTCGCGGGAGACGAGCGAGAAGTGCATGCCCTCGTGGCCCATCGAGATGCCGTCAGAGACGGAGATGGTGCCGAACTGCAGCGGGTAGCCGCCGCCAGCGTGCACGCCCTCCTTGGCGCCCTGCGCAAGCCTGTCGAGGCTCAGGTTGCAGGGGGTGACGTCGTTCCAGGAACTCGCAATGGCGATCTGGGGCTTATCCCAGTCTTCATCGCCCATACCGACCGCTCGGAGCATGCCCCGGGCAGCGGCCTTCTCGATCCCATCGGTGACGTCGCGGCTCCGCGGCTTCATGTCAATCTCTGCCATGTCAACAGTCTAGCCGCCACCGAGGACACCGACGCAGCATACGCAAGAGCGCCGAAGGATCCAGGATCCTCCGGCGCTCAGTATCGGCGAACCGCCGCGCTACTTGCCGATCGCGGGCAGCAGAGAGAAGGGCAGCACGAAGCCGACGATGGTGGCCGCCAGGCCGCCGATGAACGTCCACAGCTCAACGACCTGACCCAGTGTGACATTGAAGCCGAAGCTCATCAGCACCATGCCGCCGATGACCAGCACGATTGAGAGGATGAAGAAGATCGCGGTAGTCGCGCTCACCGCCCCCTGCGAGCTCTCCTCGAACAGCGTCTCCTGCTTCGCCATGCCGGCCTCTCCTTCGCTCTCGCTTCGGTCGGCCTCTCCGAGGCCGGGTGTGATCTGCCCGCGGCGCGGGCTCCTGATGGCAAGATTACCCCACTGGCGCGCAGCGCCTGATCCGCCCCTCGCGCGGCGCTCGATCCACCCCTCGCACAGCACCGCAACGAACAGTGGCGTATCAGAAACGAAGCGGCGTGGGAAGGCAGCTGATCGCGGGCGGGCAGGGAGTAGGCTGGCGGGAGACCTCGATCCGCAGCGGATCAGTCCAGGCAACCCGAGGGAGGAATCGTGTCGATCGGCAAGTACGTGACCAATCCCGGCGTGATCGGAGCAGCCGCGGGCGCGCTCAGCACCGCCCGACGCACGCAGTCCATGCGGAAAGACTGGCGACGCATGCTCGTGTGGGGCGTCTGGCTCGCCGGATTCGCGCTGGCGATCGCCACGGTCGCGATGCAGGAGCAAGACACCGAGTACGAGCTCGAGAACGAAGCGGCGAAGCGCCGCAAGATGCAGGGCTAGCCACCCCCCAAGTACACTCGTCTCGGCGCGTCGGGAAGTCTGGTCGACACTGTAACGAGAGTCCCCTTCCTGAAAGGCGCGAGATGAACGAGCCCCGCCACTCCCCCGAAGCCCCCGGGCGGCAGCCCAGACCGCGCCGCCTGCTGCGGCTTGTCAACCAGCGGGAAGCCGCGCGCGTCAGCACGCTGCTGCGCGGCGAGGTGGTGGGTGGTGTGATCGTGATGGTCGCCGCCCTGATCGGCTTCATCGCGGCGAACAGCCCCCTCGCTGACGGCTACTTTGCACTGCGCGACACCCGCATCGGCCCCGCATCCCTGCACCTCGATCTATCGCTCGGCCAGTGGGCCGCTGACGGCCTGCTGGCCATCTTCTTCTTCATGGTGGGGCTCGAACTCAAACGAGAGTTCGTCGCGGGCGAGCTGAGCCGCTTCTCGACGGCGATCGTGCCGGTCGCAGCCGCGTTCGGCGGGGTGGCCGTGCCGGCGCTCATCTACGTGGCGTTTACCGCGGGCACCCCAGCAGTGCACGGCTGGGCGATCCCAACAGCCACCGACATCGCCTTCGCAGTCGCCGTGCTCGGCCTCATCGCCCCCCGGATCCCGCCGGCGCTGCGCATGTTCCTGCTGACCCTCGCGGTGGTCGACGATCTCATCGCGATCAGCATCATCGCGATTTTCTACACCGAAGGCATGCAGTGGCTACCCCTCGCCGCGAGCCTGCTGCCGATAGCGGCCTACGCGTTCCTGGTGCGGCGCTTCCCTGCCTGGTTCGCGAAGTCGGGGTGGGGGCCGTGGCTGATTCTGCTCCCGATCGGGGGTGTTGCGTGGGCGCTCTTCCATGCCACCGGCATCCACGCCACGATCGTGGGCGTGGTGCTCGCGTTCCTGGTTCCTGTCTCGGGTGTCGGCGGCACCCAGCTCGCGGAGGTATTCGAGCACCGCTTCCGCCCACTCTCGACAGGTATCGCCGTGCCCATTTTCGCGTTCTTCGCAGCCGGTGTGGCCGTTGGGGGTGACTCGCGCTTCCCCTTCGACCCGATCGCGCTGGGCATCATGGTCGGCCTGGTCGTGGGCAAGCCCCTCGGCATCGCGGTCTCGACGTGGCTGCTCACCCGCTTTACGAGGGCCGAGCTCGACGAGTCGGTTCGGTGGCGCGAACTCATTGGGGTGGGCGCGCTCGCGGGCGTTGGGTTCACGGTGGCTTTGCTGGTGGCGGATCTGAGCTTCGTCAATGCTTCCGATGCTGACACGGCACGGCTCGCAGTCATGTCGGGTTCCGTGATTGCCGTGGTGGTGGCCGCGGCTCTGCTGGTGCGGCGGCCTGCGGCCCGCAAGCGCTGACACTCGGAGGCCGGACGACACGCCCGTGATCCGCCGTTTGCCGACTGAATTTGAACGGTTGGAAAATCCCGTGTTAGTATTTTCTCTGTTGCTCAGCGAGCAGCAGGCGCCTTTAGCTCAGTTGGTAGAGCAGCTGACTCTTAATCAGCGGGTCCACGGTTCGAGCCCGTGAGGGCGCACGCAGTGAGAAAAGCTCCACCTCCGGGTGGGGCTTTTCTCGTATCCGAACCCGGTTTACCGACCGTTCATGGAAGGCGTGCGATGCCCGCTTCACTCCCCATCCCCTCGACCGATCTCGCGTTCGCGCTCGCGCTCGCCGATCTCGCCGATGCGGTATCCCTGCCGCGCTTCCAGTCGGCTGACCTCACGATCGAGACGAAGCCCGATCGCACCTTCGTCACCGACGCCGACAAGGCCGTCGAACGCGCACTGCGCGAGCGGATCGAGGCCGAACTGCCCGGCGACAGCTTCTTCGGTGAAGAGTCGGGTCGCTCCGAAAAGGGTTCTCGGCGCTGGATCATCGATCCGATCGACGGCACCGCCAACTTCCTGCGCGGCGTGCCGAACTGGGCGACCCTCATCGCGCTCGAGGTCGACGGCGAGCCGACGGTGGGAGTGGTCTCTGCACCCGGCTTCGGCGCGCGCTGGTGGGCAGAGACCGGGAGCGGCGCCTGGGGTCAGCAGGCCGGGCAGGATCCGCGCAAGCTGCGCGTCTCGGGCATCAGCGAGCTCGAGCATGCTTCTCTCAGCTTTCAGAGCATCGAGCAGTGGGATGTTGCCGGCTACCTGCAGCCCCTCATCGAGCTCAGCCGCGCGGTGTGGCGGGATCGCGCCTACGGCGATATGTGGTCGTACATGCTGCTCGCCGAGGGCTTGCTCGACGTCGTTGCCGAATTCGATGTGAAGCCCTACGACCTCGCAGCGCTCGTGCCCATCGTGCGCGAGGCAGGAGGCCGTTTCACCGACATCGCAGGCTCAGAAAGCGCTTGGAATGGCAGCGCTCTCGCCACGAACGGCGCCCTGCACGACGCGGTGATCGCCACCATCGAGGATGCCCGCGCGGCCAACGGAACCACGCGGTGATGGGCCGCTCCACCGCACCCTGGCGTGCGGCTCTCGCCCTCGCAGTCGACGCGGCTCTCGTGCTCCTGTTCGCGGGGATCGGCCGCGCCAGCCACTCTCGTGGCGGAGCACTGCTCGGCCTCATTGAGACTGCGTGGCCGTTCCTCGTGGGGTTGCTGCTCGTGTGGGGCTGGGGCATGGTGTGGCGTGAGCCCGTGCGACTGCTGCGCTCCGGGGTGCCCGTGTGGGTCGGCACCGTGGTGCTCGGCATGGCGATGCGACTGCTCTCGGGGCAGGGCACCGCGCCGGCGTTCATCATCGTCGCCACGGTGACCCTCGGGGCCTTCCTGCTTGGATGGCGCGGGATCGTCACGCTCGTGCTGCGCATCCGACACCGGGAGCATCACCCGAAACACCCCTGAACCACAACGAACCCCGACGCCCGCAGGCGCCGGGGTTCGTCAGTGCGAGAACCTTGCTCAGTCAGCCATCTTGGCGAGCATCTCGGCGGCCCGGTTCGAGAACCCCCACTCGTTGTCATACCAGCTGGTCACCTTGACGTGCTTGCCCTGCACCTCAGTCAGCTCGGAATCGAAGATCGAGGAGTGAGAGTTGCCCACGATGTCTGAGGAGACAAGCGGCTCGTCGGAATACTCGAAGACATGCTCGAGGGCGCCCTCCGCGGCGGCGGCCCGATATGCCTCGAGCACCTCCTCGCGCGTCACCTCGCGCGACACTGCGGCGTTGAGCTCGACGATCGAACCGACCGGCACCGGCACGCGCATCGAGGTGCCCGACAGCTTTCCGTCGAGCTGCGGCAGCACAAGACCGATGGCCTTGGCTGCACCCGTTGAAGTGGGCACAATGTTGAGGGCAGCGGCACGAGCACGCCTCCGGTCCTTGTGCGGGCCGTCGATCAGGTTCTGATCCTGGGTATAGGCATGCACCGTGGTCATGAAGCCCTGCGTGATCCCTGCGAGGTTATCGAGCACCTGCGCGAGCGGCGCAAAGGCATTGGTGGTGCAGGATGCGTTCGAGACGATGCGGTGCTTCGCCGGATCGTAGAGGTGATCGTTCACACCGACCACGACGGTGAGATCGGCGCCCGTTGCCGGGGCGCTCACGAGCACCCGCCCGGCGCCGGCGTCGAGGTGCTTGCGGGCATCATCGGCCTTGGTGAAGCGGCCCGTCGACTCAAGCACCACGTCAACACCGAGCTCGCCCCACGGCAGCTTCGCGGGGTCAGCCTCGGCGAACACCTTGATGCGACGGTCGTCGACGATCAGCTCTCCGTCTTCGAAGGAGATGTGCCTCTTCAGGCGACCGTAGACGCTGTCCCACTCCAGCAGGTGCGCAAGCATTTCACCGTTGGTGAGGTCGTTGACCGCGACCACTTCGATGTCGCTCTGGTTTTTCAGGATTGCGCGCAGCACTCCTCGTCCGATACGTCCGAATCCGTTGATAGCCACCCGTGCGGTCATGGTTGCATTTTCTCCTTCAGCGTTGATCGCGAAATGCCTCATATCTAGGATGAGGCGAATTCCGCACCACGTCCAGTGGCACTAATGCCAGTGTTCGAACGTATTCTGCCAAGATGTGGTGACGATCCGCCCCCTCCGCGACCCTCACCCCGATCACACAACCAGGCCACCGCCACTCACGACCTGCGAGAAAAGGTGCGCCGATAATCGCTCGGTGTCGTGCCCAGTACCGCACGGAAATGCCGTCGCAAATTGGTCGCCGTGCCCAACCCCACCATGGCCGCGATCTCCTCCACCCCAAGCCCCGTCTCCTCCAGCAACTCACGCGCACGATCCACACGCGCCCGCATGATCCACTGCATCGGCGTATACCCTGTCTCATCACGAAAACGGCGCGCCAAGGTGCGTTCCGACACCCGAGCATGAGCCGCAAGAAGCGGGATATCAAGCGGCTCACCCAAACGCCGCAGCGCCCAGGCCCGCGTCTCAGTGAATCGCTCGCCATGCGTCTCAGGCACCCCCTGCGGCACAAACTGCGCCTGGCCGCCACTCCGATACGGGGCCGCCACAAGCCGCCTCGCAGCGTGATTCGCCACCGCCATGCCCGCCTCCTTGCGCAAAATATGCAAGCAAAGATCGATGCCAGATGCAGCACCGGCCGAAGTCAACACCGAGCCCTCATCGACAAACAGCACCCGCTCGTCAACCCGCACCTCTGGAAACCGTTCGGCAAGCACACGCGAATAGTGCCAGTGCGTCGTAGCGCGCCGACCATCGAGCAGCCCCGTTGCGGCGAGCGCAAACGCGCCCGTCGAGATCGCCGCGAGACGCGCCCCACGCGCGTGAGCGGCACGCAGCGCCTCGATAAGCGCCGGCGGCGGAGCATCGCGGTCAGGGTGCCGGTAGCCCGGAACGAACACGAGATCCGCCACCTCAAGCGCCTCAATGCCATGCTCCACATGGTAAGAAAGGCCATCGCCGCCCGCGATCAACCCCGGCTGCACCCCGCACACCTCAACCGAGTACGGCATGCTGGCACGAGTCGTGAACACCTGCGCGGGAATGCCGACATCAAGCGGCTTCGCCCCCTCCAACACCACAACCGCAACCCGCTTCATGAACCCTCAGCCTACCCGCGGGGTGGGTAGGCTGAGGGTATCTCCGACCCGAGCGAAGGCCACTCCTGCATGAGCCGTCAGCACTCCCCCGCCGAGGTGTTTCGAGCGTTCTTGAAACTGGGGCTTACCTCCTTCGGTGGCCCTGTCGCCCACTTGGGGTATTTTCGCGATGAGTTCGTGGTGCGGCGGGAATGGCTGAGCGACAGGCAGTATGGCGAGCTGGTGGCGCTGTGTCAGTTTCTGCCTGGTCCGGCGTCGAGCCAGGTGGGCTTTGCGCTGGGTCTGATGCGTGGCGGCCCGCTGGGTGCGCTCGCCGCGTGGGCGGCGTTCACCTTGCCGTCTGCGGTGTTGCTGGTGTTGTTCGCGGTCGGTGCGCTTGCCTTCGAGGGGCCACTGTGGGCGGGGGTGCTGCTGGGGTTGCAGGCGGCCGCAGTTGCGGTTGTGGCGCATGCGGTGTGGGGTATGGCACGCACGCTCACCCCTGATGCGCCGCGTCTCGTGATCGGTGTCATGGGTGCGGCTTTGGCACTGTTGTTGCCTGGCCAGTTTGGCCAGTTCGGGGCGATTGCGGCTGGTGTGGTCGCGGGTGCTATGTGGTGTCGGCGTTCGTTGGGTGAGGATCCGCCTGCGTTGCTGCTGCGGGTGTCGCGGCGGGCTGGTGTGATCGCGTTAGCGATGTTTGTTGCTGTGGTTGTCGGTTTGCCGATGCTGAACAGTCTGGTGCCTTCACTGTGGGTGGGGATTGCTGACGCGTTCTCGCGGGCTGGTGCGGCGGTGTTTGGCGGTGGTCATGTGGTGCTGCCGCTGTTGCAGGCTGAGCCGGCGGTTGCGGCGGCGGTGTCGCCTGAGCAGTTCATTGCGGGGTATGGGGCGGCGCAGGCGGTGCCGGGGCCGCTGTTCACTTTCGCGGCGTATCTGGGGTTTGAGATGGGGGCGGGGTGGACGGCTCCGTTGACCGCATTGCTCGCGCTGGTTGCGGTGTTTGTGCCGGGTATGTTGCTGTTAGTGGCGGCGCTGCCGTTTTGGAACGGGCTTCGTGCGAGGCCGCTTGCGCGCGCGGCGATGGCGGGCGCGAATGCTGCTGTGGTGGGGATTCTTGCGGCGGCACTGTGGCATCCGGTGATCACTTCTGGGGTGGCGGGTCCGGCATCGCTGGCGATTGCGGTGGGCGGGCTGCTGATGCTCACACTTGCGAAGTTGCCTGCGTGGTGCGTGGTGCTTACGGCCGCGGCTGCAGGTGTGCTCGCGGGACTACTCGGAATCCCGTAACCTCGTCGGCTCCTCTTCCGGGCGTTCCTCGGCGAGACGCCGTTCGGCTTCCCGGTTCGGCAAGCCGAAGCGGATCGCGGCGGCGCCGATCAGGGTGACTGCCGCGCCGATGACAAAGGCGAGCAGCGAGCCGTCGAGCAGACTCGCGCGAGCACCGTCGAGGATCTCCTGCGTGTAGTGCGGGTACTGCTGCGCGACATGTTCGGCCGAGGCGAACGACGACTGGAGGGCTCTGGTGACCTCGGCGCTCAGGGAGGCGGCATCCGGGGAGGCCGCGATCTTGCCTGCGACGACCGCGGCGAATCCGCTGGCGAGCACTGCCCCGAGGAGCGCTTGCATCACTGATCCGCCGAGGTCGTTCTGCAGGTCTGAGGTTGCTGAGGCCATGCCTGCACGGCGCACGGGGGTGCTGCTGGTGAGCGCGCGCCGGGAGGCTGTCATGACGAAGGTGACGCCGATCCCGATCATGAAGAATCCGAATCCCACCAGCGGGTAGGGTGAGTGTTCGCGCCAGAGCAGCATACTGAGCATGGCGATCAGCAGAAAGGCGTAGCCGAGGAGCATGGTGTCGCGGGTGCCGTACCGCCCCACGGCGCGGGCTGAGAGCGGTGCTGCGAGCATGAGGCTCACGGCGGCGGGGATGACGGCGAGCCCGGTTTGCAGTGGGCTGTACCCCATTACGCTCTGCATGAACTGTTCGCCGACGAACATGGCACCGCTCAGGGAGCCGACGGCGATGAGCCCGCCGACTGCGGGCAGCCAGAAGAGTCGCTGTTTGGCGACGCTCAGGTCGAACAGCGGAAAGCTTGCCCGTGCTTGCCGCAGCCCGAACAGCAGGAGCAGAAGCGCGGCGGCTGCGAGCAGCGCCACGCCGATGGTTGCGCCGCCCGGCGCGAAGACGATGCTGACGCCGAGCACGAGGGCACCGAGCGCGGTCGCTGAGAGCACGCCGCCGAGGTGATCGACGGGGGTGTTCGATTCCGCGATGTGCGAGGGCACGAAACGCAGCACGAGCACGAAGGCGATTGCTGCGATGGGGGTGCTGAGCATGAACACCCAGTTCCAGCTGGTGAGCACCAGCACGAGGCCCGCGAGGATCGCGCCTGCGATGGTGGCCATGCTCGAAACGCTCGACCAGATCGCGATGACGCCTGTGCGGCCGGGGCCTTTCGCCCAGAGCGCGGTGATGAGCGAGAGCGTGGTGGGGAACGCCATGCCGCCGGCAAGCCCCACCAGCACCTGCGCGACGATCAGCATCTCGACCGACGCTGACAGGCTGGAAAACGTGCTGGCCGCGAGCGTGCTCGCGATCCCGATGAGCAGCATTTGCTTGCGGCCATAGCGGTCGGCGACGGCCCCCAGGTAGAGCACGGAGATTGACAGGCCAAGGCCTGTGGCGAGTGCGACGAGATTGAGCGCGGTCTGCGACGCTCCGAACTGCTCCCCGATGTCAGGAACA
The DNA here is from genome assembly GCF_037148395.1 of Leucobacter sp. MMO-125. NCBI lineage: Bacteria > Bacillati > Actinomycetota > Actinomycetes > Micrococcales > Microbacteriaceae > Leucobacter > Leucobacter sp. MMO-125. Next base: position 791,230 of record NZ_JBBCTL010000001.1, read on the forward strand.
GCGATGCCAGCAACAACCGTGTTGATGTTGCAGACCGCGGCGGCGAACAAGAGCGCAACGAGCGTGCCGCGCGCCCGCGGGGGCGCGTCGGTTGTGCTCGCTTCGGGGGTTTCGGTGGCGACGTCCACGGGGCTCCTTCGTCTCGCACCCGGTCGCGTGATCGGTGCCGCACCAGTATCCCGTATCACGGGTGGGCACCCCAAGCGCCGGGTCGCCGAACCGAACAGGCGGCACCGAACAGGCGGCACCGAGTCGACGTTGGCCGGGCTGCGCAGCGGAGCCGCTCAGGGCAACGGAGACTCGGGGCGATGATCGCGCGCCGCTTCCTCCTGCTGGTAGACATCGGGGGTGCCATCCCCATCGGCATCCACCTGTTCACGCTCGAGGGCCTTGCCATGTGCACGATTCCGCAGACCCAAGAGCACGGACGCCAGCAGTGCGGCGGTCACCGAAGCCGCGAGGATCGCGAACTTCGCGAAGCCGTACTCGGGCGCTTCGGGAGCGAAACTGAGCTCTGCGATGAGCAACGACACCGTGAAACCGATGCCGGCGAGAAGGCCGACCCCGATGAGGTCGACCCATCGGAGAGCCGGGTCGAGCCGGATACCCGCAGCCCTCGTCAGCAGCCACGTGGTCACGACAATGCCCAACGGTTTACCCACGACCAGCGCTGCGACGATGGCCACTGTGACGGGGGCTGCAACCGCGATCTGCACCCCGTCCCATCCGCCGACGGCCACCCCGGCAGCGAAGAACGCGAACACCGGGACCGCGACCCCCGCTGAAATCGGCCTGAATCGATGTTCGAACTCCTCGGCAAGCCCGCGACCTGCCGATGGGTCGCGATCCGCTGCCGCCCGGAGCTTCACCGGCACCGTGAAGCCAAGCAGCACGCCCGCAATTGTGGCGTGGATCCCCGAAGCGTGCATGAACGCCCACGCCACGATGCCGATCGGCAGCAAGATGACCCACGCTGCGAATGCGCGCCGGCCGAAGAACTCCCGGTAGCGCTGGGCGATGCAACCGTAAACAACGATGACCGCAAGCGCAATGACCAGCGGGATGATGTCGATGCGATCCGTGTAGAAGATCGCAATGATGCTGATGGCGATGAGGTCGTCGACGACCGCGAGCGTCAGCAAGAAGATGCGCAGCGCGCTCGGAAGTTTCGACCCGATGATGGCGAGCACCGCGAGCGCGAAGGCGATGTCAGTCGCGGTGGGGATCGCCCACCCCTGGCTCACGGCTGCGTCGCCGCGCACGATGAGAATGTAGACGACCGCAGGGACCGCCACTCCCCCGACCGCGGCAGCCACCGGCACGATCGCCGTGCTGAAGCGTCGCAGATCGCCGGCAACGAACTCCCGTTTGAGTTCGAGGCCGACGAGGAAGAAGAAGATCGCGAGCAGGCCGTCTGCGGCCCAAGCACCGAGACTGAGCTTCAGATGCCAAGGTTCATAGCCGAGCTCGAAGTCACGGATGGTGAAGTAGACCTCTGCGGCCGGTGAGTTCGCCCACACGATGGCAATCGTGGCGGCGACGACCAGCAGAACGCCGCCAACTGTTTCTTTCCGCAGAATCTCTGAAATTCGGCCGGCTTCCGAGAATGAGCCGTATCGAGGAAACGAACGTCGGGTACTCCGCGAGGAATCGGTCATGGTTGCTCCAGTTTTCTGGTCGATGCATTCTTCGCCGACCAGACTTCCCGGCACTCCACTGCGGCCGCTGGCGTCCGCAGACCTCCATCCTATGGTGCGCATGCGGGAAGCGCACCTACGCACCGAATGCGCGATTCGGCGTGACGCGGACGTGTCGGACGAGTATACGATCGAGTGCGTCCTGCATCTGTAACAAGAAGGGACTCAAGCTGGGAGGTTCGCCGATCATGGAGCCACACACCGGAGCCATCGCGCTTGGGCAGCTGAGGCGGCAAGCGCGTCACTCATGGCACCGGGTGCGCTACATGCTGGGCCATTCCCCGGCCCGCATCGCGATCAGCGTGTTCATCGCAGCAGTGTTCGTGTTCACTCTGCTACTCACCTTGCCGGCAGCTTCGGCCGACGGCACTGCGACCGCCCTCCCCGACGCACTGTTCACCGCCGTCTCGGCCGTGACCGTCACCGGGCTCACGAGTGTGGACACCGCGGCGCACTGGTCATTCTTCGGGGAAGCGGTGATCCTTGTCGCGATCCAGACCGGTGGGCTCGGCGTCGTCACCATCGCTCTTCTGCTCGGGCTCATGGTCACTCGTCGACTCGGCGTCAGTAGCCGCGTGTTCGCGAAAGCCAGCATCGGTTCCGAGGGACTCGGCGAGGTCGGCCGACTGCTCCGAGTGGTCGTCGTGACGACCCTGGCGATCGAGGCAGCGCTCTTCGCTGCGCTCGCGCCAGCGTTCATCGCCGCCGAAGGGTCCTTCGGGCAGGGGCTTTGGAATGGAGCGTTCTACGCGATCTCCGCATTCTCCAATGCGGGGTTCACCCCTCATGACGGCGGGCTGGCAGCATTTGACGACAATCTCTTCGTGCTCGCGCCGATCACCATCGGGGTGTTCGTGGGCAGTTTCGGCTTTCCGGTCTATCTCAACCTCATCCGCGCGAGATGGACACGCCAGCGGTGGACGCTGCACACCAAACTCACTTTGGCGACGACGACGATTCTGCTGCTCCTCGGCACGGCCGCGTGGGCGCTCTTCGAATGGAACAACCCGGCGACCGTCGGTGCCGAACACTGGGGAAGCAAGCTCGGACACGCGCTCTTCGCATCAACGATGATGCGCTCGGGTGGTTTCGCTATCGTCGACATGGAATCCTCGACCTCGACCACGATGCTGCTCAGCGACGCGATGATGTTCGTGGGTGGCGGCTCCGCATCCACAGCGGGTGGCATCAAGGTCACCACTCTCGCGGTGCTGTTCCTCGCGATCATCACGGAGGCACGCGGTCGCCAGCACACGAATGTGATGGGGCGCCGCATTCCGAACAGCACGCTGCGGCTGGCAATCAGCGTGACATTCCTGGGGGCGACGCTCGTCTTCGTTGCGTCGGCTCTGCTCACCGTCGTCAGCGATGCGAAACTCGATCGGATCCTGTTCGAGGTGATCTCGGCCTTTGCGACCTGTGGACTCTCCGTGGGGATATCGAGTGAGGTCGGGGCGTTCGGAAAGTACGTGCTGTCGGCGCTCATGCTCGTCGGTCGAGTCGGACCCATCGTGCTCGCATCAGCTCTCGCCCTCCGGCAGAAACGCGAATCGTTCACGCTGCCGACCGAGCGCCCGATCATCGGCTAGGCGCGAGACGCGCGTCTCGCAAGATCAACTCACGGCGACGCCGAACAACACCCCGATCACATAGGTGGCCACCATGGTCGCCGAGCCCATCACCACGTTGCGCAGGATCGCGCGGCCTCGCGGTGCCCCGCCGAGCGCGGCGCTGATCCACCCCGTGAGCAGCAAGCCGAGCACCACGGCCACTGCCGCAATCCACACTCGATGCTCGCCGAAGGGCAGCAGGATCATGATGAGCGGGACCAGCGCGCCGACAGTGAACGAGATGAACGACGAGACCGCCGCTGCCCACGGGCTCGTGTACTCGTTGGGGTCGATGCCGAGTTCGACCTCGGCATGAGCGGCGAGCGCGTCTTTCGCGGTGAGTTCCACCGCAACCTGGTGCGCAAGATCAGGCGACAACCCGCGGTCACGGTAGAGTCCGGCGAGCTCCTCCAGCTCTTCTTCGGGCATTTCGGCGAGTTCGCGCCGCTCTTTCTCGATCAGCGCGCGCTCGGTGTCGCGCTGCGTGCTCACCGAGACGTACTCGCCGCCCGCCATTGAGAAGGCGCCTGCGACGAGGGCTGCGATGCCTGCGGTGGCAATAGCGATCACGTTGTTGGGTGTGGCCCCGGCCACACCGATCACCACACCGGCCGTCGATACGATGCCGTCGTTCGCGCCGAGCACTCCGGCGCGCAGCCAGTTGAGGCGCTGTCCGATGTTGCCACCGTGGGCTTCGCCCTGATGGGGCTGCGATGCGGGGGTGGCGGGCTTGGTTTCGCTCATACTCATATCCTGGCCGCTGGCTGCAGCACCCGCAACGCAGGAAAGCCTGGCCTCACCACAAAGCGCAGAGGCCGCCCCCAGGGGCGGCCTCTGCGGTGTGTGGTGCAGTGCGTGATGCGAATGCTCTGGTGGAGCCGCGGGGAATCGAACCCCGGTCCACTTCGACGATTCCGTGCCTTCTACGAGCGTAGTTCGTGCAAACGTTCTACTCGGCCCCGTTCTTTGTCACGAACACCTAGAACGACAGGCCCAGTCTCAGTGAAAGTCCCGATGCGCCCTGAGACACGACGCATCAGCAAGCCTCCTAGATGACGCCAGGAAACCGGGGCGGAGGCCCACCCGACCTGACGGACTCGGTCTCGTGCTTAGGCAGCGAGAGCGAAGTCGGTGCGCTTAGCGTTGGCACCTATGGTTTGCGAAGGGCGTTTACGAGATAACTCCGCGTCCTCGGCCCGCTTCTCACAGTCTCAAAATCGACGTGTCGAAACCGATCGGCCCCGTGTGCGCCGCAAGCGGCGCTCGCACCCTGGGGTGCAGCTTGGGGGCATTCGCATCACGCGCTGTTGAATTTTCAATCCGGGATGATCCCGGCCTTACAGAATACCACCGTCGGCTTGCTGTGTATAGCGGTGCGACACGCGCTCCCGCAGGGTTCCCGGCGTGAGGCCGAGCGCCCACTCGCACACGTCAGCAACGAAGTGCACGTAGGCGGCGTGTTCGAAGGGCGCGGGGTCGTTGGCATAGGAGCCGAAGCCGTCGACCGCCATGAAGATGCGCACGCAGGCCTCGAAGGGATCCTCGACGGTGAAGACACCATCGGCGCATCCCGCTTCGATGACCTCGGCCAGCCGGCCGCGGTCGAGGCCCTCCTGCTCCTCGATGGCGTCGGCGAGCGCCGGCGTGAATCTGGCGAGGTGCCGGGCGTTCAGCCAGAGACGCGAAAAGCCCTCTTCTTCAAACTGCATGCGCTGCACGAAGACCACCAGCCGCTCAAGGGGGTCGCCGCTGACGGAGAACAGATGCTCCCGCTCCCCCGTGATGGCGAGCACGAATGCTGCCGCGACGAGGTCTTCGGCGGCCGGGAAGTAGTGGCTGATGAGGCCGGGCCGCACGCCGAGGCGGTCGGCGACGGCGCGCAGTGTGATGCGTTCGAGCCCTTCTTCGAGGGCGATACGTGCGGCCTCAGTGAGGATCTCTGCGCGGCGCTCTTCCGGCTGCTTCCGCACCCGCGACGACACCCGCTCCGATCCACCTGAAGCACTCGGTGGCACCCCTGCAGCAGCCCCGTTTCCCCCGGGCTGCGCCGCCCTTGGCTCTCCGCTTGACACCATGCTCATCATCCTATTGGATAGGTGACCAACAGAGTCCATTGGCCCCATGACCAATAGCAGCGCTGCTCACATGCCACCAGCAATGATGCTCGGGACTCCGCCGAGAGGATCCTCACCCGTGTCCAACGACCCCACAGTCGCCCCTCACGAATTCGTTGACGTCGCCACCCATCCGGAGACCCGCGGTATCGAGCTTGTCGCTCCTTCCGAGCGCCACGGCCGTGCCCGCGACCTCTTCGCGGTGTGGGCCGCGCCGAACGTCAGCGTGCTCAACTTCACCATGGGTGCCACGCTCACCCTCGTGCTCGGGCTCGAAATCTGGCAGGCCATCATCGTGATCGTCGCCTCAGCGCTGCTGTGGGTGCTCCCCGGCATCGTCGCCATCAGCGGCCCCGCGGCGGGCACCTCCGGCTCCGTCGTCACCCGCGCGATCTACGGCGTGATCGGCAACAAGTTCGTCATCGCCTTCTACGGCTGGTTCATCTCCGGCGTCTTCCTCGCCCTCAACTGGGTCGCCTCGACCTTCATGGGCGCCGAACTGCTGCGTCGCATGGGCATGGAGAACGAGACGCTCAACATCGTGCTCGTGAGCCTCGTGGTGTCGGCGGTCACCGTGCTGGTGGCGGTGTACGGCCACGCACTGATCCTGCGCGCCTACACCGCGATCACCGCGGTGCTGCTGGTGATCTTCGTAGTTGTGGTGGGCTACATCCTGCCTCACGTCGATTGGGCGTTCACGCAGCCTGAGCCGCTTGAGGGCATCGGCCTGTGGTCGGCGATGGCGATCGGCTTCGCGATCCTCGCCTCCACCCCGCTCTCCTACTCGAACAGCGCCGATCTCGCCCGCTACCTGCCGCGCGAGACCAAGCCCTCCCACATCATCGCCGCGACGGCGCTTGGCGGCGCGCTCCCCTGCATCGTCTTCACCTCGTTCGGCGCGCTGCTCGGCGGCGCCGTCAGCCCCGAGGATCTCGCCTTCGGCATCGAATACCCGCTGCTCGACATGGTGCCCGCCTGGTTCGGCCCGATCTTCGTGCTCGGCGTCATCGTCAACACGATCGCCCTCAACGGCATGACCACCTACACCTCGAGCATGGTGTTCCAGTCGATTGGCATCCCGATCAAGCGCATCCCCTCGGCCGTGCTGGTGGGGGTCCTCGGCACCATCTTCACCGTCGTGCTCGCGCTGTCAACGAACCTCATCGACGCGGTGAACCTCATGCTGCAGTTCCTGCTCATCATCTCGGCACCGACCATGACCGCCTACGTCACCGACATCATCATGCGGCGCAACCGATACAGCGGTTTCGACCTGTTCGACGAGACCCGCACCGGCGCGTTCTGGTATTCCGGCGGCTTCAGCATCGGCGGCCTGGTGTCGGTGGTCGCGGGCGGCGCGGCGACCGCGCTCTTCCTGTCGACCGACATCTGGACCGGCCCGCTCGCGGAGGCGATCGGCTACATCGACCTGTCGGTGCCCGCCGGCATGATCGTCACCGCGGTGCTCTACATGGTCTTGAATCGCGGTCGTATTGCGGCGCAAAACGCCGAGTACGAGGCCGAGCACGGCACGGGCCAGGCAGCAGCATGACCGGCGAGGCTCTGACGGGCGCCCACCCGCCCCGCTTCCCCGGCGCAGAGCCCGGGCAGCCCCACCTCGACAGCTGGCAGGAGGCACCGCAGAACCGCTGGGCGTTCGCCCACCTCGGCGAGCTGCTCCCGTCGGCGACGATCTCCCGCCGCTCGCCCGCGGCGCCCCTCGCAGCGCACGTGCGCCTCGAAGCGCTCACCCCGCAGATGCCCGATGTCCAGGCGCGACTCGAGCAGACCTACACCGACGCGTTCCTCGTGCTGCGCGGCACCGAGGTCCTGGCCGAGTACTACGCACCGGGCTTCGCGGCCGACGATCTGCACCTCCTGATGAGTGTGTCGAAGTCGCTGTGCGGCACGGTCGTTGGGGCGCTGGTGGACGAGGGGCGGATCGACCCGGCCCAGCCCGTCACCGCGTATGTGCCTGAGCTTGCGGGGTCGGTCTATGACGGACCGCTGGGTGATCCGTCAGCCCCGCGGGTCACGGTGCAGCAGGTGCTCGACATGGAGATCGCGATCGACTACAGCGAGGACTACGTCGATCCTGCTTCTGAGGTGCAAACGCACGATCGTTCGGCAGGCTGGCGTTCGCGGCGTAAGGGCGACCCGGCCGACACCTACGAGTTTCTCACCACGCTGCGCGGCAACGGCGCTACGGGCGAGTTCCAGTACTGTTCGGCGAACACCGACGTGCTCGCCTGGATGATCGAGCGTGTCACTGGCTTGCGTTACGCTGAGGCGCTTTCGGTGCATCTGTGGTCGAAGCTGGGTGCGGATCGCGACGCTACGATCACGGTCGATTCGGCGGGCTTCGGGTTCGCGAACGGCGGGGTCTCGTGCACGGCGCGCGACCTCGCCCGCGTGGGCCGCATGATGCTCGACGGGGGCGTCGCTCCCGGCGGTCGCGTGGTCTCGGAGGCCTGGGTGCGCAGTGTGATGAGCGGCGGATCGCGCGAGGCCATGACCGACCCGGGCTTCACAGGCGCCTTCCCCGAGGGCAGCTACACGCGCCAGTGGTGGTGCACCGGCAACGAGCGCGGCAATGTGAGCGGGATCGGGATCCACGGCCAGAACCTGTGGCTGGATCCACAGACCGACTCGGTGATCGTGAAGCTCTCGACGTGGCCGGATCCCGACACGGAGCACTGGCACGGCCTGCAGAGCGGCGTGCTGCTCGACGTGAGCCGCGCCCTCGACGCGGTGGTATGACAGTGGGGCGGATCCGCCGACTGATGTGACTGCGCCCATCGCAGGTGAGCACAGTTTCGACGCGATGTCGGGGCTGGCTCGGCTGCGAGGGGCGCAGTGCTGTGGGGTCTACTCCCCCAGGCGGTTGCGGGCGCGCATGGCGCGCTCTGCTTCGCGCTTGTCTTGCTGTTCGCGCAGGGTTTGCCTCTTGTCGTATTCTTTCTTGCCCTTCGCGAGGGCGATTTCGACTTTGGCGCGCCCGTCGAGGAAGTAGAGCCGCAGCGGCACGATGGTCATGCCGCCCTCGCGGGTCTTCTGGTAGAGCTTGTCGATCTGCTGGCGGTGCAGCAGCAGTTTGCGTTTGCGGCGCGGGGCGTGGTTGGTCCACGAGCCGTTGAGATATTCGGGGATGTAGGCCGCGTCGAGCCAGGCTTCTCCGCGCTCAATGAACACGTAGCCGTCGACGAGCGAGGCGCGACCCATGCGCAGCGACTTCACTTCGCTGCCGGTGAGCACCATACCGGCTTCGTAGGTGTCGAGGATGTGGTACTCGTGCCGTGCCTTCTTATTGGAAGCGATCAGCTTTTCGCCGGTCTCTTTGGGGCTCATGTCACATCCTCTCTCCGCGCCGGGGTCTGGGTTCGCGCATAAGCGCGAAGATCAAGCCTAGCGCACGCGCGGCCGCGGCGAGCACGACTGATGCAGCGAGACGACCTGTTCCGGCGCCTCTGCAACAGGCCGTCTCGCGGAAACGCTCAGTCTCGCCGCACGGCAATGCGGGCCGCGAACTCGCTACACCCGCAGGTAGCGGGTGATCGCGATCTTCGCGGCGATAGCAGAGAGCACCACGCCAACGAGCACGAGCACGGGTGGCACGACGAGCGATTGTTCGACGGTGATGTAGCTCGTGAACGGCACTTCCCGGGCCAGGAATCCTTGCACGAAGAATTTCACGATCCCCACTGAGGCACCGCCGGCGAGCACCGCACCGACGAGCGCGGCGATGATGCCCTCCAAGATGAAGGGGGTCTGGATGAAGCGGTTCGATGCCCCCACGAGGCGCATGATGCCGATTTCGCGTCTGCGCGAGTATGCGGAGAGGCGGATCGTTGTGGAGATGAGCAGCATGGCGGCGACGAGCATGAGGCCTGCGATAGCGATGGCGGTGTAGCTGGCGACGCCGAGGAACAGGAAGATTCTGTCGAGCAGGCTGCGCTGATCGGACACGCTCTGCACGCCGGGAATGCCCGAGAACGTCTCAGTGACGATGTCGGAGCGGGAGGGGTCTTTGAGTTTCACCCAGAAGGTCTGGTTGAGCTGTTCTGGGCGTGTGATGTCGAGGATGGGGTTGCCCTCGAACTGCTTGGTGAACTCTGCGTAGGCCTGCTCGTGGTCGACGAAGAAGAAGTCGTCGATGTAGGGCCGCAGCGTGTCGGATTTGAGGGCGTTCTCGACGGCGGAGATTTCTTCTTCGTTGGCGTCGGTGCCCGAGCAGGTAGCGCTCTGGTCGAAGTCGGTGCATAGGTAGATGGCGACCTGCGCCCGGTCGTACCAGAACGTCTTCATCTGCTGGATCTGCAGCTGCATGAGAATCGCGGCACCCACGAAGGTGAGCGACACGAAGGTCACGAGGATCACCGAGATGACCACTGACATGTTGCGGCGCAGGCCACTCCAGACCTCGCCGAGTACGAGTCCTGCTCTCATCGCACCGGCCCCACATCTGTTTCGTCGTCGTCTTTTCGGCTGAGTCCGAGGTGTTCGGCGAGGTTGCCGGTTTCAGACATCTGCACGGGGTCTATGGGGCGCCCCGGGTCGAGGAAGCTGGGGATGCGGCGCAGTTGTTGGCCGTCGGCGCGCACGGTGTCGTCGTCAACTTCGGGGTCGACCTGGCCGAGCGGCTGGGGTTCTTCGAAGACGGAGGCTTCGCGCGGCGCGGGCGCAGGCGTCGGGGCCACGGGCGCAGCCGGCGGTGCGACAGGGCGCTGCGGGGCTGCGGGGGCCGCAGGTGCTTGTGCGGCGGGGGCGGCGCTCGGTGCCGGGTAGCGGATCGGCTCGGCGAGCGCAGCGGGAGCGGCCTGAGCCGGAGCTGCCGGTGCCTGGGTTGCCGGTGCCTCGCCGCCGTCTTCCGGTGCAAGCGCGGCGCGCACCACGGCTTCGGTGGTGCGCAGCACCTGCACGCCCTCTTCTGAGAGGTCGGCGACGGGGATCGAGGCGGTCTGGCCGTAGCCGCCGCCCACTTCGTCGCGCACCACGACGCCCTGCGAGAGTTCGACCACGCGCTGCTGCATGATGTCGACGAAGGTGGCTTCGTGGGTGGCCATCACGACGGTGGTGCCCGAAGCGTTGATGGCGCGCAGCAGTTGCATGATGCCGAGGCTGGTGGCGGGGTCGAGGTTGCCTGTGGGCTCGTCGGCGAGCAGGATCGAGGGCTTGTTGACGATGGCGCGCGCGATCGCGACGCGTTGCTGCTCACCGCCGGAGAGTTCGTGGGGGAAGCGTTTGGCTTTGCCCGCGAGACCTACCATTTCGAGGGTGTCGGGCACTGCTTCTTGAATGAAGCCGCGCGACTTGCCGATCACCTGCAAGGAGAAGGCGACGTTGTCGTAGACGGTCTTGTTGGTGAGCAGACGGAAGTCTTGGAACACCGTGCCGAGGTTGCGTCGAAAGTAGGGCACTTTGCGCGAGGAGATCTTGCTGAGATCTTGCCCGAGCACGTGGATCTTGCCGGAGCTCGGCTGGTCCTCGCGCAGGATGAGGCGCAGGCAGCTCGATTTGCCCGAACCGGAGGCACCCACGATGAACACGAACTCGCCGCGGTCGACGCGCAGGTCGATGCCGTCGAGCGCCGGTTTCGCGGTGCCCCGGTACTTCTTGGTGACGTTCTCGAAGAGGATCATGACGTCACGACACTACGCCACTTGTGCTGGAAGCCGGCAGAGGCGCGCGGCGCGAAGTCGCCTAAGCCTCGTTCTTCGAGAGCGAGCGCCAGCGAATACCCGCGGCGATGAAGCCGTCGAGGTCGCCGTCAAACACGGCGTCGGGCTGCGACGACTCATGCCCCGTGCGCAGATCTTTCACCAGCTGCTGGCCATACAAGAAGTACGAGCGAATCTGATCGCCCCAGCTCGCCGTCACCGAACCGGCAAGCTCCTTCTTCTTCGCAGCCTCCTGCTCCTTCTGCAGCAGCAGCAGGCGCGTCTGCAGCAGCCGCATCGCGGCCGCACGGTTCTGAATCTGCGACTTCTCGTTCTGCATCGAGATCACGATGCCGGTGGGAATGTGCGTAATGCGCACCGCCGAGTCGGTGGTGTTGACCGACTGGCCGCCGGGGCCAGACGAACGGAACACATCGACGCGAATGTCGTTCTCGGGAATATCGACCGCGGTGGCCTCTTCGAGCAGCGGGATCACCTCAACGCCGGCGAAGCTCGTCTGCCGCTTATCAGCCGACCCGAAGGGGCTGATGCGCGCGAGACGGTGCGTGCCGGCCTCAACCGAGAGCGTGCCGAAGGCGTACGGCGCATCGATCTCGAACGTTGCCGATTTGATGCCGGCACCCTCGGCGTACGAGGTATCGAGCACCTTCGTCGAGTAGCCGTGCTGCTCGGCCCAGCGCAGGTACATGCGCAGCAGAATCTCTGCGAAGTCGGTGGCATCATCGCCGCCGGCACCGGAGCGGATCGTCACCACAGCCGCACGCTCGTCGTACTCCCCCGACAGCATCGTCTGCACTTCGAGGTCTTGCACCAGCTTCTCAAGCGCAATGAGCTCGTCTGCGGCCTCCTGAGCCGAATCGGCATCATCAGCTTCCTGCGCCAGCTCGATCAGCACCTCGAGATCATCAAGCCGGCTCTCCACCGCACGCAACTTGCGCACCTGCGCCTGCCGGTGCGAGAGTCCGCTCGTCACCTTCTGCGCAGCGGCGGGATCATCCCACAGATCGGGGGCGGCGGCCTGCTCTTCAAGCTCGACGATCTCCCGCTCAAGGCGCGGCAGATCGAGAACCGCGGCGATGTCGGCGTAGGTGGCGCGGAGAGCGCGGATGCGAGCGCTGAAGTCAAGATCGAGCATGATCCCCTAGCTTACAGTCCAGCACCGAAACCCACCCCGCAACGCCCCTCACACCACCTCGGCGGTCGCCGGTGCGGCAGCCGCAGCCCCACCGCCATCCCAGGCCTGGCGCAGCAGCTCGACAGCGTGTGGCAAATCGACCCCAGAGACCGCGAAGGGCAACCGCACGAAACGTTCGAACACCCCCGGGCTGCCAAACTGCGGGCCAGGCGAAATGCGCAGGCCCAACCGGGCCGCCTCCCGGCTCAACCTGGTGCTGCGCGCCGCCCCCAGATCTGCCCACACACTCACCCCGCCCGTCGCCGGTGAGATCCGCCACTCAGGCAACCCCTGCGCGAGCGCACCCGTCAGCGCACGATGCCCCGCAGTGAGCTCACGGCAGCGATCCGCAAGCACCTCGTCATAACGTTCCAGCGAGAGCGCACCGAGCAACTGCGCCCAGGTGCTCGTGCCCAGATCTCCCACCACCCGCGCCGCCTCAAGGCGCGCTATCAGCTCGGGCGCCGCCCGGATCCACCCCACCCGCAGGCCACCCCACACCGTCTTCGCAAGCGAACCGACGGTGAGAATCGCGTCTCGCTGGTGCGGCAGCGCCGCCGACGCCGCGAACGGCAGCACACCTCGCGGCTCGCCCAACACCAACTCTGCCGTCGTCTCGTCGGCAATGATGTACGTGCCCTGCTCGGTGAGGTTCGTGATGAGACGCTCGCGCAGCTCGGGGGGCATGCTGAGGCCAGTGGGATTGTGATGATCGGGAATCAAATATGCGAGACGGGCCGAGGTGCGACTCGCGATCTCCAGCATGCTGGCCGCGTCATAATCGTGCGGGCCGACGGGCAACTCAGCCACGAGCGCACCGGCCGAGGCGAGCGCCTCCCGGGCGTGCGGGTAGCTCGGCGACTCGATCAGACTGCGATCACCCCGATTCAGCAACGTGCGGGCAATCAGAAAGATCGCGTGCTGGGCACCGAGCGTCACCATGATCTGCTCGGGCACAGTGGGCAGGCCGCGGCGCGAATAGCGCTCCGCGACAAGCGCGCGTAGCGCCGGATGGCCGATCGTGTCGTAGCCGTCGAGGAGGAAGGCGTCAGGGTGTTCTGTGAGCGCCAGTTGCGCCAGCTCGGGCAGCCGCTGCCAGGCGCCGGGCGAGGCTCGCGTGAGCGCGATTTCATCGGGGTCACCCTCAGCCCAGACACCACCACGCACTCCCACGCGTCCGAGCACCACGGTGCCGGAGCCGCGTCGAGATTCGACGACTCGCTCCTCGCGCAGGCGCTGGTAGGCGGCCGCCACGGTGGTGCGGCTCACGCCGAGCTGCTCGGCGAGGGGGCGCTCGGCGGGGAGCACCGAGGCGGGTGGCAGCCGTCCGTCGCGCACGAGGAGCGTGATGCTCTCGCTCAGCTCACGGTAGCTGTGGCCGTTGCCGCGCCACGCTCCGAGGAGTTCTTGGAGCCGGCGGGCGGAGAGACGCTGCGCGATCATGAGGCCACTGTATGCGAATTGGCATCTTGAAGGCCAGTCCAATCTCATGTGGACTGATCGCATGTATTCCCGACTGCTCCGACTGGTCCCAGGCCTCCTGCTCTACGGCGTCGCCGACGCCTTCATGATCCGCGCCGCCATCGGCGTCGACCCCTGGACCGTCTTCGCCCAAGGCATGTCAGTGCGCACCGGCCTCGGCATCGGGCTGCTCACCAACATCATCGGCCTCGCTGTGCTGCTGCTCTGGATCCCCCTCCGCCAGAAACCAGGCCTCGGTACCCTGCTCAACATCATGCTCGTTGGCCCCGGCATCGAACTCGGCCTCTGGCTGCTGCCCACCCCCGAAACGCTCTGGGCCAAGATCGCCTTCTTCGCAGCCGGACTCCTCCTGCTCGCCATCGCCAGCGGCATCTACATCGGTGCCCACCTCGGCCCCGGCCCGCGCGATGGCCTCATGACAGGCATCTACAACCGCTTCGGCACCCCCATCTGGATGGGCCGCACCGCCGTCGAAGTAACCGTGCTGCTCATCGGCTGGGCGCTCGGCGGCAACGCCGGCATCGGCACACTCGCCTTCGCCCTACTCATCGGCCCGCTCTGCGGCATCACCCTGCCACTGCTCGACCCCGTGGCGCGGCGCGAACCCCGTGAACGCAAAACTTCCGGGGCCGGGCGCCATGCGCCGCAGCCCCGGAAGCCCGAGTGCGAAGCCGACGAAAGCCGCTACTCGACGCCCTCAACGACCTTGTTGTAGCCGGTGACCGGCTGGTTCTCATCGAAGGAGGCAACCTTCTGCCGGAAGCCCTTCGTGATGAAGAGCAGATAGAGGAAGCCGAGACCCGTCCAGATGAGACCGCCGAGCAGCGCGTGCCCATCGAGGTTTACCCACAACAGGCCCGTGAGAGCCGTGCCCAGCAGGGGCATGACGATGTAGTTGAAAATGTCCTTCGGCGTGTGACGGCGGCCCTTGCGGATCGCGAACCACGCAATCACCGAAAGATTAACGAAGGTGAAGGCGATCAGCGCACCGTAGTTGATGTAGGCCGCGATCATCTCCAGGGTGAAGGCGATCGCGAGCAGCGAGATCGCACCGGTGAGCACAATGTTGAAGGTGGGGGTGTGCGTTTTCGCGTTGATGTAGCCGAAGAACCTCTTCGGGAGCACATTGTTGCGACCCATCACCAGCAGCATGCGCGACACCGAAGCGTGCGAAGCCAGACCCGAAGCGAGCGTCGCCGCGAAGCCCGCGGCCGTCAGCACCGCCGCAAGCACCTTACCGCCGACAAGCTCACCGATGATCGGCAGCGTCGAATCCTCGACGAACTGCATGTCGCCGCCGGGCGCGAACTCGTTCCAATCGGGGAAACGCTGCTGCGTGAAGTAGCCCGCGACCAAGAAGATCGCACCGCCGAGCACCACCGTGAGCAGAATCGCCTTCGGCATGATCTTCGGCGTCTTCGCCTCCTCGGCGTACATGGTGACCGCGTCGAACCCGATGAACGAGAAGCAGACAATCGTGGCACCCGCGAGCACCGCACCGAGCTCGACCTCATTATGGAAGAACGGCTGCACCGTCACCACACCGCCCACACCGGCGCCGCCGGCGAGCTGCACCACAACCATCACCACGAACACAGCCATCACCGCGATCGAGAACACCAGCAGGATCATGTTCACATTCGAGGTGCCGCGCATCGTGAGGTAAATGATGCTCGTCACAAAGACAACGTAGATGATGACCCACACCCAACCGGGCACCGCGGGGAAGAACGCCTCAAGGTAGCTGCGAATGATGAGGCAGTTGACCATTGGGAGCAGCATGTAGTCGATGAGGGCGGTCCAACCCACCAGGAAGCCCACATTCGGGTGCATCGACTCGCGGGCGTAGGTGTATGCCGAACCGGCGCTCGGAATCGCGCCGGCGATCTTGCCGTAGCTGATCGCCGTGAAGATCATCACGATCAACGCGACGGTGTATGCGAGCGGCACCACATTGTTCGTGTCGCGCGCAACCAGGCCGAAGGTATCGAACACCACCGTGGGTGTCATGTAGCCCAGTCCGAGGCCCACAATGGCCCACAGGCCGAGGCTCCGCTTCAGGGACCCGCCACGCTTCGCGGCCGGCATCAACGTCTTCGTCATGTGCTCTCCGAGTCTCCGGTGGTCGCTCGGGCGGCTCGCCACGATGCGACACGATCTGCGGCGGGTTTGCACCCCACCAGGCAATCATCCTGCACCCGAAGCGCCCCCGACGCAAAAACAACAGCTTCCCGCCGCAGAATCTGCGGCGGGAAGCTGCCCAAATGGGTAACCCTGTTCTCTAGCGACGCGCCAACCGCTTCTGCTTGTTGATATTGACCATCTGCACGATGATCACGAGCAACAGCGCCCCGATGAACACAATCGACGCCAGCACATTCGCCTGCGCCGGCACACCCTTCAATGCCGAAACATAAATGAACTTCGGGAAGGTCGTCGCTGTGCCCGAGTTGAAGTTCGTGATGATGAAATCATCGAACGACAGCGCAAAGGAGAGCAGCGCCGCCCCGATAATGCCGGGAAGCAACATCGGGAAGGTGATCCGCCAGAACACCTGCGCAGGCGAAGCGTAGAGATCGCGACCCGCCTCCTCAATCGCGGGATTGAGACTTGCGACCCGAGCCTTCACCGCGACCACAACGTACGAGATGCAGAACATCGTGTGCGCCAGAATGATCGTGCCGATGCCCTTTTCTACACCCACCAGCAAGAACTGGGCGGCAAGACCCGCGCCCAACACCACCTCAGGGGTGGCCATCGGCGTGAACAGCAACAGGCTGACCGTCGAGCGGCCCTTGAACTTGAAACGCACCAGCGCAATCGCGATCATCGTGCCGAGCGTGGTCGCAATCACCGTGGCAACCACACCCACCAGAATGCTGTTGCCGAAGGCCTGGCACACCTGCGGGGCTCCGCAGGGATTCTGCCAGTTATCAAGCGTGAACCCGCGCCAGATGATGTTGTTGCGCCCCGCATCGTTGAACGAAAACAGAATCACATGGGCGATCGGCAGCAGCAGGTAGATCAGCGTGATCGTGGCGATCACAGGCACAAAGCCCTTACCGAGACTGAACTTCTTCACAGCAGATCCTCCGCCCCGCTCTTACGCACATAGGTGGCGACAAACACCAGAATGATCAGCATCAGCAAGATCGAAAGCGCCGCAGCCATCGGGTAGTTCTGAGTCTGCAAAAAGTTCGACTCGATCACGTTGCCGATCATCGTGGTGCCCGTGCCGCCCAAGAACTCGCGAGACGCATTCACGTAGTCGCCAGACATCGGAATGAAACTGAGCAGCGTGCCCGAGACCACACCGGGCATCGACAGCGGCAAGGTGATCTTGCGGAATGTCGTCACCGGCGAGGCATACAGATCGGAACCCGCCTCGAGCAGACGCAGATCGAGCGCCTGCAACGACGCAAACATCGGCAGCACCATGAACGGAATGAAGTTGTAGACCAGACCGAAGATCACCGAGAAATGCGTACCGACGAGATCACTCGGCAGAATCGACTTCCAGGCGAGCGTACGCAACAAGAAACTGATGAAGAAGGGCGCAACCACGAGGATCAGCAGCACCCCCTGCAGCATCGGCTTCGAACGCACCTTCACACCGATCAGATACGCCAGCGGGTAACTGATCAACAGACCGATGATCGTCGCAGTGAGGGCGTAGACGAAGGATCGCAGCAACTGCGGCCAATACTCGACCAGCGCAGCCCAGTAGTTGGAAAACTGAACAGCGGCCACATACTGGCCGATGCCGCCGCTCTCAGCCGGCACCTGCAGCGAAGTGAGCGCCAACTGCACGAACGGGGCGACGAAGAAGAGCAGCATGTAGGCGATGCCCGGTGCGAGCAGCACCAGCGCCATACGACCCTTCTTATTGGGCTGCTGCTCGACAGCCTTCGAGCTGCCGGAGAACGCGGTGAATGCCATGTGCGTTCCCTACTCGCTGAGACTCGCCTGCGAGGCAATCGCCCGAGTCGAGAAATCGGCGGTGAGCGCACCGGTGTCGAGACGATCATCGGCAAGGCCGAAGGTGTGCTCGACGTGCCAGCTCAACCAGACTTCCTCGCCGAGGCTCGCAGCAGGGCCGGCCTCGACGTTCTGCGAGAACACCTCGACCGCTCCGGCACCAGGCACCTCGACCGTGTATTCGGTGCTGACACCGATGAACGAGACGTCGGTGATGCGGCCAGGGCCGAGCACATTCCTGCCCGCAGTGTCTACGGGTGCCTCACGGTGCAAGCGCAACTTCTCAGGTCGCACGCCGATTGTGATCGCGCCGCTGTCGCGCTCACTGCGCGATCGGGGCAGCGTGATCGGCGTGCCCAGCAGATCGGTGTGGATCGCCGTGTCAGTGCCGCCCACCACATCGACCGCGAACAGATTCGACTTGCCCAGGAAGTTCGCCACGAACACGGTGCGCGGCAACTCGTACAGTGCCTCAGGGGCACCCATCTGCTCAATGCGCCCCTTGTTCATCACCGCGACGGTGTCGGCCATTGTCATAGCCTCCTCCTGATCGTGGGTGACGTGCAGGAAGGTCAAGCCAACCTCCTGCTGAATCTGTTTGAGCTCCTGCTGCATCTGACGTCGCAACTTGAGGTCGAGTGCGCCGAGCGGCTCGTCGAGCAGCAGCAGCGCCGGCCGGTTCACCACGGCACGGGCAAGAGCCACGCGCTGCTGCTGACCACCGGAAAGCTGCGCCGGCTTGCGATCCGCCATGTGATCGAGTTCGACGAGCTGCAGCGCCTCATGCGCCTTCGCAACCGGATCGCCGACCTTGCGGCGGCGCAGACCGAACGCGACATTCTCGAGAATCGTCATGTGCGGAAACAGCGCATACGACTGGAACACGGTGTTGACCTGCCGCTGGTGCGGTTTCAGCGCGGTCATGTCTTTGCCGCCGATGAGGATCTTCCCCTCAGTGGGATCTTCGAGACCAGCCACCATGCGCAGCGTTGTGGTCTTGCCGCAACCCGAAGGGCCCAGCAGTGCGAAGAACGAGCCTGCCGGAATCTTCAGATCGAGGTTCTCGACAGCGGTGAAACCGGGGTAGCGCTTCTGGATACCGACGAGTTCGAGGTCTGCGCCGGATGTTGCAAGTGAGTTTTCTGCCATGGTTAGAGCCCCAACACATTCTGGAATTCCGTGGAATAGCGCTTGTCTTCTTCAGCGGTGAGACTGCGGAACGAGTGCAAGTGCTGCCAATCGGCTTCGCTCGGGAAGATGAGCGGGTTGTCGGCATTCTCAGGGTTGATTTCTTTCATTGCTTCTTGCGTGCCCTTCACCGGCGGGATGAAGGTGACATAGTTGGCCACCTCGGCCATCACGACGGGATCGTAGTAGTAGTCGATCAGCTGTTCGACCTTCTTCTTCGCCTCCGCCGAGGTGCCATTGGGCACCGTGAAGGAGTCGGCCGCGATCATGCCACCCGACTCAGGGATCTCAAGGGTCCACTGATTGTCGTTCTCGGCGTTGAGCATCACCACATCACCGGTCCACGCCATCGCGGCGAGCGCGTCGCCCGTGATGAGATCTTGGGTGTAGCTGTTGCCCTTGACGTTGCCGATCTGGCCGCTATCCAACCCATCAGCGAGCCACGCTAGCGCCTCATTGAATTCCTTGTCGCCCCAGTCGCCCGAGGGGTCGTAGCCGAGACCGGCGAGCACCATGCCCATGGTGTCGCGCATCTCGCTCAGCACCACGACCTTGCCCTTCAGCTCCGGGCGCAGGAAATCGTCGAGGGTCTTAATGCCCTCCGGCACCGCCTTGGTGTTCCACACCCAGCCTGAGGCGGGGAGCTGCCACGGGATCGAGAACTTGCGGCCGGGATCGACATCGAGCGCATCCCACTGCGCATCGACAAGGTTGGCCTTCACATTGGGGAGGTTGGCGTAGTCGAACTCCTGCACCTGCCCCGCCTCGATGAGGCGGGCGTTCATCCAGTCGGTGAAGGTGACGACGTCGTAACCGGTGTACTGGTCGAGCTTCAGCTGATCCTTGATCTTGCCGTAGAAGGTGTTGTTGTCGTCGATGTCTTCGATGTAATCGACGTTGAAGCCGGCCTCCTGCACAAAGGCCTCGAGCGACGGGTAGGTGCCAGTCGCCTCGTCGAAGTCGAGGTAGTAGGTCCAGTTGCCCCAGACGATGCCGTCTCCGCCACCGCCGCCACCACCTGAGCAGGCTGAGAGGCCGAGCGCACCGGCACCCGCGGCCCCCACCGCGGCACCGCGCAGCAGCTGACGCCTGTTGAACTGCGCCCCGCGCAGCATCTGAACGATATTGCGGACAATCGGATCTTCTGGTTGACGGGCCATGAGTATCTCCTTTGGTTCTCACGGATGGGACCGACAACGCGAACGGCTGCACTGCCGGGTCTGAACATGAGACTGGCATAGAAAAGCGGCTGACGCCAAGCCCCCGCCCCGTGATCTGGCATTTCGTCACGAAAGGGTTACCTCACTCGTGCATGGCGGTGAATCTCGGCATCGATCCACCACCTGATCGACGCTTTCCGAAGCATCGCTTCCACTTGCACAGCGCGCATTGATACAGTGCTGTCAGCACCCTCCCCCGCCTTCCCAGCCGCGCACGAGAAGCGCTCATTGCTTGAGCAACGAGGCGGAGATAAGCAGAATTTGCCACCCTTTTCTTCGGATTCCTTTGCTATTTCAGCATTTCACTGCAAGAATCAGTGGCGTGAGCAGCAAACGCACTTCGCCAGCGCTCGACGCAACGTCGAAGGCGATCATCGAACAGCTTCAACGCGATGGTCGCCGCTCGTACGCGGAGATCGGCAAGGCGGTCGGCCTCAGCGAGGCCGCCGTACGCCAGCGCGTGCAAAAGCTCACGGATGCCGGGGTCATGCAGATCGTTGCAGTGACCGACCCAATGCGACTCGGCTTCAGCCGACAAGCAATGCTCGGCATCCGCGTTTCCGGCGACACCAGGGTCGTCGCCGACCGTCTCGCCGAGATGCCGGAGATCAGTTACGTGGTACTCAGCGCTGGCTCCTTCGACATCCTCGCCGAGGTTGTCTGCGAGGACGACGACGGTCTCATCGAACTGCTCAACGAGAAGATCCGCAAGATCGAGGGCGTAGCAGCGACCGAGAGCTTCGTCTACCTCCAACTCACTAAACAGAAATACGACTGGGGAACACGATAACCATGTCCTACGATCCCACTGCAGCCGTGGATGCCGCCGCGCTCCAGGCTTCGGCCCGCAACCACATGTGGCCGCACTTCACCAACCGCAAGGTGCTCAACGACGGCATCCCCGTCATCACCCGCGCCGAAGGCCACCACATCTACGACGCCGCAGGCAAGCAGTACATCGACGGCCTCGCCGGCCTGTTCGTTGTCAACGCCGGCCACGGCCGCCAGCGCATCGTCGAGGCAGCTGCCAAGCAGATGCAGCAGCTCGACTTCATGCCCCTGTGGTCCTACGCACACCCCGCCGCCGTCGAGCTGTCGGAGCGCCTCGCTTCGTACGCGCCCGGCGAGATGAACAAGGTCTTCTTCACCACCGGTGGTGGCGAGGCCGTTGAGTCGGCTTTCAAGCTTGCCAAGCACTACTGGAAGATCCAGGGCAAGCCGATGAAGCACAAGGTCATCTCCCGCTCGGTCGCCTACCACGGCACCCCGCAGGGCGCCCTGGCGATCACCGGCATCCCCGACATGAAGAAGTTCTACGAGCCGCTGACCCCCGGTGGTCACCGCGTGCCCAACACGAACTTCTACCGCGCAGAAGAGATGGGCGCCCCCTCGAACGACCTCGAGGCCTTCGGCCAGTGGGCCGCGAACCGCATCGAAGAGGCCATCCTCTTCGAGGGCCCCGACACCGTCGCCGCTGTCTTCCTCGAGCCCGTACAGAACTCGGGTGGCTGCTTCCCGCCTCCCCCCGGCTACTTCAAGCGCGTGCGCGAGATCTGCGACCAGTACGACGTGCTGCTCGTCTCGGATGAGGTCATCTGCGCCTACGGCCGTATCGGCGACTTCTTCGCGTCGAAGGCCCTCGGCTACGAGCCCGACATCATCACCTCGGCCAAGGGCATCACCTCGGGCTACGTGCCCCTGGGCGCCATGATCGTCTCGGACAAGGTTTCCGAGCCCTTCAACTCGACCGAGAACACCTTCTACCACGGTTTCACCTTCGCCGGTCACCCGGCGGCGGCAGCTGCGGCGCTCGCCAACCTCGACATCTTCGAGGAAGAAGACCTCAACGGCCACGTGCGCGAGAACAGCCCGCTGTTCCGCGCCGAGCTTGAGAAGCTTCTCGACATCGACATCGTCGGTGACGTGCGCGGCGAAGGCTACTTCTTCGGCATCGAGCTGGTGAAGGACAAGGCCACCAAGGAGACCTTCAACGAGGAGGAGTCGGATCGACTCCTGCGCGATTACCTGTCGCCCGCGCTGTGGGAGGCCGGCCTCTACTGCCGCGCCGACGACCGTGGAGACCCCGTCATCCAGCTCGCTCCCCCGCTGACCATTGGTCCGGCTGAGTTCGCAGAGATCGGCGGCATCCTCCGCAGCGTGCTGAAGGACGCCTCCTCGAAGATCTAATCTCGAGCGCGTAACCGCCCCAGACCAGTCTCGGGTTCGCAGCCCCCTCACCACCGGCCACGCCGGCGGTGAGGGGGCTTTCGCGTGCGTGAGGGGCGTGCGGGAGAGGTGTGCGGGTGGAGGCCTGGCAGCAGTCGCGGCTTGCGGTGCACAAGGTCAGCGGATCAGCGGCTGCGGATCAGCAGCGGATCGGCGACACGCCGTGACGGCCTGGCGACAGATTTCCGGCGGTCCCCCGTCTATATCTATGGCGGGCCCGCACACGCAGAAGCGCCCCGCTCCTCCGAAGAGGAGCGGGGCGCTTGCAGTAAGCCTGAGCGGCGATCGCTTAGCGGCGAAGGCCCAGACGCTCGATGAGCGAACGGTAGCGCGCGATGTCGACGTTCTGGAGGTAACCCAGCAGACGACGGCGCTGGCCGACGAGCAGCAGGAGGCCACGGCGCGAGTGGTGATCGTGCTTGTGGGTCTTCAGGTGCTCGGTCAGATCCTTGATCCGCTGCGAAAGCATCGCAACCTGCACCTCGGGGGAACCGGTGTCACCGGGCTTGGTCGCGTACTCTTCGATGATCGCCTTCTTGACTTCTGCTTCCAGTGCCATAGGGATCCCCTTCCTCTTGCTGCGCGGCGCCATCAGCGGGATGCTGGGGCTCTCTTTATCCGCGGCCGTTCTAACGGCAACCTGTACATCCTAGCACCTTTACTCCCCCCGGGGCTTCTCGAAGTAGTGTTCGGGCTCGCCCTGCGCCACATGGATCTGCCGTCCGCATGAGATCTGCCGTCGATATGACGCCCGAGGCAAGTGGCGCCATATCTGCCGCAGATCCCATACCGAGGGCCGAGGCCGAAACTCCGGCCGAAGGCATGTGACCATCCAGAAACCCACCCGTGACCCGACCGTGACACCTCAGAGACAGCCCCGAAACAGTGGCAGCGCACACTTGTCGAACCGACGGCCTACGATCGGGCCGGTGCAGAGAAAGGCAGCAGCCATGGAACTCACTCCGCAAGACGTCTGGACACTCGCGAGCACCGCGCTCGTGCTCATCATGACCCCGGGCCTCGCCCTTTTCTACGGCGGCCTCGTGCGCGTGCGCTCCGTGGTCAACATGATGCTCTTCAGCGTGAGCGCCATGGGCGTCGTCGGCGTGCTGTGGATCCTCTTCGGCTACAGCATGAACTACTTTGCCGAGGGCGAGAGCGGCTTCGCAGGCGACCCCTTCAAAGACTTCGGCCTGATTGCCACTGCCCCGGCCGACTTCATCGGTGTGGGCTTCGGCGCCGTGTTCGCGATGATCACGACCGCCCTCATCTCGGGCGCGATAGCGGATCGGGTGGGGCTCGGCTCGTGGGTGCTGTTCGCGGGCGTGTGGGCCACGCTCGTCTATTTCCCCGTCGCGGCCTGGGTGTGGGGCGGCGGCTGGATTCAGCACCTGGGCAGCGTGCTCGGCACCCCCGACGTGATCGACCTCGCCGGCGGCACGGTGATCCACATCAACGCGGGCGCTGCAGCGCTCGCATTGGCGCTCGTCGCGGGCAAACGCCTGGGCTTCGGGCCAGGATCGCACAAACCGCACAGCATCCCGCTCGTGACGATCGGTGCCGCACTGCTGTGGTTCGGGTGGATCGGCTTCAACTCAGGTCTCGCCACAGAGACCGGCGAGGCCGGCCTGATCCTCGTCAATACCCTGGGAGCGCCGGCCGCAGGCATCGTGGGGTGGATCGTGGCCGACGTGCTGCGCGGCAAGAAGCCGGGAGTGATCGGCGCGGCATCCGGCGCAGTCGCGGGGCTCGTCGCAATCACCCCGTCTGCTGCGAATCTGGCACCGATGTGGGCGCTGCTGCTCGGGCTCATCGCCGGCATCGCGTGCGCCTTCGCAATCGAGTGGAAGTACCGTCTCGGCTACGACGACTCCCTCGATGTCGTCGGCCTGCACCTCGTGGCGGGCGTGATCGGCTCGCTCTATCTCGGCTTCTTCGCCTTCAACGACGGGCTGTTCACCGGCGGCGACGCAGGCCTGCTGCTGGTGCAGACGATCTCGGTGCTCGCCGTGATGGTCTACTCCTTCACCGTCTCACTGCTGATCGCACTGGGCGTGAAGCTGCTGACCGGGCTGCGGGTGCCTGCCGAAGTCGAGGAGAGCGGCATCGACGCCGTCGCCCACGGCGAAGAAGCCTACGCCTACGAGGTGCCGGCGCTGCGATGACCCGGCGCAGGATCGGCGTTAGGCTCAGATCATGACTCTCGCGCAGCCCCACGACGCCCAGCAGCTCGCCAGCATCGCCTCAGAGGTCGCCGTCGCGGCGGGCAAGCGCATCCTCGAATTGCGACGCGGCGGCGTTGCCGTCGCCGCGAGCAAGTCGAGCGAGGTCGACATCGTCACCGAAGCCGACCGCGCCTCAGAGCAGATGGTGGTCGAAGCGCTGCTCGCCGCAAGACCAGACGATGGCGTGCTCGGCGAAGAAGGCGCGGGCATCACGGGCACCAGCGGCATCACCTGGGTGATCGACCCGATCGACGGCACCGTCAACTACCTCTACGACCTGCCCGCCTACGCGGTGAGCATCGCGGCTACCGTGCCCGACACCGCAGCGAGCGCCGACGGTCGACGCGCGATCGCGGGTGCGGTGTTCGCGCCGCGCACAGGTGAGCTCTTCGAGGCGTGGCAGGGCGGCGGATCACGCCTCAACGGCTCCCCCCTCGCGATCTCGGGCAAGCACGAACTCACGACCGCGCTCGTGGGCACCGGCTTCGGCTACACGGCCGAGCGCCGCACCGAACAGGCGGCGATGCTCTCACGCACGCTGCCGAAGGTGCGGGACATCAGGCGATCAGGATCCGCCGCCTACGACATCTGCAGCTTCGCGGCAGGCCGTCTCGATGCCTTCTACGAGCACGGCCTGCAGCCCTGGGACTACGCCGCGGCACTGCTCATCGCCCGCGAAGCCGGCGCAACGGTGATCGGCGTCGACGACACCACCGCACCGGGAGAACCCGGATTCTTCGCGGCAGACGCCCAGCTGGTGGGTGAACTGCGAGGCCTCGTGCTCGGAGCCTGAGCCGCGCCCGGCTCGGTGCGCGGCCGGGGGCGCGGTGATCCGCCCCCGCGATCCGCATGTCAATGAAAATGACAGCGACATGGATTTGCCCCGCCGGGATATGTGAGGATGGGTGAGAGAGACGTCGCAACAGCGACGCAGTTTCCAAAGGAGGGAACATGCTCCGTCAGCCCGCTGACCCCATCGTGCGCGAGCTCATCAACCGCGCCAGGGCCACCCAGCTCAACCGCCGCCAACTGCTGCGCGGCACCACCGTCGGAGCAGCACTGCTCGGCATGGGATCACTCGCCGCCTGCGCAGGCCCCAGCGGCCCCGGCGACGGCTCCGGCGGCACTGTACGCTGGGCCAACTGGACCTACTACCTCGACTACGAGGACGAGACAGGCAACTGGCCCTCACTCGACGTCTTCATGGAACAGAGCAACATCCGCGTCGAATACTTCGAAGACATCGACGACAACAAAACCTTCATCGCCAAGATCAAAGACCAGCTCAAACTCAAGCAAGACATTGGCTACGACGTCATCGTGCCATCAGACACCACCCTCGTGCGCCTGCTCGAACAAGACCAGCTCACCGAATTCGACCGCTCGCTCATGCCGAACGTCGACGCGCAAATGATCGACATGGTGCAGCACGCCTCATTCGACCCGGATCGAAGCTGGTCGATCCCCTACCAAGCAGGCATGACCGGGCTGGTCTACAACACGCAGCTCTACCCGAAGGGCGTGCGCGAAGTCTCCGACCTGTGGGTGCCGGAGCTCAAAGGCAAAGTCAACCTGCTCACCGAGCAAGACGACACCCTCGCCCTCATCATGCTCGAACAAGGCGTCGACATCGAAGGCAACTGGGGCGACGACGAGTTCGAAGCCGCGCTCGCAGTCGCGGCGAAGCACATCGACAGCGGCCAAGTCGCCACCGTGAAAGGCAACTCCTACACGCAAGATCTCGAACAGGAGACCGTCTGGGCCGGCATGGCCTGGTCAGGCGACATCGCCATCCTCAACGAAGACGCCGGCGAAGAGATCTGGAAGTTCGTGGTGCCCGACTCCGGCGCATCAGTCTTCATCGACTCGTTCTGCATGCCCACAGCCACCGAGGCATTCGAACAGGTGCACCAGCTCATCGACTACTACTACGAGCCCGAAGTGGCAGCCCAGGTCGCCGAGTACGTGCAGTACGTCACCCCCGTCGCCGGCGCGCAAGAGGCCATGGCGAAGATCAACCCGGAGCTCGCCGAAAACCCCCTCATCTTCCCCGACGAAGACATGTCGAAGCGCATCTTCGACATGCGCTCCCTCACCGCAGAAGAAGACAACCGCTACTCGCAGGCATACCAGCGCATCCTCGGCAACTGAGGTGCGCTGACACGACGAAGCCCCCGGGTCCACGATGATGGCGGATCCGGGGGCTTGATCGTGCGTGACGTTATACGCCGAGGAACGCCTCGATCGGGCCACGAGCGAAGAAGACCACGAAGCCCGCCGCGACGACCCACAGCAGCCAGTGAATGCTGCGCGCGCGGCCGCTGAGCGCGTGGATCAGCACCCAGGCCACGAAGCCCGCGCCGATGCCGTTGGCGATCGAGTAGGTCATGGGCATGACCGCGACGGTGAGGAAGACGGGCAGCAGCACGCGGAAGTCGCTGAGGTCAATGTTCTTGATCTGGGCCATCATCAGCGCACCGACGATCACCAGGGCCGCCGCGGCGACCTCGGTGGGCACGATCTGGGTGAGCGGCGTGAAGAACATCGCCAGCAGGAACATGAGACCGGTGATGACGTTGGCGAAGCCGGTGCGCGCGCCCTCGCCGATACCGGCGCCGGACTCGATGAAGACCGTGTTCGACGACGACGAGGTCATGCCGCCCGCGATCGCGCCGACGCCCTCGACCACCAGCGCCGACTTCAGTCGGGGGAAGTTGCCCTGCGCATCGGCAAGACCGGCCTCACGCGACAGACCCGTCATCGTGCCCATCGCGTCGAAGAAGTTCGTGAACAGCAGCGTGAAGACGAGCATCACCACGGTGACCACGCCAACACGGCCGAGATCAAAGCTGACCGCACCCACGAGGCTGAGATCGGGCACGCCGAACGGGGCGCCGCCCAGCTCGGGCACGGTCAGGCCCCAGCCGCCAGGGTTCGCGATCTCGCCGTCAGCGCCGGTGCGGGGCCCGAGCTGCGCGATAGCCTCAACGATCACCGAGATCACGGTACCGGTCACAAGACCGATGAGCAGGCCACCCTTCACCTTGGCTGCCACGAGCACGCCGGTGAGCACGAGGGTGATCGCGAAGATGAGCGTCGGCACAGTGAAGACCGAGCCGTTCACGCCGAGGCCCACGGGCGGCGAGCCCTGGCCGGTCGCCGTCACGAAGCCAGAGTTGACGAAACCGATGAACGCGATGAAGAGGCCGATGCCCACCGTGATCGCAAGCTTCAGCTCGACGGGCACCGCGTCGAAAATCATGCGGCGCAAGCCCGTCGCGGCAAGCAGCACAATGAGCAAACCGTTGATGACCACCAGCGCCATCGCCTCAGGCCAAGTCACCTGACCCACCACCGAGAAGGCGAGGAAGGCGTTGATGCCGAGCCCGGCCGCGAAACCGAACGGCAGACGCGAGACGAGACCGAACAGAATCGTCATCACGCCCGCGGTGAGCGCAGTCACCGCGCTGACAGCGGGGAACGAGAGCGAATTGCCCTCGACATCGACGCCGCTGGTGAGGATGATCGGGTTGAGAATGACGATGTACGCCATAGTCACGAAGGTGACGAGCCCACCCCGGATCTCGGTGCCGAATGTCGACCCCCGCTCCGTGATGTGGAAGAAGCGGTCAAGCGCTCCCTTCGGTTCGGCCGCCACCGCGGCCTGCTTCGTCGTCTCCTGGCTCGCCTCTGCCACCGTGGCTCCGTTTCTCAAGCTGAACGTTCGCTGAACACAGCAACGCTACCATCCGTGCCCTTGGACCGCCGAGCCGCCCGGATCACTGAGGTGCACGGATTGCTGAGGTGCCCGGCCCGTGCGGCACCGATCGATGTTCTTGCACCTCGCTTCTTGGGTTTTCGGTGCACGAATGTCGATCGGTGCACAAGGAAGGAAGCAAGGAGGGCAGGGTGCACGCAAAAGAGCCCGCCCCGAGGGGGGCGGGCTCAATGGCTCAACGAGTCCTGCGCACCGGGTTAGCTGACACCCAGCAGGTCGATGACGAAGATCAGGGTCTTGCCCGAGAGGGGGTGCCCGCCCGAGACGCCGTACGCCTGCGCCGGGGGCACGATGAGCTTGCGGCGGCCGCCGACCTTCATGCCGGGGATGCCCACCTGCCAGCCCTGGATGAGGGCGCGCAGCGGGAAGTTGATCGACTCGCCACGGCTCCACGAGGAGTCGAACTCTTCGCCCGAGTCGTACTCAACTCCGAGGTAGTGCACGTCGACAGTCGAGCTGGCAAGCGCCTCCTCGCCGGTGCCTTCAACGAGATCGACGATCTGCAGTTCTGCGGGGGCGGGCCCGTCGGGGAACTCGATCTCCGGCTTGGTCATGGCTGATTCACTCATTCCTCTATTCTGTCCGATCCCGCGGGGCGTCGCTCACGCGTTCGCTCTCGGGGAACCCTGCATTCGGTGGCGGATCGCGGCAGCGCGGCACAATCCGCAGCAGTGCGCTCCCCACAAAGATCACGCATCGACACGTGAGAGAACCGCTCGAAACACAGGCTCGGCGCCTTCTCGGCTACGCTGGAGACGTGAGATTCGCGCACCTGATCCTCTCCCCCTCCGGCCTCCCCGAGCTCGTCGTCGTGCACGACGACCGCTTCGCACCGGTTCGACGCCTCGGCGCCGAATACCCCACCCTGCAGCACCTCATCGAGGCCGGCCCGCAGGAGCTTGATCGTCTGCGCAGCGCAGTCGCCGAACTGCCGGAAGACGCCTGGGCTCCGCTCGCAGACGCGGTCTTCGCTCCCGCCGCCATCGGCGCCCCCATCGTGCTGGCTGTCGGCCTCAACTACGATGAGCACGCCAGCGAGCTGAGCCTCGACAACGATTCAGGCCCGGTGCTGTTCTCGCTCTTCCCCAATTCGCTCGGCGCCCACGAGGGCGAAGTGCCGCTTCCGGCGCACATCAGTGAAGAGGTCGACTATGAGGGCGAACTGGCCGTGGTGATCGGCCGCGCCGCCAAGAACGTCTCCCCCGAAGAAGCGCTCGACTATGTCTTCGGCTACACCGCGATCAACGACATCACGGCCCGCAACGTTCAGTTCCAGGAGCCACAGTGGTCGCGCTGCAAGTCGTTCGACGGTTTCACCCCGATCGGCCCCGTGGTGGTGACCGCCGATCAGATTCCAGATCCGCAGGTGCTGCGCATCACCACCGACGTCGATGATCTGCGCGTGCAAGACTCAACCACCGAGTTCATGATCCGCACCGTCGCGCAGCTCATCTCCTCGATTTCGCAGTCGCTCACGCTGCTGCCCGGCACCGTCATCTCGACGGGATCCCCCGGTGGCGCTGGCCGCTCGCGCAAGCCCCCGCTCTACCTGCGCCCCGGCACCGACGTCACCGTGACCATTGAGGGCATCGGCGCACTGACTTCCCACTGCATCGCAGCCGAATAGCGGCAGCGCAAGACGAAGGGCGGGCGGATCCTCGGATCCGCCCGCCCTTCGTCGTGTGCCGAACCGGGCCCCGAACGCGAACGGAGGGCGGCGGATCACCGATCCGCCGCCCTCCGTCGCGATGTGCCGTGGCTTACTCGCCCTGGGGCTCGTCGACCTCGTCGGCGGTCTCGCCGTCCTCGGTCTTCTCCGGCGCAGCGCCACCCACGGTGTCGATGACCCCGGTCTCGGGTGCGAGACCCGCGAGCTTCTGCGGCTGCAGAATATCGGCGAGCTGCGCCTCATCGAGCAGGCCGCGGGAGACCACCAGCTCGGAGACCTTTTCGTTGGTCGCGAGCGCCTCCTTCGCGAGCTTCGCAGCCTCGGCGTAGCCGATCACCGGCGCGAGCGCGGTGATCACTGTGACCGAACGCGAAACGGTGTCGGCGAGGCGCTCCTCGTTCGCGGTGATGCCGTCGACGCAGTTGACGCGCAGCGTCTGGCAGGCGCGCTCAAGCCACGTGATCGACTGGAACAGCGAGTGCGCGATAATCGGCTCGAAGGCGTTCAGCTGCAGCTGACCGGCCTCGACCGCCATCGACACGGTGACGTCGGCACCCGCGACCGAGTAGGCGACCTGCGACACCGCCTCGGGGATCACCGGGTTGACCTTGCCAGGCATGATCGACGAACCCGCCTGGCGCGCCGGCAGGTTGATCTCGCCGAGACCCGCCTGCGGGCCGGAGGAGAGCAGACGCAGATCGTTGGAGATCTTTGAGAGCTTCAGCGCGCTGCGCTTGAGGGCACCCGAGAAGGTGATGAACACGCCAGTGTCGCTCGTGGACTCGACGAGGTCGCCGGCGGTTTCAAGCTCAAGGCCGGTGTTCTCGCGCAGGTGGCGGATCACGGTCTCCTTGTAGCCCTTGGCCGCGTTGATGCCGGTGCCGATCGCGGTCGCACCCATGTTGACCTCGCGCAGCAGCGAGACGGCCTCGGTGAGACGCTCGATGTCTTCGCGCAGGGTCACGGCGAATGCGTTGAACTCCTGGCCGAGGGTCATCGGAACGGCATCCTGCAGCTGGGTGCGGCCCACCTTGATGATGTGTGAGAACTCGCGACCCTTCGCGGCGAAGGAGTCTGCGAGCAGCGCGAGCTCGTCGAGCAGGCTCGTGAGCGAGAACGCGAGCGCGATCTTGATCGCGGTCGGGTAGGTGTCGTTGGTCGACTGGCTGCGGTTCGTGTGGTCGTTGGGGTTGATGAAGGCGTAGTCGCCCTTCTGGTGCCCCGCCAGCTCGAGCGCGCGGTTGGTGATGACCTCGTTCGCGTTCATGTTGGTCGAGGTGCCCGCACCGCCCTGCACCACGCCAACCACGAACTGGTCGTGCAGCATGCCGGTCTTGATCTCTTCGCAGGCGCGATCGATGAGGGTGGCGCGCTGCTCGTCGAGTGCTCCGATCTCAAGGTTGGCGCGAGCCGCAGCCTGCTTCACACAGGCGAAAGCGCGAATGAAATCGGGGTACACCGAGATGGGTCGTCGCGCGATGGGGAAGTTCTCGTGAGCGCGAGCCGTGTGCACCCCCCAGTACGCTGAAGCCGGAATCTCGACACTGCCGAGCGAATCCGTTTCGGTGCGGGTTTGTGCTGACAAGAAGTCACTCACCGGTATCAAATCTCCATCGTCAGAGAACATGCGGTCGAAACCGCGGGGTCGACACATAGCCTACCCGCGAATCGGCGCAGATCAGCAGCCGCTCACGGCCGAGCCGCAGGATATTCATCATCGGGCCCAGCCCCAGAATCATCACGGGTGTTACGGGGGCCAAAACGCGGCTCCTGATCGCCTTCGAGGGGAACCTGCATATCAGCATCCGCGACGGCATCAGGGGGCGGATCAGGCAGCCGCACCATCCCCGTCGCCGGGCCCGCCGCCAGGCCGTCCTGAGGGGCTGACTCCCCCGCCCCGATCAGCTCGCCCTCGCGGCGCAGCACTGCGAGCGGGGCCGTCAGCGTCTCGGTCTGCCTGGCAGGATCATCGTCAACGCCGGGGCGCCCGGCGTGGGTCACCCGCAACCGCATACCTCCGTCGCGGTGGAAGCGCAGACGACGCTCCGTGAACAGCCACGCCACGCCCACGCCGAACGCCGCGAAACCTGCAACCGCACTGATGAACAGTGTGGATCGCGGGCCAAGCGCATCGGCCGCAGCACCCACAAGCGGTGCCCCCACAGGAGTGCCGCCCATCAGCACCGCCATGTACAGCGCCAGCACACGGCCCCGCACCGCAGGTGCCGCCGTGGTCTGCACAAACCCATTGGCCGTGGTGAGCATCGTCGAGATCGCAAGACCGAAGAACACGAGCGTTGCCGCGAAGGTCCAGAACGTCGGCATGACCGCCGCCACCAGGCTCACCACCCCGATGCCGCCAACCGCAAGAATCACCACCCGCATGCGCGCCGACGGCCGGCGCGCGGCAAGCAGCGCCCCCGACAACGAACCGATCGCGAGAATCGAGGAGAGCAACCCATAATCTCCGGCACCCCTGCCGAACTCGACAGCCATCGTCGACGAGATCACCGGAAAATTCATGCTGAACGCGCCCACCAAGAACACCATCACAAAGATCACGAGCAGGTCGTGTCTCGCACGCACATACCGAAACCCTGCCGAAAGCTGACGCCACTGCGACTCCCGCGATCCGCGATCCGCACGCTCAGGGCGCGAATCGATCAGCAGCAACGCCCCCAGCACCGCGACAAACGACGCCGCGTTGATCAGAAACACCCACCCCGAACCCACAACCGCGATCAACACCCCAGCAACAGCCGGGCCCACCAGGCGCGCCGAATTGAACGACGCGGAATTGAGCGCAACCGCATTCGACAGCTGCGTCGGCCCCACCAGGTCAGAGACAAAAGCTTGCCGCGAGGTCGTATCAAAGGCGTTCACCACGCCGAGCGCGAGTGCGAAGCCGTACAGATGCCACAGCTGCGCTTGCCCCGTAATGAGCAGCAGACCCAGCGCCGCCGCAAGCAGCATCAGCAGCGATTGCGTCACCAGCAGCACCCGACGACGGTCGAAGCGATCCGCCACCGCACCGCTGAACGGCACGAGTAGCAACTGCGGCCCGAACTGCAACGCCATCGTCACCCCGACGGCTGCAGCATTCGTGTCGGTGAGCTCGGTCAGCACCACCCAGTTCTGGGTGGTCGCCTGCATCCAAGCGCCCACATTCGACACGAGCGCTCCCGTGAACCAGATGCGGTAATTGCGCACCGAGAGGGAGCGGAACATGTTCGACACGACTGGGGCGACCTCCTCGGTTCGGTGCCCCCTACCCTACGCCCCCGCGCCCCGCCGCGGCAGGGGCTTGACGCGGGAAGACCCGGATGGAGCCCCTAGAACTTGCCGCCCATGTCAAGCAGACGGCGGATACGATCCGGGATCGGCGGGTGGGTCGCGAACAGACGGCTCATCAGGCCGGGCTTCAGCGGATCCGCAATCCACAGATGCGCCATGCTCGACTGCTGCTTCTGCAACGGCCGGCCATACTCGGAAAGCTTGTGCAGCGCGCTCGCAAGCGCTTCAGGGTGGCGAGTCGTGAGCGCACCCGTGGCGTCGGCGAGATACTCGCGCTGCCGTGACACCGCCAACTGCACGACCGAGGCAATCAGGGGTGCGACCAGCATCGCGACCAGACCGAAGATCAGCACCACAGGGTTGCCGTTGTTGTTATTGCCGCGCGCGAAGAACGCCATACGCATGAACATGTCGGCCAGCATGCCAATCGCCACGACCAAGCCGTACACGATCATCGAAACGCGGATGTCATAGTTGCGCACGTGCCCTAGCTCGTGGGCCATGACGCCCTCGAGTTCGGAGTCGGTCATGATGTCGAGCAGGCCTGTCGTGGCCGCCACCATCGCGTGCTCAGGGTTGCGGCCCGTCGCAAACGCGTTGGGGGCCGGATCGTTCACGATGTACACCTCGGGCATCGGCGTGCCCGTGGTGATGGAGAGATTCTCGACGATCCGATACAGACGCGGGTTGTCAGCCTCGGTAATGCGCTGCGCCCCGCTCATCGAGATCGCCTGCCGACCAGCGGCGAAATACTGAATCAGCGCGTACCCAGCCGCGAACACCACCACGGTAATGACGATGCCAGGCGAGTTGTAGATGTAAGCCGCCATCCAGCCGAGCGCACCGATGATGGCGACGAACAGCAGGATGATGAGGACGCTGTTGACCTTGTTGCGGCGAATCGCGCTGTACACGGACCGCCCCGGTTAGAACTGGATGCGCGGCGGCTCGGAGATCGAGGCGACGTCTTCGACCTCGAAGAACTCACGCTCGGTGAAGCCCATGCCGCGGGCGAACAGCGTGTTGGGGAACACCTGGATCTTGGTGTTGTACTCGCGCACGCCACCGTTGTAGAACCGGCGCGAAGCCTGAATCTTGTTCTCGGTGTCGACGAGCTCGCTCTGCAGCTGAAGGAAGTTCTGGCTGGCCTGCAACTGCGGGTAGGCCTCAGCCACCGCGAAGATGCTCTTCAGCGCCTGCTGCATGTGGTTCTCAGCGGCGGAAGCCTCAGCCGGGCCCTGCGCAGAGATGGTCTCGGCGCGGGCCTTCGTGACGTCTTCGAAGACGCCCTTCTCATGCGCAGCGTAGCCCTTCACCGACTCAACCAGCGAGGGAATCAGATCGGCACGACGCTTCAACTGCACCGTGATATCGCTCCACGCCTCGTCAACGCGCACACGCAGCGTAACGAGAGAGTTGTATGTGATCCAGACGTAGCCGATCAGCAGCACGAGCACGCCAGCTGCGATGAGCAGGGCAATCAATCCACCAGACATGTGTGCATCATATGCCACGAAGGCAATGAAAATACTGAGGATACGGGGCGCTCACCACCGCGGTCACGCCGAGGCGCAAGCGACCGCACGCGGCGAGCCTTGCCACCCGCACAGACACCCAAATCTGTTCAGCGCCCCAGCACCCGCTCCAGATACGAATTCGTGAAAAGCCGGTCAGGATCAAGCCGATCCCGAACCGCCACAAACTCATCGAACGCCGCATACCGCTCACGCAGCGAGTCAGCAGTCTGCGTGTGCATCTTGCCCCAGTGCGGGCGGCCGCCATGCGCGGCCAGAATCGCCTCAGCGTCACGAAAATAGCCGCGATCCCGATCCTTCCAATACCGGTGCACCGCCACATACCCGGTGTCCCGCCCATGCGCCGTCGACAGCAGCAGACCATCAGCAGCAGCCGCACGCACCTCAACCGGGAACGACACCAGATAGCCGCGCCGCTCGATCATCGCACGCAGCTCGCGCACCGCATCAGGCACCGCCTCGAGCGGCAAGCCGAACTCCATCTCATGGAACCGCACCCGGCGGTGCGTGACATACACCCGGTGCGACTCATCGCTGTACACACGTCGGCTCGACAGCGACTCGATCAGCCTGTTGATGCGCGGAATGGCGGCAGGCAGCACCCCGCCGATCGCGGTGCACGCACCGAACGCCACATTGTTGGCAAGCTCCTCATCGGCGAAGCGGGCGGCAAGGCTCAACGGCGCGCGATCCGCATCGAACGGCAACCGAGTGTTGGTCTTCGTACGCGCGCCACGGGTGTGCGGAAACCAGAAAAACTCGAAGTGATCCACCTGTCGCGTGCGCTCCACAAACCCGTCAAGCACCTCATCAAGCGGCATCGGCGCCTCCTCAGCCCGAAGCAGATAGCGCGGCACGCACTGCAGCGTCACCGTCACCAGCACCCCGAGCGCGCCGAGCCCAAGAGCGACCGCCGGCAGCAGCTCCGCATGATGATCCTCATCAATCACCAGGGTTTCACCAGCGCCCGTCACTATCGTCGCGCCCACCACACCCGTCGCGAGACCACCAAGCCGCACACCGGTGCCGTGGGTGCCCGTCTGCGTGGCGCCCGTGATCGTCTGCCTGTCAATGTCACCCATATTGGGAAGCGCAAGACCGAGCGGACCCAGGATTGCAGGCAACTCCCACAGGTGCGTACCACCCCACAGGGTGACGCGGCCGCGGGCAGGATCGGCCGACACGAGGCCCCGCAGGCGACTCATATCAATGCGGATCCCATCAGTGGCACCAATACCCGTGAAGCTGTGAGAGGCGCCGATCGGCTTCACCGTGCGACCCGTCTCCCGAGCGCGCTGCACCGCGAGCTCGATCTGCGCAACGTCGCGCGGCACGATCTCAAGCTCGGGCCGTGAGCGCTGAGTGCGCGCCCAGTTGATCCAGCTGGTGTGCCAGCGGGCGTGCGGCCCCAGCGCCGACTGCTCGTTCTGTCTCCCGGTCACAGGAAGCACCGCCCCTCTCCTCGATAGCTCAGGATCGGCGGCAGCGCCGTCCCGTCAGCGCGCACCGGCACAATATCGGCCGTGTGCTCCAACGCTTCGCCCGCCTTGGCATGTCGCAACCACACCCTGTCGCCCACGTGCAGATCGCGCGCGGCCGCGCCCCGCACAGGGGTCTGCACCTCCCCCGCACCCTCGCGCGGTTCGAAGCCGAGCCCGGCCGGCCACACCGGCAGCGGCAGACGGTCGGGCGCCGCGGGGCCAGAGGCGATCCAGCCGCCGCCGAGCAGCGTTGCCAGATCAGGCGAAGGCTTGCGCACCACATCGAGCGCGAAGGCCAACGCCGGGGCCGGCGCGAAGGCGCGGTAGTGGTCGAAGAGGTGCGGCCCGTACAACCCGCTGCCCGCCGCAACCTCGGTCACCGCCGACTCCGCAACCGTGCGCTCGATCGAACCCGTGCCACCACCGTTGACGAACTCCAGCTCCGCGACCCCGCGCACCGCCGCAACCGCTGCGGCGCGGCGATCCGCCAGTTCCGCAGCGCTCGCCCGCTGCACGGCCCGCAACAGAGCACCCTCAGCGCCCCGACCGGCGGGCGCATCGGCCACTCCCGCAATCTGCGCCTCGTATGCCATCACCCCGACAAGTTCGAAGCCAGGCCGCCGCGCAACGATCTCAGCAAGCTCCCGCAACTGCTCTGGGGTGCGGATCGGCGAACGTCGCACCCCCAGATGCCCGAGCGCACGGGTGCGCCACGAAGCATCGAGGTCAAGGCACACGCGGATCGGCGAACGCTCACTCGGGGAGACCGCGGCGTCGATCAAGTCGAGCTGATCCGCACTGTCGACCACTACCGTGACCCGAGCCGCCGCCCGCTCATCGCGGCCGAGCGACGCAAGCGCCGCGCGGTCAGCCGTGGGATACCCCACCACCACATCATCGACGCTCGACGCCAACCACAAGGCCTCCGCGAGCGTGAACGCCAGCACACCCCGAAACCCCGGCAGCGCAAGCACCGCGTCAAGCACCGGACGCGACCGCACCGACTTGCTGGCAACGCGGATCGGCAACCCGCCAGCACGCCGCAGCAGATCATGCGCGTTGTAGCTCAACGCTTCGACGCTCAACGCGACGACCGGCGCCGGTCGATCGCGCGTCGCCTCGTCCAGGGCGTGCCAAAAGCGATCCGCATCGCGCCAGGGGTGCCGCTCGGCCGCAGCCCGCACCTCCGCAGCGGCGAGATCGAGTGTCATGTATCGCAGTGTAGGGGGTGGCGGGCATCGACGGGAAGGGCTTGGTGGGCCCGGCGCCCGAACGGGACTCGGTCTCAGCAGGGGTCGTGCTGCGGAGCTGATGTGGCGTCAGCCGCCGCGCAGATCCCGGTCAAGCTCCGCCTGCCACACCGCCCGCTCCTGAGCCCGTCGCGCCCGCCACGCGCGAACACGCAAAAACAGCGCAAGCAGAATCGTGACGACGATGACGATCACGAGCAGTGCCTTGCCGAAAACCATCGCCCCAGCCTAGCCGTGCGCGGGCCGAGGTGAGCGCGTGGCAAGATTGTGGCGTTGCCCCCATAGCCCAACCGGCAGAGGCAGCCGACTTAAAATCGGCACAGTCTGGGTTCGAATCCCAGTGGGGGCACTTGCTGTGGTCGTGCCTCCGCGCAGGGTGAGGGGCTTTCGCTCAAGACTCCTCTTCGATCTTGAGCCCCACTCCAAGCGCGAACAGTGTCGGAGCCCACTCACCGATGAAAAGCCCCCAGCGGTCCGACTGCGGCCTCTCATCACCTTTGCCGCGCGAGAGCACCCAGGTCAGAAATGACACCCCCACTGAGAGAAGGCCCAGGCTGTAAGCGTGCGAGCTTCGCACTCCCCACGCGTTGAGAGTCTTCATAGGGTTCCAAGCCGTGGCTTCTGCGGCCTTCTTGATTTGCTTGCGCGTGCTCATGGTTTCCACCTTTCCTCGTATGCGTTGCAATGCGACGCTTCCCAGCCTGATCGACTGGCTCTCACGATGGAACACCCTTGCCGCAGAACCCCCCGGGTGGTAGTGGGCCGCCGCCGCGGCGAACTCAAAGCACGGATATAGTCGGGGGCATGAACACCAAAGAGCTCGATGGCGTCACCTACACTCTCACCCGCCGCGACGCGCCGGGCCCCGACCTGAGCGCGTGGTACTGGCTGGGGTCGGATGGCACGGTCCTCGAACTCGATGAGGCCGAGCAGCGCGCGCTGCGCGCGAGCGACATCATCCTCGACGAGTAGCCCGCCAGTAGACGCACCCCTCCAAAACACCACCCCCTGGTTGCGGAGATCGTGGTTTGCTACGGTGGCAGCCCACGCGACACGCAGCGAAAGGGGCGCAACGATGCAAGATGTAGCACGGCGGGCGGTGCCCCGCCCAACGGTGGCGCGGCAGATCGCGGTCGGTGTTGCGATGCTGGCAGCGGTCGCGCTGGTCGCGTGGGGCGGATCGCTGGCGAGCATCACCAACATCGACGGATGGTACGCCGAAGCCCACAAAGCTCCCTGGAGTCCACCGAATGCGGTCTTCGGGCCGGTGTGGTCGGTGCTGTATGCGCTGATCGCGCTGGCAGGCTGGCTGATCTGGCGATCGGGTGCACGCTCCGACGCCCCCAACGCTGCACCTGGGGTGCTGCGTCTGTTCGTGACGCAACTCGTGCTGAACGCGCTCTGGACGCCCGTGTTCTTCGCCGGCTACCCCCTTATGGGCGCAGCCGCCTGGTGGGTGGCGCTCGCAATCATGGTCGCGCTGATGGCATCAGTCATCCTGCTCGGGATCACAGCTGCACCGCTCTCGCGGATCGCCTCCTGGATCATGATCCCCTACCTGCTCTGGCTGATCTTCGCGACGTCGCTGAACGTCGCGGTCATCGCGCTCAACTAGCGGACGCAGCAGGATCCGCGATCCGCGATCCGCGATCCGCGATCCGCGATCCGCGATCCGCGAGAAAGAGTAAGCCCCGCCGTTGGGCAGAACGACGGGGCTTACGGTCTATGTCGCCCCTGGGACAGATCCCAGGGCGGCGGATCGGCGCACGGGCCGAGCCGCGCGCTTAGGCGCTGAGGCGCTGGCGCAGCTGCGCGAGCTGCTCACGCAGAGCCGCAGGCACGCGGTCACCGAACTGAGCGAAGAACTCCTCCGTGAGCTCGGCCTCCGCGAGCCACGACTCGGGATCAATCGCGAACAGCTCCGCAAGATCCTCGGCAGGCACCTCGATGCCGTCAAGGTTGAGCTCGCCCTCGGCGGGCACGGTGCCGATCGCGGTTTCGCGGCCCGAGACCTCGCCCTCAACACTGCGGATGATCCAGTCGATCACACGCGAGTTGTCGCCGAAGCCGGGCCACAGGAAGCGGCCGTCGGCACCCTTGCGGAACCAGTTCACCTGGAACACCTTGGGAGCCTTGTCACCGAGGGTCTCCCCCATCTCAAGCCAGTGGCCCCAGTAGTCGGCCATGTTGTAGCCGCAGAACGGCAGCATCGCGAAGGGATCGCGGCGCAGCTCGCCCACGGTGCCCTCCTGAGCGGCGGTCTTCTCAGACGACACCGTCGCACCGACGAACACGCCGTGCTCCCAGGAAAGCGACTGGGCAACCAGCGGCACATTGGTGGCGCGGCGACCGCCGAAGAGGATCGCGTCGAGCGGCACACCATCCTGCTCGTACCAGTCGGCGGCGAGCGAAGGGGTCTGCTGGATCGGCACCGTGAAGCGCGAGTTGGGGTGCGCTGCGGGGCGGTCGGCGTCGGGGGTCCAGTCGTTGCCCTGCCAGTCGGTCAGGTGCGCGGGCACCTTGTCAGTCTTACCCTCCCACCAGACGTCGCCGTCATCGGTCAGCGCGACGTTCGTGAAGATGGTGTTGCCCCACAGGGTCTCCATCGCAACGGGGTTGGTCGACTCGCCGGTGCCAGGAGCGACGCCAAAGAAGCCCGCCTCGGGGTTGATCGCGTAGAGGCGACCATCCTTGCCGGGGCGCAGCCAGGCGATGTCGTCGCCGATGGTCTCGACCTTCCAGCCTGGGATCGTGGGCTGCAGCATCGCGAGGTTGGTCTTGCCGCAAGCCGACGGGAAGGCCGCCGACAGGTGGTATGCCTTGCCGGTTTCAACGTTTGTGAGCTTGAGCAGCAGCATGTGCTCTGCGAGCCAGCCCTCGTTGCGGCCCATCACCGAGGCGATGCGCAGCGCGAAGCACTTCTTCGAGAGCAGGGCGTTGCCGCCGTAGCCTGAGCCGTACGACCACACCTCGAGGGTCTCGGGGAAGTGGGTGATGTACTTAGTGTCGTTGCAGGGCCACGCGACATCGTCCTGGCCCTCATCGAGCGGCGCGCCAACCGAGTGCACCGTGCGCACCCACTCGCTGCCCGGCTTGATGCCGTCGAGGGCGGGCTGCCCCATGCGGGTCATGATGCGCATGTTGAGCACGGCGTAGGGCGAGTCAGTGATCTCGATGCCGAGCTGGGTGATGGCGCCACCAACAGGGCCCATCGAGAAGGGCACCACGTACATGGTGCGACCGCGCATGGCGCCGTCGAAGAGCGGCATGAGCTCGGCCTTCATCTCGGCGGGAGCGACCCAGTTGTTCGTGGGGCCGGCGTCCTCCTCCTTCTCGGAGCAGATGAAGGTGCGGTCCTCGACGCGGGCGACGTCGGCGGGGTGCGAACGGGCGAGGAAGCTGCCCGGGCGAAGATCCTTGTTGAGCGGGATCAGGGATCCTGCCTCGACCATCTCAGAGGTGATGCGGTTCCATTCATCCTGAGAACCATCGCACCAGACCACCTCAGCGGGCTTCGTCAGCTCGGCAACCTCGGTCACCCAGTGCAGCACCTCCTCGTTGGCGGTGGTTGCAGTCGCTCGCACGAGGTCGGCGATCGCATTCGCGGTCTCGGCCTCGATGATCTGGGTGGCGCTCATACCTTCGTTCTCCTCGGGTTCGCACATCGTCGGTGAAGAATCGGTGACATCTCCATTCTCTGTAGCCCGTTCATCCCCCATTCACCAAATGGGCTGTAAATTTTCCAGATTCTTGACATATAGTCAAAGAATGGCACCCGATGCGACACCCGCCCAGGGCGAATCCGAACTCGACCGTCTGCTCCTTGGCAAGCGACTGCGCTTCTTCCGAGCCCGCGCCGGCCTCACCCTCGAACAGCTGGGCGAGCGCGTCGGCGTGGTCGCAAGCCAGCTCTCGCACATCGAGAACGGCCGCCGCGAGCCAAGACTCGGCCTGCTGCAGGCCATCGCGCGCGAGCTCGGCATCGATCCATCGGAGTTGCTGCGCCGCGAGGCTCCGGATCACCGCAGCGCCCTCGAAATCGAACTCGAACGTGCGCAGAGCACACCGGCCTACATGCGCCTCGGCCTCCCCCACGTGCGCACACCGCGCACCCTCGGCGACGACGCACTCGAATCATTGGTCGGCCTGCACCGCGAACTGACACGGCGATCGCGCGCAGCCGCCGCCACCTCAGAGGAGGCACGCCGTGCGAACACCGCGATCCGCCTCCAAATGCGCGAGCGCGACAACTACCTCCACGAAATCGAGCTCATCGCCTCAGACCTGATGCGCCGTGTTGGGCACACCACCGGCGCCGTCACCCACCGAACCGTGGCGATGCTCGCCGAAATGCTCGGGTTCACGCTGATCTTCGTCGACGATCTGCCCTCGAACACGCGCAGCATTACCGACCTCGAAAACGGGCGCATCTACCTGCCCCCGGCCTCAATTCCCGGCGGGCACGGCCTGCGCTCGCTGGCGCTGCAGGCCATGGCGCACCGCGTGCTCGGCCACGCCGAACCGGCAAGCTACGCCCAGTTCTTGGAGCAGCGACTGCAGATCAACTACTTCGCGGCAGCCTGCCTGATGCCCGAAGCGCGAGCGGTCGACTTCCTGCAGCAAGCGAAACGCAACCGCAATCTGGCGATCGAAGATCTGCGCGACGCGTTCGGCGTCACGCACGAGGCCGCAGCGCACCGTTTCACGAACCTCGCCACCCGGCACCTCGAGCTGCGGGTGCACCACTACCGCGCCGATGGCGAGGGGGTGCTGGTGCGCGGCTACGAGAACGACGATCTGCCGTTTCCGAGCGACGCCTCAGGGTCGATCGAGGGCGAAATGCTCTGCCACAAGTGGGGCGGCCGCACCGCGTTCCACCGCACCAATCGCACCAGCGAGTTCTACCAGTACACCGACACCCCCGCCGGCACCTTCTGGTCGAGCGTGCAAACGGGCGAC
Source organism: Leucobacter sp. MMO-125 (assembly GCF_037148395.1). Taxonomy (NCBI): domain Bacteria; kingdom Bacillati; phylum Actinomycetota; class Actinomycetes; order Micrococcales; family Microbacteriaceae; genus Leucobacter; species Leucobacter sp. MMO-125. The sequence goes on from NZ_JBBCTL010000001.1 coordinate 833,788, forward strand.
GCAGAGCAGGGCCCGTTCGCGATCGCCTGTGGGGTGGCCTTCGACGATGCGAAGTGGTTCCGCGGCCGTGACACGACAGAGCGCCGCGTATCAACCTGCCCCGACGAAGCCTGCTGCCGCACCGCCGCCCCGGAGCTGCTGAGCCGCTGGCAGGGCAAGGCCTGGCCGAGCGCCCGCATGCACCAGCACGTGCTCTCGCCACTGCCGACGGGCACCTTCCCCGGCGTCGACGACACCGCCATGTACGAGTTCCTCTCGAAGCATGCGCCGGAGAATTAGGCGGGAAGCGAAGCTTTCCGCTTCTCCGGCGCGGCGCCCACAGGCGCCGGAGGCTTAGGGAGAAACGCGTCAGCGTTTCTCCGCCGGAGGCGCCCGGCTCACAAGCCGGGGAGCATTAGGCCTCACCCCATCGAGGTCACCCGAGCAGCATGCTCGCGAGCACGAGCACCTGCACCAGCACCCGCAGCTCGCGCATACGCCGAGAGCCCCGCGGCGAAACGCTGCGGGGCTCTCGGGGTGAGGCGCTCGGGGCGCCGTGGAGGTGTTAGTCGGTCTTCGGCTTGGGGCGCGAAGCGAACTCCTCGAAGATCGCGCGGGGCTCCTGCACGGCTTCGATGTTGACGATGTCGCGGCCCAGGAAGAAGTGACCCACCCAACCGCCGAACACGCGCCACTTGCGCTCCCACGTGGGGATCGCGAGGCCGTGGTAGAAGCGGTGCGCGAGCCACGCGAAGTAGCCCTTCATCGCGAAGTTGCCACCCGAACGGAACACGCCGGTGTTCACGCCGAGGCCGGCAACAGCGCCCATGTTCTTGTGGATGTACTGGCGCACGCCCTCGCCGCGCAGGTCGGCGACGATGTTCTTGGCGAGCAGACGGCCCTGGCGCACAGCGTGCTGCGCGTTGGGCACGCAGAAGCCGCCGGGGCCGGGGGTCGAGGAGATGTCGGGGGTCTGCGAGGTGTCGCCCGCGGTCCAGGCACCCTCGAGCGCTTCGCCCTCTTCGGTGGTGATGCGCAGCTCGGGGCTGCCGATGACGTGGCCGCGGGGGCCGATGGGCAGGTCGGTGCCGCGCAGGAAGGGGCGGGGCATGACGCCGGCGGTCCAGACGATCAGGTCGGACTCGAACTTCTCGCCGGTCGACAGCTCGATGTTGCCGTCGACTGCGGAGGAGAGCTGGGTGTCGAGGTGGATGTTCACACCGCGTCGGGTCTGATCCTTCACAACCCAGTCGGCGAGCTTCTCGGTGACCTCGGGCATGATGCGACCCATGGCCTCGACGAGGTGGAACTTGGTCTCCTCGAACGAGATCTCGGGGTAGCGGCGCAGCAGCGACGTCGCGAAGGAGCGCAGCTCGGAGATCGTCTCGATGCCGGCGAAGCCGCCGCCGACCACGGTGACGGTGAGCAGGCGGGCGCGCTCGGGCGAGCCGGCGGGCAGCGAGGCGGCGCGCTCGAAGTTGCCAACGAGGCGATCGCGCACGGCGACGGCCTCTTCGATGGTCTTCATGCCGATGGCGTTCTCGGCGATGCCCGCGATGGGGAAGGTGCGCGAGACCGAGCCGGTGGTGACGACGATGTGGTCGTACTCGAAGTCGAAGGCTTCACCCTCGTTCGGGGTGACCGTCGCGGTCTTGGTGGCGTGCGAGATGCCCGTCACCTTGCCCGCGATGTTGTGCGTGCTGGTGAGGTGCCGACGGCGGGCCACAACCGCGTGACGCGGCTCGATCGAACCAGCAGCAACCTCGGGAAGGAAGGGCAGGTAGGCCATGTAGGGCAGCGGATCGACGATCGTGACCTCGGCCTCGCCTGCACGGAGCAGCTTCTCGAGCTTCCATGCGGTGTAGAAGCCGGCGTAGCCACCACCAACGATCAGAATCTTCTTCGCCACGAAGCGGTCTCCTTGATGCAGTGAGCGTGAATGCCCGGATCGCGGGCACAGAAAAACCGGGCACGTCGTACCCGACATCCCATCCTACAGCTTTGCGAGAGTGGTCACTGCTGTTTCGGCGGGCATTCCGCAGAACATGCCGCTATTCGTCGGCTTGGGGGCGGATCGCCTGCAGTTTCTCCGGCAGATCCGCCGTTCGCGGGGCGAGACTACGCGCTTGCGTAGCCTTCCCACCCGCAGCGGGCCAGGGCAAGGTCGCCGATCGGGTTGACTCCCGGCCCGGCCGCCAGCGCGTGCCCGATGAGCGCGTGCAGGCACTTCACGCGTGTGGGCATGCCGCCGGCGCTTACCCCGGCAAGCTCGGGCACCTCGCCAACACTGTCGCGATCCGCAATGTACTGCTCGTGCGCGCGAGCATACTGAGCGCGCACCTCTTCGTCTTCGGCGAGCAGCTCGTTGAACTCGTTCATCATGCCGACAGCTTCAAGCCTCGACGCCGCCGCAACTGCCTCCGGGTGGCACAGGTAGTAGAAGGTGGGGAACGGCGAACCATCGGGCAGCCGCGGCGCGGTCGCAACGACAGTCGGGCTACCGTCGGCGGCACGCGCGGCAATCCCCACGACGCCACGCGCCTCACGACCAAGCTGCTCGCTCACGGCATCGATGTCGGCGGCGGTGGGCTCGGTGTACGGTGGGCGGCTCATGGCTGGGGCTCCTCGGGAGTGGGGTCTGGTGCGGGTGCGGTGCCCGCGAGTTCTTCTGGCTGTGCTGCGGTGGTGCCGGCTGTCAGGAACGAGGCTGCGATACCCCTGGCCCAGTCGCTCGTGAAGCGGGAGAGCTCAGGGCTGGTCTCCTCATCGGACTCGACCGGGAGCACGATGTCATTGACCACACCGAGCTGAGTCTCACCGGGCATCACGTAGAAAAGCCTGTCGCGAGCCTGTGACCGCACGTAGACGGGATCTTTCCATTTCACCCGCTCTGCGTCGATCTCGCTAACGGCCTCCTGATGCAGACGCACACTTTCGCGCAGTTCCGAGATCTCTCGGCGCTGCTGCACGAAGGTGGAGAGGCTGGGGCTCACGATAACGGTGCCAGCAGCAATCAGCACCACGACGAGCACTGTGAAACCGCTGAAGCGGAGGCTCGAAGCCCAAGCCCCGAGATCCTCCACCCAGCGTTTCACAGTGCTGCCGTTCGTGTTCGCGTGCTGCGGTTACGCCGTGAAGCGCGGGAAGGCAGCGCGGCCCGCGTAGGCAGCAGCACCGCCGAGCTCTTCCTCGATGCGCAGCAGCTGGTTGTACTTTGCGACGCGATCCGAGCGGGCCGGGGCGCCGGTCTTGATCTGGCCGCAGTTCGTGGCGACGGCGAGATCGGCGATAGTGACGTCTTCGGTTTCGCCGGAGCGGTGCGACATCACCGCGGTGTAGCCGGAGCGCTGCGCGAGCTGCACAGCGTCGAAGGTCTCGGTGAGGGTGCCGATCTGGTTGACCTTCACGAGCAGCGAGTTCGCAACGCCCTGCTTGATGCCCTCGGCAAGACGCTCAGGGTTGGTGACGAAGAGGTCGTCGCCCACGAGCTGCACGCGATCGCCGAGCTCAGCGGTGATGTGCGCCCAGCCCTCCCAGTCGCTTTCGTCGAGCGGATCTTCGATCGAGACGAGCGGGTAGCGGTCGAGCAGGTCGGCGTAGTAGGCCGTCATCTCGGCCGCGGTGCGCTGCTGACCCTCGAAGGTGTAGACGCCGTTCTCATGGAACTCGGAGGAGGCGACGTCGAGCGCCACGGCCACGTCGCGGCCGGGCTCGAGGCCGGCGCGCTTGATGGCCTCGACGATCAGATCGAGTGCTGCCGCGTTGTGGGGCAGATCGGGGGCGAAGCCGCCCTCGTCGCCGAGCGCGGTGGTGAGCCCCTGCTCCTTGAGGAGCGCCTTGAGAGCGTGGTAGACCTCAACACCCCAGCGCAGACCCTCGGAGAAGGTCTCGGCACCGAGCGGCACAGCCATGAATTCCTGAATATCCACGCCGGTGTCTGCATGCGCGCCACCGTTGATGATGTTCATAAGCGGCACCGGCAGCGTGTTCGCGGTCGGCCCGCCAAGGTAGCGGTAGAGGGGCAGCTCAGCGGAGGCTGCGGCGGCGTGCGCGACAGCGAGGCTGACACCAAGGATCGAGTTCGCGCCGACACGCGACTTGTTCTCGGTGCCGTCGACCTCCCTGAGCACAGCATCGATGATGCGCTGATCGTCGGCGGCGAAGCCCTCGATCGCGGGCGCGAGCTCATCGAACACGGCGTCGACGGCCTTGGTCACGCCCTTGCCGAGGTAGCGATCCTTGTCACCATCACGCAGTTCGTACGCCTCGAAGGCGCCGGTCGACGCACCCGAGGGCACGGCTGCGCGCCCCACGGAATCGTCGGTGAGGCCGACCTCAACCTCAACGGTCGGGTTGCCACGCGAATCGAGAATCTCGCGGGCGATCACCGCGTCGATAAATGCCACCATGCGCTCCTTCGGAGTGTTGTTACGGGGGTCAACGGCACTGTGTGCACCGCGGTTCCAGTGTAGCGGCAGCCTCTGACCCGCTCGCTGCGAAGCGGCCCCGGATCGGCGGGCATGCGAGCCCGGGCCGCGCTCAGTCGGCGAGGGTGCGCAGCTCCAGCGTGTCGGCGGTAGACCCGGCTCGCACATTCGCAAAGCTCGTGAAGCCCTCCTCTGCGACGCGCGCGAGCAGGGTCTTCATGTTCTTCTGCCGCTTCTCGAGCCGCACGCGGTGGCCGCGATCCACAAGCTCCCGCTTGATCGCAACAAGCTCAGCGAAGGGCACATCTGCGTCGTAGACCAGAGCGACAGCCTCCGGGCCGGCCGAGCCGGGCAGCGAGATGAGATCCACCACCCGCTCGAACCCGATCGAGAACCCGACCGCCGGCACATCCTGCCCCAGAAAGCGCCCCACCATGCCGTCATAGCGGCCGCCACCACCGACCGAGCTGCCCGAGCCGGGGTGAGCGACTTCGAAAATGGTGCCCGTGTAGTACCCCATACCGCGCACCAGCGTGGGGTCGAAGCGCAGCGCAACCCCGCTGGGCAGCGCACCATCGAGCGCCGCACCCAACTCGGCGAGGCTGTCGATGCCGGCGGCAGCTCCCGGGTTCTCGGCGGCACCGGGCAGCGCGGCTTCGATAGCGGACCGCGTGAGAGCGATACCCTCCCCTGCAAGCGCGGGTTCAACAGCGGCGAGCACGGCCCCGATCCGCTCAGCAGCATCACCGTCGATATCACGCAGCTCTTCGACGACGCCCGCGGCACCGATCTTGTCGAGCTTGTCGATAGTGATGAGCGCGCGGTCGTGGGTATCGGTCGCGAAACCGCAGTGCTCAAGCAGGCCGAACAGAATGCGGCGATCGTTGATGCGGATCACGCAGCCCTCAAGCCCCAGCGCCGAAAGCGCCTGCGAGGTGGCCGTGATCAGCTCGATCTCAGCAAGCAGGCCGGCCTCGCCGATCACGTCGATGTCGGCCTGCACGAACTGCCGGTAGCGGCCCTTCTGCGGTCGCTCGGCGCGCCACACCGGAGCGATCTGAATGGAGCGGAACACCGGCGGCAGCTCAGCGCGGTGGCTCGCGTAGAAGCGGGTGAGCGGCACGGTGAGATCGAAGCGCAGGCCAAGATCGGCGAGCTGCTCAGCGTTGCCTGCCTCGCTCGCAGCGGCGAGCGCCTCAGGCCGAATGCCGCGCTTGAGGATCGAGAAGCTGAGCTTTTCGTTGTCTCCGCCGAGGCCAGCGTGCAGCCGCGCATAATCCTCGACAACGGGGGTCTCAATCTCGTCGAAGCCGTGGGCGCGGTAGACGCCCTTAATCACGCCGAGCGCGTGCTCACGGCGTGCTTTGTCTGCGGGGAGGAAATCGCGCATGCCGCGCGGCGGGTTCACGGGTGCTGCCATGGTCACCTATTCTTCCACGCCCGGCGCGGGGCGCGCTCGCACCCGCGCACGCTCTAGGGGTGCAGCCCACCCTCGACGACGCTGCGGGCAGTGTGGGGCGATCCGCTCACCTAACGTCGGGTCACTCACCGTGAGTGACGCGGGCCGTGAAACGATCGACAGCGAGACGCAACGCACGATCAGGATCGACACCCGCGGCGTTCGCCCGCACCACGAGCGCGAGCAGCGCATCACCGATGCCGTTCTCGGCCATACGCTGCTCATCAGGACCGATCGCCGTGGCAAGCGGATCATCGGGGTAGCTGTCGCCCGCACTCGGATTCACGAGCTTGGCACGCTTCAACCGTTCCACAACCTTCGCGGCACGGGCAAGCGTGGGCATGCCTGCAGGGATGCCGTCGAGCGGGCCGCGCGATCCGCGATCCTCTCCCGCGGCGTCCTCTTTCAGCCGCTCCCACTCCGCATGCAGCTCCTCGACAGTCATGTCACCGCGGTCACCGAACACGTGCGGGTGGCGGGCGATCAGCTTCGCATCGAGCGCCTCGGCGACGCCCGCGAGGTCGTAGCCCTCGCCATCGCGCTCGGCGATCGCGGCGTGAAACAGCACCTGATACAGCACATCGCCCAACTCTGAACGCACCTCATCCGACGGCAGCTGCCGCTCCACCGCGTCAATGAACTCGGCGGTCTCCTCCACGAGGAACGGAGTCAACGACTCATGCGTCTGCACCGCGTGCCAGGCACAACCGCCCGGCCGCACCATCGTGCGCACCGTCTGCATCGCCGCCGCAACAGCCTCCGCATCGCGGGTCGCGGCCTTGCCTCCACCATTCGCCGAGAAATGCTGGGCGGCGGTCTGGTCGACGTCAACGTCCTGATCCATGCCGCCCAGCCTACTGACGCCGACTGGCAGGTCCGTGAAGGATCCCCCGCGTTCGTCGTCAACCAGCACTCATTTACCGACTGGCCCACGCCCGCCGTTCGGACGGCGGATCACAGAGCGCGGAGCGCATCGGCGCGCAGCGGAGCTGCATCGGAGCGCATCGCGCCTACGTAGCGGGATCCTCTTCGAGCAGCGTCGCAAGCACCCGCCCGGTCCACGCCACGATGTCGCCCTCGTCGCCGACGTTACGCTGACCGACACCCGCGAGGGGGCTGCGGGCCAGGGCGGTGCCGCCGGGCAAGGGAATCTGCAGCGTGCCTGTCGCCTCGGTGTAGCGCGAGCCCGGATACATGCGGTTCATGCGCATGCGGCGCGAGTCGAGCAGCTTGACGGGCTCGATGCGCAGCGCCGGCCCGGCGGCGACGACCTTCGACAGACCGAGCTTCGCCGCGCGACGGCGCAGCGCGGAGACTGCGGCGAGGCGCTGCACCTCGGCGGGGGGTTCGCCGTAGCGGTCGGTGAGCTCTTCGAGCACGAGCGTGACGTGGTCTTCTGGGGCCTGCGGGTGGGAGGCTGCCGAGAACTTCTGGTAGGCCTCGAGTCGCAGGCGCTCGCTTTCGACGTACTCTTCTGGAATGTGGGCGTCGACGGGCAGCTCGAGCACCAGCTCGACGGGCCCTGTCGATTCTTCACCCTTGAAGGTGTTGACTGCTTCGCCGATCATGCGCAGGTAGAGGTCGAAGCCGACGCCCGCGATGTGGCCCGACTGCTCGCCGCCGAGCAGGTTGCCTGCGCCTCGCAATTCGAGGTCTTTCAAGGCGACCTGCATGCCGGAGCCGAGCTCGTTGTTGGTGGCGAGCGTTTCGAGGCGCTCGTGCGCGGTCTCGGTGAGGGGCTTGTCGGGGTCGTAGAGGAAGTAGGCGTAGGCCCGCTCACGGCTGCGCCCCACGCGCCCGCGCAGCTGGTGCAACTGGCTCAGGCCGTATTTGTCTGCCGCGTCGATGATGATGGTGTTGGCGTTCGCGATGTCGAGACCGGTCTCGATAATCGTGGTCGACACGAGCACGTCAAACTTGCGCTCCCAGAAGTCTTGCACCACCTGTTCGAGCTGGTGCTCGCTGAGTTTGCCGTGCGCGACCGCGACGCGCGCCTCGGGCACGAGTTCGGAGAGCTGCGCGGCGACGCGGCTGATCGAGGAGACGCGGTTGTGCACGAAGAACACCTGCCCCTCGCGCAGCAGTTCGCGGCGGATCGCGGCGGTGATCTGCTTGTCGCTGCGGGCGCCCACGAAGGTGAGGATGGGGTGGCGGTCTTCTGGCGGGGTGGCGAGAGTGGACATCTCACGGATGCCCGTTACCGCCATTTCAAGGGTGCGCGGGATGGGGGTCGCGCTCATCGCGAGGATGTCGACGTTGGTTTTGAGCTTCTTCAGGGCGTCTTTGTGCTCGACGCCGAAGCGCTGCTCCTCGTCGATGATGAGGAGCCCGAGATCTTTGTAGTGCACGTTGTCAGAGAGCAGCCGATGCGTGCCGATGACCACGTCGACGGTGCCTGCAGCGAGACCGTCGATGGTGTCTTTCGACTCTTTGTCGGTCTGGAACCGGCTGAGCGCCCGCAGCCGCACGGGGAACCCGGCGAAGCGGTTCTGGAAGGTTTCGAGGTGCTGTTCGGCGAGGAGCGTGGTCGGCACCAGCATGGCGACCTGCTTGCCGTCTTGCACGGCTTTGAACGCCGCTCGCACAGCCACCTCGGTTTTACCGAAGCCCACGTCGCCCGCGATGAGCCGGTCCATGGGGATGGAGCGCTCCATGTCGCGCTTCACCTCGTCAATGGTGGTGAGCTGGTCGAGAGTTTCTGCGTAGGGGAACGCTTCTTCGAGCTCGTGCTGCCAGGGGGTGTCTGGGGAGAAGGCGTGGCCCTTCGAGGCGACGCGCGCCGAGTAGAGCTTGACCAGTTCGACGGCGATATCGCGCACCGCCTTGCGCGCCTTCTTCTTGGCGGTGGCCCAGTCGCTGCCGCCCATCTTCGAGAGCGGCGGGGCCTCGCCGCCGACGTAGCGGGAGAGCTGGTCGAGCTGGTCGGTGGGCACGTAGAGCTTGTCTCGGGGCATGCCGCGCTTGGTCGAGGCGTATTCGAGCACCAGGTACTCGCGCAGCGCCTTTGTTGCGTCACGGCCGATGCCTGTGGGCACCATACGCTGCGTCAGCTCGACGAAGCGGCCGATGCCGTGGGTCTCGTGCACCACGTAGTCGCCGGCGACGAGCTTGAGCGGGTCGACGACGTTCTTGCCGCGACGGCGCGCGAGCTTCTGGCCTGAGGCGGCTTGCGCGCTGACCGCGCGGCCGAAGAACTCGGCTTCGCTCGCGAGCAGCAACTTCGCTTCGTCGCTCGCAAAGCCCGACCAGGCGGTGCCTGCTACGAGGTAGATGACCCCCGCTTCGAGACGTTCGGGCAGTTCGTCGACGATGCGGGCGGCTGCACCGGCTTCGACGAGCACGTCGCGGGCACGCTCGACCAGGCCCACACCCTGCGCGGTGACGACGACGTGCCAGCCCTCGCGCACGCGATCGGAAAACAGACGGATCGCGGCGCTCGTGGCGTCGGCTCCTGCTGCGGGCCGCGGGAACGGGCCGCCTGCGACGTTGATGCGATCCGGCTCGGCAGGATCGACCGCGGCAGCAGCCACCGCGGCAGCATCGTCACCGGCGGTGTCACCCTGTGCGCCCGCACCAGGTGCGGGGGAGTCGTCGCCGGCCACGAAGGTTGAGATGGACCACCAGGGGCGGCCGTGCGAGGCTGCCCGCAATTCGGAGACCGAGAGCATGCCGTTGTCTTCGGTGGGCACGGGGGCGTCGGCACCGGCGGTGGCGGCACTCCACGCGGCTTCAAGGAATTCGCGGTTGGTCTCGGCGAGACTCACTGCGCGGCTGGCGACCCGCTCGGGCGAGGCGACGAGCACTGCACCGCCTGCGGGCAGCAACGCCGTGAGCGGTGCGATACCGGGCACGAGCTGCGGCAGCAGGCTCTCCATGCCTTCGACGGGCATGCCCTGGCTCATCTTCTCGAGCAGCGAGGAGAGCGCGGGGAAGCGCGGCAGCAGCTCGGCGGCGCGCTCTCGCACGTCGTCGGTGAGCAGCAGTTCGCGGGCCGGCCACAGTTCGAGCTCGGGCAGCGGATCGCCTGCGCTGCGCTGGTCGGAGACGGCGAAGCGGCGGATCTGGTCGACTTCGTCACCGAAGAAGTCGACGCGCAGCGCCTGATCTGCCGTGGGCGGGAACACGTCGAGGATGCCGCCGCGCACTGCGAACTCGCCGCGCCTGGTGACCATGTCGACACGGGTATAAGCGCGCAGCACCAGTTCGCGTGCCACGCCGTCGAGCGCGCCCCCGGCCTGATCGGCACCGAGCGGCACCGCTCCGGCGCGCAGCACGAGCGGTTCGGCCTGTGCCGCGTGCGGCGACACGGGCTGCAGTGCGGCGCGCACCGAGGCCACCATGACGAGAGGCCGCGCTCCGGTGTGTTCGCGCAGCAGTCGCAGCGCCACCGCACGACGCCCCACGGTTTCGGCGCTCGGGCTCAGCCGCTCGTGCGGCAGCGTCTCCCATGCTGGGAACTCGGCGGTCACGGCTTCGGGCATGAGCGAGGCGAGGGCCGAACGCAGCGCTTCTGCTTCTCGGCTTGTCGCCGCGATGACGAGCAGCGCACCCCGGTCGCCCGCTTCGCGCCGACGCCGCAGCAGCCCTGCGATGAGTGGTGCGCGCAGCCCTTCGGCGATCGAAAAGTCGGCGTCGCTCGCAACGGCACCGTCTGCGACCTCCAGCGCGCGGGCGAATGATGGCGATGCTTCAAGCAGCCTGTCGATACCTCGAAGCGTCACTTGACTGCCCTCCCGTGGAAGCGCTGCTGAGCCGCCAGCAGGCCCTCATCTACGAGGGCCTCTGCCGCGTCAGCGGCGTCTTCGAGCAGTACCGCCAAGGTCGGCCGCTCTGCGGAGGAGAAGGGGCGCAGCACGAAGTCTGCGGCGTCTTGCTGACCGGGCGGGCGGCCGATGCCGACCCGCACGCGCAGAAACTCGGGGGTGCCGAGGGCTTTCGCGATGTCGCGCAGGCCGTTGTGTCCGCCGTGACCGCCGCCCAGCTTCAGCTTGATGGCGTCGAAGGGCACGTCGAGTTCGTCGTGGATGACGATGATGCGCTCGGCGGGCACGCTGAAATATTTGGCGAGCCCGGAGACGGGGCCGCCTGAGGTGTTCATGTAGCCGTTGGACTTGGCGAGGATCAGTTTCGGCCCGCCCGGCCGTATCCGCCCCTCGGCCACGCGCGACCCGGTGCGGTGCGGTGAGAATCGGCCGCCGATGCGCTCGGCGAGCACGTCGAGCGCCATCTGCCCGACGTTGTGCCTGGTGGCTTCGTACTTCGCCCCGGGGTTGCCGAGGCCGACGATCAGCCAGCTGTCATCGGACACGCGATCCTCTTTTCTTCGCTTCTGCCAGAACATCAGTCTCTCCTCGCTCATGATGATCGCAGAGACCACCGACATTCGCCCTGAGAGACGAACGGCCCGCCGGGCGGCGACGCATCGCCGACCCGACGGGCCATCGGTATCGGAGGGTTACTCCGCAGCAGCCTCAGCCTCGTCCTCGCTTGCAGCGCCGCGCGGAGCGACGACGTGCACGACGAGCTGATCTGCGTCGTCGAGCAGCTCAGCGCCCGCGGGCAGTGCAATCCCACCGGCGAGGATCTGGGTGCCGTCTTCGAGGCCGTCGACGTTCACCTCGACGTTCTCGGGGATCGAGGTCGCGGGAACGCTGAGGCGCAGGGTGTTGAGCTCCTGCAGCGCGTTGGTGCCCGAGAAGGACTCGCCGATGACGTGCACGGGCACCTCAACCTCGACGGTCTCACCCTGCTTCACGACGAGCAGGTCGATGTGCTCGATGATCTGGCGCACCGGATCCTTCTGCACGTCCTTGACGAGCACGAGCTCGCTGCGGCCGTCGATGTCGAGCTCGATGATGGCGTTGGCGTGACGCACGATGAGGCTCAGCGGGTGGGTCTCAACCGAGACGTGCACGGGGTCGGTGCCGTGGCCGTAGACAACGGCGGGGGTCTGGCCGGCGGCGCGCAGCTTGCGGGCTGCACCCTTGCCGAAGTTGTCGCGCACCTTGGCGACGAGCTGGTTCTTCTCGCTCATGATGTTCTCCTTGCGGGCTTGCGCCCAACTGAGGCGGGTGGCCCGCCTGCTTGATATGTCTCGCCGTGTGGCGCGTCAGAAGGGCCCGCAAGAGGCTCCACCGCGTCGATCACGGGCGCATGCGCGCCCCTCGCCGAAGTACAGCCATCAATTCTACACGATGCGCTGGCCGGTGCTCGCGGTTACGCGAGTCGCCAGTCGACAGGCTCGGCTCCCTGTGCCACGAGGGCTTCGTTCGCCCGGCTGAACGGGCGCGACCCGAAGAATCCGCGTGAGGCAGACAGCGGTGAGGGGTGGGGGCTCTCGATCCGCGGCACTGCGCCGAGCATCGGCCCGAGAGCGCGCGCGTCATTGCCCCAGAGCATCGCCACGAGCGGCCCCCCGCGGTCCACGAGGGTGCGGATCGCGTGCTCGGTGAACGCCTCCCAGCCTTTCCCTCGGTGCGAGGCCGGCGCCCCGGCGCGCACCGTGAGCACTCGGTTGAGCAGCATCACGCCGTGGTCAGCCCACGCCGTGAGGTCGCCGTGGGTGGCGGGCGGTATGCCGAGATCGTCGTGCAGCTCGCGGTAGATGTTCTGCAGGCTGCGCGGGATGGGGCGCACCTCGGGTGCTGTGGCGAAGGAGAGCCCGATGGGGTGGCCCGGCGTGGGATACGGATCCTGCCCCACGATCAGCACCCGCACCTCGGCGAGAGGGCGCTGGAATGCCGCAAGGATCCGCTCCCCCGCGGGCAGCACCTGCTGCCCCTCGGCCCGCTCGGCGTTGAGAAAGCGGCCGAGTTCGGCGAGTCGGTCACCCATCGGCGCGAGCGCTTCCGCCCAGTCGGGCGCGATGCGCCCGTGCTCGGCGAGCTCGGCAAGCGTCATCGCCACCGCGTTCACTGCCCCTTCGGCGTGAGCGGGCCCCGGTGCGTGTGAAACACGCTCGACTGGGCGACGGGGCGCAGCACGATGAGGTCTTGGTTGACGTGCGGCGGCTGCTCGAAAGCACCCACGAGCACCCGCGCCACATCGTCGGCCTGCAGCGGCTCGACATCGACGTAGGGCTTCGCCGCTGCTGCGGCGTCGCCGCGCAGCCTGTTGAGCGTGAACTCCTCGGTGTGCACGAGACCCGGGGCGAGCTCCATGACGCGGATCGGCTCGCCGGCCAGTTCGAGCCGCAGCACGTTCGTCACTGCGTGCGCCGCATACTTCGCCGCGTTGTACCCGCCGCCGCCCGGGTAGGCGTCATGGCCGGCGGTCGAGGTGAGGTTGAGGATCGATGCGGATCCGCTGCGACGAGCACCGTCGCGCAGCACCGGCAGCAAGGCTGCGGTGACCGTTCTGAGACCGATGACGTTCACTTCGAACATGCGCCGCCAGTCGTCGTTCACGGCGTGCTCCACCGACTCGGTGCCGAGCGCACCGCCCGCGTTGTTCACCAGGCCCGTCGCACCGCCGGTCTCTGCGACCTCGGAGGCAAGGCGCGCCACCTGAGTTTCATCGGTGACGTCGCACACGATCGGGTGGGCTCCGGTCTCGGCGGCGAGCGCACGCAGCCGATCCTCTCGCCGCGCAACCGCGACAGTCTGCCAACCGAGCTCGGCGAAACGGCGCACCGTCGCCGCTCCGATCCCCGAACTTGCGCCCGTTACCACCACTCTCCGCAGCATCCTGCTCCCCCGCTCTTGCGCTCAGCGCCAATCCTATGGGCCAGCAGCACCGTCCCAGCCCCGCCTTCCCCCGTCCACCGGCTCGTCTATCATGAGGGCACCAGCCGCTTGCCCCACTTCAACGTCGAGACCGAGGCCGCCGTCATGTCGAACGTGAACCCCATCGCCGCCCCGGATGCAGCCACCTGGACGCAGCTCGCCGACCGTGCCGACATCGCCGCGCAACTCGACGCCCTCCCGGCATCCGCGCCGGACACCCCCTTCGCGCTCGCCGTGAAGGCGAACATCGCAGTGCGCGGCTTCCGCAGATCCGCCGCCTGCCCCGTGTTCGACACCGCAGCCGCACCCGCCGACGCCGCAATCGTCGCGCAGCTGCGCCGAGCAGGTGCCGTGGTCGTCGGCACCACGAACATGCACGAGCTCGCCTTCGGCGTCACCTCCCGCAACGCCGCATTCGGGGCCGTCGAGGTTCCCGGCCACCCGGGCCACTCCGCAGGAGGCTCATCGGGCGGCAGCGCCGCAGCCGTCGCGGGCGGCGCCGTCGAACTCGCGCTCGGCACCGACACCGGCGGGTCGGTCTCGATCCCGGCAGCCCACTGCGGGATCGTCGGGTTTCGCCCCAGCACCGGCCGCTGGTCGACCGACGGGATCCTCGGCCTGTCCACCACCCGTGACACCCCGGGTATCTTCTGCCGCACCGTGAGTGAGGCCGACCGCATCGACCGCATCGTGGTGAACGACACCCGCCCGGCCACCACCATCACCCGGCCCGCCCGCCTCGGCCTGCCAGAACAGCTGCGCGCGCAGCTGCACCCCGCAACCCGCGCCGCCTTCGACGCAGCCCTCACCAAACTCGACGAGCACTTCGAGCTCGTACCCATCGACTATGCCGAAGTGCTCCAACTATGCGACGCCGCCGAAGCCCCGCTCGTGATGTGGGAGTCGCGTCGTCTCCTCGGCGACGCTGCCGCCCGCGCACTCGCACTCGACCCCGTCACCGCGTTCAAACGACTCATCAACGGCGTCGCCAGCGATGATGTGCGTGCGATCCTGCAGGCCGAACTGCGCTCCCCCACCACCCCAGAGGCCTACGCGCTGGCGCAAGCGCGCACCCTCGCCGCACGAGAAACGGCCACGCTGATCCACGATGCGATGCGCGTCGACGCACTGCTTTTCCCCACCGCACCGGCCCCTGCTCCTCCGCTCGACACAGGCGGCACCGTCACCCACTTCGGGCAGCAGGTTCCGCTGTTTCCGCTCTACACGCGCAACACCGCTCAGGGCACGATCCTGGGAGCCCCGATGGTCACCCTGCCTGTGCCCGTCACCGCGGGCGCGCTGCCCGTCGGTATCACCCTGCAGGGCCGCCGCTTCGACGACCGTCGCACGCTCGGGCTCGCGCACATCATCGAAGCGGCGCTCGCAGGGGCGTGAATCGACGCAACGTTACGCGGCGTGTCGCACACCATTGCCGTTCCCAGGCGCGCTTCGTAGTCTCATGTGCATCGCCCATCCGAGCGAACCGTCGCCGTACACCCCCACGTACCGAACTCACCGAGGAGCATCCATGACCGAGCAGAACTGGTCCTTCGAAACCAAGCAGATCCACGCGGGTCAGCAGCCCGACGAGACCGGCGCACGCGCCGTGCCGATCCACCAGACCACCTCCTTCGTGTTCGCAGACACCGAGCAGGCCGCGAACCGCTTCGCGCTCGCCGAGCTCGGCCCCATCTACACCCGCATCACCAACCCCACCCAGGCCGTTGCCGAAGAACGCATCGCCGCACTCGAAGGCGGCACCGCAGCACTGCTACTCGCAAGCGGCCAGGCAGCATCGACCTTCGCCGTGCTGAACATCGCCAACTCCGGCGACCACATCGTCTCGTCGAGCTCGATTTACGGCGGCACCTACAACCTCTTCAAGTATTCACTCGCGAAGCTCGGCATCGAGGTGACCTTCGTCGAGGATCAGGATGACCCCGCCGCCTGGCAGCGCGCCGTGCGCCCCAACACGAAGCTGTTCTTCGCCGAGTCCATTGCGAACCCGCGCTCGGCGATCCTTGACATCCGCGCCGTCGCCGACGTTGCGCACGAGAACGGCCTGCCGCTCATCATCGACAACACCGTCGCCAGCCCCTACCTGGTGCGCCCCTTCGAGCACGGCGCAGACATCGTGCTGCACTCGGCCACGAAGTTCCTCGGCGGCCACGGCACCACCCTCGGCGGGGTCATCGTCGACGGCGGCACCTTCCCGTGGTCGCAGCACGCCGACCGCTTCCCCGGCCTCACCGAACCTGACCCCTCCTACAACGGTGTCAGCTACACGGGTGCCGTGGGCGACGCGATCGCCTACATCATCAAGGCGCGCGTGCAGCTGCTGCGCGACCTGGGTGCGGCGATCGCCCCCAACAGTGCCTGGCTGCTGCTGCAGGGCATCGAAACGCTGTCGCTGCGCATCGAGCGCCACGTGCAGAACGCCCAGGACGTCGCAGAGTGGCTCGACAACCACGACGACGTCGCCACCGTCTCCTACTCGGGCCTGCCGTCGAGCCCCTGGTACGCGCTCGCCAACCGTTACGCGCCGAAGGGCGTGGGCGCGGTGCTCTCCTTCGAGCTGAAGGGCGGCGTCGATGCCGGCAAGGCCTTCGTCAACAGCCTCGAACTGTTCAGCCACGTCGCAAACATCGGCGACGTGCGCAGTCTGGTGATCCACCCCGCATCGACCACCCACTCGCAGCTCACCCCCGAGCAGCAGCTCACCGCCGGCGTCACCCCCGGTCTTGTGCGCCTCTCGGTGGGCCTCGAGAACATCGCCGACATCAAGGCCGATCTCGAGCAGGGCTTCGCCGCCGCTCGCCGCATCGTGGCCGAGTCGAACGCACGCGCGTAATCATCGCCGCACTGCAGGGGTTCGGGCTTCGGCCCGGGCCCCTGCAGCTTTTTCAGACCGCGCGTGAGGTCGCCATGACACCGGCACTCGCCGCGACGACGAGCAGGATCGCGAGCAGCTGTCTGGCATCGAGCTGCTGGTGCAGCACTGCAAACCCGGCGAGGGCTGCGACGGCCGGCCCGAGGCTCGACAGCACCCCGAACACCCGAGCCGACATCCGCTTGAGTGCGAGAAATTCGAGACCATAGGCGATCACGGTGGTCATGAGGGCGAGGATCGCGAAAGCCCCGAGCAGGCTTGGGTCGTGCCGCACGGCCGCCACGGCATCCGCAGTGCCGAAAGGCACCACCACGAGCGCAGCCACCACCACGGCGGCGACGAGACCATCGATTCCGCGCACCTTCGCGCTGGTGCGCGCCGATGCGATGATGTAGAGCGCCCAGAAGGCGGCCGCCATTGCAGCGAAGAGGGCACCCCGCAGCGTCACCGCCCCGCTCGTGTCGAAACCGAGCAGCAGGATGCCGCCCACCGCGAGCACCACCCAGGCCGCGTCGACGGGGCGCCGGATGCTGGCTGCCGCCACGGCCAGCGGCCCCATGAGTTCGATGGTCACGGCGAGGCCGAGGGGGATCTCGGCGATGGCGAAGTAGATGCACACGTTCATACCTGCCATGCCGATCCCGAGCAGCGCCACCCCGAGCCAGGTGCGCCCGGTCCAGGTGCGCACTTTGGGGCGCACGATGGCGATAAGGATGAGGGCTGCGAGGCCGAGCCTCAGAGCGGCGGCGCCGAGTGGCCCCACCTGCGCGAACAGCGAGCCAACAAGTGCGTTGCCGAATTGCACGCTGAAGATAGCGGCAACGGCCAGCAGGCTCGACGGTATGCGGAAGGGCTGGGCGGCGGTCACCCCAGCACCCTATCGGCGGGCACCCCCTTCTTCTCGGGCAGCCATCGCTATGGGATCTCCCGAAGATATGGCGTCAGGGCCGGAATCGGGCATATCTGCGGCGGATCCCATATCGACGGCAGGGCACCCGCGCCGTGATCACGTAACATTCGCCCGCGCCGACTCCGACCCGGGCAGAATGGTGACTTATGGACTGGCAGACCCCCGAGGACTCGTTCCCCACCGATTTCATCACCGACGCGCAATTGCGGGCGTTGATGGGGCGGCCGCCGATCTCTGGCGGGTGGCGCGACGGTGACCCTGTGGGCGAGCGCAAGTTCGTGGGAATCGGCGCGCTCACCACGGAGGCCGGTGCGGAGATTCCGAATGTGCGGATCGCCTACGAGGTGTTCGGTGAGCTGAACGAGCGCCGTGACAACGCGATCCTCGTATTCCATGCGCTCACCGGGGATAGCCACCTCGTGGGCCCTGCCGGCCCCGGCCATCCGACGGACGGCTGGTGGAGCGAGATCGTTGGGCCTGGTCGCCCGCTCGACACGAGTCGCTACTGCATCATCGCACCGAATGTGCTGGGTGGCTGCCAGGGCTCGACGGGGCCGGCGAGCCTCGACCCTGACGGTCAGGAGTGGGGCGGGCGGTTCCCGTATCTCACGATCCGTGACCAGGTGGCGGCTGCTGCGCGCTTCGCCGATGAGATCGGTATCGAACGGTTCGCCGCGGTGATCGGCGGGTCGATGGGCGGGATGCACGCCCTGGAGTGGGGTATCGCGCATCAGCAGCGCACGGAGCGGCTGGCGGTGATCGCGGCTCCCCCGGTGACGACGGCGGATCAGATCGGCCTCAACCTGGTGCAGCTTGAGGCGATCCGCTCCGACCCGTTCTACCGGGGCGGTCACTACTATGACGCCCCTGATGGGGTGGGCCCGCATCACGGTCTTGCGACGGCCCGGCGGCTCGCGCTGCTGAACTATCGCAGTCACACCGAGCTGGATGATCGTTTTGGGCGGGCGTGGCAGTCGGCGGTGAGCCCGCTGGGTGGCGGTGGCCGCTTCGCCGTGGAGAGCTACCTCGATTTTCACGGCAACAAGTTCACGCGCCGCTTCGATGCCGGCAGTTACGTCACGCTGGTGCAGGCCATGAACTCGCACGATGTGGGGCGCGGGAGGGGCGGGGTGCGCGCGGCCCTGTCGACGCTCGACTTGCCCACGCTGGTGCTTGGGATCCCGAGCGATCGGCTCTTCACCGTCGAGGGGCAGGATGAGATCGCCCGCCATACCCCCGGCAGCCTCGACGGCGACCGGGCGACGCGCATCGACTCCCCATTCGGGCACGACGCTTTCCTCATCGAGTTCGAGCGGGTCGGTGAGCAGCTGCGCCGCCTGCTCGCGGTGTCAGCGCGCTAACAGGGCAAAACACCGGCGGTTACGGACGCCGCCAGCACTTGCGATGCGCGCATGGATCCTCCTGGGTGGTCGCGGTTTCCGAAGTATATGGGAGGGGCGGATCGGGCCACGGCTGATCCTGGGTGCCCTCCCACCGCCCTCTCACCTTGGCGGCGTAGTCTCACCGGGTATTGAACGTTCGCGAGAGGAGCCGGGCCATCGTGACTGCTGTGTCGTCGCGCCGTTCTGTGCGCACTTTCCGCGCGGTCGCAACGGTGTCTGCGGCGCTGCCGCTCTGTTTGACGGCTTGCGCTCCGGTGTCTTCGGTGGCGCACCAGGTGGCGGAGTTGCGTGCGGCGACGGGCTCAGATCTGCTCGAGGTGTCAACGGAGCAGGTGTACGACGCTGTTGAGACGCACCTGCTCACCGATGCGGGCAGCGGTCGCTTGTCGGCGTTGATCGGTGACTCCCTCTCGACGAGCGGCTACATCGTGCTCTTCGATGGGGTGATCACGGAGGCAAAGCTGCAGATGCACGCGGCGGGCTTGCCTGATGCGGCGTTCGAACTGACTGAGCCGACTGCGTTGCGGCGCGATATGAGCGAGAACGCCACAGTCAGCGCTGTGGGCACGCTTTCGGCCGGGGGCGCGGTGCGGCCGCATACGACGCTGCGGGTGACGCCCACGGCACTCACCGAAGACACTGTCGAGTTCGATGTGCGGTTGAGCGTGCCCGATAATCCCTTGTTTGCCCAAGACTCAGCATTCGCTGACGAGCTTGCGGCGCATGTGGTGTTCGCCGCGCACTGACACCAGCGCACACAGCGTGCGGTGACCGGGAGATCCGCGATCCGCCCCTCTCATGAGGCTTGCGGATCGCGGATCGCCGTTCAGTCGAAACGCCTGCGCCGTGTGGCGTCGTGAACTTCACCCACCAGCTCTTCGATGACATCTTCGAGGAAGACCACGCCGAGGTCTGCGCCGTCGCCGTCGTAGATGCGGGCGAGATGGATGCCACGGGCCTGCATGCGTGCCAGCACATCTTCCAGCTCGGTGCCGGCGTGGATCGACATCATTGCGCGGATGCGCTTGCCCGGAATGGGCTGAGCGATGCGGTCTTCGCCGAGCCGCACCAGATCCTTGATGTGCACGTAACCGTCGAGCCCTCCGGCGGGGTCCGCGATCGGGTAGCGCGAGAAGCCGTGGCGTGCAACCGCGGCGTCGACATCGAGCGGGGTCGCCCCTGCAGGGAGCACCACGAGCCTGTCGAGCGGTACGAGCAGATCTTCTGCACGTTTCTCGGTGAACTCGAACGCCGCGGTGAGCGTGCCGCTGCGGTCTTCGAGGAGGCCTTCGCGAGTCGATTGGTTGACGATGCTCGCGACTTCTTCGAGGGTGTAGGTGCTGGTGGTTTCAGACTTCGGTTCGACGCCGAAGAGCCTGAGGGTGCCGTTCGCGACCGCGTTGAGCGCGGCGATGATGTGCTTGAGCACCCGGGACACGGCGACGAGCGGTGGCGCGAGCAGCAGCACCGCCTGGTCTGGCATGGAAAAAGCGGCGTTCTTGGGCACCATCTCACCGAGCACGACGTGCAAGTACGACACAAGCAGCAGCGTGATCACGAAGGCGGCGATAGACACAGCTTCGGGGCGGAGCCCGGTCCAGGCGAGCGGCCCCTCGAGCAGGTGGTGGATCGCAGGCTCAGAGACGTTCAGGATCAGCAGCGAGCACACCGTGATGCCGAGCTGGCTGGTGGCGAGCATGAGCGTGGCATGCTCCATCGCGTAGAGCGCGGTCTTCGCGCGCTTCGACCCGGCTTCGGCCCGCGGTTCGATCTGTGAGCGGCGCGCCGAAATAACGGCGAACTCAGCGCCGACGAAGAAGGCGTTGGCGGCGAGCAGCACGACCAGCCAGACGATTCCCATCCAGTCGCTCATGGGCGCTCCTCCCCTGCTTCGCGGGCCTCAGTGGCTTCGCCGGCTCCGTCGGCTTCGTCTGCGGGTATGGGCGGGCTCGTGTAGCGCAGGCGCGAAATGCGTCGCCCGTCCATGCGCTCGACGCGCAGAGTGCCGCCATCAGGCAGCGCCACTTCGTCGCCCGGGTCGGGGATACGGCCCAGTTCGCGCAGTACGTAGCCAGCGACGGTGTCGTAGGCGTCGTCGTCTGGCACGTCGATGCCGGTCTGGTCGCGCACCTCGTCGGGGCGCAGATCGGCGGGGAACGTCATTTGCTCGGCGGTGCCAACGACGCCTGCGGCTGCGCGGTCGTGCTCGTCTGCGACTTCGCCGACGATCTCCTCGACGAGGTCTTCGAGGGTCACGATGCCGGCGGTGCCGCCGTATTCGTCGACCACGATGCCCAGCTGGAAGCCAGACGAGCGCAGCGCTTCGAGCAGGTGGTCGAGGTGCATGGTCTCTGGCACGCGCACCACATCTTCGGCGAGTGCCGCGACGGGCACCTCGCCGCGCTTGTTGCGGGGCACGGCGACGGCCTGCTTCACGTGCACGACCCCCACTACGTCGTCGCGATCCTCATCAATGACGGGAAAACGCGAGAAGCCGGTGCGGCCGGAAAGTTCGAGCACGGCCTGCGCGGGTTCGAGACGCTGGAGGCTTTCGATGCGCAGTCGCGGCGTCATCACATCTGCGGCGGTGAGCTCTGAGAATCGCAGGGTGCGGTCGAGCAGGGTGGCGGTGTCGGCTTCAAGCAGGCCGGCGCTTGCCGAGTGGCGCACGAGCGAGGAGAGCTCTTCAGCGGATCGCGCGCCCGACAGCTCTTCCTTGGGTTCGATACCGATGGCGCGCAAGATGCCGTTCGCACTGCCGTTGAGCACAACGATGGCGGGCTTGAACGTGGTCGTGAACGCCGCCTGCGCCGGCATCACCACGCGTGCTGTGGCGAGCGGCTTGGCGAGCGCGAAGTTCTTCGGCACGAGTTCGCCGACGATCATCGAGAACACCGTCGCCAGCGCCACCGCGAGGGGCGCACTGATAGCGCGTCGCAGGCCTTCAGGCACGCCGAGTGCTGCGAGCGGCATATCGAGGAAGCTGCTGATCGATGGTTCGAGCGTGTATCCGGCGAGCAACGTGGTGAGGGTGATGCCGAGCTGCGCACTCGAGAGGTGCGTCGAGGTTCGCGTCAACCCGCGAATCACACGGTCGAGCCCGCGCTGGCCTGCAGCACGGCGGCGTTCGAGATCGTGGCGATCGAGGGCGACGAGGGAGAATTCCGCAGCGACGAAAATGCCGGTGCCTGCGGTGAGGAGAATGCCGATCAGGAGCAGGAGCCAGTCGTTCACTGGCGGCTCCTCGGCGATGCGGAGGGCCGCGCGTCAGCGCGGCAGGTACTCGGGGGGTCCGAAGGTCTTCGAGAGTCTGCGTCCATAGCCCTCCCGATCCTAGCAGTCGGGAGTGAGGGTTGTTCCTGAGAGTCATTGCCCATCGGGTCTGCGAAAGGCGTAGGCTTGTCTATTGGATACCGGCTACGGAGCCGGTCCGGGCCACGAGTTGCCACTTACCACATCTACGAAGGGAAGTCGCTTTGGCGGAGCGCACGGAGACCACCGGTCAGGTTGGTCCCGCAGGAGATTTCGGTGCGAACGAGTGGCTCGTCGATGAGCTCTGGAAGCAGTACCAGCTCGACAAGAACTCAGTAGATCGATCGTGGTGGCCCGTGCTCGAGCAGTACGGGCAGTCCTCCGGAGCCCCGGCCGCATCGACGGCCGCCGTGCCCAAGCCGAAGGCCACCGCGCAGCCCGCTGTCGTTTCGCCTGCCGCCCCTGCGACAGGGTCGGTTCCCACTTCCACGCAGCCTGCGCGCACCACCAACGCGGCTCCCCGCGAGACCCCGATCCCCGCCGATGCGCCGCGCACCGCTGCCCGTTCAGAAGCCACCGAGGTGCAGCAGGAAGACACCGTCACTCCGCTGCGCGGTATGGCCCGCACGCTCTCCAAGAACATGGATCAGAGCCTCACCGTGCCCACCGCCACGAGCGTGCGCACCATCCCGGCGAAGCTGCTGATCGACAACCGCATCGTCATCAACAACCACCTGCGGCGCAGCCGCGGCGGCAAGGTCTCGTTCACGCACCTCATCGGGTGGGCGCTGATCCAGTCGCTGAAGGAGTTCCCCAGCCAGAACGTGGCCTACGCCGAGATCGACGGCAAGCCATCACTCGTTGCACCGGCACACATCGGCCTCGGCATCGCCATCGATGTACCCAAGCCCGACGGCACCCGTTCGCTGCTGGTGCCGAGCATCAAGCGCGCAGAAACCCTCGACTTCAACGAGTACCTGGCAGCCTACGAAGACCTCGTGAAGCGCGCCCGCAACAACAAGCTGGGTGCCGCGGACTTCCAGGGCACCACGATTTCGCTCACCAACCCGGGCGGCATCGGCACCGTGCACTCGGTGCCACGCCTCATGAGCGGGCAGGGCTCCATCATCGGCGCCGGCGCGCTCGAATACCCGGCCGAGTTCCAGGGCGCATCCGAAGAGGTGCTTGTGCGCCTGGGCATCTCGAAAACGATCACGCTCACCAGCACCTACGACCACCGCGTTATCCAGGGCGCCGGTTCCGGCGAGTTCTTGAAGCTCGTCCACGAGCGCCTCACGGGCGGCCACCGCTTCTACGAGCAGATCTTCGCGGCCCTGCGCATCCCCTACAAGCCCGTGCAGTGGGCCACAGACATCCACGTCGATGTTTCGGGTGCGGTCGACAAGACGGCCCGCGTGCAAGAACTCATCAACTCCTTCCGTGTGCGCGGTCATCTCATGGCCGACATCGATCCGCTCGAATACGTGCAGCGCACCCACCCCGACCTTGAGATCGAGAATCACGGCCTCACCTTCTGGGATCTCGACCGCGAGTTCGTCACGGGCGGCATCGGTGGCAAGCGCACCATGAAGCTGCGCGACATTCTCGGCGTGCTGCGCGACTCCTACTGCCGCAAGATCGGCATCGAGTACATGCACATCCAAGACCCTGAGCAGCGGCTGTGGCTGCGCGAGCAGCTTGAGGTGCCCTACGCGAAGCCCAGCCGCGACGAGCAGATGCGCATCCTCGAAAAGCTCAACGAGGCCGAAGCCTTCGAGACCTTCTTGCAGACGAAGTACGTAGGTCAGAAGCGCTTCAGCCTTGAGGGCGGCGAGTCCGTGATCCCGCTGCTCGATGCGATGCTCATCGACGCCGCTGAAGACGGCGTCGACAGCGTAGATATCGGTATGGCGCACCGCGGTCGCCTCAACGTGCTGTCGAATATCGCGGGCAAGACCTACGGCCAGATCTTCCGCGAGTTCGAGGGTGCTCAGTCGCAGAAGGCCGGCTCGGGCGATGTGAAGTACCACCTGGGCACCTCGGGCGTCTTCACCGCCCCGAACAGCACACAGGTGCCGGTGCACCTTGCCGCGAACCCGTCACACCTCGAAACCGTCGACGGTGTACTCGAGGGCATCGTGCGCGCGAAGCAAGATCTGAAGCCCATCGGCTCCTTCACCACGCTGCCCGTGCTCGTGCACGGCGATGCGGCGATGGCGGGCCAGGGCGTCGTCTACGAGACGCTGCAGATGTCGCAGCTGCGTGCGTACCGCACGGGCGGCACGATCCACATCATCATCAACAATCAGGTGGGCTTCACCACGCTGCCGCTCGATTCGCGCTCGGGTGTGTATTCGTCCGAGATCGGCAAGGTCGTGCAGGCCCCGATCTTCCACGTGAACGGCGACGACCCAGAATCGGTGGTGCGGGTCGCGAAGCTGGCCTACGAGTTCCGCCAGCGCTTCCACATCGACGTCATCATCGACCTCGTCTGCTACCGCCGCCGCGGTCACAACGAGGGCGACGATCCCTCGATGACGCAGCCGCT
Source organism: Leucobacter sp. MMO-125 (assembly GCF_037148395.1). Taxonomy (NCBI): domain Bacteria; kingdom Bacillati; phylum Actinomycetota; class Actinomycetes; order Micrococcales; family Microbacteriaceae; genus Leucobacter; species Leucobacter sp. MMO-125. The sequence goes on from NZ_JBBCTL010000001.1 coordinate 858,380, forward strand.
CATGACTGACCTCATCGAGGCGAAGCGATCCACCCGCCGTCTCTACACGAGCGCTCTGGTGGGCCGCGGTGATATCACCGAGGAAGAGTACGAGAAGGCCAAGCAAGACTTCCAGGATCGCCTCGAGGTCGCCTTCCAGGAGACGCACGCCGCGCAGACCGGGTCGATTCCGATCGTGGGCTCCGGCGGCATCGGTGAAGTCGCCGAGGTGGGCGGCCCCGGGCCGGCACCGCTGGAGACCGCGGTGGATCGCGCCGTGATCGAGCGCATCGGTGACGCCTTCGGCAACAAGCCCGAGGGCTTCACGGTGCATCAGAAGCTGCAGCAGCTGCTCAACAAGCGGGTCGAGATGAGCCGTGAGGGCGGGATCGACTGGGGCTTCGGCGAGCTGCTGGCGCTCGGTTCGCTGCTGATGGAGGGCACCGCGGTGCGCTTCGTAGGCCAGGATGCCCGCCGCGGCACCTTCGCGCAGCGGCACGCGGTGTTCCACGACCGGGCCAACGGCCAGGAGTGGATCCCGCTGCTCAACCTCTCCGACGATCAGGCTCGGTTCTGGATCTACGACTCGCTGCTCTCCGAGTACGCGGCGCTCGCCTTCGAGTACGGCTACTCGCTGCAGCGGGAAGACGCGCTCGTGCTGTGGGAGGCCCAGTTCGGTGACTTCGCCAACACGGCGCAGGCGGTGATCGACGAATACATCGCCGCGGCCGAGCAGAAGTGGGGTCAGCGCTCCTCGGTGGTCATGCTGCTCCCCCACGGCTACGAGGGTCAGGGGCCGGATCACTCCTCGGCGCGCATCGAGCGATACCTGCAGCTCTGCGCCGAAGACAACATGATCGTCGCCCGCCCCTCGACGCCGGCGAACTACTTCCACCTGTTGCGGCGTCAGGCCTACGCGCGTCCCCGCAAGCCGCTCATCGTATTCACGCCGAAGCAGATGCTGCGCCTGCGCGGCGCGGCCTCCGCCGTCGAAGATTTCACCACCGGCACCTTCCAGCCCGTGCTCGACGATCCCACGATCGAGAACCACGCGGCGGTGGAGCGGGTGGTGCTCGTCTCGGGCAAGGTCTACTACGATCTGCGCGCCGCGCTCGAGAAGCGACCCGACCCGCGGGTGGCGCTGGTGCGGGTGGAGCAGTTCTACCCGGTGCCGAACGTACAGCTGGGCCGCGTGCTCACCCAGTACCCCGGCGCTGAGCTGGTGTGGGTGCAGGATGAGCCCGAGAACCAGGGCGCGTGGCCGTTCATCTCGCTTGAGCTCTCGAAGCATCTGGCGAACGATCGTATCCGCGTGGTCTCCCGCCCCGCTTCTGCGGCCCCGTCGACGGGTTCGGCGAAGGTGCACGCCGTCGAGCAGGAGCGCCTCATCGCGCGCGCGCTCCGCTTCGACGACGAATCCTGATCGGGGGCACGGGTGCAGAAACCCCCGCTGGGGCAAACCCCTCAGCACGGCGAGAGCGATCCCGGCGGCCCGAGTGTCGGCGGGATCGCCCAGCGGATCGCTGCGGCGATCTCTATGGGCGTGCTCACCGTAGGCGAGCGCCTGCCCGTCGAGGCTGAGCTCGCCACGCAGTTCGGGGTTGCGGTCGCGACGCTGCGGAAGGCGCTCGCCGAACTGCGCGCGCACGGCATTGTCGAGACCCGACGGGGCCGCAACGGCGGCACCTTTGTGGTGCAGGCACCGTTTCCGTCACCGCAGGAGCTGCGGTCGTCGTTGGCGCGCACGAGTCTGGTGGCGTTGCGCGACTTCTTCGATGAGCACGCGGCGATCTCCGGGATGGCGGCGCGTCTGGCTGCTGAGCGCACGCAGCCGGGGATGCGAACGAGGCTCGCGGAGTTCGCATTCGAGGCTCGGGAGGGGCGCAACGGTCGTGAGCGTTCACTGGCCGACAGCCGTTTCCACTTCGAGATCGCGGTGCTCAGCCATTCGCGCCGGCTGCTGTCGGGTGAGCAGCGGCTGCACTCGGAGCTGGCTCCGTTCTTGTGGTGCGATGCGATCTGCCGCGCTTCGGTGCAGCAGGCTTTCGCGGAGCATCTCGCGATCGCGATGGCGATCGAGCAGCAGCAGGCCGATGAGGCCGAACGGCTCGCCGTGGAGCACGTCAGGGGAAACATGCAGCTCATCGTTGATGGCAAGCTGGCGCTCGACGCTTCGGAGGAGCTGTCGTGACCGCGGCGGAGCTTTCGGCGGCGATCGCCGGGGTTGACGGCTGGTTGCATGACCGCTTCGCCCACCTTGAGAAGCTGTCGCATGATTTTACGGCGCTGCTGACGCTCGATGAGGCGGGCCGGCTCGATCTGGGTGAGACGGTGCGGCGTCGGCTGCGTGGGCTTGCCGTGCGTTATCTCGCCGACAATGCTGTTGTCGATGGCTGCGGGCTGATTTTTGCGCGTTCGGTGCTGAGCTTCGAGCGTGGTCATCTGGAGTGGTGGGTGCGCGAGGATGAGACGCGCTTTGCCCGTTACTCGTTCGGTGTGGTGCCCGGTGCCGACCGCTACTACGACTACGAACACCATGAGTGGTTTATCAGGGCGTTCCACGAGGGCACCCCGGCGCTGGTGGGGCCCTATATCGACTATCTGGGTGTTGAGGCCTACGTGCTGACGCTGACGGTGCCGGCAAGTGTTGGCGGCGTGCGGGTGGGCGCGATCGGCAATGACATTCAGGTGGCTGATCTTGAGACCGAGCTGCTGCCGCTGTTGCAGCGCAGCGGCACCGAGATGGCGCTTGTGGGCCGTCACGGCAATGTGCTGGTGGGCAACTCGTCGCGGCTGCTCTCTGGGGTGTTTGTGCCTGAGACGGGCGGTGGCTTCGATGGCTTGACCCGCAAGCGGATCGGCCCCGAGGGTGCCGACGTGCACCTGATCTACCGCGCCGAGGCCTAGAACTCGCGCGTCGAGCCGGCCTCTCCATTTCGTGCCTCACCGAGTCGGCTCAAATGTATCGAGCCGGCCTGCTATTCGCGTGAATTGCAGGCCGGCTCGGCACAAAGGGACCGACTCAACGGGAGCGCGTGGGCCGGGGCGCGGCGCGGGGGGGGCGGCGCGGGGGGCGGCGCGGGGGGCGGCGCGGGGGGCGGATCAGGCGCTGCGCTGGGCGAGCTCGGCGAAGCGATCGGCGATCGGCAGCCAGACGGCGCCGAGCCGGGGTTCGGCCGCGCGCACGTCGCCCACAAGCACGGCCTCCTCGAGGCCGAGGTCGTCGATGCTCTGACGATCCTCGTCCACCCAGTCCTGCGCGGTGCCTCCGAGCGCCTCGGGATGAAACTGCACTCCCCACGCCGCAGCTCCGATGCGGAACGCCTGATTGCGGCAGGCGGGGCTCGACGCGAGCAGCTGGGCGCCTTCTGGGAGGCTGTCGGCTTCAAGCCAGTGCCACTGCACGGCCGGCACCGAGGTGCCTGCGAGGTCTCCGAAGAGCGGATCGCCGGCAGCCGAAGCGGCGAAGCCGACATCGAGCAGCCCCACTTCTGGGCCCGCCGGCATGGTGCGCACGTGGCCGCCGGTGGCGGTGGCGAGCAGCTGCGCGCCGAGGCAGATGCCGAGGGTCGGCACTCCCTGTTCGACGCCGTCTCGCAGCAGTTTGCGGGTGGCAGGCAGCCAGGGTGCCTGCTCGTCTTCGGTGGGGCCCATGGCCCCACCGAGCACGATCAGCGCGTCATAGCCGTCGAGCGTTTCGGGCACGGGGGCGCCGGCGTCGGGCCCCACGGTCTCGAGGTTCAAGCCGTGTTCGATGAGCCGATCCGATAGCTGTCCCAGCCCCGCGTTCTGCTGATGTTCGATCACCAGCACTCGTGCACTGCGCATTCCGTTTCCCTTCTGTTCTCAACCGCCTGCTTCTGATCCGCCGCCACCTGCCGAGCGAGATCTCCGCTCCGCAGCACGCGGCACCGCGACCCCGGGGCGGGCGACCCGGCTGCCGGTGCCGCCGTCATGCGTCTCGCCCCATTCTCGCCCGTGCCTCCTCGATGAGCCAGGCGAAGAGCGCGTGCTGGCGCTCGTCCGCCGCGGCGTTGTCCTCCGGGTGCCACTGCACGGCGATGAGCGGCGCGTCGGGGTGCTCAATTGCTTCGACCACGCCGTCGGGTGCGCGCCCGGTGACGCGCAGCCCCTCCCCGACGCGGTCGATCGCCTGGTGGTGGTACGACGACACGGGCAGGCTTGAGGCGCCGATCGCTGCGGCGAGCGCTGAGTCTGCTTCGAGTTCGACGTCGTGCACTGAGTTGCGGTGGGGGCTGTCGGCTTCAACGTCTTGCACGAGCGTGCCGCCGTATTCGATGTTCAGCAGTTGGAAGCCACGGCAGATCGCGAGCACGGGCACCCCGATCCGGATCGCCGCGGCCAGCATGCCGGCTTCGAAGTCGTCCTGCTCGGCGAAGTCGGCGGGCGAGACGGCGGCGACGGGCTCCTGCCCGTAACGGCGCGGGTCGATGTCCGATCCGCCCGGCACGAGCAGCGCATCGAGGCCGCGCAGCCGTTCCTCCGGCGGCAGCGCGCTTTCGGCGAACAGGGTGAGCGGTTCGCCGCCCGCCCGGATCACGGAACGCAGCACCGCCGCGGCGACCGCGCTGCCGTCGAAGCGCAGGCCGTGGATCTGGTTCGACCACATCCCCGTCACGCCGATGCGCGGCATCCGATCGCCGCGGAGGGCCGCCATTACGCCTCGCCTACTAGCGGAAAGTCGAGCAGCGGCATCCACTTGCGCCAGACCGCTTCGAGCGAGCCGTCGGCGATGACATCCTCGATGGCGCGGTCGATCTCCTGGCGCAGCGCGTCGTTGCCGGGTTCGACGCCGATCCCCCAGCGATTGCCGGTCTGCACGGTGAAGGCCTCGACGAAGTCGGGGTCTTCTTGGCCGAGCGGGATCATCACGACGTCGTCGTCGACGAAGCCGTCGATCTCGCCTGATCGTGTGGCCTCGATCATGTCGCTGAAGACGTCGTCGCTCGCGCCGAAGCTGACGAGTTCGACGCCGGGGAAGGTCTCGGCGAGCTTCATGTTGGTGGAGCCTGCGATCGCACCGATCTTGTAGCCTGCCAGCTGCTCAGGTGAGCGGGCGGGATCGTCGGCGCGCACGATGAGGGTTTCATTGAACACGGCGTAGGGCTTGGTGAAGTCGACCTGCGCTGCGCGTTCGGGGGTGATGCCTTGGCCGCACCAGACGGCGTCGGCGTCGCCGCGGCGCACGGCGGGAATCATCTCTTCCCAGGGCACCATCACCCATTCGATGTCGGCAGATCCTCCGGCGAGCCGCGACATGACGAGGGCGGCCGCTTCGGGTTCGTAGCCGCCTCGGGTGCGGCCGTCGGTGCTCTTGGAGAAGAGCGGCAGCGCCTCTGAGTCGATGCAGGCGAGCTTGATGGTTCGGTTGTCGGTGGTCACGGAATTGCCTCCCAGTACTGATCGAATTCCCACTGCGTGATGATGCCGCAGTAGCGCGCCCATTCGTCGCGCTTGAGCTGCAAGAAGATGCGGGTGAGCTCTTCGGGCATGGCGCCCATGAGGTACTCGTCGGCCTCGAACGATTCGATGGCCATGCCGAGGGTGTTCGGCACTGCGCCGCCCTGCGCGGCTTCGCTGAGCTGGCCCGGGTCGCCCGGGTCAATCTGCGCTTCGAGACCGTGCTCGATGGCGGCGAGCAGGTAGAGGTGCGACAGGTAGGGGTTCACGCTCGCATCGGGCAGGCGGTACTCCATGCGACCGTTCGCGGAGATGCGGATCGCGACGCCGCGCGTGTCAAGACCCCAGTCGGCCCCTGAGGGTGCGAACTGGCCCGCATCCCAGTAGCGCTTGTAGGAGTTGACCGTGGAGGCCATCACGAGCATCGAGCCGGGCGTGTGCAGCAGCAGGCCGCCGATCGCGTGGCGCGCAGTCTGCGTGGCGTGCAGTTCGACGCGGCCGTCTTCGATGACATTCTCTGCGGGGCCGTCTTCCGAGACGCGCCACAGGCTGAGGTTGTGGTGGCAGCCATTGCCCATCTTGCCGTTGTAGGGCTTGGCCATGAAGCTCGCTTCGAGGCCGAGTTCGCGTGCCACCTGCTTGCAGATCTGGCGGTAGGTGGTCATGCGCTCGGCGGTGAGGTCGGCGCGGTCGTAGTCCCAGTTGAGTTCGATCTGGCCGTCGTCTTCGTAGTCGCCCTGGATCATGGTGAAGTCGAGCGCCTGGCCGTAGCTGATGACCTTCTTGTAGACGGGGCGCATCTTCTCGAGGTTCTCGACCTGATAGGCGGGGCTCTGATCCTGCTTGCTGATGGGTTCGATACCGGGGCCGATCCAGGTCATCTCGGGTTCGAGGCCGCTGCGCAGTTCGAGGCCGGTGCGCTCGGTGAAGCCGCGGTGCGCGGCCTTGAAGAGGGCACGGGTATCGAGCGCGACGAGCCGGCCGCCGCCTTCGCCGAGGTGGGGCGGATCGTAGGCGGTGCAGAAGATGCGGCCGACCTCGGTATCCCAGGGCAGCACCTGGAAGGTCTCGGGTTCGGGGAGGCCCCAGAACTCGTGTGCATCGACGCCGCCGCCGATCAGTTCGCCCTCGCGGCTGGTCTGCAGATCGGTGAGGGCGGTGCGGTGGAAAGCGATGCCCTTCTTCAGCATGCGCTCGTAGAGTTCAGCGGGCACCACCTTGGCAACGGTGCGGCTGCCAAGGGTGGGCAGCATGTAGTAGATGTATTTGACGCCGGACTCGCGGATGCGGTCGCCGAGCGCCTGCACGGTCTCGGGTCGCAGGTTCGCCGCCTGGTGCCGCGAGAATGCGGTGTCGTCGGCGAGGATCTCCCGCAGGGCGGCGCCGAAGCGCCCTCCTGTTGTGAGGTCGGACATGTGGTTCCTTTCGTCTTTGGAAGGTCTGTCTGGTGCGGATCGGGTGCCCCGGCCGCGTTCATGGGTGCGGATCAGGTGTCCCGGCCGCGTTCATGGGTGCGGATCAGGTGTCCCGGCCGCGTTCATGAGTGCGGATCAGGTGCCCGGGCCGCGATGCGGGCGTTGCCGCTGCGGGGCGCGCGGTGTCAGCGCACGGTGAAGGTGATCGGCAGGCGCACGGGGCCGTGGTTGCCGGAGTCGGGTAGCCACTCGTCGCCGCCGGGGCAGGAGATGTCGGTGAAGGCCTGGGCGAGCAGCGGCAGGGCGACGCTCATGTCGGCGCGGGCGATGTAGTGGCCGAGGCAGTGGTGCACACCGCCGCCGAAGGTGTGGTGCTGCTTGCGGCGTTCGGATCCGGGCTCGCTGCCGGCGTTGAGGTCGATGTCGGGGTCGGGGAAGGCCTCGGGATCGGTGCCGCTCGACATGGTGAAGAGGTGCACAGTGGTGCCCTTTTCGATTTCGAGGCCGTGGAACTCGAAGTCTTCGTTGGCTTCGCGGGTGACCCAGCGGGTGGTGGGGTTGACGCGCAGGCCTTCTTCGAGGGCGGGCTTGGCGTACTTCGCGGGATCCTGGGCGAGCAGTTCCCACTGCTCGGGGTTGCGCATGAAGGTCTGCAGCAGCAGGCCGATCTGGTTGCGCGTGGTGTCCATGCCGCCGAACAGCATGAGCACGAGGGCGTTGCGCAGTTCGGCGTCGCTGAGCTTGTCGTCGGCCTGCGAGAACTGCACGAGGCGCGAGACGACGTCATCGCCGGGCTGTTCGCGTCGTTCGTCGATGAGCCGGCCCACGAAGTCGTAGAGTTCCTGTACGGCCTCGTCGACGCGGTCGATGTCTTCTTTAATGGTCACGCTGAGCGCGTAGCCGACGGTGTTGGCGCGTGAGGCGATGAAGGGCCAGTGGTCGTGGTCGAGGCCCATCATGGCGCAGAGTGCACGGGTGGCGAAGGGCTCGGAGAAGTCGGCGACGAATTCGACCTGCTCGCCGCGGGCGTGCTTCTGCTTCATGCCGTCGATGAGCTCGTTCGCAATCTCAGCGAACTCGGGTTCGAGCTTGCGCGCGACGCTGGGCGAGAAGGCGGGGTTGAGCAGGCGGCGGATGCGGTGGTGCTCTTCTCCTTCGAGCACGAGCAGATTCTTCGCCCACCACTCATAGAAGATGCCGGAGTGCACACCGTGGTGGTCGGGCCACTTCGCGCTGCCCTGGTTGAGGCTCGGGTGCTTCAGCAACTCGGTGACCTCCTTGTAGCGCAGCACACCGTAGCCGTAGTTGGTCTTCGCGTACCAACTGCGTTCGCGGGCGTCTCGCACCGCTTCCGAGTTCATGGCGAACTCGGGCGAGGCGATGTCGAGATACGGGACGTCAGCCTGGATCGTCTCTCCGGTCATCCGTACTCCTTTGTCGAATTCTGATCCGCTCAGTTTCACGAGCGGCCGGTGGTAAATAAGTTATCTGTGAATGTTTTATTCCGCAAGCCCGTCAGTGGAATCTGTGGGTCAATTGGGGAATATCAGGAAAAATCATTCACTCAACACATCTTTAGCGCTACACTGATGGCATCGACCGGATTGCAACGAAGCACCGGATCGTGGCACTGTGCCAAAACTCCCCCTGCCGCACCGCACCGCAAAGGAGCTGCGATGTCGTCATCCACGACCCCGAAGATCGCCGTGATCGGCAGCGGCCCCGCGGGCTGCTATCTCGCTCAGTCGCTGCTTCGCGCCGTGCCGGGCTGCGAACTCACCATCTTCGACCGCCTCGCGTCGCCCTTCGGGCTGGTGCGCTACGGCGTCGCCGCCGATCACCAGCACACCAAGGCCATCACGCGGCAGTTCGACAGGCTCTTTCAACACGAGGCGGTGCGCTTCGCCGGCGGCATCGAGGTAGGTCGCGACGTCTCCCTCGCGCAGCTGCGCGAACTGTTCGACGCGGTCGTGATTGCGACCGGCCTCACCGCCGACCGCGAGCTCGGCATCCCGGGGGCCGAGCTGCCGGGCGTCATCGGCGCGGGTGCCATCACGCGCACCCTCAACGCCCATCCCGATGCGGCCGCGCCGCTGCCCGCGCTGGGCTCCGATGTGGTGATCATCGGCGGCGGCAACGTGGCGCTCGATGTGCTGCGCTTCCTGGTGAAGGATCGCGCCGCCTACGAGGGCAGCGACGTCGCCGATGAGGCGCTCGACGCCTACCTTGCAGCCCCCGCCGAGCGCGTCACCCTTGTCAGCCGCTCCGCCGCCCCTGATTCGAAGGGCGACCCGCAGATGCTGAAAGAACTCGCGGCACTCCCCCGCGCCGTCTACTCTTCACCCGACCCCATCGAGGCAGGCAATGCCGGCGAGGCGCTCGACAGAGCTGCGGCTGGGCGCGTTGCCGCGATCCGCGAACTGATTGCAGCGGATCGCCCCCGCTGCACCGGGCCCGAAGTGACGCTGCGTTTCGGCTTGACCCCGCTGCGGGTGCTCGGCGAGCACCGTGTCGAGGGCGTCGAGTTCGCAGCCGGCGACGAGGTGATCGTGGTGCCCGCAAGCTCTGTGGTCACGGCGATCGGTTTCGCGGCGCACCCCGACCACGCCTTTGCGGCTCTCACCGCCGCGGGCGCGGAGACCGGCCGCGTCGAGCCCGGCCTCTATCGCACCGGCTGGGCAAAGCGGGGACCGCGCGGTGCGATCCCCGAGAACCGCGCGTGCGCGAAGGCCGTCTCCGACGAGATCGTGGCAGACCTGGCGGACGGCTCGCTGTCGGCCTCGCCGTCTACACTCGGCTTCGACGGGCTCGCCGCGGAGGTGCGCGATCGCGCCATCGGCTACGAGCAGTGGCTCAGGCTCGATGAGCACGAGCGCTCCCTCGCCGCCTCCGACCGGGTCAGACGCAAGCTTCCCGACCACGACCGCATGATCGACATCGCCCGCGGGGCGTAGACCACCGAGCCCCTGGCTCGACCCCCGACCACCGAGCACAACGCTCCTTCTGAGAGGAAACCAGCTGTGAAGTTCACGGTTCTCTACGGCACCGAATCCGGCAACTCCGAGCTCATCGCCGAGGATCTCGGCGCGAAGCTGCGCGAGACCCACGACGATGTGGAGGTCTTCGACCTGCAGAACTTCGACCCGGCAGAGCTCACCCCCGAGCGCTTCACCATCGTGGTGTGCTCCACGCACGGCGAGGGAGATCTACCCAACACGGCGATCCCGTTCGCCGAGGCCTTCGATGCTGCGCTGCCCGATCTCACCGGTGTGCGCTACGCCATGTTCGGGCTCGGCGACACCTTCTACGAAGAGACGTACAGCCAGGGCAGCGAGCACATCGACCGCCGCTTCGCGCAGCAGGGCGCCGAACGGGTGGGTGACTACGGCCGCCACGACGCCTCTTCATGGGACATGGGCAGCGATGTCGCGCTCGAGTGGCTGCCCGGCGTGCTCGAAGCGGCCTCCGCCACGGTGTAGCCGACCCGGGCGACCGTTGGCTTTCGGCCTCAGGGTCCCCGCCTCCTGCACACGCCTTCGCAGGGGTGCACTATTCACTCATAGTGCACCCCTGCGAAGGCGTGTTGGCCACAACGGAAGCCGCACCGCCGAACGCGCTCAGGCGGCCCGACGCACGAGCTCGCCGAAGATCAGCGCCCGATCCGCCGCATCCGCATCCGGTTCCTCAGGATGCCACTGCACCCCGAGCACCCAAGCCGCTTCGCGATGCTGCGTCGCCTCCACGATGCCGTCGTGCGCGTGTGCCGTCGCCCGCAGCGCGGGCGCGACCTCCGCGACGGCCTGGTGGTGGCCGTTGCGCACGACGGCGCGCGAACGCCCCAGAATGCGCGCGATCTCTGAGCCGGGTTCGAGTATGACCTCTTCGTCGATGAAGAGCTCCTCACCGGGACCGCCCTTATGCATCGGCCAGTTGCCGATGTCAGGAATCAAGGTGCCTCCGAACGCCACATTGAGCAACTGCGAGCCGCGGCAGATCGCAAGCGTCGGCAGATCACGATCCACCGCGTCGCGGATCAACCCGATGCAGTAATCGTCGGCGCGACGATCCACACCGTACAGATTCGCCGGCGGCGGGCCGCCGTGGCCGTAACAATCGAGATCGACATCTCCGCCACCGAGGAACACCACCCCGTCAGCACCGCCCAGCACCTCCTCCGCTGACGCCAGACGCGCGCCGGCAGAATCGACGAGCCGCGGCCTGCCGCCCGCCGCGCGCACCGCGTCGAACGCGATCCGCGTGAACTCGTCCTGCAGCCTGTGCGACAGGGCATCCATCCCTGGGAAGGTGAGTGACACCACCATCGGGATCAGCGGGCCATCCGGATCCTCCTCACCCACGGCGAGGAAGGGGGTCGGGTCGACGACGAGGACGGTCATCGGGGTCCTTTCTAGTGAGAGACGGGAGTCCCGCCGCCCTGCCCCGACTTCTGTGGGGCAGGGCGGCGGGACTCCCGTCGTGTGTTGCGAGGCGAATCGGGATCAGACCGTGGTGCGGATCGGCCCGCTCGCGTCACCGGCGGGCGCGTCGCCCTTGGCGTACGCCTTCGAGGCCAGCATGTAGATCCAGCCGAAGCCGACAACGCCGACGGTCGTCATGATGAGCAGGTAGTCCTCGCCCCAGCCGCCGCCCGTGGGACGCGGCCAGAGGATATTGACAACCGCAGCCAACCCCCACACGAGCGCGAGGATGTTGACCGGGTACGCCCAAGCACCGAGCCGGAACTTGCCCGCCGGCTGCCAGCCGAGGATGCGGGCTCGCAGCGCCGCGAAGACCACCATCTGGAAGCCGATGTAGATGCCCACGGTGCCGAAGCTCACCATCGCCGTCAGGGCGTCCTCGAGCAGCAGCGAGAGCAGCAAGATCATGGCCGGGAAGAACGCCGCGGTGAGCAGCGAGTTCGTCGGTACGTGGCGGCGCTCGTTGAACTTCGACAGGAAGTTCGACGCCGGCAGGAAGTGGTCGCGGCTCATCGAGTAGACAAGACGGGTCGCAGCGGCCTGCAGGCTGGTGATGCACGAGACGAACGCGATCACGATGACCGCCATCGCGACCGGGTAGACCGGGCCGAAAGCCTGCTGCAGCAGATCCGCGATCGGGTCGGCGACCTCGCCGTCGGCGACCGCCATGAAGTTCGGAACCGCGAGCGTCAGGGAGAAGGTGAGCAGAATCGTCGCGAAACCGCCGATGTAGAGCGTCATACGCATCGCCCGGGGCACCACAGAGCTCGGGTTCTTGATCTCCTCGGCCACGTCACCATTGGCTTCGAAGCCGTAGTAGGCGTACATACCGATCAGCGCTGCAGCCGCGAACGCCCCGAGGTAGCCACCGGGGGCGTCGAGACCGATCCCCATGTTGTCGAAGAAGATCGAGAAGTCCCACTGGCGACCGAAGAGCAGTAGGTAGCCGCCGATCACGAGCGCGCCGATCATCTCGGCGATGAGGCCCACAGTCGCAGCCCAGCTCAGCACCTTCGTGCCCGAGAAGTTGAGCAGCGTCGCCACCACGAGCGTGCCCAGCGCAATCGCCACCGTCGTGCCGGCGCTCACCTCAGCACCGAACACCGCACCCACGAAGGGAGCCGCGCCGTAAGCGACCGCGGCGATCGTGCCGACGAGCGCGACCACGTAGATCCAGCCGTTCATCCACGCCCACTTGCGACCCCACAAGCGCCGCGACCACGGGTAAACGCCACCCGAGACGGGATAGTTCGAAACAACCTCGCCGAACACCAGCGCAACGAGGAACTGACCGACGAGGGCAATCACCACAGCCCACGCCATGGGAGGCCCGGCGGTGCCGAGCGAGATCGCGAACATCGAGTAGACGCCGGCGATCGGTGACAAGTAGGTGAAACCGAGCGAGACGTTGCCCCAGAAGGTCATGTCTCGTTTGAAGGTGGTGTCGTAGGAATAGCCGAGGGACGCGAGATGAGCCGCGTCCTCGTCGTGCTCCACGACGGTTGTATTGTCTGACATGGTCGCAAGTACTCCCTTGTACGTCTGCTGGTAGTGGCGCACCCGCCGTCGCCAACGGGATCGCCAAATACAAACTACATGTAGATGATTTTGAATCGCAAGCGATGCGCGGCAACGAAATCGATATCGCAACACATTGGAAACAAATTCATGCACAGATGCATGAATTTATCGAGCAGATGTCGCCGAGACGACAAAGGCCGGGATCTCACGACCCCGGCCCCTGCCCGCACAACAGTTCAGAGCATCACGTAAAACTTCTCAAGCGCCTCGGTAATCTCCCACGTTCCCTTCCAACCGACAGGAAACGACGCCACATCGCCGGGGCCGAGTTCGACGGGCTCGCCACCCTGCTCGGTCACCACCATTTGACCTCGCAGCACATGGATCACCTCACCCATATCGGCGAAGTCCCACTCCGAGACACCCGGGTCGCAGCGCCAGAAACCGGTGTGCACGCCCTTCTCGGAATCCGAGGTGAACTCCTCAAGCCAGGTCTGCGTGGGGCCCGTCGTCGAGGTGCCCAGCGGAGCGCCCAGCGGGCCAGCATCGGCGATGCGCTCGAAAACCTCGGTCACGGAAACGTGTTGCGTCATTGCAATCTCCATCGTTGGATGTTCGTCAAACGGTGGGCAGCTGCGCCCGCCAACTAAACCTTAGCGTGATAGATGATTTATGCGGAAGGGGGCGGATCGCGATCCGCCGCCCCACCCCAACCCCCCCCCCGCCCCCCCCCCCCCCCGCCCCCTCGTCCCCCTCGCGCCATCTTCCCGCACCGATCGAGGTTCAAACACCCCGATCCCCGAGAAATCTGTGCATGAACGTCGATCGGTGCGCGAACGGTGAGGGACGACCCCACGGTCCCGCAACCCGGCACCCCGTCACCGCGCCGACCGAGACACAGCCCTCACGCGCCAGGTAAACTGGCACGCTAGCGGCCTGCTTGCCTGCTTTGAGGTGGCGCCGCGAGATTCAAGGAGCAACCACATGACTACTTGGCGCATGCCCATCGAGGGACACGAGCAGGAGCGGCTCTGGCTCGCGTGGCCGACCAGCGGCTACACCCTCGGCGAAACCGAGGCCGAGGTCGAAGAAGCCCGCACCACCTGGGCAGCCGTCGCGAACGCCGCCAGCGAGTTCGAAGCCGTCACCGTCGTCGTCAACCCGGGCGACGAAGACATCGCAGCGAAGTACCTCTCGGCGCAGATCGACCGCATCACCGCGCCCCTCAACGATGCTTGGATGCGCGATATCGGGCCCAGCTTCGTCATCGGTGACGACGGCCGACTCGGTGCCGTGAACTACATCTTCAACGGCTGGGGCGGCCAGGACTGGGCCCAGTGGGACAAAGACCAGCACATCGGCCGCATCGTCGCAGAAGCCGCCGGCGCCGAACTCATCAACTCCGAGATGACGAACGAAGGCGGCGGCATCCAGGTCGACGGCACCGGCCGCGTCATCCTCACCAAGACCGTGCAGCTCGATCCGGGCCGCAACCCCGGATGGACGCAGGAGCAGGTCGAAGCCGAACTCGCACGCACCATCGGCACCACCAGCGCCATGTGGCTGCCCCGCGGCCTCACCCGCGATCACGACACCTTCGGCACTCGCGGACACTCCGACATCCTCGCCGCATTCGCAACGCCCGAGGTGCTGCTCATGCACCGCCAGGACGCCGAATCGCACCCCGATCACGTCATCGCAAAGACCAACCGCGCCGTGGCCGAGCAGTACCGCACCGACACCTCCGCAGGCTTCGAGATCATCGACATGCCCGCACCTGAGACGCTGCGCGACGAAGAAGGCTTCGTCGACTACAGCTACATCAACCACGTCGTGCTCAACGGCGCGGTGCTCGCCTGCGCCTTCGGCGATCCCGCAGACGATCGCGCCCTCGCCACACTGCGCGAGGTCTACCCGGGTCGCACCGTGGTCGGCATCGATGCCCGCCCGCTCTTCGCGCGCGGCGGTGGCATTCACTGCATCACGCAGCAGCAGCCCAAGGTCGCCTAAGCAACCTGCACTCGCGCAACGCCCCTGCGGCCGGATCATTTCGGCCGCAGGGGCGTTGCGCTATCAGGCCCGCACGGCTCCCCACCCTGCAACTGTGCAGACCGGCGGCACACGGCATGCGCGCGCGTGGCACAATCTCCCCATGACCAACGAAGCGCTCTCCCCCGAACTCGAGGCCGTCGTCGCCGCAGCCGCCGCAGCCGCGCCCGCTTTCGCCGCTACGGCCCCCACCGACCGCGCCCGAGCGATCGTGGCAGTCGCCGACGCACTCGAAGCCGCGAAAGAGCGCCTCGTCGAGATCGCGATGCGCGAGACCGGGCTCACGGAGGCCCGCCTGAACGGCGAAGTGGTGCGCACGGCCGTGCAGCTGCGACTGTTCGCCGACACCCTCGTCGATGGCGGCTACCTCGACGCCCGCATCGACCCCGCCGACGCCGACTTCGCACTCGGCGTGCGACCCGACGTGCGCCGCACGCTGCTGCCGCTCGGCCCCGTCATCAACTTCTCGGCTTCGAACTTCCCCTTCGCGTTCTCGGTGCTGGGCGGAGACTCCGCTTCGATCCTCGCTGCGGGTTGCCCGCTCATCGTGAAGGCGCACTCCGGCCACCCCGAACTCTCCGACGCAACCGCCGAGGTCGCGCGCGAAGCGCTCGCCGCGGCAGGCATGCCCCCGGGCGTCTTCCACCTCATCCATGGCCGAGAGGCTGGCGTCGCAGTGTTGAAGGATCCGCGGGTGAAGGCCGGCGCGTTCACCGGCTCGATCGGCGTGGGCCGTCTGCTCGCCGACATCGCCGCATCCCGTCCTGCCCCGATCCCGTTCTACGGTGAACTCGGCAGCGTGAACCCGGTGTTCGTCACGGCAGACGCCATCGCCGAGCGCGCCGAGGAGATCGCCCAGGGCTTCCTCACCAGCGTCTCGGGCTCGGCCGGCCAGCTCTGCACCAAGCCCGGCTTCGTGTTCGTGCCGGCAGGCTCGGCGCTTCCTGCGGCGATCACCGCCGCGGCCCGCGACTTCCTCGCCGAGCACCGTCTGCTCGACCCGCGCATCGCCCGCAGCTTCGAAGAGCGTCGCACCGCGATCCTCGCCTCACCCGGCGTGAGCGCCGTGGTTCCGGGTGGCATCCGCTTCGACGAGGCGGGACAGGGCTGGGCCACCCCCACGGTCGTCACTGTGTCGCTCGACGACTTCCGCCGCGGCAAGGAGGCGCTCGTCGAGGAGGCCTTCGGCCCGCTCGCGATCCTGGTCGAAACTCCTGATGGCACCGATCTCGCGGCCCTCATGCCCGAGTTCTACGAGGGCAACCTCACCGGCACGCTGCACCTCAGCGCAGCCGAGGCGACGGGTGAGACCGCAAACGCCGAGGAGCTCCGCGCCCTCGTCGCCGCGCTGAGCCGCCAGGTGGGCCGCGTGCTCTTCAACGGCTGGTCGACCGGTGTGGCCGTCACCCCCGCGCAGCAGCACGGCGGCCCGTGGCCCGCCACCTCCAACGACACGAGCACCTCGGTGGGCACCGCGGCGATCACCCGCTTCCTGCGACCCGTCGCGTTCCAGAACGCGCCCGCCGCGTTCCTGCCCGAAGCCCTCCGCGACGACAACCCGCTCGGCGTGCCCCAGGCAATTTCCCCCGCCGGTGAGTCGAAGCAGTGGGGCGCCCGCTGGCGCTGAGGGCCCCAGCACCCCTTCAAGCTCGGGGCAATTCCATAGGAGACGACCCTAGGGTGGGAGCATGAACCGATCTCTGCGTGTGCTGGCGCTCTCCGCTACGGCGTTCACCGGGCTGCTCGCGCTCAGCGCCTGCACCGCGGCCAACGAACCGTCGGTGATCGGCGCCTGGGGCGCCCCGGGCACCAGCGGCGAGCCCTCAATCGTCTTCGCCCCCGACGGCAGCTACACCGGCAACGATGGCTGCAACGGGGTCGGCGGCCGCTGGCGCGATAACACCGGCACCGACCACACTGTCGACCTCGGCACCATGCACTCGACGCGCATGTTCTGCGAGGGCGTCGACACCTGGCTGAGCCTCGCCCGCTCGGCCGAGCTCTCCGGGAACACGCTCACCCTGCTCGATGAGGGCGGCGTGGAGATCGGCACGCTGCAACGCGCAGACGGCTGAGACAGGCGGATCGCGATCCGCCGCCCGCGAGACACCGCGATCCGCCACCACATGCCGCCGGCCCCGGCCTCACACCCCTAGCCCCCGCCCCCAACGCACATCGGCCCGGCCCATCCAAAGATGGGCCGGGCCGATTTCAGCTCAGCAGCTCGCGGCTCAGTGCCAGAGCACGGCCAGTGCCACGTTGAGAAGCGACAGGCCCGCCACCGCACCGATGACGCTACCGGGCACGCTGTCCCGCTTGCGGTTCACGAGGATGACCACGATGATCGCGATGAGCACGAGGGTCTTCACCCCGATCTTCATGTTGTTGGGCTCGTTGCCGAGCATGTAGATCGACGCGACGAGCAGCAGGCCTGTCGCGAACAGCAGCGAGGAGCCGTGCAGAATGCCGGGGGTGATGCGTGCGCGGCCGGCCTTCACAGCGGGCAGCTGCGCGAGCGCGCCGCCGAACACCGCGCCGAAGCCGACGAGGTGCAGCACGACGAGAATGCCTTTGACGATTTCCATGTGTTCTCCAATGTAGGGGTGCTTCGGGTACCGCGTGCGCCGTCAGAGCCCGGCGCATGGCTTCAGGCTTAGTGGAAGAAGTGGCGTTCGCCCGTGAAGTACATGGTCACCCCGGCGGCCTGCGCCGCTTCGATGACCTCGGGGTCGCGCACCGATCCGCCCGGCTGCACGACGGCGCGCACGCCGGCGTCGATCAGCACCTTCAGACCGTCGGCGAAGGGGAAGAAGGCGTCCGACGCGGCGACTGCACCGCGCGAGCGATCCCCCGCACGCTCCACCGCGAGGCGGCAGGAGTCGACACGGTTGACCTGGCCCATGCCGACGCCCACCGAGGCGCCGCCCTGCGCGAGCAGAATCGCGTTCGACTTCACGGCACGGCAGGCGCGCCACGCAAACTCGAGTTCGGCGAGGGTGGCAGCGTCGGCCGGCTCACCGGTGGCGAGCTGCCACTCAGATGCCGGGGCAAAGCTGCGATCGGCGTCCTGCAGCAGGAAGCCGCCCGATACCTGACGCAGTTCGACGGGGCTGGGAGTGAAGTCGGCGGGCAGCACAAGCAGCCGCACGTTCTTCTTCTGAGTGAGGATTGCGAGCGCGTCAGGCTCGAAGCCGGGCGCCACGATCACCTCGGTGAAGATGCCGGCGACCGTCTCGGCCATCTTCGCGGTGACGATGCGATTGGCGGCGATCACGCCACCGAACGCGGAGATCGGGTCGCAGGCGTGCGCCAGTTCGTGTGCGGCGGCGATGGGGTCTGCGGCGCCCTCGGGTGCGACCGCGATGCCGCAGGGGTTGGCGTGCTTGATGATCGCGACTGCGGGGCGCTCGTGGTCGAAGGCGGCGCGCAGGGCGGCATCGGCGTCGACGTAGTTGTTGTACGACATCTCCTTGCCGTGCAGCTGCGTGGCCTGGGCGATGCCGGCGCCTTCATTTTCGGTGAAGAGGGCGGCGCGCTGGTGGCTGTTCTCACCGTAGCGCAGCACCGCCTCGCGCAGACCGAACACCTCGTAGCCGACGTAGCCCTCGGTGGTCTCGAAGATGCTGTCGATCGAGCCGTCTTCTGCGGGGGTGTCGTCTGCGGGGGCGTCGCCCCACGCGGCGTCTTCCTGGTCAAGGAACCAGTTCGCCACAGCGGCATCGTACTGTGCAGTGTGCACGAAGGCCTCGGTTGCGAGCGAGCGGCGCTGCGCAAGGGTCGTGCCGCCGGCACGCACCGCCTCGATGATCTCGTCGTAGCGGCCGGGCGACACCACGATTGCCGCGTTGGCGTGGTTCTTCGCGGTGGCGCGCACCATCGCGGGGCCGCCGATGTCGACGTTCTCGATGACGTCGGCGGCGGGCTTGCCCGAGTTGACGGTCTGCTCGAAGGGGTAGAGGTTGACCACGACGAGCTCGAAGGGGGCGAAGCCGAGCTGCTGCAGCTGTGCGCGGTGGTCGGCGAGGCGCAGGTCGGCGAGCAGGCCGGAGTGCACAGCGGGGTGCAGGGTCTTCACGCGGCCGTCGAGGGCCTCAGCAAAGCCGGTCACCTCGGAGACGTCGGTGACCGGGTGGCCGGCGTCACGGATGGTGGCGGCCGTCGAGCCCGTGGAGACGATCTCGACGCCGGCTTCTGCGAGTGCGGCTGCGAGGTCGAGCAGGCGGGTCTTGTCGCTCACTGAGATGAGGGCGCGCCTCACGGGCACCAGGTCGCGGTGCTCGTAGAGGCTGGGGTCGTGGCTCTGGACTGCCATGTGGGGTTCCTTCTGGTCTGGGAGGCGGTGCGGATCGGGGTGCGGATCCGGTGGCGATCAGGGGCTGATACTGCGAGCGGGTGCTACTCCGATGGGGTGCGGTGCTCGGCGAGGCTCATATCGTTGGCGGTCAGGGGTGTGTTGGAGGGCTCAAACCTGGGCTGCGGCGGTCAGCTCGAGCTTGCCGAGCGCGATCTCGCGCACGGTCTGCACGAGCAGCGGGCGTTCGAGCTGTTTGATGCGCTCGTGCAGTGCCTCTTCGCTCTCGCCGTCGCGGATATCGACGCGCGCCTGGCGCAGTACGGGGCCGGTGTCGACGCCCTCGTCGATGATGTGCACGGTGACGCCGGTTTCGGTGGCACCGGCGGCGAGCGCGTCGCGCACGGCGTGGGCACCGGGGTAGAGCGGCAGCAGTGCGGGGTGGGTGTTGATGAGGTGCGGCGAGAATTCGCGCACGAAGCCCGCGGGCAGGATGCGCATGAGGCCGGCGCTGACGACGAGGCCGGGTTCGGGGCCGGTGCCGACGCCGTGCTCTTGGATGGCGGCGGCGAGCATCTGCCCCCACTCTTCTCGTGAGGCGTAGTCGCGGGGTCGCACCACGAAGGTGGGCACGCCTGCGGCTTCGGCGTGGGCGAGGCCGGGGGCATCGGTGTCGGAGCCGACGCACACGATCTTCGCGGGGAACTCTGGATCGGTCGCAGCTTCGAGCAGCGCCTGCAGGTTGCTGCCGCCGCCGGAGATCAGAACCGCAAGTTTCAGCACGGCAACCAGTCTACCCGGCGCGGCGCTGCCCAACCGCTCGGCCCCGGCACCTCGAATCCGCCGCCGATCTGGAACCTGCCGTCGATATGGAATCCGCCTGAGATATGGCGGATCCGCCCAGGAATGCCATATTGACGGCAGAACTCATATCGAAGGGCTGGCAAGATCACACCCGCCGCACGTCGTCGGCGAGGCGCCACGGCTCGTGTTCGGCGTAGAGCGTGTCTTCCTGGGTGGCCCAGCGGTCCCAGTGGGGGGCGTAACTGTCGCCGTCGCGGGCGAGGGCTCGGGATCGGCGCACCTCGTCGGGGCAGTCGAGCCAGAGGCTGCGCACCACCGCACCCTCCCCCGCTGCCCGCACGGCCCAGCGGCGGGCCGCTGCGAGGTTGCGGGCCGTGATCGCACCGCACCCTTCGATCACGAGCGGCGGGCGGAGTGCAATGCGATGCTCCTCAGCAAAGGTGCCGGCATACCAGTCGTAGCGGTGGTAGCGGCCCTCGTCGAGCACTGCGGCGAGCGCGGCGGATCCTTCGGCGAGCCCGTCCCACCCCGGGTAGAGATCTTCAACGCGGAGCAACTGCGGCTCGGCAGTGGAATGATGCGGATCAGCGCCGGCAGCGCCCGCCCCGCGCAGCTCCCGCACGATACGCGCGGCAAGCGAGGTTTTGCCCGATCCCGAGCGCCCGTCAATGAGCAGCACGTCGAAACGATCCTCCATCAGAACAGTTCCCCTTGCCGTCGCCCGCCCCAGCGTCCGTCAACTCGCAGCCGCTCGGCGATGAGCATGATGGCCGCGGTGAGCGTGCCCAGCAGCACCGCCGCTGCGAGACCCGCGCCGTAGCTGCCTGGTGCTTGGTGCCCGATCAGTTCGCCCACCGCGACGGGCAGGGTTTGTGCACCGGGCCGCACCAAAAACGAGGTCGCCCCGAACTCGCCAAGCGACGCCGCGAAGGAGAATCCGAGCGCGAGACCCGCGCTGCGGCCGAGCAGCGGCAGGTCGATGGTGCCGAGCACCGTCATCGGGGCGGCGCCGAGGGTCGCCGCGGCGAAGCGGATCCGCTCATCGATGCCGCGCAGCACCGGCAGCAGAATGCGCACCACGAGCGGCAGCGCCACCAGCGCCTGCGCAACCGGGATCAGCACCGTCGAGGTGCGCAGATCGAAGCCGATGCCGAGGGGCCGGTGCATCGTGATGAGCAGGCCGAAACCGAGGGTCACCGCCGACACCCCGAGCGGCAGCATCACGAGCCCGTCGAAAAGGCCCTGAGCGCGCCGTAGCCCGGGCGCGGCAGGCTTGCGCGACAGCACCAGCGCGATGAGCATTCCCAGCACCAGCGCGAGCAGAGCCGCGATGGCCGCGATGCGGATCGACAGCCACACCGCCTGCGCAACCGGGGCGTCGAGCGGCAGCTCGGCTGGCGGCTGCACAAGCGCCGCGTAGTTGGCGAGCGTCCAGTCGCTGTCGCGGCCGCGCAGGGAGCGGATCACGAGCGTCAGCAGCGGCACAGCATGCAGCAGCAGCGCGGTGCAGGCGAAAACGAGGATCGCGGGGAGGTCTGCGAGGCCGGGCCGCCGCTCGCGGGGGGCGTCCTCGCGCAACTCCACGGCCCGCTCGCCCGCGCGTCGCAGCCGCGCCGACACCACGAGCGTCGCAGCAACGATGGCGAACTGCGCAAGCGACAGCACGGCAGCCCCCCGCAGATCGAGAAACTGCACCGTCAGTCTGTAGATCTCGGTCTCGACGTTCGAGAACTCGCGCCCGCCAAGAATCAGCACGATGCCGAACGATGTGGAACAGAAGAGAAACACGAGGGCCGCGGCCGATGCGAGAGCGGGTGCAAGAGCCGGCAGCGTGACGGTGCACCAGGCACGGATCCGCCCCGCCCCCATCACCCTCGCCGCCATCGCTGAGCTGTCGTCGAGCCGCGCCCAGAAACTGCCGACCGTGCGCGCCACCACGGCGACGTTCGGAAACACGAGGGCGAGCACCAGCACGGTGAGCGTGCGGTCGAGCCCCAGCCATTCGAGCGGCCCCGCCGGCCCGAACAGCGCCGAGAAGGCGACGCCCACCACCACCGTCGGCAGCACGAAGGGCACGGTCATCAGCCCGTGCAGCAGCGTGCGCCCAGGGAAGTCGAGTTTGTACAGCACGTAGGCGGCGGGCACGCCGAGCACGACCGCGAGCGCCGCAGCGAGACCGGCCTGCAGCAGGGTCTGACCGATGACCCGCCAGGTGCGGGCCGCCCCGAACACCTCCGGCACGGCCCCCAGATCGAGGCGACCGTCGTCGGTGAAGCCCGTGGCCACGAGCGAGAGCACCGGCCACAGGAAGAAGACGATCAGGAAGGCGAGCGGCAGGGCCGTCGCGAGGGTCCACCCCGCGACGGCCCACGCGCTCGTGCGCGCGGCGGTCCTGCTCCGCCGCGCCACGTCAGAGCCCGATCGTATCGCCCAGGGTCTGCAGCCAGCCCTCGCGGCCCCGCTCGATCACGCTGGGCGCGAGGTCGTGGGTCTGGCCCTCGGCGGGCTCGGGTGCGAACTTCGCCCACGCCTCGGGCATCTCCACCGATGCGTCGACGGGGCTCATGTACATGGCGTCGGGGATGGTCTGCTGAAACTCGTGCGACACCAGGTAGTCGACGACAGCCTGCGCGCCGGCCTTGTTCGCGGCGCCCTGCAGCACGCCAGCGTACTCGACCTGGCGAGTGCAGGTGTCGAGCAGTGCCCGCGTGCGGCTCGCAGTCAGTTCGTCGTCGACGGTGTACGCGGGCGACGAGGCGTAGGAGACGACGATCGGCTTCGTGCCGCCTTCGCCGCCCTGCGTGAACTGGCCGTAGTAGGCGTCGCTCCAGCCCTGCTCGATGCGGGCGCCGTTGTCGGTGAGGCGCTGCCAGTAGTCGGCGAAACCGTCCTCGCCGAACTTCGCCACGGTGCCCACGAGGAAAGAAGCCCCGGTCGAGGATGCGGTCGGGTCGAGCAGCGCGGTGAGCGCGGCGTACTCGGGCTTTGCGAGATCTTCGTAGGTGGCGGGCTCGGCCAGCCCCTGCTCGGCGAACCAGGCGGGGTCGATGTTGACGCAGGTGGCGCCGTGATCGACGGGGGTGAGGGAGAACGGCTCGCCGTCTGCGCCTTCGCCGTCGATCGTGAACGCGAGGCCGCTGTCGGGGAACCCGGCCGGTCGGTAGGGCTCGACGACGTCGCGCTCGATGAGCCGCGAGGCGAAGATGTTGTCGACGCCGAAGAAGGCGTCGGCGATGGGGGCACCCGCGGTGAGCACCAGCTTGTTGGTGAGTTCGCCGCCGTCGCCGGCGGAGATTACCTCGACGTCGTAGCCGGTGGCGGCGCTCGCGGCCGCGGCGACCTCGTCGTTCGGGAACGAATCGTGCACGACGAGCGTGACCTTCTCGGTCTCGGCCTGGCCGTCGGGGGCGGATCCCGCGCAGCCGGTGAGCGCGAGACCGCAGACCGCGGCGAGCGCGATGAGCGGGGCGGCGACACGACGGGCGGGGGTGTGCGTGGGGCGTGCAGGCATCATTGAAGGCTTCCTTCCTCCGCTGGAATGAACCAGATCAGGTTGAACGGTCGGAGCACGCGTGCTCCCTCTCAGCCCCTCGCGTTGGGACTCCCGTGGATTGCCTGTCCAGCCTAACAGCTTGGGCGGGCGGCCAGGCCAATGACTCGGGCGGGCGGATCGGGCTCAGCGCTTGCGGCGCAACCAGGGGCGCGGGCGGTGGGGCGGATCGGGCTCGTCGCCGAGCGGCGCGCCCTCGTCCCAGGAGTAGGCGCGCAACAGTGCCTCGGTGTCGTGGGCGGTGTCGTCATCGACGGCGGGATCTTCGGGTTGGCGAGCGTCGCGGGCTGCGCTTGCACTGGCTGCGCCATCGTGGACTGCGGTCGCGGAGTCGGAGGCGTTGATGTCGAAGGCGGCCGTATCGAGTGCAGCGGTGTCGAGCGAAGCCGTGTCCTGCGCATCTGCGGCTTCGTCACCAGCATCATGCGCAGCATCGGCACGCGTGTGAACGAGCGGATCCGCCGCATCATCACCCTGCGCAGCCGCACGCAGCACCTCGTCATCAGACTCGCTCAAGAACGGCAGCGCTCCCGCGTTCGGCTGCTCGCCCCGCACCCGCCCCTGCGCCGCTCGCACGGCATCGGGCAGCGCGATCCGCACCCGCTGCAGATCCACCCGCGACGCTGCAACACCGAGCAGCAGACCGGCACCCAGCTCACCGGCCGCAAGCCCCCCAGTCAGCCACGGCTCAGCACCCACAGTGTCGAGCCTGCCAGGCCCCACCGAACCAGCGGCGAGCGCGCACAGCGCCGCCACCGCGAGCCCCGCAAGAGCCGCAGCAGCAACCGCAGTGGTGAGCATCACAGCCCAGCTCGACCGCCGCTGCAGCGGGCCGCGGGCGAACCACACGCCCAGCAGCACACCCATCAGCACCACCGCCGCCGGGGCGAGCGCGCCGAACGCCCCCCACCCCTGCGGGATCGCCCCGAACAACGGCAGCGCAGGCAGCGGTCCCAACAGCGCCTCGAACGGCGTCGCCGAACTCCCGGCCCCCACCGCGAAGCCCGCCCCCGTCAACCACGCAACGCCCCAGACAACCGCAACAGGCAGCAGCGCCAACTGCACCAGGAACACCAGCACCGACCCCAGCGGATCAAGATGCAAGCCCTGCGTCAACGCGATCACATGCGGGTAACCCACCACCACCGCAACCGTGAAGGCGAACGCGGCAATCCCCAGCACAGCAACGATCGCAGCCGTCGCGAGACGAACCACCTCAGCCACGCGCACCGGCATTGCCGCCGCCGCATACGACGCCCCCAGTCGTTCCAGCGCGCGCTGCGCCGCCCGCGTACACGCCTGCCACCAGCCGTGCTCGTCACGCGCAGCACGCACCACGAACGCCGCAGCCGAAACAGCGCCGTAGCTCAGCGCCGGCACCAGCACCTCAAGCCACAGCGGCCACACCCCGAACGGGGCCGCCACCGTCGCCGCAGCGAACGCGACAAGCCCAAAGCCGAACACACCCCCGAGCGACCCCGCGGCGCCCGTGCCACCGCGCGCACCAAACCGCCACCCGGCCCGCGCCGCAAGCAGCACCGTCACGAGGGTGATCCCCAACGGCGCAAGCGAAATCACAAACGCGAGCGGTTCCGGGGCGAGGCCCAAACCCAACGCCGCCTGCGCATCGATCTCAAGCCGCATCGGCACCCAGTGCGCCAGCAGCCACACGCTCGCGATCCCCGCAGCAACAGTGCCCGGTTCTGCAGCCAGCCCAAACACCACCGTCCACAGCAGCAGCGCAGGCACCGCAACAACAGCGAGCCCGGCGAAGGCGACGGCAGCCGCCTCGATCGCGGCGACCACGGCGGTGACTATGGCTCTCATCGCCAGCAGCTTACTCCGCATCACCGAGGAGGCGCCGACTCACCCCGTGCGGGGCGCGTCGCGGATCAGCGCGAGAATGTCATCACTCAGACCACGGAACTCAGGGCTGCGCTCCGACGCTAGCGTGCGCGGGCGCGCGATGGGCACATCGATAATGCGCTGCACGCGGCCCGGGCGCGGGCTCATCACCACCACCCGATCGCTCGTCACCACGGCCTCATCGATGTCATGCGTGACCAGCAGCACCGTCAGCCGGTGCTGTTCCCAGACCTCGAGCAGCAACTCCTGCATCGTGCGGCGCGTCAGCGCATCGAGCGCCCCGAAAGGCTCATCCATCAGCAGCATGTCCGGGCCATAGCTCAGCGAGCGAGCCAGCGCCACCCGCTGCTGCATGCCGCCCGAAAGCTGTGCCGGGAAAGAACGTTCGAAACCGTCGAGCCCCACCAGCCGCAAGAACTCGCGGGCCCGATCCGCACGATCACCGCGCGACAACCCGGCCTCACCGCGCAAAGCGAACTCGACATTCTGCTGCACCGTCAACCACGGCATCAGCGTGGCCTGCTGAAACACCACCCCACGATCCCGGCCAGGCCCGGTCACCTCACGGCCGCTCACCTCGATAGTGCCCTCGCTCGGCTCATCCAGACCCGCGACAAGCGACAGCAGCGTCGACTTGCCGCAGCC
The DNA here is from genome assembly GCF_037148395.1 of Leucobacter sp. MMO-125. Taxonomy (NCBI): domain Bacteria; kingdom Bacillati; phylum Actinomycetota; class Actinomycetes; order Micrococcales; family Microbacteriaceae; genus Leucobacter; species Leucobacter sp. MMO-125. The sequence continues at coordinate 884,399 of NZ_JBBCTL010000001.1, forward strand.
CGACGCGCCCACGATCGACACGAACTCATTCTCGGCCACCGCCAGATCGACGCCCTCAAGCGCCGTCACCGCGCGATCGCCGCGACCGAACCGCTTCACCAGCCCGGCAATCTTCAATTTCGGCGCAACCGCAATATCACCCGCAACCACAGCATCACCCGCAGCTGCAGCCCTGGCCGAAGCCCCGGCCGAAGCCGCCCGATCCTGACCGCTCATGCCCGACCTTCCTGATACGCGAACATCCGGCGCCCCGCGGCACGCATCGCCTGGTCGAGCACCAATCCCAGCAACCCCAGCACGAACACGTAACCGATGATGAGATCCGTCTGGAAGAAGCGCTGCGCCACCGTGATGCGGAAGCCCATCCCGCTCGACGCCGCCACCAACTCAGCAACCACCAACCAGGTCCACGCCCAGCCGAGGGTGATCCGCAACGCATCCCAGATGCGCGGCATCGCCGACGGCACCACGATACGACTGAGCAGCTGCAACCAACTCAGGCCGAGCGTCTCCCCCAGGCTCACCAGCGTGCGCGGCGTGCGGCGCACCGCATCAGCGACCATCAGCACCTGCTGGAAGAACGTGCCCATCCAGATGATCAGAAACTTCTGCCCCTCATCGATGCCGACCCACACGATCGTCAGCGGCACGAACGCCACCACGGGCATGTAACGGATGAAATCCATCAGAGGCTCGAGCGCGGCCTCGACCCGCGGGCTCACCCCCATCAGCGTGCCGATCGGCACCGCCATCACCGTCGCCAGCACGAAACCCACCAGAATGCGGAACGCGCTCACCCCGATATCGGCCCACAGCTCACCGTTCGCGGCCTGCGCCGCAAGCGCACCCAGCACCTCACCCGGGCCGGGCAAGAACATCGGATCGACAAGCCCGAGCGCCGCGACGAGCGCCCAGATCACGATGAGCAGCACAAAGGTGCCGACGGCCGTCGCGAGGTAGGCGGGGCGGCCGATAGGACGCCCGATGCGGGCGCGGCGGCGCGACTGACGGGGCGGGGCTGAGCTGGTCATCGCTGCGCTGGCTACTTGCCGAGGAACTCGGGGCGGATCGCGCCTGCGGCGTCGACATCGCCCGAGATCAGTCCGATGCGCTGCGCCACCGCGATCAACGCAGGCAGCGTCTCAGCGGTGTAGGCACCGTTCAGCAGCTCACGGTTCTCGGCGAGCGTGTAGAAGTGCACGCCGTCGAACGCGCTCTCCAGATCTGCAACATCGGAGCCCACCCCGGCAGCGATCACCGCACGCGCCTCAGCGGTGTGCTCGTCGGTGAACGCGACGGCGTCATCCCACGCGGCAAGCACTTCGCGCACCTCGTCGGGGCGCTGCTCGAGCACGTCGTTGCGCACCACGAGCACATCGGTGATGAGGCCCGGGTACTCGCCCGCGGTGGTAACGGTCTCGATGCCCTTGCCAGCGCTCAGCGCCTCGCTGATGTAGGGCTCGTAGGTGACGCCTGCGTCGATGCTGCCCGACATCAGCGTGGGGGCCACTTTATCGGCCGACAACTCGACGGTCTCGATATCGTCGAACGACATGCCTGCGGTCTCCAGCGCCTCTGCAAGCAGAATCTCGCTCGTCGCGCCCCGCTCGAAGCCCACCTTCTTGCCCGCGAGATCCTCGACAGAGGTGACGCCCTCGCCCGCGATGATCGCGTCGGCCTCGGTTGCCGAGTCGAGCAGCATCACGATCGAGACGTCAACGCCCTCCTCGATGAACTGCAGAGCGGCCTGCGCGCCCACGTTCGCCATATCAAGACGCCCCGCGGCAAGCGCCGCGTTGACATCGGCATCGGCGTTGAAGCTCGACAGCTTCACATCGATGCCACGGTCAGCGAAAAAGCCCTGATCCTCAGCCACATACCACTGGCCGTAGCCCAGCCACGGCTGCGTGCCCATGCGGATCGTGTCGCCCGCGGCCTGCTCGGAGGAGGCTGCGCCGCTCGCGCAGCCTGTGAGGCCGAGCGCGAGAGCGGCTGCGGCCGCGGCGGTAACGGAAAGCGAACGAAGCAGACGACTGGTCACAGGGGTCCTTTCGGGGGCTGCCGCGCGGCAGAAGACCGCGGATCGGCTGTTGAGATGCCGGAACGAAGCGGGCGCGCGGATCAGCCCGCGCAACCCCACCATTCTACGTCACCCGTCGCGTAGTGATCCGCCGCCGCTCGCGGTGCGCTCGCGGCGAGGGCTGGCGTCGACCTGGAGCCCGGAATCAAGCCGCGCGTCTCGCGCGAGCGCGGCGGCGTGCGCGCGGTTCTCAGCGCCGAGCTTGACCAAGATACTCGAGACATGTGTTTTGACGGTTGGCACCGAGATGCCAAGCCGTGCCGCGATGCGCGCGTTCGAGCGGCCCGAGCGCATCGCGTCGAGCACCTGCCGTTCTCGAGCCGTAAGCTGTTCGAGGCCCGGCAGCGGCGCCGACACGTTTACCTGCGACGCCGATGCGAATGCTGCGAGCGCCCGCCGGGTCACCCTGGGATCGAGCACGCCCTCGCCAGCCGCGACTCGTCGCACCGCTTCGACGAGCGGAGTCGCCTCTGTGGTCTTCAGCAGGAACCCGGCAGCTCCCGCTCGAATGGCCGCGAGCACCAGTTCGTCTTCGTCGAAGCTCGTGAGCACCAGCACTTCGGCGCTTTCCTCGGCGACGATGCGGCGGGTGGCCTCGACGCCATCGATCCCCGGCATGCGCAGATCCATGAGCACGACGTCGGGGTGCAGTGCAGCCGCGTTGCGGATCGCCGCCGCACCATCGCCTGCTTCACCTACCACGACGACGCCGTGAGTCTCGAGGATCATGCGGAGGCCCTCGCGGATCATGCCGTGGTCGTCGGCGAGTAGCACCCGCGGAGGCGTCTCACCGGATCGCCCCGAGCTCACCGCCGCAGTCCGCTCATCGTCCCCCGCCTTCACGCTGCTCCCTCCTCAGGCAGTCGGGCGCGCACCGCCCACACGCCGGCGCCCTCCGGCCCGGCGAAGAGATCCCCGCCGAGCGCGCGCACGCGCTCTCGCAGCAGTTCCAGCCCCATTCCACTGCCGATGAGCGCGGGGCTGGCGAGGGCGGAGCCTCCACGCGAGACCACGTCGACGCGCACCTCGCCCTCGCCCCTCGACAGCCGCACGTCGACGTCGGCGCCCGACGAGTGGCGCACGCTGTTCGCGAGCGCCTCGCGCACCACGCTGCCCACGGCCTGATCGAGCTGCGCGGGCAACCCGCTGCCGCCCTCGTCGCTCAGCGTCGCGGCGACCCCTGAACCGTTCGCGGCCTCGACCAGCCCGGGCAGCCCGGCACGGCCGGGCGGCAGCTGGAAGTCACGTTCACCCGTCCGCAGCACCTGGATCATGGTGCGCAGCGCACCGTGGGCTTCAAGGCTCGCGTCGCGCATGGCACGCAGGGCGCGCCGCTCATGTGTCTCGCCAGCAGGACTCGCGGGCAGTCCGAGCGCGGCCTCGCTGCGGATCGCGATCGCGGAGATGTGCCCTGCGACGACGTCGTGCAGCTCACGGGCCATGCGATCGCGCTCTCCCTGCACCGCGGCGGTGCGGTCGAGCTCGGCGAGCCGGGCAGTGTCGTCGGCTCGCTGCCGGTAGAGCGCGACCAGCTCACGCGACTGCGCAACTGAGTTCGCATACCAGTACGTCAGCCCGGCGAGCCCGACGAACTGGATGCCCACCATCACCGCCTCTCGCGGGTCGTCGGAGAGCACGAGGGCGGCCAGCACGAGAGCAAGCGCGCTCACGATCACCACCCCGAGCATGCGCCTACGCTGGGCCGGGGAGAGACGAACCGTGCGCGCGTGGAAGAGCTCGAGTAGCACGAGCAGCGGTACGAGCCCACCGACGGTGAGCAGGTCGGCGATAAAGACGCCCCCAGCGGCGATAAGGCCCATCAGCGGCGCGCGACGCCGCAGCAGCACCAGCGCGCAGGCGGGTGCCGCCGTCGCCAGCCCCCACCACGGCGATACCCCGCTCGGCAGCAGCGAGAACATACTCCACAATCCCGACCACCCCAACGCTGCGAGCACGATCGCGAGCACCAAGTAGCAGCCCGCGAGCGCCGCCGGTCGATCGGCGATCGCGCGGAGCACCCCGTGGGGCCGCGCCGTCTCAGTGGTCATACTTCTATCCAAGCAGCAGCATCGGACATTCGTCTCCGTCGAAAGGATGAGGCGGTGTCGTGCCTTCCGCCGATGTGCAGGCGCGGAATAGCCGCGAGAGTGGCGTCATGCTCGTCACCGCCCAGCTTCCGCTCCTCGCCGATGTCCCACTGCCTCTTGCCCTCGCGCTACTCGCCTTGCTCGACGGGCTCAGCGTCGGCACCCTGCTGATCCCCCTGTTCTTTCTCATCGCACCGGGGCCGCCTCGTGTCGCCCGCATCCTGCTATACCTGGGCACGATCACACTGTTCTACCTCGCGATCGGCGTGCTCTTCACGCTGGGCCTCGTCAATCTCATCGACGCGGGACGCGATTTCATCGGCTCGACGCTCGGCCAGTGGGTGCTGCTTGCGGGCGGGCTCGCGCTGCTTGCGAGCGGCATCGTAATCGGGGTGTCGGATGCGCTCAAACGAAAGGCCGCAACGACGGGGCCTGACAGCAACCCGACGGCTCAAACAAGCGGGCGGATCCTGCGGTGGCGCGACCGCCTGCTTTCCGACGGCACGGGACGCGCCGCAGTCGTGGGTGTCGCGCTCGCTGCGGGCCTCGCCGAGGTGGCGGGCATGCTTCCTTACCTCCTCGGCATGACGATGCTGGCCGATGCTCCCATCGGCATGCCGACCCGCTTCGCGATGCTTGCGGGTTACTGCGTCGTGATGATCCTGCCCGCCCTGATCCTGCTGGCTGCACGCCTGGTCGCCGCACGCTCTGTTGACCGCCCGCTGCGCCGCCTCACCGGATGGATGCAGCGCACGGGCGCGGAGAACACGGCGTGGATTCTCGGCATCATTGGCTTCCTGCTCGCCAGATCAGGCGCGACGCAACTCGGGATTGACCTGCCGATCATAAGTTGAGCAACGGCCGGAAGGATCGTCGTGGCGTGATCCGAGCCGCTACCAGGCTGCGGCGACCGCCCGATGCGTCTCGAACAGCGGGACCGTGGTACCCTCGGGGGCGCGGCCGAAGCCGCACTCGGTGGCGACGCCGAAGGAGCGGGACACATGCTGCTGGGCAGCCGCAATGCGGCGCTCGGCTCCCTCTGCGCCGTCCTCGCGGTGCACGAGACCGAGGTAGAGCTCGGTTTGCTGCGGGATCGCGAGCCCCGCGAGCGCCGCGAAGTACTCGGCGTCGTCGCGTTCGATCGGCACCGGGAGGTGCAGCCAGGTGAGCGGGCGCTCTGCGGCCCCGACCGCGAGGTTCGCGAATCGCACCAGGTTCTCGGTGTCGCGCGGCTCGACGAAGTGCTTCTCGGCAACGTCGCCGTAGCAGAGATGCACGCCCACCTCCACGTCGGCTGGCACCTTGTCGATCTGGCGCGCAAGCCGCGCACTGGTGCCGGCCCAGACGTCGTCGAACCATTCGTAGGGCTCACCCATGAAGCTCTTCTGCTCTTCGAGCATCGCGAACTCGAGCGCCGCATCCCATTGGATCGCGAGCTCGTGGTGCGGGATCGCAGCGAGCATGCGGTCGAGCTCGGCGGCGAGCGCTCGCTCGTAGACCGGCTCGAACTCGGCGCGATCCGCAGCCCACACGAAACTGCCGACCACACCGAGCGGCGTGGGCAGCGACACCTGGAAGCGGGTGGCCGCGGGAATCACACCCTCACCCTTCAGCCGTGAGAACACGGCGTACGAAGCGAGCGCAGCGTCGGCGTAGCCGAGCGGCGGCAGTTCGAGATCGGCGGCGCGCACCCCCTCGGCGAGGCGCACCTGGCGCATGTCGAGCATGCGCAGCGGGATCGGCGCGTCACCGACTCGCTCAATGCCTTCGGCCGCGCCCAGCCTGTCAGCCTGGAACACGATCCAGTGAAAGCGCTCCCCCACCTCGCCGTCGGGGATGCGCTTGAGGCGGTCACCGAGATGCTCTGCGGCGGTGCGCATCGTGGTCTCGGCGTCGTCACAGTTGATGCTGCCGACGAGGTGTGCTCCCTGGGGTTCGCTCATGCGCTCCAGTGTAGTGAGCGGGGTTGGAGGCCTGGGTGCTGAGCCCCTGTCCCTGCCCCGCTGCCAGAACGCGCGAAAGGCGGATTTCGCATGCGGATCGAAGGATCCAGCTGCGAAATCCGCTCTTCGAGAGGGTGGATCGCGATCGCACGAGCACAGGCGTGCAACAGGGGCGGATCGCACAGCTGCGCGATCCGCCCCTCAGCACCGGCGAGCGCACTCGCCCGCCCCTGCAACCCGGCCTGGTTACAGTGCCGCGTACGCCTCGCGCAGCAGCTCTGCGGTCTCGGTGGGAGTCTTGCCCACCTTGACGCCGGCGGCCTCGAGGGCCTCCTTCTTCGCCTGCGCAGTGCCCGCCGAACCCGACACGATGGCGCCGGCGTGGCCCATCGTCTTGCCCTCGGGTGCTGTAAAACCAGCCACGTAGCCGACCACAGGCTTCGTCACGTTCGCCTTGATGAACTCGGCCGCGCGCTCCTCGGCGTCGCCACCGATCTCACCGATCATCACAATCGCCTTCGTCTCGGGATCTGCCTCGAACGCAGCCAGGGCGTCGATGTGCGTCGTGCCGATCACGGGGTCGCCGCCGATACCGATCGCCGTCGAGAAGCCGAGATCGCGCAGCTCGTACATCATCTGGTAGGTGAGCGTGCCCGACTTCGAGACCAGGCCGATCGGGCCCTTGCCCGTGATCGTCGCAGGTGTGATGCCGGCAAGCGCCTCACCGGGCGTGATGATGCCGGGGCAGTTCGGGCCGATGATGCGGGTCTTGTTGCCCGTGGCCTTCGCGTGGGCCCACAGCTCAGCAGAATCCTTGACGGGCACGCCCTCGGTGATGATGACCAGCAGGCCGATGCCCGCATCGATGGCCTCGACGGCGGCGTCTTTGGTGAAGGCCGGGGGAACGAAGGCGACCGATACGTCGGCGCCGGTCTGCTCCATGGCCTCGGCGACCGTCGCGAAGACGGGCAGCTCGACAGCATTGCCGTGCTGATCGGTGTGCGTCACCGTGGTGCCGGCCTTGCGGGCGTTCACGCCGCCCACGATGTTCGTGCCCGAGGCGAGCATGCGCGCGGTGTGCTTGGTGCCCTCGCCGCCCGTGATGCCCTGCACGATGACCTTGGAATCCTTGTTCAGGAAGATCGACATTCTGTTGCTTCTTTCCGTGAGTCTCGTGGGTTAGCGGGCGTTCGCGAGTTCGGCAGCCTTGTCGGCGCCCTCGTCCATCGTGGCGGCAAGCGTGACGAGCGGGTGCGCAGCATCGGTGAGGATCCGGCGGCCCTCCTCGACGTTGTTGCCGTCGAGTCGCACGACGAGCGGCTTGTTCGCCGAATCACCGAGCTTCTGGAGTGCACCCACGATGCCGTTAGCCACCGCGTCGCAGGCGGTGATGCCGCCGAAGACGTTGACGAACACCGACTTCACCTGCGGATCACCGAGGATCACATCGAGACCCGCAGCCATCACCTCAGCCGACGCTCCACCGCCGATATCGAGGAAGTTCGCGGGCTTCACCCCGCCGTGGTTCTCGCCGGCATACGCGACCACGTCGAGCGTCGACATCACGAGGCCCGCACCGTTGCCGATCACACCGACCTCGCCATCGAGCTTGACGTAGTTGAGATCCTGCGCCTTCGCCTTCGCCTCGAGCGGATCCTCAGCGGCCTTGTCTTCGAGCTCTGCGTGCTCGGGGTGCCGGAAATCGGCGTTCGCATCCAGCGAGACTTTGCCGTCGAGCGCGATGATGTCACCGGCGCCGGTGAGCACCAGCGGGTTCACCTCTACGAGCGTCGCGTCTTCGCCGGTGTACACCGCGTAGAGACGTTCGAATACGGCAGCAACCTTGGCGACCAGCTCTTCGGGGAACTTCGCTGCGCGAGCGATCTCCTCGGCCTTCGCGGCGTCGATGCCGACGATCGGATCGACCTCGACCCGCGCCAGCGCCTCCGGCTTCTCGACAGCGAGCTGTTCGATCTCCATCCCCCCCTCAACCGAGCACAGCGACAGGTACGAGCGGTTGGCACGATCCAACAGCACCGAGAAGTAGAACTCCTGCGCGATGTCGGCGCCGGCGGCGACCATCACACGCTGCACTACGTGCCCCTTGATGTCGAGCCCGAGGATGGCCTGCGCCGCCTCGAAGGCCTCATCGGGGGTCTTCGCGACCTTCACACCGCCGGCCTTTCCGCGGCCGCCGGTCTTAACCTGAGCCTTGACCACGACCACGCCGCCGAGCTTCTCGGCTGCGGCTCGCGCCTCCTCCGGTGTGTCAGCGACGATGCCGGCAAGCACCGGCACTCCGTATCGCTCAAAAAGATCTCGTGCCTGGTACTCGTACAGATCCACGTACTGTCCTTCGCTTGGGAGTAATGGTGATCCGAGGCAGAAAAATGTCTCGATGTCGAGATATATCGACAATTCGAGAGTCTAGCACCGCGATATGGGCGCCTCCTCGCCGCAACTCAGCTCAGGCGCCGTGCACCACGACCGAGATACAGCGCAGCATCGGCGCGCGCGATCGCCCCGTCCAGTGTCTCGGACGGCTGCACCACCACCACACCCCACGACCACGAGAACGGAGACTCCTCGTGCGCGCGACTCAGATTCGCTTCCAGCTCCCCCGCACCGGCGTGCGCCACCAGCACGAACTCGTCTCCCCCGAGCCTCGCCACGAAGCCGCCGCCGCGACCGGAGTGCCCGCGCATGCCCACCATCGCAGACCACTGCCGCACCGACTCGCGCAGCGCCGTATCACCGGCCGCATGCCCTCCCGCGTCATTAACGTGCTTGAAATCATCGAAGTCGATCACGGCCACCGCCAGCGGCTCGTCGAGGCGTGCGGAACGGCGCAGCATCCGCGATCCCGCCTCCGCCATCCCTCGCCGGTTCAGCGCCCCCGTCAGCGCGTCGATGCTCGCCTGCGTGCGCAACTGACGACGCACCGCCCGCGCACCCTCAAAGCAGAACAGCATGATGATGAGGGCATAACCGATCATCACGATCGGCGATCCGACGGCATGGCCCATGTTGGGGTTCCAGATCAACGTGCTCGACACCCGCACCATGCTCAAGCCGATGAACCCCCACGCGATCACCGTGGGATAGAACCAGGCCACGTAGAGCGCCACCAGCGGCAACTCCAGCAGCGCGTTGATCTCGGCGTGACTGTGGCGGGAAAACAGCAAGAAGTAGCTCGACCAGGCCTCCATACCTGCCACAACCACCAGGCCCGCCCAGAGCGGATATCGGCGCCCCAACACCAGCGGAATCACCGCCAGCAGCAGGTACAACACCAGCCATAGGACCACCATCCAGCGCTGGATGTGCGGATGCCCCACCAATAGGTCGGAGGCGAACACCAACACGAGCATGAGCGGAATCAACGCACTCACCGTCGAGAACGGCGTCTGCCAGCGCACCCAACGCCGCAGCAGCGCGGCCGCACGGTCGAGCACGCCCGCCATCATGTCGCCCAGCCCGCTAGTCACCGCTGCTCACCCGCCGATCACGCTTCGACTGCTTTTCCCGATATAGTTCGACGTCAGCTCTCGCGAGCATCGCCGCCGGCGTATCGCCGGCTCGGGACTCTGCGATCCCCGCCGACCAGGGATGAGGGGTTTCGCTCCGCAAGCGGTCCACAATGCTCTGAGCCTCCTCGGCCTGGACATGCGGTAGCAGCAGCACGAACTCATCCCCGCCGATCCTGCCGACAGCGTCACCGGCACGCAGCTCCGCTCGCCAGCCCGAAGCCGTCTCGAACAGGGCCTCGTCACCGGCCGTGTGCCCGCGAGTGTCGTTGAGATGTTTGAAGTCGTCGAAATCGATCACCACAAGGCAGAACGGATCCCGCCGGGTCGAGCGGCGCTGCAGGCGGTGCGTGATCCGCTCGATAATCGCACGCCGATGGTAGGCGCCTGTCAGCGGATCGATTGCGGCCGACTGCGCCTGCCGACGCCACAAATACATGCCGGCACCGAAGCAGAACAGCATCGCGAGCAGCGCATGCACCGCAACGGGGGCCCCGATGACTCCGTCCGCTCCGAACAGCGGATTCCTCAGCATCGTGACACCGAACGACATGAGACACACCAGCACCAGCACCAGCGCCAGCCGCGGCCGCACGAACCACCCCAGGTAGAAGGCCACCACTGGGAGCTGCTGAGCGGAGGAGATCACCGCCTGAGGGTCTTCGGCGAGACCCAGATAGTAGGTCTGGGCCACGATGAAGATGAGCACACTGAGGATGCCGATCCACCGCGGAACCTGCTTGCCAAAGATGAACGCCGCGCACCCACCCACCACGCAGAACAGCAGCAGCCCCCACGTCATCGCGGGATTGCCCATGCCAGCGTGAAATACCACATCGACCACAAGCGTGATCCCGAGCAGCAGCGCAGCCGATGACAGGTACAGGGAGTGCGCATCCTGTCGCCGCATCAGCGCTGAGACTTGCCTCATGACTCCCCTTCCCCGGCGTCTCCCCATCCCGTCGAACACCCTGCCCGTTGCTGCCAGCGTACACACGCTTCAGTGTGGAATCACCCTGGTTTCACCCTGCACGCTGCCTCGCGGCCACCGGAATCCCAGGCTGCGAGCGGTATGCTGAAGGGGCTGCTGACAGTGGAGTTTCCCCGCGGAGGCATCAGGCCTCTCCGGCAGCCGGTGAACAAGGGAGGTGGACGTGGAAGAGACCAAGACACCCCAGCGCGAGGGTCTGCGGGCGCGCAAGCGTCGCGCAACCGAAAACGCCATCGAAACCTCGGCCGTGAAGCTGGCCCTCGAACACGGCGTTGAACACGTCACCGTCGAGGCGATCTGCGAGATGGCAGACATCTCACGCAGCACCTTCTTCAACTATTTTGCCGGGCGCGACTACGCCATCGTGGGGCGCGCGATCAACATCCCGGAGGGCGACGCAGCGTTCGGGGTGCTCGACAGCTGCCCCGACAACCTCACCCTTGGCATCCTTCGCCTCGTCTTCGCCGCGATCGGGCACAGCAACGTCAACACCGAGGTGGCCCGTCTGCGCGCCCAACTGCTCGCCGAGCAGCCAGAAGCCGCACGCCTTGCGCTCATCTCCATGCTCGAATCGGCCCACCACCTCACCACCACGGCCACCGCCTGGCTCATCGCGCACCCCGAGCACGCAAAGCTCGACTCCCCCTCCCGGGAGGCCACAATGGCGGCGTCGCTCGCGCACGGCGTCATCAGCGCGCAGCTCGGCGAGTGGATGCAGCGCGACGGCGACATCGCCGCCGACGAAGACGACCTCACGCGCATCATGCAGGAGTACCGCATCCTCATCGGCTGAGCCGACTGGCCGCGAAGATTCGCGGGCCCCTGTGCGCGGATCAGGGCGGATCGGGAGGCGGATCGCACCAGCGATCGACCCCCGTCACCACACCGGCGGCTCAGTCGACCTTCGTGATCGGAGCGAGCTTCACGAGCAGCTTGCGCTCCCCGACAGCGTCGAACACGACGTGCGCGATCCGCTTCGAACCAGCACCAGTGATGCTCGTCACCCGACCTTCGCCGTACTCGTCGTGGCGGATGCGATCGCCAGAGGCGAGTTCGAGGTCGCCATTGTCGCGCGCGGCACCGCCGATCATATTGGGAAAGCCACCGCCCGCTGCCTGCGCCGCCTTCGCCTGCCGTTTGCGCTCGCGCCACTTGTCAAGCGCTGACTGCATATTGCCGCTGGCCGGCTCGCTGACAGCCGCTGATCCGTAGCCGCCCGAGGTACCGAACGACACCGAGGATTCAACGCGCCCCCGCGCCCGAGCCGCACCCGATCCGTAGCCCGAGCCCGAGCCGCGAGGCGCATTGAGCGCGCGCGATTCGGTGCCGCCGCGGCCTGTGACCTCACCAGGCGACTGCCGCCAGTCGATCAGCCCCTCGGGGATCTCCTGCAGGAAGCGCGACGGCATCGCAACAGAGACGTCGCCGAAGGTGGCGCGGGTGGAGGCGAGCGTGAGGTACAGCTGCTCGCGGGCGCGCGTGATGCCGACGTACATCAGGCGCCGCTCCTCACTGATGCCCCCGACCTCATCGACCGACATCTGGTGCGGCAGCAGCCCCTCTTCCACCCCCGTGATGAACACGGCCTTGAACTCGAGGCCCTTCGCGGTGTGCATGGTCATGAGCGAGACGGTGCCGCTGGTGTCGTCGAGATCATCGGCGGCAGCGACAAGACTGACCTCGGTGAGGAATGCGATGAGGCCGGCGCCCGGCTGCTTCGCGTCGAACTCGCGGGCCACTGCGATGAGCTCTTCGAGGTTCTCGGCGCGCGCATCGTCTTGCGGGTCGCGTTTGGCCCGCAGCTTCTCGATCATCTCGGTCTCGTCGAGGACGAGCTTGAGCACGTCACCCACCGGGGCGGGCTTCGCTTCTTCTGCTGAGTCGTCGGTCGCACCGCCGCCCGCGGCCATACGAGCGGCACGGGTGAGCAATTCGGCGAGCTGCCGCACGGTGCCGCGCAGCTTCGGCCCGATGGCGGCGATCTCGTCGACGCGCAGCATGGCGTCGTGGAACGAGATGCCCTGCGCCTCCTGGAAGTTGGCGAGGTGCGCCTCTGCCATCGGCCCGATCCCCCGCTTGGGGGCGCCCAGCAGCCGCGACCACGCGATCGGGTCGTAGGGATTGGCGATGCTGGTGAGGTAGGCCATCGCGTCTTTGATCTCGGCGCGCTCGTAGAACTTGGTGCCGCCGAGCACCCGGTATGGGATCGCGGATCGGATGAGCAGCTCTTCGAGCGCTCGGGTCTGCGAGTTGGTGCGGTAGAACACGGCGACGTCACCGTAAGCCATGCCGCCCCGGTGCAGTTCTTCGATCTCCTCGGCGACGAAGCGCGCCTCGTCGTGCTGCGAATATCCGGTGAAGCCCACGATCTTCGCGCCGTCGCCCTCGGTGGTGAAGAGGTTCTTCTCCTGGCGGTCGAAGTTGTTGCCGATGACGGCGTTGGCCGCCGACAGGATGTTCTGGGTGGAGCGGTAATTCTGTTCGAGCTTCACGACCTCGGCGCCGCGGAAGTCGCGCTCGAACTCGACGATGTTGCGGATGTCGGCCCCGCGGAAGGCGTAGATCGACTGATCGCTGTCACCCACGACGGTGAGGCTGGCCGGCGGGATGCGGCCGCTCGCGTCGAGCTCGCGAGCCCTGGCGGGAGGCACGAGCCTGCTGACCTCTTCGGGCTCGATGTGGCGAGTGAGTTCGCGGATCAGGGAGTACTGGGCGTGGTTGGTGTCTTGGTATTCGTCGACGAGGATGTGGCGGAAGCGCCGCTGGTAAACCGCCGCAACGTCGGGGTGCGCGCGGAAGAGCTGCACGGTCTGGCCGATGAGATCGTCGAAGTCGAAGGCGTTGGCGCGGCGCAGCTCCTGCTCGTACATCTTGAAGATCTCGACGAAGAGGCGATCCCGCGGGTCGCTCTCGTTCATCGTCGCGGCGTAGTCGTCGGCGTCGCTCAGTTCGTTCTTGAGCTTGGAGATCTTCGAGCCGGCGTTCGCTGGGGTGAAGCCGTAGGTGTCGGCGTCGAGCTCCTTGATGATGCGCTTGAGCAGCGCGCGCGAATCGGCAGAGTCGTAGATGGTGAAGCCCGAGACGTAGCCGAAGCGCTCGGCTTCGCGCCGCAGGATGCGCACACATGCGGAGTGGAAGGTGGAGACCCACATGCCCTGCGCACCCTCGCCGAGCAGCCCTTCGATGCGCTCGCGCATCTCGGCTGCCGCTTTGTTGGTGAAGGTGATCGCGAGGATCTGGCTCGGCCACGCTTCTTTGTTGCGGATGAGGTGAGCGATGCGGTGGGTAAGCACGCGGGTTTTGCCGGATCCGGCGCCGGCGACGATCAGCAGCGCCGGGCCGCGGGACACCACGGCGCGCTCCTGCGCCGGGTTCAGCCCATCAAGCAGCGGATCGCGGCCGTCTGCCGCCCCCGCGCCGCCCGCCGAAGGACCACCGAACGGAGCCCCTGGCTCCAGAAGTTCAAACTCGCTCATCGTGGGATCCAGTCTAGGCATGACCACTGACATTCACGTCCGAGCCTCACCCGATCCGCCCCCTCACTCCGTTCCTCTCCACCCACCCGATCCACCCCCACCCCTGCCCTGCCATCGAGGTCACCCGTATGGCCGTCACCCACCTCCGCAAACGACCCCACGGGTGACCCCGATGACACTCCGAGTCGAGCACGGTGACGCGACGTGGAGCTGAACCGTTCGCCCAGACCGGCAGAATAGAGGGATGGCTACTCCCAGCGTGCTCGTCTTCGCGACGGGCGGCACGATCGGCATGCACGAGACCGACACGGGGCTCGCACCCGACCCCGATTTCCCCGAGGTGCTCGAAGGCCTCGTGGCCGGCATCTGCGGCCCACTCGGCGTCGAGGCGCGCATCAACCACCTGCTCCCCGCGATCGACAGCGCGAACGCCGACGCCGACACCGCACCCCGAATCGCCCGCGCGATCAGCGCTCGCGTGCGCACCCACCGCCCTCGCGGGGTCGTCATCCTGCACGGCACCGACACCCTCGCTTACACGGCGTCGCGGCTCGCGTTCGAACTCTCGGGTATCGGCAGCCCCGTCGTGGTGACAGGCAGCCAGCTCGCCCACGGTGCCCCCGGCACCGACGCCGTCGATAACCTTGCGCTCGCAATCCGCGCCTCGGTGAAGGCGGCACCCGGCGCGCCCGTGTCGGTGGCGTTCGGGGGCGCGATCCTGCCCGCCGTGCGCGCGGTCAAGCACGACAGCGTCTCACTCGCGGCGTTTCGCGCCGAGCGTGCGCTCGCTGCCGGACCCGCCGGAGTGCCTGCGGCCCCGGCCGGCCAGCACTCCCCAGCCGCACCCGCCCGCGTGCTCTCATTCCGCTTCACTCCGGCGGTGACCGCGGCCGATCTGCGCGCGGCTGTGGGCGGGCAGCCCGAGGGGCTCGTGCTGGAGTGCTACGGTTCGGGCAACGCGCCCATGGCGCGGCCAGGCATGCTGGGCGCGCTGCGCGAAATCTGCGGATCGCTGCCCGTGGTGGCCGTGACGCAGTGCTCGGTCGGAGGCGTGGATCTTGCCCGCTACGCGGTCGGTCGCGAGCTGGCGGCGGCGGGTGTGATCGACGGATCCGACCTTACCGCGGAAGCCGCAACGGCCAAGCTCGGCTTCCTGCTCGACCGCGGCCACCGCGGCGCCGAACTGCGCACGCTGATGGAGCAGAACCTCGTCGGCGAACTCACCCGCTGAGCCCCAGAGCGGTCCCCCCTCACCCTCCACCTCAGCGCACCGATCGACGATCCAGCACCCCGAACACCCGAATGGGGGCGCGAGAACGTCGATCGGTGCGCGTAGAGAGTCAGCAGGGGCGAGTATGAAGACAGGTCTGGTCGAGCAGGAGACGGCAGCTAGAGCAGCTAGAGCAGCGAGGGCGGCTACGCTCGCGCGTCGCGGATCGCCACGCCAAGATCGGGGTGATCGAGGAAGACGCCGTCTACTCCTGAGCGCATGAGCAGCCCGAACTCCGCCTGCCAGTCGCCCCACTCGGCCCCGCGCAGCGAGCTCTGGTGGCGCACGTTGAGGTAGCGGTTCTCGGGCCGCAGCGTCCAGGTGTAGACGAGCAAGCCACGCGCGTGCGCCCGCGCCACGAGGTCGGTGTTGCCGATCGCGCGCCCCAGCGCGTTCACCCTGATCAGATTGCCTTTGGCGACGCTGATGCCATCGACCCGCTGTGCGAGCAGATCGAGCCCCGGGTCGCTGCGGTACCAGGCGAAGCTGCGCGACGGGGCGCTGTCGACGGGTTCGTCGGCAGGCGACCCGAATCGGTCGGTAAGAAACACGAGGTCGGCGTGCACCCCGGCGGTGCGCAGCCGATCCAGCACCCCCAGCTCGAACGATTCGATCACCAGACGTTCGCGATCCGCATCCCACCCGGTGGCCGCGAGCTCGGCGAGCAGCAGCGCGCCAAGGTCGTGCCCGATGCTCGCGAAATAGGCGGCGTGCTTCACCTCGATCACGGCACCTAACCGCCGGTCCAGCCGCTCACTCGCCGCGTCGATGATCGCGAGCACGTCGCGCAGGCGCAGGATCGGCTCGGTGCCGTCAAACTCACGATTGCCGGGACGCACCCGCGGCAGCCGCTCGGTGCAGCGCAGCGTCGCGAGCTCATCCCAGGTGAAATCCTCAGTGAACCACCCGGTGAGGCGTTTACCGTCGATGGTCTTGGTGGTGCGGCGATCCGCGAACTCGGGGTGCTGCGCGACGTCGGTGGTGCCTGAGATCTCGTTCTCGTGCCGCACCACCAGCACCCCGTCGCGTGTGGCTACGATGTCCGGCTCCGCAGCGTCGGCACCGAGTTCGAAGGCGAGCCGGTAGGAGGAGGCGCTGTGCTCGGGGCGGTAGCCCGGTGCCCCACGGTGGCCGATGATGAGGGGCGCAGGGTCCGGGCTCTCCATGCGACCAGCCTATCCGCGCTGCGCGAACACGGGCTGCGGATCGGGCAGAGTCACAGCCACGGAGGCATCACCTGTGGATAAGCTGGAACAGACCCATACGCCAGGAAAGGATTCCGACGCATGAGCAACCCGGCTCTCAGCAATAACCCGGCACTCAACGGCAAGACCCTCACCGCTGATGAGCTGCGCCGCATCTACGATCAGCCTGCCGCGCAGACGCAGCGGCCAGGCATCGACGAACCGGTCGCGGAGGCCGGTTTCGGCGGCGAGCAGCCGCCCGTCATCGCCCCCTCCGACCGACCAATGACCTACGAGAACACCATCTCCAAGACGGTGATGCTGTTCCTCATCGTGCTCGTCTTCGGCGCGGTCGGCTGGTTCATGCCGCTCCTGACGCTGCCCGCGGCGATCATCGGCCTGGTGCTCGGCCTCGTCAACTCCTTCAAAAAGGAGCCGAGCGTTCCCCTCATCGTGCTCTACGCGGTGTTCCAGGGCGTGTTCCTCGGCGGCATCTCGAGCGTTTTCGAGGCGCAGTGGTCGGGCATCGTGTCGCAGGCGATCATCGGCACCCTGTCGGTGTTCGGCGTGACCCTGCTGCTCTTCCGCAGCGGCAAGGTGCGCACCAGCCCGAGGCTCAACAAGATCTTCATGATCGCCATCTTCGGCTACCTGGCGTTCTCCGTCGTCAATCTGGTGCTCATGCTCTTCGGCATCAACCAGAATCCGTGGGGTCTGCGCACCGGCTGGATCGGCGTCGCAATCGGCGTCCTGGCCGTGCTGCTCGCCGCGTACTCGCTCGTCATGGACTTCGAGCTCATCCAGAACGGCGTGAAGAACCGCGTGCCCGAGAAGTGGGCCTGGTCGGCGGCTTTCGGCCTCATGGTGACGCTGATCTGGCTGTACGTCGAGATCCTGCGTATCCTCGCGATCCTGCGCGGCGACTAATATCGTCTGCGACGCCGGAGCCTCGCGCTCCGGCATTTGGGGCCGGTCATCCACTCGGGTGATCGGCCTCAGTCGTATCTCGGGCTGGTCGGGGCTGTGGACAAGCACGCGCAGGGTGCGACGACGCCCGCTACGGTGGGGGCACCCGACCCGAAGGCAGGTGCCATGCAGACCCCCGATCCGGTGCCCGCGAGGCCCCGCGCACGCACGCACCTCAGGCTGACGTCCCTTGCACTGGCGGCGGCCGCACTGTCAGCGGCCCTCATGACGACGGCCGTGTCCCGGTGGTGGCCGCAGGCCAGCCCCGGCGTTGACATCGAGGGGGCCAGCTTCTGGCTGCTGCTCGCCGCCTACGTGCTGCTCGCCGTCGCCAGCGCAGTGCTCTGCGTCATCGATCTCGTATTGCACACCCTGCCGAACATGATTCTGCTGCCCTCGGGCGCTGCACTACTCGCCCTCGTGCTCGCGGCAGCCATCGCCGCTGGCGACGCCGGGCCGCTGATCCGTAGTCTCGTCTGCTGCCTAGCGCTCGCAACCGGCTACGGCCTGCTGTGGCGCTGCTCGCCACGCAGCCTCGGCGGCGGTGACGTCAAACTCGCTGCGTTGCTCGGTGCGGCGCTCGGCCCTCTCGGCTGGGGTGCGGCACTCGTCGGCGCGCTCGCACCGTTCCTGCTCGGCGGTGTGCACGCGGCGGTGCTGCTCCTCACACAGGCTGCGCGACGCAGGCTCGGTCAATGCAGCGGGGCGGATACGCACCGTCCGACAGCCTTCCCCTTCGGGCCGTGGATGCTCGTTGGCGCGTGGACCGGCATCTTCGCCGGCACGGATATCGCCTCCGCGATCCTCACCCCCACGTAACCTCGAAGCCCGAAACGCAGCCCCCAGAAACGCCAAAACCGGCGGCCTCCTCCGCAGAGGCGGCCGCCGGTCTCAGACGGGCGAGCACTCAACTCACTCCCACTCAGCTGTTACGCGAGCGGGAGCTCCTTCGTCACTCCCACTCGATCGCTGGCGCGATCGAGTTCCACCCAGCACTTACGCGAGCGGGAGCTCCTTCGTCACTCCCACTCGATGGTTCCCGGGGGCTTCGAGGTCACGTCGAGCACGACGCGGTTGACCTCGGGCACCTGATTGGTGATGCGGTTCGAGATACGGGCGAGCACCTCGTAGGGCACGCGGGTCCAGTCGGCAGTCATCGCGTCTTCTGAGGAGACGGGGCGCAGCACGATCGGGTGGCCGTAAGTGCGGCCGTCGCCCTGCACGCCAACGGAGCGCACATCGGCGAGCAGCACCACGGGGCACTGCCAGATCTCGGCGTCAAGGCCGGCTGCGGTGAGCTCTTCGCGGGCAATCGCGTCAGCCGCGCGCAGCGTCTCCAGACGGTCGCGGGTCACCTCACCGACAATGCGGATGCCGAGGCCGGGGCCAGGGAAGGGCTGACGCCCCACAATGGCCTCGGGGATACCGAGCTCGCGGCCGATCTCGCGCACCTCATCCTTGAACAGGGTGCGCAGCGGCTCGATCAGTTCGAAGTCGAGGTCTTCGGGCAGGCCGCCCACATTGTGGTGCGACTTGATGTTCGCGGTGCCCGCGCCGCCACCCGACTCGACCACGTCGGGGTAGAGGGTGCCCTGCACCAGGAACTTCACCTTCTCGCCCTCGGCCTTCGCCTCGGCAACAAGGTCGAGCTGCACTTTCTCGAAGGCGCGAATGAACTCGCGGCCGATGATCTTGCGCTTCTCTTCAGGGTCAGTGACCCCTTCGAGGTGGCCGAGGAAGACGTCAGCAGCGTCGACGGTGATGAGACGCACGCCTGTCGAGGCGACGTAGTCGCGCTCCACCTGCTCACGCTCCCCCTGACGCAGCAGGCCGTGGTCGACGAAGACCGCGGTGAGCTGATCGCCAATGGCCTTGTGCACGAGCGCCGTCGACACCGCCGAGTCGACGCCGCCTGACAGCGCCGAAATGACTCGGGCATCGCCAACCTGAGCACGGATCCGCTCCACTTGCTCGGCGATCACATTGCCGGCGTTCCAATCGGCAGGGATGCCGGCGACATGATGCAGGAAGTTCTCGAGGATGCGCTGCCCGTGATCGGAATGCTTCACCTCAGGGTGCCACTGCACGCCGTAAAGCTTGCGCTCGGGCGAACCGAACGCCGCCACGGGGGTGACCGCCGTGCGGGCGAGCACGTCGAAGCCCTCCGGTGCCTGCTGCACGGCGTCGCCGTGGCTCATCCAGACGTTCTGCGTCTCGGGCTGGCCGCCGAGGATCGCACCGCCGTCGCCGAGGATCGTGGCCTCGACGCCGCCGTACTCGCGGTCGCCGGTGTTGCCGACGGTGCCGCCGAGGGTATGCGCCATGATCTGGAAGCCGTAGCAGATGCCGAGCACAGGCACGCCAAGCTCGAAGATCGCCGGGTCGAACTGGGGCGCGCCCTCCTCGTACACCGACGAGGGGCCGCCCGAGAGCACGATGCCGAGCGGCTGCTTGGCCTCGACCTCGGCAGCGGTGATGCTGTGCGACACGAGCTCGGAGTACACGCCGGCTTCGCGCACGCGGCGCGCGATCAGCTGCGCGTACTGCGCGCCGAAGTCGACCACGAGAACCGGACGGTGGTCCGTGTCAGTCTGTTCTGCCATTGCAGGCCTTTCAGGGGTTGTGGGTGAGGAAGTCGATTCTACTGAAGCGAGGCCGGAACGGCTTCGGCTTCACGGGCGTCGAGGAATCCGGTGACCTCGCGCACAATGCGAGCCTCCAGGATGAACGACATGAAGGGGATCACACCGCCGAGGGCGATCAGAATGAAACGCCAGAAGTTCCAGCGCATCGGGCTCCAGAGCAGGAAGTCGGAGACGAGGTAGATGACATAGAACCAGCCGTGGGCGATGAGAATCGCCTTGAACAGGTCGAAGCCCTGCGGCTGGAAGTCAGCCTCGACACCCTCGGGCGCGATCGCGTAGAAGTGAGCGAAGCCATCGGGCGTGAAGAGGTAGAGCTGCACGCCGAAGGCGTACTTCATAACCATCACGGCGCACAGCAGCAGTAGCATGACGCCGGTGATCATCGAAGTCACCTTGTAGAAGCTCAATGCCTTGCGAATGCGCGGGTAGTCGGCGGGCTTGGGCTGCAGTTGCATGGGTTCCATTCTATTCTTGCGCCGCGTGAAGCAGCTTGAGTTCATGCTCCTTCTCCCAGGCGTCCCGCGTGAGGCGATACCAGAGGAAGAGCGCGAAGCCGGCGAACACGATCCACTCGACCCCGTAGAAGATGTTGAGCCAGTTGATGGTCTCAGCCGGCAGCGGTGCGACAGAGTCGACGGCATCGAGCTGCGCCTCGGCGAGGAGCGCTGCGGTGCCGGCCTCATCGTGCAGCACGAGATAGCCGGAGTACACGGGGCTCTCGACCCCGGTCCACACATTCGCGAGGAAGGCCGGGATCATTGTGCGCAGCACCTGTGGATCCTCGCTCGGCTTCGGCACCTGCGGCCCCTCGGGCGGCATGAAACGGCCCTCGACAGTGCGGGGAGCGGCGAATGCCGGATCCGCATCGAGCTGCGCGATCGCCCGCTCCGCATCGGCCTCGCTCGGTGCCCAGCCAAGAGCCACCGCGAGGTGCGCGCCAGGCTCGGCGTCAGGGCCGTCGGTGACGAAATGGCCCACCACCCAGGCACCGGTCTCACCCGCGTTGACCCGCGGTGCCACCACACGCGAGTCGCCAGGCACGAACGCTCCTTCGAGATGCACGACCACGCCAGCTCCGGCGTCGGTGACGCCCTGCAGGGTATCGGCGACCTCGGCGAGCGGCCGCGGGGTCTCCGTGTCGATCTCCTCGACCGTGGCCTGGCGCACCGCGCTATCCATCTGCCACTGCCCCAGCCACGCGAAAGCTGCGGCGACGAGCATGGCGAACACGAGTGCGAGGATCCAGCGGGGCCTGCGCATGACCTGACCGAGCGTAGGGTCGCCCAGATACTCAGGTCGCTTCTGGCTGCTGTGCGGGGTCGGCTGCACGCCGGCCCCGGGCTGACCCGTAGGGCCCGGAGAGGAAGGCTGGCTTGAGGACACCGGCTCTGCGGCCCCCTAGCGCTCGGCGTGCACGACGCCGACGCGCTGGAACTCCTTGAGCTCCGAGTAGCCGGTGGTCGCCATCGCACGGCGCAGCGCACCGATCAGGTTGGCACTGCCGTCGGCGACGTGCGCCGGCCCGTTCACGATCTCCGAGAGCGGTGCCACCGGCGCAACGCGCAGGCGTTTGCCACGGGGAAGATCCTCGTGATGGGCTTCCTGGCCCCAGTGCCACCCGTTGCCGGGGGCATCCGAAGCCTTCGCGAGCGCAGTGCCCAGCATGACGGCGTCGGCGCCGCACGCCATCGCCTTGATGAGATCGCCCGAGGTGCCCAGGCCGCCATCTGCGATGACGTGCACATAGCGCCCGCCCGACTCGTCGAGGTAGTCGGTGCGCGCACCGGCAACATCGGCGATCGCGGTCGCCATTGGTGCGCGGATGCCCAGCGTGGCTCGCGTAGTCGATGACGCGCCGCCGCCGAAGCCGACCAGCACACCGGCAGCGCCCGTGCGCATGAGGTGCAGGGCCGACTGGTAGGTGGCCGCACCGCCCACGATCACGGGCACGTCGAGCTCGTAGATGAACTGCTTGAGGTTGAGCGGCTCGCGCCCCTCCTTGGCGACGTGCTCGGCGGAGACGGTGTTGCCGCGGATCACGAAAAGATCGACGCCGGCCCGCACCACCGTCTCGGTGAACTCTGCGGTGCGATGCGGTGACAGCGCACCTGCGACGGTCACACCGGCCTCGCGGATCTCGCCGAGACGCGCGGTGATGAGTTCGGGGCGGATCGGCGCCGAGTAGAGCTCCCGCATACAGTGCACCGCAGCGATCTCGTCATCGATGCTCGCGAGTTCTGCGAGCAGCGCTTCAGGATGCTCGTGCCGAGTCCACAACCCCTCGAGGTTGAGCACGCCGAGCCCGCCGAGGCGGCCCAGCTCGATCGCGGTTGCCGGCGACATCACGGAGTCCATGGGCGCGCCGAGCACGGGGATGTCGAACTGGAAGGCGTCGATCGACCAGGAGGTCGAGACCAGCTCGGGATCGCGGGTGCGCCGAGTAGGCACGATACCGATCTCGTCGAAGGTGTACACGCGGCGGGCGCGCTTGCCCCGCCCGATCTCGATCTCGTTACTCACCCGACCAGTCTATCCGGCCTCCCCTGTGCGGTGGTCCGGCGGGGGCGGGACGCGTCCGCCGCCCCTCCCCCGCCGTCGACGTCACGGCTCAGTGCTGCACGGGCGGTTCCGCGCCGTGGCCGGTGAGCGCCCGTACCTCCATCTCGGCCGCGAGTTGCTTCGACTCGCGGCCGGGGTCGGTGATCGACCCGAGCCACCCGAGCAGGAAGCCGAGCGGGATCGAGACGATGCCTGGGTTCTTCAGCGGGAAAATCGCGAAATCCACCCCGTCTCCCAGCATGGCGGCCGGATCACCGGAGACGACCGGGGAGAACGCGATCAGCAGCACCGCAGAGAGCAGACCACCGACCATCGACCACACGGCCCCGCGCGTCGTGAAGCGGCTCCAGAACAGCGAGTACAGGATCGTGGGCAGGTTGGCGGATGCGGCGACCGCGAAGGCAAGCGCCACGAGGAACGCGATGTTCTGCCCTTGCACGCCGATGCCGCCGATAATCGCCGCAGCACCGATCACGAGCGTCGTGATCTTCGCGACCTTCACCTCCTGCCGGGCTGAAGCCTGGCCCCGCTTCATCACGCTGTTGTAGATGTCGTGCGCGAACGACGCCGAAGCCGTGATTGTGAGTCCCGCGACCACCGCGAGGATCGTGGCAAACGCGACGGCCGAGATGAAGCCCAGCAGCAGCGGTCCGCCGAGGTGCAGCGCCAGCAGCGGAGCAGCAGAGTTCTGCCCGCCGGGAGCGTTCGCGATGGTCTCCGGGCCGACGAGCGCCGCGGCGCCATAGCCGAGCACCAGCGTGAAGAGGTAGAAGACACCGATGAGCCAGATCGCCCACACCACGGAACGCCTGGCCTCCTTCGCGGTGGGCACCGTATAAAAGCGCATCAGCACGTGCGGCAGGCCGGCGGTGCCGAGCACGAGGGCGAGCGCAAGCGACACGAAGTCGATCGGATTGGCCCCGTACTGCAGGCCAGGGGCGAGGATCGCCGCACCGTTGGCGTTCTCAGGGTTGGTGACGGCGGCGTCGAGCACTGCGCCGAAATCGAAGCGGTTGAGCGCGAGCACCCAGACAGTCATCGCGGCGGCTCCGGCGATGAGCAACACCGCTTTGATGATCTGCACCCAGGTCGTGCCCTTCATACCGCCGATGAGCACGTAGAGAATCATGACCACGCCGACCACAGCGATCACGAGCGACTGCCCGAGCTTGTCGTCGATACCGAGCAGCAGCGAGACGAGACCACCGGCGCCTGCCATCTGTGCCAGGAGGTAGAAGAAGCAGACCGCGAGTGTGGTGAGCGCTGCGGCCATGCGCACCGGCTTCTGGCGCAGCCGGAACGACAGCACATCGGCCATGGTGAACTTCGCCGTGTTGCGCATCAGCTCGGCGACGAGCAGCAGCGCGACGAGCCAGGCGACGAGGAAGCCGATCGAATAGAGGAAGCCATCGTATCCGTTGATCGCGATCGCGCCGCAGATGCCGAGGAAGGATGCGGCCGAGAGGTAGTCGCCCGCGATTGCGAGGCCGTTCTGCCGGCCTGAGAACGAGCGTCCACCGGCGTAGAAATCGGCAGCGCTCTTGTTGTTCCGGCTCGCGCGGATCACGATGATCATCGTCACCGCGACGAACGCGAGGAAGATTCCGATGTTGAGCACCGGGTTCTGCTGACCGGCTGCGGCCTGGAGAGAGAGGATCTGCGTGTTCATCGGGAACCTCCCTCGGCACCGGCGATGCCGCTGTTATTCGGGCTGACCGGTGCCGCATGTTCGAGGCCTTCGAGTTCGGCGCGCAGCGCCGTCGTCGCCGGGTCGAGCTTCCGGTTCGCGAAGGATACGTACCACATGGTGATGCCGAAGGTCGTGACGAACTGTGCCAGGCCGAGCCACAGCCCGACGTTCAGGCCGAGCATCGGCTGCGCCATGAACTCGTGCGCGTAGGCAGCGAGGACGACGTAGAGCAGGAACCAGATCATGAACGCCACCGCGATCGGGAACACGAAGCGCCGGAAGCGGTGCTTGTACTCCTGAAACTCGGGCCGTGCCTGAAATGCTTCGTAGTCGATGGGGGTGGTCTCTTCGAACCCCCGGGGTTCATTGGACATGGGGCCTCCTTGCCTCATGGGAATACGGGAAACGACGACGGTCCGCTCAGCGCGGCACCGTCACCGCCTGAGTCGCAGGCGCTGAGACGGTGTCGCCGAGCGCAGCGATGAGGTCGTCGATCACGGCGGGATCCTCGATGGTAGCGGGCACGCGGTACTCCTCGCCGTCGACGATCTGGCGCATGGTCTTGCGCAAGATCTTGCCCGATCGGGTCTTCGGCAACCGCTCGACGATCGTCACGTCGCGGAACGCCGCGACGGGTCCGATGTGCTCGCGGACGAGCCGCACGAGCTCGGCCGCGAGCTCTTCCCGCACCACAGTCTCTCCGTGCTTGAGCGCGACGAAGCCGGCGGCCCGCTGTCCCTTGAGTTCGTCGTGCACTCCGATCACCGCGCACTCGGCTACCGCCGGATGCAGTGTCAACACCTCCTCCAGCGATCCCGTGGAAAGCCGGTGCCCGGCCACGTTGATGACATCGTCCGTCCGCCCCATCACGAAGAGGTATCCGTCCTCGTCGAAATGGCCGGCGTCGCCGGTGGCGTAGTAGCCGGGGAATGCCGATAGGTAGGAGTCGACGAAGCGCTGCGAGCTCCCCCAGATGCCCAGCAATGCGCCCGGCGCGAGCGGCAGCCGGATCGCGATGTTGCCCTCGACGCCCGGCGCCGTGATGTCAGCGCCCTTGGAGTCGACGATACGCACGTCGAAACCGGGCATCGGCACGGACGTCGAACCCGCCTTCGCGGGCAGCGTCTCGATCCCGAGAGGGTTGGCGCAGATCATCCACCCCGTCTCGGTCTGCCACCAGTGGTCCACGACGGGCACTCCGAGGCCGTCGTTGATCCAGTGCCAGGTCTCGGGATCCATCCGCTCTCCCGCGAGATACACCGCGCGCAGTGAGGAGAGGTCGTGCTTCACCAGCTCGGCGAGCTCGGGATCCTCGCGCCGGATCGCACGCAGCGCTGTCGGAGCGGTGGAGAGCATTTTCGCCCCGTAGCTCGACAGGATGCGCCAGAACGCTCCGGGGTCCGGGGTTCCCACCGGCTTTCCCTCGTAGAGCACCGTCGTGCCGCCCGCGAGTAGCGGGCCGTACACGATGAACGAGTGGCCAACCACCCAGCCCACGTCGGACGCTGTGAAGATGGTGTCGCCTGGACCGAAGTCATAGATGTTGCGCATCGCCCATCCGAGTCCCACGGCGTAGCCGCCGCTGTCACGCACGACGCCCTTCGGACTGCCCGTGGTGCCCGAGGTGTAGAGGATGTAGAGCGGGTCCTCGGAGCGCACGGGCACCGGATTGGCTGGCGCGGCTTGCTCCTCCAGCGCGTCCCAGTCGAGCCACGCGACGTCCGCCTCGTCCGCGAAGTCGGCGGCCGACCCCGGTACAGTGTCGCGGTCGCGCACGATGACTGTCTCGACGCCGGAGTCGGCACCGCCCGCGATCTCGATGGCCCGGTGTACGAGCGGCAGGTATTCGACGACCCGCTGGGGTTCCAGACCTCCGGAGGAGGTGACGATCACGCGGGGCTTGGCGTCTGCGATCCGCACCGCCAGCTCGTTGGCCGCGAATCCGCCGAACACGACCGAGTGGATCGCGCCGATGCGGGCGCAGGCGAGCATCGCGACCACTGCCTCGGGCGTCATCGGCAGATAGATCAGCACCCGGTCGCCGACGACCACGCCCGCATCGCGCAGGACGCCGGCGAAGCGCGCCACTCGGTCGCGCAACTGCGCGTAGCTGATCCGGGCGCGGGAACCGGTCATCGCAGAGTCGTAGATGAGAGCGGTCTCCTCGCCGCGACCGGCCTCGACGTGGCGATCGAGCGCATTGAAGCAGACGTTCAGCCGTCCGTCCGGAAACCAGCGCCACTCGGTGGCGCTGCGCTCTTCGATGGCGCGGGTCGGTGGGGTCGTCCATGACACCCGCTCGGCGGCCTCGAGCCAGAAGGCGTCGCGGTCTCGGGTGCTCCGCGCGATGATCTCTGGATAGTGGTGCCCGGGACGGGGAATCGATGTTGCTGTGCTCACTCATTTCTCCTTTGAAACTTCGGCGACAACGCTGTCGCTGTGTGCATGGATTAGGCTATTGACGGGGGACGCCCAGGCAATACCCCCGAAAGTTGGTAGTCCCGATGCAGCGACTCGACCCTCAGGCTCAGCAGACCTTGCTCGAACTCGCCGTGGCCGAGTTCGCCGCGGCAACGCGCTTCCCCCTGGCCTTCGGCGGTTTCGACACGCACGGAACGGCGACGATGACAGCGCTTTTCGGACATCGCACGCTGAGCCTGCAGGGACTCTGCGTGCAGGCGGGACGGGGCCTCGGAGGACGAGCGCTCGCCGAGCATCGACCCCGGCTGACCATGGACTACCGGCGCTCCCGCCACATCACCCACGACTACGATGCGCAGGTGCTCGGCGAGGGGATCGTGGCCCTGTTCGCACACCCCGTGATCGTCGACGGGGAGACCCGTGCGGTGCTCTACGGCGGTACCCGCGAGGCGACGCTCGCCGGATCGGCGTTCGCCCGGTCCGCCGCGGCCGTGGTCACCGATCTCGCCCGCGAGATCAGAAGACAAGACGAGGTGGAGCAGCGCGCGGTCTGCCTCGCCGCGCGCCTCGCGGCCGAGCAGCAGGCGCGCCACGCGCTACCCGGGCCCGCGCTCGAGGCACTGCGCAGCAGCCACGCCGAACTGCGCAGCATCGCAGCGGCGGTCGCCGATCCAACACTTCGGGCGCGCCTCGCTGAGGTCGACCGTCGGCTCACAACAAT
Organism: Leucobacter sp. MMO-125; assembly: GCF_037148395.1. NCBI lineage: Bacteria > Bacillati > Actinomycetota > Actinomycetes > Micrococcales > Microbacteriaceae > Leucobacter > Leucobacter sp. MMO-125. The sequence goes on from NZ_JBBCTL010000001.1 coordinate 911,959, forward strand.
CGAGACGGGAGCCGCTCACGTCACTGCGTCGTACGGCCCGGGGCGCAGCGCCCGGTCCGGCGACACCCCGCACGCCGAGTCGGCATCAAGCACGACCGATACCGGTGCTCCCCCCGACCGCGTTCACCTGACGCCGCGAGAGCTCGATGTGATCTCCCACGCCGCCCTGGGCGGGACCAACGCCGAGATCGGGCGCGCGCTCGGGCTCACCGAGAGCACGATTAAGAGCTACGTCAAAACCGCCATGTCGAAGCTGCAGGCCTCCACCAGGCACGCCGCAGTCGCGGCCGCACGCCGCCATGGCCTCATTCCCTAAAACGCAGAGCGTGCCAGGAACCTGTGGATCCTGGCACGCTCTGCGTGGGGCCGGAGAGGCTGCGCGGCAAGCGCGCCGCAACGCAGCACTCCTAGCGCTTGTAGTTGGGTGCCTCCACGACCATCTGCACGTCGTGCGGGTGGCTCTCCTTGAGGCCCGCCGAGGTGATGCGCACGAACTCGCCGCGCTGCTTCAGCTCTTCGACCGAGCGCGCACCCACATAGAACATCGACTGGCGCAGGCCGCCGATCATCTGGTGGGTGACGGCACCGACGGGGCCGCGGTAGGGCACCTGGCCCTCGATGCCCTCGGGGATCAGCTTCTCGTCGCTCGGAACGTCGGCCTGGAAGTAGCGATCCTTCGAGTAGGAGGTGCGTTCGCCGCGGGTCTGCAGCGCGCCCAGCGAACCCATGCCGCGGTAGTTCTTATACTGCTTGCCGCCCACGAAGACCAGATCGCCGGGGCTTTCGTCGGTGCCGGCGAGCAAGGAGCCCATCATCACCGAGGAGGCGCCTGCGACGAGCGCCTTCGCGATGTCACCCGAGTACTGCAGGCCGCCGTCGGCGATCACGGGGATGCCTGCGGGGGTTGCAGCCTTCGCGGCTTCGTAGACCGCGGTGACCTGAGGCACGCCCACACCGGCAATGACGCGGGTGGTGCAGATCGAACCGGGACCAACGCCCACCTTGACAGCATCGGCGCCGGCGTCAACGATCGCCTTCGCCCCTGCGTAGGTTGCCACGTTGCCGCCGATCACGTCGACGCCGGCGAACGCCGGATCGCTCTTGATCTTCGCGATGATGTCGAGCACGCCCTTGCTGTCGCCGTTGGCGGTGTCGACCACGAGCACGTCGACACCGGCGTCGATGAGTTCGCCGGCGCGCTTCCACGCATCACCGAAGAAGCCAACGGCAGCGCCTACGCGCAGGCGGCCTGCGTCATCCTTCGTGGCGAGCGGGTACTGCTCTTCCTTGTCGAAGTCTTTCACCGTGATGAGACCGGTGAGGCGGCCCTCGCCATCGACGAGGGGCAACTTCTCGATCTTGTGCTGGCGGAAGATCGCCGCGGCGTCGTCGCGGGAAATGCCCACCGGGCCCGTGATCAGCGGCATTTTCGTCATCGCCTCGGAAACCCGCACCTGCGAGCGATCCTTCGGGTCGATGAAGCGCATGTCGCGGTTCGTGATGATGCCGAGCAGCACGCCGTTCGAGTCCACCACGGGAAGGCCCGACACACGATACTCGCCACACAGGGCGTCGACCTCGGCCACGGTCGCGTCAACCGAAGTGGTGACCGGGTTCGTGATCATGCCGGCCTCACTGCGCTTGACACGATCCACCATCTCTGCCTGATCCTGGATCGACAGATTGCGGTGCAGGATACCCAGACCGCCGTTGCGAGCCATCGCAACAGCCATACGGGTCTCGGTGACCGTGTCCATGGCAGCGGAAATCAGCGGGATATTCAGCCGGATCCGGCGGGTGAGCTGGGTGGAGGTGTCCGCATCGCTCGGGATGACGTCGGTGTGCGCAGGAAGCAGCAGCACGTCGTCGTAAGTCAGACCGGTGAACGCGAAGGGGTCACGCTGTTCCATGGAACCTCTTTTGCTGTGGGAGTGGGCCGATGGGTGCAGGCAACCGGATCACGGCGCCTCCCCCATTTAGTCTAAGGGAATGGGGCCGGTGTTCGTCTGCGCGCTGGGCGAACGTTTGAGCTGAGCGAACATATCGGCGATGAGGATCACGAGCGCGATCCACACCGCGACAAACCCGATCCAGCGACTGAACGGCATCTCCTCGTGCATCACGAAGTAGCCGTACAAGAAGCCGAGGATCGGGGTAAGAAACTGCAAGAAGCCCAGATACGACAGCGGCAGACGCCGCGTTGCCTCCCCGAACAGGATCAGCGGCACGGCCGTCATGATGCCGCTGAGCATGACCAGCGCTGTGATGCCTGGCCCGAACGAGAAGACGCCGATCCCGGACAGCCCCGCAACGATGAGCAGCTGCACGATCGCGATCGGCAGCGAGGCGAATGTTTCCACGGTGAGGCCGGTGATGCCGTCGACCTGCTCCCCCGCATGCTTGTGCACTGCGCCGTACAGGCCGAACGATCCCGCGATGCCGAGCGCAATCCACGGGAACGCACCGTACGCAACCGCTGCGGTCGCAACACCGACCGCAGCGACGCCCACAGCCCACCACTGCGGCCTGGTGAGACGCTCCTTGCGCACGACCACGCCGATGAGGATCGTAAAGAGCGGGTTGATGAAGTAGCCGAGCGAGGTCTCAAGCACATGGCCCGTCATCACACCGATCACGAACAGCTGCCAGTTCGCGTAGAGCAGCACGGCCGACAGCGCGAACCACCCGAAGAGCCGAGGAGCGCGCAAAATGGCGCCCACTTGCCCCCACCGACGGGTCACCGAGACGAGGATCACGCAGAAAGCGAGGGTCGCACCGACGCGCCAGGGCACCACCTCGAAGGGCCCGACCATCGCAATGAGGCCGAAGTAGAAGGGAAAGATACCCCAGATGAGATATGCGCCCAACCCATATCCCAGCCCTGCGCGCGAAAGTTTCACCGGCCCAGTCTATTCCCGCCGCAGCACAAACAGGCCGGGCCCCGATCCTGAGATCGGGGCCCGGCCTGTTCGCGAGGAAGCGTCTTAGCGCTCGACCACCGCGAGGATGTCGCGAGCCGAGAGCACGAGGTAGTCGGCGCCGCCGACCTTCACCTCGGTGCCACCGAACTTCGAGTAGATCACTACATCGCCCACGGCGACGTCGAGGGGGATGCGGGTGCCGCTGTCAGCCACGCGGCCGGGGCCCACTGCGACGACCTCGCCCTCCTGGGGCTTCTCCTTCGCGCTGTCCGGAATCACCAGACCGGACGCGGTGGTCTGCTCTGCCTCGACCTGCTTGATGACGATACGATCCTCGAGCGGCTTGATGGCTACCGACACGGTTGACCTCTTTCCAATGTCTGAACGTTCTCTCGCGCCCGCCTCGTGCGAGCGCTCTACAGCAGAGTTTAGAACCCCGGCTAGCACTCTCGCAAGGGGAGTGCCAGCCGGGCGACGGCGGATCGCCAACAGCGAACGGGATCCGCCGCCATCGACCAAGATTCTTCTTCCCCGCGCCGCCTAGAATCAGAAGGAACAGCCGATGCGCATCCCGCGGATCGGGATCCAGCAACCGCTCGAGGAGCAGTCATGACCACCCCGATCCCTCCCCAGCAGCCCGGCACGCAGCCCACGACGCCCTACCCCGCGGCACCGCATGCCGCTGCACCCCAGGCCGATACGAACGCCGCCCAGTACCAGCAGCAGGCCGCACCGCATACCGCCTACCGTCCGCAGTCGGCCGTGGCCACCACCCTCGGCGACACCAACACCTACGCGGTCCTCGCCGTCATTTTCGGCTTCCTCGTGCCCATCGCGGGCATCGTCTTCGGTCACATGGGCCTCTCCCAGATCAAGCGCACCGGCGACGCCGGTCGCGGCCTCGCACTGACAGGCATGATCGTCGGCTACGCCTACTTCGCGTTCCTCGCGATCTTCCTCATCGCCTACATCGGCTTCATCGCCATGATGTTCGCTTCGATGGGCAGCATGATCAGCGGATCCGATCTCTACTACTGATCCACCGACGCCCCGCCGTCGCACCTCGTTCGCCGAAAGGAACCCCGTGACTCACCCCCAGCCGCCCGTCGGCGACTCCCCCCAGCAACCCGAGGCGGGCAACGCGAGCCAGCAGCCGCAGTACGCCGCACCGGTGTACGCGCAGCCGCAGCAGCCGCAGCAGCCGCAGTATGCTGCGCCCCAGCAGGCGTACTCACAGCCCTATGCGCAGCAGAGCTACCAGGCCGCGTATGTCACCTCCGCGCCCACCAACACGCTCGCAATCCTCTCGATGATCGCGAGCATCGTCGGCCTCTTCACCTTCGCGCTCTTCGCGATCGGCGGCGTCGTGATGGGGCACATCTCACTGAATCAGATCAAGCGCACCGGCGAGAGCGGGCGCGGCATGGCAATCGCCGGCCTCATCGTCGGCTACGTGGCAATCGGCTTCTGGGTGCTGCTGCTGCTCTTCTACATCGTCGCCATCGGCTTCGCCATCTCGGCGAGCGGCTACTGACCGCCACCGCGGTGACAGCAACCGGAGCAGACGGCACCACCGGGGCGGGCGAGCGCACAGCACTCGCCTCCCCCGGTTGGGAGCAACTCACCGCTCCAACAGGCGCACGCCTCCTCGCCCGCATCACTGCCGGGCTCGCTGAAGGGCGCAGCCTCGACCAGCTCGCACGAGCCCTCCGCGCCGACGGCACCGACCCCGATCTGCTCGCAGCGGCGCTGACGCAGACCGATCTGCGAGCCCGCGCCGCAGCGAAGTTCGGTGAGCGAGCCGCAGACATGCTCTTCACGCGCGCCGCCCTGGAACAGGCCACCCGCGCGCGCGTCGCCGCGCTGCACGCCGAGCGCTTCCGCAAAGCCGGCTGTCACTCCGTCGCCGATCTCGGCTGCGGTATCGGCGCAGAGTCTCTGGCGCTTCTCGAAGCGGGCCTCACCGTGCACCCCGTCGAACTCGACCCCCTCACCGCGGTATTCGCCCAGCACAACCTCTCCATTGCCGCCGCACGCCTCGGCGCCTCGCAGCCGTTCGTGCGCGTCGGCGATGCAGAGGCGATGGGCCCTGGCGATGCCGAAGCCGCATTTCTCGACCCGGCCCGACGCACAGCCGGGCACAGCGGCACCCGCAGGCTCGCCTCACCCGACGACTACTCGCCCTCGCTGCGTTTCGCCTTCGGCCTCGCCGATGAACGGCCGACGGGCATCAAGCTCGGCCCCGGCCTCGACCGCGAACTCATCCCCGACACTGCCGAGGCCCAGTGGATTTCGGTCGACGGCCAGCTCGTTGAGACCGGGCTCTGGTTCGGATCCGCCGCACGATCCGGCGTGCGACGGGCAGCGCTGGTGCTGCGCGGCACCGATGACAGCGCCGAACTCACGGCCGCGCACGACGCCGACGACGCTGAGGTGCGCAGCCTCGGCGACTACCTCTACGAACCCGACGGTGCGGTGATTCGCGCCCGTCTGATCGGCACCCTTGCTGAACAGACGGGAGCCGGAATGCTGTCGGCCGGGATCGCCTACCTCACCAGCGATACGCACGTCGACTCACCTTTCGCGAGCGCATTCCGGGTGCTCGAAACGCTCAGCCCCCGCGAGAAGGATCTGCGGCGTGCCCTCGCGGCCCGCGAGATCGGCACGCTCGAGATCAAGAAGCGCGGTGCCGACGTGGATCCTGCAGTGCTGCGACGCCGCCTGAAGCTGCGCGGCGCGCACAGTGCCACGCTCTTCCTTACACGCGATGAGCACGGCCGTCACACCGCACTGCTGACGGAGCGCTGCTGACCGCAGCAGCTGTTGCGTTCCCGATTCCCCGATGAGGTTCGCGGCGAGATAGCGCGAACCAGCACGGAAACACGAAGCGGGGCGGATCCGGGACAATCCCGAACACGCCCCGCAGGTCACGCGTCGATCAGTAGTTCACGTCGGCGCAGGAAACGGTCTGCCCGACGATCTCAACGAACTCGGCGCCGTTCATGCACTGCTGCACCGCGTCGACGCCCACACCGGCGAGGCCGACGAGGGTGATGATGAGGATGATGTAGCCGATGGTGCCGAGAGCGCCGATCACAATGCCGACGATGCCGGGCACGTTGCTCGCGCCGACCTTGCGCGACTGCACCACAGCAACGATGCTGAGAATCAGGCCGATGAGCGGCATGAGGAACGCGACGATCAGGCCCACAATGCCGAGCGTCTTGCCGGGGGTGCTCTGAGGTGCCGGGGCGGCTGCAGCGTAGGCCGGTGCCGCAGGCTGGACGGGGTTCTCGGCGGGCTGCTGGCCGCCGGGCTGGGTATCAGACATAATGCTCCTTCGATCAAGCTTGACGGGGCGCTCCCCCGATCGCTCTTCAACCATAATGAAGAGCGGACCCCCACCGCGACCCTGTGCCGCAGCGTCACCGAGTCGTGACCAAAGCGTGTCCGCAGTCAGCGCACCTGAATCTCGGTCACGGGCAGGGTCGAATCGGCGCCGAAGCCGAGCCCCGATGGTTCGTGACCGGCCGCCACCAGCTGCGCCCCGATCGAGGCGATCATCGCCCCGTTGTCGGTGCACAGCGAGAGCGGCGGCACGCGCAGTTCGACCCCGGCGGCTTCGCAGCGCTCTCGCGCGAGTTCGCGCACCCTCGCGTTGGCAACGACGCCTCCGCCGAGCAACAAGCGCGGCACTCCAAGATCGCGGCAGGCGGCGAGCGCCTTTGTGAGGAGCACGTCGGCGACGGCCTCGCGGAAGCTTGCCGCGACGTCGGCGACGGGCAACGACTCACCGCTCTGCTCGTGCTTCTCGACCCACCGTGCCACTGACGTTTTGAGCCCCGAGAAGGAGAAATCGTAGCGGTGCCGTTCGAGATCTTTCGGCAGGGCGAGCCCTCGCGGGAAGCGGATCGCGTGCGGATCGCCTTCGGCTGCGACGCGGTCGATCTGGGGCCCGCCCGGGTAAGGCAGGCCGAGCAGTCGAGCCACCTTATCGAAGGCCTCACCGGCGGCGTCGTCGATGGTTTCGCCAAGCATTTCGACGTCGCTCACAAGGTCGCGCACGAGCAGCAGCGAGGTGTGCCCGCCTGAGACGAGCAGCGCGATAGTGGGCAGTTCGAGTTCGCCGACGGCCCCCACTGCCTCGCGAAGACCGTCGCCCTGCAGCAGGTCGGCACCAACGTGGCCCACGAGGTGGTTCACCGCGTAGAGGGGCTTGCCAAGGCCTACTGAGAGCGCTTTCGCGGCTGCGACGCCCACCATGAGCGCGCCTGCGAGCCCGGGGCCGCAGGTCACGGCAACGGCGTCGAGCTCGTCGAGAGTGACTCCGGCTTCGGTGAGCGCACGATTGATGGTGGGGGTCATCGCTTCGAGGTGCGCGCGCGCTGCGACTTCGGGCACCACCCCGCCGAAGCGAGAGTGCTCGTCCATCGACGACGCGATCGCATTAGCGAGGAGCGTGCGCCCGCGCACGATACCCACGCCGGTCTCATCGCAGCTCGTCTCGATGCCCAGCACCAGCGGCTCGCCGCTCGTGTCGGGGGTGCTGCCGAGCGGCTCGCCACTGGTGCGGTCGACGCCGTCGAGGGGTGCGCTGCTGTGGCCGGAGGTGTCTGGGGCGTTCATCGACCACCCTTCGTCTCGAGTTTCATGATGACCGCGTCGACTCCGTCTGGCTGGTAGTAGCGGGGTCGCACGCCGAGCTCTTCGAAGCCGAGCGAGCGGTAGAGGCCGCGGGCGACGGGGTTGTCTGCACGCACTTCGAGAAAGACCTCGCGCACTGCTGCCTGTTCGGCTTCGTGGAGCAGGGCGCGCATGAGCCGACGCCCGTGCCCGTTGCCACGTGCACCAGGAGCGATGGCGATAGTTTGCACGTCGCCTTCCTGGCCGACGATCAGCAGGCCGCCGTAGCCCTGCACTGCCCCGTCGACGTCGACAAGCACCAGGTACCGGCGGTGGTCGGCGGCGAGTTCTTCGCGCATCATCTCGCGGCTCCAGGCATCGGATCCGAAGACGTCGCTCTCGATCTGCCAGATCGCGTCGAGGTCACTCGCTGCGGCATCCCGCAGCGTGAGGCCTGCCGGGCGACTCATGAGCTCACCCGCTTCGGAGCCCCTGGCAGCTTGACGTCGGGGGCACGCAGGTAGACCGCGCGATCAGCCTCGAAGTCGCGGCCCGCCGCCAGACGTCGCGCCGCGAGGCCCACGAGCGACGCTGCGGGAATGCTCGCGGGCCACACTTCGTTGGGCACGGGCTCGTAGTCAATGCGGGCGACAAGCCCCGGACCTGCCACTCGCTCAGGAATGCCCGCCCAGTCGAGACCCGAGAACTCGGTCACGAAGAGTTCGCGTCGGCGGGCGTCCTGCACCACACGCACCCCGCTGCTCGCCCCTCCGAGCAGATCGAGGGCCACCGCTTCGTGGCCCTGCAGCGGAAGCAGTGGAACGCGCCTCGCGACGGCGAAGGCGTGCGCTGCCGCAATACCGACGCGGAGTCCGGTGAACGGCCCCGGCCCGATACCGGCAACCACCCCTGTGACCTCGGTCGGAGAGACCCCGCTCCACCGGAACACTTCGGCAAGCAGCAGACCGATCGCCTCGGCGTGCCCGCGCGGGTCATCGCTCGACACCTCGAAGATGCGCCCAGCGGCGCCCACCGCTACGCCCGTGCCGATCGCGGTATCGATCGCGAGCAGCACCCTGTCGCCCAGCTCGGGCGCTTCGACCTCTCGGTAGCGCGGCGCCGACGCCGACGCCGACGCCGGGGCCTGGGCCTGGACCTGCGCCTGCGCCTGTGCCTGTGCCTGTGCCGATGGAACAGCGGGCACCCCCTGCGGCTGCTCGATCGCCCCACTCATCGCAGCTCCTCTCCCGCATCGCGGGAATCATCTCTCTGGCCGTCACCGGCAATAGCCTCGGCCTCGATCGCCGCGAGTGGATCTTCTGATGGCCCGCCCCAGCGCGGCCCGTAGCCCGTGACCGTGACGGTGCGGCGCTCAACGATGGTCTCGCCCCAGTCGGGTTCATTGTCGTCGTCGCTGTGCTGCCCAGAAACCGCAGCTTCATCGTTAGCACCAGCACCAGCACCGCGCGGTCGCTCGATCACCACCTCGATCCAGGAATCACTCACACCGACCACGCCGGCACCCCACTCGGCCACCACCACCGAGCCCTCGAAATCAAGATCGAGATCGTCGAGTTCGTCGGCCCCGCCGTCGTTCTCTCCAGCGAGCCCGCCGAGCCGGTACGCGTCGACGTGCACCAGCGGTGCACCGCCCACGAGCGACGGGTGCGTGCGCGCCAGCACGAAGGTGGGGCTCTGCACAGGCCCCCGCACCCCGAGCCCTTCACCAATGCCGCGCGTGAGAGTGGTCTTGCCTGCCCCCAGCGGCCCCGTCAGCAGCACCAGATCACCTGCGGTCAGCAGCCCGCCGAGTCGCACACCGAGCCGATGCATCGCTTCAGGGTCGGCCACGCTCAAGCGCACCACGCGCCCCTCGCCACTCACTCGGCACCCCCGTCAGAGGCCACGCGCCGCACCCGAGACCCGATCCCCGCCACGATCTCATAATTGATCGTGCGCATCAGCCCGGCCCAGATCTCCACGGGCGGATGCCCCAGCTCAGGGTCGCCGAACAGCACCACCGGCTCTCCCAGCGCCACCCGACCCGCCAGAGGGCCCACGTCCACGATGAACTGGTCCATGCCGATCCGCCCCACAATGGGCCGCGGCTCGCCCGCCACCGTGACCCAAGCGCCGGCCCCGTTGAGCGCGCGCGGCATCCCATCGGCGTACCCCATGGGCACAAGCGCGAGCGTCGTCGCGGTCTCGCAGACATGATTGAAGCCATAGGAGACACCCGTCCCCGCCGGAACACCGCGCAGCGCGACGATCTCAGAACGCAGTGTCATCGCAGGCACAAGCCCCAACTGCGCCGAGGTTTTCTCGGCAAAAGGACTCAGCCCATAGGCTGCCATTCCCACGCGAACGGTGTTGTAGTGCAGATGCGGTGAGGAGAGTGTCGCCGCGCTGGCAGCCAGGTGCTGCATCTCAGGATCGATGCCCGCCTCGCGCAGCAGAGCGATCGCCTCGTCGAAGCGCGCGGCCTGGCCCCGGTCATGCTCATCACCGGCATTCGCAAGATGACTGAAGACGCCCCGCACGCGCACCAAGCCCTGCTGCGCAAGCTCAGCGGCTCGCGCGAACAGCCCCGCCCACTCATCTGGAGCGGCCCCGTTGCGGCTGAGCCCCGTGTCGACCTTCAGCTGGGCCGTAGCGGTTCGGCCCACCCGCCGCGCCGCATCGGCGAGCGCTTCGAGCTGCTGCACTCGGCTCACACCGATCTCGATATCTGCGGCAACAGCATCCGCGAAATCGACGCGCACCCCGTGCAGCCAGCACAGGATCGGAGCCTCGATCCCCGCCTCACGCAGCGCCAGCGCCTCCTCGAGATCAGCGGTTGCCACCATCGCGGCTCCGCCAGCGAGGGCGGCCTCGGCGGCGATGCTCGCACCGTGACCGTAGCCGTCGGCCTTCACCACCACGATCACCGCGCCGCCGGTCAGCTCGCGCACACGGGCAACATTGTGCCTGATCGCCGACAGAGAGATCTCCGCGACCCGCATCGATCCTGTTCTCATGTCGTCTCCGATCCCTGCTGCGGCGTCGGACCATCCGGCGTCAGCGATGCTGCGAGCGTACCGCCGACCCCCGACATTCCTGCGATCGGCGCCGCCGACTCCACGATCACGAACGCCGTTGCCACCCCCGCGTCATGCGTCAACGAAAGGTGCGCGCGATCCGCACCGCGCCCCGCGAGTGCCGCCACAAGCGCAGACGTCGCAGCGAACGACGGCGCGCGATCCGCGTCCCGCACCACCTCGAGATCGTGCCAGCCCAGCCCCGCAGAACCCCCAAGGGCCTTGATGAGCGCCTCTTTCGCCGCGAACCGAGCAGCCAAGGATGCGAGCGGCAACTCGCGCTCGGCCTGCGTGAACAACCGCGCCCGCAATGCAGGGGTGCGCTCAAGCTGTCGCTCGAAACGCGCGATATCGACGGTGTCGACGCCGATGCCCCTGATCATGGCTGTGCTGGTTCCGACTGCGCTGGAATGAGCGAGGGGCTCACTCCACCGTGACCGACTTCGCGAGATTGCGCGGCTGATCGACGTCGAGACCCTTCACCGTGGAAAGCTCGAGCGCGAACCACTGCAGCGGCACAACCTGCAGCAGCGGCTCGAAGAGCGCATCGGCGAGCGGCAGCCTGATCACTTCGTCGGCGAAGGGCAGCACCGCAGTGTCGCCCTTCTCAACCACGGCGATCACCCTGGCACCGCGCGCGCGGATCTCCTGAATGTTTGACACAACCTTCGAGTGCATCAGCGGCGACGTGCGCGGGCTCGGCACCAGCACGAACACAGGCTGCCCATGGTCGATGAGTGCGATCGGGCCGTGCTTCAGCTCGCCCGCGGCGAAACCCTCGGCGTGAATATAGGCGATCTCTTTGAGCTTCAGCGCGCCCTCCAGCGCCACGGGGTAGCCCACATGGCGACCGAGGAACAGCACCGAACGGGTGTCAGCCATCCAGTGCGCCAGCTGCGCGATCTGGTCGTGCGTCTCAACGGCTTCGCGCACCTTTTCGGGCAGTTCCTCGAACTGCTGCACAGCCTGAGCCGTGACCTCTGCCGACAGCGTGCCACGCACGCGGCCCAGGTGCAGACCTACCAAGTACAGCGCCGTGATCTGCGCGATAAACGCCTTGGTGGAGGCGACCGCAACCTCAGGGCCTGCGTGCGTGTACACAGCAGCATCTGACTCGCGGGGAATCGTTGCGCTCTGCGTGTTGCAGACCGAAACAGTGGTGACACCGCGCTCGATCGCGTACTTCACAGCCATGAGCGTGTCCATCGTCTCACCCGACTGGCTCACCGAGATCACCATCGTGCGTTCCGAGAGCACCGGGTCGCGGTAGCGGAACTCATGGCTCAGCTGCACCTCGACGGGAATGCGAGCCCACTGTTCGATCGCGTACGCGGCGACCTGACCGGCGTACGACGCCGTGCCGCAGGCGATGATGATGATCCGCTCAATACCGCGCAGCCGCTCATCGCCAAGCTCGGTGAGCTCGGGAATCTCGACACCGGTCTCCGAGATGCGCCCGCGCACCGTGTTTGCGACGGCGTCGGGCTGCTCGTTGATCTCCTTCGCCATGAACGACGACCAGCCGCCCTTGTCGGCAGCATCCGCATCCCACTGCACCTCGTATTCGGAGAACTCGACAGGATTGCCCGCGAAATCGGTGATACGCACCTCGTCAGGGGTGATGATCGCGATGTTGTCCTCATCGACCGCGACGGCGCGGCGCGTCGACGACACGAAGGCTGCCACGTCCGAGCCGAGGAAGTTCTCGCCCTCGCCGAGACCCACCACGAGCGGCGAGTGATGGCGAGCCGCCACCACCTTGCCGGGCTCATCGCGGTGCATCGCGAGCAACGTGAAGGTGCCGTGCAGGCGAGTGACCACCGCACGGAACCCGGCCTCCAGATCGCCTTGGCGCGCCACCTCACGGCCCACAAGCGCTGCTACGACCTCGGTATCGGTCTCGCTGAGCAGTTCGATGCCGTCGGCCTCGAGCTCGGCACGCAGCTCGGCGAAGTTCTCGACGATGCCATTGTGGATCAGGGCAAGCTTGCCGCCGTCACCGAGGTGCGGGTGCGCGTTGACATCGGTGGGACCACCGTGCGTTGCCCACCGGGTGTGCCCGATACCGGTTCCGGTGGCCTGCACAGGGCTCACCTCAAGCAGCTCCTCAAGCCGCGCGAGCTTGCCCGAGCGCTTACGAACGGCGAGCTCACCAGCCTCATCGACCACCGCGATACCCGCAGAGTCGTAGCCGCGGTACTCGAGGCGCCGCAGACCAGTGATGAGCGCCTCAACCGTATCGTTGGGGCCGACGTATCCGACGATTCCACACATGAGGTCAAGTTTAGTGGCACGATGGATGAACAATGGCCGAGTACAGCACCCCTGACCCTGCGCGTGTCGACGACGATCCCCGCGCCGCGAACCAGCGCGGCACGCTGAGCACCGACACGCAAGCGCTCATGCGACCCGAGTTCACCTCACCGTTCACGGAGATCGACAGGGCGGAGTGGTCACGCCTCGCCGGCGAGACGCCGATGCCGCTCACCGAGCAGGAAATCGACGCCTTCCGCGGCCTCGGCGAACCGCTCGACCTCGCCGAGGTCTCCGAGGTGTACCTGCCGCTCAGCCGTCTCATCAACCAGTACGCGATCGCGACTCGCGAGATGCATCAGCGCACGCGAGGCTTTCTGCAGCGCAACGGCGAGCGGCAGAGCCCCTTCGTGATCGGGATCGCGGGATCCGTCGCCGTGGGCAAGTCGACGGTCGCGCGCATCCTGCGAGATCTGCTGGCACGCTGGCCCGAGACGCCGAACGTGCAGCTCGTCACCACCGACGGCTTTCTCTACCCCACTCGCGAGCTCGAGCGCCGCGGCATCGTGCACCGCAAGGGCTTCCCGGAGTCGTACGATCGCCGCGCCCTGCTGCGCTTCGTGTCGCAGGTGAAGGCGGGCGTCGAGGAAGTGCGCGCCCCGGTCTACAGCCATCTCGTTTACGACATCGTGCCCGACCAGTTCACCGTTGTGCGGCAGCCCGATATCCTCATCGTCGAAGGGCTCAACGTGCTGCAGCCGGCCTCGATGCAGCACCCGCTCGCGGTGAGCGACCTCTTCGACTTCTCGCTGTACGTCGACGCGCGAGTGTCCGACATTCAGCGCTGGTACCGAACGCGATTCCTGCATCTGCGGGAGAGCGCGTTCTCCAACCCGCGCTCGCACTTCCGCCGCTTCGCCACGCTCAACGACGAGGCGGCCAGCGCCATCGCCGACGAATTCTGGAACAACATCAACGAGCCCAACCTCGTCGAGAACATCAGGCCCACACGGGCCAGGGCCACCCTGGTGCTCCGCAAGGAGGCGGATCACCGCGTGCAGAAGGTGCTGTTGAGGAAGCTGTAGGGATCCGTCCCCACTCCCCCATCCTCGCCCCCTTCCCGTCCATATGGAATCTGCCGGAGATATGCCGCTCTCACCCGGATCTTCCATATCGACGGCAGATCCCATACTGAACACAGCGCTTCAGCGAAATGCCCCACGGCTCAGTCCAGGTGCAGACCCTGGGCGATGGCATCGATGACCAGAGCCTGCACCTCAGGCCACCGGAACATCACCTGTTCGTAGCAGACCCGGAACACGGTGAACCTTCGCAATCTCAGCTCGGCATCGTGGGTGATATCGCTCGAGCGCTGACGACCTGTGTGGTGGGCGCCGTCGATCTGCAGCACCAACCGCTCACCAATGACGGAATCGACGTGATGTCCGCACAACCAGGATTGGCAGACGATCCGCACCCCGAATCTCCGCAGCGGCAGCCTCACGTATGTCTCCAGCCCGGAGTCAGCGAAGGGGGTGGTCTGCGCGAGCAGCGCCCGCACGGTCCCGTCGAGGGGCAGCCGTTCGAGCACGGATCGATCGACGAGCTTCTGATTCGTACCAGCTTGCCATCAGACACGGCGCAGGCCACACGGTGCTTGCTCACCCCGTGTTCGAAGAGGGCACGGGGTGCGAACAACGCCATCGTAGGAGGCGAGGATCTCTCGAAGCATGGCCTCAGCCTGGACGATGTTCCCCCACCAAAGGCCAGGATCCATAAAATTGTGGACAATTCACCTCGCCCGAGCCGAAACCTCCCCTGTGAGCGAGGTTCGTAGCTATGAAAAATGCCGTGGATATGGAGATTTCGAAGGAACCTCCATATCCACGGCAGATCACATACCGTGGGAAACGACCAGCCAGCTCAGACCGCGAGCCGCTCCTGCACAATGGCAGCCAGATCGTCGGCCAGACGCTGAGCCTGTTCTTCATGCTCGGCTTCGACCATCACCCGCACCACGGGCTCGGTGCCGGATGGGCGCAGCAGCACCCGCCCCTTGCCGCCCAGGGCGATCTCGGCTTGGTGCACGGCCTGCTGCAGCAGTTCATCGCCGGCCACACCGGTGCGATCCACGCCCTTCACATTCACGAGCACCTGCGGATACACGGTCATGCACTGCGCAAGCTCGGCGAGCGATTTGCCCGTGCGCTTGACCTCAGCGGCAAGGTGCAGCCCCGTCAGAATGCCGTCGCCGGTAGTCGCGTAGTCGCTCATGATGACGTGACCCGACTGCTCGCCACCGAGCGAGTAGCCGTGCTCATTGATGGCTTCGAGCACGTAGCGGTCGCCCACTCCGGTCTCGACGACATCGATACCGTTGTCGGCCATCGCGAGCTTCAAGCCGAGGTTCGACATGACCGTAGCCACGAGGGTGTTGCGTTCGAGGCGACCGCGGGTGGCCATGGAGAGCGCGAGGATCGCCATGATCTTGTCGCCGTCGACGACATCGCCGCTGCCGTCGACCGCGAGGCAGCGATCAGCGTCACCGTCGTGCGCAATGCCGAGGTCGGCGCCGTGCTGACGCACAGCTGCGATCAGCGGTTCGAGGTGGGTGGATCCCACGCCGTCGTTGATGTTGAAGCCGTCGGGATCGTTGCCGATGACGGTGACCTTCGCGCCGGCGTCGGTGAAGACATCTGGCGAGATGCCGGCTGCCGCACCGTGGGCGCAGTCGAGCACGACGTGCAAACCTTCCAGCCGCACCCCTTCAAGGGTGCCGAGCAAGTGCACGAGGTAGCGGTCTTCGGCGTCGGCGAAGCGGCGGATCCGCCCCACCTCGCGACCGGTGACCGCAATCCGCGGGCGATCCATTGCCGCTTGGATCTCGTCTTCGATGTCGTCGGCGAGCTTGCGCCCGCCTTCGGCGAAGAACTTGATGCCGTTGTCGGGGGCCGGGTTGTGCGAGGCCGAGACCATCACGCCGAAATCGGCGCCGGTGTCGGCGACGAGGTAGGCGGCGGCGGGAGTCGGGATCACACCGGCGTCGAGCACATCGACTCCGGCTGCGGCAAGCCCGGCCGACACCGCCGCGGCGATGAACTCACCGGATACGCGCGGATCGCGCGCCACGACGGCGACAGCGCGACGGCTCTCGCCCCGGGCTGAACGCCCGAGTACGAGAGCCGCTGCGTGAGCGAGGTTCATGGCCAGCTCGGCGGTCACATCGACCCCGGCTAGACCACGAACCCCGTCGGTGCCAAACAGGCGTCCCATGAAAGGGTGCTTCCTGCTTAGCGCTTCGAGTACTGAGGCGCCTTGCGGGCCTTCTTGAGACCGGCCTTCTTGCGCTCCTTGATGCGAGCATCGCGGCTCAAGAAGCCGGCCTTCTTGAGGGTCGGACGGTTGTGCTCGGCGTCGATCTCGTTCAGCGCACGGGCGATCGCGAGGCGGAGCGCGCCGGCCTGGCCCGAGGGGCCGCCGCCGACGATACGGGCGATCACGTCGTAGGAGCCGCCCAGCTCGAGCACGGTGAATGGATCGGTGATGAGCTGCTGGTGCAGCTTGTTGGGGAAGTACTCGTCGAGCTCACGACCGTTGACGGTCATCTTGCCCGAACCGGGGATGAGGCGCACGCGGGCGATGGCCTGCTTGCGGCGGCCCACAGCGGCACCGGGAACGGTGAGCGCGGGGCGGGGGGTCGACACGGTCGCCTGCGAAGCGGGCGTCTCGGTGGTGTAGCTCTCGGGGGCCACGGTCTGCTCTTCAGTCACTGTGCAGTCTCTCTCTGAATGTCTCGTCGTCGCCGCGATTACTGCGCGACCTGGCCGAAGGTGTAGGGGGTGGGCTGCTGAGCCGCGTGCGGGTGCTCTGCACCGCGGTAGACCTTCAGCTTGCGGAACAGGTCTGCTCCGAGCGAGTTCTTCGGCAGCATGCCGCGGATGGCCTTCTCAACGGCGCGCTCGGGGTTCTTCTCGAGCAGCTCGGTGTAGCTGACGGAGCGCAGGCCACCCGGGTAGCCCGAGTGGCGGTAGGCGAGCTTATTGGCCGCCTTGTTGGCGGTCAGCACGACCTTGTCGGCGTTGATGATGATGACGTAGTCGCCCATGTCCATGTGGGGGGCGAAGGTCGGCTTGTGCTTGCCGCGGAGCAGAGCTGCGGCGTGCGAGGCGAGGCGGCCGAGCACGACATCGGTGGCGTCGATGACGAGCCAATCATGCTTCTGATCGGCGGCCTTCGGCGAATATGTGCGAGTCACTGGAGTGCTGCTTTCTGTCGAATTGGAGGTGTTCGTGGATCCCACTCCGATGCCCGGTCCCCTGGGGGTGCTCGGGCGCGTGGAGGGCTCAACAAATCGGGTGCTTGCGCACCAAATGTCTACTTTAGCACAGCTTCGGAACCTGGCTGAGATCCCGGCCTCAGCGGCTGCTGAGCACCCGCTCAACGGCGATCGCCGCCCGGATCGCGCGGGACATTTCGCGCCGGGCATGGAAGTTCATGACGAGATGGGAGCCCCGGGCTCGGTCGTAAAAGAGGTAGGTGGCGAGGGATCCGAGATGCCCGACGGGTCTCGGCAGTCCGCGCAGCAGGGGCGAGAATCCGTCGAAGCGCAGCTCCATCATGGCCGCACCGTAGTGAATGCCACCGCGCACCCGACTGCGCATATCCATCATGATTGCAAGTTCCCGCGACGTGACGAGCCGCCCTCCGTGCAGCGCCTCACTGAAGGTGATGAGGTCGGCCGGCGTTGCAGCGATGCCACCTCCGGCCCAACCGCAGCTCAGCGCCCCGGAGGTGCTGAGGTCCTCGCGCCCGACGTAGCAGGCTGCGAGACGGCGTTCGCCACGGATCGGCGAGGTGAGGCCGGGCAGGAAGGTGCGCTCGAGCCCGAGGGGCTCGATGATGCGATCCCGAACGGCCTCGTGATAGGCGACGCCACTCACCTCCTCAATGAGGCGCCCGAGCAGCACGTAGCCCGTGTCGGAGTAGCGGAAGCGCTCCCCAGGCTCCCCGACCGGCCGATGATGGTCTCGGGCGAAGTCGAGCATCTCGGCGGGGGTCCAGACTCGGTCGGGCCGGGCTGCGACGACGCGCACGAGGCCATTCCGGCGGCCGCGGTCGCCCTCGAAGTAGTCGGCTGCACCGGAGGTGTGGCGCAGCAGTTCCAGCACCGTGGGCGGGCGAGAGCCGGGGGCGAAGAGCCCCGTGATCTCGCGCGACGGGAGCAGTGCGTCGATGCCGGTGTCTAGGTCGAACGCATCGCCGCGCGCGAGCTGCAGCACGATGGCGCCCGTGGCCAGCTTGCCGATGCTGGCCGCGTGGAAAGGCGTCGACTGATCGCCGTAACTGAACTCAACGTCGGGGGCGCGCAGCAGCACCTGGGGCGCTCCGAGCCTCCCCCGCCGCCGGGTAATGCGATCGAAGCGGGCGCGCAGCAGCTCCAGGGACATGTCGGACTGATCGGGCATGATGATCCTTAACACGAACGAACTAACATTACTCAAAGAAACATTACTTTGAATAACATACCGGAAAGGCGCCCGTGGCGTACGTAGTTCTCGGCCTCCTCATCGCGGTGGGCCCGCAGACCGTCTACAGCCTCAACAAGTTCTTCGAGGCAGGTATCTCGCTCTTCTACGCGGCGAGCCTCGGCGCGCAGCGCCAAGCGCTGCAGCGCTTGCTCGGCGACGGGCTCGTCACCGTCACCGAAGAGCACGACGGTGGGCGGGCGAAGAAGGTCTACGCCGTCACCGCCGAGGGCCGATCCGCGTTCCGTAACTGGATGCTCGGCCCGATCGCCGATCGCGATCTGGAAGTCGCAGCGCTTTCACGGCTGTACTTCCTCGGCGCGCTGCCCTCACCCGCCGAGCGCCGCGCCGTGCTCGAACACATCGCGCAGCGCGCGGCCGAAGACGAAGCCCGGCTCGAATCCCTCGCCACGATGATCGACGCCGCTGAGGTACCCGAGCAGTATCGCGAGCTGGCGCGCTACCAGCGCCTCACCGTCGAGTACGGCCTGCGCACCCACGGGCTGGGCCGAGCCTTCTTCACCGAGCTCGCCGAGGCCGAACACGACTGATCGCACCCCCAGGACCGTCTGATTCACTCGCCCGAGAGCGGATCGCGCCGCGCCCGCGTCTGCTCGGCCCGCAGCGCGAGCTCGGCATCGGCGGGGTAGGCGATCTCTTCCAACGACAGCCCGTGCGCCGGCATCACTGTGAAGCGGCTCGACCGTTCGCGGGCATCGCGTAGGGTCACGAGTTCGTCGTGACCGATCCGCCCGCTGCCGACAGCCACCACCGCGCCCACCAGCGCGCGCACCATCGAATGGCAGAACGCGTCGGCTTCGATGCGCGCCGCGTAGGCGCCGTCCTCGGTCTTGCGCCATTCGAAGCTCAGCAGATCGCGCACCGCGGTCGCGCCCTCACGGGCTTTGCAGAAAGTGGTGAAGTCGTTGAGGCCGATCAATTCGTCGCTCGCCCACTGCATCGCGGCGAGATCGAGTGGCTTCGGCACGTCGGCGGTGAAGCGCGCGGTGAGCGGATCGCGGCGCATCCCCTCCCCCCGCAGCCGGTACT
Organism: Leucobacter sp. MMO-125; assembly: GCF_037148395.1. Lineage (NCBI taxonomy): Bacteria > Bacillati > Actinomycetota > Actinomycetes > Micrococcales > Microbacteriaceae > Leucobacter > Leucobacter sp. MMO-125. Next base: position 931,408 of record NZ_JBBCTL010000001.1, read on the forward strand.
CGTATCGGCGACGCAGGGCTGAGAAGCGGGCGTCGAACGCGGCGGGCACGACCCTCGCCTCATGGATCACGACGTCGGGTGCCGAGCGCTTCAGCACCCCGTTCAGTTTGCGTGCCCGTGTCGCCGACTCCGCCGCGTCGCCACGGCCCGCGTCGTCGCCCCGGCGGGCGCTCCACTTGGCGAGTTGGGCGTCGCTGACGTCGAGGTGCGCCACTTGGCCCCGGGCGTGCACTCCTGCATCGGTGCGGCCGCCAACGGTCAGCCGCGGGGCGTCGCCCGCACCGGTGCGCAGCAGCACCGCGAGTGCGGCTTCGATCTCGCCCTGCACGGTGCGCAACCCCGGCTGCGCCGCCCACCCCGAGAAATCGGTGCCGTCGTAGGCAAGGTCGAGGCGCAGGCGCGTGAGAGGCGATTCGAAGGTCACGCCTCGATCCTGCCAGATGCCGCGCGACGGGCGTGCCTGCCCCGGCTCGTTCTCGGCTTCCGCGCGTAGGATGGTCCGATGCGCGCTCCCTCGCAGCGCCGAAAGCTTCCCATGACTCCTCCCCCGCCCACTCCTGCCCCGCGACCCGCCCGATTCGGCGGTCTCGACGGTCTGCGAGCCGTCGCGGTCGGCCTGGTGCTCTGCTACCACCTCTTCCCTGCGCTGCTTCCCGGCGGCTTCCTCGGCGTCGACGTATTCTTCGTGATGAGCGGCTTCCTCATCACCTCGCTGCTGCTGCGAGAGTACGAACTGGATGGGCGGATCCGCCTCGGCGTCTTCTGGCGCCGCCGCGCTCGCCGGCTGCTGCCCGCCCTCGGGCTCGTGCTGCTCGTAAGCACTTCGCTCGCGCTGGCGGTGGGCGGAGACCTGCTCGTCGGCATCAAGCAGCAGATCGCGGGGGCTGTGTTCTTCGTGAGCAACTGGGTGTTCATCGCGAACGGGGCCGATTACTTCGCGCGGGACACCCCTGAGCTGTTCCGCAACATGTGGTCGCTGGCGATCGAGGAGCAGTTCTACATTGTGCTGCCGTTGCTGGTGCTGCTGCTCGTCAGGCTGCGTTCCCGAGCCGCTCGCGCCATTCCGCTCGCAGTGCTCGGCCTCGCCTCGGCTGCGCTGATGGTGGCGCTGTCACTGCTCGGAGCTGACCCCACTCGCATCTATTTCGGATCTGACAGCCACACTTTTGGTCTGCTGCTGGGCGCGGCAATGGCGGCCGCGCTGCAGCGCTCCCGGTCTTCGATGGCGGCGGATCCGGGCGCCCTGCGGCAGCTCGTTTGGGGCACCGTTGCGGTCGTCGGGCTTGGCGCGCTCGTGTGGCTTGCGCTCACCCTCGCTGAGGGCAGCCCCGCCAGCTTCCGGTGGGGCTTTCAGCTGGCGACAGCTGCCTCGCTGCTCGTGGTGTGGGCGGTGACCCGACCGGGGGTGTGGATTGGCCGCGCGCTCGATATGGCACCGCTGCGATGGGTGGGCGAGCGCTCGTACGGCATCTACCTCTGGCATTGGCCGCTGCTGCTGATTTGCGCCGCGGCCCTGAACGCCGACCTCGACTGGCTGGTGGCACCGCTGACCTTGGCAGCCACGATTCTTGCCGCGGCGCTCTCCTACCGTTTCGTGGAGCAGCCGGTGCGCCGCTTCGGGCTACGTCGTGCGCTGCGCCTGCTCGTGCGCCCGAGCGACCACACGCCGCGGCGGCGCTTCGTCGCCGTCTCACTCGGTGTGGTGCTCGCCGCGACAGTGCCGCTTACGGTTGTCGCGCTGGTCACGGCACCGCAGCAGAGCTCTGCGGAGGCGGCGATCGCGCGCGGGCAGGAAGCCCTCGAGCGCAGCCACCAGCTTGCCGAGGCTACTGTTGCTTCTGGCGCCGAGGGCACTTCAGGCAAGGGCGACAGCCCAGACTCGGCTTCAGCCGGTGCCGATGGCGCTGCCACCAAGGGCTCTGGCTCCCAGGGGTCTGGCGCAGTCGGATCCTCGAATTCTGCCGAGACGGCGCGCATCGCGTTCGAAGGCGGCGACCTCGTCGCGGTCGGCGACTCGGTGATGCTGGCGAGCCTGCCCGAATTGGAGGCCGCCTACCCGGGGATCTCGGTCGACGCTGCGGTCTCGCGAAGCATGGATGCAGGCACCGAGATCGTGGCCGAGCTCGCCTCACAGGGCGAGCTGCGCAGCGTGCTCGTCGTCGGCCTCGGCACCAACGGTCCCGTGCAGCCCGAAGACCTCGACACGATCCACCGCGCGGCGGGGACGCGTCCCCTTGTGCTGGTGAATGCCCACGCCGACCGCGACTGGATTCCCGGCGTCAACGAGCTGCTCGCCTCCTATGCCGAGGCCCATCGCGGCGTTGTGGTGGCTGACTGGACCGGCGCGGTCACCGGCGTGCCCGATGCGCTCGCCGGGGACGACATCCACCCCAATCCGAGCGGCGGCGAGATCTACGCGGCAGCTGTGCAACGCGCACTCGACAAGCTGCAAAGTCCCAGCGAAGCCATCGGCTTCGCGCTCCCCCGCCGGTAGCTCACCCCGCGATCGACGCTCCGCGATCCACCGCAGCGCGATCCGCCTGCCCCACGATCCGCCCGCCGACTCAGTCCATAGCCGCGCCAAACAGCGCAGCGCCCCGTGATCCGAACGGATCACGGGGCGCTGCGGCACTGCGAGTGCGAAAACCTTACTCGGCCTTCTCCTCAGCGGGAGCCTCGGTCTCGGCGGGCGCCTCAGCGGCCTCCTCGACAGCGGTCTCCTCAGCGGGGGTCTCGACGACCTCTTCAGCCTTGGGCTCGGCCGCAGCCTTCTTCTTCGCCTTGGCCTTCGGGGCGACGGGCTCGAGCACGAGCTCGATCACCGCGAGGGGTGCGTTGTCACCCTTGCGGAAACCGGTCTTGATGATGCGGGTGTAGCCACCCTCGCGGTTCTCGACGAGGGGCGCGATCTCGGTGAAGAGCTCGTGCACGACGCTCTTGTCGAGGATCTGACGCATCACGCGACGGCGAGCGGCGAGATCGCCGCGCTTCGCGAAGGTCACGAGGCGCTCGGCCACGGGCTGCAGGCGCTTGGCCTTGGTCTCCGTGGTCTGGATGCGCTTGTGCTCGAAGAGCTGCGCAGCCATCTGGTTCAGCATCAGGCGCTCGTGTGCGGGGCCGCCTCCGAGGCGGGGGCCCTTGTTGGGCTTGGGCATTGTTTACTCCAGTAAGTGTGCGATCAGGCGAACAGTGCCGGATCGTTAGTTGTTGTCGTCTTCGTAGCTGTAGAACTGCGCACCGTCGAAGCCGGGCACGGCATCCTTCAGCGAGAGGCCCATCTCGGTGAGCTTGTCGCGCACCTCGAATACGGACTTCTGACCGAAGTTGCGGATGTTCATCAGCTGCGCCTCGGAGAGCGCAACAAGCTCGCTCACCGTGTTGATGCCCTCGCGCTTCAGGCAGTTGTAGCTGCGCACGGAGAGATCGAGATCCTCGATCGGGATCGAGAGCTCACCCTCGGCGACGACCTCGACGGGCGCGGGGCCAATCTCGACGCCCTCGGCCGCGGTGTTGAGCTCGCGGGCCAGACCGAACAGCTCGACAAGCGTCGAACCGGCCGACGCGATCGCGTCGCGGGGGCTGATTGCGGGCTTGGTCTCAACATCGACGACGAGACGATCGAAGTCGGTGCGCTCACCGGCACGCGTGGCCTCCACGCGGTAGGTGACCTTGAGTACCGGCGAGTAGATCGAGTCGACCGGAATACGGCCAACCTCGGCGTCCTCGTTGCGGTTCTGCGCTGCCGAGACGTAGCCGCGGCCACGCTCGATGGTGAGCTCGAGCTCGAACTGTGCGGAATCGCTGAGCGTCGCGATCACGAGCTCGGGGTTGTGCACCTCGACGCCCGCGGGAGCGGAAATGTCGGCTGCAGTCACCTCGCCGGCACCGGTCTTGCGCAGGTACGCCGTGATGGGCTCGTCGTGCTCGCTGGAGACGACGAGGTCCTTGATGTTGAGGATGATCTCGGTGACGTCCTCGGTCACGCCCGGAATGGTCGTGAACTCGTGGGCGACGCCCTCGAAGCGCACGCTTGTCACGGCGGCACCGGGGATCGACGAGAGCAGGGTGCGGCGCAGCGAGTTGCCGAGCGTGTAGCCGAAGCCGGGCTCGAGCGGCTCGATGGCGAAGCGCGAACGGTACTCGGAGATCGATTCTTCAGTCAGAGTGGGTCGCTGTGCAATGAGCACTGTGTGTGGTCCTTTCGCTGGAGTCCGCTATATGACTCATGCGGGTAAAGGGAGGAACTTGCGTTCTGATCGGGTATGCGGTTTCCCCGATGGGTCAAGCCGTGTCCGGCTTGACCGGAGAAATCGCCGAGCCGACGCGGCGACTTCTTCCACGACCGGGAGGTCGCAGTCGAAGCCAACCGCAGTCGGCTTGACAACGAATTCAGACGCGGCGACGCTTGGGCGGCCGGCAGCCGTTGTGCGTCTGCGGGGTGACGTCGGTGATCGAACCGACCTCGAGGCCCGCGGCCTGGAGCGAACGGATCGCGGTCTCGCGACCCGATCCCGGACCCTTCACGAAGACGTCGACCTTCTTCATGCCGTGCTCCTGCGCCTTGCGGGCAGCCGACTCGGCAGCGAGCTGCGCGGCGAACGGGGTCGACTTGCGCGAGCCCTTGAAGCCGACGCCGCCCGAGGAGGCCCAGCTGATCACGGCACCGGTGGTGTCGGTGATCGAGACGATCGTGTTGTTGAACGTCGACTTGATGTGGGCCTGGCCCACGACAACGTTCTTCTTGTCCTTGCGACGCGGCTTACGAGCCGCGGTCTTGGGTGCAGCCATTGAGTGTTCTCCTGAAAAGCTCTGTGTGTTTGGTCAGTGAACCGGCGATTACTTCTTCTTGCCGGCGACGGTGCGCTTCGGGCCCTTACGGGTACGAGCGTTCGTCTTGGTGCGCTGACCGTGCACGGGCAGGCCCTTGCGGTGACGGAGACCCTGGTAGCTGCCGATCTCAACCTTGCGGCGGATGTCGGCTGCGACCTCGCGGCGGAGGTCGCCCTCAACCTTGAAGTTGCCTTCGATGTAGTCGCGGAGCGCGACGAGCTGGTCGTCGGTGAGGTCCTTGACGCGGATGTTCCCGTCGATGCCGGTGTCGGCGAGGGTCTTCAGCGCGCTGGTGCGGCCGACGCCGTAGATGTAGGTGAGTGCGATCTCGACGCGCTTATCGCGCGGGATGTCGACTCCTGCGAGACGTGCCATGTTGGCTCTCCTTGCGGATCTTGGAGGTTTGGTGCGTATCGGGGGTTCGGGCCTCCGTCCCGAGGTGTCCCCCGCGCTTCACCGGCCAAGGCCGGGTGGGCGCGGGTTCTTCGATGCGCTGGATCAGTTGTTGAGTTGTGTTGCTGTCATTCCGTGCGTATGGAGCGTTGCGGAATGCGGATCGCATCCTGCGCGCACGGGCTGACGACCTGCTTAGCCCTGACGCTGCTTGTGGCGCGGGTTGCTCTTGCAGATCACCATGACGCGGCCGTGACGGCGGATCACCTTGCAGTGATCGCAGATCGGCTTGACGCTGGGCTTGACCTTCATGATGTTTCCTTACTGCTTCGCTGTCCTCGTACTCGCGGGATGCCGCGAGCCGTTACTTTCCAGCGCCTACTTGTAGCGGTAGACGATGCGGCCGCGGGTCAGATCGTAGGGTGTCAGTTCTACGACCACGCGATCCTCCGGGAGGATACGGATGTAGTGCTGACGCATCTTTCCCGAGATATGAGCGAGCACTTTGTGTCCATTGGTCAGCTCGACGCGGAACATCGCGTTCGGCAGAGCCTCGACAACCTGTCCCTCGATCTCGATGACGCCGTCTTTCTTCGCCATAGCCTCACTATCGCTTGCGTAGGTGTGTGCTGGTCTTGCGAATGCCCTTCGTCCGCCCCGCGGGCCTGATCCAGAACTGCGATCGGGAACGCGAAAACAGGCGCAAAGCACCAAAGATCAAGAGTACCGGGCGTGTCGGTGTTTGTAAAGCCCGCACTCAGAGCACACCGAAGCTCAAGCCGCGGTCGCGTAGCTGCTGAACGGCGGCGAGAATCCCGGCCGCGGTGCCTGATCCTGGCTGGTTCATGTGCGCGATCACGATCTCGCCGCCAACGGCTGCACCCACGGCGACCGTCACACTCTGCGCGGGGAGGGTCGCGCCGCCGTCGCCGTTGATGGCGAAGCCGGCGATCCGCTCCCCCAACGCCGTGGAGACACTGAGCGCGACATCGTCGAGATGGGCCGTGCCTGGGCGAAACCAACGCGGTGCCACCCCTGTCAGCTCGGTGAGCGCGACATGGTTCTCCCACACCTCAAGCGCGACTTCGCGCACACTCGCGGTGCCGGGGATACCGTACGCCGACGAACCATTCACGCTCAGGGGAAGGTGGCGCGTACCGTGATTCTGAATGGAGAACAGCGGATTGGCGGCCAAAGCGGCGGCGAGCTGGTAGTTCGCCGCGATCCACCCGTGATTGAGAAACAGCGTCGCCGGAACCGCCGCCGCAGTGAGCCCCTCGATCAGGGGGGCATCGAAACCGGATCCCGCACTCCCGCCGCAGGCGTCAAGGGTGAGGTACACGGCGGCGGGGTCGAGGCCGGCCTCGCCGCCGGTGCGGATGACACCGGGAATGTCGGTGCCCCATTGGCTCGGCGCGCGGCCCTCGTGTGCGGCGATGATCGCCTCGACATCGGGCAGCGGCGGGGCTGCTGGTGCAGCGGCGGCAGGCGGATCAGCGGGAGCCACCTCACGGGGGTGCGGATCGGCCGTCACCCGAGACGAACCGGGCGCGACGGGGCGCGCGGTCGCGCACCCCGAGAGCGCCAGGCCGAGGATGCCACCCACTCCGAGCAGGGCGCTGCGACGGGCGATCCGGTGCTGATTCATGCGCGCACCCCCTCACCGAGCCGTGACTGCCTGGTTATGGGATCGGAACCGGCGTGATCCCGAGCGGCTCAAGCCCGCTGGCGCCGCCGTCTTCTGCGGTCAGCACCCAGATTCCGCGACCGTGCACCGCGACCGAGTGCTCCCACTGGGCGCTCATTGAGCCGTCGGCCATGGTCACGGTCCAGTCGTCGTCTTCGATGATCGTGTCGATGCCGCCCGCTGAGATGATGGGCTCGATCGCGACGACGAGCCCCGGCTTCACCTCCGGGCCGCGGCGCTTCACCGGCACATTGAAGACCGGCGGGTCTTCGTGCATGCTGCGACCAATGCCGTGGCCGATATAGTCCTCGAGCACACCGTAGTCGCTGTGCTTGCGCACATACGCCGAGACGGCCTCGCCGACCTCGTTCACATGTGAGGCTGTGGCAAGACGCGCGATACCGCGCCACATCGCAGCCTCGGTGACCTGACTGAGACGTTCGAGAGCGGCGGTGTGCTCGGGACGTGCAGGGTCGGGGATCACTGCGGTGATCGCAGCATCGCCGTTCCAGCCGTTCACCACGGCACCGGCGTCGAGGGCGACGATGTCGCCCGGCTGCAACGGCCTGTCGGTGGGGATACCGTGCACCACATGCTCATTGACGTTGGCGCAGATGGTGTGGCGGTATCCAGGCTCGAGCATGAAGTTGGGGGCGCCTCCGCGTGAGCGGATCGCCTCCTCGGCAATCGCATCGAGTTCGAGGGGCGTCACCCCGGCGCGCACTGCATCGCGCATCGCCGCAAGCGCGGCACCCGTCGCGAGACCGGGTTCAACCATCAGTCGCAGTTGGGCAGGCGACTTGTAGATGGAACGTCGCAGGATCCCTCGACGCGACACGAGCTAGCGCTCCACCGGCGCTGCGAGCTTGGCCTCAAGACCTGCTGCGATGCGGGCGGCGACATCCTCGACCGAGCCGAGCCCGTCGACGGTGACCAGAATGCCGCGCTCGGAGAACAGTTCGACGAGCGGAGCGGTCTGTTGTGCGTAGACCTCCTGGCGGTGACGGATCACGTCTTCGGTGTCGTCGGCGCGGCCCTCAATCTCGGCACGCTTCAGCAGACGGGCGACAACGGCATCGACGTCGGCTTCGATCAGCACCACCGCGTCGAGCGAGGCACCTTCGAGCATGCCGTCAAGAGCGTGCACCTGGTCGACGGTGCGGGGGTAGCCATCGAGCAGGAAGCCGGGAGCCGCGTCGGGCTGCGCGAGGCGATCCGCGACGATCTCGTTGGTGAGCGAGTCGGGAACGAGTTCGCCCCGCTCGATAATCTCCTGCACGCGCTTTCCAAGCTCGGTGCCGCCCTTGATGTTGGCGCGGAAGATATCGCCGGTGGAAATCGCGGGGACACCGTAGCGCTCGGCGATCGCCGCTGCCTGGGTGCCCTTGCCCGCACCGGGCGGGCCGATGATGAGCAGGCGGGTGGTCTGGGTGTCGGTCACTTGAGGAGTCCTTCGTAGTGGCGCTGCTGCAGCTGGGCGTCGATCTGCTTGACGGTCTCAAGGCCGACGCCGACAATGATGAGGATCGAAGCACCACCGAACGGGAAGTTCTGGTTAGCTCCGAAGAATGCGAGCGCGATGAGCGGGAGCAGTGCGATGAGGCCCAGGTAGATGGACCCTGCACTGGTGATGCGGGTAAGCACGTAGTTGAGGTACTCAGCGGTGGGGCGACCCGCGCGGATACCAGGAATGAAGCCGCCATACTGCTTCATATTGTCGGAGACCTCTTCAGGATTGAAGGTGATCTGCACGTAGAAGAAGGTGAAGCCGATGACCAGCAGGAAGAAGACCAGCATGTAGATCGGCTGATCGCCGTAGACGAGGTTGTTCTGAATCCAGACGACCCATGCCTTCGGCTCTTCGCCGATCTTGGGCTGGTTGAACTGGGTGATCAGCATCGGCAGGTACAGGATCGCCGAGGCGAAGATCACGGGGATCACGCCGGCCATGTTGACCTTAATCGGAATGTAGGTGCTGCTGCCCCCGTAGGTGCGGCGGCCCACGACGCGCTTCGCGTACTGCACCGGAATACGGCGCTGCGACTGCTCGACGAACACGACTGCGGCGACGACGACGAGGCCGACTGCGAGCACCAGGAAGAAGACTTCCCAGCCGCGCGACTCCTTGATGATCCACATCGCGTTGGGGAACGTGGCTGCGATCGAGGTGAAGATGAGGATCGACATGCCGTTGCCGACGCCGCGCTCGGTGATGAGCTCACCGAACCACATGATGAGTCCCGTGCCTGCGGTCATCGTGAGGATCATGATAAGGATGGCCCACCACTCCTGCGACACGAGGTTCTGGCACGACTGATCGGCCACAGCGCCGAACAGCTGGCCCGAGCGGGCGACGGTGATGAGCGTGGTCGACTGCAGCACCGCGAGTGCGATGGTGAGGTAGCGGGTGTACTGGGTGAGCTTGGCCTGGCCGGCCTGGCCCTCCTTGTGCAGCGCCTCGAAGTGCGGGATGACGACGCGCAGCAACTGCGTGATGATGGAGGCCGTGATGTACGGCATGATGCCCAGCGCGAAGATCGACAGCTGCAGCAGTGCACCGCCGCTGAACAGGTTGATCATGTCGTAGAGGCCGGAAGCGCCGTTCGCGTTCGCCGCCAGACACGCCTGCACATTGGCGTAGTCGACGAAGGGTGCCGGAATGAATGAACCGAGCCGGAACAGCGACACGATAGCGAGCGTGAAGACAATCTTCCGTCGCAGGTCGGGAGTCCGAAAGATCCGTCCGATGGCGCTGAACAAAATCTGCCTCCTGGAAACGTCGTGGGGCCTTCGCCTGACGACGAGAACCGATTGCACCAGCCTACATGTCAGCCGGGCGTCGAACACGCGGATCCGCCGAGCGGGATCCGCGAAAGAAAAACGGGGGTGGGCGGAACCGACACATGGGCCGGTTCCGCCACTCCCCCGCTACCCGAGAGAGACTCGGGCGATCGAGTTCTGACGAACCCTTACTTGATCTCTCCGCCTGCGGCGACGATCTTCTGCTCAGCGGAGCCGGAGACCTTGTCGACCGAGACGGTGAGCTTCACCTGCAGGTCACCGTCGCCCAGCACCTTGACGGGCTGGTTCTTGCGAACGGCGCCCTTGGCGACCAGATCGTCAACAGTCACGTCGCCACCCTTGGGGTAGAGCTCGGCGAGCTTCGCGATGTTGACAACCTGGTACTCGGTGCGGAACGGGTTCTTGAACCCGCGCAGCTTCGGGGTGCGCATGTGCAGCGGCATCTGCCCACCCTCGAAGCCGGCCTTCACCTGGTAGCGGGCCTTGCTGCCCTTGGTGCCACGACCAGCCGTCTTGCCCTTCGAGCCCTCGCCACGACCCACGCGGGTCTTGGCCTTCTTGGAGCCGGGAGCCGGACGGAGGTGGTGCGCCTTGAGCACCTGATCGCGCTCCTCGTTCTTCTCGCTCATGCGTCGATCTCCTCAACCTCTACAAGGTGAGCGACAGCACGCACGTAACCGCGGTTCGCCTGCGTGTCCTCGCGAACGACCGACTGGCCGATCTTCTTGAGGCCCAGGCTGCGGAGAGTATCGCGCTGGTTCTGCTTCTCACTGATAACGGACTTCGTCTGCGTAATCTTCAGGCTCTTCGCCATTACGCACCTGCCTTTGCCTTCGCGGCAGCGTCGGCCGCAGCCTTCGCCTCAGCGCGCACGATGCGAGCCGGGGCGACGCGGTCGAAGTCAAGGCCGCGGCGAGCTGCGACGGAGCGAGGCTCCTCGAGCTGCTGCAGCGCCTCGACGGTCGCGTGCACGATGTTCAGGGTGTTCGACGAACCGAGCGACTTGCTCAGCACATCGTGGATGCCGGCGCACTCGAGTACGGCGCGAACCGGACCACCGGCGATAACACCGGTACCGGCAGCGGCCGGACGCAGCAGCACGACACCAGCAGCGGCTTCGCCCTGCACGGGGTGCGGGATGGTGCTGCCGACGCGGGGCACGCGGAAGAAGTTCTTCTTGGCCTCCTCGACACCCTTGGAGATAGCGAGAGGCACCTCCTTCGCCTTGCCGTAGCCGACACCGACGGTGCCGTTGCCATCGCCCACCACGACGAGCGCGGTGAAGCTGAAGCGACGGCCGCCCTTGACGACCTTCGAGACGCGGTTAATGGTGACGACGCGCTCGAGGAACTGGCTCTCGTTGCGGTCGCGTCCGCCGCGCTCGCCACGGGTCCCGCGGTCACGGCTACCACGACGCTGCTCGCGCGGCTCGTTGCGGTGATCCTGAGCCGGGGCCTCGGCGGCCTGAGTCTCAGCAGACACTTCCTGCTCCTTCGTTTCGTTGCTCACAGCGCCAGCCCCCCTTCGCGAGCGCCATCGGCGATCGCGGCGACACGGCCTGCGTACTTGCTGCCGCCGCGGTCGAAGACGACAGCCTCGACACCGGCGTTCTTGGCACGCTCTGCGACGAGCTCGCCGACCTTGCGGGCCTTGGCGGTCTTGTCGCCCTCGAACGAGCGCAGATCGGCTTCCATCGTCGAAGCCGAAGCAACGGTGATGCCCTTCGAATCGTCGACGATCTGGACGAAGACGTGACGCGCAGAGCGGTTGACGACCAGGCGAGGACGGGCCTCGGTGCCGACAATCTTCTTGCGCAGGCGGGTGTGGCGGCGGATACGAGCAGCCGTACGACCCTTAGCCCGAGATACTGAAGCGGCCATGGGTTACTTACCAGCCTTTCCTGCCTTGCGACGGACATTCTCGCCCGCGTAGCGAATGCCCTTGCCCTTGTAGGGCTCCGGCTTCTTCAGCTTGCGAATGTTGGCGGCGGCTTCGCCGACCGCCTGCTTCGAGATACCGCTCACGGTGATCTTCGTGTTGCCCTCGACGGCAAGCGTGATGCCCTCGGGAGCGTCGACGTTGACCGGGTGCGAGAAGCCGAGGGCCAGCTCAAGGCCGGTGCCCTTCTGCTGCACGCGGTAGCCCGTACCCACGACCTCGAGCTGCTTGGAGTAGCCCTCGGTGACACCGATGATGTTGTTGTTGATGAGCGTGCGGGTGAGACCGTGCAGCGCTCGGGATTCGCGCTCATCGTTGGGACGGGTGACGAGCACCTGACCGTCCTCGAGAGCAACGCGGATCGGCTCGGAGACAACGAGCGCGAGCTCGCCCTTCGAACCCTTGACCGTGACCTTCTGGCCCTCGATCTTGACGTCTACACCACCGGGAACGGTGATGGGAAGCTTACCAATACGTGACATGACGGCTTACCACACGTAGGCGAGGACTTCCCCGCCAACGCCCTTCTGCTCAGCCTCGCGGTCGGTGAGGAGCCCCGAGGAGGTGGACAGGATCGCGATGCCAAGACCACCGAGCACGCTCGGGATCTCGGTCGAGCCCGCGTAGACCCGGAGGCCGGGCTTCGACACGCGCTTGATGCCCTCGATGGAGCGCTCGCGGTTGGGGCCGTACTTCAGCGACATGGTGAGGGTGGTGCCGACTCGAGCCGCCTCCACCTTCCAGTCCTTGATGTAGCCTTCGCGCTTGAGGATCTCAGCGATCCGCTCCTTCAGCTTCGAGCCGGGAAGCGAAACGTCGTCATGATGCGCAGAGTTTGCATTGCGCAACCGGGTCAGCATATCTGCGACCGGATCAGTCATCGTCATGAGTGACTCTTCTTTCTCGCCTGGTATCACACACCGTTACACGGAGTGTGACCTGGGTGACACACGGATCGGGTGCCCGGGAAACTCCCGGACACCCTCTCCGCTTGGACTATTCAGTTATTCCGACTTGAAGGGGAAGCCGAGCGCCTTGAGCAGCGCACGACCCTCGTCGTCGGACTTTGCGGTGGTGACGACAGTGATGTCGAACCCACGCACTCGATCAATCTTATCCTGATCGATCTCATGGAACACACTCTGCTCGGTCAATCCGAAGGTGTAGTTGCCATTTCCGTCGAACTGCTTGGCCGAAAGACCGCGGAAATCGCGGATACGGGGCAGTGCGAGGTTGATCAGACGATCGAGGAACTCCCACGCGCGGTCACCACGGAGGGTAACGTGCGCGCCGATGGCCTGGCCCTCGCGCAGCTTGAACTGCGCGATCGACTTGCGGGCCTTGGTCACCATGGGCTTCTGGCCGGTGATCTTGGTGAGGTCTGCAATAGCGCCCTCGATCACCTTGCTGTCACGAGCCGCCTCACCGACACCGGTGTTCACGACAACCTTGACGATGCCGGGCACCTGCATGATGTTGGCGTAGTCGAATTCCTCGCGCAGCTGCGGAACGATATCGCCCCGGTACTTCTGCTTGAGACGGGGCTGAACCTTGGTCTCAGTCATTTAGAGGTCCTTCCCAGACGACTTGGCGTAGCGCACGCGAACGGTCTTCTTCTTGCCGTCCTTCTCGACCTCCTCGACGCGGAACCCGACGCGAGTCGGCTTCTTCGTCTCGGGATCGACGATGGCAACGTTGGAGACGTGGATCGGGGCCTCAACGGTCTCGATACCACCCTCGCGGGTGCCACGGTCGGACTGACCGACGCGCACGTGCTTCTTGACGTAGTTCACGCCTTCGACGACGACACGGTCGCTCTCAGCGAGCACGTCGATGACGCGCCCCTGCTTGCCCTTGTAGCCGCCGCGCTCCTGCGACGGGCCCGAGATGACCTCGACGAGGTCACCCTTCTTGATCTTTGCGCCCATAGGACTAGATCACCTCCGGTGCGAGCGAGACGATCTTCATGAACCGCTTGTCGCGCAGCTCACGGCCGACCGGCCCGAAGATACGGGTACCGCGGGGCTCCCCGTCGGCCTTGAGGATGACGGCTGCGTTCTCATCGAAGCTGATGTACGAGCCATCAGCACGACGAGTCGACTTGCGCGCCCGGACGACGACGGCCTTGACCACGTCACCCTTCTTCACGTTGCCGCCGGGGATCGCGTCCTTGACGGTCGCGACGATCGTGTCGCCGAGACCGGCGTAACGACGCTTCGAGCCCCCGAGCACACGGATGGTGAGCAACTCCTTGGCACCGGTGTTATCGGCAACCTTGAGTCGGGATTCCTGCTGAATCACTTGTTACTCCTTCACTCAGTAAGCGCGAGGCTTACTTCGCCTTCTCGAGGATCTCGACCAGACGCCAGCGCTTGGTTGCGCTCAGCGGGCGGGTCTCGTGGATGAGCACGAGATCGCCGATACCGGCGGTGTTCTGCTCGTCGTGGGCCTTGACCTTCGACGAACGGCGCATGACCTTGCCGTACAGCGGGTGCTTCACGCGGTCCTCGACCTCGACGACGATGGTCTTGTCCATCTTGTCGCTGACGACGTAGCCGCGGCGAGCCTTGCGGTAACCGCGCTGCTCGTTCTCGACCTCAGCAGTCATTCTTAGGCCTCCTTCGTTTCGGTGCTCACCGAATCACTGGCGGCGTCCGCCTGCTCGGTCTTCTTGCTGCTCTTCTTCGCCTTCGCGGGAGCAGGGGCGGCCGCAGGGGTGACCCGCAGGCCGAGCTCGCGCTCGCGCAGCACGGTGTAGATGCGAGCGATGTCGCGCTTCACCTGACGCACGCGGCCGTGGCTCTCCAGCTGGCCGGTGGCCGACTGGAAACGAAGGTTGAAGAGCTCGGCCTTGGCCTTCTTGAGCTCCTCGGCCAGACGCTCGTCCTCGAAGCTATCGAGTTCGGTGATGGCCAGTTCTTTGGTACCGATCGCCATTACGCGTCGCCCTCCTCGCGCTTGATAATACGGGCCTTGAGCGGCAGCTTGTGGATCGCGCGGGTGAGCGCTTCACGAGCGAGCTGCTCGTCGACGCCGGCGACCTCGAAGAGCACGCGGCCCGGCTTGACGTTGGCCACCCACCACTCGGGCGAACCCTTACCCGAACCCATGCGGGTTTCCGCAGGCTTCTTGGTGAGGGGACGGTCGGGGTAGATGTTGATCCACACCTTGCCACCACGCTTGATGTGACGGGTCATCGCGATACGAGCGGACTCGATCTGACGGTTCGTCACGTAAGCGGGGGTCAGGGCCTGGATACCGAACTCACCGAAGGCGACAGTGTTGCCGCCCTTCGACTGACCGCTGCGGCTGGGGTGGTGCTGCTTGCGGTACTTGACTCGACGGGGAATCAGCATGCTTACTTCTCCGCTCCTGCTGCAGCGGGTGCAGCCTCAGCCTGAGCGCCACGGGGCGCACGGCGACGATCGCCGCGGTCGCGCGACGGCTTCTGGGCCGCCTGCTCGCGAGCGAGTTCCTTGTTGGTGAGATCGCCCTTGTAGATCCAAACCTTCACGCCGATACGGCCGAAGGTGGTCTTCGCCTCGTAGAAGCCGTAGTCGATGTTCGCGCGCAGCGTGTGCAGCGGCACACGACCCTCGCGGTAGAACTCCGAACGGCTCATCTCGGCGCCGCCGAGGCGGCCGGAGACCTGGATACGGATGCCCTTGGCACCCGCGCGCTGGGCGCCCTGCAGACCCTTGCGCATCGCACGACGGAACGCCACGCGAGCAGCGAGCTGCTCGGCGATGCCCTGAGCGACGAGCTGAGCATCAGCCTCGGGGTTCTTGACCTCGAGGATGTTGAGCTGGATCTGCTTGCCGGTGAGCTTCTCAAGGTCGGCGCGGATGCGCTCGGCCTCGGCGCCGCGGCGGCCAATGACGATACCGGGACGTGCCGAGTGGATGTCCACGCGGACGCGATCACGGGTGCGCTCGATCTCGACGCGCGAGACGCCGGCGCGATCGAGCTGCTTCGTCAGGTGCTGGCGGATCTTGATGTCCTCGGCAAGGTAGTCAGCGTAACGCTGGCCCTTCTTGGTCGAGTCCGAGAACCAGCGCGACACGTGGTCGGTGGTGATCCCGAGGCGGAAGCCGTAGGGATGAATCTTCTGGCCCATACCGTTAGGCTCCCTTCTTCGCAGCGGCGAGTTCGTCAGCGGTCTGCAGAACGACCGTGATGTGGCTCGTGCGCTTGTTGATACGGAATGCGCGACCCTGAGCGCGGGGACGGAAACGCTTGAGCGTTGCGCCCTCGTCGACGAAGGCGCGAGCTACGACGAGCTCGTCCTCGTTGAAACGCAGGTTCTCGTTGTCGGCCTTGACGCGGGCGTTCGCGATCGCCGAGGCGACGAGCTTGAACACCGGCTCTGCAGCAGCCTGCGGGGCGAACTTCAGGATGGCCAGGGCCTCCTGAGCGTTCTTTCCGCGGACCAGGTCAACAACGCGACGGGCCTTCTGGGGGGTGATGCGGATATGACGCACGCGTGCGATCGACTCCACCATTTCTCTTCCTCCTTCACGTCACCGCTTAGCGGCGACGGCCCTTCTTGTCGTCCTTCACGTGGCCACGGAAGGTGCGCGTGGGCGCGAACTCGCCCAGCTTGTGACCCACCATGGTTTCGGTGACGAACACCGGGATGTGCTTACGACCGTCGTGCACCGCGATGGTGTGACCCAGCATGGCGGGGATGATCATCGAGCGGCGCGACCAGGTCTTGATCACGTTCTTGGTGCCGGCTTCGTTCTGGGCAACCACCTTGTGCAGCAGGTGGTTGTCGACGAAGGGGCCCTTCTTGAGACTACGAGGCATCTTCTACTCTCTCCTACCTGCCGCTTAGCGCTTCTTGCCGGTCGGGCGGCGACGCACAATGAGCTTGTCGCTTTCCTTGTTCGGGTGGCGCGTACGGCCTTCCTTCTGACCCCAGGGGCTGACCGGGTGACGACCACCCGAGGTGCGGCCTTCGCCACCACCGTGGGGGTGATCCACCGGGTTCATGACGACACCACGCACGGTCGGGCGGACGCCCTTCCAACGCATGCGGCCGGCCTTGCCCCAGTTGATGTTCGACTGCTCGGCGTTGCCCACCTCGCCGACCGTTGCGCGGCAGCGCACGTCGACGTTGCGGATCTCGCCCGAGGGCAGACGCAGCTGAGCGTAGGGGCCGTCCTTCGCCACGAGGCGAACCGAGGCACCAGCCGAGCGAGCCATCTTCGCACCGCCGCCGGGCTTCAGCTCAATGGCGTGAATCACGGTACCGGTGGGGATGTTCTTCAGCGGCAGGTTGTTACCGGGCTTGATATCAGCACCGGCACCCGACTCAACGATGTCGCCCTGTTTCAGCTTGTTCGGGGCGATGATGTAACGCTTCGTGCCGTCCTCGAAGTGCAGCAGCGCAATACGCGCGGTGCGGTTCGGATCGTACTCGATGTGCGCAACCTTGGCGTTCACGCCGTCCTTGTCATTGCGACGGAAGTCGATGACGCGGTACTGGCGCTTGTGGCCACCGCCGATGTGGCGAGTGGTGATGCGACCCTGGTTGTTGCGGCCACCCGTCTTGGGGAGCGGGCGGAGCAGCGACTTCTCAGGGGTCGAACGCGTGATCTCAGCGAAATCAGCAACGCTCGAGCCGCGACGACCCGGGGTCGTCGGCTTGTACTTGCGAATAGCCATGTTGTGTTCCTCTTCGCCCCTTCTACAGCGCAGCCGTGAAGATGTCGATGGAGCCGGACTTCAGCGTGACAATGGCGCGCTTGGTGTCCTTGCGCTTGCCCATGCCGAACTTGGTGCGGCGGGTCTTGCCCTTGCGGTTGAGGGTACGGACCTTCTCGACCTTCACGCCGAAGACAGTCTCGATGGCGAGCTTGATCTCAGTCTTGTTCGCGGTCGGCTGCACCTCGAAGGTGTACTGGCCGTTCGCGTCGATGAGGTTGTAGCTCTTCTCCGAGACGATGGGGCGGATGATGACGTCGTGTGCGGACTTGTTCAGGCTCACTTCGTGTCCTCCTTGGCGGCGCGGCCGGCGACGAATGCGTCGAAGGCAGCCTTGGTGAAGACGAGATCGTCGCTGACGACCACGTCGTAGGCGTTGAGCTGATCCTGGTACAGCACGTGCACGTGCTGCAGGTTGCGGACGCTGAGCACGGTCGCCTCATCCTCACGGGTGACGACGACGAGCACGCGCTTGCCCGGCGCGACCGATGCGAGGAACTCGCGGGCCGACTTGGTGCTGGGCTTCTCAGCGATACCGAACGACTCGACGACATGCAGACGGTTCGCGCGAGCGCGATCCGAGAGCAGGCCGGTGAGCGCCGCGGCGATCATCTTCTTGGGGGTGCGCTGCGAGTAATCGCGAGGCACGGGGCCGTGCACGATACCGCCGCCGCGGTGCTGCGGCATACGAACCGAACCCTGACGGGCGCGGCCGGTGCCCTTCTGCTTGAAGGGCTTGACACCCGAACCGGAGCGCTCGCCACGGTTCTTGGTCTTGTGCGTACCCTGGCGCGCAGCTGCGAGCTGAGCGGTGACCACCTGGTGGATCAGCGGGACGTTGGTCTCGGTGCCGAAGATGGCCTCGGGCAGATCGACCGAACCGGCCTTCTTGCCCTTAGCGTCGAGCACCTCGAGCTTGGTAGCGGTAGCCATGAACTACGCCCCCTTCACTGCGTTGCGAACGAAAACGAGACGACCGCGAGCGCCGGGAACCGCACCCTTCACCAGGATGAGACCCTTCTCAGCGTCGATCGCCTGCACGGTGAGGTTCTGCACGGTGACACGATCGCCGCCCATGCGGCCTGCCATGCGCTGACCCTTGAAGACGCGACCCGGGGTAGCTGCGCCACCGATCGAGCCCGGCTTACGGTGGTTGCGGTGCGCACCGTGCGAAGCCGAAACGCCCTTGAAGTTGTGGCGCTTCATGGTGCCGGCGAAGCCCTTGCCCTTCGAGGTGCCAACGACGTCGATCTTCTGACCGGCCTCGAACGTGGCGTCGACGGTGAGCTCCTGACCGAGCGAGTACTCGGCGGCGTCTGCCGTGCGCACCTCGGTGAGGTGACGACGCGGGGTGACGCCCGCCTTCTCGAAGTGACCGGCCGAAGGCTTGTTCACCTTGCGGGGATCAATCTGACCAGCCGCGATCTGCACGGCGCTGTAGCCGTCGACCTCGGGGGTGCGAATCTGGGTGACCACGTTGGGGGCCACCTCGATCACGGTCACGGGAACAACGTTGCCGTTCTCATCCCAGACCTGCGTCATACCGAGCTTGGTGCCCAGAAGACCCTTCACGTTACGTGCTACTGACATGTTCGGATCCCCCCTTAGAGCTTGATCTCGATGTTGACGTCGGCAGGCAGATCAAGACGCATCAGCGAATCAACTGCCTTCGGGGTGGGATCGACGATGTCGATCAGGCGCTTGTGCGTGCGCTTCTCGAAGTGCTCGCGGCTGTCCTTGTACTTGTGGGGCGAACGGATCACAGCGATCACGTTCTTCTCCGTGGGGAGCGGCACGGGGCCGATCACGGTTGCACCCGCGCGGGTCACCGTGTCGACAATCTTGCGTGCGGAGCTGTCGATGACCTCATGGTCATACGACTTCAGTCGAATGCGGATCTTCTGTCCCGCCATGTGACTCTCTACTTTCTACTTGCGTCGTACCGCAAACCCTCAGAGCGTGTCGAAGGGCTGGCGGCATTGGACGTCTTGCGTACCAGCGCCCTGGCACACGCACTCTGACGAGCGCAACGTGCTGGGTCTCTGTTCACCTGTCAAAAACCGCGCCTGCGATATACACAGGGGCGGCCCCGCACACAGAAAGCGACCGGGCTTTCGCCGAGCCGCTTCGATGCACGGGTGGTGTTCGCTACCCGCGGCCTCACCCACCCGCTCCGATTCCCGGACAAACCAAGACACGAAGCGGTGGCAATGCACTGCCTGGCAGTGATCCGCGCCGAAGCACGGAGTACTGAACCTGTCTATTCTCGCACGGGGAAGTTGAATGATGCAACCCGGGCGTGTCGCGGCTCGGAATCGCGCGCTCGCTAGGCGGGGACCGTGAAGCTAGGCATTTGGGCGGGCGGGGAGGAGGTTGGGGAGGAGGGAGTAGAAGACGACAACGGCGAGACCGGCGACGAGCAGGGCAAGTGTGCCCCACAAACCGGTGAAGAGCGACGCGATACCGAGCAGCGAGGCGATCGCCGTGCAGCCCGCCGTGATCGCGGATGCTTGCACATGCGTGTAGCCGAGCTGCTGGATGCGCTGGTAGGCGTGCTCCTTGTGCGGCTCATCCCAGCGCTTTCCAGCGCGCACCCGCTTCACGAGCGTCACCCCGACATCACCGAAGTAGATCACCATCGGTCCGATCGTCGCGAGGAACGGCACCCCCGCCACAAGCGCGGCGAAACTCGTCACCGCCACCGCTCCCCCGAGCAGGTAACTGCCGACATCACCGAGGAAGGCCCCCGGTTTCGTAAGGTTCCATGGCAGGAACCCTGCGAAGCCCGCGGCGAGCACCAGACCCACCAGCAACAACCAACCGTGCCCAGTGACAAAGCCCGCCACAGCAAAAGCGAGTCCGGCGATGACGCCGTGGAAACCGCTGATGCCGTTGAGTCCGTCCATGAAGTTCGCCACGTTGATGTAACTGGAGATGAAGAGCACCGCGTAGACCGCGAGCAGCACCAACGCCCACACCGGTGGCTGGATGAACACCCACCCGTTCACCCACTGCAGCACGACCGGGCTGACGAGCCCCGATGATCCGCCGAACAACTGCGGCTGCCACAGCAGCGACACCGCAACACCAGACGCGATGAGCAGCAAGCACAAGCTGCGCACCTTGACGCTCAACCCGCGCAGATCTTCGGAGAGACCCAGCAGACCCGCCGCAATCGACCCAGCAACCACCGTGATCGTGTTCGTCGACACAGCAGGGTGCCCGAACAGCAGGGGCAGAAACACCGATAGAATCCCGCCGACCGCCATCGCGATGAGCACCGCAAGCCCCAGGCCGCGCAGAACCGGACGCTCATGCGAAGAACGCTCATTGGGTACATCCATGATCCCAAGCTTCGTCAGCAGCGGCTTCACCGCGAACGGCAGCAGCAGGCTGAGCAAGAACGTGATCGCGCCAACCGCGATCACGCCGAAAAGTTCTGTCACTGCACCCGCTCCTCAGCAGCCTCGGTGAGATCGAGGCGCGCGATCCACCCCTCATGATCGAGCACATCGGGCGAAATCGTGTCGACGTGTGCGTGGGAGATCTTGGGATGGAAGGGACGTTCCCGCCCCTCACCATCGCCCACCAACTCCTCGTGCAGCTTCTCACCGTGGCGCAGCCCGGTGAACACGATCTCGATGTCTTTGCCCGACTGCGCGATCATGCGGCGCGCGACATCGATGATGCGCACAGGCTCCCCCATATCGAGGATCAGCACCTCGCCGGGCCGCCCGATGCCCCCCGCCTGCACCACCAACTGGCACGCCTCGGGAATCGTCATGAAGAACCGAGTAACCTCGGGGTGCGTCACAGTGAGCGGCCCACCCGCATCGATGAGCTTGCGGAAAGTGGGCAGCATCGAGCCGCGGCTGCCGATCACATTGCCGAAACGCACCGAAAGATAACGCTGCCCGGTCTGCTCCGCCATCCAAGCGGTGAGCTTCTCCGCTACGCGTTTCGAATGGCCCAGCACACTCGTGGGGTTCGCAGCCTTGTCAGTAGAAATGTTCACGAACGCACCGACACCGGCGCTGCGAGCCGCGCGCAGCACGTTGAGCGTGCCCATCACATTCGTCTTCCAGGCCTCGTCAGGGTATTGCTCGAGCATCGGCAGATGCTTGAGCGCCGCAGCGTGGAACACCACCTCAGGGCGTCGCTCCAGGAAGATTCTCTGCAGCGTGGCTTCATCGCGGATATCAGCAAGCACCACATCGTTCGTGTCGAGCAGGCCGTGCCCACTGATCGAAAGCTGCGTCTCCTGCAGCGCCGTCTCGTCACGGTCGAGCATGATGAGCTCGCTCGGCGCGAAGCGCGCGAGCTGACGGCACAACTCGGAGCCGATCGATCCGCCAGCACCCGTCACCAGCACCCGGCGATCCTGCAGATACTCGGCGATCGACTCGGTCTCAAGACGTACTGGGTGGCGACCGATGAGATCCTCAATGGAAAGCTCACGCACATCGGATATCGCCGAGGCGTTCTGCAGGATCTGCTCCAGCGGAGGCAGCACCATCGCGGTCACACCCGCGCGATCCGCCGCCTGATCAACCCGGCGCATCATCGCCGCATCAGCATCGCCGATACACACGATGAGGCGCGTCGCACGGGTCTGGCGCACCGCGTCTGCAAGGTCATCGAAACCGCCTAGCACGCGCACACCGCGCACCACCTGGTTGCGCTTCGAAGGGTCGTCGTCGAGGAAGCCGACCGGCAGCACCGCACCCTTGGCATCGGTGAGCAGCCGCTTCGCGGTCTGCACGCCCAGGTAGCCAGCACCGTAGAGCAGGGTGCGCTCGGCCTCAGCGCCAGGCTTGAGCTGACGCTCGCTGTAGAGCCGCAGCACGTAGCGAGAGACACCCATGAGACTAAAGGTGATCGGCGCGGCGATAATCATCGCGCTGCGCGGGATCCCGTTGCCATACCCCACCAGGAACGCGAAGATCCAGCCCACGATCATGACGGCCGTGATGTCGAAGACCAGGGCTCGCACCTCGTCGAAACTGCCAATCTCGTAGCGGTTGCGATACAGCCAGAACACCCAGCCGCCCAGGAGCTGCAACAGCACCGTGACAGCGATCACTGCGAGCGTCCAACCCCAGTGGATGCGGTTCAGATTGAAATCGAAGCGCAGCACCAGCGCCGCGAGAATCCCCACAGCCCAGGAAGCGGCATCGAGCAGGAACAGCAGCCCGTACTGTCTGGTGAAGTGGGCGACGCGCTCACCGGGGGTCTGCGGCACACGTACTCCATTCGATCTGATGAAACGGCCCTGGGCGGAACCCGGGAACATCTTCGAGGATACCGCCCGCGCCTCCGCTCCCCTCCGAGCAGACCTGGTGCGCCGCAGAACCTGCGATGAGCGAACGCATAAGAGCCCGGACTCCGCTCCCCCTCGGGATGCGAAGTCCGGGCTCTGCTCGATATGGTGCCTGGCGCAGCCTGCCCATCTTCGACCCGAGGGACCCCCCGAGATCGGATCAGAGGCAGGTCACACCAGCAGCAATGGCGGCGGTGCCGTGATCCTGCCGCCCGGTGGCCCGAGCGAAGCTACCGTGCTCGATCCGCCATATTCCCACTCATCACCGAGGAACACGAAGCGGAACCTCTTCTCAGTGAGGGTGCGATCCCACTCTTTCGTGAAGAGTTTGAACTTCACCTTCACCTCGTAGCCCAGCTCAGCAAAGAGCTCGGCGGAGAACACCCACTTGTTCTTCGCGACACTGTACTTGATGCCACCGGCGACGCCGGCCCGGATCGAGATGTCGAGTTGGGGCCCGGCTAGCCCGTAGAGCGCCGTGTTCGGCGCAAACACGGGGCCGACAGCCAGCTCACCCTCAAACTCAGCGTTCAGATCAGCAATGGGGCTGAAACCGAGCGGCATGCTCGACGACTTCGCCGGCTGGTTGAGTGATTCCCACCCGTTCTTATCGGTGTATTGCGTGCCGACCACATCGGTGCGGCTAAAGCCGATCTTCGCGGTGGCCGTCGCCTTCAACTCCAGCGTGGCTTTGATTTCGAGGTTGATGGTGTTCTGCAGCACAATCGGCACGGGCCCCGCCATGATCGTGGTGACCGGCATGTTGATCGACATCACCCGCTGCGACAGCGTCATGGCGCCCTCGAACTTAACGAAGAGCGAGACCGCGGCCTGCGCCTTGAGCGTGTTCGACAGCTCAATTGAGAACTTCGTGACGGTGATGCCCGTTGGGATCACCCGCCACTTCCAGGTGATATCGGTGTCGAGTGTGAACTTGAGCGACGGAAGCGCCTGCGCAGCGAGCGATATACCGACCCCGCCCTTGACGGAGCCCTCCTTCGCCCAGCGCTTGACCTCGTTCGCTACCTCGGCTTCGGGGTCGGAGGACGACGAACCGACGTCGGTCACGCCCCAGCTCTTCTCCTTCTTCACAATCTTCGTATTGACCTTGAAGCCGAATGCGGCCGAGATCTCCGCGCCCGCAGCGGGCCGGATTCCCACTGGCCCCGTCTGCTGCATCAGCGCAGAGCTGATACTCCCCTGTGCGGCGCTGGAACCGACGGTGTCAACCATCGGCACCGGCGGGCACTGCCCATCGCCCTGGTCGGTCGCATTGGGATCGCACTCGTAGGGAAATGGGTCGAGGTCAACCTCATCCCCGGTCACGATCTCGGCGGTTTCGTATCCGGTGTCACCGGGCACGCGTTCCGCCTCGACAGCCTCGGGCACGCCGTCAACCTCTACAGTGGCGCCGAAGCCCGACTCGTCAAGCCCGCTCTCCTCAAGGTTCTCGTACTGCTCATGCTCGTCGATGTCGACCTGCAGGAAGACGTCTTCGATCTTCGCCGACTTGGTACGCACTCGCCACCGTTCACCCACGAGATCTCGTGACTCGACCTCGGCGAAGAGGCCGTTCGGCGTGGTCTCGGTGGCACCTGAGATCAGCGAGTCACCAGGCTTCACATTCCAATGCGTCGCCACATAGACCACGTCGGGCTCCTCAGGCACCACAGTGGCATCGACGGTGCCGGCAGTCTGGTTGAGCACGTGGATTTCAGGGTCGATGACGGTGTCGTCTTCGGTGAAGCGCTGCACATTCAGAGTGACCTCGGCGCGCTTCGCATTGTCGCCGCGGTCGAAGGCCTCGACCGCGTAGCCGAAGGTGCCGCTCTGCGGCGCCGAGAGATCCGCCTCCCAGCGCAGCACGCCCTGCTCTTCCCAGACATCGGCGTAGCCGAGAATCCCATCGACGCCGTCGACCGATATCTCGATCCGGTCAAGGCTCGGGGTGCCCGACTCGCTCGAGACGGTGCCGCCCAGGGTGAAGTAGCCGTCCTCGGAGAGGTCGACCTGCTCGCCCTGCTGGTGCGTGTCGATCGTGATATCGAAGTTCTTCGTGGCCTGCCTGCGCTCAGCGCCGAGGATGTCGCCAACGGGCAACCATGACAGCTGCGCCTCCCCTCGCCGCAGTGTGTAGCCGTCTTCGTTGCCGCCTGTCGAGGCCGGCACGATCACGAGCTGAGGCGCAGCGCCACGGGCAGGATCGACGACGGCGCCCCGCGCGCGGCCTTCATAGGCCGGGCCGAACTCGAAGAAGCTCCGCTCAGTACCGGCCGTGGGGGTGAGCGCCACAAGCGCGATCGAATAGGCGGCATCCGAGTTCCGAGTGGCCGTGGCGAAGTCATCGCGTCGTTCAGTGACCTTGTCGGTGTAGCTCTCGTCGAGGCTGGCCGTGGGGACGAAGCTGCCAGGCAGGCTCAACTGGGTTCCTTGGTCGGGCGCATCAGGCATCCAGCCGACGACGTGCAGCAGGAGTTGCCCCGTCGCACCGGCAACACGCACAGGCACGCCCCCGTTCTCGTCCGGAGACAGCACCGTGGTAAAGGTGCTCACCCCGGCCGGCAGCGGCATGCGCTGTGTACCGAGGTCGAGCGTTCCTGCGCGATCGAGTTCGACCGTGGCGGTGACATAGGCGGCGCGCACCCGCTCACTGGGCACGCTTCCCTGTCCCGTCAGGCCGACGTAGACCGGATCGCCGCCGAGGCCCGAACCGGCGAGGCCATTGCGCGTGTCGGCCCGCAGCACAGGCTCGGCGAGCACCAGGGTGGAGCCGGGCTGAGCCTGGGAGCCGTTGAACGCGGCAAGCACCTCGACGCGCAGCTGCACAGGTGCATTGGCCCAGAGCTGCGCCCGCCCTTCGGCATCGACGGGCACCAGCATCGTGGTCGACGCGGAAACGCCCGCAGCGGTCTGCAGCGATGGCACACCACCTGCACGGAACACGACGGTGTCCTGTGCGGGTGAGAACACCGACACCCGCACCAGTGCGGAACTGTAGTTGATCGCCCCCTCTCCCAGGGAGACCAGACCGCCTGCTTCGGTGCCCAGCACCGCTCCGATACCGACCTCTGAATCGACCTCCGGCAGGCGGTCGCGATCGTTCACCCGGTAGCCGATCTCACCGGTGACCGGAACCGGATCGTAGTCGTCAGGATTCACGGGATCGGCATGCGCCGAAGCCGCGGAGCCGAGCACGAGCATGACAGCCGTGACGGAGGCGATGGCCAGACGTGTCATATGCTTCATCGTGCGACCTCCTCGCGCGTGGCGCGCACGCGGCGCACGCCCCAGACCGTACCGCCGGCAACCACGAGCAGCGCACCGGCCAGCGCCAGCCAGATCGGCTCCTCACCGCCGGTGCGTGCCATCTTGCCCTTCGCACCGCGCTGCTGCGAATCAGTGTCAGTACCAGGGACAGCAGGCTTCGGCTCCTCGCCAGGCTTAGCCGGGCCGGCCGGGATCGCGAGGCGCAGATTCGCGCTCTGCAGCACCTGTCCCTGGGCGTCGAGCACGGTGACCGCAAGATCGGGCCGCGTCGCCGGCGCTCCCGGCTTCGGCAGGATCGTCAGCTTCAGCGCGCCGGGCACCGCCGCGATCTCGCCGTGTAGCCCGAAGGTTGTCGGCGTCATCGTCACATCGACGGTCGACGCACCGTTCTCAGCGCGCACTGAGACAGCTTCCCCGCTCAGGCCGCTCTGCTCGAGCTCGATCCACACGCGTGCCGTTTCCGACGGCAGTGTGATCCCGCCGATCGGGTCTGAACCTGTGGCGTGAGCCGCCGTCACCCCGCCGAACAGCGTCGCCAGGAGCACACTCCCGATCACGCCGAGACGAAGCCTGTTTCGCATCCCCATCTGCTACTCCCCATACTCCGAAGCCCGCGAGCGCGGGCGACGCATGGGAACACCTTACGGAGCGGCGACACCAGAAAGAAACGGAGTAGGTGGAAACGCCTACAAGGAAGCACCCTCACCGCGCACCCCGGAAACGCAAAAGACCCCCGGGATTGCTCCCGGGGGTCTTTCTTAGCTCGCTAGCGAGACTTACTCGACAACCTTGGTCACCGTGCCGGCGCCGACGGTGCGGCCACCCTCACGGATCGCGAAGCCGAGGCCCTCTTCCATAGCGATCGGCTGGATCAGCTCGACCGACATGTCGGTGGTGTCGCCGGGCATAACCATCGGCTTGTCCTCGGGCAGGGTGATGACACCGGTCACGTCAGTCGTACGGAAGTAGAACTGCGGACGGTAGTTCGTCTCGAACGGGTTGTGACGGCCGCCCTCTTCCTTCTTGAGGATGTAGGCAGTGCCCTCGAACTTGGTGTGCGGGGTGATCGAACCGGGCTGAACGACAACCTGGCCGCGCTCCACGTCCTCGCGCTTGGTGCCGCGGAGGAGGAGGCCACAGTTCTCGCCGGCCCAAGCCTCGTCGAGCTGCTTGTGGAACATCTCGATGCCGGTGACGGTGGTCTTCTGCGTCGGACGCAGACCCACGATCTCGACCTCAGAGTTGATCTTCAGCGTGCCGCGCTCGGCGCGACCGGTGACGACGGTGCCGCGACCGGTGATGGTGAAGACGTCCTCGACGGGCATGAGGAACGGCTTGTCCTTGTCACGCACGGGATCGGGGATCGACTCGTCGACAGCCTCCATGAGCTCGAGAATGGAGTTGACCCACTTCTCTTCGCCCTGCAAAGCCTGGTAGCCCGAGACGCGCACGACGGGAGCGTTGTCGCCATCGAAGCCGTTCTTGGTGAGCTCCTCGCGGACCTCCATCTCGACGAGCTCGAGGATTTCCTCGTCGTCGACCTGATCGCACTTGTTGAGGGCGACGAGCAGGTAAGGAACGCCGACCTGCTTAGCGAGAAGGATGTGCTCCTTCGACTGAGCCATGAGGCCATCGGTCGCGGCGACCACGAGGATCGCGCCGTCCATCTGAGCGGCACCGGTGATCATGTTCTTGATGTAGTCGGCGTGGCCGGGTGCATCAACGTGAGCGTAGTGACGCTTCGGGGTCTCGTACTCAACGTGCGAGATGTTGATGGTAATGCCGCGCTGGCGCTCCTCGGGAGCCGAGTCGATCGTGTCGAAGTCGCGCTGGACGTTGGTGTCCGACGGGAACTTGTCAGCGAGGGTCTTCGAGATCGCCGCGGTAAGGGTGGTCTTACCGTGGTCGACGTGACCGATCGTACCGATGTTTACGTGCGGCTTGGTCCGCTCGAACTTGGCCTTCGCCACTATGGTCCTCCTCAGGACGTCGTTGCACCTGCTTCTCTCCGACGGTTTCGGAGAGCTACCGGTGCGGGGTGTGTGTACCTATGTTACAAGCTCAGGCCGATGATCGCGACTTGAGCCTTGGAGCCGGCGGCGGGGCATTTTCCCCGCCGCCGAACCCCTGGACGGAATTACTCGCCCTTAGCCTTCTGAACGATCTCATCGGCCACAGCCTTCGGCACCTCAGAGTAGGAGTCGAAGGTCATCGAGAACACCGCGCGACCGCTGGTCTTCGACCGCAGATCACCGATGTACCCGAACATCTCGGAAAGCGGCACGAGTGCGCGCACCACCTTCACGCCACTCGCATCTTCCATGGCCTGGATCTGGCCACGACGCGAGTTGAGGTCGCCGATGACGTCGCCCATGTACTCCTCGGGAGTACGCACCTCGACAGCCATCAGCGGCTCAAGGATCACGGGCTGCGCCAGGCGCGCGGCCTCCTTGAAGGCCATCGAACCGGCGATCTTGAACGCCATCTCCGAGGAGTCGACGTCGTGGTACTGGCCGTCAAGCAGAGTCGCCTTGACGTTGACCACGGGGAAGCCAGCGAGGATGCCGTACTGCATGGCATCGCGGATACCGGCGTCGACCGAGGGGATGTACTCGCGCGGCACGCGGCCACCGGTCACCTTGTCCTCGAACTCGTAGGTCTTGTCGCTGCCCTCTTCGACCTCGAGCGGCGCAAGCGCGATCTGCACCTTAGCGAACTGACCGGAACCACCGGTCTGCTTCTTGTGGGTGTAGTCGTACTTGTCGACAGCGCGACGGATCGTCTCGCGGTAGGCCACCTGGGGCTTGCCGACGTTGGCCTCGACCTTGAACTCGCGCTTCATACGATCCACGAGGATGTCGAGGTGCAGCTCGCCCATACCGGCGATAACGGTCTGACCGGTCTCGGCGTTGAGGCTCACACGGAACGTGGGATCCTCTTCGGCGAGCTTCTGGATCGCGACGCCGAGCTTCTCCTGGTCACCCTTGGTCTTGGGCTCGATAGCCACCTCGATCACGGGCTCGGGGAAGGTCATCGACTCGAGCACGACCGGGTTGGCCGGATCACAGAGGGTGTCACCGGTGGTGGTGTCCTTGAGTCCGATCACCGCGTAGATGTTGCCTGCGGTGAGCTCGTCAACAGGGTTCTCCTTGTTGGCGTGCATCTGGAAGATCTTGCCGATGCGCTCCTTCTTGCCCTTGGTCGAGTTGACGACCTGGGCACCGGAGTCTGCACGACCCGAGTAGACGCGCACGTAGGTGAGGCGACCGAAGAAGGGGTGCACGGCGATCTTGAAGGCGAGCGCCGAGAACGGCTGGTCGGCAGCGGGCTTGCGCTCGATGACGACGGTCTCATCGCGGGGATCGTGCGCCTCGATGGCACCGACGTCGAGCGGGTTCGGCAGGAAGTCGACAACCGCGTCGAGCATCGGCTGGATGCCGCGGTTCTTGAAGGCCGAGCCGCAGTAGACGGGGTAGATCTCGTTGTTGACGACGAGCTTGCGAATACCCTTCTTAAGCTCGTCGACGCTGATCTCCTCGCCGCCGAAGAACTTCTCGAGCAGTTCGTCGTCGGTCTCGGCGACGGTCTCGACGAGCTGCGCGCGGTACTCCTCGGCCTTGGCCTGGAGCTCAGCGGGGATCTCGCGGGTCTCGTAGTTCGCACCCATGGTGACGTCGCCCTTGGCGTCGCCCTCCCACACGAAGGCCTGCATCGAGAGCAGGTCGACGACACCGGTGAAGTCGGACTCCGAGCCGATAGGAAGCTGCATCACGAGCGGCTTCGCACCGAGGCGGTTGACGATGGTGTCGACCGTGAAGTAGAAGTCGGCACCCATCTTGTCCATCTTGTTGACGAAGCAGATGCGGGGCACGCCGTACTTGTCGGCCTGACGCCAGACGGTCTCGGACTGGGGCTCAACGCCCTCCTTGCCGTCGAAGACGGCAACGGCACCGTCGAGCACGCGGAGCGAACGCTCCACCTCAACGGTGAAGTCGACGTGACCCGGGGTGTCGATGATGTTGATCTGGTTCTTGTTCCAGAAGCAGGTCACCGCGGCACTGGTGATCGTGATGCCGCGCTCCTTCTCCTGCTCCATCCAGTCAGTCGTCGCGCCGCCGTCGTGGGTCTCGCCCAGCTTGTGGTTGACACCCGTGTAGAACAGGATGCGCTCGGTCGTGGTGGTCTTGCCGGCATCGATGTGGGCCATGATGCCGATATTGCGGACCTTGCTCAGGTCGGTGAGCACGTCTTGTGCCACAGGGGTCTCCTCCGAATAGGGGGTGAAAAATGTGTGCGGACCGGTGGTGCCGATCAATCATCGAGCTTGTCGAGGTGACGGGATCCGCCACCTCGACAAGCTCAATGCGCGGATGACTACCAGCGGTAGTGAGCGAACGCGCGGTTCGACTCGGCCATCTTGTGAGTGTCCTCACGGCGCTTCACAGCGGCACCGAGGCCGTTGGAAGCATCGAGGATTTCGTTGGTGAGGCGATCCGTCATGGTGTTCTCACGACGAGCCTTCGCGTAGCTGGTGAGCCAGCGGAGCGCGAGCGTGTTCGCGCGGTGCGGCTTCACCTCGACGGGCACCTGGTAGGTGCTGCCGCCGACGCGACGCGAACGAACCTCGAGGGTGGGGCGCACGTTGTCGAGCGCCTTCTTGAGCACGGTGACGGCGTCCTGACCGGACTTCTCGGCAACGTTCTCGAGAGCACCGTAAACGATGCGCTCAGCGAGACCCTTCTTACCATCAAGGAGGATCTTGTTGACGAGCTGGCTGACCACGGGCGAACCGTAGACGGGATCTGCGACGACGGGGCGCTTGGGAGCGGGACCTTTACGGGGCATTACTTCACCTTCTTTGCACCGTAGCGGCTACGAGCCTGCTGACGGTCCTTGACCGCCTGCGTGTCGAGCGCGCCGCGCACGATCTTGTAGCGGACACCGGGGAGGTCCTTGACACGACCACCGCGCACGAGCACCAGCGAGTGCTCCTGCAGGTTGTGGCCCTCGCCCGGAATGTAGGCGGTGACCTCGGTGCCGTTGCGGAGCTTCACACGAGCGACCTTGCGCATCGCCGAGTTCGGCTTCTTGGGCGTGGTGGTGTAGACACGGGTGCAGACCCCGGCCTGCTGCGGGTTCGCCTTCAGGGCGGGCGCCTTGGTCTTGGAGACCTTCGGCGTACGGCCCTTGCGAACCAGCTGCTGAATAGTAGGCACTGATTCTCCTCATTCGTCCTGCACGGTGACAGGAATGCTTATACGGTCAAGCATGTGCGGCTGCTTGCGCGGCCGCTGAGCTGCTGTTGCCAAAGATGCGCGAACGCGCCTCCGAAAACCGAGTGCAGCTATGCCGTGGGGGTGTCGACTCTGCTGAGCGATGAACCCTACTGGTAGCACTCCCCCGCTCGCACCGCTGCATGCACAACGAAACCACCGGTGGAGGGCACCAGCATGCAACTCTACGCGCTGCTATACCAGAGCGCAAGACCCCGCACTACTGCGGAGCTTCCAGATGCTGCGAAAGCTCTTCGAGCATGGTCTGAATCTGGGGCTCGACGAATCGCTGGATCGCGGCCCCGATCCGCTGCCGATGCGTCATCAAGGCGAAGCAGACTTCCCGTCCCGTCTCCTCCGCGATGGCATCGGCGAGCTCGATCTCCCGACGCAGGCGCTGCTTCTCCTCGGCGCTCAATGGCGGCCTCGGCAGCGGCGGCTCCGGTCGACTCTCCTCGGCTAGGCCTGCCAGGGTGAATAGGAACGGCTGCTCACCGTCATCGGGCTCGGGATCAGGATCCAGTCCCTCATACTCCGGTGCGAGGTTCGCCGCGGGATCGTAGCCGCCGCTGCGCCACAGCTCCTCACCTGCGAGCTCATCGTGCAGTGCCGGCAGCTGCGCCGCAGTGAACTCGTCGACACGCTTATCGATGATGCGCTGCATCCGCGACACCAGTGCATGGGTCACCTGATGCGGCACGTCGCTCGCGAGCCCCGCCGCCGACAGCAGCGGCGACCCGGTGCATCTGCCGCACAGCCGCGATCGCCCACGATGCGTGCCAGGCTTCCAACTCGGCACCCACCGCAGCCAGGCATCGACCGCCGCATTCACCCGCTCGTCGATCGCGCCAGCCACGATCACTCGTCCTCTCCTGCGCGCTCCCACGGCCACCGCGGAGCCGGACGCTTCGTATACACCCGCCGTGCCAGCACCGCCCAGAACAGCAGCGATGCCACAGCCCAGATCAGCGGGAGCACCCCGGCGAAGGGACTCACCCAGGTCTCATCAACCGAAAGCCCGGCGATCACGCCACCGAGGCACCACAGCAGATAGACGCCGCCTGCCGCAGCCACGATCACGCCCCATGCCGGGCCGCGCCGGCCGCGCAGCAACACCAGTGCCTGCTGCCACAGCGCCGCAGCAAGCAGCAGCAGGCCGAGCATCAGCAGCAGCGGAGCGGCCCACAGCGGCACACCGTCGCTCGACACCGGATCCCGCTGAAGCATCAGCGCAAGCAACCCCCAAGCCGCAATGAGCAACGCTGCGGCCACGATCGCTGCGGCCAGAACCAGGCCAGCAACGTAGCCGCGCGTCACCCCACGACGGGAGCCGTCAGTCACGACTGCTTCGCCCGCTTCCGTGACTTCTCAGGCTTCGACACCGCAATCGGTTGCTCCGGCTGCCCGTGCTTCTCCTGCACCTCTGCAAGCGCGGCCTCGTACTCGGCAAGCGCGACCGCGTTGCGCTGCTTCATGCGACGGCCACGACCGCCGATCCACGCACCGAACCAGATCGCAGCCTCTCGCGCCGCGAGACCGGCCAGAATCGCGGGCACCGTCAGACCGAAACGCTCCGCGATCACCGCGGGCGCAATGTTGAGCAGCGCACGGAACCCGGCCTCATCGACGAGCAGACCCGCCGTTGCCGCGATCCACACCACCACGCCCACGAGGAAACTGCCGAGCACATACGCCCACCAACCGGCCCGGCCCACGATGAGTACCAGCACCGACAACCCCACGAAGAACGCAGTCGCGGCAGCAGCGGTGCTCCACGACATCAGCTGCTCAGTGAGGCCGTCGACAAACTGAGACGGGGCAAGCGTCGGCGCGAGCCACAGCGCGATCACCCCGGTGTACAGCAGCACGAAGCCCACCGTGGCCAACAGCGCGATCAGCACACCGGCGCCGCGATTTCCGCGAATCTCAGGAGGCATCGGAGTCTGCATGTAGAGCGCGGCCATCGGATGGTCCGAGCTGATTCGGATCTCACCATCGCGCTCCGGCGGCAACTGCGCCTCACCCGCGGCCGAGGGCAGCTCGTCAAGAGTGGGCAGCGACGCCAGCTCAGGTGCCTCGTTGGAAGTGCGCGACGCAGAGGGCATCTCCAGATCGAGCTGCGTGTCAACCTCGGAGGCAGCCTGGCGCCGGGCCTGCTCGGCCAGCGCCGCATCGTCTGCGGCCACGGCCTCGCTCGACTCGACCACCACGGTCTCCTCGACAACCACGAGTTCGTTCTTCGCGTCAACGGTCTCGGTCTCAGAGGAAGCGCCCTTCGAGCGCTCCACCGCCGCCAACACCTCGGTCTGACTCGCCGCGGCCTCTTCTACGGGCGCTCCGGCATTCGCCGACGTCTCAGGAGCCTCTGCGGCTCTCGATGCCGGGGTCTCGCGCTCGTCGCTCATCGCTGCACCTCTCGTCGTGGGCGCTCGTTGCCGAGCACATACTCTGGCCGCCACAATACAAGCCACCACTGACAAAGCAGGCATCACGCGCGCAGAACACACGAAAAAGGGCGTCCGCACCGCAGTGCGAACGCCCTTCAGACCCGAGGATCCCGCGCACAGCACGCGGGATCCTCAGCCCGAACCCTAGCTGTAGTTGCCGGGGTTGAACTCGTCAGCGGTGAAGCTGTCGAAGTCCACGAACGAGAGATCATTCTCGTCGAACGTGCCCTCGGTCGCGAACAGGCGGTTCGGGTAGCGCTCCGCCTTCGCCTCCTCGGTCGCCTCGACATCCACGTCACGGTAGGTGCTCAGGCCGGTACCGGCCGGGATGAGCTTACCGATGATGACATTCTCCTTGAGGCCGATGAGCGGATCGCGCGATCCCTCCATCGCCGCCTGCGTGAGCACGCGGGTGGTCTCCTGGAAGGAGGCCGCCGACAGCCACGACTCGGTCGCGAGCGAGGCCTTGGTGATACCCATGACCTCGGGACGCGCGGTCGCGGCACGCTTGCCCTCGAGCAGTGCCTCGCGGTTGATCCGCTGGTAACGCGAACGATCCACAAGCTCGCCGGGCAGCAGCTCGGTCTCGCCGTGATCGACCACGGTCACCTTGCGCAGCATCTGGCGCACGATCACCTCGATGTGCTTGTCGTGGATCGGCACACCCTGCGAACGGTAGACGCCCTGCACGCCCTCGACGAGGTACTTCTGCACCGCACGCTCACCGGGGATGTGCTTGCCCTCCTCGGTCGAACCGACCTGCAGGATGTCCTTCGGATCGAGCGTGCCCGCCAGGAACGGCTGGCCGAGCTCGACACGATCGCCGTCCTCGACGAGCAGCGTGGCGCGCTTCAGCACGGGGTACACCTTCTCCTCGGTGCCGTCGTCCGGCGTGAGCAGAATCGTACGGCCCTTGGGCGTGTCCTCGATCGTGATGCGACCAGCGGCCTCAGCGATCGGCGACGCACCCTTCGGGGTACGAGCTTCGAAGAGCTCCTGCACGCGGGGCAGACCCTGCGTGATGTCAGCCGCCGAAGCCGAACCACCCGTGTGGAAGGTACGCATCGTCAGCTGCGTACCGGGCTCACCGATCGACTGGGCCGCGATGATGCCGACGGCCTCACCGATATCGACGCGCTGACCGGTCGCAAGCGAACGGCCGTAGCAGGTGGCGCACACACCGACAGCCGAGGTGCAGGTGAGCACGGAGCGCACCTTGATCTCGGTCACGCCTGCCTCGATGAGTCGGTCGATAAGCACATCGCCAACATCCTCGCCGGCAGCCGCAACAACGGTGCCATCAGCCGTAACGGCGTCAGTTGCGAGCGTACGAGCGTAAACCGAGTTCTCAACGGTTTCGTCACGCACGAGCACGCCGTTGGCATCAGCCGCAGCGATCGGCAGATCCAGACCACGACGGGTGCCGCAGTCTTCTTCGCGGATGATGACGTCCTGCGACACGTCGACCAGACGACGGGTCAGGTAACCCGAGTCGGCGGTACGCAGAGCGGTATCGGCAAGACCCTTACGGGCACCGTGGGTCGCGATGAAGTACTCCGCCACCGACAGGCCCTCGCGGTACGAGTTGATGATCGGACGAGCGATGATCTCGCCCTTCGGGTTCGACACCAGGCCTCGAATACCGGCGATGTTCCGGATCTGCAGCCAGTTACCACGAGCACCCGACGACACCATGCGGTAGATGGTGTTGTCCTCGGGGAAGTTCTCGCGCATCGCCGTTGCGACCTCTTCAGTCGCCTCGGTCCAGATGTCGGTGAGCGCCTTACGACGATCGACATCGCTGATCATGCCGCGATCGTAGTCGCGCTGCACCTTGGCTGCGAGCTTCTCGTGCGCCGCGATGATCTCGCCCTTGTTGGGCGGGGTCACGATGTCCGAGAGGGCGACGGTGATGCCCGAACGCGAAGCCCAGTAGAAACCGGCATCCTTGATGCGGTCGAGGGTCGCGGCGACCTCCACCTTCGGGTAGCGCTCGGCCAGGTCGTTGACCAGGCCCGACAGGCTGCCCTTGTCGGCAACGCGCTCGAAGTAGGGGTAGTCGACAGGCAGCGCCTCGTTGAAGATCGCGCGGCCAAGAGAGGTCTCGACGAGCACGGGCTTCTCGGAGGTGACGCCGTTCGCATCGGTGTAACCGATGAGACGAATCTTCGCCAGAGCACCGAGATCGAGGGTGCCCTCGTCCATCGCCAGGATCGCCTCAGCGATCGAGCCGAAGGCGCGGCCGGTGCCGATGGCGTCCTTCTTAACAGTCGTCAGGTGGTGCAGACCGATGATCATGTCCTGCGAGGGCAGGGTCACCGGGCGACCGTCAGACGGCTTCAGGATGTTGTTCGATGCGAGCATCAGCACGCGCGCCTCGGCCTGAGCCTCGACCGACAGCGGCAGGTGCACTGCCATCTGGTCACCGTCGAAGTCGGCGTTAAAGGCAGCGCAGACGAGCGGGTGCAGCTGGATGGCCTTACCCTCAACGAGCTGCGGCTCGAAGGCCTGGATACCGAGGCGGTGCAGGGTGGGGGCGCGGTTCAGCAGCACCGGGCGCTCGCGGATGATCTCCTCGAGCACATCCCACACCTCGGAGCGCGCGCGCTCCACCATGCGCTTCGCAGCCTTCACGTTCTGCGCGTGCGACAGATCCATGAGGCGCTTGATGACGAACGGCTTGAACAGCTCGAGCGCCATCTGCTTCGGCAGACCGCACTGGTGCAGCTTGAGCTGCGGGCCGACGACGATGACCGAACGGCCCGAGTAGTCGACGCGCTTGCCGAGCAGGTTCTGACGGAAGCGGCCCTGCTTGCCCTTGAGCATGTCGCTGAGCGACTTCAGGGCACGGTTGCCGGTGCCAGTAACGGGGCGGCCACGGCGGCCGTTGTCGAACAGCGCGTCGACGGCCTCCTGCAGCATGCGCTTCTCGTTGTTCACGATGATCTCGGGAGCACCGAGATCGAGCAGGCGGCGCAGACGGTTGTTGCGGTTGATCACACGACGGTAGAGGTCGTTGAGATCGGAGGTCGCGAAGCGACCACCGTCGAGCTGCACCATCGGGCGCAGCTCCGGCGGGATCACCGGCACCACGTCGAGCACCATCGCGGCCGGGCTCGCACCCGTCTGCAGGAAGGCGCTGACCACCTTCAGGCGCTTGATGGCGCGGATCTTCTTCTGACCCTTGCCCTCGGCGATCTGCAGGTGCAGCGTCTCAGCCTCAGCCTCGAGGTCGAAGCCCTCAAGACGCTTCTTGATCGCCTCGGCGCCCATGTAGGCCTCGAAGTAATCGCCGTAGCGGTCCATGAGATCGGCAAACACCGCGTCCTCGGGCTTCAGGTCGCCCACCTTGAGGTTGCGGAAGTCTTCCCACACGCGCTGCAGACGAGCGATGTCGTCGTCGAAGCCCTTGCGGATCGCAGCCATCTCCTTCTCGGCAGACGCCTCAGCACGACGGCGCTGATCCGCCTTCGCACCCTCGGCCTCAAGCGCGGAAAGATCCGACTCAGCCTGCTGCTGGCGCTGCGCGATCGCGATGTCGCGCTGATCCTCAAGTGCCTTCAGCTCGAGACGCAGCTCGGCCTCCAGCTCGGCGAGATCCTCGTGACGACCTTCCTCATCGATGTCGATGATCATGTAGGCCGCGAAGTAGATGACCTTCTCGAGATCCTTCGGCGCCATGTCGAGCAGGTAGCCCAGACGCGACGGAACACCCTTGAAGTACCAGATGTGCGTGACGGGCGCGGCGAGCTCGATGTGGCCCATGCGCTCGCGTCGCACGCTCGACTTCGTCACCTCGACGCCGCAGCGCTCACAGACGATGCCCTTGTAACGCACGCGCTTGTACTTGCCGCACGCGCACTCCCAGTCACGGCTGGGGCCGAAGATCTGCTCGCCGAACAGACCGTCCTTCTCGGGCTTCAGCGTGCGGTAGTTGATGGTCTCCGGCTTCTTGACCTCGCCGAACGACCAGCTGCGGATATCATCGGCGGTCGCCAGACGGATCTGCAGCTCATTAAAACTCGTACCCTCGAGCAAAATGTTCTCCTTGGTATGGAATCTGTATGTCTATGACCCGGTCATCTGCGGGGAGTCGCAGGAACTGAGGATCCTGAGACTCGCTCGCGCAGAACGACAGGGTGGATACGGCTCTTAGATCTCGTCGACCGACGAAGTCTCGAAGCGGCTGGACAGGTTGATGCCGAGCTCTTCCGCGGTGCGGTGAGCCTCATCGTCGTTGTCGCGCAGGTTGACGGCCTGGCCGTCAGCCCCGAGCACCTCGACGTTCAGGCAGAGCGACTGCATCTCCTTCATGAGCACGCGGAACGACTCGGGGACGCCGGGCTCCGGGATGTTCTCGCCGCGAACGATCGCCTCGTACACCTTGACGCGGCCGAGGATGTCGTCGGACTTCACCGTCAGCAGCTCCTGCAGCGCGTATGCGGCGCCGTAGGCCTCGAGCGCCCACACTTCCATCTCACCGAAGCGCTGGCCGCCGAACTGGGCCTTACCGCCGAGCGGCTGCTGGGTGATCATCGAGTAGGGGCCCGTCGAACGCGCGTGGATCTTGTCGTCGACGAGGTGGTGCAACTTGAGGATGTACATGTAGCCGACCGAGATCGGGTACGGGTACGGCTCGCCCGAGCGACCGTCGAAGAGACGGGTCTTGCCGCTGGAGTCGATGAGGCGGTCGCCATCGCGCGTGACGAGCGTCGAATCGAGCAGACCTGCGATCTCCTCCTCCGTCGCGCCGTCGAACACGGGGGTCGCGACCTTCGTGTTCGGAGCAGCCTCGAGCGCCTCCTGCGTGAGCTTCTTGGCCCACTCGGGGTTGCCCTCGACCTTCCAGCCCTGCTTCGCGATCCACCCGAGGTGGATCTCGAGCACCTGGCCGAAGTTCATGCGACCGGGGATACCGAGCGGGTTGAGGATCACGTCGACGGGCGTGCCGTCTGCGAGGAACGGCATGTCCTCGACGGGCAGGATCTTCGAGATGACGCCCTTGTTGCCGTGGCGGCCGGCAAGCTTGTCACCCTCGGTGATCTTGCGCTTCTGCGCGATGTAGACGACCACGCGCTGGTTGACGCCCGAGCCCAACTCGTCATCGTTGTCGTTCTCGGCGTCGAACACCTTGACAGCGGTGACCGTGCCCGAGACGCCGTGCGGCACCTTGAGCGAGGTGTCGCGCACTTCGCGGCTCTTCTCGTTGAAGATGGCGCGCAGCAGGCGCTCTTCTGCGGAGAGCTCGGTCTCACCCTTCGGGGTGACCTTACCGACGAGGATGTCGCCCTGCTTGACCTCTGCGCCGATGCGGATGATGCCGCGCTCGTCGAGATCCTTCAGCGCCTCCATGCTGGCGTTGGGGAGATCACGAGTGATCTCTTCCTTGCCGAGCTTGGTGTCGCGGGCATCGATGTCGTACTCCTCGATGTGGATCGAGGAGAGGGTGTCGTCCTTCACCAGGTTCTGGCTGAGGATGATCGCGTCCTCGAAGTTGTGGCCCTCCCACGACATGAACGCGACGAGCAGGTTGCGGCCGAGCGCGAGCTCGCCGTTCTCCGTTGCGGGGCCGTCGGCGATGACCTCGCCGGCCTCGATGCGCTCGCCCGCCTTCACGATAACGCGGTGGTTGTAGTTCGTGCCCTGGTTGGAGCGGTCGAACTTGCGCATGAAGTAGCTCTTGCGGCCGCCCTCATCCTCCTGGATGGTGACGACGTCGGCCGAGACATCTTCGACAACGCCCGACTTCTGCGCGGTGACAACGTCACCGGCGTCGATCGCGGCGTAGCCCTCCATACCGGTGCCGACAACCGGCGACTCGCTGCGCACGAGCGGCACGGCCTGACGCTGCATGTTGGCACCCATGAGCGCGCGGTTCGCATCGTCGTGCTCGAGGAACGGGATGAGCGAGGTCGCCACCGACACCATCTGGCGCGGCGAGACGTCCATGTACTGCACGCGCTCGGAGTCGACGAGCACCACCTCGGAACCGCGGGGGCGCGCGAGCACCTGCTTCTCGGCGAACTTGCCGTCCTTGGTGAGGGGAGCGCCCGCCTGCGCGATGAGGTACTCGTCCTCTTCGTGAGCGGTGAGGTAATCAACCTGATCGGTGACCTTACCGTCGAGGATGCGACGGTACGGGGTCTCGATGAAGCCGAAGGCGTTGATACGCGCGAAGGTTGCGAGCGCACCGATCAGGCCGATGTTCGGGCCTTCAGGGGTCTCGATCGGGCACATGCGGCCGTAGTGCGAGGGGTGCACGTCTCGCACCTCGACGCCGGCACGGTCGCGCGACAGGCCGCCGGGGCCGAGAGCCGAGAGGCGACGCTTGTTGGTCAGGCCCGCGAGCGGGTTGTTCTGATCCATGAACTGCGACAGCTGCGAGGTGCCGAAGAACTCCTTGATCGCCGCGAGCACAGGGCGCGTGTTGATCAGGGTGTTCGGGGTGATCGCCTCGATGTCCTGGGTGGTCATGCGCTCGCGCACGACGCGTTCCATGCGGCTGAGGCCGGTGCGCACCTGGTTCTGGATCAGCTCGCCCACCGCACGGATGCGACGGTTGCCGAAGTGATCGATGTCGTCGGTGTCGAGGCGCAACTCGATGGGCTGGCCGTCACGCACGCCGGGAAGCGTCTCGGTGCCGGCGTGCAGGCCGACGAGGTACTTGATCGTCGCGACGATGTCTTCGAGCGACAGCACCGAGTCGGTGATGGGAGCGTCGACGCCGAGCTTGCGGTTGATCTTGTAGCGGCCGACCTTTGCGAGGTCGTAGCGCTTCGGGTTGAAGTAGCTGTTGTCGAGGAGGGCCTTAGCCGCCTCGATCGCCACCTGCTCGCCCGGACGCTGCTTGCGGTAGATGTCCTTGAGGGCTTCTTCCTGGGTGAGGATGCCGTCTTTCTCAAGGGTGAGCGCGATCGACTCGTAGCCGGCAAACTCCTCGAGGATCTCCTCGCTGGTCATGCCCAGCGCCTTGAGGAACACGGTGACCGACTGCTTGCGCTTACGGTCGATACGCACACCGACCTGGTCGCGCTTGTCGACCTCGAACTCGAGCCAGGCACCGCGGCTCGGGATGACGCGAGCGGTGAAGACGTCCTTATCGCTGGTCTTCTCCTGCACGCGCTCGAAGTACACGCCGGGGCTACGCACGAGCTGCGAGACGATGACGCGCTCGGTGCCGTTGATGATGAAGGTGCCCTTGTCGGTCATGATGGGGAAATCGCCCATGTAGACCGTCTGGCTCTTCAGCACCTGAGTCTCGGTGTTGTAGAAGGCCGCCTCGACGTAGAGCGGGGCGGCGTAGGTCTTGCCGCGCTCCTTGCACTCCTCGATGGTGAACTTCTGCTCGTCGAGGATCGGGTTCTCGAAGGACAGCTGCATGGTGCCGGCGTTGTCTTCGATCGGGGAGATCTCGTCGAAGATCTCCTCCAGGCCGCTCTTCAGCGCGATGTCGTCGCGCCCCTCGGCTTGTGCCTCGACGACGCGCTCTTTCCACGCGTCGTTGCCGACGAGCCAGTCAAAGCTCTCGAGCTGCAGTGCCAGCAGATTGGGCACCGACAGCGTGTCGGAAATCTTGGCGAAGGAGAGTCGCGAGTGGTTGCGACCGTTCTTCGGTTGGGTGGTTGACGATGCGTTGCGCGCAGCAGCCAAGGAAACTACCTCCGTGGGCCCCGTCGGGCCGGTTGACCTGGTCTTGCGAGAGATGCATCGGATCACGAGGGCGAGGCTCATCTGCGCTTTCGCGCCAGCTCCCGTCGCCTCCCGCTATATGAAGGCATACTGGTGTCCGTAGTGCAACTATCGACTGTAACACCATTGTTATCGACTGTCCACTGCACACAACACTGTTCTCGCGGATCGCAGGCCACCCCCAGCATATTCCCCGCCAGCCCGTTCCGCCCAATTGACGCCTCCGGATCCGCCGCCGCCGGGATCCGCCGCACTCGCCCAGCCTTCCTCATGCAACAGCACCGATGCACCGTAGCGCACCTTTTCACCGCCGCAGGAGGTGCACCAACCTTGATCGGTGCGCGGAGAACGGCCGCGCGCCGCCTTCGCAGACTGCCCGGCTAGCGTAGAGCCATGTCCGCTCCCCCGCAGTCACGCTCCATCGCGCGCCGCGCAACCCCCTGGGCCGTCGTGGGCCTCGTGCTGATTGCGGGGTTCGGCGCCTACTTGCGCTTCGCGCACGCAGGCCCCTTCGCCATTGACGAGTGGTGGCACGGCGTGGCCGGGGTCAGTGACGGTTCGGTGGCCCGGGCAATCGCCGTCTTCATGGCGGAGGCCGGCAGCGGGATCGGGGCCGCCGCCTGCACCGCCATCGCCACCGCGCTGCTGCTCGCGCTACGCCGCCCCCGCGATGCCGCGTCGGTGGCGACGGCAATGCTCATCGGCATCGCCGCGTCAGAGACGATCAAGGCTCTCGTGCTGCGACCGAGGCCGTGGGAGCAGCTCTACCACGCGGCTGGCAGCTCCTACCCCTCCGGCCACTCGATGGGAGCCGCCGCGCTCGCAGTGTCGCTCGCGCTGATCGCCACTGAGTCTCGCCGCCTCTCGCGCACCGCGACGCGGTGGGCCTGGGTCATTGCGGCGGCCTGGACCGTCACCATGATGTGGAGTCGCACCGCCCTGCACGTGCACTGGCTCAGTGACACCGTCGCCGGCGCTCTGCTCGGGATCTGCGCGGCCGTGCTCGCCAGACGCCTCTGGGAGCGCCCCCCGGCATCAATGTCGGCGGCGCCGCCTAGGCTGGACGCATGAGCGAAACCATCATCTTCGGAGCCGACTGGTGCGGTGACTGCCGCCGCGCCAAGCTCATCTTCGACAGGGCCGGAGCCCCCTACCGCTATGTCGATCTCGTGCAAGATCCCGCTTCAGTCGAGGTGGCCCGCGATATCAGCGGTCGCACCAACATCCCGGTGATCGTCTACCCCGACCGCAGCCACCAGGTCGAGCCGTCGAACGCCGACATGCTGCGCAAGATCGCTGAGCTGGGGTTGGGAACTGCCGCGGGCGATGGGGCGAGGCGGGTCGGCGACGGCGAACACCCCACAGGAACGGCCCCGTGATTCTGCCGGAAGCCGTCGTGCTGAGCTCGGGCCTCACGGCCGAGTTCGAGGAGGATCGCTGGGTTCCCGGCGCGATCCAACTGCTCATCGACGGCACGCCTCAGTCGCACCTCGATCTGCGCAACCCCTCTGAGCTGTTCTTCGAGTACGTGCGGCGCATCGGTCACGTCATCGACCTGTTCCGGCCGGTCGGCGCGCCCATCTCGGCGCTGCATCTCGGCGGTGGCGCGTTCACACTGCCGCGCTACGTCGAGGCGACACGACCAGGCAGCCGCCAGCAGATCGTCGAACTCGAAGGGGCGCTCGTCGACC
The DNA here is from genome assembly GCF_037148395.1 of Leucobacter sp. MMO-125. Taxonomy (NCBI): domain Bacteria; kingdom Bacillati; phylum Actinomycetota; class Actinomycetes; order Micrococcales; family Microbacteriaceae; genus Leucobacter; species Leucobacter sp. MMO-125. The sequence goes on from NZ_JBBCTL010000001.1 coordinate 974,454, forward strand.
TCGTGCGCGAGGCCGCGCCGCTCCCGCGCCGTGCGAGCATCAGGGTGCGCCGCGGTGACGCCCGCGAGGTGCTCGGCAAACTGCCAGACGGGATGCGCGGTGCCATGGACCTCGTGGTCGTCGACATCTTCGCGGGAGATCGCACGCCAGCGCACGTGTCGAGCGTCGAATTCTACGAGCTCATCAGACCGCTGCTCGCTCCGGGAGGCGTGGTCGTGGTCAACGTGACCGACGGTGCCGGGCAGGCCTTCACCCGTGGTCAAGCAGCCACGCTCGCCTCGCTTTTCGACACCGTCGCCGCAATCGCAGAGCCGCAGGTACTCAAAGGCCGACGCTTCGGCAACGTCGTGCTGCTGGCCACCGGCGGAGAGGCCGACGGCACAGGAGGTGGTGCTGGCGGTGGTGCCCACGACGTTGACAGTGCTGGCGGCGGCTTCCACGACGATCTCGACTGGTTGCCCCGGCTGCTCGCGAGCGGCCCGCACCCCGCGCGCATGCTCGTGGGGCGCGAACTCGCCGATTGGCTGCGCGGCGCGCGAGCGGTGAGCGACGCCGACGCAGCCCCCAGCCCTGCGCCGCCACCCGAGGTGTTCGGGCGTGGCTGAGCCTGGCGACGACCGTGGCTGAGCTGGCGCGCGTACGCGTGTGGGCAGACGCACTGATCCGCATGCATCTCGAACCACGCTTCGGAGCATCGAGTTGGACCTTCGACTTCGACAGGGCGAAGCGCCGCGCCGGACTCTGCAACTACACCGAACGCCGCATCACCGTGTCGCGCTACCTCGCCGAAAAGTTCGACGACGATGAGATCCACCAGGTGCTGCTGCACGAGATCGCGCACGCGATGGCCGGGTCGGCCGCCGGGCACGGACCCGCCTGGAAGCAGATCGCGGCCGAGATCGGCTACGTCGGCGGGCGCACACACGACGGGGAGATCGCCCACGAGCGAGCCCCGTGGATCGGCGCCTGTCCCGCAGGGCACGAGCACTACCGCTTCCGAAGGCCAACCCGCGTCACCTCATGCGGCCGGTGCGCTCGCGGCTTCTCACGCGCCCACGTCATCGTGTGGCAGCCGCGAGGCTGATCCGCAACCGCGAAACCGACCCGCTACAGCCGCGAAAGCGATCAGCAGCCTCCGGCGGCGAGCGCATCACGCAGCAGCCGCCCGCGGCCGTCGGGAAGCTCGTCGAGCGTCTGCGGCGACACAGCCTCATCGGGCGACATCCACGTCACTTCAAGGGCGTCCTGGCGCGGGTTGCAGGTGCCGGTTACCGGCACCACGTAGACCAGCGACACTGCGTGCTGGCGCTCGTCGACATACGGCGAGATGCCCGGCATGGGGAAGTATTCGGCCACCTGCACAGGCACCAGGGTGGTGGGCATCTGCGGGAACGCCATCGGGCCGAGGTCGTTCTCGAGGTGACGGAACAGCGCCTCGCGCAGCGTCTCACCGAAGCGTACTCTGCCCGACACGAGCGATCTGTTGAGTACACCCTCCGGGGTGCTACGCAGCAGCAGGCCCACCTCGGTGATCTTGCCAAGCCCGTCGATTCGCACCGGCACCGCCTCGACGTACACCACCGGCAGTCGGCCTCGCACGAAGCGCAGTTCGTCGTCGCTCAGCCAACCGGGGTTGCCCGCCGGAGCGGGACGATCCTCAGGCCCTTCGGGCTCGGGCAGCTCGGCCGTGTCGATGCTCATGCTGCCATTCTTGCACCGCGGCGGCCGCAGCGGGGGTCGCCGCAGTGTCAGACGCTGTCGTTAGGCTGAGGGCATGACCGCGACGAAGACGCCCGCCAGCCCGGCAAGCCCTGCCGGGATCCGCCGCATCGCCCTCGTGCAGGTAGCGAGCCCCGACTCAGAGACTCCCGCTGAGCGCATCGAACGCGTCGAGCAACTGCTGCGCCAGCACGAAGGCATCGACATGTTCGTGCTGCCCGAGCTGTGGAGCGCCGGCTACTTCGCGTTCGACAGCTACGAGGCGCGCGCCGAAACCCTCGACGGGCCGACAGTTGCGATGGCGCGGCGCGTGGCCCGCGATCTCGGCTCGGCGGTGCACCTCGGCAGCATCGTCGAGCGGCGTGTCGACGGCACGCTCAGCAATACGGCGGTGCTCGTCGACGCCGGGGGGCGGATCGCGCAGGTCTACCGCAAGATCCACGTCTTCGGCTACCGCTCGCTTGAATCGCAGCTGCTGCGCCCGGGCGCCTCGCTGAGCGTGGTGCCGGGCCCGCTGGGCGAAACCGCGAGCACCACCTGCTACGACCTGCGCTTCCCGGGCCTGTGGCAGGAGCTGAGCGCTCGCGGCGCTGAGGCCGTCGTGGTGCCTGCTGCCTGGCCCGCCGCGCGTCGTGAGCACTGGCGCCTGCTGACGCAGGCCCGCGCGGTGGAGCATCAGCTGTGGGTGCTGGCGTGCAACGCCTGCGGCACGCAGGGCGAGGGTGAGGCGGCTGTGACGCTGGGGGGTTTCAGCCGCGTGGTCGATCCTTCGGGGCGGATCGTGGCCGAGTGCGGTGACGGCGAGGAGGTGCTCGTAGTGGATGTCGATGCGGCGCGGGTCGCTGAAGTGCGCAGTGAGTTCCCCGTCATCGCCGACCGTCTGAGCGCTGAGGCGTACGCGGCCCTCTCTCCCGATCCCTCGGCCGAGCCGCGAGGCTGACGCACCGCCTGCACGAAGCCGGCTCCCGACTGCACGAATACGCTTGCGGCGTTAGGCTCGTCGGGTGACCGCTGCAGCAGAACCTCTCCTCATCCGTGTGAGCGCCGTCGTGATGCGCGACGAGGCGGGGCGGGTGCTCAATGTACGCAAGCGCGGCACCGCTGCGCTGATGCTTCCCGGTGGCAAGCACGAGGCGGGCGAGGACCCGCGTGACACTGCGGTGCGAGAGTTCGGTGAAGAGCTCGGGATCGCGCTCGACCGCGAACGACTGCGCGCCCTGGGCGTATTCCGAGCCGCGGCGGCGAACGAGCCCGGGCACACCGTCGTGGCCTCTGTGTTCGAGCATCCCTTCGTGGCGGCTGCGGCCGACGCAAAGCCGCTCGCCGAGATCGAACATCTGGAGTGGGTGGACCCGGCGGCTGAGCGCAGCGATATGGCGCCGCTCAACACCGACTTCGTCTTCCCAGCGCTGCTCGCAGGCTGAGCTGGGGTGAGGTAAGCAGGACTGGGCCGCTGAGGTGAGCATGGCCGAGCCGCTGACCAGGGCCCAGCCCAGCGAAGCTGAGCGGCGCGCATCACCGAGCCTGCAACGCCGCCCCCGCACCCATCAGAGCGCGTCGCCAGGCGGCGTTTGCAGGCCAAGCAGCGCGTTCTCCACAACCTCCATGAGTGCCGGGTGTATCCAATACTGGCCTCGCGCCGCGGTGTGGGCGTCGATACCGAAGCTCATCGCCATCACCACGACCTGAATCAGGTTTGATGCCTGATATCCCATCGCGTGCGCCCCGAGCAGGCGCCCGTCACGGCGATCGGCGATCACTTTGAACACCCCGGTGCGGTCTTCCATCGCCCAACCGTAGGCGGTGTCACCGTAGCGCTGCACCTTCGCGGTGACATGCTCGGCACCGATGGCCTCGGCCGCCTCTTGCTCGGTGAGGCCGAGCTGCGCGAGCTCGGGGTCGCTGAACACTGCCGCAGGCACGGCGTCGTGCCTGGATCGTCGCAGCTCGTGCGGGTGTTCAAGGTTGTGCGCCACCACCCGCGCCTCATGGTTCGCGACATGCTTGAGCTGGAACGGCGAACACACATCGCCGAGCGCATAGACGCCGGGCAGCGGTGATCCGCCCGACAGCACTCGCTGGTACTCATCGACCGCGATCCGCCCGTCCTCGTGCAAATCGATGCCGGCTTCGGCCGCCCCCACGAGATCGGAGTTGGGGCGGCGGCCCGTTGCCGCGAGCACGATGTCGGCCTGCAGCGTCTCGGCCCCGGAACCGGCAAGCGTCACCCGCAGCCCGCCGGCCTCATTCTCGGCGATCGAATCCGCCGAGCAGCCGAGCCGCAGGCCCCAGCGTTTCGCTGCCTCTGTTGTGAAGCTCTCCGCGATCTCGGCGTCGAGGCGAGGCAGCAGGCGATCCCCGCGCACCAGCTGCACCACCTCGGAGCCGAGACCGGAGAATATCGCGGCGAACTCGCAGGCGATGTAGCCGCCGCCGATCACGATCACGCGGGCCGGCAACGCGTCAAGACGCATCACCGTATCGGAGGTGTGCACGTCGGGCAGTTCGATGCCGGGAATGTCGGGCAGCACCGGCCGCGAGCCCGCGGCGATCACGAGATGCCGAGCTTCAACACGGCTGATCCCCGCCCCCTCGCCGGCATCCGTGCTGCCCTCGACCATGAAGGCACGCGGGCCGTCGAGTCGCACCCGCTTGGGGATCAGCTCGACATTGTCGAGTTCGTGGGCACGATAGTGCTCCCCCGCGGCTGAGATCGCATCGATACGGGTGAAGATTCGGTCGCGGATCGCGGTCCAGTCGGCGCCCTCGAAGCGCAGCGCCACACCGAGTCTGGCGGCCTCTTCGGGGGTGCGGGCGAGGGCGGCCGGCCGCACATACATCTTGGTGGGGATGCAGCCCACGTTGAGGCAGGTGCCGCCAAAGACGCCGTGTTCGGCGATCACCACTCGCTTGTCGTCCCAGAAGGGCGTGACCAGCGAGTTGCCCGAACCCGAGCCGATGATCGCGAGATCCGCATTGAGGGTGCTCATAGCTCGTATGTTCTCAGACCTCGGCGGCCCGCCTCCTCTCAGACCAGCTTCTTCTCAGCGAGCCAGTCGGCCGCGATGCGGTCGGCCGGCAGCTCATCTTTCACGCTACGCCCGTTCATCGCGACCAGATCTTCCGTGGTGAGCGCGGCGCTGACCTTGTTGATGATCTCCTCGGCGCCCGCATCGACGCGCTCACTCGCGAGCGGCACCACATGCGAAGCGAGGAACAGACCCTTCGTGTCTTCGAGTGCGACGAGGTTGTTCTCAGCAACGGTGGGATCCGCCGTGTAAATGATGGCGAGCTGAATCGACCCGTCGCGCAACGCCTTCACGGTGAGCGGGCCACCGCCGTCCTCAATGGGGGTGAATCCCACGTCAGCGACCCCATAGACGTCGGCGAGGCCCTTCGGGCCGTAGGGGCGGGTTTCTGCCTCGGAGTTGGCTCCGAGCGTGAGGGGTGCGTCGACTCCGGCGAGGTCTGCGACGGTCTTCAGCTTCCACTGGTCTGCGAACTCGCGGGTCACCATGTACGAGTCCTGGTCGGTCGCGGGGGCCTGGTCGAGCACGCGCAGGCCGTCGGGGGCGGCCTCCTCCAGCGCAGCGTAGACGTCGTCGCTCAGACGCGCCTGGGTGTCAGGCTCCCAGTACTGCAGCAGATTGCCGGTGTACTCGGGAAAGAGATCAATGGAGCCGGCCTCGAGCTCGGGCAGGTACACCTCGCGCTGCCCGATGCGGAACTGCCTGTCAACCTCATAGCCGCCGTCTTCGAGCGCCTGCGCGTAAACCTCGGCAATGATCTCGTTGGAGTAGTAATCCTGCGAACCGATGACGATGGCGTCACCCTTCGCGGGGTCGGCGGATTCTGGTGCGGCGAGCGGATCGCCACCACCGCAGGCGGTGAGCAGCGTCGCCGAGAGGGCGACGGTGCCCGCGGCGAGCGCGGCACGGCGCCACGGAGAGCGGCGGAGCTGGGGGCGTCGGTTCATGATCGGACTTCCTCTCGTTGGGCGGGTGAGGCTGGGTGAGTTGCGTCGGGGGTCGGCAAAGTCGGCGCGGTCGCCGCGCGGGAGCGCGAGGCGCGACGGCGGACCCGGGATCCGGGACGCCCGAAGCGAGCCGTCGCGGCGCGCTGGCAGGCGGCGAGCAGCACTTCGAGCACCAGGGTGAGTGTGATGACGAGCAGGGCTCCGGCGAGCATCTGGGCATAGTCGCGGGATTTCAGGCCGGAGAACAGGTAGCGACCGAGTCCGAGATCTGCGGTGTACGCGGCGAGCGTGGCCGTCGACACGAGCTGCAGCACGGCGGCACGGATACCGCCGACCATCACGGGCAGCGAGAGCGGCAGTTCGACGCGCAGAATCACCTGCGCCGGGCTGAACCCCACCGCTTGCGCGGCCGCCGGCACGGCGGGGTCGATCGCCTGCACCCCAGCGTAGGCACCCGCGAGCAGCGAAGGGATGGCGAGCACGACGAGTGCGAGCAACGGCGCTGTCAACCCGATACCGAAGGCAAGCCCAAAGAGGGTGAGCAGGCCGAGCGTGGGAAGCGCACGTGCCGCGCCGGTGAGTCCGCCGACAAGGGCGGTTCCTCTGCGCGTATGCCCGATGAGCACGCCGGCGGGCAAGGCGACGACAGCTGCGATCACGAGCGCGAGCGCGGTCACCCCCAGATGCTGCAGCACGCGGTTCGGAATTCCGCCCGCCCCGGCCCAGTGCGCAGGGTCAGCAAGCCAGGCGAGTGCCTCACCGAACAGGCCGAGCGCCGCGGGCGTCACGCGCGCACCGCCCGTGTCCACGGGGCAACCGCGCGACCGATCCCCAGCACCACGGCGTCAAGTAACAGCGCGAGCAGCGCCGTTGCGAGCACACCGGTCCACACCTCTGCCGCGATCCCCCGCTGAAAGCCATCGGTGAGCAACGAGCCAAGCCCCGGCACTCCGATAAGCGCACCGAGCGTGACCAGGCTGATCGTCGACACCGTGACCACCCGCACCCCCGAGATCAGCACCGGCACCGCAAGCGGCAGATCCACCCGCCAGAACAAGCCCCGCGGCGAGTAGCCGGTGGCAAGCGCCGCATCACGCAGCTGCGGGTCCACCGCCGAGAACGCATCGCAGACGGTGCGCACGAGCAGCGCAACACCGTAGACGGAGAGCGCAATCACCATGGTCTGCCACGACCGCAACGGTGTGCCCACGATCGCCGGGATGATGATGAGCAGCGGCAGCGCCGGGATCGCGTAGGCAAGCGTCGTCATCGTGAGCAGCGGGCCGCCGATGCGGGGTCGCCGAAAAGCGAGCCTGCCGATCGGCACGGCCACAAGCACGCTGATCAGAATCGCCGGCAGGCTCAGCAGCAAGTGGTCGAGCACCAGCCCCGCCACCGACCCCCAGTTCGCGAGCAGCCAGTTCACCCGTCGAGCACCCCCACAGGCCGACCGGCCTCATCGACGGCAATGCTGCGACCGCCCACCTCCACCGGGCGCAGGCGACGCTCGGCGCGGTCAGCGCCCACGAAGTCGCGCACGAAATCGTCAGCCGGATCCGCCAATATCTCGGCGGGAGATCCCTGCTGCGCGATCCGCCCCTCCCGCTCGAGCACGATCACCTCGTCACCCAGCAGAAACGCCTCATCGATGTCGTGTGTGACGAACACGATCGTCTTTCCCAACTCGGCCTGCAATTGCAGCAACTCGCTCTGCAGCTCACGGCGCACGATCGGGTCGACAGCTCCGAACGGTTCATCCATGAGCAGGATGTTGGGGTCGGCGGCGAGCGCGCGTGCCACGCCGACGCGCTGCTGCTGGCCACCCGAGAGCTGGGCGGGGTAGCGGTCGCCGAGCGCGGGGTCGAGGCCCACGCGCTCCAGCAGTGCACCCGCCGCGGCGCGGGCCTCCCGACGAGAGACGCCCGTGAGCATCGGCACCGTAGCGACGTTGTCGCGCACAGTGCGGTGCGGCAGCAGGCCGCCGTGCTGCATGACGTAGCCGATGGCGCGACGCAGCTCGACGGCATTGCGCTCGCGAACGTCCTCACCATCGATGAGCACGCGTCCCTCACTCGGGTCGACCATCCGGTTGACCATGCGCAGCAGTGTGGTCTTACCGGATCCCGAGGAGCCGACGAGCACCACGCAGCGGCGGGAGGGAATGACGCAGGAGAAATCGCGCACCGCGACGGCACCGCCCGGATACGTCTTAGACACCTGCTCGAACTCAATCACAGCGGCACCTCCCCTGAGGCCGGGCGCACCCGGCGTGCGCTCACCCCACCCTAACCGCCACCTTCCCGCAGCGCACTGACCCTTGCCATCCGTGCCCGCCAGGGTGTATGCGCGACGGCAATCCTCGCGAATCAGAAGCGGCTGTGCGGGAGTAGGCTCGGAGGGTGCCTGCAGAGAGCGGATCCGTCGCACGCCCCGGCCCGGTGTTCTTCATCGGCCGCGCAGTGCTGCGCCCGCTGCTGCGCCTGCGATTCCGCCCCCGCGTGACGGGGCGCGAGCATGTGCCTGAGCAGGGGGCGGTGCTGCTCGCGAGCAATCACCTCTCGGGTCTCGACACGATCCTCATCCCTTCGTTCTCGCCTCGCAAGGTGCAATTTCTCGCGAAGGCGTCGCTCTTTGATTCGCGCCTCGGCGGCTGGTTCTTCAGGCAGATCGGCGCGATCCCGGTGCACCGGGAGGCCTCGGCTGCCGCCCAGGAAGCGCTCGACGCCGGGCGGGAAGTGCTTGCAGCCGGCAGCGTGTTCGCCGTGTTTCCCGAGGGCAGTCGGTCCCGCGACGGCAGGCTCTACCGCGGCCGGGCCGGTGCCGCCTGGCTTGCACTCGAAACGGGTGCGACGGTGGTGCCCGTGGGCCTCATCGGCACGAACCGGGCGCTACTGAACCCCGACACAGGACGCCCCTATCGTGTCGAGCTGCGCTTCGGCGCGCCGGTCGGGCTCGACGATCTCGCCGGCCTGCCGCGAGGCCGAGCCCGCCGCGAGGCGACCGAGCGCATCATGGCGGCGATCCACGCCCTCACCGGGCAGCCGCTCGCCGACGATCATGCCGCCGGGGGCCGCGGCGCCTGACACGAACAGCGCCTGCTGCGAGCGGCGGTGATTCAATCGGATCCGGCGGCAGCGAGCCCCGATATCGCGGGCCGCGCGAGACGGTTGCGCTCCAGACGGTCGAGGCTCCACTCATAGCGTTCGAGCCAGACGAAGGCGTGCACCCACGTCTCGACGTGCTGCACCCCAGGGTGGGCGCGAATCGCCCGCACAATATCGGTGTAATCGGCGAGTGAGCGCGCCGCAATCGTTGCGATCAGGCCGTAGCGGCCGAGGGTGCGGGCGGCGAACTCGATCGTGGGAATGTCGAGCAACAGCTCTTCGGCGCTTGCCGTCTGCGCCTGGTCCCCACGGAGCACGATCCCCACTCCTGAGAGCACCGAACTCGTCGTGCTGCGGCGGCTGCGCACCGCGCCGATCCGCATCACCCCTGAGTCGAGCAGCCGCAGCACGCGCGCCCTGCAGGCCGACGCCGAGCGGCCGGTGCGTCTGGCGAGCTCGCCGAAGGTGAGTCTGCCGTCGAGCTGCAACTGGGCGATGAGGGCGATATCGAAGTCGTCGAAGACGAGGTCGGTGGCCTCGGGGTCTTCGCCGAGGCGCAGGCGACGCAGCACGCGGTCGTAGAGCGAAAACTGCGTTTCGACCACGCCATCGATCGCCTGGATCGCTCGGATCGAGCGTGCGACGTCTTCGCGGTCAGCCGCCCAGACTTCGACCACCGCCTGGGATTGGCCGGTGATCTCTGAGAGGAACACGACATTCGTGAACTCTTGGATGCGTTCGAAGATGGGCGAGGTGGGGCCGCTAATGCGCAACTGGAGATTTGCTTGGATGGGCAGACCGACGGCCCTCGGGTGCACGGCCGCGAGGATGCGGATCTCGCCGGAGGCGAGCAGATCGTGCACGCGCTGGGCGACGACAGTGCGGTGCACGCCGACTTGGTCTGCAAGCGTCGAGAACTGCGCCCGACCATCGAGCTGGAGCGCGCGGATCAGGTCCTCATCGAAATCATCCATGCCTGAGATGATGCCAGACCGACAGCACCCCTCGCCTCACTTCATCTTCCAGAGTCCTCATATTTACGCATTAGCACGCGAAAATGCCACACTATATCGACATCTCCGCTTTCTGAATCATTGTGGCGCTTTTTCTGCTTTCATCGCCCACGAATTGCGCGTACTCTCGGAGCGATTCGAGACAAAGGAGTTCACCGTGCGCAAGCTCGCCTTCACCCAGGCACCCACTGCCGCCGCACCGCAGATTGTCACTGCCGCCCGCATCGACGCGCTCGACGCCACTGGCAGCACCCCCGAAGCGTTCCTCGTGATCGGCGACCGTTTCGCCCACGTCGGCACCATCGACGAATGCCGTGAGGCGGCAGCATCCGTGAGCGCACTCGCCCCCGAACTCGTCGACCTCGGCGAGGCCGTCGTAGTGCCCGGCTTCATCGACGCCCACGCCCACCCCCTCATGCTCGGCCAGATGATGAGCTGGGTCGACTGCGGGCCCGCCCAGGCCGGCTCGATCCCGGAAATCATCGCTCTGCTCAAGGAGGCCGCGAAGACGCTGCCGGCCGGCCGACCCATCCGCGGCTACGGCTACGAGCAGCGCAACCTCGCCGAGCGCCGGCACCCCACCCGCTTCGAACTCGACGAAGTCGCCACCGACCGCGAGGTCTACCTCATGAACGCATCAGGGCACGGCGGTGTGGTCAACTCGTACACCTTCGAACTGCACGGTGTCACCCGGGACACCCCCAACCCCAAGGGCGGCGAATTCTTCCGCGACGCAGACGGCGAACTCACCGGCGAACTCTCCGACGCCGCCTGCAATGTGCTCACCGGCCTCGAGGGCGTGAAGATCGGGCACCACGGCCCCAACTTCCACCTCGCCGACGAGCCCGAGGAGCACAAGCGCCAGCTCGCCGCGGCGCAGCAGAACTTCCTCGAAGGCGGTGTCACCACCATCGGCGATGCGCAGGTCAGCCGGCGCGAGTTCGACATGTACCTGCGACTCGCCGAATCCGGGGACCTCAAGGTGCGCGTGAGCATGTACCTGCTCTCCCATCTGCTCGACGAAGCCATCGAGATGGGCCTGCACGGCCAGTTCGGCAACGAGCACCTCAGCTTCGCCGGCATCAAGTTCTACTCGGACGGCACCCTCGGTGGCTGGACCGCCTACTTCCCCGATGGCTACGTGGGCGACCCGTGCCGCACCGGGCAGCTCTACCACGAGCCCGGCGACTACGCAGAGCTGATCCGCAAAGCCCACCGTGTCGGCCTGCAGACCGCCACGCACTCACAGTCACCTACCGCGCTCGAAATGGTGATCAGCGCGATCGAAGCCGCGCTCGAAGATCGTCCTGACTCCGACGCCCGCCACCGCATCGAGCACTGCGGCCTGCCCACCCCCGAGCAGATCACCCGCATGGCGAAAGCCGGCATTTATCCCGTCAACCAGCCGCAGCACCACTACAACTGGGGCGAGGGCGTCGAACAGGCCATCGGCACCCCCGGTGAGCGCTTCAACCCCCTCGGCGAATTCGAACGGGCCGGGGTTCCGGTCACGATCTCCTCGGACGCCCCCGTGGCCGATCCACGCCCGATGGAGGCCATCCAGGCCGCCGTCTCCCGCATCACTCGCCGCGGCACGCAGCTCGGCCCCGACGACCTCGCCGTCTCGCTCGACACCGCGCTGCGCGCCCACACCATCTCGGCGGCCCGAGCGCTCGGCCGCGAAGACGAACTCGGCAGCATCGAGGCCGGTAAACGCGCCGACTTCGCCGTGCTCGACAGAGACCCCCACACCACCCCCGTCCCGGAGCTCGCACAGATCTCCGTGACCGAAACCTGGGTCGGCGGCGAGCGCGTCTTCGCCCGCTGACCCCTCAGGGTCGGGGCCGCCACGCCCCGACCCCCACTCCCCCGGCATCCAGCAAAGGAGCTCACATGTCCACGTCCACGGCCACCGCGCCGAACTCCCACAAACGTGCCCTGAGAGGCGGCATGGCCGCCCTCGTCGGCACCTCGATCGAGTGGTACGACTTCTACGTCTACGCGACCGCGGCGGCAATCATCTTCCCGCACGTCTTCTTCCCCGAGGCAGAACCGGCGCTCGCCACGCTCGCCTCATTCGGCACCTACGCCGTCGCCTTTTTCATGCGACCCATCGGCGGCATCATCTTCGGGCACGTGGGCGACAAGCTCGGCCGCAAACCCGCACTCACGATCACCCTGATCCTGATGGGTGTCGCCACCACACTTGTGGGGGTGCTGCCCGGCTACGCGACCATCGGCATCTGGGGCCCGATCCTGCTCATCCTGTGCCGTATGGCGCAGGGCCTCGCCGTCGGCGGCGAGTGGGGCGGTGCCAGCCTCATGGCCGTGGAGAGCGCACCGGCGAAGTGGAAGACGTTCTACGGCGGCTTCACCCAGGTCGGCAACCCGCTCGGCGCGATGATGGCCACAGGTGCCTTCTGGGCACTGTCGACGCTTGGCGAGGATGCCCTGCTGAGCTGGGGATGGCGCGTGCCGTTCCTCTTCAGCATCGTGCTCATCGCGGTCGGCTTCTGGGTGCGCTACCGCGTCGAGGAGACCCCCGTGTTCGAAGCAAAGGTCGACGGCAAGGAGCAGTCGACGCCGCTGCTGTTCGCGCTGAAGAACAACTGGCTGCCGATCCTGCTCGGCTTCTGCATCATCGCGATGTCATCGGGCGGCTACGTGATCGCCACGACCTTCGTGCAGAACTACGCAGACAGCCCCGAGATCGGGCTCGACCCCTCGATCATTCTGGGTGCGATGACCGTCGCCTCGTTCGTTGAGTTCCTCGTCACCCTGCCGATCGCCGCGCTCGGCGACAAGATCGGCGCGAAGACGGTGATGTACCTCGGCATCATCCCGTCGTTCCTGGTCATCATCCCGCTGGTGATGTCGATCCAGGCGAAGAACGTGGGACTGATCTGGCTCTTCGTGATCCTGATCCGTGTCACCCTGAGCGGGGCTTGGGCGCCACTGTCGACGCTGATGGCGCAGATGTTCCGCCCGCAGTCGCGCTACACCTCGATGTCGCTCTCCTACGGCATCGGCGCCGCTGTCTGGGGCGGCCTCTCGCCCGCGATCGCGTCGATGCTGCTCATCGCCACCGACGGCAACTTCTGGTCGGTCGTAGCGTTCTTCGGTGTGCTCACCGTGTCGGCGTTCATCGGCGTGCGCTTCGCACCGCAGCACTCCGATGAGGCCCCGGTGACGGGATCCTTCAGGCCCCGTCTCGACACCACCACGATCGACACCCGGGATCCGCACACCCCCTAATCCCCCGCCCCCGCCGAGAGGCGGATTTCGCCGCAGCATCGCACGATCCGGCTGCGAAATCCGCCTCTCGGCGCACAACTCACGAACTCGAGGAACAGCATGGACACCATCCCCAAGCGCACGACCGGCTGGGTCGTCATGGAAACCCTCCGCGGCTACGGCATCGACACCGTCTTCGGCATCCCCGGCACCCACAACCTCGAGCTCTACCGGCCCCTCGGCGCGCTCGGGATCCGCCCCGTCACCACCCGCCATGAGCAGGGCGCGGGCTACGGCGCCGACGGCTGGTCACTGCAGACAGGGCTGCCGGGCGTCGTTATCACCACGAGCGGCCCGGGCCTGCTCAACGCGCTTTCAGCGGCAGGCACCGCCTACTGCGAATCGCGCCCTATGATCCTCATCTCGCCGGGCCCGGCCCGCGGCGCCGAATTCGCCGACATCGGCACCCTGCACGAAACCAAAGATCAGCTCGGCGCAGCCTCCGCTATCGTCGAGTGGGGGCGCCGTGCCCACTCGGCAGAAGAGGCCGTCGCCGCGATCCACGACGCCTTCGAGCTGTTCGCCACCACACGCCCGCGCCCCGTGTACCTCGAAATCCCGCTCGACGTCCTCGAAGCAGAGACCGCAATGCCCGCCACGGCCACGGCTCCGCGCAAACACGCCGCAACGGCCGCCCCCGAGGCCGAGTCCGTCACGTCGGCCGCTGCGCTGCTCGCGGGCGCTGCGCAGCCGGTGATTCTCGCAGGCGGCGGATCGCGCGGTGCCACGGAGCAGCTGCGCGCGCTCGCTGAGCGGATCGCCGCCCCCGTCGTCACCACCCTCAACGCGAAGGGCGCCCTCGACGAACAGCACCCCCTCGCTGTCGGCTCGAACCTGCGGCTCGCCGCGGGGCGGCGGATCGCGCAGGAGGCAGACGTGCTGCTGATCGTCGGCTCAAAACTCGGCGAAGCCGAGCTGTGGGTGCCGCGGCTCGAAGCCGAGGGCACCGTGATCCGCGTCGACCTGCTCTCCTCGCAGATCGACAAGAACCAGACCGCACAGGTGGGTCTTGTGGGCGACGCCGCCGCCACGCTCGACGCGATCCTCCGCGCGCTGCCCGAGGGCGAGGCCGGGGCCGACCGCACCGAACGGGCCACAGCCCGCGTGCGCGAGAGCATCGCCGCCGCGCGCGCCGAGTCCGCCGAGCTGTCGGCAGAGAACACGGCCCTCGCCGAGTGCATCACGGCTGCGCTGCCACAGCACGCGATCGTCGCAACAGACTCCTCACAGATCGCCTACTGGGGCCTGCTCAACGCGCTGCGCGTATCCGAACCGAATTCCACCCCGTACATGGCCACGTACGCGACGCTCGGCTACGGCCTGCCCGCGGCCCTCGGCAGTCGCATTGCGGCCCCGCACCGCCCCGCCTTCGTAGTGACGGGCGACGGCGCCCTCATGTTCTCGATGAACGAGTTCATCACCGTGATCGAGCAGGGCGAAGACGTCACCGTGGTCGTCGTCGACAACGGCGGCTACGCCGAAATCAAGCAGAACGAAGTCGACGCCGGCATCGCCCCGGTGGGCGTAGACCTCGCCCAACCTGACTGGGTGGCTGTCGCGGCGGCCTTCGGCGGGCGGGGTCGCCGTGCCGCCACTCCCGGCGAGCTCGCCGACGCCGCCGCAGCGGCCGTGCGCGAGGGCGGCCTGCAGTTGATCCATATCGAGCAGCATTCCTTCAATTTCTCCGAGGAGGCCACCGCATGAGCGCCACCACTGGGCGACCTCTCGCCATCTACACCGATATCGACGACACCGACCCCTCGGCCGGCATCCGGCTGCTGGAGGAGCACGGCTTCGAGGTGCGCGTGCTCGGCACCCGCGACCCCGCCGAGATCATCGCGGGAGCGCAGGGCGCGGTCGCCTTGCTGCCCGGCTACGCGGCGATCAACCGTGAGGTCATCGAGGCGCTGCCGTCGCTCAAAATCGTGTCGCTCATGTCGATGGGCTTCGACTACGTCGACATCGAAGCCGCGAGCGAGCGCGGCGTCTGGGTGACGAACGTGCCGGGAGCTGCCACCGAGGAGGTCGCCACGCACGCGCTCGCGATTCTGCTCAGCAGCGTGCGTCAGCTCCCCTTCTACACGGCCTCTGCAACGCCCGCCGATTGGAACGATCGGGCCCCCATCGCTCCGCCCCGCCTCAGCGAGACCACGCTCGGGGTGATCGGGCTCGGCAAGATCGGGCGCGAGCTGGTGCGGCTCGCAGCTCCCCTCTTCGGATCCGTGCTCGGCTACGACCCGATGCTGCCAGACACCCCGGAAGTGCGAGCAGAACTCGCCGCACTCGGTGTGCGGCGCGCGAGCCTCGAGGAGGTGCGCGCGGCAGCCGATGTGCTCTCCCTCCATCTGCCGCTCACCCCGCAGACGGAGCATATGGTCGACGCCGGATTCATCGCAGCGATGCCGCGCAGATCCGTGCTCGTCAACGTGTCACGCGGAGGTCTGATCGACTCCGCAGCGCTCGCTGCCGCACTCGACTCCGGCCACCTTGCGGGTGCGGCGCTCGACGTGCTCGATCAGGAGCCGCCTGCACCGGGCCACCCGCTGCTCGGCCGCGACGATGTGGTACTCACCCCGCACATCGCTTATTTCTCGGCGCGCACCGAGATCGAGTATGTGCGGATCCAGGCGCAGAACGCTGTCTCGCTGCTGCAGGCCGGCGTACCGGACTCGCCGGTCAACACACCGGCGTAATCGAGGCTCGGGCTGATCCGGCTCAGCTGCATGCTGCGGATCCGGATCAGCCCGCTGCAGCGAGCGCCGACGCGTAGGCCGGCTGATCCGGGCAGCTCGCGAGCACCCGACGCATCGCGTCGCCCTCGGCATCCGTCACCCACAGACCGTACGCGGCCTTCACCGAGATCTGACGGGCCACGTACTCGCAGCGGAAGCCCCGCTCGGGCGGCAGCCACGTCGCGGCGTCACCATCACCCTTGCGGGAGTTCGCAGCGCCATCCACGGCCAGCAGGTTCAGCGGATCGTTGGCGAACGCGATCCGCTGCTCCCGAGCAAGCGCCTGCGCACCCTTCTGCCAAGCATCCGAAAGCGCGACGACGTGGTCGATCTGCACCGCCTGCGAGCTGCGCTCGCCACGCAGGAAATCGATGTCGGCACCCGTGTACGGGTCACGCAGCACCCCCGACAGCACCCGGCAGCGCTCGTCGATGCTGACATCTACGAGGTCGCGACGCAGCACGTCGTTGCGGGCGTCGCAGCCGTTGCGATCGGGATCCTGCCAGCCATCCCCGAACCCCGCTCGGCGGTCGTAGCCCGTCTTCGGGGCACGACCCTTGACGGGGATTGCGTCGAGCACCTCGACCGCGGTGCGCTCAGCGACGGGTGCGGGCGAGGCTCCGCGATCCGCACCGACCGGCCCCTTCGGCTGCGGCTCCGTCTGCCGGAGAGTGCCCGTGCCCGCTTGGGGAGACGCGGAGGATCCGCCGCCTTCCGCCGAACCCTGGGCAACGAATGCACCGGCCACAGCCAGCGCGCACACTGCCAGAGCCGCGAGCACCAGCGCGCGCACGCCACCCCCCGAACCTCCCGCGCCGCCGCGCCGCCGCGCGCCGATCAGCTCTCTCCCCCGAGCATGCCCGTGAGACGCCCATGCAGATCGCTCGTGCGCGCATTCATGCCGACCAGCTCGACCCGCTTGCCCAGACGCGCGTACTTCGTCACGACCGCGTCAAGCGCGGCAACCGTCGACGCATCCCACACGTGCGCCTCAGACATGTCGATCACTACACGCTCAGGGTCGCCCCGGTACTCGAACTGGGTGGTGAGATCGTTGCTCGACGCGAAGAACAGCTCGCCCGTCACCCGATAGCGGGCGAACTCGATACTGCCCTCGGCGGGCACAGCGGGCTGCACCTCGCGATCCACCCGCACGAAGTGGGCGACCCGTCGCACGAACAGCACCGACGCCACCAGCACACCGCCGATCACCCCCACCGCGAGATTGTGCGTGACCACCACCAGCACCACCGTCGCCAACATCACGAAGGTCTCGCTCTTCGGCAAGCGGCGCAGGGTCGATGGTGCGATGCTGTGCCAGTCGAACGCCTCAATCGACACCATGATCATCACCGCGACGAGGGCCGCCATGGGGATCATCGCGACGAGATCTCCAAGCACCACCACGAGCACCAGCAAGAAGACGCCGGCGAGGAACGTCGAAATGCGGGTGCGCGCCCCCGACGCCTTCACGTTGATCATCGTCTGGCCGATGACCGCGCAACCACCCATGCCGCCGAAACAGCCCGAGAGCAGATTGGCAACCCCCTGCGCCCAGCCCTCACGCGTCTTGTTCGAGTGGGTGTCGGTGATTTCGTCGACAAGCTTCGCCGTCATCAGCGACTCCATGAGACCGACAAGCGCCATCGCGAAGGCATACGGCGCGATCGCCGCAAGCGTGCCCCACTCCCACGGCACCGCCGGGAATACGAGCTCGGGCAGGCTGCGCGGCAACTCGCCCTGATCTCCCACCGTGGGCACATTGATCGCGCAGACCACCACCACGACGGTCACCGCAATCACCGACACCAGCGGCGCGGGCACGGCCTGGGTGATCCGCGGCATGATGAGCAGGATCAGGATTCCGCCCGCCACGAGCGGATACACCAACCACGGCACGCCGATCAGCTGCGGCAACTGCGCGATGAACACCAGAATCGCGAGCGAGTTCACGAAGCCGACCATCACACTGCGCGGGATGAACCGCATCAGCTTCGCCACCCCCAGCGCGGCGAGCAGAATCTGAATCACCCCTGCGAGCAGCACCGTCGCAATCAGATACTCCGGCCCGTACTCTCGCACCACCGGGGCCACAACCAGCGCAACCGCCCCCGTCGCCGCCGTGATCATGGCGGGCCGCCCGCCGAGGAACGCGATGCTCGTCGCCATGATGAACGACGAGAGCAGCCCCATACGAGGATCCACACCAGCGATCACCGAGAACGCGATCGCCTCCGGGATCAGCGCGAGCGCGACGACAAGCCCGGCCAGCACCTCCCTCGTGAGCAGCCGCGGGCTGCGCAAGGCCGTCAGTACGGAGGGGTCGGGTCGGTATCGGGCGCGCTCATCGGGGGCCTCCCGAGATGCGGTCGCTGGGGTCACAACGGTTCCTTCATAGCTGACGGCGGGGCCTCGCCAAGCGCCGAAGCGCCCGGCTCAGGAGCAGCCTAGCGGTGCCTGGGACGCGGCACTGGTGGCGGTGCTGGGGATCGTGCCTCGCGGCGCGGGCGCGGGCGGTGCACCGGGTGCGGCACTGGGCGACACACTGGGTGGTGCGCTCAAGCTGATGGGATAGGCTCACCCCACAATCGGCCCCGAACCGTCGGGGGTTCGGGGAGGTGGGGATGCCCGGAATCGCAGACATCGTTATCCTGCTGCTGCTGATCATCGGGCTCACGGCCGGCTTCCGCGCCGGGCTGTTCTCGTCGCTGGGCATGACACTCGGGCTGGTCGCCGGAGCTGCGGCCTCCCCCTGGGTGCTGCCTTTGATCGCGCGCGCACTGCCAGAAACAGCGTGGCGCAGCACCGCCGTGATCGCGTCGGCCGCGCTGCTGCTCGCCATCGGCGGCAGCGTTGGCGCGAGCATCGGGTCACTGATCCGACGAGGAGCCGACCGGATCCGCTTGCGCCCACTCGACCGCATCCTCGGAGGAGCCGTCGGCCTGCTCGCCGCCGTCACCTCGGTCGCGCTCATCGGCTCCGCGGTCGCGGCCTCCGGGATCCCCGGGGTGTCCTCCACTGTCGCCTCGTCGTCGATGCTGCGCTTCATCGAGCGCGTCACCCCCGATCCGCTCGTCACCGCCATGTCGCGCCTGCACGCCGCAGTGCTGGGAGACACGGTGCTGCCCACGATCGACGGGCTCATCGACGAGTCGCTTCTGCTCGCCTCACCCGATACCTCTCGCATCGACACCGACGACCCCGCGCTCGCCGCCGCCGCAGCCTCTGTGGCGCGCGTCTCCGGTATCGCCTACGGATGCGGCACCATGCCGAGCGGCAGCGGATTCGTCGTCGCCGAGGATCGCATCGTCACCAACGCGCACGTCGTCGCCGGCATCGGCACGCCCCTCGTCGAACTGCCAGGCGAACCCGCCCGCGACGGCCGCATCGTCTACTTCGACCCGGTCGCCGATCTCGCCGTCGTAGCCGCCGACGTCGACGCCGCGCCGCTCCCGCTCGATGACTCGCTCGCGCCGGGCAGCGTCGGAGCGGTACAGGGCTACCCGCGCGGCGGCCCGTTCCGCACCGCGGCTGCCGGCGTGCTCGCGACCGGCTCGACGACGGTTCCCGACATCTACGGCGCAGGAGGCGCGCCCCGCCAGGTGCACACCCTCTCCGCCGAAGTGCAACCGGGCAACTCCGGCGGGCCGCTGCTCACCGAAGCCGGGGCCGTCGCCGGAGTCGTGTTCGCCCGCGACGCGGTGCGCCCCGGCATCGGATACGCCATGACTCTCTCCGAACTGCTGCCCGTGCTCGCAACGCTCGACGCCTCCGCCGAGCCCGCTGCGGTGTCGTCGGGGCAGTGCGTGGGGTAGGCCCGGGGGGGGGCGGCCTCAGATGACTTGCTCATCGAGGAGACGCGCTCGCGCCGAGAAAGACTCCGGAAACCAGAACAGCCCCGCGCTGCGGGGCTGTTTCGCGGTGGGACTCTTCTCCTGCAACTCGAAAGAACTCTCACCCCTGTTGAAGTACATCAATCAGCTCGAAGAGGCTGGTACGCGAGAGATCATTTCACCTCGCGATGAAGAAGAAACCGCCCTACGCCCAGTGAGCCCCAGGCAAGCTGCCGAGATAGTTGAAGGCTACCTTTCCGGGAGATCGACCAGACATCTCGCTGAGGAATTTGGACGAAGTCGCGCAACCATCAGCGCGGTGCTGAAGCGTGCAGGAGTGGAGATGCGCACCTTCCGTGCCTCCACCCAAGAAGAAATCCAGCAGATGATCACGCTCTACCGTTCCGGGCTATCACTTATCCAGGTTGCGGAACGGGTCGGGTTCTCGGAGCGGACTGTTTTCAACCGGCTCAAGCGAGCCGGTGTAGAGCTTCGGAGACCCGGCAAGGCCTAATGGCTCCTCGCCTGCGGCTCAAGAGAGCAAGTTGAGGTTGTATGTGCTGCAGTCGCAGCGGAGTGCATCTTCTGGCACGCCGTGCACCCGGATCCAGCCAGTGCACTTTTCATTGGGGCAGAGGAAGAGGTCGAAGAACTCCTTCGTGGCTTCCAAGACTGGTCTAAAGTCGGCAACCGATGCATTGACCCAATCGTTGTTGTGGACCAGCTTATTGACAAGCCACGCTTCGCCTTCTTGATCTGGGATGATTCGCCCGCGCTCTTCTTTCAGTACCTCAATTTCAGCCCTTGCAGCTTCGTTGCCCCATTTGTTTGCAGATTTCGCAGCCTTGGCCAACAGATTCTTATATTGCCCCTTCACTGCGTTTAAGAGAACCGAAGGATCGTACGCGTTGTCGCCCCGGTACGGTACGGGTGCCCTCAAATTGTCAGCCAGGTCTCCGGCCGCAGCTTCAAGATGGCGTCGAAGCTTATGCGCCGCACCGGCCACGTCCTCCCTCGCAAGATCCTCGTCGATCCGATCCCAAATATCTCCGTGCTCATAGAGTGGCCCGTCCTGAACGTTCCACCCGTAGAATCGCGCCTGGGTCTTCGAAGTGATGAGACCCTCGGTTTGCATCTGCCGAGCCCATACTGCGTCATGGGTGGTGATGATGAACTGCACGTCAGGAAACTCCTCTTTGAGGAGTCGGCAGAATTGTCTTCTATGCGTTGTATCGACTGACATTACGACATCGTCAAGTACCGAATAGCGGAAATCATCACCAAGCAACTGCTTCACAAGAGCAAGGTAGAGGCAGACTCCCATCCCATCCTGATGCCCTTCGCTGTGGTATGCGTTAGGCGGGAACTTCCCTTCACCATAGAACTCGACCGCCAGCTCTAGGCTGCCTGACAATGGCTTAAGTTCGGCAGAGAAGTTTCCTTCATCATCAGCATTGATGATTTGGTAGTACCTGCTGAAGTCCACTTCCACAGTCCTGTACAGTGCCTCGAGCGCGGCATCTGCCTTTTCGCAGTACTTGTCGTATGCCAGTTTGATGTTGTCGCTTACTGCCTTCGCTTTCGCTTTCGCCGATCGCGCGACCCGAACCTGTAACCAACGCTCTTGGGCGATAGTGAGGAAGCTTTGTGCATCAGACACAGCAGATTGGTCTGGCTCATCCTCAATCGCAGTTACCAGTTTTGTGACTTCGTCCAGGATCTCAGATTCTGGAGCGAACACGGTGGGGATAAGCGAGTCATATGAGCCAAGGATCGCGCTTACGGTACTTCCAACGCTCGTTTCGTGGGTCAGGAGCGTGGCGGAAAAAGCAGTGAGCCGAGCGTGAAGTTCTGGCTCGCCATGTGACTTAGCGATTGGCAAAACTTTGTCTACCGTGGACTTCAGAGTGGTCAATCCAGTCCGATATGCGGTCGCTGCATTCGTCAACGCAGTGCTGAAGCCTTTTGCGCTGTCAGAACGCTCGATCTTTCGGTTGAGGTGGCTCCTAAGGTCCTCCGGGCTGTCCCACTCGTGGTCACAGAGAGGGCAATGGTTGTCAACGAGGGCCTGGATCCCAGACTCAATAAGGCTCCGATGCTTCAGACTCTCGAGAATCGAGGGGTCATTCTTAATATCCTCAATTGCATTGCGAAGACCATTCTGAAGATCGATAAGAGGCGACTGGTTGTCGAACGCACCTTCGAGCTCCTTTGACTCGCGCTTCGCAGTAGCAAGGTTGAAGGCTTGTCGAGATTCGGCTGCTTTCATTCCTTCGTCGAGGTTCGAGTCGATCGTCACCCCGGCCAGTGGCTTCAAGTCGAGAATGGTGCGTCGACGGTTCACCTCTCGTTCGATGTCAGTAGCGAGCAACGCATCAATCTGAAGGTGCGCTTTGACCCCAGCCTCAGCCGTAGACACAGCAGACTCAGCTGTCTTCAACTCACCAGATGCTTTACCGGTGGTCGATCTTAGGAGTTTGCGGAAAGTCTCCATGCGGCTCAACTGAAGAAGAGTCTGTACTTGTGCCGCACGATCAGCAGGCTTAGCGACCACATAACGAATAATTTCACGTCGAGACAGCGTGAGCTCAGGGTGAGACTGCGCCTCAAGTACGGATGTGCGCACACTTGGCAGGTCCGGGGTAAGTGTGAACTTTGCTGCATCCTTGATGCTTCGCTTCAGGACAGACACTTCTCCCGATGCCACGTCTTTGATAGTTAATTCGACGACGGCAGCCCCCGGATCGTCCCGCTTGCTCACGTGCGGACCATGCTTCGTAAGCGAGACGTTTCCCATACCTGCGCCAGCAAGTCTTCCGATATTGCCCGTGAGCGCAAAGTCGATTGCATCGATTACGCCGCTCTTGCCGGAGCCATTCGGGCCATGAACCACGAACGATTTACCGCCAAGGGGCAGATCGATGAGGCGGATGCCTCGAAAGTCTTGAATCCGGAGGTTCTCAAGCTGGATCATGCCGCACGATCTCCGCTCTGTTCCTTGAACGTTTGCAGCAGCGTGTCTGCCGAGGTCGGCTTTTCAGCACGAAACACCGTTTCGAGGTGTTCGACGAGTCCCTGTTGCACCCCGGACTCAATTAGGACGGTCACAAACGACTCCAGCATGGAATCCTCGAACGGTGTCGTCATCTTTTCTTGGCCCTCATTTACATCGTCGTACATCTATGCCTGATTATGACAGCAAACGCAAAGGCGTCAACAAGTCAGTCGCCGCTTCAGGTGTCAGTTGAACTGAAAGTCTCGATACGAGCTCCGAACATTAAACCTGCGACCTTCTTTCCGTCGCTGAACAAAGCCTGCGATTGTTTCGACATCATCCGGGCGCATTCCCAAAGCTCGACACTTCGCGCGCACCTGCTCGACGGTGACATCCCGCCACCTTTCGGGGCAGTTCATCATGTCGGCGCGGAGCTTGTCCTCCTCGTTCCACTTCAAGCCCGACGAATACCCCGCGGCCATCGACGCTACGTACTCCAGGATGCGGTCAATGTTGTTCGGCAGAGGTTCGAGCTCAACAGCACCAGCATCGGTCGGCTCCAATATGACCTTGCCAGGGAGTAGTAACGTGGGGTTTGCATCCTCAACCCATTCGGCGGTGACCGCTTCGCTCCACTCGATTACAGCAAGTGCATCTGCGCCGGCATCCCAAAGCTCATTCAGGTGCTTGCGATCCGGCCATGCCACCAGCGCCCTCGTGCCTTCGAGGAACCCTGCGGAGAACCCACGCCAAATGTAGTGGGATACGCCAGGACGGGAGATTAACGCGTTGAGAGCCTTGCCATTGAATTGTCGCTTCGGCGTTACGACGACGATGGGGCCGCCTCCTTGTTCGAGAAGCCATTTGATGGCGCGAGCATCCTGCGCTTCCCGCGAGGTCTCGTTCTCACCAAGCTTCGAAAGCGCGACCGGGTAGGGGTAGTTGGTCGAGGACATGAGCTCTCCTTATCGATCAGTGTTGCCTGATGACGCAAGGGTAGGTCAGACCACCGACATTCACCGTCCTCAGACCCAGGTCGCCATCTCTAAGATGATTGAGATCTCGCTTGAGAGTGCACCGCGCTTCGTGGAGACCACGGCATCAGGCGCGCGAGAAAGCGAGCGCCTGAATCGGGTACGGCGGGGATCAGCAACGCCCAAGCAGGCCGCTGCCATCGTCTACGGCTACCTCGCCGGAAATCAATTGAGCTGCTCGTCGCTGAGTATGCCCGAAGTCGTGCAACCATCAGTCCCGTACTGAGCCGAGCAGGAGTTGAGATGCGGACATTTCGAGCCTCCAATCCAGAGGACTGAATCCTACGCACAAAGGTGCTCGCTGAGGGCAAAGCTTATCTGGGCCATGGTGCTTTGGTCGTTCACGGTTAGTTAGGCGTGAGGATTCTTCCTTTGGTCGCAGCAAATTCGTCGACGGCGAGGAATCCCTTACCTAACTCGTTGAGGACGAGCTCAAGGCGCCAACTATCGACTTCCCCGGCGAAGTTCGCATAAGGGCGCAGTTCTCGTCCGCCAATCATCGCTACTCGCCATTCGTCGTAGTCCTCTGACTCGTATCGATCTCCCTCATCGTCGTAATGAACGCAATCCACCTCCCACGCTTCGTAGTCGGCATCGTCATAGGTCTCTTCGTGGACAACCACATTTGCCCAGGGCACCAAAGCAGGAAGGACTTCTTCATATGGACGAAGGCCCACCATTATGAACCAGCTACTTAGCTCTTGGCGATCCTCGTTAGCATCGTCAACAGAGACGATCTGAATATCGCCACGACCCGATGACTTATTGATCCACTCGTCTGCTTCGAGCAAGAGTCGGCGTCCGGATTGGAGAAGTTTCATCCAAGGTAGCGCCAGCCGAAGTTGACGCAGTTTCAGCTCGTAGGGGTTTCCCTCGGCAGCGCGAGAAAGAATACGCTGTGAGTTCACTCCGAGACGTTGGGCTTTGGGTATGAGAACCTTCTTACCCCCTCGTTTGCCAGTCACAACAGTCGTGGATGTTACGACCTCCCAATAAGCCGTTGACGTGTCCGTGTCATAGAGCACGACAATTACCGGAAGCGAATGATCAAGCCAGTACTCAAGGTCGTTTGGGTCGAGCCGGAACCACCAGCCTCTATTGGTCTCCTTTTTGAAGTAGCTCGGTCCCGATTTAGCTTGCGCAGCGAGCAACCTGCCCGCGGCAATGCCTTCTTCAACCACTTCAACCTGCGCGTCGATCCCGTAGTCCTCGACTGGTTGCTCCCGGAAGATCCATTTCAGCTCGGTAGTCCCAATACTTTGGACTGCAGCGATACCCTCGCGCTCACGTCGCGCTGACTGCTTAACCTTCTTTGGCAACTTCCGCCCTAAACCTTTCCTTGGCGCGCAACTCTCCGTGATTCGATAATACGAATCAATGGTGTCAAGTTGATAGCTTGCCGTAGTCAGGTGAGACGGGCGTTCTCGAACGTACAGCGGGTGTGGCGTGAATCACGTCGACTATGAGTCCATATCAGTGCAAGATCCCCGTGGCATGCGGATGTCGGAGGGGTCTGATGCACGTTTAGGTGACAGCTTGGTCAGGCAGCGAGTGCGACCTATTTGTTCATGATGGTCTCGTATTCGATCGGCGTCAAACGCCCCAATCGGGCTTGTCTGCGGCGTCGATGGTAAGTGCGCTCGATCCATGTCACGATGGCAAGACGAAGCTCGTCTCGGGTGCCCCAGGTCTTGCGGTTCAGGACGTTCTTCTGGAGCAGGCTGAAAAACGACTCCATCGCCGCGTTATCGCCCGCAGCACCCACACGCCCCATTGAGCCGGCCATGCCGTGAACGGTGAGCGCGCGCTGCAGTTTCCGGCTTCGGAACTGCGATCCACGATCCGTGTGCAGCACACACCCACGCACGTCTCCGCGGCGAAGCACGGTGTTGCTCAACGCGGTCACCGCAAGCGCGGAGGTCATGTGCGCGTCGATGGAGTAACCCACGATTCGGTTCGACCACACGTCCTTCACTGCGCACAGATACAGCTTGCCTTCACTCGTCCAATGCTCAGTGATGTCCGAAAGCCATAGTTCGTTCGGAGTAGCCGCCACGAACTCGCGCTGCACCAGGTCGTCATGCACGGGGGGGCGGGCTTTCTGCGCTTCCCTCGTGCTTTCTTCTTCCCGAACGCTGACCACCACTGCTGGTCTCGGCAGAGCCGCCATGCAGTCCGGTCACACATCACTTCACCGAGAGTCTTCGCTTCGTCGGCGAGAAACCGGTACCCGAACTCGGGGTCTTCAAGATGGGCGTCGTGGAGCGCGTTCGCTCGATACACCTGCGTAAGGTCACGCTCAGCCACTGGGGAACGGAGCCACCGGTAGTAGGGTTGGCGGGCGAGCTTCAATACCCGGCACGACACCTGGACGGGGATCCTGTCACTGGTGAGCTCTTTCACGAGCGGGTAGAGCCTTTCCCGGTAGATGCGCCTGGGAAAGATACGCCGCCGCACGACGAAGCACTTCCACTTCTTGCTCGAGGAGCTTGTTCCGTTTGCGAAGCTCCCGAAGCTCAGCATTCTCGGAACAGGTGACACCGGGCTTCTGGCCCTGTTCGACGCGTTCCTCTCGGAGCCATTTATCGAGCGTGCCGACATGGATTCCGAAGTCTTTCGCGATCTGCGCCAGCGTCACCTCCGGGCCGCGATTCAGGGCGACTTGCACGATGTCGTCGCGGAACTCTTTGGGGTAACGAGAGGGCATAGGTTCATCCTTCCAGGCCAGCCGAAACTAGCCGTGTTGAATGTCACCTAAAAATGCATCAGACCCGGGCAATGGTCGTCAGAGAATTCATTGACCCCGGCTACTCAGGCACCTCGCTCAACCGACCTGGCATGCAGGCCATGCTCCGCTACCTGGAAGAGGAAGCAGAGCAGGTTGACTACCTCGTCGTGCACAAGCTTGACCGTCTCGCACGCAACCGGGCCGACGAAGTCACCCTCACCACCCGTCTCAACGAACTGGGTATCCGGCTTGTCTCTACCACTGAGAACATTGACCAGACGCCCGGCGGGTTGCCCGTCCAAGGCATCATGAGCGCCTTCTCCGAGTTCTACTCGAAGAACCTCGCCAACGAAGTGCTCAAAGGAATGAGCGAGAAGGTGCGCAACGGCGGCAGCGTCGGCCGCGCACCCATCGGCTACCTCAACCACCGCATCATGAGCCACGGACGGGAAATCCGCACCGTCATCGTGGACGAGAACCGTGCACCACTGGTCACCTGGGCGTTTGAAGCTCACTCAACCGGTAACCACACGATGAAGTCGCTTGCGGCCGAACTCAAGAAGCGAGGCCTCACCACCGTCCCGACGCGCAAAATGGCAGAAAGAGAGGTGCAGGAACGTCAGATCCACGGCATGCTCACCAACCCCTTCTACATCGGCATCGTGACGTTCAAGGTAGTCCAGTACCCCGGGCGGCACACCCCCATCATCGACAAAACGACGTTCGAGAAAGTGCAGCTCGTGCTCCAAAGCAAGCTCACCGGCGAGCGCTCCCGCAAGCACGACCACTACCTCAAATCAACGCTCTTCTGCGGCCACTGCACATCCCGACTTCTGATGCAGAAAGTGCGTTCCGGGAGTACCGGCGAACTCTACGACTACTTCTCCTGCGCCGGACGCCACGCCAAACGAACCGACTGCAACTTCCGTTCCGTCCAGATCGCCGAAATCGAAAAGGGTATCCAGCGCATCTACGAGCGGATCAGTTTGGACCCTGCGCTCCGTGCCGACCTCGAAGCTATGCTCAAAGCCGTCATGAAGCACCTCCGCCGACAAGAAGACGAAGAACGCGAGCAACTTGAGACCGCGAAGCTTCAGATTGAGCGCAAGCAACACAAGCTCCTCGAAGCGCACTACAGCGACACTATCCCGCTCGAAATGCTCCGCTCCGAACAGCAGCGCCTTGACGCCGAGCTACAGGTCGTCACCCGAAAACTCGCCGCTCACGTCACCAACGTCACCGAAACCAACGACCTCATCACGATGGCGCTCACCCTCTGCGAGAACATCGCGAACAGCTACCGCCAAGCCCCCGAACACATCCGCCGGGCCTTCAACCAACTCATCTTCGAGCGCATCGATGTCCACTACGACGAAGACGAAGGCACCTATGAATTCCAGCCGGAATACACCGAAGCCTTCGCGTTCCTCGGCCACCACGGCATCCGCGCCACCGTCGACCAGTTCATCAAGCAAAACAAAAAGCCCGCCGAAACCGACGGGCTCAATGACAATACATGGGACGAATCTCTTACCTATGCCATTGGTTTCAGTAAGAGCCTCGTGGTGGATCTGAGGGGAATCGAACCCCTGACCTTCTCATTGCGAACGAGACGCGCTACCAACTGCGCCACAGACCCTGACAGCGACCAACTGTAGCAGCCGCTGGGCCGGGGAGTGAAATCGACCTCCTGATCGCCCTCCCCAGGAGGGATGCCCCTAGCGCGAAGGAGGGGTGGAGGGCTCGAAAGGCGGATTTCGCATGCGGCAGGGTCGTACTGCATGCGAAATCCGCCTTTCGAGGGGCGCCACAGGCGCGGGGCAGCAGGGCAGCAGGGCACGAGGTGCCAGGGGCGGGTCGGGCCACCGAGCAGTTCGTGGGGTCGGACGACGGCGCAGCCGTCCACCCCTACGAAGAACCTAGCTCGCGTTGCGGCGACGGCGCAGGGCGGCGTCGAGGTCGGGCATGCCCTGGCTGGTGTCGCCGATCACACCCATTTGCCGCAGCCGTTCACGGGCTGCCTGCTCCTGGGCGCTGTGCGCGGATCCGGGGGCGCGGCGTGCGGCGCGGCGGGCTTCGCCTGCCTCGCGCGCGGTGAGCGGTGCAGCAGGCCGCGATGGGATCGCGCTGCTCGCTGCTGCCTCGACACCAGCTGTTCCAGAAGCACCAGCACTGGAAGCACCTGCACCAGCCGCATCAGGAACCCCCTGAGCCGCTGCTCCGCGGGCTGCGCTCACCTGCGCGCGAGCCTCGCGCAGCAGGATGGAGTCGGTCTGGTTCTCACGGGTCGCCGGCCGTTCCGCTCTGGCGCGGGCCAGCGCGCGGGCGCGGTCGATACGGTCGGCGGCTGCGCGCTGCGCGGCGGCGTGGGCGGCCGCGGTGCGCTCGGTCTCACCGGTGGCGATGGGGGTGGCCGGGGCGATGGATGCGGGCTCTGGTGCGGCCTGCACCGCGACCCGTTCGGCCTCGATGGAGCGCATGCGGGCGCGTCCGGGAGCGAGCAGCACGAGCGCACCCAGCGAGGCTACGAAGACGAGCCCGCTCCAGGTGAGGATGGCGGCACCGCTGCCGGCCACGGCGAGCCCCGCTCCAACGAGTGCGCCGAGCAGTCCGATGAGGGCTCCGAGCGCGGAGAGCGCCCGCACGCGACGCACCAGCGGTTTGCGCAGCTTGGCTGCCCGCTGCGCGGCGGCTTGCTTGCGGCGCATCTGCTGGGCACGGATCTCGGCGCGCAGTTGCTCGGCGCGGGCTTCGGCGAGCTGTGCTTCGCGTTCGGCTTCCTGCCGTTTCTGCGCGGTGCGCAGCAGCTTCTCATGGGCGAGCGCCTCACGTGCGGTGGCCTCGAGGTGCAGCTCCTGCGGCACCTCCGAGGTTTCGGCGAGCACTCGCAGCGTGCGCTGCAAGCGCATCGCGTTGCGCTCTGCGCTGCGGAACTCCCGGCGTCGAATCCACGCGGGAACCAGCACGGCGCCCCAGAGCAGCGCGGCAACCACGAAGATCACTCCACCACCCAGTGCCCCGCCTGTCATGGGCATCACTGTACGGTGTTCGTGGCAGTCGTGGTGCCCGGCGCGCCGTGATCCCGCAATCGATTACTGGAGGCGGCGCAACAGGCCGTCAGGGATCTCTTCTCTGGTGATCGCGTAACTTTCGTGGTCGCGCCAGGCGCCGTCGATGTGAATGTATGCGGCCCGGCGCCCCTCGTATCGCAGCCCGAGCTTCTCGACGACACGCAGCGAGGCCGCGTTCTCGGGGCGAATGCAGATCTCCACTCGGTGCAGCCCCAGCTCTGCGAAGAGGTAGTCGACGGCGAGCGCGACCGCAGCTGGTGTGACGCCCTGCCCTGCGACGTGCTGCGACACCCAGTAGCCGATCTGTGCCGATTGCAGCGCCCCGCCGCTGATCTCGGAGACGCTGAGCTGCCCGACGACGTTACCGTCGAGCAGCATGACGAAGGGCAGGCCGCTGCCGGCGCGTAGCTGCGCACGCAGCAGGCGCACGGTCGGCCGCATCGACACGCTGCCGGGGGCGACGCTTCTCCCTGCGGGGTGCGTCGCCTCCCATTGCCGTAGCCAGCCGCGGTTCTCGGCGAGCAGTTGGCGCAGCGGTTCTGCGTCGCGTTTGCGGATCACCCGCAGTTCGACGCGGCCGACGCGCAGCGGCGGCGGCTCCTCGATCGGGCGACCGAGCGGCATGTCTTAGCCGTTGGCGTTGCGGGCGCGAAGGCGGTCTGCGAAGTCGATAATCCAGTTGGAGATCTCTTCGCCGAGTTCTTCGTGGTCGACACCCAGCAGCACGTTCGCTTTGATCCAGTCGGCGCGGTCGCCGGTGTCGTAGCGGCGCCCACGGAACACGACACCGTAGACGGGGCCGTCTCCTTTGTCTTCTGCGAGGTGGTTGAGCGCGTCGGTGAGCTGGATCTCGCCGCCGCGGCCGGGCTCGAGGCCGTCGAGCACGTCGAAAATCTCGGGGCGCAGCACGTAGCGGCCGATGATTGCGAGGTTCGAAGGTGCTTCTTCTGCCTCAGGCTTCTCTACGAGGCGGGTGATACGCACCACGTCGGGGTCGTCGGTCGCTTCGACGGCCGCGCAGCCGTAGAGGTGGATCGACTCCTGAGGCACCTCCATCAGCGCGATGACGGTGGCGTTGCGCTTGTCGTGTTCTTCGATCATGCGATCGAGCAGCGGATCGCGGGCGTCGATGAGGTCATCGCCGAGCAGCACGGCGAACGATTCGTTGCCGACGTGGCGGCGAGCGCAGGCCACGGCGTGACCGAGGCCGAGGGGCTGCCCCTGGCGCAGGAAGTGGATTTCGGCGAGCTCGCTCGACTCGTGCACCTTGCGCAGCTTGTTGGTGTCGCCCTTGCGTTCGAGGGTGCGCTCGAGTTCGGGCACGCTGTCGAAGTGGTTCGAGAGGTTGCCCTTGTTGCGGCCCGTGATCACGAGCACATCGTCGAGCCCGGCGGCTACGGCTTCTTCCACGACGTACTGAATTGCCGGCTTGTCGACGATCGGCAGCATTTCCTTGGGCGTCGCCTTGGTGGCGGGCAGGAAGCGCGTTCCCAGGCCGGCTGCGGGAATGACGGCCTTGGTCACTGAGCTATGAGTGGGCTGATTTTCAGTCATGACGGCCAGCCTAGTCTCAGGGGTGGGCCTGGCAAAGCTGCCCGGGCGGCGTCTCATGGGGAGCTGCGGCGTGTCTGGGAGCTGGCCTCTATGCTGACTCGCATGGGGTTCGATGCCGCTGAGGAGATCGCGCAGCAGAAGTGGCAGGTGCGCGAGGAGGTGCGCCGCCGCCGTGCCGCACTCACGCCGGCTGAACGTCTGCGGGCGCGTGATGCGCTCACGGATCGTTTGGTGTCGCTGGTTCGGGATTGCGGCGCCGCAACGGTTTCCTGCTACGTGCCGCTGCCCGATGAGCCCGACACCTCTGGTTTCCTGGCCTGGGCGGCCAGTGCCGGGGTGGAAGTGCTGCTGCCGGTCTCGCTGCCAGGGACGCGCCTTGCCTGGACACGCTCGGGTTCGCCCCTCATCCCCGGCCGTCACGGCATTCTCGAGCCGAGCGGCGAGCAATTGCCGGCGTCGGCCGCGGCGGGGCTCGATCTCATGCTGTTGCCGGCCTGCGCGGTCGATCTGCGTGGCATGCGTCTCGGCTGGGGTCTGGGCTACTTCGATCGCTGTCTGTCTGAGCTGCAGCGCAGGCCGCCGCTCTTCGCCGTTGTGCATGAGGCCGAAGTGCTGCCGGCCCTGCCTGGTGAGACGCACGATATCCCCGTCGATGGCGCGGTCACCCCGGAGGCGATCCGCTACTTTCCGCGCTAACAACACACCTCGCCGCCCCGCGGTGGCGGCCCGTCGCGGCCCGTCAACCGCGGGCGGTAGAATCGTCTCGTGCCTACCTATGCCTACCGCTGCGCCGATTGCGAGCACGCTTTCGACATCTATCAGTCCTTCTCCG
The DNA here is from genome assembly GCF_037148395.1 of Leucobacter sp. MMO-125. Lineage (NCBI taxonomy): Bacteria > Bacillati > Actinomycetota > Actinomycetes > Micrococcales > Microbacteriaceae > Leucobacter > Leucobacter sp. MMO-125. The sequence continues at coordinate 1,006,339 of NZ_JBBCTL010000001.1, forward strand.
ACGCTGCGCTGACGGAGTGCCCGGAGTGCGGCGGCAAGCTGCGCAAGGTCTTCGGCTCCCTAGGCGTCACCTTCAACGGCTCTGGTTTCTACCGCACGGATTCCCGCTCCGGCGGGTCTGGTTCGGGTTCGGCTGGCGGATCGGGATCCGCATCCTCATCAGGCTCGTCTGCGCCCGCGACTTCCTCGACCAGCTCCTGACCGCTGCGGCGACCCCATCAGCCCCAGTGGGGCGGGCGATCACCGAGCAGCCTGGCGTCGTTCTCATGCTCTGAACGCCGTTCGGCAGGCGGATCATAGGGTGCGGGATCGCTGCCCTCCGGGGCGGGGAGCGTCGCGCGGCGGCGACGCCTCACCACGCGCTCACCAGCAGCGTCGCGAGGAACGCCCCCGTCGGTGTCGCCTGTTGCGGCGTCGCCGGGGTCGATTTTGTCGCTCACGCTGACTCGGCCTCGCCCGTGTCGAAGCCGACGATGCGGGCGATCCGCGACGCCACCTCGTCGGGGTCGGCGAACAGGTCGAAGCTGTGCACGCGATGGTAGTGCCACCCGAGACGACGCAGCACCGCAGGCCGCAGGCGCAGCGTGTCGCGCAGGCTATCGCCGCCGTCGATGCCGCCGAGGTCGAGATCGATCGCGATGGCACGGTCGCCGATGGAGGCTGCCAGCGGAATCACACCGCGGTAGTCGATCGCCACTGAGAAGCCCATCGCTTCGAGCCTGTCGGCCAGTTCGCCCATCATCGGGTCGCGTTCGGCTGGCAGGGCGGGTGCCTCGGGCTCGGGATGCTCAAATGCGAGCAGCTCGGCGAGTTCGACGACGCCGTGCTTAATGCGGTTGGTGTCGAGGTGTTCGGGCTTGAAGCAGCTCACGATCGTCATGGCGCGACGCGCGCGGGTCATCGCGACGGCGAGCAGGCGTTCGCCGCCCGGGCGCCCCAGACCGCCGAAGTTCGACAGCACGCGCCCGTGCGGGGTGCGGCCGTAGCCGATCGAGAAGATGACGCGGTCGCGGCTCTGCGCCGTGGCCTGCTCGAGCGTGAGTACGGCGAAGGGCTCCGCCCGCTCCCCCAGCAGGAACTCGCGATACTGCGGGAACTTCGAGAAGGCCTGCAGCACCGCCTGGTACACGCGCACGGCATGGCGCTCGCTCGCGGTGATCACCATTAGCGACTCACGGGGGCGCTCGCTCGCGTGTTCGAGCACGAGCTGCACCACGTGATCAACCTCGGCATCGGTGCTCTCGACCGCTCCGGTCTGCTGATCGGGCAGCCCCTGACCGCCAGGCACGAACTCGTAGGTAAGGCTCGAATGGCCCAGGAAGCTTCCCGCCCAGGGCAGCGTCTGGATCGCGCCGTCGTAGAAGCGACTGTTGACGAGGTTTGTGAGGTCTTCACCGCCGGCGCGGTAGCTGCGGGTGAGGGTGAGCGTCGGCAACACCGTGCCGAGCTGCGCGAAGGCGGAGCTACGGTGCAGCGTATCGACATCCACGGACTCGTCATCGCTGTCGCCGGACGCCCCGCCGACAGGGATCTCGAAGGGTGACGGGGTCTGCGTCATGGTGTCGCCGAAGGCGACCACCTGATCGGCGCGGCGGATCGCCCCGAGGTTCTCCACAAGCGTCGTTGCCCCGGCATCGACGAGCAGTGCGGTGTCGAACCGCATCGTGTCGGGCAGCTGCGCCACCTCGTAGGGCGACATCACCCAGACCGGTGCGAGCACGCTGAGTAGATTCGGGGATCGCTGCGCGAGTGCCGCGGGCGACACGTATCCACTGCGCAGGGCTTCGCGCAGAGCCAGCGCTTCTTGCTTATGGTCGAGCACGGCGACACGCCAGGCGTCGGCGAGCGAACCCGCGAGCAGCGAACCGTTCGCGCCGGCGTGCGCGTCGTCGACGAGCCTGAAATCGGCTTCCAGTCGCTCGATCACGCTCGTGTTCGCGCTGAGCAATGCCTGGTTGGTCTGCAGCATGCGCTCGAGCACGGACTGCCACCACGCTAGTTCGAGCTCTGCCGCAACATCTTCTGCCGGCACGTGGCGGGCCGAGAGGTCGTCGAGCAGCGGCTCGAGGTGAGCAGCGCGCATGCGCTCCACGATGGTGGTGCGCTCCTGAATGTTCTGCAGCACCTCAGACTCGCGGGCGAGATCGGAGATGCGGTGCGCCAGGCGACCGAGCGTCATGTTCTTCAGGCGATCCGCATCGCCCGCCGTGCCGAGCACCCGGTCGAGCTCGTCGAGATCCTGGTACGCCGACTGGAACGCGACCACCACATCGGCGATGCCGAGCGGCACCTCGGGCCGAGCACCCACCACAGTGGTGTAACGCTGCCAGAGCACGCGCTGCTGCTGGATCTGCACCAGGCGCGAGTACATGTCGGTGATGTGCACGCCAGGGCGCACGTACTCGCGGGCGAGCTTGCGCAGGCGCCGCTTGTTGGCCGCCGACATCTCATCGCCGCCCCGCGGCGCGTGCGCCGCGATGACCTCGGTCAGTGAGCGGTCGTACACCTGCGGGGTGAATCGATCGAGCGTATCGCGGATGCCCATGAGCAACCGCAGGTACACACCCAGCTCAGCGACGGTGTCGTAGGGCCGCATGGAGGTCTGGCCGATCACCTCGTTCGCCATCGAGATGAGGCGGGGCAGCTGCGACTCGGCGAGGTCGACGGCGAGACCGTAAGCGGTGCGCGCCTCCTCCGTCGTGGTGAAGCTCACGCCGTACCACGGCGAATCCTCAGGACCGTATTGGAACTGCCCGAGCCGGGCCACCTCGGTAAGGGCCTCCGCAACCGATGAACGGTCGAGGGTGAGCTGGCCAAGAGCCTGATCATCGAGGCGCACCGTGGTGCTCGGGGGTCGCTCTCCGAGCGCGAGCACGGTGAGACGGCGCAGCGCATCGAGCGGTGAGACACCGTAGCGCTGATCGGGGGTCGAGAGCGCTCGCTGGTAGTCGAGCAGCACGCCGCGCAGGCGGGTGAGCGCCTCATCAACATCGCGCAGCTGCTCACCGCGCGCGTTCTCGTTGCGACTGATGGCTTCGACGAGGTTGCGGCGCAGGCGGCGCGGCGTCACCGCGAGTCCGGCGAGACCGGCACGGGTGAGACGGTGAGTGATGCCGTCGAGCGCGGCGCGACGCGGCGACACCACGAGCACGCGCTTACCTGCCCGCACGAGATTGCCGATTGCGTTCACCACGGTCTGGGTGCCGCCGGTGCCAGGCAGAGTGTGCACCACGAGCGAGTGGCCGGCGTCGATCTGCGCGAGCACATCGTCCTGCTCGACGTCAGCGTCGTAGAGGTTGCGGTCGGTGTCCGGGGCACGCTCGTCAGGCGGCGTGGGGCTGACAGGTCGGTAGGCCTCTGCGAGGCGACGGGCGGCGGGCTCGCTGCCGCAGATCGCTGCGAGGATCGGCGAGTCGAGATCTTTCGCGTCGGCAACCATGCGCTGCGACACGTTGTGGAACGACGACACTACGAGCCGCGGCTGCACCACGAAGCCGGGCACCCCGGCCGCCATCTGGCGCAGCCTGTCAATGACGGGCTGCGGTTTGAAGACGCCCTCAGACTGAGAGAGCTCGATCAGCGCGCGGGCGTCGACGACGATCCCGAACTGCTCGCGCAGCGCACGAATCAGCTCAGAGTTGACGACGGGGAACTGCTTGAGCTTGAGCTCGAAGTCGCGACCGTAGCGGCGAATCGCGAGCGGGCGCAGCAAGATCGGGGCGCAGAACTCCTCGCCTTCGAAACTCCACTTGGCGATGCCCACGCCAAGGTTGACGGTTTCGAGGCCGCGCACCGTGCGCATCTCGATGGCTTTGTCGGTGACGCGGCCGGCCGCTGCGCGTGCGTGGCGCAGCGCGAGATCGTCGCGGATCAGAGCCGACAGCAGAATCTTGTTGCCGGTGATGAATTGCGGCAGACCGCCGGGGTGCGTCGTCGAAAGCTCGATGCGGTTGGCGGGTCTGTCGTCGAAGTGGAGCAGTGGATTGCGCCCCCCGATGCGGGAGAGCTCTTCGCGCCACTCTGCGTGCTCATCGGCGTAAGCATCGACGAGTGAAACGGGGCCGGTCAGGCGAGCCGTGAGATCGTCGTCGGGAGCTGCGGAATCAGGTGCAGGATCGGGCGCTTTCGCGAGGGAACCCTCGTTCTGAGGCAGCGCGACCTCAGTGACCGCCTCATCCGGCGCTCCCTTGCCGCGACCATTGGCACCGTTCTGCCGTCGCCGATCTACACTCCACACACGGCCACCCTAAGCGGCCATGCCAAAAATCGCCGCAACCCAGGCGGTGTTTCGCCGCGACTCAGCGCGTTCTCACGGAGTACACCGATGTTTCGGACCGCTGTGCGGGGTGCGGATCCGAAACATCGGTGTGCTCCGAGCCTGAAGCACGGCCCAACAGTCGGCGGGCCGAGCAGACAGTGCTAGTGCTTGGCTGGAGCGCGGCTCGCGCCGGTCTCGGCAGTCACTACCGGATCCGCCACCTGCACTTCACCGCCGCGCAGCTTCGACAGCCCACTCATGAGGTGGTAAACGGCGATCGCAGCGATGGTGCCGAGAGCGATACCGTTAAACATCACCGAGCCGAGCTGCAGCGTGAAATCTGCGATGCCGACGATGAGCGCCACAGCCGCGGTGAACTGGTTGATGGGCTTGCCGAAGTCGACCTTGTTGTCGATCCAGATCTTCACACCGATCAGGCCGATGAGGCCGTAGAGCGCGACGGTAACGCCCGCGAGCACACCCGCGGGGATCGTGTTGATGAGGGCGCCGATCTTCGGCGAGAAGCTGAGCAGCACTGCGATGATGCCGGCCACCCAATAGGCAGCGGTCGAGTAGACGCGCGTAGCAGCCATGACGCCGATATTCTCGCCGTAGGTGGTGGTGCCCGATCCGCCGCCGAAGCCGGCGAGCACCGTGGAGATGCCGTCAGCGAGCAGCGCGCGGCCCGTTACCGGGTCGAGGTCGCGACCGATCATGAGGCCGACGCTCTTCACGTGGCCCACGTTCTCAGCGATGAGCACGAGCACGACAGGCAGGAACGCGGGCAAGAGACCCCAGAGCGTCGGATCGGCGAAGGGGTTGCCGACAGCGTGGAAGGCGGGAAGACCGATCCACGCCGCGTCATTGACCGATGCAAAGTCAACCTCGCCCATCGCGACTGCCGCGATGTACCCGACGGCCACACCGAGCACAATCGAGAGGCGGCCGATGAGGCCGCGGAACAGCACCGTGATGAGCAGCATCGCCACGAGGGTGATGAGCGCCACCCAGCCGGAAAGCTCGGTCGCGTTCCAGTTGTTCTTCACGGCAGGGCCGAGGTTGAAGCCGATAAGCGCAACAATCGCGCCCATCACCACGGGCGGCATGAGGGCGTTGATCCACCCGGTGCCCCACTTCGCGACGATGATGCCGACGATCGCCATCAGCACACCGATGGCGAGGATGCCGAAGGAGGCGCGCGCAAGCCCCTCAGCGCTGTCGCTACCACCGGCGCTGGCCGCCATGATGGGCGCGATGAACGCGAAGGAGGAACCGAGGTAGCTCGGCAGGCGGTTGCCGGTGAGGAGCAGGAAGAGCAGCGTGCCGAGGCCCGAGAAGAACAGGGTCGCGGTCGGACTGAAGCCCGTGATGAGCGGCACCAGGAACGTGGCGCCGAACATCGCGACGACGTGCTGAGCGCCGAAGCCGATCGTACGGGGCCAGGTCATGCGCTCCTCGGGCAGCACGATCGCATCGGGAGAGACGTGCTTGCCGTCTCGGTGCAGCTTCCAGGGCAGCGCCATTGGTGGCTCCTTCAGGTTCGGGATCGGCGCGCTCGCGCCAACGCATTATCCTAATGCGCTGAGTGCCACCTGCGCGCCTACTCGGCCGAGATGTAGACCTTGCGGATGTGATCTTCGACGGTCCACCGGGTGCGGGAACCGGCGAGGAGACGCATCACGTCACCAGCACCCACCTCGACGGTGCGATCCTCATCGAGGAACTCGATCAGCGCACTCCCCGAGAGCACGACGAACAGCTCGTCGACCTCGGTGTCGGTGACCACTCCCCCGCGCAGCTCCCAAATGCCCGCTTCTGCACCGCCGATGCTGCCGAGCTCGGCGACGCCCTGCTGCGGTGAGCCCGAGACGACGTCTTCGGCGGGCACGTCTTCGAGGTCGACACCGAGGGTGCGCCCGTTTACGGCCAGATTCATGTCGTTGGGCAGCAGCTCGCTCATGAGTCGAACCCCAGTCCCAGCGCGTCGAGCGTTTTCAGCAGCAGATTGCGCTTGCCGTCGTTGTGGTCGGCTCGGTCGAGCGCCCAGCGAGTGAGGTTGATGCCGATCGACGCCGCGGGCTCAGGCGGGAAGGGCAGCGGCACCTGCTTCACCATTTCGAGCTCGGTGCGCTCGGTGACGCGGCCCTCGAAACGGTCGACGAGCACATCGGCGGCGAAGTGCGTAGCCCCCACGCCCAATCCCGTGAAGCCCGCGACGTACTGCACACGACCGCCGTGGGCCTGCCCGAAGAACGCGCAGAAGCGGGTCGAGGTGTCGATGACGCCGGCCCAGCGGTGGGTGAATTTGACGCCAGCGAGCTGGGGGAAGGTGGTGAAGAAGTGGCTGGCGAGCTTGCGGTGGCTCTCCATGCGGTCTTCGTGCTCTCGCTTGATGCGACCGCCCGCGAAATAGACCGCGTCGTAACCGCCCCAGAGAATGCGGTTGTCCTTGGTGAGTCGGGAGTAGTGGAACTGGTTCGCCATGTCGGCGAGGCCTTCGCGACCCTCCCACCCGATCGAGGCCAGCTGCTCGTCAGTGAGCGGTTCGGTCATGAGCACGTAGTCGTATACGGGCACGGTGTGGAAACGGTAGCGCTTCAGCAGCGACGGGAAGACGTTGGTGCAGAGGGCAACCCGCTCTGCGGTCACGGTGCCGGATTCGGTGGTGAGGCGGATCGGCGCATCAGCCGAGCCGTCGAGGCGTGTGACCGGGGTCTGCTCGTAGATCTCGACGCCGATGGAGGCGGCGTGACGCGCGAGCTCTGCTGCCAGCTTGGCGGGATGCAGGTTCGCGTTCTCACGGGGCGCGAACTCGCCGCCAAGGAAGGTGGGCGAGGCAATGCGCTGCTGCACCTGCTCACGGTCGAGGGTGACCACGTGCGGATCGTCGCTCTCGCCGAGCCATTCGGCCTGGTAGGGCTCGTTCGCGACGGAGAGCTGACCGGTGCGCTCGAAGTCGACGTCGAGACCGTGCTCGTCGATGAAGCGCTCGATCGCATCGAGGTTCTCGTAGCCAAGGCGGCGCAGCGTGCCGGTCTCGTTGGGCCAGCGCGACTCGGCGTTGGGTTCGCCGTGCGTGATGCTCGCCTCGCAGAAGCCGCCGTTTCGGCCGCTCGCGGCCCAACCGACCTGCATCGCTTCGAGCAGCACAACGCGACGCTCGGGGTGTTCGTTCTTCAGCTTGATGGCTGTCCAAAGGCCCGCGTAGCCGCCGCCGACGACGGCGTCGTCGACGCGCTGATCGCCGTCGAGCGCTGGGTAGCGTGCGGCGTCGGCGACGTCTTCGGTCCAGAAGACTCCGAGCTTCGTATCGGCGAGCGAGTCGTCGATGATCTTCGCGGCGGGGCGGTTGGTTTCGAAAATGGTGGGTTGCATGGGATCCTCGTCCTCGATTTCCTCACTGATCCTCGCACACTACGAGCCGAATGTAAATGGGAATGTCAATGGCATTTACATTCGCGGGCGAGTGGGCGCCCGGCTATTCGGTCGGCGGCTTCATGATGGCGCCCGTCGCAAGCCCCATGGCGAGGCCAGCAGGCAGCCACAGCCAGAATTGTGTGAGTGCCGCAATCACCACACCTACCACGGCGCCGATCACCAGCGCCACGATGAACTGCTTGCGACGCGCCCGCTGCGAGGCCTCATCCTGCTCATCGCGCTGCTTCCGAGATTTCGATCCGCTGCTCATAGCACCAGCCTACGGCGTCTCTTCCTGAGCAGCCCGGCGATCCGAGGCATCAAGCTGTTCGAGAGCGGCGATCTCCGCATCCCCTGCCCCAGCGGCCCGAGCCACTGCGATCAGTTGCCCCGTCGCCCGAGCAATCTTCGCAAAGCTCAGCGACGGCGTCGCGCCGGCCGCGAGCAGCACCGGCTCCACACGATCAAGCACCGCCGCACCGGCATCACTCGAACCGGCAGCGGGCAGCAGCTCAGCCTCCCACTCCCGCCAGGCACGACGCACACCAGTGACCCCCTCGCGGGCGCGCACCCTGTCATCCGCGATTTCCACAAGTTCCCGCCCCGCCGCATCGCACAGCACCATGGTCGTGCGCTCGGTCTCTAGCTCAGCGATCGGCAGTAGGCGATCGAACGAGACGCCGATCCGCCCCTCAATCTCCTCCCGCAGCGCCTGCGGCATCTCGGCACTGTACGGCCACAACAACTCGCGAGTGCCCTGCACAGTGCGCTGCTTCAGATGCCAGCCGTCGTCCTTGCCGCCCTGCCGCACCCGCACCGCGAAGCCGCCACGGGCCACGTCACCGTTCGAAGTATCGAAATAGCACGCAGAGAGGCGCTGCACGTCTGGCTCCCGCGCCACGAAACCCGCTGCCGCAAACGCATCCGCACCGGGCAGTCGCAACCCAATCGCAGCCTCGTACTTGCGCTCAACCTCAAGCGATTCAGCCCCCTGGGCCGCAGTTTGATCAGTCACACCGCCAGCATAGGGCTCTTCAAGAGGGCAACGGCGGCACCAGCTACGGCGAGCGTCGCTCCCCCGCCAACCACACAATGCCGGCACCGGCCACAACCACCAGCACCACACCCACAACCGCAACCGGAGTCAGCAACTGGCCCAAGAACACGGCCCCGATCACAGTACCCACCACCGGATCGAACGCGAAAAACACACCCAGCACCCGCGCAGAAGTGAGCCGACCAGCCATCGTGTCAACCGTAAAGGCAAGTGCCGTACCCAGCAGCGCCGAGGAAAGCAACGGCACTACATGCTGCGGCTGCAGCAGCGGCACCACCGGCACCGAGAACGGCAGCATGAGCACCGCAGCAACCACCACAGCAAGCGCCACACTCGGCAGCCCACCCTCGGACTGGCCGACGCGCGCCGCAAGCAGCGTGTACAGACCGAACGACGCGCCCGCAAGGGCCGCGAACACTAGACCCATCGGCTCGAAAGGCCCGCCGAAGCCCGCGATCAGACCGACTCCGATCAGGGCGGCGACCGCGAGCAGTCCCTCCCGGGGCCGCCTCGACGCCGCCAGGGCGACGAGGCACGGCCCGAGAAAGTCGATCGTCGTGGCGACCCCGAGCGGCAGGCTGCCGAGCGCGAGGTAGAGGAACGCATTCATCGCCGCCATAGCAACGCCGTAGAGCACAATGGCAAGCCACTCGCGGCCACTGCGCCCACGCAAGCTCGGTCGAAACACCGCCAGCAATACCAGCGCCGCAATCGACATACGCACCGAACTCGTGCCCAGCACGCCCAGCTCGTCGAACAGGCCGATCGCGATCGCAGCCGAGCCCTGCACGCCAATCGCCCCGACGAGCACCAGCAGCATGGCGCGGATCGTGGCACGGCGGGCGGCGCTCTGCGCAGCTGATGAGACGGTCACCGGCCACAGTCTAACGGCGGCTACACTGGCCGCATGACGGCTGAGATCTCCGACGCCGCAGCACGAGCTGCGCAAGCGTGCGCGGAGACCGCCGCGGCGCTGAGATCGGCCGGAGTGGCACCCGAAGCCCTCGCGGAGTATGTGCCGCCGCGGCGCGTACTGCTGTGGACACGACCAGCCACCATGCAGGCGCTCGGCGAGGTATGGCGCCTCGGCGCGCTGCTGCTCGGCGACGACGGGCAGCTCTTCGCGGCGGGCCGGGCAACCCGCGCCGCCGAACGGGGCAGACCCGGCTACCAGTCAGTGTCTCGCGAAGAACGCCGCGAGATCGCAGCCGCAGCCTTGCGCGGCGGCTATCCGGCGGGAACACCTGTCAACTTCGATGCGGCCGCGATCCGCCTCGACCCAGCCTCACTGGCGGCCTCACTCACCGCGACATCCGAGAGCCCCGACAGCCCCGTCGGTTTTGCCGAGGGTGAGGTGCGTGTGCGGTGGCGCGCAGGCGCACCGCTCACCGGCGCGCCCACGCTCGCGTCGTTCCTCGCCGAGCGCGCGAACCTGCTTATCGAGCCACCGCTGTAGACGCCGACCCATTCATGTCAGCTTCGTTCTCCCCCGCAACACCCACGCCCCGCACGGGTATTCCGCCGTGGACGATGGCCATCGCCGCGATGCTGCTCATCCAAGTCTCGAACGCGCTCTCCGTCGGGGTGATCGAGCAGGCCGGTGCCGCGGGCACCGCCTGGCTGCGCATGTGTTTCGGCGCGGTCTTCCTCTGGATCATCGTGCGGCCCTCGCTGCGGTCGATCAAGCTCCGAGATCTCCCAGCACTGCTCGCCCTCGGCGCGGTCACCGGATTCATGACCACGTTCTTCCTCGCCGCGGTCGAGCGCATTCCGCTCGGCACCGCCGTCGCGATCGAGTTCCTCGGGCCGCTTGCGGTGGCCGGCATCGCGAGCCGGCGGCGGAGCGGGCTGGTCTGGCCGGGGCTTGCCCTGGTGGGCGTGGTGCTGATGACCGAGCCCTGGCACGGGCGCGTCGAACTGCTGGGCGTCGGCTTCGCACTGCTCGCGGGCGTGTGCTGGGGGCTCTACAACGTGCTCACACAGGTCATCGGCGACCGCTTCTCAGGCATCAGCGGCCTGTCCATCACCATCCCCATCGCGGCAGTGTTCACCACGGCGTTCGGGCTGCCGCAGGTGATCGAAGGCGCACCCGACTGGCGAGTGGTGGGGCTCGCCGCACTCATCGCGCTCATCACACCCGTCATCTCATTCGGCCTGGAAATGCTCGCGCTCCGACGGATGACCCACACCGCATTCGGAACGCTGCTCTCGATCGAACCCGCATTCGGCGTCCTGATCGGGCTCATCGTGCTCAGCCAGACCCCCACGCCCATGCAGTTCGCCGGAGTCGTGCTCGTGGTGCTCGCAGGAGCGGCAGCACAGCGCGATGGGAGGCGCCCCGACCCACTCACATCCTGAGCTATGCGACCTCTAGCTTTCGCCAACTCGCCCAATAGACCAGGCCGGCGAGCACCGAGCACGCCATAGCCAGCGAGTGCGCGGCAAGGTACAAGTTCCATTCAATAACCGGATCCTGCAGCGCATACGCCAAAGATCCAACTACGAGCAGCACGCCGAGCGCGAGCAGCACCGCCGCACCGAAGGCCATCAGCACCACATACACAACCCGCAGTTTCGGCGCACGATCAACGCGCGAGATTCTGCCGGCACGGTGCAAGATGAGGGCGGCGATCGCCCCCATCATCAGGGCCACCATGTCACCGCCCAGGGTGTCAGAGAAACGGTGCCACTTCGCCGTGACAGTGTAGGCACCGATGCCGATCGCCCACGTCATCACCACGAACATCGCCAAGCCACGATAACGGAACGGCACCACGAGGAGCACCGCAACCAACGCAGTCATCGCAATCGTGGTGTGACCGCTGGGGAACGAGTTCTGCACGAAGTCGCCGGTCACCGGGACCAGCTCCGGGCGGGGCAGAATGAAGCGTTTGAGCGACTGGGTGACGACTTGGCCGCCCACGATCGTGCCCACTGCCACGGCGGCAAGCAGGTACTTTTTTCGCAGCACTCCGATGAGTCCGATGAGCACCGTGCCCACGGCAAGGCTCCAGACGGTGATCTGGCCCAGACTCTTCCAGGCCTGATCCGAGTCAGGGTCTGACACCTGATCCGCACCCCTGAGCGCTGCGTTCTCCAGCGATTGGCCGCCCGCCGTCTGCACCGCAAGCACATAGGTGATCACCAGCAACACAGTGGCGCACGTCAGAAGCATCCACCATCTCCGCGCCAAGCCAGGTATCACGACACGGGCGCCGGAATCACGAGCACCAGCGCTGACAACGATCTGCTTCTCCCCCAAGCTCACAGTGCCACCGTACACCCCGTTGTGCATACAGCCCAGTTGCGCGGCTGCGAGGGCTACGGGATGGCGTTCAAGCGGCCTCCGGCCGTTCGGCAGTGGGCCGCACCCGGTAGCGGGCGCAGACGAAGTCGCGGTTACGCGCGGTGTCGATGAGTTCGAGATCGAGGCGGCGAGGCAGCAGCGGCCGCCCCTCGCCGAGCATCACCGGCGCGAACTGCACCCAGACTTCGTCGAGCAGCCCCGCCTCTGCAAACTGACCGGCGAGGTCTCCGCCACCCACCACCCAGACGTCGCGCTCCCCGGCCGACGCGGTGATCGCCTCGTGCAGATCCTGCACCTTACCCTGCGCGAAGCGCACATCGGCGCCTTCGGGAACGGGCAGCTCACGGTGGGTGAGCACCCACGTCGGCTGCGTGTAGCCCCAGGTCTGCTCGTTGCGCAGCAGCCACTCGTAAGTGGAGGCGCCAATGACGAGCGCCCCGACCCCCTCAATGAAGGCGGGATACGCCATCGGCCCTTCAAGATCGAAATCGTGCGCGAACAGCCACTCGAGCGAGTGATCAAGGGTCGCGATAAAACCGTCGAGGGTCGACGCTGTGTAAAAGTGCGTGGCCATGCCCCCACCATAACCATCGCTTCGACAAAGCTGCTGCTGCCATCTGAGAGACAAGAAGTCGGTGGGCGCAGAGCGACAGCGCAGCGACAGCGCAGCGGCAGCGCAGCGACAAAGTGCCCTGGAGAGGAATCGAACCTCCGACACCTTCTTTAGGAGTCAGCGAGCCTATGTGTCGCTGAGCGTCGGAAACCGCATGATTTCAACGATGCTGGAGAACAGTTTGTGGCTGAATGTCGGTGAATGACGGTTCCTATTGATGCACTAATTGATGCACCATGCGTGAATGTCAGACGCGTGTGCCACCCCAGATGCGTGCCCGCTGTGGATCCATAGTCGACACACGCTCGACAAGCCGATGATAGAATCGGACCCACAACAACATAGCCGAGCACTGGTGGTTGGGGCTCGAGCACGCAGGACCAACAGCATGAACACGCTGGATACCCTTGTCGCCCTCGATCACACCGGACACGCAGATGTCGGCTACCTCGAAATGCGCGACTTCAACCGCTTCGTCTGGGCCTGGGCCGAAGCCGCACGCATCGTCTCCTGGCTCTACTCCGCCGGCAACCTCAACAGCACGAGCGAAACCGACGTGCGAGTCGACTCATCCGCAACGGCGTCGATCAACCTGCCGGCGACATGGCTCGCCGCAGACGAGATCTCGCGACTGCTGCAGCAGCTCAACCGCTTCCCCACCCCGGAGGATGCAGCGAACGACAAGATCGGCGCATCTCTCGCACTAGACCTCGGCCGCGCCGTCGCAACAGCCGACTACAGGTGGCCCCGCGAAGAGAAACCGCACAAGGTCACCTACATGAGGTGCGGCGGATGCGAGATGCTCACACTGAAGTTTCGGCCCCCTCGCTGGCACGGAGACTTCATCAAAGTGGACTGCTCATGCGGGTACGAGCTCAGCGAAGAGGAATGGACGTGGGCTGCGCAGATCGTCATGGCCGAGATGGAGGCCACGGCATGACCACCTCACAAGACTGGGTGATGGCGAAGGATGCCCCAGAGCTTCTTGCTAGGCCCAAGAGCACCATCTACAAGTGGGTCGAATCGGGGCAGGTTCGCACCTTCCGGCCTCTCCATGAGAAGTGGCTGTTCATTCCAGATCTACGGCGAATGGACCGCGCAACTCCGAGGCGGAGACGAGCTAAGCAGGCGGCTTGACTTTCTTATGACCGATATGTAATCTGAGATCAGATGGTGGAGTTCTATACCCACACACCATGGCCCCGGCAGCGAACAGCGTCGGGGCCTTCGTGTTCCATCTGTACAAGTGCATAGCCCGGGATCACGGTTCGCGGGCAGCCCCACAGGGATTCGATGCCACACGATAGACGGTGGGCGGATGGTTCGACTCCATCCGGGGGCGCAATGTTGACGGTGTGCGCTGGGCAAGGGAGCCTACATGCCGCGCACGCCGTCAGCTATCGTGAGACCCATGAGCAAGATTCGCGCCACGGCCACTCTCGCCGCGCTCCTCATCACGATCCCGGTAGCAGGGTGCAGCACGGCTGCCGAACCCCACCAGGAACAAAGCGCCCCGGCGGCCGAGAACACGACCACGCCCGCGCCAGCAACCACTCAACCCCCCAACCTCGAGGAAATGACCCTCGACGAACTTCTCGGAGAGTTCGCCGCCCAGAAGGAACAGCCCAGGGCCGTGCAGGTGCTCGAGATCGTCGCACAACTCATCAAGACAAGCGACACCGAGTGCACGCCCACGCTCCAAGGAGAACAGCTCACAACCCTCCTTGAAACCAAAGCAGCAGCCGACGCCGCAACCATCGAACTCGGGAACGGCGCAGCCCCCAAGACCAAAGGACCAGAGTTCTACCTCGCATGGGCACCATACGCAATGCTCATCGACGGCCTCTGCGGGCCCGCCAGCCAATAACCCCGACCACCATGGAGGGACGCCTTGACAATGAGCACAGGACGTCCCGATCCGAAACGCGCACTACTGCGCGACCTGCACGCGAAGGAGATGAGCGTGCGGGCTATCGCCGACGAACTCGGAGTTTCTCGGTCGACGGTGTCGCGGTGGGCGAAGGAGGATGGTCTGGCGTTCGATCGGGCGCGCACTGCGCAGGCGGTTGCTGCGCATTCGATTGATCTTGCTGCGGGCCGTCAGCGTCTCGCGGAAAAGATGCTGCGGCGCGCTGAGGAAGCTCTCGACGAGCTCGATAAGCCGTACGTCGTGTTCTCGTTCGGTGGGCGCGACAACGTCTACAACGAGCACGAGCTCAAGCGACCTCCGATCGAGGTCAAGCGCAACGTGCTCACCATGGCAGGGATCACGTTCGACAAGCTGACCCGGATCGTGGAGAAGGATCCCGACGTGTCGGGTGCTGCTTCGGTGGTGCAGTCGCTCGAGGCTGGCATCCTTGCGGCGGCGGAGGTGCTGCGCGCACCGGAGACGGAGACGATCGAGGAGGCCTGACTCACTCGGGGTCTACATAGAGGATGACGTCGTCGTCTAGGTGAAAGACCTCTCGAACTTCTTTGGCAGCTTCATGCTCGTCCCATGCCTGTACGGAAACACTCTCAACTGCGCCCTCGGGTCGCACTGTCCACCAGGGCCGCGAATCGCTGATCTGAACCCCGGTCCCCCGCAACGAGAAGTCAATGCCCTTTGCCGCGAGCGCGGTCTCGATGACCGCCTGAGCTTGGCGCTGCATCTCGAGTGTGGCTTCCTCGCCGAACCAAACACGGTACTCGACAAGTCCCCCATCCATCCCAGAGGAGTACCCCTCTGGGAGGCAGGCGAGCGCCTCGTCAATCTGGCCCTGAGGAACCTCGTATCTCATGGAAATGGTGCCCTTCATGTAAGCGACCATACCCGAGCTTCTGATTATCGATTAAGGCGGCCGCATCTCGCCATCACAAGGAGGCCTGATTGGACGCGCTCGCCGGCCTCACTTCGATCATGTCGCGGGCGCAGCTGCTCAGCGTCGCCGACTGCACGAGGGCAAAGATCGCGCTGTGGAGCGGCGCGGTGCGCTCGGGCAAGACGTTCATCTCGCTCTTCGCATTCCTGTTCGCCGTGCTCCGCGCACCCAAGACCGGCGTGGTCATCATCGTCGGGCGCACGCTCGACACCATCAACGGCAACCTGTTCAGCCTGCTCACGAACCCCGAGATCTTCGGCCCCCTCGTGAAGCACATCAAGTACACGCCAGGTGCGAAGACCGCGACCATCCTCGGCCGCACCGTGCACCTGTACGGCGCCAACGACGCGAGCAGCGAGACTAAGATCCGCGGCCTCACCGTCAGCCTCGCCTACGTCGACGAAGCCACGATCATCCCGGAAGCGTTCTGGGACATGCTCGTCACCCGTCTCAGCGTGGACGGCGCCCGCCTGCTCGCCACCACGAACCCCGGCTCGAAGTCGCACTGGCTGCGCAAGCAGTGGATCCTCAAGGCCCGAGAGAAGTCGCTCATCCACTTCGCGTTCACCATGGACGACAACCCTTCGCTGAGCGAGCGGTTCAAGGCCGAGATGAAGGCCTCGTACGCTGGCGTGTTCTACCAGCGCTTCATCCGCGGCGAATGGACGAACGCTGAGGGTGCCGTGTACCCGATGTGGTCGGAGGAGCGCCACCTTATCCGGCACGCTGACCTCCCACCGATCGCGCGCACGCTCGCCGTCGGCATGGACTACGGCACCACCAACGCCACCGTGGCGCTCCTCCTCGGCATCACCGACGAGGAGCAGCCGCGGCTCGTGTTCATCGACGAGTGGCACTACGCAAGCTCGGAGCACCACGGTGAGACCCTGCCCGACATCGAACTGTCGCGCCGCTTCCGCGAGTGGCTACGCACGCAGCACGGCACCGACGACGTCTACGTGCCGGCACCCGAGTTCGTGTTCCTCGACCCCTCAGCCGCGTCGATGCGCTCCCAGCTCCACAACGACCAAGTCACGTCGTGGGCGGCCGACAACGCCGTGCTCGACGGCGTCCAAACCGTCGGCTCGCTCCTCGCACAGGGCCGCCTCATCGTCACCGACCGGTGCAAAACGTTCCTTGCCGAGGTCACCGAGTACGAATGGGACTCGAAGGCCGCCGAGGAAGGCAAGGACGAGGTCGTCAAGCGCGACGACCACGCCATGGACGCCGCCCGCTACGCCGTGCAGTCCACCATCGGGCAGTGGCACTACGAGATCTACGGGCTCGCAGCCTAGAGGTTCCTCTCGGTCGTCTGCTCCGACGACGGCTCGGCCTCATAGTGCCACCCAATAATCACCTTTGTCGGAGACGGCATACTAAACGATTCGAACCACCGCAGTCCGAACGCATCCCCGTATTCGACACGATGGGGGCGAGCGGGGGCTTCCGCCCTCGTCGTGTCGGGTTCGATCTCTATCGAAGTTACGACGACATGGCGACCCGAGTTGTTCGTGAACGAAACGACGTGATCATCTACGAACTGTGCCTGTGACCACGTGGGCGGCGCAAGGCGCTCGTTCAGCGCTTGAGAGTCGGCAAGTAGCGCGTTCGCGGCCTCCAATGCATCCGCCTGCCTCTCGGCAGCTGCAGCGGACTGCCGGGCGGCGGCCAGCGCCTCATCTCGGGCGTTCTCCGCTGCGGTTTGCGCCGCCTGAGCGTCCTTCCGCTCGTCGACCGCTGTCTTCGCCTGAACCCACGCGAAGATCGCTCCTCCGACGCCGCCCGCGGCTCCAACAGCCGCGATCACAGTTTCTCCAACGTTCATAGCCCATGACCTTACCGGGAGGTACCCACAATGCCGATGCCTGCCGAGAACTCCCCCTGGCCCCCGCCCGCCTGGGCTGACGCCTACGCACAGTACGCGGAGAACGACGCCTGGCTCACGGGCAACACGAAGACCCTCGCGTCGATCTACGGCGGGCAGGGTGGCGGCGCTACGCACACCCGCCACGGGCAGGCGCGCCGCGGTGGCCTCGCCGGCGCCATGTCGACCATGATCTGGGGGCGCCCCGTCCCCGCCGGCCAGCAGCGCACCCGCCTGCACGTACCCATCCCCGCGGACCTCGCGACCCTTGCGTCGGACCTGCAGTACTCGGATCCGCCCGAGACGAGCTTCGCCGGCGACGAGAAGCATGACGAGAAGGCGCTCGCCCGCCTCGACGGCCTCATGAACTCGGACGAGGCGCACGCGATGTTCAACTCGCAGGGCGAGATCAAGTCGGCGCTCGGAGCGACCGTGATCATCCCCCGGTGGGACACCGAAGTCGAGGATCACGTGTGGCTCGACTACGCGGCAGCCGACGCCGCCGTGCCCGTGTTCCGGCAGCGCCGCCTCGTCGAGGTGACGCTCTGGTCCGAGTACCTCGATGGCCACGTGTACTGGCGGCACCTCGAGCACCATGCCCCCGGCTACATCGAGCACGCCCTCTACCGCGGCACACAGACGAACCTCGGCCAGCGCGTCCCCCTGCAGGAACGGCCCGAGACCGAGGCGTACGCCGCGTTGGTCGACGGTGAGAGCCGGATCCCGACGCGCATCGACCGTCTCACCGCCGGCTACCTCCCGAACGCCCCAGCATGGTCCTGGCGCAAGCAGGGCGTGCTCGCAGACGCGGGCCGCTCTGACTTCAACCAGTGCATCCCGCTCTTCGGCGCCAT
Source organism: Leucobacter sp. MMO-125 (assembly GCF_037148395.1). Lineage (NCBI taxonomy): Bacteria > Bacillati > Actinomycetota > Actinomycetes > Micrococcales > Microbacteriaceae > Leucobacter > Leucobacter sp. MMO-125. The sequence continues at coordinate 1,024,569 of NZ_JBBCTL010000001.1, forward strand.
GGACGAGGCGTTCTCGTCGTGGATGCGCGACCTCAAGCTTGGCGCCGGCCGCCTCATCGTCCCCGAAGCGTACCTGCGGAGCCTCGGCCCCGGCGCGGGCGCAGCGTTCGACACCTACCAGGAGCTGTTCCTCGGGCTCAACACTCCGGGCAAGGCGGGCGACGGCATGGACCTCACCCCGCAGCAGTTCCAGATCCGGGTCGAGGAGCACGAGCAGACGATGCGCGGCATCATGCGCGAGATCCTCCGCAAGGCCGGATACTCGCCCTCGTCATGGGGCGACCCCGACCAGAAGGGCGGGCAGGCGACCGCGACGGAGATCGAGCAGCGCACCGAGCAGACCGAGCGCACCCGGGCGAAGAAGAACCTCTACGACCGACGCGTGCTCTCCCGCATGGGGAGCGTGGCGCTGGAGCTCGACGGCTTGCTCTTCCCGGGGAAGGGCGGCGGGCAGTACGACTTGAACGTCGTCTTCCCCGACCTGTCGCGCACCGATCCGAAGGCCGAGGCGGAGACGATCGGCATCCTCAAGCTGGCTGATGCGATCTCGCAGTGGCAGGCCGTGAAGCGCGTGAACCCGGAGTGGGATGACGACCAGGTGCAGGCCGAGGTCGACCAGATCCTCAAGGAGAAGGGCGCGCAGCAGCCGCCCGACCCGGTCACGTTCGGCCGCGTCGACGACGAACCCGAAGACGACGAGCAGTAGCGCGAGGGGGTCGCCATGGCAGAGCAGTGGCCCGGCGACTCCCCCGCCGCGTGGATCGACGACATCGGCCACGCGATCGCGGAACGCTACCGGCGCATCGAGGACGCCTTGCGGGAGACGCTGGAGCGGCTCGCTGAGCAGCACCTCGACGCGCCGGACGACACGCTCGCCCGTTATCGCGCGATCCAGCACCTCCGCGAGCAGGCCGAACGCCTCGTGCACACCGTCGACCCGGACGAGCTCGCGCGCTGGGCGACCGCTGAGGCGGCGATGGGCGCGTCGGCGGAGATCTCCCGCGTCCTGCTCGACTTCCCCGCCTACGCCCCGGCGAACGTCTCCGCGCTCACCGCGGGCGGCGCCTACGCCGTGGCCGCCGTCGAACTCGACCTGCGCGACGCACTCCGCGCCCTGAACGCGAGGATCCTGCGCGCCCCGGCCGACGCCTACCAGGCGATGACGTCGAAGCACATCGGCTCCCTGCTCGCCGGCATGACGACATCGCAGGCGCTCCACCGTCGCATCCTCGACGAATACCTCGCCGACGGCATCACGGGATTCACTGACAAGGGTGGACGCCGGTGGACGATCGGCGCGTACTCCGAGATGGCCACGAGGAGCGCCGCAGCGCGCGCCTGGCGAGATCAGAGCGTCGCCAGCATGCAGAGAGCCGGGATCACGACATTCACCCCTGTAATCGGATCCTCCGCGTGCACGAAGTGCGGGGCATGGCAGGGCAAGATCGTCACCGACGTCGGCCCCGTTGGCGACATCATCGTCCCGCATGCGATCACCGTCGAACCCACCACGCTGCATGTCGACGGGACGCTCGCCGAGATGCGCGCCTCAGGCTGGGGACACCCGAACTGCCGGTGCACCCTCATCCCTGGCTTGCCGGGCGGGACGGACACCAACAGGCTCACCACGCACGACCCGCAGAGGCAGGCCGATCGGGAGAAGCTGCGCGAGCTGGAGCGCGACGTGCGCGCCGCGAAGCGAGACGGGGACCCCGACGAGATCGGTGCAGCGCAGGCCGCGCTCCGCAAGCATGTGCAGGAGACGGGCATCATCCGGCGCTCCTACCGAGAGCAGCTCGACTTCGCCGACGGCGGCACGAGCAACCCACGCGGCCGGCAGGCACCCACGCCTCCGCTTATTCCGCGCGAAGAGCAGACGTGGGCGCAGCGGCAACGCCGCCTCGGCTTCCAGACCGGCCCACGCTGGGACCTTGAACCACACGAGGTGCTGTTCTACGAGCGCTTCACCGACGCCGGCCACGACGTGCGCCTCATCCCGAAGAGCACGAACCGGAAACCCACCAACGACTTCTGGTGGCTCTCACATGACGGGGTCGAGGTCGAGGTGAAGCGGCCCGCGAACCCGAGCTACGCGTCAAGCAAGCAGCTCGTGCAACGAGCAGTCGAGAGAGCCCGGAGAAACCACGGCTTCACCAAGGACCGGTTCATCCTCGACTTTGGCGAGCACGTCCTCGACGACCTCGTGCGGAAGCAACTGGGCGAGTACAACGAGCGGAACCCGTTGAACCAGATCCGCGAGCTGTGGGTGTGGTCCCGCGGCGCACTCGTTCCGATCGCGCTCGAGGCAAAGAAGTAGGGCCCTAGCCCGGCCGTTTGATTGTCCGGGGAGGCCCTACACCAACCAGTGTACGCCGATCCGCGGCGTTCCACCATGCCCGCACGCGGGCCAAACCCTGCCTGAGGAGGCACGACCCATGAACACCACTTTTCGACGCCAGGGCGACCCCGTGCAGTGCGGTTGGTCGATCGGCCGAGCACCGCTCGCGCTCCGCGGCATCCGCTTCGCGGACGGCGAGGACGGCGCGGCACCCCCGGCCGGCGGCGGGCAGGCGCCCACGGGCCAGGCGCCCGCCGCACAGGGAGCATCGCCGACCGACGTCGCCGCGATGCTGGCCACCCTCGGCAAGGCGACCCCGCCGGCACCGCAGGCGCCGGCACAGCCTGCAGCACCGCAGCAGATCCAGGGATTCACGCCCGAGCAAGTGCAGAAGCTCATGGCCGACAACGCTGCAGCGCAGAAGGCCCTCGATGACGCTCAGACCGCCGCCCAGCAGGCACAGAAGGAGCGCGACGAGTTCCAGGCCCAGCTCGCTGGCTTCCAGCGCGAGAAGGCCGTCACCACGGCCGCCGACGGCAAGGCCAACGCCGCCCTGCTGCTCGACTCCGCGAAGTTCCAGGCCGCGGTGAAGGACATCGACCTCACCGACACGGCCGCGCTCACCGCTGAGGTGGAGGCGTTCGTGAAGGACAACCCCGCCTACGCCGCCGCCCCCGCCGGGCCGCAGCTCCCCAACACTTCCGGCGGCACCCCCGCTGGCGGAACGACCACCAAGCCCACCGACATTGATGGCGCGGTCGCTGCCGCGATGAGCGCCTAACCCGAAAGGAGTAGCCCATGCCGATCACCCTGGCGGAAGGCAACCGCAATACCCAGACCGACCTCGACGTCGCCGTTATCGACGAGTTCCGCAAGGAATCCGTGGTGCTCGACACCATGATCTTCGACGATGTCGTCAACCCTGCCGGCGGCGGCGCGACGATGACCTACGGGTACCGTCGCCTCAAGACTCAGCCCACCGCCGCGTTCCGTGAACTCAACACCGAGTACACGCCCGCGAACGTCGAGACCGAGCACCATACGACCGGCCTCGCCGTGCTCGGTGGCACCTTCCAGATCGACCGCGTCATCGCGAAGCTCGGCCCCGCCGCCTCCGGTGGTGTCGCGCTCAACATGCGCCAGAAGACGAAGGCGACCATCACGAAGTTCCAGGACGCCGTCATCAACGGTGACGTCGCCGCGGAAGCGCACGGCTTCGACGGCCTCGACAAGGCCCTCACCGGCTCGTCGACGGAGATGACCACGACCGCGTCGTGGCAGGACCTCGACACGGACCCGTCGGCCCCGCACAAGGCGCTCGACCTGTTCGATGAGTTCCTGTCCTTGCTCGACGGCACGCCGACGATCATCCTCGGCAACACGAAGGCGCTCGCCAAGGTGCGCGCGATCGTGCGCCGGTCGTCGATGTACCAGCGCGAGCCCATCGAGGGCCTCGTCGGCGCGAATGGCCGCCCCATCACCCGAGAATCCTACGGAGGAATCTTCTTCGCGGATCCGGGAAACAAGGCCGGCACCAACAACCCGATCATCCCTGTCACGGCCGGGAAGACCGACCTGTACGCCTACCGTGTGGGCCTCGATGGCTTCCACGGCATCTCCACCGCGGGCGGTCAGCTCGTCGAGACCTGGTTGCCCGACTTCTCGAACGTGAAGGCGGTGCAGGAGGGCGGCGTTGAGCTCGGCCCCGTCGGCGTCGCGCTCAAGGCGACTAAGGCCGCAGCGGTGCTCCGCGGCATCACGGTCTGACTCGATCCCCGCGTGCGGGCCGCACATAGCTTGCGCGGCCCGCACGCCCACGCACACCCCCGAGAGAAGGGACAGCGCCATGGCGCACATTCAGACGCCCGTGAAGGGCTTCACCGGCAAGGTCGCGGGCGTGAGCTTCGCGGACGGCGCCGGCGAGACCGAAGACCCGGCCGCGCTCGCGTACTTCGAGCGGCACGGCTACACCGTCGAGGCAGCCGAGCTGACGCCGAAGCAGAAGCTGCAGGCCGAAGCGAAGTCGCTCGGGCTCTCCGAGGAGGGCACGAAGGACGAGCTGGAGGCTCGTATCGCCGAGCACAAGGCGAAGGGCGAGCAGAAGCCAACCGATCCGCCCGCTGGTGGCGAGGGCAAGGAGCAGGGCTGATGCCCCGCTACCGTGACCCTCGCGCCCCCGTCGGCCGCGTGGTCTTCGGCGGCGTGCCGTTCGTCGACGGCGTGACGGCCGACATCGAGCCTGGTGAAGGCACCCTCTCGCTGTTCGCGTCGGCAGGGATCGCTGAGGTCGCTGCCGACGGCGTCGAATCCACGCCTGAGGCACTGAGCGAGCCGGCGCCCGACCAGCCCGACACCGAGAAGCCCGCGCCCCGGCGCCGCAAGTAGAGGAGCAGAGATGAGCCGCACCTACGCCACCAGCGACGAATACGCCGAATGGTTGGGCGAGGACTCCCCGCCCGAGGGTGCGGCTCGTCTCCTCCGTGACGCATCACTCGAGGTCGACGAGATGCTCCTCACCGCGGTCTACCGTGTCGATCACGACGATATGCCCGTCGACCTCAAGGTGCGTGAGGCTCTGCGGGACGCGACGTGCGCGCAGGCTGAGTACCGCGGCGACTACGGCGACGAGCTCGAAACGATGAACGCGGGCGAGTCCATCAAGCTCGGCCCGCTCTCGTTCGGCGGTGCGTTCTCATCGGGCCCGAACCCGCAGCAGCTTCCCCGCTTCGCCCCGAAGGCGATCCGGGCGCTGCGCGTCGCGGGCCTCATCCCGGGGGCGGTGCTCGATGGGTAGGCCGCTCTCCCCTCGGCGCCTCGAGCGCGCTCTCGCGCGGCTGCTCTGCCACCGAGATCTCGTCACGATCGAGCCGTACGCGGGCGGTGCGGCGAACCGCCGCATCTACGGTCCTGCCGTCAGCGTGAAGCGCGCCCTGATCATCGACGCCGCGCGCCTCACCGGTGACCAGTACGACAAGGAGACCACCGTCGACGCGACGGTGTACCTCGAGCGGTCGGCCGTCGCCGAGATCCCGTCCCCGGAATCGCGGGTGACGATCTGGGCGGGCACCCCGGACGAGCGCACTGCGCACGTCGAGGTGTGCGGCCGATACCAGCATCCCGAGCTCACTGATCTGCTGGAGGTGAAGCTGCGATGAGCGGAGTCAGCACAGAGTGGAACGGCGACATCGTCTCCGCGACGATCGACGCCAACGCCGCCGAAGCCCTGAACCATGCTGCCGAACTGCTGCGCGGTGACTCGGTGCCGCTCGCGCCGATCGACCGCGGCCCGCTGCGTGGCTCCGCGCAGGTCACCCCGGCGACCGAGGGGAACCTCACCGCCTACGTCTCCTACGACACCCCGTACGCCGCCCGCCAGCACGAAGAGCTCGACTGGCGCCACGACGATGGGCAGGCGAAGTACCTCGAGGGACCGCTCACGGAGAACGAGGCGAAGTACCAGCAGGCGATCGCATCCCGGCTCGGTCAGGGGCTCTCATGAGCACGTACGTGCCGCGCGGCTACACCGGCCGTCTGATGGTCGGCATTGCCGAACGCATCCACGCCGCCGGCCTCGCGGTCTACAACCCCAACCACGACACCGAGCCATACCCGGACGGCGTGCGAGGCATCTACTTCGACCACTCCCCCAGCGGGCGCGGCGCCGAGACGATCGCGACCTGCGTCATCACCCCCTACCTGCCGCAGCCCGGCGACCTCAATGTCGAGCACACCCGGGTGCAGATCCGCGCCCGGCATCCGGGCCTCGGCGCGCTCGAGGTTCGCGACTGGCTCGACGACATGCGCGCCCTCTTCCCCGACAAGACCCGGCTCACGATCGGCGGCATCGACTTCGACCGTGTCCGTCAGACCGGCTCCACGTCGTGGGGCGAACCGTCGTCGACGGAGTCGCTCGAGACGACGCAGAACTTCACGTTCCGCGGCAACCGCTACGACTGAGCTCCCATCCAAGACCCTGAGCCCCTGGCAGCCGCTGGGGGCTTTTTCGCACCCAGAACGGAGGCATCATGCCCTACACCCCGCCCGCCCCCACCCAGGGCCTCAACGGCCAGTCCTACGAGTACCACTGCGACGTCGCCGCGCCGCCCGTGTCGCCCGCTGAGCCGACCTGGCTCACCGCCCCGGACATCACCGGACTGCAGCCCAACCCCTCCCCGAAGACTGCCGACGGCACGACCTACGCGAACCGCGGCCAGGACGACACCTCGACGATCGGTGAGACCTTCACCGTCACCTTCGATGCGAAGGCCGTGAAGAACTCCGCCGGTGAGGTGCAGCCGTTCATCTCGCTCCTCATCGCCGCGGCGCAGTCGCACCTCAAGGGTGGCGACCCGACCAAGAAGGTCGTGAAGGTTCGCGTCTACCACGAGTGGATCGAAGAGCTCTCGTGGGAGTTCACCGCCGAGGTCTCGTTCCAGCGGAAGAACACCGGCAATGCCGACATCGAGTTCTTCACGTTCACGCTCACCTCGAAGGGTGACCGCGAGGTCGTCCCGAATCCTGCTCTCACCCCGTAACACCAGGGTGTTTTCACTCCTCGGGGGCGCGCCTGGTCGTGCCGCGCCCCCGAGGCTCCCCCTCCTCGCACGACCCACAGACACTCAAGGAGCACGACCATGCCCACCACCGCCCGCGAACTCAACGGCAACCTCGTCATCGACTTCGGCGACGGCACCGACTACACCGTCTACCCCGTCCCCGGCTCCGTCGGCATCGAGATCCAGACTCTCCTCATCGGCGTCGCCCTCGGCACCACCATGCACGGCCACGGCGCCGAGAAGGTGATGGAGGACACCGACCGACTCACGAAGCTCGCCCTCGGCATCCCCACGAAAAAGCGGAAGCAGGCCCCGAACCGGCGCATGCGCGAGTTCGAGGAGATGCGCGCCGCCCGCCAGCAGGTCATCGCGCAGGCCGCGATCCTCTGGAACACCGGAGGTGGCGGCATCGACGCCGTGCAGGACCTCCTCGACGAGGCGGGCGGTGGCTACCCAAAAGCCCTCGAACGCGTGATGCGATCCTCCGGGCTGGGAGATCAGTACGCAGTGCTGAGGACATGGCTCGATTCGGCGGCCGACACCTTGGAGACGGCTTCTATGCCGAACCCGAGTGGTGGCCCGAGTACCTCCGCCTAGAGCGCGAGGAATCTGACCAGGAGCCCACGGGCATCGACTCGCGCGAGCTGTGGGCTCACGTGTTCGAGCACTGGCGGTCCTGCGTGCTGCCTGATCTGCAGCGCTTCTACCCCCGCTTGCCTGCCGATGACGAGCAGGCACTCCTCGCGCTCCCGTGGCGATCGCTGCGGGAGGTGTTCATCTCCCTCTTCGGGATCCGCGACTCCATGACCGGCGCCACTTTCGCGCGCCTCCACGACAAGAAGGAGGGCACGTGAGCTTCGAAGTCGGCCGCCTCTCCGCGGCCCTCACCCTCGACGGCGTCGACCAGTTCCACCGCGACATCGACGGCGCCGGCCGTAAGCTGCAGGAGACCGGGCAGCGCGGCGCGAGCTTTGGCCGCGCAGCCGAGGCCGCAGTACGCACCGCCGCAGGCGCAACGACAGGTCTCGTTACCGCTGCGGGCGCGTATCTCGCGATCCTCACGAAGACCGGTGTCGCCTATAACTCGCTGCAGCAGAACAGCCGTGCCGCTCTGTCGGTGCTGCTGGGCGGTGCCGAGCAGGCGAATGCGCAGATGGACAAGCTCGACGCGTTCGCGAAGAACTCGCCCTTCTCCAAGAGCGTGTTCATCCAGGCGCAGCAGCAGCTCATCGGCTTCGGCATGCAAGCCGGCAAGGTCATCCCCACACTCGACGCGATCCAGCAGGGCGTCGCCGCGATGGGCGGCTCGAACGAGCAGATCTCCGAAGTCGTCAACATTCTCGCCAAGGTCCAGTCCACGGGCAAGTTCACCGCGGAGACCCTGAACGAGCTCGGCTACCGAGGCATCGACGCCGCAACCCTCATGGGCAACGCCATGGGGAAGACCGCGGCGCAGATCCGCGAAGACGTATCCGATGCCGCGATCGGCGGCAGCGAAGCCATCGACATCCTCGTCGACGCCATGCAGAACCGCTTCGGTGGCGCCGCCGACGGCGTCAAACAGCAGTGGTCTGGCGCGGTCGACCGCATCAAGGCCGCGCAGCGCGACCTCGGCGCCAATATCGCAGAACCGTTCGTGTCTGCGCAGGGCGGCGGCATGGCCGTAACCTGGGGCAACCAGGTCGCTGACGTGCTGCGCGCGATCGAGAAGCAAGCCGTCCCAGTCATGGGAATCCTCACCCAGCGAGGTATGCCATTCTTCGCGGCGCTCACGCAGGGCCTCGACTCCGCGCAGGCGTCGATCCAGCGATGGAACCCTGCCTCGCTCGAGGTGTCGCTCGATCGGCTCGCGAACCACGCGCCCGGCATCGCTGCGACCGCTGGCGCTGTGCTCGCGCTCGGCGCCAACGTCGGCCCGCTCGGGCAGATGCTGTCTGTGCTGGGAATCAGCGCGAACCCTGCCGTGGCGGCCTTCGTGGGTCTCGCTGCCGCCTCCCCTGAGGTGCGGGCAGCCCTCGGCGACCTGCTCGCGGCAGGCAAGCCGCTACTGCCCCTCCTGGGCGAGCTCGCAGTAATCATGTCCGGCACCTTGAACTCGGCGCTACCACTCGTCTCTGACGGCGTGGAGGTCCTGACCGCGCTGCTGCGGCCCGCTATCGGGCTGCTCGACGCGATCCCCACGCCGGTGCTCGCCGGGGCGCTCGCATTCCTCGCCATGCACAAGGCGCTCGGGCCGCTCACCCCGGCAATTCAGATGGCGGGCCGGTCCCTGCAGAGCATTCAAGAGCAGATGCGACTGCAGCAGCACCTCGCCTCGATGAGCACCTCATCAATGACCCAGCTTGGCGTCGCCACTGTCGACGTAGCTCGCACGGGTGGCCGCGAATTGGGAACCTTCGGGGCTGCCGCCGCGACGGCTTCGGCCCAGGTGACCGGGCTCGGCAATGCGCTCAAGACCGCGTTTCTTGCGAACCCAATCGGGATTGCTCTGACCGTCGTCGCGACCGCTGTAGGAGCCTGGGCAATGGCGAACGCCGCCGCACAGCGGAAGGTCGAAGAGCACAACGCGGCCGTCACTGCATTGAAGGACACTCTGAACCAGACCACGGGCGCCACCACCGAGGCGACGCTGTCGCAGATCGAGCAGAACCTCGCGAATAGCGACGCCGTCAGCCAGATGGAGAAGCTGGGCATCAGCCACGCTGAGGCAGCCGCCGCGATCCTCGACGGCGGGGCCGCCTACGACGAGCTCACGCAGAAGGTGAAGGACAACAGCCAAGAGGCCCACCGCGGGTCTGAGGCGTATGCGCAAGCCCGTGAGGGGTTCACTCTCACCGCAGGCGAAGGCATGACCCTCCTCGAAGTCCTCGAGGATCAGGTAGCTGCGCAGGAAGCGGCTAAGCAGGCGGTCCAGGACAAGATCCAGGCGGACCGAGATGCGGCCGCGGCGATGTCTGAGGCTGGGCGTTCCAACGAGCGTTTCAACGAGGCGCTGCAGGTCGCCCGCGACATCACGCAAGACGCCGAGACTCGAGTGCGGGCACTCAAGCAGGCACTCGACGAACTCACTGGCGGGCAGCTCTCGGCTGAGGAGGCTGCGAAGCAGCTCTCTGAGGCGAACCTCACACTCGCGGAGGGTCTCTCGCAGACGGATCAGGCCGGTACGAAGCTGTGGCAGTCCACGCTCGACGGCGTCGGCACGATCGATATCGGCACTCGGCAGGGACTCGCTTTCGCTGACGCGATGGGTCAGTCTCGCGATGCCATGCTCGATGCCGCAATCGCGGCTGCCGATCAGGCCCTTGCGCAGGGCGACGTGGTCGGCGCGGTCGAAGCCGCTACGGCGGCCGGCAACGGCTACATCGATACCCTGCGGCAGACGATGGCCGATGCCGGGCTCACGCAGGAGCAGATCGACGGGCTCATCGGGAAGTACCTCGATGTGCCCTCGGTCGTGGCCACGCTACTCACGGATGAAGGGACGATCTCAGAGGTCGACCAGAGAGCGCTTGCGCTCGCTCTGCAGCTTGAGGGTATCCCCGAGGGGAAGTCGATTACGGTCGATGACCCCGGTTCGCCTGCGGTGATTCAGCGGTTGCGGGACGTTGGCCTCAAGGTCGAAGCGATCCCCGGCACGAAGCAGATTCAGATCACCCAGTCGGGCGCTGACGCGGTCGAGTCGATTCTCAACAATCTGGTTCGGCATCGCGTCGCCGAAGTCGGCGTCCGGTACACCGGTGGCGGCGGCACGATGACGAAGGCGGACGGCGGTGTCGTCGGCCACGCTGGTGGCCGCAGTGTCGACATGCGGTCGTTCGCGAACGGTGGCGGATTCCCGACGGGGATCTTCGCGGGCGGTCCCCCGCTGATCAAGTTCGCGGAGCCCGAGACTGGCTGGGAGGCGTTCATCTCGGGCAGGAAGGGCCAGGAGGCCCGGAACGCGAAGATCGCGATGGACGCGCTCGCCCGGCTTGGGTTCCCGGTCGTGCCCGTGTCGGCGCTGCGCGGTATCCCCGCCTTTGCGAATGGTGGCGCGGTGAACCACTCCTCTGCGGTGTCGGGCAGACCTCCGGTCGGCACTGTGCCGGTGCAGCGTCGTGAGCGGCGCCGGGGCCGGCGGGGAATGCTCGCGGACACGATTCACATCGGCGAGAAGGCGACGTCGAACGATTACAGGAATGCTGCCTCGATTCTGGGGCGGCTGATGGACGAGTTCGAGCGGGAGAGGTGAGCATGTACGGCGACTGGATCCTCCGCTATCCCGGCACCGAGTATCGATTCGGCCCTCCCTCCTACCCGGTGCAGCTCGTCGAGTGGGAACAGGACGCCGACGGCGTCGACGTCGAAGACGTCCGGCCCGTCGGTGCGGACGGTCTCTGGATGGGGCGGGACACCATCGAGCCGGGTGCGGTGACCGTGCACGTGAAGATCGATTTCACTACGGCGCCGTACCCGGTCGAGGAGTGCGCCCGCCTCGCCCTCGCAGCCCGGTCCGAGCTCGCGAGAGTGTGGCGAGGTGACGCCGTGCGCACCCAGTCGGGTGAGGTCGCTGAGCTCGTGATGGGCGGCGGCCTCGTCATCGAGGGTCGTCCCCGACGGCCTCGCTTCGACGACGCCGACCAGAACGTCGGCCTGGTGTTCGCCGAGCTGCCATTCATCCCGTCGATGACCGGCGCCTACCTCCTCGACGAGCACGGCGAATCGTGGCGTGAGGCGGAGGTGCAGATTGTGCCCCCTCAGCCACGCTCTGGGTGGCAGTTTCCGCTCGTGTTCCCGGTGCAGAATCTGGAACCCGCCGTGCGGGGAACGTGGTTCTCGGTGGGTGGCGACACGAACACCTCATGCGTGGTCGAGATCCACGGCCCGATCCAGGCGGGTGCCGAGGTGGAGATCGCGGGCGGGTGGCGGGTGCGCACGAATCGTGATCTCGCGTACGACGAGGTCGCCATGGTCGATGCGCGGCCCGGCCGGACGCTGCTCTCCGTGAACGGCGTGCCCTTCAATTTCCTCGCTCCCAGTAGCTCGCTGCTGTCGGAGCTCACTCTTTCCCACGGCCCGCATCAACTCTCGTTCCGTGGCGTTTCGCCGCAGGGAACGGCGATTGTGCGGGTGCGGTGGCGCGATATGAAAGCAGGTATCTGATGGCGACTGCGACCAGCGGATGGGCGCTGAACGGCCCCGTGAAGACAGCTGTGGAGGATGCGCGGCGTCTGGTTTACACCTTGTCGGGTGATCGGCACGGTGTTGCTACACGGACTGATCTTCGTGTCATCCCGATGGATCCCCCTGGGCCCGGCATTCAGGTGACTCGGGGGTCGGCGTTGATTCGGTCTCGCTACGACGAGGGCGAAACATATTTGGGGTCGCACAATCAGACGGTCACGTATGCGACTACGCCTACACCTTCGTCTCAGGGGCGGTCTGATCTTGTGGTGATGCGGGTAGAGGACCCGTGGGCGCGTAACTCTCCCTGGGAGGAGCCTGCCGAGGGTGAGGCTGATGCGCGTGAGTTCTTCCCGATTCGAATCATCGAGGGGGTCGCCCCCACCACCACTGCCCGCCATCTGTCAGATGTGCCAGGGCATGAGCACGAGACCGGGATTGTCTTGTATCGGATCGATCAGCCCGCGAATAATGCCACGGTGCAAGAAGCGATGATCAAGGATCTACGGGTGCTTTCCGCCCCGAAACGTGCTGATGCTTCACTGGTACGAACACCAACTGCCGGGGCTAGCGGCAAAGCCAACAACGTTATTGGCGCGTGGCAGGTGTTCCCTCCGGATATGACGGGTGGCAAGGTCCGGACCCCGGAGTGGGCGGAGTGGGCGCAGGTCGAGATTGAGTACGCGGGTGTGTGGGCGGGTGGTGGAACCGCACATGTCGATGTGAGGGCTGCGCTCGGTGATGGCACCACGACTGTACGTACTGGCCTGATTGGCTACCTCGATTCCTCAACGAGTCGAAAAACGCTCGCGCTGTCTGGCATGGGTGGTGTCGCGATTCCTCCCGAACTGCGAGGGCGTGAGATCTATATCACACCTGACATCGCGCTTCAGGCGCAGCAGCAGGCCTCCGCGCTTCCGGAGTTCAACGAGTGGACCTCGGTTCGCATCCGGGTGACGTTCTACGAGTCACGGGCGGACCAGATCGTCGCAATCTAGAGGAGGCACCAGTGCGGTATTCGCTGCAACGGTACGGAACGTGGGAATGGCTCGATTTCGAGGCCCCGATCATCTCCTCAGATGCTGGCGAGCTTGCGCTCTCCGCGTACGGGGTGATGCGGGCGACCGTGCCCGCCCCGGCGGCGCACCGCACCATCGCGCAGGATGGGCGTCCCATGTTCGAACGGTGGGGCACCATCGTGCACCTCGAGTCCGGCGACACGCGCGCCCCGCGCCGCCACTGGACCGGTGTCGTGGAGTCCGCATCGCTCGGATCATCGGGCTGGGACCTCACCCTGCGTGAACTCGTCGGCTACCCAGCCGGTGTGCCCTACGAGGGCCTCATCCGGGCGGCGCAGGCAGATCCTGCCGACGTGCTGCGGCAGCTCGTCACGGACCTGCAGTCACTCCCGGGCGGCTGGTACGGGTGCACCATCGAGGGCTCCACCCCGATCCGGGTGGGAACTGATCTCGACAACAAGGTGGCAGCGGCACGGGCCGCGATGGACGCCCGCAAGCAGACGCTCGACGCCTTCTCGAAGACCTCACGCGAGCAGACCAAGGAGCTGCAAGACCTCGATTCGACGCTCTCGGACGAGGTGACCGCTGCGCAGGCGCTTCTCGCGCAGGCGCAGCAGCAGGTCGCTCAGCTCGTGACGGACGGCGCGGACCCCGCACTGATCGCCGCTGCGAAGGCCACCGTGACGGCACGGCAGGCCACCTACCAGGCGGCTCTCGCGGGCTACAACACGGAGCTCGCCGCGGGCCGGTCAGCGCTCGCAGCGGCGCGCGCCACGAAAGATGAAGCACAGTCAGCGTACGATGCCGCGAAGGCGGCGTATGACGCTCTCAAGGAGCGCCGGAAGACGGAGGGTGGCGCGTACGAGATCAGCGGCGCGGACCTCCCCGACACATACCGGGAGATCCAAGCGCTGGCATCGGAGTGTGGTTTCGAGTGGACCACCCGCACCCGCTACTCGGCTGGGGCACCGGATGTCGCGATCGTCATCCACTACCCGCGCGCCGGGAGCAGGCGCGACGATCTGATCTTCGACACGTCGGTGAACATCATCGATGCGCTTGAGCTCGACGACGGGGACTACGCGAACGCAGTGATCGGTGTCGGCGCGGGTGAAGGACCCGCGGCAGTCCGTGTGTCACTGTCCGAGCCGACCTCACGTATGCGGCGCCCAGTAGTGGTCGAGGACCGCAGCCTGCGCACCGCTGAGGTGCTCCGAGCACGCGCCCGCACCGTGCTGCGCGCTTCAACCGGCGAGCCGCGCCCGCTCGATATCACCGTCCGTGACCACCCCAATGCCCCGATCGGGTCTTGGCAGGTGGGCGACATCATCACAGTGCGCGGGGTGACCACGATCGGCTCCACCTGGCAGGGGCTTGCCCGTATCAGGTCGTGGTCGTGGGTGTCTCGTACCCGTGCACGTATCAATCTCGACCCCGCCTAGGAGGCCTCATGGTGTCACGCGACGAACGCCGAATCGCGCGAGAGTTGGTGGACGCGAAGCGCGCACGTGAAGGGCAGCGCACCCGGCAGGTCCCGCACATCTCCATCGAACTCGACAATGGGAAGAGCTCGGGCCTCATCGATGCTGCAACGGATGCTACCGACGCCCGTGCGCTCTCGGAGGTGCAGGCTGGCCAGATTGGCGATCTCGCCGACATCGGCGACAGCGCCGCGGTTGACGCGACATTCCTGCCGGAGCGGCTGGCTCCTAGTGTGGGTTCTGCGGGCGCAGCCTTCGAGGTGGCCGTGGCCGCGGCTGAACGCGTTACCGCGGCACTCGAAGCAGCGCAGCAGGCCGTCGAGGATGCCGCGAACGCCGTCACCACTTCGTCAGGGAAGAACGCGCGCCGCCGCGGAGCCACCGAGCCCGCACCGCCCGATGGCGGGTGGGTGCAGGGCGACCAGTGGGTCGTAGACAATGCTGATGGTAAGCCGGTCGAGGTGCGCGTGTGGAACGGCGCTGCGTTCGTCTCGGAGCAGGTCCTTGCCGCCGAACTCCTGGTGCTGTCCGCCGGTGGGGTGGTCCGTCTTGCTGATGGTGTGGTGACGGCTGATGCGGTCGCGGCGGATGCGATCGACGGCATGGTGATCACGGGTGCCATAGTTCGCACAGCGTCGTCTGGCCAGCGGGTGCAGCTCGACGCTGAAGGGCTCCGGTCCTTTAGCGGCGCTGGGGCTGAAACTGCTCGAATATCTGCCGCTGGTGGTGGCCTCCGGCTGACGGGATCCATCCTTCTTGGCGCGGATGCGGACCCCGCCGGGATCTTCCCACAGATCTCACACGCCGGGGCCTCCTTCTACTCGACCCACGGCACCGGCTCATCCAAGCTGACCCGCACCGGCAGCTTCGGGCACGGTGCAGGCGACCTCAGTACGGAAGACGTAGACGGGCGGCGGGGAAGATTCGCCGTGACCGTGGAACCGACTCGCGCCTACATCTCACTGGACGCCAGAACAAAGACAGACCCGTTTCCTCATGAGTCTGCACGGATTGAGCGTCGGATCGATAAGACGCTACTAATTGAGAACGGTGAAGGTCCGATCTATATCGCGGCCACCACTGCGACGACCGGTGGTGGGGTGCCAGCTGATCCGTCTATCGTGCTCAATGACCGACCCTTCCCGGAGCGCGGGAACGTTGATCTGCACGGCGATGTCCGGTTTGACGGCGACACGGCTGGGTGGCAACCGGTGACGCCCGGGCCTGGATTCCTGGTGGGCGGGTTTGGGAACCGCACGGGGTACATGGTGAAAAACCAAGTGCTGTGGATCTCGTTTTTCCTGCAAGTCGGTACGGGGTTCTCGAAGGGGCAGCTGCTCACGATCCCGGCATCTGTCGCCCCGGTCGGTGATGGTGTGCTGGGCGGCGTCTGGTACTCCGGCACCGGCCAGTCGGGGCTGCTGCACCTCTCCGCGACGGGTGTGCTGTCGACCCCTGTGGGGTACGGCGGCACGATCGCGACTGGGACATACATTGCCGGAACGCTTACGGCACCGATCAAGTGAAGGAGGCCGTGATGGCTTATTGGGATCAGGCAGACCTCGCCGACGACGGCGACCTGCGTCGACGAGTGACAGCGTGCGCTGCGATGGAGGGTGTGCCTGACCCGGATGGGTGGGCGTACCAGAATCGGTGGGTGCTGTCTGCGCAGCCGGGATGGGTTGAGGCGTACGCCTACGCCCGGTCTGCGGGTACTGGTGCCGCGGGCCGCGACCCGGCTGTGGTCACTGACGGGATGATTCTCGCCGCTGTGCAGTCTCTGACTGGAGGTGACGGCAGTGGCGTCTAGTCAGGATCTCGCCGCGTATGTGCAGCGCGTCCGCTACCAGTGGATCGACGTGGATGGCGTGTTCGGGGCGCAGTGCTGGGACCAGTGGTCGCACTACGCTACGAGCTTTCTCGGGGTGCCGTCGTGGCCGACATACACGAACGCCGGCGGCACGCACCCGCACGCTGGGTACGCCTGCAACGTTCTCCACAACGCTGCCCGCGCGGGCCTCGGGCAGTGGTTCGAGATCCTGCCTGTCACCGCCACACCCCGGCCCGGGGATGTGGCGTTCTGGGAGTTCGGGTCCGCCTGGTATCCGTGGTCGCACGTCGCGACCGTGCTCGACGTCACGCACGGCGGGCGGATGCTGCGGTGCCTCACCCAGAACCCCGGCTCAGTGCAGATCGTAGATCTCGTGATCGATGGTCTCATCGGATACCTCCGGCCCCGCGCACTCTCTGTCGGCATGGTCGACACCTCACGCACCGCGGCGCTCGCCGCTTCTCACAAGCTGGCCGCGCTCGCACGAGCTCGCCGACGAAAGGACGACCCCATGCACCTCATCTGTCTCACTGAAGGGGCCCGGCAGGACGGCTCCGCAGCGTACGCGATCTACCGGCCCGGGGTGTCCGGGTCGTGGGAAGAGTTCGACAGTGCAGGCCTTCGCGGGAGTGCAGCGAATACGCTCGCGTCGCAGTTCGGGCAGCCGACTGTCGTCTCACCTACTCGATGGCTTGAGCTCAAGGCGAAGTACGCATGATGCCAACAACTGCGGTCCTCTTCATCGGTCTCGGCCTCGCGCTTGCGGGTGCCGGGGCCACGCTCGGAGCGCACCTGGTCC
>NZ_JBBCTL010000002.1:0-644399 GCF_037148395.1 Leucobacter sp. MMO-125
CGATGCCGGGGATAAATAATTGGCATATGACAATCAAGTGCACACTATTGAGTTCTCAAAGACCAGACACCACCCGTACCAGCCAAAGCCTTCCGAACAGCAACCTGTCTATGCTAGCACATGTTCTGCGCTTGCTGCGCATTATTTTGAACCGAACCGCTCTGCGGCCCGGCTCCGTTGCGCTGACAAGGGAATACATTACGCAGATCCTGGCCACCCCGCAATAACGGCCCGTATCCCGGGCGTGTCTCCGCATGATTCCGCGGATTCACCTCTGCGACACCTCCGCGCCACCCTGGCCCGATATGGGCCCCACAGGGCCCATATTCGCCTATTCGGCTCGATAGGGCACGTATCCCGGGCGCGCCGCTTCCCTGGGGTCGCCGCAATGCCCTCCACCCCCTCCCCTACTCCCCCTGCTTAGATGGAGGGCGTGACTGAGCAGAGCGCAACGACTACCCCTCCCTCCCCCTCCGATTTCGGTTTCGCCGTCGAGCATCGACTCGAAGAGGGCGGTGCCCTCGGCAGCGACGGCCGCCCCCTCGGGCGGGCGGGCACGATCCGCACTCCACACGGTGAGATTCAGACCCCCGCCTTCATTCCCGTGGGCACCAAGGCAACCGTGAAGGCGCTGCTGCCAGAGACCGTCGGAGAGCTAGGCGGCCAGGCAGTGCTCGCCAACGCCTACCACCTTTTCTTGCAGCCGGGCAGCGACATCGTCGACGAGGCCGGCGGCTTCGGCAAGTTCATGAACTGGCACGGCCCCACCTTCACCGACTCAGGGGGGTTCCAGGTGATGTCGCTCGGCGTCGGCTTCAAGAAGGTCATCTCGATGACCGAGGGGCTGCACCAGAACGACGACGTCATCGCGAAGAACAAGGAGCGTCTCGCGCACGTCGATGAAGACGGCGTCACCTTCAAATCGTTCCTCAACGGCGACCGCCATCGCTTCACCCCCGAGGTGTCAATGCAGATCCAGCACCAGCTGGGCGCCGACATCATCTTCGCCTTCGACGAGTGCACCACGCTGTTCAACACCCGCGCCTACCAAGAAGACTCCGTCGACCGCACCGCACGCTGGGCCGTGCGCTGCCTCGACGAGCATGCCCGCCAGACGGCAGAGCGCTCTCACCGCCCCTACCAGGCTCTCTTCGGAGTGGTGCAGGGCGCCCAGTATGAAGACCTGCGTCGCAAAGCGGCCCGCGGCCTTGCCGAGATGCGCGGCGCAGAAGCCGAGGAGCAGGAGTTCGACGGCTTCGGTATCGGCGGCGCCCTCGAGAAGGCCGAGCTCGGCACCATCTGCGGCTGGGTGAGCGATGAACTGCCCGAGCACAAGCCCCGCCACCTGCTCGGCATCTCAGAACCCGATGACCTCTTCGCCGGTATTGCCGCCGGAGCTGACA
Source organism: Leucobacter sp. MMO-125 (assembly GCF_037148395.1). Classification (NCBI taxonomy): domain Bacteria; kingdom Bacillati; phylum Actinomycetota; class Actinomycetes; order Micrococcales; family Microbacteriaceae; genus Leucobacter; species Leucobacter sp. MMO-125. The sequence continues at coordinate 1,404 of NZ_JBBCTL010000002.1, forward strand.
CTTTCGACTGTGTCGCCCCGTCACGGCAGGCCCGCGGCGGCACCATGTATTCCAGCAGGGGGCGGATCAACGCAAAGGCTGCCACCCAGCGTCGTCGTTTCGAAGCACTCGACCCCGAGTGCGACTGCTACACCTGTGAGAACTACACCGCCGCCTACCTGCACCACCTCTTCAAGGCGAAGGAAATGCTGTCGTCGACACTGGCCACCATCCACAACGAACGCTTCATAGTGCGGCTTGTGGATCAGATCCGCGCCTCGATTATCGACGGCACCTTCGTCGAGTTCCGTGAGGAGGTGCTCGGCCGCCAGTACGGGGCTGAGTTCGCTCGCGAGGCCGCAGCCCGCTACGGTTCCTGATCGCGGATCAGGAAGCAACCGATCCCGACGCGGTGCGCTCCTCAGCGGCGCGCACCGCGCGGATCACGCGCGTCGTCATCGGCAACAGCACCACCTCGGCGAGCACCTTCACCACGTAGCCGAGCACCACGTACATCACGAAGTCGACGCCCGTGATGATGCCCGCGAACGCAATCGTGCAGAAGAGCAGCGTGTCGACAAGCTGCCCTGCGACAGTCGAGGCGATGAGGCGCGTACGCAAAAAACGACCAGAGGTGCGGCGCCGCATCCGATCCAGCACCCAGGCGTTCAGCAACTGGCCGGCAAGAAACGCGACGAGGCTCGCCGCCACAATGCGCGGCACAAACCCGAGCACCGCCGCAAAGGCCTCCTGGTTCTCCCAACCCGCCGCAGGCGGTGACACCTGCACCGCCAGGATCGTGAGCGACGCCACGAGCGCCAGACCGAACGCTGTGAGAATCGCACGCCGCGAAGCCTTCAAGCCATACACCTCAGCGAGCACATCACCCAGAATGTACGCCAGCGGGAACAAGAACACCCCGCCGTCGAAAACCAGCGGCAGCGAAAACTCGCCGAACGGGATCGCACCGAACGCGATCGGCTTCACCGCGACCACATTCGAGATCAGCAAAATGCCGACAAACATTGCCGAGATCGTTGCGTACCGCCCACCCGACGAAGCCGCACGGGCCCCCGGAGTGAGGTACTTCGAGGCATCGTCGGATTCCTCCACGCTGTTCATGCGCCGCGTCTCACTCATCGATCAAGCCCACTCCGAGCATTCCCCGGATCATGTCCATATTCAGCTTCGCCGCAACCCGCGCACCGTTGCCCGCCGCAATAATCAGCTGCTGTGGCCCCGGCGGCACGATGTCGCCCACCGCATACACGCCGCGCACCGAAGTCTCGCCGCGGTCGTCAACCACCACGAGCCCCCAGTCGTCACGCGCCACATCGAGCTCGCCCATGAACTCGACAGGGGCATGCCAGCGCGGGCGCACGAAACCACCGACGCGCGGAATCACCTCTCCATCAGCCAGGCGCACCCCCGTCATCTCGGCCTTCTCGCCCACAATGTCATCGATCGCGCGCCGCTCAACCCGCACCCCGATCGAGGCGAGCTGCGCCTCCTGCTCAGGCCGCACTGTGTCAGCACCGTTCGTGAACACGATCAAGTCAGAGCTGAAACGGCTGATCAGGAGCGCTCGGGCAAACAGATCGCTCGTCTCACCGATCAGCACCAGCGGCTTATCGGTCTTCTCGAAACCATCGCACTCGACACAACTGTGCAGCGCCGTGCCGTAGTAGGCGCGGATCATGGGCAGCGCGGGCAACTCTTCAGTGAGACCCGCAGCGATCAGCACGCGGCGCGCCACATAGTCGACATCGGCCGCACCCCTGATACCGGTGCCCCGCACCCGGAACCCGATGCCATCGGGGAAGCCCGCAGCGATCGCCTCCTCAGCGGAAAGCGGGATCACCTCCCGCGTCATCACCTGCGAGAAGATCGCGGTGGGATACGCCTCGAACTCCTCACGGCCGAGCCGTCGCAGTTCAAGCGGCGACGAACCATCGCGCGTCAGAAAACCATGCGACTGAAGTGTGGCCGAATGCCGCGGACGGTTGGAGTCGAGGATCGCAATGCGCCGATTCGCGCGCACCAGCTGCAACCCCGCCGAAAGCCCGGCAGGCCCGCCCCCGATAATCGCGACGCCAACCTTTGTCGGCTCGCCACCGGCGGGGCTCCCCTGATCCATCCGAAGCGCGGCCGACACAGCTACGCCCGTTCCGCGAGCAGGGCGTCGAGCCGACGCAGGCGGGCCAGCGACTCATCGCGGCCCAGCAGCTCGAACGATTCGAAAAGCGGTGGCGACACGCGACGGCCCGAGGCGGCGACGCGCAATGGCCCGAACGCAAGGCGCGGCTTCAAGCCGAGGCCATCAATGAGGGCAGCCTGCAGCGCCGCCTGGATGGGCTCCGTCTGCCAGTCGGCCTCGGGCACGGCATCGAGCGCGGCAATGCTCGCGGCAAGCACCTGGCGGGCATCTTCCTTCAGCGACTTCAGCGCGTCGTCTTCGTAGACCAGCGCGTCAGCCGAGGTGAACAGGAACGCCATGAGCCCCACCACGTCGGAGAGCACCGTGATGCGGCTCTGCACGAGCGGCACCGCGCGACGCACCACCTCGAGCTGCTGCTCATTCGGCTCAACGGGCAGCGCGCCCCCGGCAATCAGGTACGGCAGAATGCGCGACTCGAAATCGCTCTCCGAGAGCAAGCGGATGTGATCAGCGTTGATCGAGTCGGCCTTCTTCTGATCGAATCGGGCCGGATTCGGGTTAACGTCGACGACGTCGAACGCGGCCACCATCTCTTCGCGTGAGAACACGTCGCGATCCGGAGCCAATGACCAGCCCAACAGCGACAGATAGTTGAGCAACCCCTCGGGAATGAAGCCGCGCGAGCGGTGGTGCAGCAGATTCGACTCGGGATCACGCTTCGACAGCTTCTTGTTGCCCTCGCCCATCACATACGGCAGGTGGCCGAAACGCGGGATCGCCGGCTCCAGGCCGAGCTCGACCAGCGCGCTGTGCAGGGCGATCTGGCGGGGTGTCGACGACAGCAGATCTTCGCCGCGCAGCACGTGAGTGATGCCCATGAGCGCATCGTCGACAGGGTTGACGAGGGTGTACAGCGGGGCACCGTTGGGACGCACCACCACGAAATCGATCGTGGAGCCTGCGGGGAACGAAATGTCGCCACGCACCAGGTCGGTGAACGAAAGATCGGTGTCGGGCACGCGGAAACGCAGCGCGGGCTGACGGCCCTCAGCGCGGAACGCGGCGCGCTGCTCTGCGGTGAGGTCGCGGTCGAAGTTGTCGTAGCCGAGCTGCTTCGGGCGGCCCGCAGCCTCGTTACGGGCGTCGATCTCCTCGGCCGTGGAATAGCTCTCGTAGAGGTACCCAGCCTCGGTGAGACGCGCGATCACGTCCTGGTAGATGTCACCGCGCTGCGACTGACGGTAGGGGCCGTGCTCGCCGCCGGCGTCGATACCCTCGTCCCAGTCGAGCCCGAGCCAGCGCAGCGAGTCAAGGATCTGCGCGTAGCTCTCCTCGCTGTCGCGCGCCGCATCGGTGTCTTCAATACGGAAGACGAAGGTGCCGCCCGTGTGCCGGGCGTACGCCCAGTTGAAAAGGGCGGTACGCACCATGCCGACGTGCGGCGTGCCCGTCGGGGACGGGCAGAAGCGCACGCGCACGTCGCTGCCGGTTGCGGTGGAGAACTGGGAAACGCTGCTCGTAGACATCGTCACCTATTCTAGCGCCCGAGCGCCCGGATTCTCGTTCGGCACAACCCCCGAAACATGGGATGTGCCGGAGATACTGGATCTGCCTGAGATATGGCGATCCGCGCCACAAACTCCATATCTTCGGCAGATCCCATATTTGCGGTAGGCGGAAGCGATGCGGCAGGCAGAAACGCAGGCAGAAGCCGAGACGACTCAGCGACGCACCCACAGCATGGCGAGTGCCCCGAGCGCCAGCAGGCCGCCGGCTACGAGCGCCAGGAAGGAGAAGTCGCCGATCGCGAAAATGGGGCCGGACAGCGCCCCGGCCACCGCTCCGGCCGCGCTCATGATCGTGTCGGATCGACCCTGCCAGCGCGGCCGCACGGCCGACGGCGTGACTTCAGTGAGCAGCGCAGCCCCGGCGACGGTCACGGCACCCCACCCGAGGCCGAGCAGCACCAGCGCGATCTGCACGAGCGCGTGCGACGCCCCGGCGAAGTAGGCGAGGGTGACGGCGCCGAGCAGCAGCAGCCACCCGATCCCGATCACCTGCACGCGACCGATGCGCCCCGCGAGCAGCCCGAACACGGGCGACAGCGCATACATGCCGGCGATGTGCAGGCTGAGGGTGACGCCCACGAGCTGTGGGGTGCCCTCGTGATGCATCAGGTGCAGTGGCGTCATCGCCATGAGCGCCACCATGATGGCCTGCGCCATCGCGATCATGAAGACCGTGAGCACTCGCGGGCGGATCGACGCCGTGTCGGTGAGAGGTGCGGATCCGGATCCACCTGGCGACCCGTCGATCACGCCGGGCCCAACTGGCACGCTCGCCGTTTCGGGCGGCAACTGCCGAGCAGTGAGCAGCGGATCGGGGCGCAAGCCGAACCAGTTGACGAGCACCGCGAGAGCCTGCGCTACGAAGGGGAACACGAACACGCCTGCAAGCGGTGTCACTCCGAGGGCTTCACCGATGACCGCGCCTGGCCCCATCAGATTGGGGCCGACGACCGCGCCAACGGTGATCGCCCAGGCGACGAGCGACAGGTCGCGGGCACGGTTGCTCGGCAGTGCGAGATCAGTTGCCGCGAAGCGAGACATCAGCTGCACTGCACTGGCGACGCCGAGCATGGCGATGCCGATCGCGAGCAGCCACCACTGCTGCGCCACGGCTCCGAGGATCGCGACGACAGCGCCCAGCATCGCGACCGCGCTGCCGGCGACGAGCGCGCGGCGGCGGCCGTGCCGTGCGGCCACCCGCGCAAGCGGGATGCCTGCCGCGGCGGCTCCCGCGTTGAACATGGCGGATCCGAGGCCGGAGATCGCATCGTTGCCACTGACCTCGGCGAGCAGCAGCGCACCCACGGAAAGCGCCGCGCCCACGCCGAGGCCGCCGAGGATTGTTGCGGTGGCGAGCACGGCCACGGTGCGGCGTTGCAGCCGGCCGCCCCGGCGCAGCTCACCCGACTCGAGCACGGCGGTCGCGCCGCTCACGCGACGGGCTCCAGCCCCCAGCTCGAACCGTCGACGCTTGCGAGCAGACGCTTCGCGAGGCGCACCTGCGGGCTTTCGTTGGCGGTCGCCATCGAAACGATGCCGATGGTGCGGTAGCGGGGCGGATCGAGCCGCAGCGCGTGCGCATCATCTGGCAGGGTGCGCGCCGCAGCGAGTGCGAGCCCCGGCACGAGCGCGACGGCTCCGCCGGCGGCGGCCATCGCGAGCATGGCGGGCACATTGTCGGTCTCCTGGATGATGTCGGGCTCGAAGCCGGCCTCGCCTGCCGCGCTCAGCAGGTGGCCGCGGCACTTCTCGCAGCCGGCGATCCAGTGGTCCGAGGCGAACTCGCCGAGTTTCACGTCGGTGTCGCCGGGGGCGCGCTCGTCGGAGGCCACGAGCCGCACTTCTTCGCGCCACAGCGGCAGGAATGCGCTGCCCGCCGGGAGTTCTGCTGCGCCCTCGTAGTCGAAGATGAGCGCGCAGTCGACCTCGCCGTCACGCAGCATCGCGGTGGCGGCGGGCGGCTCAGCCTCGCGATACTGCAGAGCTACGTCGGGAGCTTCAACCGCGAGTTCGCGCATGAGCGCGGGCACGAGGGTAGCGCTCGCGCTCGGGAAGCCGACGAGGCGCAGGGTGCCCGCCCGCTCGCCCCGGAGATCGTCGATCGCGGCGAGGGCGGCGTCGATCTCGGCGACGACGGTGCGGCCATGGTCGGCGAGGATGCGCCCAGCTGTGGTGAGGCGGATCCCCCGCCCGCTGCGCTCGATCAGTGGCACGGCGAGCCGAGTTTCGACGCGTTTGATGCGCTGGCTGACAGCGGGCTGGCTGAGGCCGAGGCTCGCGGCGGCGGCGGTGAGCGAGCCTGTCGTAGCGAGGGCGTGCAGGATGCGCAGCTCGGTCGAGTCGATCGACCCGAGCGGATCGGCATTGCGGAGCGTGGTCATGCATCGATACTACGACAAACATAACCCCGCATGAAGCAAAATATAAGAATGATTCTGTTTGATTATGCTTTACGCTCGCCTAGCCTTGCGGCATGAGCCTCGATCCCGCGACAGCCGCCGCAGCGCTGCCGCAGCACCCCGCCCAGCTCGGCTTCGCCACCGGCACCGGCTACCTCTCAGCCTGCACCGCAGGACTACCGACAGCCGCAACCACCACGGCCATGCGCGCCTTCATCGACGACTGGGCCGCGGGCCGAGCCGACGCGCGCGCCCTCGGAGAGCAAGCCGAGCGTTGCCGGGCACTCTTCGCGACCATCGCGGGCGTCACCGCCGACCGTGTGGCGATCGGCTCGCAGGTGTCACAACTCGTCTCGGTGGTAGCCAGCTCAGTGCCCGACGGCGCCGAGGTGCTCTGCGCCGCCGGCGACTTCTCCTCCCTCACCCACCCCTTCGAACAGCTCGCACACCGCGGCGTGCGCGTGCGCTACGCCCCCGTCTCGCAGCTCGCCCACGAGATCAGCGCCGACACCGCCCTCGTCGTGTTCTCACTGGTGCAGTCGGCAACGGGCGAAGTGGCCGACGCCGAGCCGATCCGCCTCGCCGCTGCACGCACCGGGGCTCGCACTCTCGTTGACCTCACCCAGTCACTCGGCTGGCTGCCCACCGGAGCGAGCGCCTTCGACTTCACCGTCTGCCACGCCTACAAATGGCTCTGCGCGCCGCGCGGCACCGCCTTCCTCACCGTGCGCGCCGGGCTCGAAGACGAACTCGTGCCCGTCGCCGCCGGCTGGTACTCCGCCGATGACGTGTGGGGTTCCTGCTACGCCGGGCACACGCCGCTCGCCGCGGGCGCCGGACGCTTCGATGTCTCCCCCGCCTGGCCCGTGCTCGGCGGCACCGAAGCCGCCCTCGCAGGCATCGCGTCACTCGAACCCGGCACCGTGCACGCCCACAACCTCGCACTCGCAAACGCTGCGCGCAACACACTCGGGCTGCCGCCAGGCAACTCCGCCATCGTCGCCTGGGCCGATCCGCAAGGCAACGACCTCGCCGCGCTCACCGCAGGCGGCATCACCGCCTCAGGCCGAGCCGGCAACGCCCGCATCGCATTCCACCTCTGGAACACCGCCGCCGACGTCGAGCTGCTCGCCCGCGCCCTCCGCCGGTAAGGTCTGGCCCAACAAGGGAGCGCTGCACCGAGCGCGACGCGTTCAGCGAGGCCGACTGTTCCAGCACCTCGGAATGAGTTCATCTGGCTGAATCAGTCAGGTTGGACGGGGGTGAGATGACGGGGCGGGCGGGGCCAGACCCGCCCGCCCTCAGCTTTCGGCGAAAGCGGCCGCCTCAGCCATGTCTTGCTCGGTCGCCACGAGCTGCCCGCAGGCACCGTCGATCTCCTTGCCGCGGGTGTCACGCAGCGTCGTCGGCACGCCGGCAGCATTGAGGCGGTCGACGAACTCGCGGGTAACCTCGCGAGTCGATGAGGTCCAGATCGACCCTGGCGTGGGGTTGAGCGGGATGGGGTTCACGTGCACCCAGCCTCGCCCACGAGCATTGAGCTTGTCGGCGAGCAGGTCGGCGCGCCACGCATGATCGTTCATGTCTTTGATGAGCGCGTATTCGATCGAGACGCGGCGGCCCGTCTTCTCGTAGTAGTGGTAGGCCGCGTCGAGCACCTCTTCGACCTTCCACCGACTGTTCACCGGGATCAGGTCATCTCGCAGTTCGTCGTCTGGCGCGTGCAGCGACAGCGCGAAAGTGATCGGAATGTCCTCGTCGGCCAGCTTGCGGATCGCCGGCGCAAGCCCCACCGTCGACACGGTGATGCCACGCGCCGACATGCCGAGACCCTCGGGCGACGGTGCGATCATGCGGTGCACGGCGTTCATCACGCGCTTGTAGTTGGCGAGCGGCTCACCCATACCCATGAACACGATGTTGTTGACGCGCTCGGGTTCGGCACCGTTGCCCTCGCGACGCGCCCGGCCGAGCCCACCCTCGGCGATCACCCGGTTGGCCTGCACCACCTGATCGAGAATCTCAGCGGTCGACATGTTGCGGGTGAGGCCCGCCTGCCCGGTCGCACAGAACGGGCAGTTCATGCCGCAGCCGCACTGACTCGACACGCACAGCGTAATGCGGCCCGGATAGCGCATCAGCACCGACTCCACGAGCGCGCCGTCGAACAGCCGCCACAAGAACTTGATCGTGGCCCCATCATCGGTGACGAGCCGCTTCACCTCGGTGAGCAGCGGCGGGAAGAACGCCTCCGCCAGCTCGCCACGAAGATGCTTCGGCAGATCGGTCATCTGCTCGGGGTCGGTAGTGCGATGCTCGAAGTAGTGCTTCGAGAGCTGCTTGGCCCGAAATTTAGGCACGCCCATCTCGACAACCTTCGCCTCGCGCTCGGCGAGCGTGAGGTCGGCAAGGTGGGTGGCGGGCTGCTTCACGCGCGGCGACGCGAACTGCAGCGTGGGGCGGCCGTCAGGCGTGGTGAGCTGCTGCCAACCCTCGGCTTTCGGCTTGACCTGCGGGCGGGCAGCACCGGCTGCGCGCGGCCGCGTCTTGACAAGTTTGCCCTCGGCAGGCGGCGCATCATGGTTGAGCTTATTGGGATCCATCGCCCCTATTCTCTCATCCGCGAGCTGGGTGCGGCGGGCCGCTGGGAATCGCCGGCTCAGAATTCTTCGTAGAGAGCGGGATCCTGCCCGGCAAGACGACCGTCGACGCGGCCGAGCGCCGTGATCGCGTCGACCTCAGCAACGCTCAACTCGATTTCGGCCGCGGCGAGATTTTCACGCTGGCGAGCCGGATCCTGCGACTTCGGCAGCGGCACCGCGCCACGAGCCACATGCCAGGCCAGGATCGCCTGCGTGGGCGTGATGCCACGAGCCGCAGCGATCTCGGCCACGACCCCCTCGAACATCAGCGGATCGCGGCCGCGCCCCACCGGGCTCCACGCCTCCGTGATGATGCCGCGTTCACGGTGATAGTCGAGCGCGTCGGCCTGCGGAAAGAACGGGTGCAGCTCGATCTGGTTCACCACAGGCAGCACCCCGGTTTCGCGGTCAAGACGCTCGATGTGCTCCGGCAAGAAGTTGGAGACGCCGATCTGACGCACCCAGCCGCGCTCTCGCGCGGTGATGAGCGCACGCCACGCCTCGACGAACAGCCCCGTCACTGGATTGGGCCAGTGAATCAGGTACAGGTCGATCGCGTCGAGGCCCGTACGGTAGACGCTCTCCTCGATCGTGCGCAGCGCGGCGTCGTACTCGTGATCCCGCCCCGGCAACTTGCTCGTGACAATCAGAGAGGCGCGATCCGCCCCAGAATCACGCGCGGCACGGCCAACCGCACCCTCATTCTCGTAGCGAAACGCAGAATCGATCAGGCGGTAGCCGCCACGCACGGCCTCGGCCACGGCAGCCGCACCGGCCGCACCATTCAAGCGGTACGTGCCAAAGCCGATCGCGGGAAGCGTGAATCCGTTGTGGGCGCGCTGCTCGGTCATGCCTCCACCCTACGGGGGTGGAGCGCTACGCGGCACCCTCGGATGAGGCCCGGTACAGCTCCAGCAGGCCGCTGATGCCGCCCGCCGCCCAAGCCCGCCGCTGCGCCTCGGCGGCACCACCGTCGGCGCGGCGCCGCTCCACAAAACGGTGCGCATGCTCGACATCGCCCGCAGCCTCCAGTATCGGCGCGACATGCGCGAGCAGCGCGTCAACAACCTCGAAGGCCGGTGCCGGGGCACCCGTCTCAGGGTGCACCAGCTCGCTCGCCAAGCCATTGCGGGCGGCAACCCAGTGAGCTCCGCGCAACACATCGCGCTGCGGCTCAGCCATCGGAGCCCCCGTCGCACGATCATGCAGCGCACCAGCCACAAGCGCCCTGAAGATCAGTGCGAAGGCGACAGCGTCACGGCTCTCAAGCTGCGCATCGGCCGTGCGCAACTCGATCGTGGGAAACCGCTCGGAGAGACGGATCGACCAATTCACCAGGGCCGTGTCGAGCAGTGCCCCCGACCGCACCAGCTCCTGCACAACGCCGTCGTAAGCCGCCGAGTCGGCAAAGTGCGGCGGGTAGCCCGAGCTCGGCCACTGCTGCAACTGCAGGTATCGCCAGCTCGCGTAACCGGAATCACCACCCAGCCACAGCGGCGAATTGCTGGTGAGCGCGACAAGCACGGGCGACCACCTGGCAATGCGCGCGAAGACCTCGACCCCCGCATCGCGCGAAGGCACCTCAATGTGCACGTGAGTGCCCGTCGAATAGTAGCGGTGCACCATGCCGCGCATCGTGCGCTCGATATCACGGTAGCGCTCATTATCGGTGACACGGCCAGGCACGTCGCCTCCCAGAGGCGGCAGCCCCGTGCCCGCAAGCACCAGCCCCTGCCCGCCCGCCGCCCGCGACGCGGCCACCCGAAACTCAGCCAACGAATCGAACGCCTCCGCCGCGGTCACACACGGCGGGGTGGCCGTCTCGAGCTGACTGTGGAAGTACTCATGCTCGGCCCGCAACCCAGGCAACGCCGCGATCATGCCCTCCACACCATCGCGGGGCAGACCGGTCTGCGCGTCGAGCAGCAGGTACTCCTCTTCCACGCCGAAGCGCGGCGGAGCGGGGGTGTCGATTGGCATCTCAGCACCGTCCGTTCGGGGTGGGGTTGCGGCGGGGCTGGATCGCCGTCACCGGTCGCGTCATGCTACACCGCGCGGGTCGCGCACGTCACATGGGGCTGCGGTGCGGGCCGCGGCCGGGCACGCAGCTGAATCCTGCACCGGATCCGCCGCCGCACTCCGCAGCACCCCCGCCCGCGCATCGACAGCGCCGCCCTGGGGGCTTGGACGCCTGATGGGATGGGCGATCCGATGCTCGATCCGCCCCTTGAATGCGTGCCGCGCCGCGCCCACCAGCATCACCCGCCAGGCCCGAACAGGCCCTGCCCGTACTTCTGCAACAGAGCGTAAGCTTCGGAGAAGGTGCGGGGCGGGTTCACACGCTCGCTTTCCTCGCCATAGCGGGAGATCAGCAGCCCCAGCAAGCCCTTCGCTGGAGGGCTCAGCGGCCTGTCCGGCTCAGCTTCGGCGGGGTGCGGGCCGCCCTCGGGATTCGGCGGCACGAACGCCGGCGAGGGCTGCGGCCAATCTGCCACATGCCTGGGCACCTGACGATTGAACGACGGAGCGATCGAGGGTGCACCGTGATCGCGATCGGTGAGCGGCTCAAGCCCGAAACGATCGCTGAGCGTCGCCGCGAGAGAGCCGTGATGCATCGTGCCGGTGAACACGCTGCCCCGCTCAACATAGGCCGACACGAGCACCGCGGGCACCCGGCAGCCGAGCCGGTCAAAGGTGAACCCCATCTCGCCCGCGCCAGGCTCCGGCGGTTTCGCCGCGGGCGGCACGACGTGATCGTACGTGCCACCGTGCTCATCAAAAGTGAGCAGCATCGCCGTGTTGAGATAGTTCGATCCCGTCGCGGACATCGCAGTGCGGATCGCGGTGTACACCCGGTGCACCAGGGCGTCACCGGCGCGCACATCGGAGAGCGCACCGTTGTAGACATCTTCGCCGTCAATCACGGCCTCGCGCACCGCACCGACAGGCGGGTGGAAATCATTGTGATTGAAAATCATGCGCGGCTCAACGAAGGCGTACTCCGGCAGATCACCGTTCTTCGCGTCGGCCTCGAACTGCTCCATAGTGGCGAAGCGGTCGGTTTTCCAGAAACGTTGCAGCACCGGAGCATGGATCATGCCGGTGAACGAGATCAGCTGCAGCTTGTCGAAGTAGATGCGCCAACTCAGCCCGGCCTCTTCCAGCCGATTGAACACCGTCGGCGTAGGTGCCGCATTCAGCCACTTGTCGTAGCCACCGTTGAGCGCGTTCGTGACGAAGCCGTGCGAGGTTGAAGCGTGGAAGAAGCTGCGGTTGCAGAAGGTCTGGCTCGGCACCGCGCAAAACCAGTGGTCGTAGACGCCGAACTCGCGGGCGAGGGTGGAGGTGACCGGCAGCATCTCGGGGCTGAACGACCCCATGATCTGGTCGCGCTCAGCGGGCGACGGTTTGCGACCGGTGCGGCCCTCGAAATCGGTTTCGTAGTCGAGCACGAAGCCAGCCATCGTGGCCCGCGCGCCGTGCCGCGGCGCATTGTAGGGCGCGCTCATGTCGGCGACGTCTTTGCCCCGGTTGTGATCGTCGAGGGAGCCGAAAAGCTGGGTGTTGACGTGCGGATACTCTTCGCCGGGATCGGGATCGGGTTGACGCATGATGCGATCGGTCGGGCCGACGTAGATGTGCGCCGGCACCACCGTGCCGTCAGAGGCTTGATTGGAGTAGTCGCCGAAAGCCAGCCCCTCGAAAGAGGAACCCGCGGGCAGCGTGTCGGGGGTGTACAGGTGCCCGAGCAGGTTGTCGAAGGAGCGATTCTCGCCCATCAGCACCACCAGGTGGTCGAAGCCCGGGGCGGTGCGGGGCTTCGGAGCGGCGAATTCTTCGGGAATGTATGGCTGGCCGGCCTGGTTCTGGCCGTCGAGACCGCGCATGAGCGCTGCCCCGCCGAACCCGGCTGCCGCACCGGCGGCGAGGAGGCCGCCGCCGCGCAGAATCGATCTGCGGCTCGTGCCGCGAGGAGAGGGTTCCTGCTGTTCGTCGTTGCTCATGCGGGGCTCCCTACGGTGCTGTGCTGCGGGCTACACGACGGTGTTGCGCAGGATCCCGATGCCGTCGATCTCAACTTCGACGGTGTCTCCGGCTTCGAGGCGGCCAACGCCTGCCGGGGTGCCGGTGAGGATCACATCACCCGGAAGCAGCGTGAAGGCTTCGGAGGCGTGCGCAACGATGCGGGCGAGAGAGAAGATGAGCTGCGAGGTGCGGCCCTCCTGGCGCACTTCCCCGTTCACGCGGGTGACCACGCGGGCATCGTCAAGCTCGGGGTCGGTTTCGATGACGGGGCCGAGCGGGCAAAAGGTGTCAAAGCCTTTGCCGCGTGTCCACTGCCCATCAGCGATCTGCAGATCGCGGGCGGTCACGTCGTTGGCGCAGGTGAAACCGAACACGTAGCTGAGGGCGTCGGCCTCTGGCACGTTCTTCGCGACGGCACCGATCACCATCGCGAGTTCGCCCTCGTGCTCGACGCGGTCGGAGATCTCCGGGCGCACGATGCGGTCGCCCGGACCGATCACAGAGGTGTTGGGCTTCAAGAACAGCAGCGGCTCATCGGGGGTGCCGCCGCCAGTCTCCGAACGCATCTCCTCGACATGATCGGCGTAATTCTTCCCGACGCACACCACCTTTGAACGCGGAATCACCGGGGCGAGCAGACGCACCTCATCGAGGCGCAGCCTGCGCCCAGTGGTGTCGAACCCCGAGACCAGCGGATCTGCCGCGAGCTCGACAACCTCGATGCCGTCGCCGTTTTCGGCTTCATCAAGAATTCCGTAGGAAATCTCTCCCGCTGCTTCGAAGCGTACGACCTTCATATGCTCTTCCCTGTCGTTCGTGCTCGTCGGTGGTGTGCGGCGTCGGGTGCGGGGCGTGCGGCCTCGCTCACTCCCCCGCTGCGATGATGCGGTCGACCCAGCCGAAACGGTCTTCGACAGTGCCGAACTGGATGCCGGTGAGCTCTTCGCGCAGCGACATGGTGACCTCGCCCGGGGCGCCGTCGCCGAAGTCGACCAGGGTGCCGTCTTCGCTCTTCAGCTGGCCGATCGGGGTGATCACGGCTGCGGTGCCGCAGGCGAACGCCTCGGTGATGGAGCCGTCCGCGGCGCCGTCGCGCCACTCGCTCACCGTGACCTTGCGTTCTTCGACGGTGAGGCCACGATCTTGGGCGAGGCGGATCAGGCTCTTCCGGGTGATGCCGTCGAGGATGTTGCCGTTGAGCTCGGGGGTGATGAGCTTGCCATCGCGGTGCACCAGGAACAGGTTCATGCCGCCGAGCTCGTCGATGGTGTCTTCGGTGGCAGAGTCAGTGAAGAGCACCTGGGCGCAGCCGTGCTGCGCGGCAATGCGGGTGGGCAGCAGTGAGGAGGCATAGTTGCCGCCGCACTTCGCCGCACCGGTGCCGCCACGTCCAGCCCGGGCGAGGTCGCCGGAAAGCCAGATGGAGACAGGGCGCACGCCGCCAGTGAAGTAGGCGCCGGCGGGGCTCGCGATCACGAGGAAGCGGGCGCGCTCAGCTGCGCGCACACCGAGGAAGCTCTCGTCGGCAATCATGAAGGGGCGCAGGTAGAGGCTCTGATCGTGACCGCTGGGCACCCAGTCGGCGTCGACGGTGATGAGCTCGTGCACCGCCTGCACAAACAACTCGACAGGCAGCTCGGGCAGCGCAAGACGCTTGGCGCTCTCATTGAGGCGTCGAGCGTTCTCCTCCGGGCGGAAGGCGACGATGTCACCGTTGGGGTGGCGGTACGCCTTCAGCCCCTCGAAGATCTCCTGACCGTAGTGCAGCACCGAAGAGGCGGGATCCATGGGGATCGGGCCGTAGGGCAGCACCTCGGCATCATGCCAGCCGCGCTCTCGATCCCACACGATCGAGATCATGTGGTCGGTGAAGCGATTGCCGAAGCCGGGATCGACGAGTGCTGCTTCGCGCTCGGCGTCGGAGAGCCTGGTTGCCGGGGTGCGGGTGAAGGTGAGCTCGGTCATGGACTTGCTTTCTGTCGCCTCAAGGGGCGGCCGTGTGAGGAGTTCGAAGAGGGGCCCGGGCCGTGTCAGCGAGCGGAGATCAGTTCGACGATCGCGCTTCCCACCTCGGTGGTGGATCGCGCCGATGCCCCGCGGGTAGCGAGGTCGGCGCGCACGGCGTCGCGCACGCGGTCGCCCTCGGCGGTGAGGCCCAGGTGGTCGAGCATGAGAGCCGCTGACAGGATCGCCGCGGTCGGATCCGCCTTCTGCTGCCCCGCGATGTCGGGCGCAGAACCGTGGACGGGTTCGAACATGCTCGGGAACGTGCCGTCGGGATTGATGTTGCCGCTGGCTGCGAGCCCGATGCCGCCGCCAATGGCGCCGGCCAGGTCTGTGAGGATGTCACCGAACAGATTATCAGTGACGATCACGTCGAAGCGTGCCGGATCTTGCACCATGAAGATGGTGGCGGCGTCGACGTGCATGTAGTCGACGGTGATTTCGGGGTGCTCTGCGGCGACGGTCTGCACAATGCGCTGCCAGGTGGCACCCGCGTGCACGAGCACGTTGGTCTTGTGCACCCAGGTGAGCTTCTTGCGGGGGCGCTGGCTGGCGACCTCGAAGGCGTAGCGCACCACGCGCTCGATGCCGAAGGCGGTGTTGACGGATACTTCGGTGGCGACCTCTGCGGGGGTGCCCGCGCGCAAGCGCCCGCCGTTGCCCGCATAGGGGCCCTCGGTGCCCTCGCGCACCACGACAAAGTCGACGTTGCCGGGATTGGCGAGGGTGGACTCAACGCCGGGGAAGAGCGTGCAGGGTCGCACATTGGCGTAGTGATCGAAGTCGAAGCGCAGCTTGAGCAGCAGGCCGCGCTCGATGTTGGCGTCTTTCAGTCGGGGGTCGCCTGGCACGCCGCCGACAGCACCGAACAAGATCGCGTCGTGCTGCGCAATTTCGGCCTGCTCGGCCTCGGGCAGGGTCTCACCAGTTGCGAGAAAGCGCTCGGCACCCAGTTTGAACTCGGTGCGGTCGAGCACCACATCGCCGTCGGCGAGCACGGCGTCGAGCACGCGGTTCGCCTGCTCGATCACTTCCGGTCCGATGCCGTCGCCCGGAAGGACGGCGAGCTTGATGGTGCGGGTCACTGAGCGCTCCTCTTCGTGCCTGAACAGAACATCATCAGCTTACTGGGCGCCTCCGACATTCACGCTCACCGCCGGTGCCCGACGCCTCTCCTCTATCTGCCCGCCGCTCCCCTACCGCACCGATCGACGTTCAAGCACCTCAATTCCACAGCGGGAGTTGCTTGAACGGCGCTCGGTGCACAAACGACGGGACGGTGAAACGTCCTGCGCCGCTGAACTTGGGGGTGCGCCTGGGATGCGGGGCCAGACCGGGGAGATGGGGGGCCGAGATCGGGGCGTGCAGGGCAGCCGGGGCGGGCGGAAACGCAGAAAGCCTCACCCGAAGGTGAGGCTTTCTGTTCCGGTGACCCCAGCGGGATTCGAACCCGCGTTACCGCCGTGAGAGGGCGGCGTACTAGGCCGCTATACGATGGGGCCGGACGCTGTCACCGCTCTTCGGGGCTTCCCCCGCCGCGCTGGCAACTCATATATAGTGGCACAGCTTCACCTCTCGGGCAAATCGAGGGCCGAATCCCGGGTGTGTCTCGCGAAATTCCGCCGATGTCCGAGGGCGAACCCAAGCGACACCGCCCGGCAGCAGCTGCCCGCCGACCGTTACCCCTGGGTGCGGCGCAGCATCTTCGTGGCCGCGCGGCGCTTCAGCCACTTGTCGATAAAGAAGGCCATGAAGATCCAGCCCCCAAGGGCCGTGATGACCCACACGATAATGGGCGCGAGCACCCAGGTCTCCACGCCGCGCAGCACGATACCGCCTTGGAAGAGCGACGCCACCCAAAGCGCGAGCAGCGTTGCCACAAGCCCCACGCCGCCCGCGAGCGGTGCCGCGTAGCGCTGCGCAATGTTCAGCACGAACGGCCCGAGGATCGCGTGCGCGAGCGTGAACACACCGAGGGCCACCAGGAAGCCGCCAAGGTGCAGCTCGAACCCGGGCAGGGCGAAGTGGCACACGATCATCGCGATCGCTGCCAGCACCAGCTGGGAGACAATCTGAAACAGCAGCCGCATGGTGCGCTCCTTCCGCTCGGCGGAGCGACGCTCCGCACCTTGGCCTCAGCCTAGCGCGATGCCCGAGCCCGTCGAGCCCTGGCGGCGGCCCCCACGACCGCGACCCCGCCGAGCACGAGCAGGCCGAGCCCCGCAACGCCCGGCACGAGCGGGTCGAACCCGCCAGTGCGCGCGAGCGACGCAGCGGGCGTCGTCGGCGATCCACCGCCCGGCGCCGCGTCGGCCGACACCTCGACGGCCACGGCGGGGCTGCGCGAATCGAGGAAGCCTGCCTGCGGCACGAAGCGGGCAAACACCTCGTGCTCTCCGAACGAGAGCTGCGCGGAGTCGACGCTGAACCGCGCCTCCCCGTCACCCGTCTCGGGATCGATATCATCGGCGGCGGGGACCGTGAACACCACTGCCCCGTCGACCAGCAGCTCGATGCCGCCACGAGGGTCGGTGGGCACCGTGCGGTCAGTGTTACTCACCACGACATCGAAGCCGACACTGTCGCCCACGCGCGCTTTGGTGGGTGACACAGTGAGCGCCGTCGTGGTCGCATGCGGAACGACCGTCAGCGGCGCCGCGGCCGAGTTCGACGGCGCGAAGTTGCCCGCAGCGTCGCCGAGAAAGGCCACGGTAAGACCGGCCGTCGCCGCGGGTGCGGCGACGGCGGAGAACTGCACCGCACCATTCGACTGCAGTTCGGCGGTGGCGAGTTCGACGCCGTCTGCGAGCAACGCCGCCCGACCGTTCACTCCGGCCGCCGGAGAGGTCACATGCGCTGTAACGTCAATCGGTTCGAAGGCCCGCGCCCAGGTGGGCGCACCCGTGATCGCGGTGCTGCTCTCGGCCGGTGCGATCGTGATGGGGAGCACCGGGCTCTCTGAGGGCAGAACGCGATCGGGGAAGATCGCATCGCCTTCCTTGCCCACGAAGCGCGCAACCAGATCATGATCGCCGGCGGCGAGGTTCATAACGGGAACGATCGCCGCGAAGCCACCGCTCCCGTTGTAGCCGAGAACCCCGCGTCCTGCGACTACACCATCGGCCTCGATCATCACCACCTCACCGCTGAGGTTGGCGGCGCTCGGGAGCGACACCGTAACGAAGTAGATGGGCGAGTTGCCGTATGTAGTCGGCGGCACGAACGTCGTGATGCTGGTCGAGGTCGTCACCTCAGCCGTTAGCTCGGCCCGAGCGGCCGTCGGCTGCGCCAGCCCCGCAGCGCCGAGCACCGCAGCGGAAGCGAGGAACACGCCCGCCCAGCGGAGGAATCCCGATCGAGACCGTGTACGAATTTGAACCATGTCCAAATATTAGCATTGAGCGCACCACCGCTCCCCCGCGCCGACTCCGCGCACCGCACTCGAGGCCCTACGATCCGCCGAGATCAGACCTCGCCGGGCTTGCGTCGGAACGGCTTCGCGGGAAGATCAGGTCCATCCCACACCTGGATGATGCCCCACACCACCGCGGCGATCGGCACCGCGAGCACCGCACCCAGCACCCCGCTCAGCACGGTGCCGATGGTCAAGGCGAGCAGGATGACGAGCGAGTGCAGTTTCAACGCCCGCCCCATGAGCACCGGCTGCAGGAAGTTGCCCTCGAGCTGGTTGACGAGCACCACCACACCGACCACGAGCACCGCGCTCAGCGGCCCGTTCGCGACGAGCGCCACGAGCGCTGCCAGAATACCGGCGAGCGTCGCGCCCACGATCGGGATGAAGGCGAGCACGAACACGAGCACGGCGAGCGGCAGCGCCAGCGGCACCTGCAGGATCAGCAGGCCGACGCCGATGCCGATCGCATCGACCGCAGCGACCGACGCCGTGCCACGTACGTAGTGCCCGAGCGTCTGCACGGTCTTGTCGCCCGCCCGCTCGGCGCGCGCCAGCGCCTCGCCCTCGAAGGGGCGCAGCAGGAAACGCCAGATCTGCGGGCCGTCTTTGAGGAAGAAGAAGAGCACTACCCCCATGAGGATCAGCCCGGTCACGAAGTTTGTGACGATGCCGACCCCTGCCAGCGCACCCGAGCCGAACTGCGAACTGGTGAGGAAGCCGGACAGGAAATCAGTGATGTTCTGCTGCCATTCGACGAGCTGGTCGTGGTCGGGTGCGAACGGCAGTGTTTTCACCCAGTCAATGACCTGCTGGAGGCCGGTCTCGGCCTGCGATGAAAGCTCATCCCACTGGTCGCGCACCGCCCACACGATGAGCCAGCCCACGCCGGCAAGCAACAGCACAATGGTGAGCAGCACCAGCACTGTCGCGAGAGCCGACGGCACCCGGTGCCCGCGCAGCCAGGACATGACGGGCGTGAAGGTGCTCGCGAAGATGAGCGCGAGGAGGATCGGGATCACCACGGTGCTGAGTGTGCTCATGCCGATGACCACACCAGTAGTGAGGATCAGCACGATGATGATCTGCAACGAGCGCGTGGCGAGCAGCCCGAAGCTGTCACCCCACGCACCGCCGGCCCGCTTCAGATGCCGTGACTGCGTGAGCGCGCCCTGCGGCGTATCTCCCCCGCGTTCGAGCCGTTCGACTCGGTGCTCCAGTGCTCGCCTTGCTCGCTCACCGAACATGTCAGCCTCCCTGTCTTGCTGGGTTCCACCCTACGGGGTGCTACCGACAGTGTTCGAGAGCGCCGGCCCCCTTGCCCGGGCCGCGTCGATGCGATATCGAGGTCACCCGTGTGGTCGTTATCGGTCGCAGCAAACGGCCACACGGATGACCTTGATGAGTTCGCGGGGTGCGGATCGCGAGGTGCGGATCGCGGGCACGTACCGGCGCAGGCTCAGCACGGGCGGCCGCGGCCCGTGCGCCCGAGGGCGTCAGCGGGAAACGGCGCGTTCAGCGACGAAGGCACGCAGAGCGGCTTCGTCGTCGTCCATCTCGGTAACGTGCTGCGGCAGCTCGAGCAGCCCTGCGAGGTGCTCGGGCAGGCCGATGCGGGTGCCTGTCGCCTCGAACACGATCTCGGGGAACTTCTCGGGCTTCGCGGTTTCGAGCACGAGCATCGGCACGCCGGGCTCCAGGTGCTCGCGGGCCACCTTCACACCGTCGGCGGTGTGCGGATCGATCACCGTGCCGCTCGCGTCGAACACCGACTTGATCGTCGCCACGCGATCCGCGTGCGTGCTCGTGCCGCTCTCGAAACCGAACTCCTCGAGGAAGCGGGGCTGCTCGGCGGTGAGGTCGATGCGTCCCGTCTCGGCAAGCTCGCGCCACGCTGCCGCAAGGCGTTCGGGGTCGCGGCCCAGCACCTCGAACACGAAGCGCTCCAGGTTGGAAGCCTTCGAGATGTCCATCGACGGGCTCGAGGTCGCGTGCGTGTCGGCTGCGCCGCGCGGCGCATACACGCCCGTGCGGAAGAACTCGTCGAGCACATTGTTCTCGTTGGCTGCGAGCACGAGGCGGCGGATCGGCACGCCCATCTTCTTCGCGAGGTAGCCGGAGAAGATGTTGCCGAAGTTGCCCGACGGCACCGTCACCGAGATCTCGAAGGAGGCGCGCTCTGCGGCTGGCACGGCGTCGCTCGCGCGCAGCCAGGCCCAGAAGTAGTAGACGGCCTGGGCGCTGACGCGGCCCAGGTTGACCGAATTGACGGCGCCGAGGTCGTGGGCGCGCTTGAACTCGAGGTCTTCGAACAGCGCCTTCATGAGGTTCTGGCAGTCATCGAAGACGCCCTGCACGGCGATGTTGTGGATGTTCTCGTCGGTGAGCGAGTACATCTGCGCCCGCTGGAACGCACTCATGCGGCCCTGCGGCGAAAGCATGAACACGGCGATGCCGTCTTTGCCGCGCAGCGCGTACTCTGCGGCCGAACCGGTGTCGCCCGAGGTGGCCCCCACGATATTGAGCGCGCGGTCGGTCTTCGCGAGCACGTATTCAAGGGACTGGCCGAGAAACTGCATCGCCATGTCTTTGAAGGCGAGCGTCGGGCCCTCTGAGAGGCCGACGAGCGAGATTCCGTCTTCGAGCGGCGTGACGGGCACCACCTCTGCGGCGACGAAGTTCTGGCTGCTGTATGCGTCGCGGCACATGCGGGCGAGATCGTCGCGCGGGATGTCGGTGGCGAAGAGCCCCAGCACCTCGGTGGCGAGCTCCGCATAGGAGAGAGAGCGCCACGATTCGAGCTGCTCAGCGGTGAGCTGCGGCACCGATTCTGGCATCACGAGCCCGCCATCGGTCGCGAGCCCCTCCAGCAGGATCTCGCTGTAGGGTGCCGGCGCCATGCCGCCTCGGGTCGAGATGTACTTCACCGCTGCTCCTCGTGTGCTTGTCGGGTTCGCCGTCGGGCTGTGCGCGCCGACCCCACCATCCTATTCGGCGCGGCTGCGCGGCTCGTACGTGCGGCAGATCTGCCCCTCACCAGGAGACCGGCAGCGCCTTGCCCTCTTCGTAGCCCGCCGCCGACTGCAGGCCCACGCGGGCGCGCACATGGAACTCGCGCAGCGAGTCGGCACCGGCATAGGTGAACGAGGAACGCACCCCCGAGGTGATCATGTCGATGAGGTCTTCGACGCCGGGCCGCAGCGGGTCGAGGTAGATCTTCGAGGAGGAGATGCCCTCGGCGAAAAGCTCTTTGCGGGCGCGCTCGTAGGCGTCAAGGCCGCCGAAGCGCCCCTGCACCGCCTTCGTCGATGCCATGCCCCACGATTCCTTGTACTGGCGGCCATCGGGGTCGGTACGCAGCTCGCCCGGCGATTCGGCTGTGCCGGCAAACCAGGAACCGATCATCACCGAAGCCGCTCCAGCCGCAAGAGCGAGCGCGACATCGCGCGGGTAGCGCACGCCGCCGTCGGCCCAGACGTGCGCGCCGAGTTCGCGAGCTGCCTGAGCGGTTTCGAGCACCGCAGAGAACTGGGGGCGCCCCACGGCTGTCATCATGCGGGTAGTGCACATCGCGCCGGGTCCGACGCCCACCTTCAGAATCGTGGCCCCAGCAGAAACGAGGTCGTTCACGCCGTCTACGGTGACAATGTTGCCGGCCACGATCGGAAGCCCGAGGCCGAGATCTGCAACGGCTTGGATAGCGCGGATCATGCCCGCCTGATGCCCGTGAGCGGTATCGATCACGAGCACGTCGGCCCCCGCCGCGGCAAGCTCGCGGGCCTTCGCCGCGACGTCGCCGTTGATGCCCACCGCCGCTGCCACCGCGAGCCGCCCGTCCCTGTCGAGAGCGGGGCGGTAGATCGAGCGGCGCAGCGCCGAGCGCCGCGACAGGGTGCCGATGAGGGCTCCCCCGCTGACCACGCACACAGCTTCGGCGGAATGCTGATCGACGCCGGGCTGATCCGCCCGCTCATCATCGGCGCGTGTCGCCGCAGTGACCGCATCGAATGCGGTGCGCGGATCCGCAAGCTCATCCGCTGAGAGCAGCGGCGCGCGACCAATCACCAGATCACCCAGCTGCGCATCGGAGGGCACCGAAGCGAGCCTCGCCGCGGAGAGAATGCCGCGGATCCCAGCGGCGGGCACCGGCGCATGCTCGTCGGGGCGATCCGCCACCACCACGGCCTGCCCCTCAGCCCGCGGGATGAGCCGCAAGGCATCGGCGGCCGTCGCATGCGGGGGCAGCACCAGGGGGGTGTCGGTGGTGACGGGCTGGCTTTTCACCCAGCGGATCGCGCGTGCGGTGTCGGCGAGCGCAAGGTCTTGGGGCAGCACCGCGAGACCGCCGCGCCGCGCCAGCACTGCAGCGAGGCGCGGGCCGGTCACCGAGTTCATGTTCGCGGCCACGAGCGGCAAGGTTGCCGGAGTACCGTCGGTGGGGGTGAGATCGACCCCGAGCCGGCTGCCGACGCCCGAGTGCCGCGGCACTAGGAAGACATCGGAGTAGGTGAGGTCGACCGTGGGCATCGCGCCGATAAACTCCATACCCCCACGCTACTCCCCTCGCGCGCTGCGACTGCTGCCGCGATCTGAAGAACATCTGTCGCATGGACGACGTAGGATGAGGATGGTGGGGGTCATCGACGGCTCGCGCACAACAGAGCACAAGCGGATCCACGGGCCGCGCGCCTCCCGGTGACCGGCCCGGGGCTCCGCAGATGATGAAGGAGCAGCAGGGGCAATGTCTGACACAAACGATCCTGGAAATCCCACAACACCTGAGACACCGGTTCCGCCGGTTTCTGCAACGCCGCCGGCAGCGCCAGAGCAGCCCGCAGCGGCAGCACCCGAGCAGCCCGCGCCGACAGCGGCCGAGCAGCCCGCAGATCAGCAGCCGACCACGGCGCTGCCCGAGCCCGCAGCAGAGGCACCGGCCGCCCCTGCACCAGCTGCACCAGCTGCACCAGCTGCACCAGCCGCACCGGCACCGCAGGTCGCCGCCGCACCGACAGCACCCGCAACCCCGCCAGCAGCGCCGGTGCCTCCGCAGCAGGCGTTTGCAGGCGCCGGCGCACCCGGCGCACCGACCGGCCCCGCCGCGCCCGGCGCGGGCTACCCCGCCTACGCCCCCGCGCCCAGCGCGCCGAAGGGTCTCGCGATCACCGCACTGATCCTCGGCATCGTGGCAGTGGTCGGCGCGATGATCTTCGGCTGGATTCCCTTCGTTGGCGGCGTCATCACCGTCGTGGTCGGCATCGCCGCGCTCATCCTCGGCATTCTGGCGATGCAGAAGCGTCAGCCCAAGGGCCTGGCACTCACCGGCCTCATCCTCGGCGGCGCAGGCGTACTCATCGGTGCCGGCATCATCATCGCCTGGAGCGTGCTGTTCGCAAACCTCGGTTCCGAGCTCGACCGTTACAGCACCGAGCTTGACGAGCTGCAGTCGGAGATCGAGTCGACCATCCCCGGCACCAGCGAGCTCGACGAGCCCGGTGCTTCGTCAGACGCCGCTTCGGGCGACCGCTCCCCCGAGTTCTGCAAGGCACTCGATACCGCACTGGGAACCCCCACCGACTCCAGCAGCGACACCTGGTCCGAGGCCGAGCTTGCCCCCTACGTGGCGCTCTCGGCGATCGACAGCCCGAACCGCGAGGCATACTCACGCTTCGTCGCCATCGCCGGTGACCCGAACGCGATCACCAACCCCGACTACGGCCAGGTGCTCAGCGATTTCGCCACCGCCATGTTCGAGGATGCGATGGCCTGCTCCTAAGCGCAGGTCTGTCACAGCACAACACACCACCAGAACGGGGGAATCGTAGGTGTTCAAGGGTTTCAAGGAGTTTCTGCTGCGCGGGAACGTGATCGATCTCGCCGTCGCCGTGGTCATCGGCGCAGCGTTCAACTCGGTTGTGGGGCGCGTGGTCGACTCGCTCATCAACCCGGTGATCGGCGTGGTGTTCAAAGCAGACTCGCTCGACAATGCCATGCAGGTGGCACTGCCAGGCGGTGGCACAATCGCGTTCGGTGCCCTTATCGGCGCGCTCATCAACTTCGTCATCGTCGCGGCAGTGGTCTACTTCGTATTCGTGCTGCCGATGAACAAGCTCAAGAGCCTGCAGCAGACCGATCAGCAGGAGCCCGAGGCGCCGGCGGGGCCCAGCGAGCAGGAACTGCTCACCGAGATCCGAGATCTGCTGCGCGCCGAGGCTGCGGCGTCGGGCCGCATCCCCGACATGAACCGTGCAGGAAACGAGTCGCAGGCCACTCAGCACCGGCACTGAAACGCGCAGCCACGCACAGCAGGACGCCCCTTCCGACTGAGCTGAGTCGGAAGGGGCGTCGGCGTTGGTGCAGATACCGCGACGGGCGATTCAGCTGGTGCGAGCGTCGAGCCGCGCGAGGAACAGCGCCTCCGTGAGCAGCGACTTGCGGAACGACTCGATGTGCAGCGACTCGTTCGGGCTGTGCGCTCGCCCGTCGGGATCCTCCACACCGGTGACGAGAATCTGCGCCGTCGGGAACTCCTCAACAAGCTCAGCAATGAACGGAATCGACCCGCCCACGCCGATATCGACGGGCTCGCGGTCCCAGGCATCGGCCATCGCACCGCGCACCTCCGCAACAGCCCAGCCACTCGTATCGACAAGGAACGCCTGACCGAGATCGCCGCCCTCGAACTCGACCCGCGCACCGAATGGAGCGCGATCCGCCAAATGCTTCGTGATGGCCGCATACGCCGCCTCAGGATCCTGCCCTGGCGCGATGCGCGCGCTCACCCGCACGCGCACGCTCGGGATAAGCGTGTTGGAGGCGTTCGCCACATCGGGAGCGTCGATGCCCGTGATCGTGATCGCGGGCTGCGCCCAGACACGGCTGAGGATCGAACCGTGGCCAATCGGGCTCACCTCGTCGAGCAGGCCGGACTCCTCACGCAGCCGCGCCTCGTCATACTCGGGAGCATCGATGTCGGCGCTGATCAGCCCCTCGACAGCCACCGAACCGTCGGCATTCCAGAGCGTGTCGAGCAAACGCACCGTGGCGAGCATCGCGTCGGGCACCGCGCCGCCGTGCATGCCTGAGTGCAGGGCGTGGTCGAGGGTGCGCACACTCATGTTGAAGGCGACCGCACCGCGCAGGGCGACGGTGAGAGCCGGGGTTTCGGTATCCCAGTTGCTCGAGTCGGCGACAATGATCGCGTCGGCGGCGAGCAGATCCCGGTTTTCGCGCAGGAAGTTACCGAACGACTGCGACGCCCACTCCTCCTCACCCTCGATGAAGAGTGCGATGCCGAGATCGAGCTCGCGCCCCTCCGCCTCGGCCGCAGCGGCGAGCGCGCGGATCGCGCCGATGTGGGCCATCACGCCGGCCTTGTCGTCGGCGGCGCCGCGGCCGAAGAGGCGACCGTCGCGCTCGGTCGGCTCGAACGGCGGCGTGTTCCAGTCCTCGTCGCGCCCGGGAGGCTGCACGTCGTGGTGGGCGTACAGCAGCACTGTGGGGCGACCGTTACGCGCTTCGCGCCTGGCGACGACGGCGGGCTGGCCGAGTTCGGGTGCGGAACCGTCGGCTCCCTCGCCGCCCTCGACGGGGGCACGGCGGATGTCGACGACATCGAACACGCCGGTGTCGCGCAGCAGTGCGGCGATGGCCTCGGCACTGGCGGCGACGTGGGCCGGGTCGAAGGCCGGCCACGACACCGAGGGGATGCGCACGAGGCGCTGCAGGTCGTCCATCGTGTGGCCGAACTGCGCCGCCACTGTGGCGCGCAGCGCTGCCTCGAATGCTGTCTGTTCGGGCTCCTGGCCCGCCTGCTCAGTCATGTGTGATTCCTCCCGCGTGTTGCGTGGTTGTGGCGTGCGACGGTGCGCACGCCCTATGCGCGAAGCCGCTCAGGCTCCGCTTCCGCGCTCAGCCTATCGCCGCCCGCCCCGCCGCAAGCGCTGGAACGGCGGCCGCAGGCACGAGCCCAACCTCCGCCGCGATCCGGTCCCCTTCCCGCGTCACAGGCGACCAGGGCGCACCTCAGCGAGACGGCGGTGAGGCAGGCGCGGCATCGCTATCGTGATCGCGATCAGCGGCGGGGTGCGGATCACGCGTTGCGCCGGGCACCGCAGGCTGATCCGCCCGCCCCGACTGCGCCTCCCGTTCCTCACGCTCCGCCTCCCGCGCCTCCCGCAGCTCGCGGGTCGCCACCTGCAGCGCGTCCTCCGCACGCTGTCGGCGGCGCTGCGCGAGCGTGCTCGCACCGTACTTCACCCGCACCCGGTCGTGCGACTCGTGGGTCGCGGTGATGATGTAGCTGCTCGCGATGAGGATCACCTGCGCCGACAGGTTGAACCAGAGCAGCAGCGCGATGAGCACCGCGAAGGAGGCGAGCAGCGGATTCGACGCGGCCCCGCGCACGAAGAGGCCCGAGAGCTCCTGCAGCACCGTGAGACCGACCCCGCCGAAGAGACCCCCCACCCAGAGCGCACGCGCGGGTGCGCGCACCCCCGAAAGCAGCCGAAACACCACCACCACCGCAACGGTATCGATTGCGAGCACCACCACAACGCCGAGCACCCGCGTCAGCCACGCAGACACCTCGCTATCAGCCACCCCCAGCCAGGAAGTGACCGCGTCAACCCCCACCGTGGCGGCGACGCTCAGCACCGCCGCCACGACCAGCAGACCGCCGAACACGATGCCCACCAGCAGGTTGCGCAGCACCACCCACAGGAAGAACCCGTCCTCGTGCACCTCGTCGGCGAGCACCCGCAGCGCGGTGCGCAGACTGGTGATCGCACCGATCGCCGCGCCGATGAGACCGAGCAGCGAGACGATGCCCACGATCGTGAACCCGGCGGGGGCTTCGATCTTCGAGGGGTCGACGACCTCCGTGAGCCCGGGCAGGAAGCTCTCGAGCGCGTCGACGAGCGCGCGCATCGCGTCGGGGTTACCACCGAGCCAGAGCGCCGCGAGCGAGAAGCCGAGCAGCACTGCGGCGAACACGCTGAACAGCGCGCGGTAGGTGATGCTGTCGGCGAGCATCGCACCCCGGTGCTCCGCGTAGAGCAGGTAGGCGCGCACGAGCCTGAGCCGTAGCGCCCACGCGATCACGCGTTTCGCGAGGCCCGCGATACCTCCCGCGCGCCGCTGCTCCGCGCCGTTCTCCTGGTCCTGCGCTGCGTGCGGTGCGCGTTCTGCGTGTGCTGCGTTCTCTGCCCGATCCGCCATGCATGCAGCCTATCCAGCGAAGCAGCGCACACCAGACCCTTCCCTTGCACCGGCCGTGTGCGCTATACGGCGGGTCGGCTCGCTGCCTCGGCTGCCGCGGCAGCCACTGCGCCGAGGGCGCACCCAGCGGGGGTGCGGATCGCGGGGTGCCGTCAGCGGGAGCGGTCGACGGCCTCGATGATCGTGGTGAGCTCGTCGCGGAGCGCGAGCAAACGATCGACGGGCACCCCGAGTCGTTCGACCACGGCGGGAGGCACCGCGAGCGCACGCTCGCGCAGCGCCCGCCCCGCTTCGGTGGGGACGATCTCGAAGGTGCGCTCGTCGCCCTCGACGGGCACGCGCTCGATGAGCCCGGAGTGCTCGAGTCGCTTCACGATGGGCGACAGGGTGGCGGGGTCGAGCCGCAGCATTTCGGCGATCGCGCCGAACCGCAGCGGGGCGTCGCCCCAGAGTGCCAGCATCACAAGATATTGCGGGTGGGTGAGGCCGAGCGGTTCCAGGATCGGCCGGTACACGCCGATCACACTGCGGCTCGCGACCGCGAGCGCGAAGCAGACTTGGCGGTCGAGTTCGAGCGCGTCCTCGGGAAGATGCTGCATCTCCCCAGTCTAGCTCGTTAGGGCACGAACGAATCTGATACTCTTTCGTTTGTGGGCGAACAAAAGCGCAGGAAGCGACACCTCTGGCACCCGACCCCCTACGACGGCGTGCCCGGCGTCTATGCGGCAATCCAACGCTTCATCTACCAGTTCGAGGGCCCCGCGCAGCTCGGCGATCCCAACGAACCGCCCTACGTGGCCCCGGCCGATCCGAAGTGCCCCATCTGCACCCGATCCATGCACGCGCACCGCATCAACCGCGGCGGCCCGGGCAAGCCCACCCACCTCAGCTGCCCCCCGCCAGAATCAAGCGACGCCACCGCCTGAGCACGAGCACCGCAACGCTCGGTCGCTGCTCGCGCAGGCTAGGGTGTGTCTCGCAAATCGTTGCCGTTGCGAGCAGCGCCTAGGCGGGGTGCCTCGCAAGGCGGAGGAGGACGGTTTGCTGGTTGTAAATCCGACGACGACAACGCAGCGAGGTGCCCCGAACAGGCGCGCGCAGTAGGCGAGGATTTGCGAGACACGCCCTAGTGCACCTCTGGCCACGGCAGGCGCATCATCCAAAAGGATGAGATGCGATTCCTCCCTCTTCGCGATGCTCGGCGAAGCGCCGACTGGTGAGCTTGGAGCATGGCAGTTTCTCGCGCTCATCGGCACTTCGCCGACAGTCTCACCTCCCGCCGCGGCGCATGGATCTCACTCGGTCTCGCCGTCGCCATCATGTTCGCGCTCTTCGGCGCCTTCGGCTCGGCCACCGCACCGGCGCGCAACGACCAGGCACCGGCAGGCTCAGAATCGAGCCGCGCAAGCGAGCTGATGGCAGCATTCCCGAACGCGGATCGCCAATCGGTGCTCGTCGTGGCTTCCCGTGACGACGGCGCGAAACTCAGCACCTCCCAAATCGACGAGCTCTCGGAACTGCTGCCGGTGCTGGACACCCACGCCGCCGTCGACGCGACAGGCCCGCTCGTCAGCGAAGACGGCAAGGCCGCCCTGCTCGTGACCCCGATCACCGTGGGCGAGACGAACAGCGACACCGCCGCTACTGTCGAGACGCTGCGCGACGCCGTCGCCGACGCCGCACCGGAAGGCCTCACGCTTCAGGTCACCGGGGGCCCGGCGTTCGGCGCAGATATCGCAGCATCATTCGCCGGCGCAGACTTCACGCTGCTGCTCGTCACGATTCTGATCGTGGCGATCCTGCTCATCATCACCTACCGCTCCCCCGTGCTGTGGCTGGTGCCGCTCGTCGCGGTCGCCCTCGCCGACGGCCTCGCCGGCCGCCTCACAGCCGCGGCCGGCGCGGCCTGGAACCTGCAGTTCGACGCCGGGATCATCAGCGTGCTCGTGTTCGGCGCAGGCACCAACTACGCTCTGCTGCTCATCTCCCGTTATCGGGAGGAGCTGCTGCACACTGCGGATCACCGCCAGGCGCTCAGCACCGCCTGGCAAAAAACCGCGCCCGCCATCGTGGCGTCGAACGTCACCGTCGTGCTCGCGCTGCTCACCCTCGTGCTCGCCGTTATCCCTGGCACGCATGGACTTGGCATCTCGTCAGCCATCGGGCTGCTCATCGCCCTCGCCGCGGTGCTGTTGCTGCTGCCGCCGCTGCTCGCGGTGTGCGGGCGTCGCGTGTTCTGGCCTTTCGTGCCCCGCCCAGGCGCAGCGCCCCGCCAAGGCCGCGGCTGGCGCAAGCTCGCCTCTGGTGTGGTGCGCCGCCCCGTCGCAAGCCTGCTCGCCGGCCTCGCGTTGCTCGCCGTGATGGCGTCGGGCCTCATCGGCACCTCGGTCGGCCTCGATCAGGTGGAGAAGTTCAGGGTGCCGTCGGAGTCGGCCGCAGGGCTCGAAGTGCTCTCCGAGCACTTCCCGCCGGGCGAGGCCGCGCCGATCTTCATCGTCGCGAACAGCGCCGCGGCCGATCAGGTCGTCGCTGCCGCAGCCGAGGTGGAGGGCGTGGTGCGCGCCCACCCCGTCGGCACGAACGCGGACCAGGGCCTCACGAAGATCATGGTGACCAGCGACTACGCTCCGAGCACCGACCGCAGCCTCACCCAGATCACCGAAGTGCGCGACGCCGTGCACGACGTGCCAGGAGCCGACGCCGTCGTGGGCGGTGCCGTCGCAACCGACCTCGACGCCCGCAGCGGCAACACGCACGATCTGTGGCTTATCGCCCCGCTCGTGCTCGCCGTCAGCTTGGTGGTGCTCATGCTGCTGCTCCGCTCATTGGTCGCCCCAGTGGTGCTGCTGCTCGTGAACCTTACCAGCGCTGTTGCCGCCATCGGGGCGGGGGCCTGGCTGAGTCGGGTGCTCTTCGAACAGCAGGCACTCGACCTGCAGGTGCCGCTGCTCGCGTTCCTCTTCCTCGTCGCCCTCGGCATCGACTACACGATCTTCCTCGTGCATCGTGCACGCACCGAAGCCGCCCGCCTCGGCACGAAGAACGGCATCGTCGAAGCGGTGGCCAGCACCGGCGGTGTCATCACCAGCGCCGGCATCGTGCTCGCAGGCGTGTTCGCCGCGCTGGGGGTGCTGCCGCTCGTCACGCTCGGCCAGCTCGGGCTCATCGTGGGCGTGGGCGTGATCGTCGACACTCTGGTAGTGCGCACCGTCATCGTGCCGGCGCTCTTCGCTCTGCTTGGAGATCGCATCTGGTGGCCGGGACATCTTGCAACTGGGAGAGGAGAATTGGCGCATGAACCTCGTGAACGCGCCGCTGACGCGCACTGACGCCGCCGCCACCACCGCCGCGCCCCGCCCGGTGGTGCGCGCAATGGAGGTCGGCCAGCACCTCATCGCAGCAGTGCTCACCCTCATCGGCGTGATCCGCGCCATCGGCGACGGCACCGACGCCGCGGCCGCGATCATCTCAGGGCTCGCGATCCTCGCCTGGCACACCGCAGGCACGCTGCTGCCATCACGCGGCCGCGTGATCGTGGCGTGGTGGCTGCTCGGGCTCGCCCTGATCTGGGTCGCCGCCACGGCGGTCTCTGCCGAGTTCGTGTGGATCGCATTCCTCCTGTGGCTGCTCGCCGGGCACCTGTTGCCTCTGCCATGGGGGCTGCTCTTCTCGGCGCTCGTGCTGGCTGTGGTGATCGTCGCGCCGATTCTGCATCACGGCACCACTAGCTACGCCAACATCTTCGGCCCGCTCATCGGCGGAGTGTTCGCCTTCGGCATCTCTCGCGGCTACCTCCAACTGCTGCACGATGCTGAAGAACGCGAACGCCTCGTGCACTCCCTCACCCTGGCGCAGCGCGAAACCGCAGATCTACAAGACGAACTCGCCCTCGCCCAACGCCAGTCAGGTGCCGTCGCCGAACGCACCCGCCTCTCCCGCGACATCCACGACACTATTGCTCAGGCGCTCTCCTCGATCCGCCTGCTCGCCCACGCCGGCGCAGACCGCAGCCACGACAGCGATGCGATCCGCACCCTCGCACAGATCGAAGCCCTCGCCGGCGACAGCCTCGCCGATGTGCGCCGCATCATCGCCGCGCTCGTTCCTACCGAACTCGAAAACGGCGCCCTCGCCACCGCACTGCAGCGCATGCTCGACCGCCTGCACGACGAAACCGGCCTGACCGTGGAACTGCGCGTCGACGCCACCCTTCCCACACTCCCCACCGAGGTCGAAGTGGCGCTGCTGCGCACCGCACAATCGGCCCTCGCCAACGTGCGCCTGCACGCCGAAGCGAGTCGGGTCGTGATGAGCCTCATCGACGACGGCTACAGCGTGCGACTCGACCTCATCGACGACGGGCGTGGATTCGACGCCGCAGCGTGGGAGCAGGAGACTGATCCCGGACCCGCTGCCACCAGCTACGGACTCCGCTTCATGCGCGGGCGGCTGCGCGAACTCGGCGGCGGCCTCGACATCGAGAGCAGCCCGGGGGACGGCGCCGCGATTTCGGTGCACCTCCCGATCCGCCCCGCCCTGCAACAGCCGCAGCATACAGACCAAACAGACTCGACAGACCCGACCGCCCCGACCGCAACGGAGACCCCATGACCACCACCGTGCTCCTCGTCGACGACCACCCCGTCGTGCGCAGCGGGCTGCGCGCCGTGCTCGACACCAGTGAGGTGCAGGTTGTCGGCGAAGCCGCCACCGGGGAGGAAGCCATCGCACTCGCCAGCCACCTGCGCCCCGATGTGGTGCTCTGCGACCTTCGCCTGGGTGAGGGCATCGATGGCATCCACACCACCGCGGCGCTGCGCGCCCTCGACCCCGCACCGGCAGTGCTGATCCTCACCACCTTTGACCGCGACGCCGAAATCCTCGGTGCCATCGAAGCCGGCGCAGCAGGGTACCTCCTCAAAGATGTCGCCCCTGACGAGATCATCGAGGGCATCAAGCGGGCCGCCCGAGACGATGTGGTGCTCGCCCCAGAACTCGCAGCCCGCGTGCTCAAGGGCATGCGCAGCCCGCTCCCCAAGCTCACCGAACGCGAGATCGAAGTGCTGCAGCTCATGTCGACGGGCGCCGCCAACAAAGAAATTGCCCGCACCCTCTTCGTCACCGAAGCCACGGTGAAAAGCCACATCGGGCACATCCTCACCAAGCTCGATGTCGACAGCCGCTCCCGCGCGATTCACGTCGCCAGGGAAACCGGCCTCATCTGATCCACCCTCTGAAAGGAAACCCCGTGAAGAAACTCCTCAACGCCGCGTTCATCTACATGCTCGTAGGCGTCGCCTCCGGCCTGTTCTACCGCGAGTTCACCAAGCTCAACGACTTCCCCGAAGGCAAGTTCACCCAGCTCGGCCTCGCGCACACGCACCTGCTCACCCTCGGCTTCATCGTGCTGCTGATCGTGCTCGTGATCGAAAAGGTCTTCGTGATTTCGCGCAGCCCGAAGCTGTTCGCCTGGTTCTTCTGGCTGTACAACGCCGGCGTGATCCTCACCTCCGCAATGCTGATCTGGCACGGCAGCCTCACTGTGCTCGGGCAGGAATCCAGCGCAATGATCGCGGGCATCGCGGGGCTCGGCCACATCTTCATCACCGCCGGCATGATCGTGTTCTTCGTGGCACTGCGACGCGCTGTAATCGGGCGCGGATCGGCAGCAGCCGCAGAGGTGACCGCCTAATCACCTCGCTCGCTCGCCGGCGCCTTTGCGGTGCCGGCGAGCGGCACGCACACCCAGAGCACCACACTCATGAGCAGCGCCGCTCCCAGAGCCACTGCACCGGCAGTCCGATTCCAGGCGAAATCGAAGATGAGGCCCGTCACCCCGGCGATGAGCACCGCAACAACCATGAGGTTCGCCATTAGCAGCCTGCTGCCGAGCCGCACAATGCGAGCCTTCTGGTGCTTGCCGAAGAAGCGGCGGTGCACCATCACGAGCGACAGCCCCAGCAACGTCGACGCCCCGGCAAGCGACACCAGCACCAAATAGAGCCCGCGCTGCACCCCGTCGAGCTCGGTGAACCGGGGCTGGAATGCCACCGCGAGCAGGAAGCCGCCGAGAATCTGCGTGCAGGTCTGCGTGACGCGCACCTCCTGCAGAATTTCGCTCCAGTTGCGGTCGGCACGCTCATTCGCGGTCTCGCCGCGGCCATCGTCGGCTGCCATACCCTCAGCCTAAACGCGCCGGCTGCTCGTGTCAGCAGTGTGACGCACAAGTGCTGGCCGGTCGCAGCTCAGCTGAGCGTCGCGAGTGCGAGATCGGCCCGATCGGTGACCACACCGTCGACGCCGCGATCCGCAAGACTCACCATGCGCTGCGGATCGTTGACGGTCCACACGTGCACCTCCATACCCTCGCGATGCGCAGCATCGAGCAGACGCGCACTCAGCACTCTGAGCGGGCCCTGCCGCTCAGGGATCTGCAGCGCGTCGAGGCCTGCAAGCGCGCGGGCCTCAAGCCTGCGCGAGCGCGACACGACCGCCGCGAGCAGCATGGCGATCCCCCGCTGACCGGGCGATGTGGCAGGCAGCCCGCCAGCAGCCTCAGCCGAACGCAGCGCGCGCAGGCGGTAGTCGTCGGAGAAGCTCGTGAGCAGCACCCGATGCGCGTGAGGCGCCACGATGCGACCGGCAGGATCCGCCGCCTTGGCGCTCTTCACATCGATATTGAAGCGAGCCTGGGGAAACTCATCGAGCGCCTCACCCAGCGTCAGCAAGCCACCCCGGCCCGCCATGATGTTAGAGAGTTCGCGCAGCGAGAGCTCAGCGACCCGCCGCGGATCACCGGTTACCCGGCGCAGCTCGGCGTCGTGAAAGAGCACCACCTCACCGTCGGCCGTCACCCGACAGTCAGACTCGAGGTACAGAGCGCCCGCCGCCTCAGCAGCGGCGAACGCTGCGCGCGTATTCTCCGCGACTCCGGCAGACGCCGCGTCGGCTGCAACAAGCCCGCGGTGGGCGAGCACCCGCGGCGGACGCGACGCCTCGCTCCCCGCCGTCGCAGCCAGATAGGGGTGCGGATCGCTACGCGGCGACATGCGCGCTCCCGCGGCGGGCAGCGGCGGATCGGGTATCGGACACGGTGACAGTATGCCACCGCCGGGGCGCTGTCTCAGTGCCTGCGGATCGTGTCGATGAGCTCAGCCTTGCGCAGCTTCGAGTAGCCGGTGATGCCCAGCTCCTTCGCTCGCTGCTTCAGCTCACTCACCGTGCGATCTTCGTAGTCCTCTGCTTGACCGCCGCGCCGCCCTACCTGCGAGCGGCCATCCCTCGCGGCGGCGTTCGAGATCCGCGCCGCCTTCTCCTCGGAATTTCCCTCTTTGCGCAGGCGATCGTAGAGTTCGGGATCTTTCAACTGCGGGGTCTTCGATTTCGGCATTGCACTCACATCCTCTCCATCGGCGAACGCACGCGTTCCTTCGACGATCATCGCTTCGCCTCGACGCTATGCTGCCGTGAACACGCTCACCACCCCTCGACAGTCGCGCGGTCAACAGCTACGCTGAGGCACGGCGAACGTTCGCACACCCGGAGAGCGCTTCGCAAGGGTCTACCGGCACCCATCGATGCGGTTCTACGATCACCAGCATGAAGACCATGTTCTGGGTATGGATGGGGTTGGTGCTACTCGGGCTGCTCGCGATGTTCGCGGTTGTGATGGCGGGGCGCTGACATGCGCATCAGAGACCATGCTCTCTCGCTCTGCTTCGCGACAGCGTTCATTGTCACGCTTGCCGCCCAGTCGTTCGCAGGGCTTTCCGTCTACAACGAAGAGCAGCTATCGCATGGCGGGCAACCGAGCAGCTGGCTCGCCTTCGTGACCTCCTCCGACTTCGTGGTCGACGTTGCCGAGAACTGGCAGTCGGAGTTTCTGCAGTTCTTGCTGTTCATCATGGCGACCGTGTGGCTTGTGCAGCGTGGCTCCCCCGAGTCGAAGAAAGTGAGCGATGAGGGCCTCGGCAGCGACAAGGACCAGCTCGTCGGCGAGCACGCCAGGCCCGACTCACCGAAGTGGGCGCGCGTGCACGGCTGGCGGCGGTGGATCTACAGCAACTCGCTCGCGCTCACCATGGGTGCGATTTTCCTTGCGTCATGGACGCTGCAGGGTCTGGCAGGGGCGGTGGTGTACAGCTCCGAACAGCAGCAGCACGGATTACCCCCGGTGTCGTTCGGCGAGTACCTGCTGAGTGCCGACTTCTGGAACCGCACGCTCCAGAACTGGCAGTCCGAGCTGCTGGCGGTGGGGTGCATGGTGGCGTTCTCCATCTTCCTCCGCCAGCGCGGCTCCTCCGAGTCGAAGCCAGTGGGCGCTCCGCACGGCGTATCCGCGGTCGAGTCCGAGTAGCGAAGTGGGGCTGCTCAGAGTTCGGGCTGCGCGTCGTCCAGGCGGTCGAGATCCCGCACCGCGGGCCCCTCGAGCAGTCGTCCATCGGCACTGAACCGAGACCCGTGCAGCGGGCAGTCCCACGACCGCTCCGCGACGTTCCAATTCAGTACGCCGCCAAGGTGGGTGCACACCCCCGACACGCTGCAGATCTCACCATCGATCTTCGCCATCCCCACAGGAGAGGCACCGTCGCGTGCAACCACGCCCTCGCCTTCCGCAGGAGGGCCGACGTCGTCAATCGACCGCAGCTCGGCCGCGGTCCAACCCGAGACGAGGCGACCCGCGACCGCCGCATTGACACCGATCGCGTCCTGCACTTCGGGCAGTCGCAGAGCGTTCCGTCGCAGCTCCAACGCCCACTCCAGATGCCCGCCGAGCACATCGGCGGCAATCGTGAGCGCCGCGGCGACCGCGTTCGTCATGCCCCATTTGTTGTAGCCGGTTGCTGCGAAGATGCGCCCGCCACCCCGGGGCAGCGGGCCGGCGAACGGAACCCGGGAGTGGCGGCGGTAATCCTGCGCCCCCCACCAACACTCACGGCCCCGGCTGCCGAAACGCTGCGCCGTCCATGCATCGATCGCTCGCACCTCATCATCGGTGCGCATGGCACGACCGGTGACATGCGCACCGCCTCCGACCAACAGCAGGTCTTTGCCGTCCCGTCCGGCGGCGGTGCGCAGCGAGCGATCCGGGGAGCCCACCGAGACGTACATTCCGCGCGGCAGCGGCACGCTCGCATCGGGACGGTAGGCCCCGACGAACGACCGCGACGGCTCCAGCTTTGCGAAGAACAGCCCGCGATCGAGGATCGGCACCCCGCTCGCAATCACGCAGGCGTCCGCCTCGACCTCGCCGAGCGAGCAGCTCACCCGCACGCCGAGACCGTGCCGCTCCACGTCGGTCACGCGGCACCGCTCCACCAATCGCCCTCCGCGCTCGCGAAGTTCTGCGGCGAGTTCAGCCAGCACGACCATCGGGTGCAGTTGAGCCTGGTCATCGAGCACGAGCGCACCCGCAGTTTCGAAGGGCAGTCCGATTTCGCTGGTTCTGATCGCGGGAACTCCAGCAGCGTTAGCGGCGTCCAGCTCGCGCTCCAGCACATCGAGCTGGGACGGCTCATCGGCATAGGTGTACGCGGAGCGCCGCTCCGGTTCAATGCCCCAGCTCGCGAGCTGCCTCAGCAACCATGCCTGGCCCTCGCGGTTCGCCTCAGCGTATGCCTGCAGTGCCGAGTCTCCGGCGTGCGAGCGCAGTTCCGAGAACACGGTGCCCTGTAGGAGACTGAGCTTGCCGGTGGTGCCACCGGTGGTCACCGCCCCGGTGCGGCGCGCCTCAAGCACGGTCACACGCTGTCCCGCCCGCGCCAGCAAGACTGCCGTCGCCAAACCAGTGAGGCCGGCTCCGACAACCACGGCATCGCAAGAATCGGAAGAGAATGCGTCTGACTCGATACGGGGACCGGTGAGCCGCCACAGCGAGGTCGTGTGCCAACGGTCAGTCATATCGGCGACTGTAGGCGAACTTCCCCAGCCCCGGGAGGCCATTGACAAGTGCGCTCAGAGCTGCGCACGGACCGCCAGTTGGCACACCCCGCAGCTCAGGGATGAGGCTCCGAGTCATCGAGACGGTCAGCGAAATCGGGAATCGGGTCGGACGGCACCACAACCACATCCTGGATCTTCCAGTCGAGCTCCGCCACGCCCTCGCTGATCTCCGCGAGCTGATCCAGGCTCACCGTTCGCGCGACGGGGCGCACAAAGACCTCGACATGGAAGACCTGCCCCTGATCCCGCAGCCGGATTCCAGATTCGGCAACCCAATGCTGCCGCCGCAGATAGGCGAGGATCATGTCGCCGAATGGGTGCGGACGAGTGCCATCGTAGCTGCGGGCACGCCGATCCATCAGATCCTGCACCGCAGCCGAGCAGTTGCTCACGCCGTCGCGTACGATACCGACCGCGATAAAGATTGCCGCCGCACCGTCGAGCCACCAGATCCCCGCCCCGATACCGAGCACACCCACGATGGAGGCCACCGTGGTCTGCCAATCCGCCTTCGCCATATCAGCGTCAGCGAACAGAAGCTTGCTGTGGAGCACCGGGGCGATCCGCGCCTTCGCCGGCCCATACAACCAGATCGGGCCGATCACGATCACCGCCATGACGCCGACCATGATCCACCCCTGCCAGATCATGTGACCGAACACTTCGACATCACCGATCTCGACACGGTCCCCGTCACTACCCCCGCAATGAGGTCGCCCGCCGCGTCGAGTGCGAGATTCAGGCCGACACCCAGCAACGCCGCGCCCGCGAGCAAATGTCCGACCCCCATCGCACGGTGCCAGCCATAGGGGTGTTCGCGGCTGGGACACCGACGCACGAACGGCAGCGCGGCCAGGAACGAGAGTTGCGGCAGCAGTGACAGCATGTCCTCGATCCATGCCGTCTGCATGGCCCGCGAATCACCCATCACGAACGCAATGATGGTAATCGTGCACGCGGTGTACACAATCGTGAAGATCTGCCAGCGAACCGCACTCCGCAGCGCCGTGCGCTGCTCCTCGGGCAACTACTCGTGACTGCCCTGCCAGTAGCCGGCAGCCGTCACCCAGCGCGCCCGAGCGCGGCCGGGTCATCCTCGGCGGGGTCCGACATCACCGGCAGGCGAAGGGACATTTCGGCACCGGTCGCGTCCTCCCTCGCCAGCATGGGATCGCCGGCCAGCTCCACGAGTTCCGCAAGCGGCAGCACGGAAAGCAATCGCAGGGTCTCAGTTTGCACGGTCCAACCTCCTCAGGCAGGTGCAGGGTCTGATGCGCCGCCTGCGCAGCGCTCAGCACTCCCAGTCATATGGTGGCCGCCGGAAGCGAACTCACACAGGCCTTGACAGGGCAAACAGCAATGGGTATACGCGCGCTAGCCGATCCGCAGTGGGATCGCAAGCCCTCGAAGGTCTCACCGCATCACGGCTACGGTCGATGCATGACCGCGACCGTGTCTACCCGAGGCCCGGGCCCAGCGGCCGAGAGGAGCCGAGCATGACCATCAACGCATCCGAGCCGTCGAAGGAACTCACGGGCCCAGTGCCCACCGTGCCCGCAGCCGTCGAGCCCGATGTCGACGCCGATGTGCTGAGCGACCCAGCGCTCGATGATCAGGTCGGATCCGATTGGGCCGACGAGGGCGGTGCTGTGCCCGCGGGCCCGGCCACGGCAGCGCCGGCACCTGAACACGGCCGTGCCAGCAGCTGAAACTGTTACCTCGGATGTGCCAGGAGAGCAGTCGATCAGCGCTGTGACCCCTGGCGCGTCGAAGATGCGGCGAGCAGCGCCAGCGCGCCCTGCTCGTCGTCGTCGAGAAAGGGGCGCGGCCGCATCCGCGCGCGCGAGCGACGCGCCCGCGCGATCGTCTCCGGGCGCTCGGCAGCGTCCATCACCCGTGGATCGACGTAAGAGGATCGAGTGACGGCGGGAGTGTTGCCGAGCCGTGCGGCGGCCTCCCGCACTCCTGCCCGCAGAGCAGCGGTGCGGGCCTTCTCCGAGGCGAGCTGCTCGTCTGTGAGGGCCAGCAGCGCCGCAGCGACGACCACCGTGCCACCCCAGGTGCGGAAGTCTTTGGCCGTGAACTCCTCCCCCATGTGGCGCTTCACATAGGCGTTGACGTGGCGGCTGCGCAGCCGCCGCACCACCCCATCCTCATCGAAGAAGCGAAACACCTCCGGCCCAGGCAATTCTTCGAGCCGGGCGACGAGTCGCGCCACGCGCGCGTCTCGCACCCGCCCGCGCTGCCGCTGCCCGCTCTTGCCGACGAAGTCGTACTCGACCCCGGTCGCAGACGCGCGCAGGTGCCTCGCGCGCAGCGTGGTGACGCCGTAGCTGCGGTGCTGCGCGGCGTAACGGGGGCTTCCCACCCTGAACAGCTGCTGATCGATGAGTCGCACCGCGCAGGCGGTCACCCGGTCACGGCTGAGGCGGCGACGGCGGAGATCGCGGTCGACGGCGGCGCGCAAGCCGGGCAGCGCTCGCCCGAAGCGTTCGAGCCGCGCGAATTTGCGCCGATCCTGCCGCCGTCTGAAGGCCGGGTGGTAGATGGTTTGCGTGCGCCCTGCAGCGTCGAGGCCCCGCGCCTGCACCTTTGCACGCGGAGAACGGGCGATCTCCACCTGCGTCCACGCCGGCGGTATGGCGAGCGCGTCGAGGCGTTCCAGCTCGACGCGCTTCGTGATCCGGCGCCCGTTCACACGGTAGACGACCTCGCCCTCGACGACCTCGCGCGTGATCGCCAGACGGCGCGATCCACCACCCGCCATGTCCTCCCCCTTTCCTCACCCCTCCACCCACGGCACCCTGATGTGCGCAGGCGGTGACACCGCCCGCGCACATCAGGGCCGGATCAGGCGAGTTCGCGCAGCCTGGTCAGCAGTTCCTCGCTGGTGTGCGTCTCCTGGTCGAGGTTCTCGGCAAGCAACTTCGCCGCGTCGGCTGCACCCTCGGCCTGCGTCGCCGTGATGAGCGACTGGTACACCGAGATCTCGTAGTGCTCGTTGCCGAGCGCGCAGGACAGGGTCACCCTGTCGAGGAGTGCGCTATCGGATCGGGCGATCAGGCTCTCCGCCTGACTCGAGATGCCCTTTGTCGCGGGCGAACCCGCCGTCGACTCAGGAAACTCGAGCAGACCGAACACCTTTCGCAAGTTCTCAATCTGCTCCCGCGTCTCGTCGGAGTGGTGGCGGAAGAGCTTCTTGATGTCCTTCGACTGGGCCGCCTCAGCCAACTCCCCCAGCGCCGCCAACGAGTCCTCCTCCATCGTCAGTGCAGTGCGCAGCTGGAAGCGCAGCAGATCGGTCGGGGTTTCGAGGCTTCGCTGAGACATCGGTTTCTCCTTCGCTAGTGGCTGCCGCCCCATCACGTCGCAGAGCGGCTTCCCGCCGATTGTAAAAACGCCCGTACGGTCCACCACAGGGGCTTGCGCCGACGCAAGCGCCGCGCTATCGCGCCCCCGAATAGAGAGCTGTATGCGGGTGCGGATCCGCCCCTGCTTCCGATCCCAGCCCCGATCCGCCAGGCACGACCGCGTTCCGCAGCGCGCACCGACCGTCCCTGTCAACCCCTCCCGCACAGCGCACGCATGGGCTTGCATGGGGCTATGTCCACCAAGATCCTCTCCATCGGCACCGCCGTCCCCACGGCCAGGCTCGACCAGTGGCGGGCGCGCGACTTCTTCGCGGCGCAGCCTGGCGTTGACCGCCTCACCGCCCGCCTCATCGGCGCAGCCTTCGACCAGTCGGCCATCGAGCATCGCTACTCGGTGATCGGTCAGATCGGCTCGGGCGGCACGCTCTTCTCCGCCGACGGCGAACTGCTGAGCGTTCCCAGCACGGGCGAGCGCAACGCCGTTTACCGCAGGGAAGCGCCGCCGCTGTCAGCCGCGGCCGCACGCGACGCGCTCGACAGGGCGGGGGTCGACGCCGCCGAGATCACCCACGTGGTCACCGCGTCGTGCACCGGCTTCTTCGCGCCCGGCCCCGACTACCTGCTTGTAAAGCAGCTCGGCATCCCCGTGACCGCCCAACGCACCCACATCGGCTTCATGGGCTGCGCCGCAGCGTTCCCAGCCC
Source organism: Leucobacter sp. MMO-125 (assembly GCF_037148395.1). Lineage (NCBI taxonomy): Bacteria > Bacillati > Actinomycetota > Actinomycetes > Micrococcales > Microbacteriaceae > Leucobacter > Leucobacter sp. MMO-125. The sequence continues at coordinate 42,825 of NZ_JBBCTL010000002.1, forward strand.
TGCGCACCGCGCAGGCCATCGCAGAGGCGAGCCCCGGTGCGATGGTGCTCGTGGTGTGCACGGAGCTCTGCTCGCTGCACATTCGCTCTTCGCGCGACCCGGAGCAGATCGTCGCCTCGGCCGTGTTCGGTGACGGTGCCGGTGCCGCTGTGGTGACGGCGGCGGATCCGCGGCCGGGCCGACCCTGGCTCGACGCTGGCGCGTTCTCGACGGCGATCACCGCCGAGGGCGAGCAGGACATGGACTGGACGATCGGCGACACCGGCTTCGAGATGCGGCTCACCTCGGAGGTGCCGCGCATCATCGGCCGCGAGATCGCCGGAGTGGTCGAGGCGATGCTCGGAGGCGGCGACCCGCTGCGCGAAGTGGATGTCTGGGCCGTGCACCCCGGCGGGCGCAGCGTGCTCGACCGCGTGCAGAGCGGCGTGGGGCTCCCCGAGGAGTCGCTGGCGCACTCCCGCGCGGTGCTGCGCGACTTCGGCAACATGTCGAGCGCCACGATCCTGTTCATTCTGCAGCGCATGCTCGCCGACGACTCCATTCCCGACGGAGCGCGCATCGCGGGCCTTTGCTTCGGGCCCGGTTTGACAGTGGAGACCGCGAAGCTGACGCTGCATACGGGCACGGCAGGAACCGCCTCTAGATCAGGGCCTGCTGAGCAGGGTAAGCAGGCTGTGCGCTCTGAGCAGGTGCCCCCAGCAGCGATATCCGAAGCGCAGCGGGAGCTTGTATGACCCTGCAGCATCGTGAGGAGCAGCTTGCCGAGCTGATGGACGACCCGGCTTGCGATCCCGCGACGCTGCGGCGCACACTCCGGCGGTTCTGGATCGTCAACCGCGCTGTCTCCCGCTGGGGCCTGGTCTACCGCACTCATCTGCGCCCCGCGCTCGCCGCGGCCCCGGGCCCCGCGCGCATACTCGACATCGGCTGCGGCGGCGGCGACGTGCTACGGCGTCTGCTGCGGCTCGCGCGACGCGACGGCTTCACCGTGGAGGGGTTCGGCATCGATCCTGATCCGCGCGCGGTCGACGTGGCGCAGGCCCGAGGCGCAGACAGCGAGGGCGTGCGCTTCCGCCAGAGCGACAGCCGCGCGCTCGCCGCAGCGGACGAACGCTTCGAGCTAGTCATATCGAACCACCTGCTGCATCACCTCGACAGCGCACAGCTCACCGGCGTACTCGCCGACTCGGAATCACTCGCAACGCGGCTGTGCGTGCACTCCGACATCGCCCGAGACCCGCGCGCCTACGCAGCATTTTCAGTGGCTTCGGCGGCGGTGGCTCCCGGCACCTTCCTGCGCGTCGACGGGCTGCGTAGCATCAGGCGCAGCTACACCCGCGACGAGCTTGCGGCGCGCCTGCCCGACGGCTGGCGTGCCGAGCAGCCCGCCGCGTTTCGCGTGCTCGCCACGCATCGGGCTGGGAGCCGAAGGTGAGCGCGCAGCAGCACGAGGTGGCGGTTGTCGGTGCCGGCCCCGCCGGGCTATGCGTCGCAGCCGAGCTGCGACGACTCGGCGTCGATGTGACCGTGTACGAGCGGCGTCAGGGGGCAGCACCCGGTAGCCGCGCCATCGGCGTGCACCCGCCCACGCTTGCGGCGCTCGAAGCCTCGGGTGCCACCGAGCGCATGCTCGCAGAGGCGGCACGCATTCTACGCGGCCTCGCCCGCACACGCGAGGGCCGCGTGCTCGGGGAGGTGCGCTTCGACTCGAAACGGCGACGCTTTCCGTTCGTGGCCGCCGTGCCGCAGGCGGTGACGGAAGCTGCGCTCGCCTTCGGAGCGCCGGCACCGATTCGGGATGCCGAGGTGCAGCAGCTCGCGCCCGACGGACCGGGCGCGATCCTCCTGGTGCGCGTCGGCGGTGCCGAGGTGGAGGTGCGCGCCCGGGCGGTGGTGCTGGCCGCGGGGGCCGGATCGCGCAGCCGGCTCCTCCCCGCAGCGCGGCCGCGCGGCCGTGCCTACAGCGACAGCTACCTCATGACCGATCTGCGCCATGCGCCGGGGCAGCCCGGGGACCTCGCGATCATCACCCTCGACGGGGCAGGTGTGGTCGAGTCCTTCCCCCTCTCCAACGGGGGCAGGCGCCTCGTCGCCTGGGATGGGCCGCTCAGCAGCCCGGGTTCAGGGTCGGGCTGGCAGAGCGGTTCCGGATCGCGCGACGCGACAGATCCCGAACGTGACGCCGCCGCCCGAGCCGAGCGGCTGCGCCTCGCAGTCGCCGAGCGCAGCGGCGAGCAGGACCTCGCCGCAGGCATCGAGACCGCAACGGGCTTCGCGATCCGCCGCGTCTTGCTGCCCCGGATGCGCAGCGGCGCGCTCTTCGTGATCGGTGACGCCGCCCACGAAGTGAGCCCGATCGGTGGACAGGGCATGAACCTCGGCCTACTCGACGCGGTGACGCTCGCCCCGGCGCTCGCCTCGTGGCTGCGGCGCGGTGCAGGCGAGAGTCAGAGCGAAGGCGCGCTCGACCGCTGGGAGCGGCGGCGACTCGTCTCTGCGCGCACAGCTGCACGGCTCGCGGAGCTCAACACCAGCATCGGGCGCGCACGGCACCCGCGCGGGCACCGAGCGCTCACAGCGACTATCGGCGCGACCGCCCGCGGTCCCATCGCACAGCTCGCGGCCCACGCCTACACGATGGGCTTCGACCGCGACGCCGCGTAGCTGCCGACCCGGCTCTACGGTGAACACTCGGTGAAGTTTCATGAATCCACTTGCCCATTCATATCGACGAACATCAATATAGAGATGTGGCAATAGACCAGCCGCGAGGCGAAGCCTGCACCAGACGCGAGAACGGAACGAAGCATGACCGAGCAGAAACCGTCAGTGCTGTTCGTCTGCGTGCACAACGCCGGCCGTTCTCAGATGGCCGCGGGCTGGCTCCGCCACCTCGCCGGCGACAGAGTCGAGGTGCGGTCGGCCGGATCAATGCCGGCCGAGCACATCAACCCCATCGCCAAAGAGGCCATGCGCGAAGTCGGTATCGACATCGCAGGCGAACAGCCGAAGGTACTCACCTCTGAAGCGGTGGAGGCGTCAGATGTGGTGATCACCATGGGTTGCGGGGATGCCTGTCCGTTCTTCCCGGGCAAGCGCTACGAGGACTGGAAGCTCGATGACCCCGCTGGGCAGGGCATCGCAGCGGTGCGCCTGATCCGCGACAGCATCAAGGCCCGGATCGAGGCGCTGCTCGCCGATCTCATCGATTGATGCGAAGCCTCCGGGCGAGGCGACCGAAACCGGCCCCCACGCCCTGCCGCACCAACTCAGTTGCAAGGGTCAGGAACGGCCCCGAGCATGAGAGGCTGCGGTGACGGTTCGCAGCATCCGCCGGTCGCAGCGTCAGCGCTATCGAACAGCCCGGAACCCCCGCACACCCCAGTTTCGGGCAGCACAAGCTCGATGCGGGCCGCGGCCTCGTGGTCGCCCGCGAGCGACGCGACGATCGAACGCAACTGCTCATAGCCGGTCATCGCGAGGAATGTCGGGGCTCGTCCATAGGATTTCGCTCCCACGATGAAAAAGCCCGGCTCAGGATGCGCCAGCTCCGCAGCACCCGTCGCCCGGACACTGCCGCAGGAATGAGCATTGGGATCCACCTCAGCGGCGAGCTTCGCGGGAGCCTGCAATCGCACATCCAGATCGAGGCGGATCTCAGACAGGAACGACAAGTCGGGCCGGAACCCGGTAAGCCCAAACAGCCGGTCAGCCGGCTCGAGCACCCGCCCATCCTCAGCTCGGACAACCGCGCGTCGATCGCTAGTGAGGGCGATGGCTTCGGTGCGGAATCCGGTAAGGAGGGCAACCAGACCCTGTTCGACAGCCTCCTTCGCTCGAGAGCCGAGCGCTCCACGCTCAGCAAGCTCATCAGCCTCACCGCCACCGAAGGTATTCCCCACCACACCTCGACGCAACAACCAGGAAATGCGAGTGCCGGGGTACTCGCGTGCAACGCTGGCGAGCTGCACGATCGCAGTCGCCGCCGAGTGACCGTTGCCGATCACCACCACATGCTGCCCCGCGAGCTCACGGGCCTCCCTCGCGTCAGGAATGCGGTGAGCAAGCACCCCGGCGTCGCTCGCCTCCTGCTCACCGAGCGCAGGCAACCCGCTCGCTCCCACTGGCGACGACGTTGTCCAGGTACCCGAGGCATCGATCACCGCCTGCGCTTCGATTCGCATCTCCACACCCGACGAATCTCGGGTGAGTACGACGAAGGGCTGCTCCGCACGGCCTGAATCGATCGTGAGATCTCGCCCCTTCCGCGCAACACCGACGACGCGAGTGTTCAAGCGCACCCGGCCCCCCAGAGCCACAGCGAGCGGTGCGAGGTACGCGCTGGTCCACTCTGCTCCAGTCGGGTAGCCCGACGCTGGGGCCACCCACGCTGACGAGGCGAGCAGCCGAGCAGCGGCCGGGTCGATGAGCTCTGACCAGGGCGAGAACAGGCGCACGTGCCCCCACTCGGCGACCGCCGCCGCCGGGGTGGCACCAGCCTCGAGCACCACAGGTTCAATGTCTCGTTCCAGCAAATGCGCGGCGGCCGCAAGCCCCTGCGGCCCGGCCCCGATCACCACGACGGGCAGCTCCATCCCAACCTCCACATATCGATAAATATCTATGCAACCCATGGTTCAGCATGCATCGACATGTGTCAATATGTGCGGCAGAATGGAATCATGGCCCACCCGTCTCCCACAGAAACCTCCAGCGCTGAGTGCTGCGCTCCCAACGAGACGCCACTCGACGATGACCAGGCAGCAGTTCTCGCACGAGTATTCAAAGCGCTGGGAGACCCCACCAGGGTCAAGCTGTTCTCTCTCATCGCAGCCTCCCCGTCCGGGGAGATGTGCGTGTGCGACCTCACGGCTCCCGTCAAGCTCTCCCAGCCGACGGTCTCGCACCATATGAAAATTCTCGTCGACGCAGGCCTCGTTACCCGCGAACAGCGCGGTCGATGGGCCTATTACGCAGCCACCCCGGGAGCATTGCTCACAGCAGTCGGGCACCTCGCGATCCCATGACAGACGTCACCATCCGAACCATGCGCAGAGGCGACTGGCCAGAGGTCAAGTCGATCTACGTAGACGGCATCCAGACCGGACACGCCACCAGTATCCGACTGCACGAAAGACACGGGTTCCGGGTGGTCGGAACCCGTGAACGCATCGCGCGCATGACTTACGGCCCGAAAGCCGGTCGATGGCGGGATACGGTCTTCTTGGAACGGCGCTCAGCTGAACATTGAGCTTCAACCAGATTCCTGAGGGGATGCCTGCCCACGCAGGGCAAACACCCCCTCGCCGCCCAGATGCTGCGGGTCTCGTCCCCCGAGATCCGCTCCCCCCAGGTCAGATCTTCACAGGCTGACGACGCGCGTAGCTTTCAGCTTCATCCTCCGACATAACGACCAGTCCCCGCGGCGTATGCGCCAGTGCTGTGAGGGCCTTCAGCCAGTCAGGGTTGAGCTGCGGCGGGCGGCTCCCCGAGAACCTGAACGCGATCGCGATCTGTGGCGACAACCACACCGACACCCGGCCACTGCCGGTCTCAGGTGACTTCGTCCAGCTCAGGAAAAAGCACTCCTGCTTGCGCAGCTTCTGCCCGATTACCGTTTTCAGGTGCGCCAGCACCCGATCCTCGAACTCATACGTGTTCCCCCCGTGAATCAAATACCCCATAGGCGTATTGTTCCAGCAGCAATCAAACAGCACCCCACCACCCCGCCGACACAGCCCAACGGCTGACACGCCGCGCAGCAATTGTTCGCATCCTGCAACCGCACTACCGGAGCGTTGCTGTACATGGCACACTCCTCCGGGCTAGGCTTCAGTGACGCGCGCATCGGTGCGCCGAAGCGTGAAAGGTCAACCCGATCCTCAGTGCGTGATAGCCCACAGATTCTCAAATTCAGGTCGACCGATGCCGCAGAGGTCGTCGAAACATGGAACACCTTTGCACCCTCCTCCGAACTCAAACAGGTTGACGAGACCCGCTGCGAATTCGACTGGGTTTCGGTGTCAACGCCCGCGCTCTCCGTCATCCGTTACGAACTTGCGGCCGGCGTACGCTCCTCGATCGAACCCGAAGACCAACTCTTCAGCTGCCGCGTCACCACCGGCGACGGCGGCTGCGAAAGCGACAGACGCGAACTGCGCCCAGACGAACCCTGGGCTTCCGCCGGGCAGCCAATCAGGGCACGTTGGGAAGACCGGGCAACCGTGCGCGCGCTCGCCTTTGAACGCACGCACGCGGAACAGCTCGCGCGCCAGATCTCAGGCGACGACACCCTCCGACTCGAAGTGAAAGATCCTGAAACCATCAGCACCGAATCCGGGCAGCAGTGGGATCTCGCGTTCCGCTACCTCGCCTCCGGCCTCATGGCGCTCGGCAGCGCAGGCCCCGGCTCAGGAGCCGAACTCGCCACTGCAGGACTCGAACGGCACGCACTCTGGACCGTGCTCACCACCTTCCCCAGCACCCTCTCGGACGCAATGCAGCGCACCGCCCAGACCGGGTCCGCACCGAAAACTGTGCGACTAGCGCTCTCTTACATCGACGCGCACGCCCACCTGCCGATCACCGTTGACGACGTCGCCATCGCTGCACGCATCTCCACGCGAGGCCTGCAATACGCATTCAAGCGCGCGCTCGGCTTCTCACCGCGCGACTACCTGCGGCGAGCGCGCCTCGCCGGAGCCCGCGGCGAACTGCTGCGCGCCGTACCGGGCGACACGCTCGCAGGAATCGCGCAGCGCTGGGGGTTCACGAACGTGTCGCGCTTCACCGTGGCCTACCGCACCGAATTCGACGAACACCCCGCCGAGATGCTGCTGCAGCGCACGCGCTGAGTGCGGGCGGGGCCGCCCCGTGCGCGAAAGCCCCGCGCCCGGACGATACGGCAAGCGGCCTGTGATTACCAGGCCCTTGTTGCACGCACCCGCGGCGGGAAGCATGGAAGGTGAGTCAGCGCCCACCAGCGACGGAAGGAGCGATCGTGCGAGCCCTCACCTGGCAAGGCACGCGAAACGTCACCGTAGAGACAGTGCCTGATCCATCACTGCAGTATCCCGATGACGCCATCATCGAGGTCACCTCCACTGCGATCCGCGGCTCCGACGACCTCGTCACGCATCGAGTGCCGCTCGCCGCCGCCCCCGAGGCCTATGCGATGCTCCAGCAGAAGACCGAGCGCTGCATCAAGGTGGTGCTCGATCCGCTGATCTGAGTGCACCTGCCCCCATCCACCCCGACCATCTGCATCGACCGAAGGAGGCACCTGTGTCCAATGACATGCACACCGACCAGCTCACGTTTCAGAACCCCGTCACCCGTTTCCCCCGGATCTCGCCGCCCGAGCAGGATCAGCCAGAACCCGGGCTCGACCAGGAGCTCGTGCCTCAGACCGATCGCGGCCAGCACAGTTACCGCGGCACCGGCCGCCTGCAGGGGCGCCGGGCCCTCATCACCGGCGCGGACTCCGGGATCGGCGCCGCGGTCGCCATCGCTTTCGCCCGCGAGGGCGCCGACGTCGCACTCTCCTATCTGCCCGCCGAAGAGCCCGACGCGCAAGAGATCAAGGCGGTCATCGAAGAAGCCGGGCAACGCGCGATCCTGATTCCTGGCGATATCTCGGATCGCGACTTCTGTGAGCAGCTCGTTGCCGAAGCCGTCTCACAGCTCGGCGGCCTCGACGCGCTCGTTAACAATGCCGGACGACAGATCGCGATCGAGGACTTCGCCGAGCTCAGCGACGAACAGTGGAGCAGCACCTACGAGACCAATATCCACGCGATGTATCGCATCAGCCGCGCCGCGGTGCCGCATATGCCGCCGGGCTCGACCATCGTCAACACCACGTCAATTCAGGCCTACAAGCCCTCTACCCACCTGCTCGACTACGCCTCGACGAAGGCGGCCATCAACAACTTCTCGAAAGGCCTGGGGCAGGCACTCGCGCCCAAGGGCATTCGAGTCAACGCCGTCGCCCCCGGGCCGATCTGGACGCCGCTACAGGTCTCCGGCGGCCAGCCGAAGGAGGCCTTGCCCGAGTTCGGCAAAGACACTCCGCTCGGCCGCGCCGGTCAGCCGACCGAGCTCGCGCCGGCCTACGTGTTCCTCACCTCGCCCGAGTCGAGCTATGTGATCGGCGAGACACTCAATGTCAACGGGGGCACCCCGTCTCCTTGAGCGGCGCCGTCGCCCCTTCCGTTCATCCCACTCCCAACCCGCCAGGAGGCCCTCATGCGAGTAGCAGTCGTTGGTGCGACCGGCAACACCGGAACCGCCGTACTCAAGGCCCTCGCGGACGCTCCCGAAGTGAGTTCCGTGATCGGCATCGCCCGCCGTATGCCCGACGCCGAAGCCGAACCCTATGCGGGCTGCGAGTGGGCCACAATCGACATCGCTGCCGGCAGCTCAGCCGGCGAAGCCTCCCGCGCACTCGAAGCAGCCTTCGCGGGCGCCGACGCGGTGATCCACCTGGCCTGGCTGATCCAGCCGAACTCCGAGCGCAATCTGCTGCGCCGCGTCAACGTCGACGGCACAGATCGCGTGGCCGGCGCCGCAGCCGCGGCCGGGGTGCGGCAACTGGTCGTCGCATCCTCAGTGGGCGCATACGCCCCGGACCCAGACCGGAATCTCACCCTCGAAAGGCGCGACGAGAGCTGGCCCGTCGCGGGCGTGCGCACCTCCCACTACAGCGTGGACAAGGCGGCGCAGGAACGCGTGCTCGATGACTTCGCCGCAGCGCACCCCGAGGTAACCGTTGCGCGGCTGCGCCCAGCGCTCGTGTTCCAAGAAGATGCTGCCTCAGCGATCCAGCGCTCGTTCCTGGGTGCTTGGATGCCTGTGCAACTGCTCGACAGTGCAAAACCGCCGGCCCTGCCCCTCCCACGCGGCCTGCACGGGGTGCAAGCGGTACACGCCGACGATCTGGCTCGCGCCTATGTCGCGGCAGTCGTGCAGGGCGCCAGCGGCGCGTTCAACATCTGCGCCGATGACGTGCTCAGCCCCCAAGATCTCGCCGACATCATCGACCACGGCCGCTACGTCGAGCTGCCGCCACGGCTCGTCCGGGCTTTGCTCTTCGGCGGTCACAAAACCGGCCTCATTGCCGCCGACCCGGGGTGGATCGACATGGCGATGGCCGTGCCCATAGTGGACAACACCCGCGCCAAAGCACAGCTCGACTGGCAGCCCCACTACAGCGCAGCGGACGCGCTGCGCATCCTACTGCGAGGCATCATCGAGGGGCAGGGAGGCGAATCCATCCCCCTGCGACCACTCAGCCCCAAGCACACCGATCTCGGCAACAGTGCCAAGGCCGGGCCGCAAGATCGGCCGGTCGACGCCGACCAGCCCAGCGCACAGATCTCCGACCGCATCTCGGAACAACTACTCGGGCTCTACCTGTCAGACCACCTGAGTGGCGCCACCGCAGGCGCCGACCGCGCCGAGCGCCTGGCAGCCTCTGCGATCGACACCCCGGTCTACGCTCGACTCTCAGAGACGGCCGAGGAGATACGCTTGGAGCGCGCCTTCCTGCAGCAGATCATCGACGACCTCGGTCTGCCCAGACGCGGCTATCGCCAAGCCGTTGCCTGGGCCGGCGAACACCTGGGCCGCCTCAAGGGCAACGGACGGGTGCTCGCTCGCTCGCCGCTCACCCTCTTGCTCGAAGCCGAGCTGATGCGCAGCGCTGTGATCGGCAAACTCGGCGTCTGGCAAACCCTCGGCGAACTCGCCGAGGAACTGGGACTCGACCCAGAAATCTTCGCCGAGCTCGGGGCGCGCGCGCAGCAGCAGGCTGCCGTGTTCGGGGAGGTGCACGAGTACGCGCGTGAACGGGCATTCCGTGAGGACCGCCGCACCTTCGGACCGGAGCACGGGGCGGATGGAGCCGCACATTCGGCGGCAGCCGCCCGTGACACCGACCCCGATCTCGACCCCGCGGCAACAGTTCCCACAACACAGCGATCAGACACGCAGCAACCACACACAACGCCAGACGACATTGCAGAACGGCCCGGCACCTCGCAAGCCACGCACCAAAGCCAGGAAGACCTCGTAGACGAGTGGGGCGAAGAATCGTTCCCCGCCAGTGATCCGCCAGCCCACTACTGACCGCGGATCCGCCCCTCACACACCATCGAGCGTGAACGTCGCCTCAGGATCCTCGATCAAACGCAGCGTGGCTCGCGCGTGGCGCGCCCGCTGCAACGCAGAGCCATCATCAGCGCCTCGCACGGGCGCAATCGCCGCCTCGCCAAGCTCTACGAGCGCGCGGCTGAGACTACGCATGACCTCGATATCACCCCGCCCAAGCTCAAGTACCAGCTCCCCCGCGAGGGCCGAGTGCGCCTCGTAAGGGGCGAGACCCGCAGCAGTGCGCCAAGCCGCCCGAGCCACCTCCGGGTCGGGATCATGCAGATGCTCGGCGGTGATCGCAGGCCAAGCCCGGGGATCGCCAAGCTTTGACAGCGTGTGCAGCGCCTGGCTGCGCGCTTGCGGCACCTCGGCCGACAGCTCTGCAAGGAGGCGATCGAACACCGCGTCGCGGGGCAAGCGAGTCAACGCCCAGGTCAGCATGTCGCGTACATAAAAGTCAGGTTCGACAGCGCAGCGCGCAACAAGCGGCTCAAGATAGCTCGCATCAGGGTGAGTGCCCGCGGTCAGCGCCGCCTGCAAACGATCAGAGGCTTCTTCGGCACGCAGTGCCTGTCTCAGGGCCGCAGCTCTCTCGGGTACAGGCACTGCGGGGGCTCCGTTCCATCGGTGGGGCGAGTGCCCCACCGATCAGCGTAACGCGATCCGCATCAGAACGGAGCTGGGTGCTTGGCCGCGTAACTCTCGGCTTCTTGTTCGCCCATGATGATCATGCCGCGGCCGCCGTGAGAGGTGCCGGACAGCACCGACAGCCAGGTCTTGTTGATCAGCGGGGCACGGCTGCCAGAAAAGCGGAACGTGAGTGGGCAGGCAGGGGACAGCCAGATCGAATTGCGCCCCGACCCCTCCTCGGGAGAGCAGCTCCAGCTCAGAAAGAAGCTCTCCTGTTTGCGCAGCCTCGACCCGACCGCGAATTTCACATGAGCAAGCAGGCGATCCTCGAACGTGTACTTGGTCCCGTCGTAAATGAGTTGACCCATAACCTCAGGTTCGCACCGATCCGGTCAGAAAGACAGGGCAAAGACTCCCCCGTACCCAGGTCGCATTCAGCTGCGCGGGCGGCCCCTCCCGCTCTGAGCTGATTGCTGTGGCGGCGGCCAGTCAGCCCCGACCGGTGAAGCGATCCATCGACGAATAGACGTGGAACACCCGATCCGCGATCACATCCCACACGCGCGTCGGCAGCACCCCACGCAGTGCCATGGCCAGCTTCACCGTCCACGGTTTCGACACAATCGGGCGGCGCGCCAGCATCCCTTCCCACGCAGCCCGCGCAGCCCGCGCCGGGGTCATGATCGGGGTGAGCAGCGGCCCGCGAGCCCCCGCAAACATGCCCGTCGAAATGTAGCTCGGGCAGAACGTGGTGACGGCGACGTGGTCATGGCCGTCACGCGCTAACTCCAACCGCAGCGACTCGCTCCAGCCGATCATCGCCCACTTCGATGCCGCGTAGACGCTCATACGCGGGTTCGCAAGCGTGCCTGCCGCAGAAGCGACATTGAGGATGCGCTTCGGGCGAGAGGTGTCGGCGAGCATCGCGGGCAGCAGCTCACGGGTGAGCCACATCGGAGCCAAGGAGTTCACGCGCATCGTGAGTTCGATGTCTCGCTCCGGATCATGCTCCCAGAACAGCGCGCCGCGCACGATACCGGCATTGTTGATCACCACATCAGGCGCCCCCAACTCATCAGCCGTGCGCTGTGCAGCCTCGCGAATCGCTTCCCTGTCCGATACATCCACCACATAGGCGCGCACGCGGCAGCGCGGGCCGTCGAGTTCTGCGGCAAGCTCCTCCGCGCGATCCCGATCCACATCCCACAGCGCAAGTGCCGCAGCACCCTCCTTCACGGCGCGGCGCGCGTAGAGCTCGCCCATGCCGCGGGCAGCACCCGTGATGAGCACCGTTGATCCAGTAACGAGAGTCTTCGACGTCGTTGTCATGCGATCACCCTACCTGGCGGGGCTCAGCCCTCTCCCACCACCGCCTCACCGCGGCGGTACCCTGAGGGAATGGCGATCCTCATCGACCCGCCCGCATGGCCGGCGCACGGCACGCTCTGGAGCCACCTGGTCTCCGACTCCGGCTACGACGAGCTGCACGCCTTCGCGCGCAAGCTGGGCGTGCCCAGGCGCGGCTTCGACCTCGACCACTACGACGTGCCCGCCTCCCTGTATGAGCGGGCGGTAGCGCTCGGCGCGCGGCCCGTCGCCGCGAGAGACGTCGTGCACGCCCTGCGTGGTGCGGGGCTGAGAGTGCGGCAGGCTGATCGGCAATCTGTGACACCCGTGCGCCGTCGGCAGTTTCTTGTTTCGGAGTGGGCGAGCCTTGGGGAGCGTGTCGGTGCGGGTGCCGCACGGGGTGCGCAGGACAGCTGGTGGCACCTCGGTGACACCCTCATTGCCCGCTGGAACGAGGCGCACCGCAGCTATCACGATGAGCGGCACCTTGAAGATGTTCTGCTCGCGCTCGATCACCTCGCGACGCGCGGCGAGCGGGTGGCGGCGGAGACGCTGCTGGCGGCCTGGTTTCACGATGCGGTGTACACGGGCACCGGCGACGACGAGCTCGCATCTGCCCAGCTCGCCACGAGCACGCTCGCACAGTTCTCCCTTGATGCCGCGCTGGTTGCGCGGGTGGGTGCGCACATTGTCGCAACCACCCCTGCTCGCGAGGTTCTGGATCCGGCTACCCCGCTCGCCCATCTACTCGACGCGGACCTCTCGATCTTCGCCGCCGCGCCCCACCGCTACCAGCAGTACGTACAAGCCGTGCGACTTGAATACGCGCACGTCTCCGAGCCCGACTTTGCATCGGGCCGATCCCGCATCCTGAGCAGCTACCTGCAGCAGCCCACGATCTACCGCACCGGCACCGCGCAGCAGCTCTGGGAGCAGCGCGCCCGCCGCAATGTGCTTTCCGAGATCGAGCAGCTGCGGGGCGCGCCGCAGCCTCACGAGTAGCGCGCCGATCCGGCGGCGTCTCATCTCATCCCCACCTACCGCAGGCCTCGCGTTGCTGTCAAAGGGCTGCGGGTGGCGTGATCCGCTGACCATCATGGAGGCATGGCCCGCAAGCAACAGAGCCCCCGGGTGGGTGGGAAGCGCACGCCGCTCATCAACCAGGCCGCCTGGTGGCTCGCCGACTACCTCTACGCTGGCTGGCGGCAACTGGCCGCGATCTGCTCTCGGGCGGATCCGCGCGCCTGCAACACGGGCAGCGGGACGCCGGTTCTGGTGATCCCGGGCGTCTACGAGTCGTGGCGTTTCATGCTCCCGCTGATCCGCGATTTGCATCTTCGAGGCCACCCGGTGCATGTGGTGACTCCGCTGCGAGGCAACCGAGTGCCCGTCACCGAAGGAGCGCGGCTCGTCGACGAGTACCTCGCGGAGCGGGATCTGCGCGGCGTGGTGATCGTCGCACACAGCAAAGGCGGCCTGATCGGCAAGCACCTGATGTCGTTCGGGGCGTCGGCCCCGCGAGTGAACGCCTTGGTCGCAATTGCGACACCCTTCGGCGGATCCCGCTACGCGCGCTTCCTACTCGGTTCGACACTGCGCGCGTTCTCGCCGCGCGATGCCACGCTGTCGCAGCTTGCCAGCACCCTCGGCGTGAACTCGCGCATCGTGTCAGTGTTTCCGGGCTTCGACCCGCATATCCCCGAGGGCAGCGAACTCTCGGGCGCCCGCAATGTGCGCGTCGAAACCGGCGGACACTTCCGTATCCTCGCCCACCCGCGAACGATCACCGAGGTGCGGCGGGTGGCTGCGCGCTCACCATTCGCGGCGGATCCGGTGCGCGAGCCCGGCCACAACTGTGGGCCAGACCTGCAGCCGGGCCCCTGAAGCTTCCGGCTGCCCCAAGGTCTCCCGCAGAGGCAGAGCCGAGGGCCGCTCAGACCGCCAGATCGATCGAGGTGAACACCGGCGCCTCGCCGGGCCGAAACACCCCGATGGTGCCCGCTGCGACCTCCTGCCAGGTGTGGGCGCTCCAGTGCAGTTCGAGGGGTTCCGAAACGATCAGCTGGGCGTCCGGTGGCAGTCGGTCCTCTCCCCCGTCGATGGTGCGCAACGCCGTGGCTCCCGCCGAGTGGAATAGCGTTGGCGCCTGCGCCCCCGCCACATCGGGGCTCACCCAGCGCAGCACCACGAGTTGCGCACCGTCGGAGGCGCACATCGTGGCGCGGAAGGGCGCTGTGACCCCGCGATCCCGCCTCGCTTGCTCCACCCGCGCCACCATGCGGGTGAGCGCCCCTACAGGGTCTTCGGCGAGCCCGAAGCTGAGTGCGAGATAGAAGCAGGCTTCGGAGTCGGAGTTGCCGAGGATCGACGGGTAGAGCCCCGGGTCGACGTCGAGGGTCAATTCGCGTTTCAGGGCACTGAATCCGTTGATCTCGCCGTTGTGTTGAAACATCCACCCGCCGTGCACGAAGGGGTGGCAGTTCTGCTCGGCGATCGTGCCGCCGGGGGCCGCCCGCACATGCGCGAGGAAGCAGCCCGACTCGATCTGCGCGGCGAGGTGCCGCAGGTTCTGACTATCCCAGGCCGGCTCGATCTGACGGTATTGGCCGATGGTGCCGCCGCGGCCCCGCCAGGCCACACCGAAACCGTCGCCGTTCGTGGGGAATGCGCTGCGGCGGAACTGCGCGGCGCGCGGGTCGTGCGGCAGATACAGGTCCCGCGCCAGCAGGCTCTGGTCGATGAGCGAGTGGTTGGGACGCACGAGCACGTCTTCGAGCGGGATCGGCGATCCGAGATAGGCAAGCCAACGGCACATGGTCCACTCCTTCGGGGTGCGCGGGTTGGCTCCGAGGCTAGCGAGGCTTGCCGCACCCGCTCTCAGGATTGCGGATCCCGCGGCTTCGCCCCCTCCGGCCTTCCACCCCCGCCCACCCTCACCAAAGGCGGATTTCGCAGGAAGCACCACGATCCGCCATGTGATTTTCGCCTTTCGGCGGGGTGCGGCACGGAGGCACACACGGCGGGCGCACGGCGGGTGAGGCTTGCCTCTCCTTGCTTGCAGATTACCCCGAATAGGTTCACAGTAGACAGCACCGGGTCGAACCGGCCCGAGCATCAGAGTGAAGGGGCGAACATCATCATGGTCCAAGCCAAGAGCAAGTCGGTCGTCATCTCGAAAGAAGACCTCGACAGGTCAGTCGGTGTGGAGCACTACCTCGCGCCCGTTGTGCGCGATCTGGTCGCGCTCGCGGTCAACGGCAAGCAGGCCCACTGGCATGTGCGCGGCGCGAACTTCATCGGCGTGCACGAGTTTCTCGATGAGGTCGTCGCGCACGCGCAGGACGGCGCTGATGAGGTTGCGGAGCGGATCGTTGCTCTGGGCCTCCCCGTCGACGCCCGCATCGGTACCGTCGCGAAGAAGGCGACGCTGCCCGAGCCGAGCGAGGGGTTTCAGCAGTCCGACGCCACGATCCGCGAGGTCGTAGCCGAACTCGATGCGGTGCTCGCCACTGTGTATGCGGCTGTCTCGGGGCTCGAGGAGATCGACCCGACCAGCCAGGACATCGTGATCGCGCTCGCACAGCAGCTCGACAAGGATCGCTGGTTCCTGGCATCGCACGTCATGGTGTGAGGTACCCCGGGGGGCAACGCGCACCCGGTCGGAGCTGCACGGCTCCGACCGGGTGCGCGTCGTTAAGGCGACTGCCCCAGAAACTCAGAAGGCATAGCCCCCGGGCGCGCTAGGCGTGCTGCTCGCGGTATTCCGCTGCTGCGGCCCAGATCTCGGCGAGCTCAGCACGGATGCGATCCCACTGCTCGGTCACCTCGTGGCTGTCGCGCGCACCGGCCCAGAGGTGCACGTAGCGCCCGCTGAGCGGATCGGCGCGCACCCACTCATCGAGCCAGGCGTTGGCGGCGCTCATCAGTAGTTCCCCGCTGAGCGCATCGTGCGAACGCTGCACGAGCCAGGTGATGCCCACACCCGGCGGGGCCTCGATCGGCTGGATCTGGTCCGGGGAGCTGACCTCGACGAACACCCGACCGTAGCTCTTCTTCGGCAGCGCCGCGCACCACTCGCGCAGCGCATCGAGATCACCCGCATCCCCCGCCGCGAGCACGCACTCGAGATAGCTCGGGCAGATGAAGATGAAGTCCGAGGAGTGGCTCTCGTCGGGTTGGTCAGTGACGCTCACACGTCAATTGTACGCTCTTCCACGCTTCATCCGATGATCCCTGAGGATTCTGTCAGCGAGGCCGATCAGGCACTCCTTCTGGCCCGGCGGATCAGCAGCGCCGCTCCGCCAACGAGCAGTGCGAGCGCTCCCCCGAGCAGTGCCGGCGTCGCCGCTTCGACCCCGGTCTTCGCCAGCACGCCCTGCTGCCCAGCCGGGCCGGCCTTCGGGTCGCTCGGGGTGGGTTCGGGCTTCGGCGCGGGCTTCGGCGCCGGCGCGACGGTGAAGGACGCGGCCACAGGGGTCGCCGCGAGGTAGGTCCCGTTCCCGGCTTGCGTGGCCTCGACCTCGCAGGTGCCGCCTGCGCTCGCGGTGAGCACGCCCCCGGAGACGGTGCAGGAACCGGAGCGCACCGCATAGCTCAGGCCAAGCCCGCTCGTCGCCGATCCGTTCAGGGCGTATGGGGTGCCTGCAGTGAAGGATCCACCGCTGAAGGCGATGGTCTGCGCGACCTTGCTCGCTGTGAAGGTGCTCGTCGCGGAGCGGCTGCCCGTTCCGAAGGTGATGCTCACGGGGAAGGAGCCGGCCAGCGCGGCGGTGCATGCGTTGCCAGTGCAGCTGAGACCGGCGCCGGTCACGGACATGAGGCTGGTCAGGTCGATCGTTTCGCTGCTCGGACCGGTCGTCGATGCGCTGAACGCGGCCTGGGTGAGCGCGGTCGTCGCAACCGGGGTCACGGTGATGGTCCCAATGTCGATCAGATAGCTCACGGTTGCGCTCGGCGCGGCGCGACCGCTGGGCGCAACGCTTCCGCCCGCCGGCACGAGGGAGGAGCCGCCGGCTCCGGAGCCGTTGAAGCTCTGGCCGTTGATCGCACCGACGCCGCCACCGCCGCCGTAGTAGCCACCACCGCCACCGCCACCGCCGAGATAGTTCCCCGCACCTTGGCGGTCACCACCGTTACCCCCGACGCCGAGCGTACCGGCCGTTCCCGGCGTTGCCGATCCACACGTGCCACCGGAGCCACCGACCGCGCTCGTTCCCGGCTGAGCGGCATCGCACCCGGCCTGGGGAACGCTGCCAGCCTCACCCGCGTCCCCGCCTGATGCGATGACCCTGGCGGAGGCGTCCGTCATCACACCGCCGCCGCCGCCGCCGGCGACCGCAACACGTGCCAGGAGATTGTTTCCATACTGGCGCACGTCGGTGGCCCCGCCACCGCCGGCGACCCACCAGAGTCCGGTGCCGTTCCCACCACCGTTGTAGCCGCTGTTCTCGGACTGACTGCTATCCGTTTTCACTCGGCCGTTTCCGCCGACAACGACGGTCAGGGTCTCGCCCGCGACCAGCCCGGGGAGCGTCCCCGTGACCCGGGCTCCGCTGCCGATGAGCGTGGGGTCGGTGTTCGCCCACTGCCCACCGCCGTTCCCGCCGACGAGTTCGAGGTCCACCGAGGTGACATTGGCGGGCACCGTGAAGGTCTGCGGCGCACCGGTGAAGACGTAACTCACCGAACACCGCAGCTGCTCACCGTTCGGCTCGGGCACGCACACGGGGGCAGGTTCGGGTGGCGTCGCTGACGCTGGGCTCACCGCGAGCGTCACGCCTCCGAGCCCGAACACGGCGATCGCACTGACCGCCACCATCGCGAAGATGCTCTTCTTCGACACACCCATGCTGTGCTCCTTCAGATTCCGTGCGCGCGAGTGCGGCACCCGCGCTGGGCCACCCCAAACAACCAACACTAGAAGACTCCGCACGCGTCGCACATCACCCCGGCTGCGGGCCTTGCTGCCGCCGGATCCGCGACAGCGCGCGCGAGTCAGGCGAGCACGCCTCGCGATCCACGCTCACGGCGCTGCGCAAGCTGCAAGGTTTCTGCGCGAAGTGGCGCTGTGCGGTCGCCGGCGCGGATCTGCCGTGCCGCAGAGCCACTACGTCTCGGTCAGGCGGCCCGCTTCGATGCGCCAGTGCCTGTCGAGGCGCACGTTCTCCAGCATGCGCCGATCGTGGGTGACGAGCAACAGCGCGCCCTCATAGCTGTCGAGCGCCTGTTCGAGCTGCTCGATAGCCGCCAAATCGAGGTGGTTCGTGGGCTCGTCGAGCACGAGCACGTTCACTCCTCGCGCCTGCAGCAGCGCCATGCCCGCGCGGGTGCGCTCCCCCGGTGAGAGCTCAGCACCGGGTCGCAACACGTGGTCGGCTTTCAGCCCGAACTTCGCGAGCAGCGTACGCACCTCGGCGCTCGCCATGTCCGGGTGCTGCCGCTCGAAGGCTTCGGCCAGCGGCAGCTCATCCGCGAAGAGCGAGCGCGCCTGATCGATTTCGCCGATCGCGACCGAGGCGCCGAGAGCGGCCGAGCCCGAATCCGGTGCTCGCTTCCCCAGCAGCGTGCGCAACAGCGTCGACTTGCCGGCACCGTTGGGGCCGGTGATGCCCACGCGATCCGCCGCATTCAACTGCACCGAGACGGGCCCGAGCACGAAGTCGCCCTGCGTCACCACGGCCTCGTTGAGCGTCGCCACCACCGCGCTCGAGCGCGGTGCCGAGCCGATTGTGAACTCGAGCTGCCACTCCTTGCGCGGCTCTTCGACCTCTTCGAGCCGGCGAATGCGGCTCTCCATCTGGCGCACCTTCTGCGCCTGCTTCTCACTCGACTCCGCGGCGGCTTTGCGCTTGATCTTGTCATTATCGGGAGCTTTGCGAATTGCGTTGCGGGTGCCCTGACTCGACCACTCGCGCTGCGTGCGAGCCCGAGCCACCAGATCGGCCTTCTTCTTCGCGAACTCGTCGTAGTCGTCGCGCCGATACTGCCGCGCGATGGCACGCTCCTCAAGGTACGACTCGTAGCCGCCGCCGAACACACGATTGCTGCGCTGCGCGAGATCGAGTTCAAGCACTTGCGTAACGCAGCGGGCCAGAAACTCGCGGTCGTGACTCACCAGCACCACGCCGCCGCGCAGGCCGCCCACGAATCGCTCGAGCCGTTCGAGCCCGTCGAGATCGAGGTCGTTCGTCGGTTCGTCGAGCAGCACGATATCGAAGCGCGAGAGCAGCAGCGCGGCGAGACCCACGCGGGCTGCCTGCCCGCCGGAGAGCGAGGTCATGAGCGTGTATCCCGAGACGGCGGCGGCGGCACCGGCGCTTGGGGCTGTCGCGGCGTCTCCTCGGGTGTCGGGTGCCGTGCCGGTCGCGCTCGCGGTGTTGAGCCCGAGTTCGGCGAGCACCGCGGGCAGCCGCTCTTCGAGGTCTGCGGCACCGCTCGCAAGCCAACGATCGAGCGCGGCTGCGTACACCTCATTCGGGTCGGGGCTGCCCGACGGCGGGTTCGGCTCGGCGAGAGCGAGGGCCGCGGCATCCATGTCGGCGGTCGCACGGGCGCACCCGGTGCGACGCGCGACATATTCGGCGACGGTCTCGCCCGCAATGCGCTCGTGCTCCTGCGGCAGCCAGCCGACGAAGGCGTCGCCGGGAGCCAGGTGGATCTCGCCGGTCTGCGGCTGCAATTCTCCGGCGAGGATGCGCAGCAGGGTGGACTTGCCAGCCCCGTTCACGCCCACGACGCCCACCACGTCGCCCGGCGCGACAGTGAGGTCGAGCCCGTCGAAGAGGGTGCGATGGGCGTGGCCGCCCGCGATACCGTGCGCCACGAGCGTTGCAGTCATCCCCTCAGACTATGGGGCCGCGGCCTGGGGCGCACAGTTGGCCTCAGCGAAATATGCTGTCACCATGACTGACCAGAGCAGCCCGCAGGCCCCCAGCGCCGGGGCAGCCCCGCGCACCGACGTTCCTCCCCCTCAAAACGCGGCGAACGAGCTGCCGCTCGGCATCCGCGTGGCAGCAGCCTGGAGTTGGCGGTTGGTGGTGATCGCCCTGGCTATTGCGGTGGTCGTCTGGCTGATCATGGTGTTGCACACGGTAGTGATTCCGCTCGTCATCGCGATCCTGCTCACGGCGCTGCTCTACCCGATTGTGGCGTTCTTCGAACGGCGGGGGCTGCCGAAGGGGCTCGGAGTCGCTACGGCGCTGCTCACGCTTATTGCGGCGATCAGCCTCCTCGTCAATCTCATCGTGACCCAGCTGCGCAACGGCCTGGGCGACGTGGCCGCGCGGTCGCAGACCGCTTGGCAGCAGTTCTTGCACGGGATCGAGCAGCCCCCGTTCAGCCTGAACAGCGATCAAATTGATCACTTCATGCAGCAGATCGTTGCCACTATCACCTCCCACCAGAACGAGATCCTGACGGGTGCTCTGCAGTTCACCAGCACGGCCGGTCACCTGCTGACGGGCACCCTGCTGGTGATCTTCTCGCTGATCTTCCTCCTGCTCGACGGCCAGCGAGTCTGGTACTGGGTGTTGGGCTTCCTGCCGAAGCGCGCGCACGCCGCGGTCGACGCCGCAGGGCGGGCCGGCTGGGTGTCGGTCGGCCAGTTCGTGCGGGTGCAGATCTTCTTCGTCGCGATTATCAACGCGGTCGGTATCGGGCTGGGTGCGGTGCTGCTCGGGGTGCCGCTCCCCTTCGCCATTGCCGTGCTCGTGTTCTTCGGCTCGTTTCTGCCGTTCATCGGCGCAATCGCCACGGGTGCGGTGGCGGTGTTCATCTCGCTCATTTACAACGGCCCCGTGAACGCGGTCATCATGCTGATCATTGTGATTCTCGTGCACCAGATCGAGAGCCACGTCTTGCAGCCGCTGATCATCGGTCACGCGGTGAGCGTGCACCCGCTCGCCGTTGTGCTCGCCGTCGCCACGGGTTTGATGGTCGGGGGCATCGCGGGGGCGCTGTTCGCGGTGCCGATCGCGGCTGCCCTCAGCTCAATGGTGAATACGATCACGGAACGCAATTGGGATGCGGATCAGGATCCTGTCGCCGATTACCTGAAACGACGGAAAACCAATCGGATTGCCAAGCAGCGTGCACGCCGAGTGTCTCGCATGAACCGCAGCTCGTAGCACCCTTGAGGCGGTCCCCGAGGCGCGGCCACAACCGCGCCTCGGCTCCGTGATTCATGACCCGCACCACACAGGTGCCCTCGAAGCCATCGGGGGCGGATCGTGGGTGCGTGGACTCGGGGCGGCGAGTGGGCCAGGCCGCACCGGGGATGGGCGAGCGAACCTCTCACACAGAAACAGCCCCGGTCTTCGCAGAAGACCGGGGCTGTAGTGGCTGGGATACCAGGACTCGAACCTAGAATGACGGTACCAGAAACCGTAGTGTTGCCAATTACAC
The DNA here is from genome assembly GCF_037148395.1 of Leucobacter sp. MMO-125. NCBI lineage: Bacteria > Bacillati > Actinomycetota > Actinomycetes > Micrococcales > Microbacteriaceae > Leucobacter > Leucobacter sp. MMO-125. Next base: position 64,356 of record NZ_JBBCTL010000002.1, read on the forward strand.
CATATCCCAAGGCGGAAATCTGAACTCCGGGGAGATCAGCACCGAGAGATAACTTTACCCGATCGGCGACCACAACTCCAAATCAGGACGCCAAGCGCGGAACGCCGGGCGTGCTGCCGGGGTGCGCCGATCGACCTGCCAGCACACCGCCCCTACGCGTAGTCGTCTGGTGTCAGCTGCCGCACGCCCTCGTCGTAGAGCACAAACTGCGTGCGCAGCCGGATGCCCTGCTGCGCGGCCTCGTGCGCGAGCGCCCTGGCCCACACCAGATCTTGCGCGTCGAAGCGCTCGCTGCCGCGGCGCTCCCACACCAGAACTACCGCAGCTGCATCGAGCACATCGCAGATCTTCGCGGCGCGATCGGCAAGCACCCGCGAAACCGACACGAGCCCCAGGTCTTCGGTGTCAACGAGTTCGTCTGGGCTGTCGGGGAGGTCCTCGATCGGCATCAGCGGCCCGGTCTGCCGATGCCCTGCGTCAAAGGCGAACAACCACAGCTGGCGACGGTTGGCGCGGGCCAGCAGTAACTCGATCAGCTCGTGCAGATCGGCGTCGCTCGCGAACACGCGGTGACGGTTGAGGCGGGGATCATCGGGTCGCATGGAATGAGTCATGGCTCCAGAATGCGGGCCCGCAAGCGGCTCCGGGCTCCCATCCCCGCATCTGTGGACAAGTCACGGGAATCACGCTCCCCGACCGGGCTGTGAGCGGAGTTGGGAGGCTGCGCCCCGCTCCGCCCACTGCCCGCATCAGGCTGCGGCTGTTGAACGCCCCCTGGCGACGTAGTCGTCGGTGGCGCGACGCGGCACCACCACTACAGGCACGGGCGAGTGGCGCACGATTTTGACGGCGTGCGAGCCGAGCGAGATCTTTGCGATCGCCCCCAGGCTGCTCGATCCGACCACCAGCACCTCGGCATCGAGCCACGGGATTGCGCGCAGCGCGGCACTCCAGCTGTCGCCGGCGCCGACGGCCACCTCGACCGAGGCGGGCTGCCGCTCGAACTGCTCGATCGTGCTGAGGATCGCCTCGGCGTGTTCGCGGATCTGCGCCTCCCAGTCTTCGATGATCTCGTTCTCGACATCGCGCCCCACCCTGGCGGTGAGGAAGGCGCGCGGGCGGGTGTGGAACGACGCGATGCGGATGCCCTCCCCCGCCTGGGCCGCAATCGCTGCGGCGCCGAGCACGAGTTCGGCAGAGGTCTCCGATCCGCTGTAGGCGGCGGTGACACGCTGCAGCCGGGCTCCTGGCGCGGCCTCGAAACCGTGCGGTGCGACGGCAACCGGAAGGTGCGCGCTCTGCAGCAGGCCTGTGACGACGGAGCCGAGCACAACCTCGCCGTCTGGGCCGGTCTCTTTCGCACCCACCACGAGCCGCTGCGCGCCCAGCTTCTCGCAGGCTTCGAGCAGGCCGCGCCGCGCACTGGGCCCGTCGTGCACGATGTAGCTCGCGTCGATGTCGTCGGGCACGAGCGCCCGGGCCTCGTCGAGGGCGGCTTCGGCCTGTTCGCGTACGAAGCGCTGGTATTCACCGTCGACCCCGCTGAGCGGGCGCTGCGGCGGCCAGCCCGCGGCGTCGACGGCCACGACCACGAGCGGCAGGTCAGATGAGCGGGCGAGCAGCACGGCGAGACTTACCGCGGCGTGCGAGCAGTGCCCCGGCGCGACGCCGACGACGACACTCATCGTTCGTCTCCGCGGCCCTGGGGCGACGATCCGCCCGAGTGCTGTGCCGCATCATCACCCGCAGCAGAATCGCCAGGGGCGAGGTCTGGGATGTTGAGCGTGCCGGTCTCGAGGTGGGCGGCGGCGCGCTCGGCGTCGCCGTCGCGGTACCGGCCGGGGCCGACGAGGCGGATCAGGCCGGTCTTGAGCTGTTCACCGAGCACCGAGTTCTTGCGGCCGGTGAACCACCACCATACGAGCACGACGAGGGTCCATCCGAGGAAGACGAAGATGGTGATGGGGCGCAGATCTTTGATAATCCAGAGGCAGCCGATGATCGAGAGGATCGGGATCACCGGGTAGAGCGGCACGCGGAACTTGCGCTCCAGATCGGGTTCGCGCTTGCGCAGCACCATCACGGCGATCGACACGACGGTGAAGGCGGCGAGGGTGCCGATCGAGGTCATCTCGGCGAGGAAGTTGATGGGCAGCACGCCCGCGAGAATCGCGACGATCACCGACACGATGATGGTGTTGGCCACCGGGGTCATGGTGCGCGGGTTGACCTTCTGGAAGATCTTGGGCGCCATGCCGTCGCGAGACATCGCGAACAGGATGCGGGTCTGGCCGTACAGCACCACGAGCGTGACGCTGAAGATCGAGATGACGGCACCCGCCGCGACGAGCGTGCCCGGCCAGGTGGCCCCGATGATGTTCTCCAGGATTTGCGAGAGACCGGCCGACTGCCCTTCGAACTCGGAAGTGGGCTGCGCGCCCAGCGCTGCGACAGCGACGAGCACGTACATCGTGGTCACCACGACGAGCGCGGCGACCAGCGCGATCGGCAGGTTGCGGCGGGGGTTCTTCGCCTCGTCGCCTGCGGTGGCGACGGCGTCGAGGCCGACGAATGAGAAGAAGATGAGGCCGGCACCGGTCATCACACCGCTGAACCCGAAGGGCGCGAAGTCGGCGAAGTTGTTGGCGTTCCAGCCGGTGATGCCCACCGCGACGAAGAACAGCAGCACGGCGATTTTGATGAGCACCATGATGGTGTTCGCAACGACCGAGTGCGAGGTGCCACGCACCAGCAGGAAGGCGCACATCGCGATCAGGATCACGGCCGGCAGGTTAATGATGCCGCCCTCTTCGGGGGCTGCCGACAGCGCGGCGGGCAGCTGGAAGCCGAAGAGATTGCCCATGAGCTGATTGACATACTGCGACCAGCCCACGGCGACGGCCGCTGTCGATACGCCGTATTCAAGCAGCAGACACGCTGCCACGCCCATCGCGGGCAGCTCGCCGAGGGTGCTGTAGGCGTAGGAGTAGGAGGAGCCCGAGACCGGCACGCTGCTCGCGAGTTCTGCGTAGCACAGCGCCGACAGGCCGGCCACGGTGGCCGCGATGATGAACGACCAGATCACCGCGGGCCCGGCGATCGGCACCGCTTCGGAGAGGATGAAGAAGATACCGGTGCCGATGGTGCCGCCGACGCCGATCAGGGTGAGCTGGAAGAGCCCGATGCTGCGCTTCAGGGTGCTGCCGCTCTCACCGCCATCGCGCGGAACGGGCTTCACGCGGAAGAGCTGCTGGCGCAGCGTCTGCGATGTGGACATGGGTTCTCCAGACGTCGTCGTCGATTGTGTTCGGTGTGGGCCGTTGCGGCCGGTTGATGGGATTGAGTCTAAGCGCTGCGGGTGACACGGAAGGAGGCCACCGCTGGGTCGACGGCGCCGCGCACGTAGCCCGTCGGCGACGCTGCGACCGCCTGCAGGAAGGCGACCGTCTCGGCAGTGATTTCTTCGCCGGGAATGAGGTTGGGAATGCCTGGCGGGTAGGCCGCGAGCGTGTCTGCGGAGACCCGCCCCACGGCGTCTGCGGCCGAGACGAGTTCGGTCTGCGAGAAGAAGCCGTCGCGGGGCGTCATGCGCAGCGCACCGGGCGCGGGCAGCGCGGGGAAGGACCCCGCTGCGGCGTGCGCCTCACGCTCGACGGCGGCTGCTTCGGAGTCCACCGCCGCGATGAGGGCGCGGTGCACGAGCTCACAGTCAGGGGTCTTGCCCGCGCCGATGACGGCGACGAGCGAAGTGGCTGTGGCCATTTCGAAGTGGATGCCGTCGACGTCGATGAGTCGCTGCCGCAGCCAGTGGCCGCTGACACCAGTCGCGGAGATATCGATGGGCACGCGCAGCAGGTCGGTGTCTACGATGTCTTCGAAGCTGTCGAATCCGTCGCTGACGACACCGAAGCGGGGGTCGTCGCGCAGCATCTGACGGAAACGGCGGGCACCGGTGATGGAGCGCCCGATCTCGGCTTCGCCGGTCATGAGCGAGTGACGGGCGATATCGAGGGAGGCTCGCAGGATCGCGCTGGTCGAGGTTGAGGCCGTCATGGTGAAGGCACGTTCGATGAGCGGTTCGAGACGGTCGGCGAAGGGGCCGTGGCCGAGGTGCAGCATGGCCGACTGGGTGAGGGAGCCGGCGAGCTTGTGGGTGCTCGATACGACAAGGTCGGCCCCGAGGCGCGCGGGCGACTCCGGCAGCTCGGGGTGGAAACCGAAGTGCGGCCCCCAGGCACCGTCGACGATGAGCGGGGCACCGTGAGCGTGGGCGACCTCACTGAGGCCGCGCACGTCGGCGACGGATCCGAAGTAGCTCGGCGAGATGATGTAGACGGCGGAAGCCGGCCGCCCCTCCCGCTCAGCTGCCGTGAGGGCCGCGTCGAGCGCCGCTGGGGAGACGCCGTGCGACATGCCATGAACGTTATCGACCGTGGGAAAGACGAAACTGGGGATCAGTCCCGCTGCGAGCACGCCGTCACTGAAGCTCGAATGCGCGCTGCGCTGCGAGACAATGTGCTCGCCGAGACCGCGGGCAGCGAGTGCCGCGGTGCGGTTGGCCTGCGAGGCGCCGTTGGTGAGAAACCAGGTGCGGCGCGCACCCCAGGCCTCGGCGGCGAGCGCGAGCGCCTGGTCGAGGGGAGAGTCGGCTCCGAGGTCGACGTCATCGATGAGCATGGGGATGTCGAGTTGCAGGGTGCGCTCGCCGAGGAAATCGGCGAGGCGGGAGGCGAGCCCGTGATCGTTGCCGCCATGCCCGGGCACCATGAGCTGCATGGGGCCGCGCGCGACGTAGCGATCGAGTGCGTCTGCGTAGGGGGTTACCGCGTGCCGGCGCAGCACCGCTTGCCGCTCGGCCGCGCGCGAGCTGTCCGCAGTGAGGTCTGCAACATTCGTGTCGGTGTCGAGCGCGGGGAGGAGGCTGGGGTCGGCGGTGTGGAGCATCCCTCCATGGTGGGGGTGCGGATCGCGATCGTGAATCCCCGTATCGTCTCGGAAGCCACATATCCTGTATGTGACAAATGTACCGCAGGTGCCCCTGCGTCAGATATGGGATAGTGGGATGCCATGATCGATCTGCGTCAGCTCCAAGCTCTGCGAGCCGTGCACGCCGAGGGATCCGTTACCGGGGCCGCTCGTCGCCTCGGCTGGAGTCAACCGACCGTCGACTACCACCTCAAGAACCTTGACGGTCTAGTCGGTGCCGCAGTGATCAACCGCTCCTCGCGCGGCAGCTCACTCACCCCCGTCGGCGTGCTGCTGCTCGATCGCGGCGAGGAGATCCTCTCCCTGACCGATCTCGCCCTGCGCGACGCACGCGACCTCACCCAGATGGGGCGCGTGCGACTGCGTTTCGGCACGTTCCCGACCGCTGCCGCGAAACTGCTGCCGTCGATCGTCGCGCAGGTGACCGAGATCGGAATCGAACTCGACGCCGTGCTCGAGGAGGTGCCGCAGCTCGTCGAGCACGTCAACCGGAGGCAGCTCGACGCCGCCATCGTGTACTCGGTGCCCGGCCACGAACTGTCGTTCCGCTCCGATATCGTCACCACCGAGGTGCTGCGCGATCCGCTTATGCTCGCACTGCCGGAAGGGCACCCGCTCGCGACGCACACCACCATCGACCGCGCGGCACTGCTCACACTGAGCCGTGAGCGCTGGCTCTTCGCCGCTGCCTGGGACGACCCCATGGACGCCATCGTGATCGACGCCTTCGCACAGGCCGGGCACACTCTCGATGTGGCGATCCGCACCGATGATTTCCAAGTCATGCTCGGCATGGTGGCCGCTCGCATGGCCGTCAGCTTCCTCCCCCGCCTCGCGAGCACCCGAGAACATCCGGGCGTCGTGCTGCGCCCCATCGACGATCCGTCGTTCGTGCGTTCCCTGCTCATCGCGGCTCCGGCCGACGGCGCCGGCAAGCAGCCCTCCGCGGCGGTGCGCCAGCTGGCCGAGGCGATTCGCGACGCTATCGCCGCCCTCGATTGATTCGAGGCCGTCAGGCCCCGAGATCACGCGGCCCGAAGGCCAGCGGCAGCACCTCGTCGATGGTGCGCACACCAGCGACCGTCTCAATCAGCAGGCCAGGGGCGGCATGCTCGGCAAGCAGCTGTCGGCAGCGACCGCACGGCATGATCGTCGCCCCGTCGCCGTCAACGCACACGAACGCCACCAGGCGCCCGCCCCCGCTCATGTGCAGCGCCGACACGAGCGAGCACTCCGCGCACAGCGTCAGCCCGTACGAGGCGTTCTCCACATTGCAGCCGGCGACAATGCGGCCGTCGTCGACGAGCGCCGCAGCACCCACCCGATAGCGAGAATAGGGAGCGTAGGCGGCGTCCTTGGCCGCGTTCGCCGCGGCGTGCAGGGCCGTCCAGTCGACTCCTCCGTCAAGCTCCCTGGTCGCGGGCCCCTGCGGCACGACACTCACCCCAGCTCCGGGGCCGGTTCTGACACGGGATCCGCGCCCCTTCCGTCGAGCGCGTCGATGTAACGCAGCACGATGCCCTCACGCAGCGCCCACGGCGAGATGGTGAGGGTGTCGACCTCGAACACCTTCATCGCGGTGCGCAGCACCACCGCGCCCGCCATGATCTGGTAGCCACGCTCGGGGGTCACACCCGGCAGATACTCGCGCACCGACCCCGGCATATCGCGCAGCGTCGGCTCCCACTCGCGCAGGCCGACGTAGTGCAACTGTGCGAGATCGCCGGTGATGGGATCGGCGGGGCCGCCCACGAGTCGCGCGAGTGAGCGGATCGTCTTCGAGGTGCCCACCACCCGCTTGGGCCTGGGGCGGTCTGCGAAGATCTGCTCGCGCACCCGCGTGAACTCGGCGCGGGCGTGCGCCCGCAGCAGCGAAACGGCCTCGCGCGATGGCGGATCCTCAGGCAGGAAGTTGATCGTGGATCGGCCCGCGCCGAGCGGCAACGACACCTGCACATCGGGATACTCGTCAGCGCCCTGCGCGATCTCGAACGAGCCACCACCGATGTCGAAGAGCAGAATCTCGCCCGCCGACCAGCCGAGCCAGCGCCGCACCGCGAGCATCGTGATCCGCGCTTCGTCCTCACCCGAAAGCACCCGCAGCACCACCCCGGTCTCCCTGGTGATGCGCGCGAGCACTTCCTCACCGTTGGCGGCCTCGCGGATCGCACTCGTGGCGGTGGCGATCATGTCGTCGACACCGATCTCGCGCACGGTGTCTGCGGCCTCGCGGATCGCATAGACGATGCGCCGCACCCCCTCCTCCACGATCGCGCCATCTGCGTCGAGGTAGCGCATCAGCCGCAGCACCGATCGCTGCGAGTGGTAAGGGGCAGGGCTCGCACCCGGGTGAGCATCGACCACCAGTAAGTGGACGGTGTTGGATCCGACGTCGATCACTCCGAGGCGCATGGGGAAATTCTAGTGGGCACGCTGGGGCACGCTGCAGCGGGCGATGCCGCATGCGAATCCGCCCCCCAGAGGGTGAAACCTCCTACTGCGCAGGCCGGAATACCCCGCGAGCACCCCTTCGGCCTGATCTCACAAGCCGACACCCGTAGGATTGCGGTGAGTTGCGTTTCTTCAGGGGGAAGGCTGTCCAACGATGAGCACATGTGCGCCGGGTTTCGGTTCAACCACTCGCACCGCGGGCCACAGGCGATTGCGGCGCGCACCCGCTGCCATCCTCTCGGGAGTCCTCGTGCTGGCGAGCGTCGGCGCCGGCGCCGCACCGGCCTTCGCCACTGCGGGCCCGAGCGTGAAAACGCAGATCTCGCCGGATCAGCCGAGCAACCCCGCCGACACCACAGCTCCGGCGCAGGCTGAAGATCCCGCCGAGCGCAAGAGCGCCGCAGAGTCGCCCGATGCGGCAGCAGCTCCCGAGGTTGCGCGGTCACGATCTGAGCGCGCCGAGCTCGCGAGCGGCGGCACGATCTGGCTTCCCTTCGCCGTGCCCGACGGCACCACACCGCAGGAGTTCACCGCCCGGCTGTCACTGCTCGCCGGCGACGACTCCGCCCAGGTGCAGGTGAGCAGCGAGCGTCGACCCCTCGGCACCGTCACCCCGGCCGACGGAGAAATCACCCTCCCGCTCAGCGATGAAGACGTCGTCGACGGTCGCGTCAACATTTCTTTCTCGCTGCCCTGGAACACGGGCCTCGTGTGCTGGGTGGCAAGCGAAACCCAACAGCGCGAGCAGGGCACCCGCCTTGCTATCACCGACGCGGCAATCGACACCGCCGGCGAGGCAACCCCGCCCGAGACCGTAGCCACCTTCCTCTCCCCCTGGGTTGAGCAGGTCGAGGTGGTCACCGGCGGCGATCCGCAGCTGCTCGAAGCGGGCTTGAGCGCGGTGGCCGCAGCAACGCACCGCCTCGGCAGCGCCTCCTCGGTGTCGCTCGACGCTCCGGCGTCTGACACGGTTGACCCCGTAACCCAGCGCGTCATCGCCTTCGAGGCTGGCAGCGGCGCCGCGGTCACCGGCATCGACACCGACGAGCGGGGCGTCCCCCGCCTCGTCGTATCGGGCGCCCCCGAAACACTCACCGCCGCCGCGGCAGCGCTCGGCTCAGCAGGGCTCCCCCTCGCCTCCGCCGCAGACACCGAAGGCCTCGCTGCTGCCCCGGCCACCGGGCCAGACACCGCTCTCTCCCTCAGTCTCGAAGATCTCGGCACCGCCAGCGTCTCACTGCGCGGCTACGGCGTCACCGACGGCTTCATCAGTGTGCCGCAGGACGCCTTTGGCGGACCTGTCGACGGCTACACCCTGCACCTCACCGGCGCTGTCAGCACCGTCGACGCCGTCACCATCGCCTCCGCAGAGGTGCTCTGGAACGATGTGCTCGTCGACACGCTGCCTATTTCCGCAGACGATCCGAGCATCGACCGCACCATCACCATCCCGTCGTCGAGCGTGCGCGCCTCGAACGGCCTCGTCGTGCGACTGACCGCGGTTGCCGCAGGCGGCGCCTGCATCGACGAGTCACTGCTGCCACAAGTGCGCCTCGACCTCGACGCCCGCGCCAGCACGGTGACCGCCCATCGCGGTCAGGCCGTATCGCCCGGCTTCGAACGCTTCCCGCAGGCTCTCGGCGGCACCCTCGCAGTCGCAACAGGCTCGGACACCCCGAGCGTCGCAGAACTGCAGGCCGCCGGATCGATCGTCGCCGCGCTGCAGCGGGTGTCGAGCCGCCAGCTCGACATCACCGTCGAATCCGCGCAGCAGCTGATCGACTCCACAAAGCCCGGTCTTCTCGTAGGAGCTACACCAGACCAGGCCAACTCGCTGCGCACCCCGCTGCGCCTCGACCGCTTCCGCACCCTCGCCCCCTCGGGCAGCACCGAGCTGACCGTGGCCGTCGATCAGCCTTACTCCGCCCTCATGGCGTTCGAATCCGGCAACCGCGATCTGCTGGTCGTCGGCGGGTGGGCTCCCAACGGCGAAACCCCCGAGACGCTGCTCGTAAGCGTCGCAGACGACCTCGCCGGCACCGACTGGTACACCCTCTCCGGAGTGCTGCGTTTCCAGTCCGACAGCGACGCTGCACCCCAACTGCTCGACATCAACGCCGTGGTTCCGCAGCAGGCCTACCGCGAGGATTACACCTGGATCGCGTGGGTCGCAATCGGCGGCCTCGCACTGCTGCTCGTGATCATGGGAATCGCCACCGCCGCACGACGCCGCCGCGCAGTGGCGACGCGCCAGGTCGAAGCTGAGGCCGAGGCTGCTGACGAGGCCGCCGCGGCGGGCGAGACCGAACCGGTCGCCGGCGCAGATCCGCTGCCCGCCGATGCGACCCCTGCGGCTGCAGCTTCGAGCGCCGCTCCGGCCACCGAGGCGGCTCCGGCTCACGACGCTGCGGCCGAGCCCGGAACGGACGCCGGGCGCCGCAGCGACGGCTCGTGATCCAGGCCGAGGCCGCGCCGGGCCGCTTTCGGGCGGCCTGGGCGGCGCTCGACGCGCCCGCAACCGGGCGCCGCGTGCCGGGCACCCTCATCGTCGCGGCCATCGCGCTGATCGCGGGCACCATTGCCGCGTTCTGGAGCATCGGCACCGACATGCAATTCGCCTACGCCGATGCGCAGAGCCACCTCACCATCGCACGCCGCATCTTCGACAGCAAGGCGCCAGGCTTCACGCAGCTCGGCACTGTGTGGCTACCACTGCCGAATCTGCTGCTGATGCCGTTCGTCGCTATCGACTGGTTGTGGGCCACAGGCTGGGCTGCGGCGCTTCTGGGCATCGTCTGCCTCGTCGCAACAGCTTCGGCGAGCTACCGGATCGCGGCGCGCATCGGCCTGGGCCGCACCGCCCGCCTGGTGCTCGTCGGGCTCATCGTCACCAACCCGAGCATGCTCTACGTGCACACGACAGCGCTTACCGAGCCCGTGCTCATCGCGTTCCTCACCGCCTCGGTTGCGGGGCTCGCCTCATGGGCGCTTTCGCCCCGCGAGCTGAGCGCCGGCGAGATGATGGTGTTCAGCGGCGCGCCCGCCGCCGGCGCCGTACTCTCCCGCTACGAGGGTTGGGCGCTGGTGGCGAGCGGCACACTGTTCGTGATCATCGTCGCCTGGCGGCGCAAGCGCTCGCTGAAGCACGTAGTGAAGCTCGCCTCGGCCTTTGCGCTGTGGCCCGCGCTCGGCGTGCTGTGGTGGGTCTCCTACAACTTCGCGGTGTACCAGAACCCGCTGGAGTTCTTGAACGGCCCCTACTCGGCGGCGGCACTGCAGGCTCCTGTCTCAGAGTCGGGCTTTCTGGCGTACAAGGGCTCCGTGGGCCTCACGCTGTGGGCCTACCACTGGGCCATTATCGGCACCGTCGGCGCGGTCACCCTCGCGGTCGCGGCGCTCGGGCTCATCGCGCTGTGCGCGCGGTTCCGGCTTGAGACCCGCGCGCTCATCGTCTGGCTGCTGGCTACTGGCTGGGCGTTCTCGCTGCTCAGCCTCTACCTCGGCCAGACGCACCTGAACAATATGCACACGATGCCGACGAACTGGTGGAACAACCGCTACGCCCTGGTCTCACTGACCTGGTTGGCGATGCTCTGCGCGGTGTGGATCGACTCCTGCCTGCGATCTCGGCGGGCTCGCAGGCTCGGGATCGCAGCCGCGGTCGCGACGATCGTCGCGTTCGCCGGCCAGCTGGCCTGGTCGCTGACCGACCTCCCGGGCCGCAGCGCCGTGCTCGCCGAGGGTGCTGGCTACCTTGAAATCAAACATGGCAACGGCACCGATGCCGGAGCGCGCTACCTGGGTGATCACTACGACGGTGGCGGGATTCTGATGGACGAATCCGCGGCAGGCAATGCGGTGCTGCCACAGATCGGCGTGCCGCTGCACGAGTACTTCAACCGGTCCACGGGCACCCTGTTCGACGAGGCGCTGCGCGATCCCGCCGGTCACGCGCGCTGGATCTTTTACACGGTGGCCGACGCGCCGTCACTGTCGAGCGCCGCGGTCGCCGATCAGGTGTACGCGACGCTTCTCGAACACCCTGCCGTGCTCGCGCAGTACGAGGTCGTGTTCTCCGAGGGTGACATTCGCATCCTCCGACGATTGGACGGCTCATGATCGGTATGCCCGGCCGTGACCGGCGCCGCATCGGCGAAATCCTCCTCGACCGCGGGCTCATCACCCAGACGCAACTCGAGGAGGCGCTCGCCGCGCAGCGGGAGGGCGGTGGACAGCTTGGGCGCCACCTCATTCTGAGCGGCGCTGTGCAGCGCATGGAGATGTATCGTGCACTTGCCGAGCAGTGGCGCGCCCCATTCGTCGACCTCGTGCAGCTCGACGAACGGGGCGAGGTCGACGCCGAGCTGATCCTCACCGAGACCGCAGAGACCTGGATCGAGCGGGGCTGGCTGCCAATTGCCGTTGAACGCCCCGCGCACGGACCATCATGGGTGACCGTCGCCACGACGATCCCGCTTGAGAGGGCCGCGGCCGCGAAGATCGTTGAGGGCTTCGGTGTCGATCAGGTACGGCTCGTCACCACCACCGACTGGGATCTGGTGCGTGTGGTGCAGTCGATCTGCCGTGCCGCGCTCGTCTTCGGTGCCGCGGAGGCGCTGGCGAGCAGCGACAACTCGGCCTCAGCGAAAGACGGACTCAATCTGTGGCAGCGCGCGCTGCCGGTGATCGCTGTTGCGGTGATCATCGTTGGCGCGGTGTTCGATCCGCTCGTCACCGCGATCACGGTGCTCGCAATCGCGAACGCGATGTTCCTCGTCAACGTCGGCTTCAAAGTGCTCGCCGGGGTGCGCGGCAGCTTCCGCCGAGTGTGGCGGCGCAGCCTCGCCGCAGAGGTGCACCGTCAGCGTGAGGTGAGAGGCTTGCCCGAGCCCGTCTCCTCAATCCCGGATGATGATCTGCCGATCTACACGATCCTCGTGCCCGCCTACCGCGAGGCCAACATCATCACGAAGCTTGTCTCCAATCTGGGCGCACTCGACTACCCGAAGACGAAGCTCGATGTGCTGCTTCTGCTCGAAGAAGACGATGACGAGACGATCGCCGCAGTGAAGGCGATGCGCCCGCCAGAGTATGTGCGCATGCTGATCGTGCCGCCCGGCGGCCCCCAGACGAAGCCCCGCGCCTGCAACTACGGCCTGGCGTTCGCGCGGGGCGAGTTCGTGGTGATCTACGATGCCGAGGATCGGCCACAGCCGCAGCAACTGCGGCAAGTTGTGGAGCGTTTCCGCTCGGAACAGCGCCTCGAGAACAACGAGCAGCGCCCACTGATCTGCGTGCAGGCTGCGCTCAACTACTTCAACGCCGACTACAACGTGCTGACCCGCCTCTTCGCGGTTGAGTATGCGCACTGGTTCGACTCGATGCTGCCCGGCATGGACGACTGGCATGTGCCGATCCCCCTGGGCGGCACCTCGAATCACTTCGTCACCGATCAACTGCGCAACCTCGGCGCCTGGGATCCCTACAACGTCACCGAAGACGCCGACCTCGGCATGCGCATCGCCGTGCAAGGCGGGCGGGTCGGCGTGGTTGATTCTGTCACCTGGGAGGAAGCGTGCGCCGAGGTGCCCGCCTGGGTGAAGCAGCGCACCCGCTGGATCAAGGGCTACATGATGACGGGCGCTGTCAACGCGAGACACCCTGTCGCGTGGTTGAAGCAGAACGGGCTGCCGGGTTTCATCACGCTCACCGCGTTGATCATCGGCACGCCGCTCGCGTTCCTCGCCTACCCGCTCGTGCTCGGCTTCACGATCATCACCTATGTGGGCGTGCACGTCATCGGCCTCAATCTGCCCGACTGGCTCGTGATCGGCGGCACGATCAACATGTTGGCATCGAACGCGCTGATGATCATGTTCGCTGGGGCTGCGGCCTGGCGTCGCTACAACTGGCGCATCGCCGTCTTTGCGCTGCTCAACCCGCTCTACTGGATTCTGCACTCGGTTGCGGCGTGGCGGGCGGCCTGGCAGATGTACTTTAGCCCGCACCGTTGGGAGAAGACCCCGCACGGGCTCACCGAGGAGTATGAGGACTCCTCGGTGGTCGCGGTGTAGTCGGGGGCGGATCCCGGTTCGCATCCGGCTGCGGGTGCTGATGATGCTGCGGGTGCTGATGATGCTGCGGGTGCTTTTGGATGCGGATCGGGGCGCGTTTGAGGCGCGCCACTGAGGCCCCGCCCCACCACGAGGTGCGCTTCGCAGCGAGACCCGCTGCGAAGCGAGGCGCGCGCTACAGCGAGGTGCGCTCGAACAGCGCCCGTGGTGCGAGCCGCACGGCGAGCATGATCCACCGCCACAGGCCAGGCGCGTAGACGACCGGCCTGCCTGCCGCGATAGCGCGCACCACGATCCCCGCGACCGCGTCGGCGCTTGCCAGGCGGGCTCCCGACTCCTGCAGCGGGGCCGTCATCGGCGTCGCAGTGGGACCCGGCTTCACCAGGCTGACGCGGCGGCCGGTGCCGTGCAGCCGGTGCTGCTCGCCCTGGGCGGCCCGCTCGACCATGCCCTTCGCCGAACCGTACAAGAAGTTGCTCGCGCGACCGCGATCCCCTGCAACCGAGCCGATCACCGCGATCCGTGTCGCCCGGGTCAGGCCCACGGCCGCATCGAGCCACAGCGTCGGAGACACCCCCGTCGCTTCAAGCTGGTCTTTTGCGAGGACGAGATCTTGCTGCATGCGCTGCTGATCGTGCATGGCACCGTGCGCGATGAGCACGGTGTCGGGGTCTGCCTGCTCGGCCGCCTCGGTGACTGCCCTGGCGATCGCCTCGGGGTCGAGCATGTCGAGGGCGACAATCGACACTTCAGGCGAACGGCCGCGCACCCGCAGGTCGGCGGCGACGCGCTCAAGCCGTTCCGCGTTGCGCCCCACAAGCACAAATCGACCGGCACCGGCGTCGGCCCAGCGGCGCATGATGTGCTGCGCGATCACCGAGGTCGCACCGACGACGAGCGCAGAACTGGTGGTGTGCTTGGTCATGAGATGAGCCTCCTTGCGAGGTCTGATTCGATACCCGGATCCCTGAACGGCAGAAACTCGGGCAGTCTCGGATAGCCGGCTTCGAAGAGTTCGCGCGGCATGCGTGCGTCTTTCGCCGGATAGAGACGACCGCCGACCTCGGACACGATGCGATCGAGCTCGGCGAAGAGCCGCAGCGTGCGCTCGCCCAGGTCTGGGAAATCGAGGGCGAAGCAGACGCCTGGCGCCGGGAAGCTCAGCATGCCGGGCGAGGGGGTGTCGCCGAAGGTTTTCAGCACCCCCAGGAACGAGCCCTGCCCTGAGCGGGCGATGCGGTGCAGCATATCGGAAGTCGCCTCCTGTGCGCCCTCCCACGGGATGGTGCTCTGGTATTGGTAGAACCCGCGCGGCCCGTACATGCGGTTCCATCCGCGGATCGCGTCGAGCTGATAGTCGTAGTCGCGGTAGTGTTCGATCCGCGTGCCGACCCCTGAGCGCTGCCACCAGTAGTACGCCTTGTTGAGCGCCGGCAGCGTTGCCCGGCCCACGAGCGAGAACGGCGGTGTCACGGGCACGGTGAGGCTGCGCTCCGGCTGAGCGGCGGGCAGCGCGGCCGTCTGCTCGGCCGAGCAGGGCCGAGCAGTGGTGAAAATGCCGCGGCGACCGCCATCGGTGACCACATCGATCCACCCCACTGAGAACGGCTCCGTGTTCTCCCTCACCAGAGAGAAGTACTCGGAGAGCGAGCCGAACGCCACACGGCGGGTCTGCAGCCACGGCCCCGCCACCCGTTCCAAGCGAATCGTCGCCTCCACGATCACCCCGGTCAGCCCGAGGCCGCCCACGGTTGCGGCGAAGAAGTCGGCGCGTTCGTCAGGGCCGCACACGATGCGCTCACCATCGGTGCGCAGCAGCACAATGCGTTCGACGTGGCCGCCGAAGGTGCCGGCGACGGCGTGGTTCTTGCCGTGTACATCGTTCGCGATCGCACCGCCCACGGTTACGTTCTGGGTGCCGGGTGTCACCGCGAGCATCCATCCGCGCCGAGAAAACACCCGCTGGATCTCGCCTAGCGTGACACCAGCCTCGCAGCGCAGCAGGCCCGTCTCCTCATCGAACTCGATGAAGGCGTCGAGCGCGGTCAGGTCCCACGCCGTGCCACCGGAATTGAGCGCCGCATCACCGTAGCTGCGTTCAAGGCCGACCGCCAGACCAGGATGACCGCTCGTGATCGCCCTGGCAACGCTGCCGGGATCCGCCGGCCGCAGCACCCGATGCGGATGCCGGCCGCGACGCCCCCAGGAGACCAGATCCATGCGCCTACCCCTCCCTCTCGACGAAAGTGTAGCGGCGGTCCAGCTGGTACTTCGCCGCGTATCCGATCCCGAGCCCGATCACTGCACCCGTGTACCGCGCCGCCTCAGTGCCGAAGATCCAATCGAACCCGAACTCGAACCCCCAGAAGATCACCGTCGTCACCACACTGAAGAGCGTGTACATGACAACCGTGCGCATATTATTGGACAGGCTCCGGGAGCGGAATCGGAAGATGTACCGCCGATCCAGCACATACTTCACTGCGAGCCCCGCCAAGGTGCCGACGAGCACGCCCGCCGCAACCGCCCAGGTGCCGTCAAGCATGCGCACCACTGCGGCCTGAGCGAGCAGGTTCGTTGCCGTGGCGATTGCCGCGAAGAGCAGATACAGCAGCGCGATGCGCACATCGACTCCATTCTGGGACTCGGGGCAGGCATGGCCCCGATTCAGCCGCACGACCCCCGAGAATAGAGTGTATGCGCTCACTCTTCCCAGCACTGCGTCCCAAGCAGTGGGTCAAGAATCTGCTCGTGTTCGCGGTGCCCCTCGCGGCGGGCCGCCTCTTCGAACCGCAAGTGCTGTTGCAGTCCCTCCTGGGATTCGTGGTGTTCTGCGCCGCTTCATCCACGGTCTACCTCGTGAACGACCTCATGGACCGCGAGTCAGACCGCATTCACCCCTCGAAGCGCTACCGCCCCATCGCGAGCGGCCGGGTCTCCCCCCGCACGGCCACGAGCACCGCCGTTGTGCTCGGCCTCGGGGCCGTCGTCACGCCGTTCCTCACGGGTGCCGCGGGACTCGGGGCCGTCGTCATCACCTACCTCGCACTGCAAGCGCTCTACGTCACCTGGGCGAAGCATCGCAAAGTCGTCGACATGCTCTCCGTGGCGACTGGCTTCTGTCTCCGCGGCATTGCCGGTGCTGCCGCCACCGGAATCCCGGTGAGCGCCTGGTTCATGCTCGTGATCATGGCAGGTTCGCTCTTCATGGTCGCCGGGAAGCGGTACTCCGAGCTGCTGGCAGCTCAGCATGCCCCCACGGCCTACACCCGCTCGACACTCGCCCAGTATTCGGTGACGTTCCTGCAGTTCGTCTGGGCGATGTCGGGCACGATGCTGGTGCTCGGCTATTCGCTCTGGGCCTTCCAAATCGCGGGCTTCAACCAGGTCTTCACCGTCTCTTCGGTGGTGCCGTTCCTCGCGATCGTGCTCTACTACGCATCCGACATCGACAAGGGCCGCGCCGAAGGCCCGGAAATGGTGCTCTTCCGCAACCGCAGCGTGCAAATCGCTGCCGTGGTGTGGTTCGGGCTCTTTGCTGCAGCGGTGCTCGTGCCCGCCGAGGGCATGACCCTCTTCGGGGCGTAGCCGCTCAGATCTCGGCGTCGGGGTAGATGCTCCGCGTCTCGCCACGGCGGTTGCGGCCACCGCGACGCCAGCTGAAGTGGATCACCGGAAAGAGCTTCGACACCCCCAGCACCACGTAGATCAGCGTGTTGATCGCAACGAAGGTTGCGAAGACCCCGAACCAGTCGCTCTGGAGGATGCTTTCGGGGAACAGGATTCCGGTGTGCAGCATTGTCGTTATCCTTCCGAAGCGGAACGTTCAGAGACGGCGGCTTCATGCCTCGGTTCGCGCGCCTGGAGAGTGCCGCTGCTCGCCTCCGGGCGGGCGTGCTCGACATGCTTCCAGGTCGCATTCTGGCCGGACGAGATCTCAAAGACGCCCTTCAGGAAGGCAAGGTTGAGGAAGCAGTCGTAGACCAGTTCAGGAAAAACGAGCATGGCGAGCAGGCGGGCGCGCCAGCCACCCCGCCACACCGTCACGGTGCGTTCCACCATGAACACGAGACCGATGCCAAGCCAGAACGGGAACCACACCCAGGTGTCCATCGCGGTGAGCATGATGAACATCAACCCGAAGTAGGCGAAGAGCGCGAACACGCCGTAGCCGATCGCCACCTGCTGGCTCCAATAGCGGAACGTCTGCGGGGTAACACCGTAGGTTCCCAGGTTCTCGAGGGCGCCACGCTGCCACCGCAACCGCTGCGCCCAGAGCATCCGCCAATTCGGCATGAGTTCGGTGGTGACCATGCACTCTCGAGGTGAGGTCATCAAGCCACCGAGCGATTTGATCGCGATCGTGAGCTCGTTGTCCTCGGTCAGCGCAAAGGTATCGTAGACCTCGCCGTTCACCCCCGGGATGGAACGGCCGCGAGCCTCGGCGACCGCGCGCAGCGCGATGGCACGGAATACCGTTCCGGTGCCGGTGAGTACGAACACCCGACCGTCCCGCCGCGAGATCTCCCGCTGGTAGCGGAAGTACTCGTTGCGCTGAAACTGGCCCAGCATGCCGTGACCCTCTTCGCCGCTGAAGAGGCCGCCGACAGCCATCAACGCCCGGTCGTTGCGGAACCGCGCCACTGCTGTTTCGAGGAAGCGCTCGCTGAGCTGGGTATCGGCGTCCATCACGAGCACGGAATCGTTGTCGCCCATTCCGGGTAGCAATTCGGCGAGGGCCTGGTTGAGCGCACCGCCCTTCTTATGGGTGTTTCCCACGGTTTCGAAGACCTCGGCTCCGAGCTGCCGCGCGACGGCAACAGTGCCATCTGTGCAGTTGTCGGCAACCACGATCACTCGGTCTGCCCGCAGCGTCTGGTCTTTGAGCGAGGTGAGTGTAGCGGGCAGCGACGCCTCTTCGTTATGCGCAGGAATGAGCACCGTCACCGTCACCTCCCCGGCGAACACCCCGCGAGAGCGGTCCATGATCTGCTTCGGAGCGAGCGATCGTTCGATCACACCGAGCGGGGTGCGCCGGTACCGCCGTGCAACGATGCGCTCGGTGGCGACCACGATCGCGACAAGGGCCAGGGCGACCGCGAGAGCAACGCCCCAGATGCCGGCGCGAGGCACCTCGGAGTTGTAGAGCACCGTCCAGGCTCCCGCGAGGGTGAGCCGCACCGGGTTCCAGACAGTCTCGGCGTCTGTCGCAGTGACCCCCCCAGATCAGTAGGGCGACTGCGCAGAGCACGATGACGATGATGATCACGCCCACCAAGCGCTGAAAGACAGAATGCATCGAACTCCCCTTCCCGCGATGCCAGCCCGAAACAACGAGCGTGGGTGCAGTCTATGCCTTTCCTTCCTATGAAAACAGCATCAACTGAAGCAGTATGAGCCTGTTCGGAGCTGCGTTCACGCAGGCTCACTCAGCCGAGCGGGCCCACCCGTTGCACTCGCACCGCAGGCTCTCCTTCGACTTCTGAAGCGGCGAGATCCACGAAGCCTTCGATCCCCCAGTCGCGATCGCCTGCCGGATCGAGCAGCACCTGCCTGAAGCGCCAGACCCCCTCGGCCACTGCTTCTGCGCCGTTGTCGATCTCGAGGAGCCCCGCGGCGCGAGCATCGGCATCGATGCGGATCTCGTCATACTCGGTGAAGTAACCCGCCAGGGCATCGCGCCAACGCTGCTCACCGAAGTTGCCCGCAGCTGAGCCGTCGAGCTCGCCGAGTAGTTCGTAGCGTTCTTGGGCAGCGGCCTGCACCCGCAGGAAGAGCGCGTTGCGCAGCATCACGGTGAAAGCGCGCTCGTTGCGCAGCACGGAGCGGGTGGGCGGCGCGACCGTCTCGCCTGTGGCTTCCGCCTGCGCGAGCGCAGCGGCGTGAACCGCAGCGGCTTCCGGGTTCGAGAGCTCTTCCCACTCGTCGACGAGGCTTGAATCGACCTGCCGCACCAGCTCTCCCAACCAGTCGATGAGGTCGTCGAGTTCGTGGGTCTTGGACTGCTCGGGAATGGTGCGTTCGAGCGCACGGTAGGCATCGCTGAGGTAGCGCAGCACTCCGCCCTCGGCGCGACCGAGCTGGTAGAAGGAGACCAGATCGCGGAAGCCGAAAGCGCGCTCGACCATGTCGCGCACCACAGATTTGGGCCGCAGCTCATAGTCTCGCGCCCACGGCACCTCCTGGGCGTAGGCGTTGAAGGCCTCATCGAGCAGCTCTTTGAGCGGCTGCGGATGCGTCACCTCTTCGAGCAGTTCCATGCGCTCGTCATACTCGATGCCCTCGGCCTTCATCGCGGCAACGGCCTCGCCGCGGGCTTTGTGCTCCTGAGCGCGCACAATTGCGCGAGGATCTTCGAGGGTGGCCTCGATGATGGAGATCACATCGAGGGCGTAGCCATCGGACTCAGGGTCGAGCAGGTCGATCGCGGCGAGCGCGAACGGAGAAAGCGGCTGGTTGAGTGCGAAGTTGGCCTGCAGATCAACGGTGAGGCGCAGCAAGCGTTCGCCGCGCTCGTTCTCGTGCACCTCGACGATGCCGCCGTTGCGCAGCGTGCGGAAAATGCCGATAGCGGTGCGGGCATGCTCGTACTGGCGGGCCTTCGGCTCATGGCTGTCGAAGATGAGCATCTGCATCGTGTTCAGAGCCTCGCCCTCCCACTCCTCGCCGCGGCCGATCACGCCGAGCACCATGGAGTGGCTCACGCGCATGCGGCTCACCAGGGGTTCCGGCTGCGAGCCGACGAGCTTCTCAAGCGTCTGCTCGCTCCAGCCAACGAAGCCCTGGGGCGGTGCCTTCTTCTTCGGCCCTTTGCCCACTTTCTTGCCTGAGGCCGCCTTCGCCTGCGCTTTCGCGCTCTGCTTGGCGTTCTCGACCTCGTGTTCGGGTGCGAGAGCGATCACATCGCCCTCGGTGTCGAAGCCTGCCCGACCGGCGCGCCCCGCGATCTGGTGGAACTCGCGAGCGCTCAAGCGGCGCATCTTTTCACCGTCGAACTTGGTGAGCGCGGTGATGACGACGGTGCGGATGGGCACGTTGATGCCCACGCCGAGCGTGTCGGTGCCGCAGATCACGCGCAGCAGACCGCGCTGAGCGAGCTGCTCGACCAGTCGCCGGTATCGGGGAAGCATTCCCGCGTGGTGCACGCCGATACCCGCGCGCACCAACCGGGAAAGCGTGGTGCCGAAACCTGTCGAAAAACGGAAGTCGCCGATCGCAGCGGCGATCTCGTCGCGACCGGCACGGTCGACGATGCGGATGCTGGCGAGGGCCTGAGCCTGTTCGACGGCGTGCGACTGGTTGAAGTGCACGAGATAGGCGGGGGTCTGGCGCTGCTCGATGAGCTGCTCTACCATCTCGTGGGCGGGTGCCACCGCATAGCTGAAGCTGAGCGGCACGGGCCGTTCCACGCCTGTGACGAGGGCGGTATCGCGGCCCGTGGCATCGCTGAGGTCGGCGGCGAGTTCGGTGACATCGCCGAGTGTCGCCGACATCAGGAGGAACTGCGCGTCGTGCATGAGCAGCAGCGGCACCTGCCACGCCCAGCCCCGTTCGGAGTCGGCGTAGTAGTGGAATTCGTCCATGATGACCTGGGTGATGCCGCCCGCCTCGGGATTGTCGACGTCTTTGTCGCGGATGGCGAGATTTGCCAGGATTTCTGCGGTGCAGCAGAGGATCGGCGCATCCGGGTTGATCGAGGTGTCACCGGTGACCATGCCCACCCGGTCGGCCCCGAACACCGCGACGAGATCGAAGAACTTCTCACTCACCAAGGCTTTAATGGGGGCGGTATAGACGGTGCGGCGCTGCTCTGCGAGCGCGATGAAGTGAGCGCCGAGCGCCACAAGTGATTTGCCGGTGCCCGTGGGTGTGGCGAGGATCACATTGCTGCCAAGAGCAATGCCGAGCACCGCTTCTTCCTGGGCCGGGTACAGGCGCAAACCGCGCTCTTCCCACGCCCACTCCTCGAACGCCGCGAAGGCTTCGTCGGCCTCGGCGAAGGAGGAGGTTTCGAGCATCGATCCCAGGTTCATGCGTGTGCTTTCTCGCTTCTTCACTCGGCCGCGGATGCGTCGATGCCGCTCTCGAGCTCGGCGAACTTGGCCGCCATTGTCGGGTTCTTGCGGGTGAGCTTCTTGATGGTAACGCCCTGCGCCTTGTCGTTGGCGAGGCGCAGATTGCGTTCGGACCCCAGCAGCTCTTCTTTCACCTTCTGCAGTCTCGCAATCGCCTTGTCGATCTCCTCGATCGCCGTGTGGAACTTGCGCGTTGCAAGCTCGTAGTTGCGACCGAACGCACCCTTGAAGGCGTCGAGCTCCGACTCGAAGTTGGTGATGTCGATGTTCTGGGCCTTCACCTGCTCCAGCTCGGCCTTGTATTTCAGGGCGTTCAGCGAACCGTTGCGCAGCAGCGTAATCAGCGGCAGGAAGAACTGCGGCCGCACCACATACATCTTGGGGTAGCGATGCGAGACGTCGACGATGCCGTCGTTGTAATACTCGTTCTCCGGCTCGAGCAAGGACACGAGCACCGCGTATTCGCAGCCCTTTTCGGTGCGGTCTTTATCGAGCTCTTTGAAGAAGTCTTCATTCTTCTTCTTTGTGGCTGTCGTATCGGCCTCGTTCTTCATCTCGAACATGATCGACACGATTTCGATGCCGGCGGGATCGAGGTCGCGAAAAATGTAGTCGCCCTTGCTGCCCGAGCTCGCATCGTTGTCTTTCTCGAAGTAGGCATTCGGGAAGGCCATGGCGCGGTAGCGGTTGAAGGTGTTCTCGCAGTGCAGCTCAAGCGTCTCGCCGAGCATCTTGGTCGACAGGCGGGCCTTCATATCGCGCAAGCGCTCGATCTCGGCTTCGCGGTCTCGCAGTTGCGTCTCGTAGCGCTCCTTCAACGATTGCTCTGCGAGCTGTTTCTCTATCTCGGCACGGGCGAGACCGCTCTGCAGTTCATCACGCTCTCGTTCAACGCTGCCGACGGCCTCGGCGAGCGCGAGCTTCTGGGCGAGTTCGACGGTCTCGATCTGCGATCGCAGCTCCTGGATCTGAGCATCCTTCGCCGCGGAAGCACGCTCCAGCTCGGTCGTGAGCTTCGCCTCGGCCAGATCCACCGCCGCTTGCTTCTCCTGCCGCGCCTGCTCAAGCTCACTCGCGAGCGCGTCACGCTCCTTCTCGACCGCGCCGAGGGCCTCGGCAACCGCGAGCCGCCTGGCGGTCTCGGCTGCATCGATCGTTGCCCGCAGCTCCTGGATCTCCGAGTCCTTTGCAGCGGCGGCGCGCTGCAGATCGGCCGCCGACTGCGCAGCCGCAAGCTCAAGCGCCCTCGCTTTGTCTTGCTCGGCCAGTTCGAGCCGCTCGTGCAGCTGCTGCTCGAACTCATGGTCGCGCACCTGTTTCAGGATGTCGGCGTACCCGGCCTCATCGACGGTGAACGCCCTGCCGCAGTGCGGGCACTTGATCTCATGCATCCGGAGCCTCCTTCGACCTGTCACGGAACCCTACTAACCCTCCCACAGACCACTGACATTCCTGTTCGATCGCGCTGCGCACGCGCCCCCGAAGCGCCGCACAGACTCCCCGTAACCCTTCGCACACCCGCCCACGAGATCTGCCGCAGAACGGTCAGGGGCAGTCGATACACTTCCGCACATGGCAGATCCGCTCCTTTTCCAAGCAATCCAGCTGCGCAATATCGAGGTGCGCAACAGGCTCTGGGTCTCCCCGATGTGCCAGTACTCGGTCACTCAGCAGGACGGCGTGCCGCGCGACTGGCACCTGCAGCACATCGGTGCGCTCGCGCGCGGCGGCGCCGGTCTCGTGACTGTCGAGGCAACGGCGGTGGCACCAGAGGGCCGCATCTCACCGCGCGATCTGGGGCTTTGGAACGACGAGCAGACGGCGGCCTTCGCGGGGCTCGCGAACGCCGCGCACGCCCACGGCGCACGCATCGCGGTGCAGCTCGCGCACGCTGGCCGCAAGGCCTCCACCTATCCGTGGTTGCCGGGCGCACCCGAAGGCTCGATCCCCATGGGTGAAGGCGGCTGGCAGACCGTGGCCCCCTCAGAGGTGCCGTTCGGTGAGTTCGCCGCGCCGCGCGCACTCGGCATCGATGAGATCGCGGGCGTCGTCGCGGCGTTCGCGGCGGCAGCGGATCGCGCGGTCGCAGCCGGCTTCGACGCCGTCGAAGTGCATGCAGCCCACGGCTACCTGCTGCACGAGTTTCTCTCTCCGCTCTCAAATCTTCGCGGCGACGGCTACGGCGGTGATCTCGAACGCCGCGCACGGCTGCTGCTCGAAGTCGTGCGCGCGATCCGCATCCGCCATCCCGAACTGCCGATTCTCGTGCGCATCTCGGCGACCGAGTGGACTGCGGGCGGCTTCGACATTGACGAAGCGAAACTGGTCTCGGCGTGGCTTGTCGAAGAGGGTGCCGATCTCATCGACGTGTCTTCTGGCGGCAACACCCCGGCAGCGCGCATCCCTGTCGGCCCCGCCTACCAGACCTCGCTTGCCGCGCAGCTGCGCCGTGAGCTTCCAACCGGCGCCATTGCGATCGGAGCCGTCGGTCTCATCACCGAGGCCGCGCAGGCAGAGACCATCCTCGTCACGGGGCAGGCCGACGTGATCTTCGTGGGGCGGCCTCTGCTCGCAAACCCGCACCTGCCGCTGAGCTGGGCGCACGAGTTGCGCGCTCCATCGGCCGAGAGCCTCACGCCCGGCCCTTACCACCGGGCCCGGTTCTAAGGGAGCCGGCGGCACTGTTGGTGCCGCCGGCCCCGTCAATGTCGGTGGCCCGGTTTACACTGACCGCATGACCGACACGATCACCGCATCAGAGCTGCTGCGCCTGCGCATGCGTGCGCTGGGCCTCACCGCTGCGGCTGGAGAAACCGCCGATGCGTCTGAGTCAGACGGTCCACAGCGGATCGCGGAGGCCGCGCGACGCATGCTCGCGACGCAGGGGCAAGATTGGCGCTCCTCGCGCTGGGCACTGGGCGTGCGAACGCCTGGCACCAGCGTCGCCGATGTGCACGCCGCGTTCAACGCTGGCCTGGTCGTGCGCTCCTGGCCCATGCGCGGCACTATTCATGTCGTCGCTGCCGAAGACATCGGCTGGATGCAACAGGCCACCTCGCACCGGGTGCTCGTCGGTGCGCCGAAGCGGCGCGAGTTTCTCGGCATCAGCGATGCGGTGCTCGACACCCTCGTTGAGGTGTCGCTCGACGCACTGAGCGGGCTCGCCGCGGAGGGCCGCGGGCTCGACCGCGACGCACTCGCCGCGGCCTGGACCGACGCGGGCATCGAGTGGAGCAGCAACTGGCGCTACCACCTCATCTGGTGGCTGTGCCAGAACGGCCTGGCGGCCTTCGGCCCCGTTCACGGCACCGAACCGCTGCTAGTACGCGCCGACGAGTGGATTCGCGATGCCCGCAAGCTCGACGGCGACGACGCCCTCGCAGAACTCGCGGCCCGATACGCCGCAGCCCGCGGCCCCGTGCGCGAGCGCGACTTCGCCTGGTGGACCGGCCTCACCGTGCGCGAGGCCCGCCGCGCGATTGCGCTCGCTAGCGAAAGCGGCCGCCTGGTGCCGCTCCGC
Source organism: Leucobacter sp. MMO-125 (assembly GCF_037148395.1). Classification (NCBI taxonomy): domain Bacteria; kingdom Bacillati; phylum Actinomycetota; class Actinomycetes; order Micrococcales; family Microbacteriaceae; genus Leucobacter; species Leucobacter sp. MMO-125. The sequence continues at coordinate 89,462 of NZ_JBBCTL010000002.1, forward strand.
CTCGATGCTGTCGAGGGTGCCGCAGGCGCACTCTGGGCCGATCCCGAACTGCTCGGCGATCCGCTCTCCCGCGTTGCGTCAGGCGACGCCGAATGGCTCCTCCTGCCGTCGTTCGACGAGCACCTGCTCGGATACACCGACCGAGAACCGCAGCTCGATCCCGAGCACTTCGAACGCATCGTGCCCGGCCGCAACGGCATGTTCCTCGCGACTGTCGTGGCAGACGGCCGGGTGCTCGGCACCTGGCGGAGAGGCACGCGAAAGGGCGCGGGCCTCGAACTTTCACCATTTCCCGGGTCGCGCATCGACCTTGGAGCGCTCGAATCGTCGGCCGCACGCTGGGGCGCCTTTCACGCTCAGCAGACGCCCGAGCTCAGACTCACCGAATCCGCGGCAGACCCCTCATGACCCGGAGCCGAGGCGTCAACACCGTGCACCGCCCAAGCCTGCCATCGAAGCAGCAGGCGTGGCAGACGTGAGAGCCTAGAGCCATGGAATTCGGCCTCCTCTCAGTGATCGCGGTGATCCTGCTCGTCGGCGCATCGATCGTCGGTAGCAAGATCAGCATCGCGGCCCCTCTGCTGCTCGTCGTCATCGGGATCGGCATCGGCTACCTCCCCTTCATGCCGCTCGTGAGCATCGACCCCGAGATCATCCTCCTTGTCGTGCTTCCACCTCTGCTCTATGCCGCCGCCGTCAACGTGCCCATCGTCGATTTCCGCCGCAACTTCCGCCCCGTCATCGGGCTTTCCGTGCTGCTCGTGGTGATCTCGGCACTCGCCGTCGGCTTCCTCGTGCACTGGTTCGTGCCTGCGATCCCGCTCCCCGCAGCGATCGCCCTCGGCGCTGTTATCAGCCCCACCGACGCGGTTGCAGCGACCTCGATCGGCAAACGGCTCGGCATGCCCGAGCGGGTCGTCTCCATTCTCGAGGGCGAAAGCCTCGTCAACGACGCCACCTCACTCGTGCTACTGAAGACTGCAACCGCCGCCGTTGCAGGCAGCTTCGCGCTCGCACCGGCGACGGCCTCCTTCTTCTACTCGGTCGCTGTGGCGATCGTCGTCGGCCTCGTCATCGGCGGGCTGACCGTGTGGATCCGCTCCAAGCTCACCAGCCCGGTGCACGACACGATTATCTCGTTCATCGTGCCCTTCGTCGCGTTCATTCCCGCCGAGGAGCTGCAGGCTTCTGGCGTGCTTGCCGTGGTCGTCACCGGTCTTTACACCGGTCACCACGCGTCCAAACGTTTCAGCGCATCTGCGCGCACCAACGAGCGACTCAACTGGCGCACCGTGCAGTTCCTGCTCGAGAACGGCGTCTTCCTTGTCATGGGGCTGCAGTTGCACTCGCTCGTGGCTCAGGTCGGCGAGAGCGAGCTGCGCCTCCCCCACATCGGCATGCTCGCGCTGGGCCTCGTCGCACTGCTCATTCTCTGCCGTTCGGCCTTCATGGTGCCGCTCCTGCTGGGCATGCGCGGGGTGACACGGCACTACGAGCGACGCAACGCCGGCTACAACCACCTCAACGAACGGGTGCAACAATCGGGCATCGCAGAAAAGGCCGACGGCCGCTTCCGCGACCGGCTGCGCAGGCTCGACATCCGCACCAAACGATCTGCTGCCGACCTCGAACATGAGCGCGAGCAGCAACTCGGCTGGCGCGACGGCGTGGTGCTCTCCTGGAGCGGTATGCGCGGCGTGGTGACGCTCGCCGCTGCGCAGTCGATCCCCACTACCGTTCCCTATCGACCGCAGATCATTCTGGCGGCGTTCGCCGTCGCGGTCATCACCCTGCTGCTGCATGGCCTCACGCTGCCCGTGTTCATCCGCAAGCTCTGGCCCGACGGCGCCGGCACCGGGCACCAGAAGAAGGAACTGATATCGCTCAGCCGCGACCTCTACGAAGCCGCCAACGAGGCCATCGATGAAGCCGTCGAAGCACAAGAACGCGAAGACGAACGCACTCGCGAGGCCGCACGCGACGCTCAACCAGCGCGCGATCCCAAACAGCAAGAGCACACCGACATGGCAGTGCAGCGGGCGCGCGCGAGCGCGCGCAGCGCCCTCATCCCTCTCGCGGCGGCCGCAGCTCCGACGATGCCCCTCGAAACCCACGGCGCCGAGCACCCGGCACAGACCTACCAGCGGCTCCTGAGGCTCGCTCTGGAGGCGCAGCGCGAGACGCTTCTCGAAGAGCGCGCAATCGGTCGCTACAGCTCACAGGCCATCAGAGCGGCAGAGCTCGCGCTCGACGCCTACGAGACGAGGCTGTTGCCCCCGGCAGCGCTCTGAGCACCTCGCCGGCCAAGCTCGTGGTCAGTAAGGTCAGGCCTGCACGGGATTCTGGTGGTGGCTGAACACGATGCTGGTGCGGGTCGATGACACCGCCGGGTGCGCCGAGAGATGCTCCATGACGAAGTCGCGCACATGATCCGAATCGCGTGCCGCAAGGTGGATGATGAAGTCCTCCACACCGCCGAGGAAGAAAAGCTGCATCACCTCTGGCAGCGAGCGCAATTCGTCACTGAGCTCAGCGATCCGCTGCCGCGCACCCGATCTCACCGTCACGCTCACGAGCACCTGCAGGCCGAGCCCCATGGCCCGCGGGTCGACCGACGCCGTGAATCCCGTGATGATGCCGCGGCTGACGAGACTGCGCACCCGCGCAATGCAGGTTGAGGCGGCGACGCCCACCCGCTCCGCGAGTTCAGCGTTGGTGATGCGCCCGTTGGTCTGCAGCTCTTCCACAATTTTGCGGTCGACCTGGTCCAGCCCGACATCTGGGCGCAGATTCTTCGAATCCTCAGTCATCACAGCTCCGTATTCGCTCCGTTCTTCACCACTTTAGCGATGAATTCCGAAGAGAATTCATGTTTCTTTTGCGGAAAGCGAATATACTGCACAATCGAAGACATCCCGTGTCGCGATTTCTCTATCGAGGGTCGCGGTGCGTCCGGACCACACCGCACTTCCGAACACTCTGGAGCAGATCATGCGCGTCGGTATTCCCACCGAAATCAAGAACAACGAGAACCGCGTCGCCATCACGCAGGCTGGCGTCTACGAGCTGGCACGCCGTGGCCACGAGGTGCTGGTGCAGGCCGGCGCTGGCCTCGGCTCGGCGATCACCGACGAGGAGTACGCCGCCGCAGGCGCCAAGATCGTCGAGAGCGCCGATCAGGTCTGGGCTGACTCGGACATGGTGCTCAAGGTCAAGGAGCCCATCGCTTCGGAGTACGACAAGATGCGCAAGGGCCAGGTGCTTTTCACCTACCTGCACCTCGCAGCTGAGAAGGCACTCACCGAGGCCGTGCTCGCATCGGGCACCACCGCCATCGCCTACGAGACCGTGCAGCTGCCCAACCGCGGCCTGCCGCTCCTCGCCCCCATGTCCGAGGTCGCCGGTCGTCTCTCGGTGCAGGTCGGCGCTTACTCGCTCATGAAGGCGAACGGTGGCCGTGGCATCCTCCTCGGTGGCGTGACCGCCACCCGTCGTGGCAAGGTCGTCGTCATCGGCGGCGGCGCAGCCGGTGAGCAGGCTGCTCGCATCGCTTACGGCATGGGCGCAGAGGTCACCGTCATCGACATCGCGATTCCCCGCCTCAAGCAGCTCGAGGACGAGTTCAACGGTCGCATCCAGACCCGCACCTCGAATGCGCACAACATCACCGAGGCACTCAAGGACGCTGACCTCGTCATCGGCTCCGTGCTGATTCCGGGCGAGAAGGCTCCGAAGCTCGTCACCGACGAGATGGTCGCTCAGATGAAGCAGGGCTCCGTGCTCGTCGACATCGCCATCGACCAGGGCGGCTGCTTCGAGAACTCGAAGCCCACCACCCACGACAACCCCACCTTCGAGGTGCACAACTCGATCTACTACTGCGTCGCCAACATGCCCGGCGCTGTGCCCGAGACCTCGACCGCGGCGCTCACCAATGCCACCCTCCCCTACGTCGTCGCACTCGCCGACAAGGGCTGGGTCAAGGCGCTGAACGACGATGCCTCGCTCGCCAAGGGCCTCAACGCTCACGAGGGCGTCATCACCAACCACGGTGTTGCACTGGCGTTCCCCGAGCTCGCCTCGGCATCGCTTGAGGAGACTCTCGCCGCTCAGGCCTAATCCAGAGCAGTGCGCTTCAGTGGGCCCCGCTTCTTCGGAAGCGGGGCCCACTGGCGTTTCAGCGATTGCGGCGGAGTGGCGGATCCGGGTGCGGATCCGCCACCCTCCCGCGATCCGCACTCCACGTCGCCCCTCCCCATGCTTCGCATGCATCGAGGTCACCCCTGGGGCCCTGATTCCTACTCGGAAAGGGCCACAGGAGTGACCTCGATGGGGTGGTCCTGGTCGCTCAGAGCGTGGGTTCTCCGATGGAGAGCATGAGACGGTTCGCCCAGTTGAAGAACGCGCCCGCCTGAATCACGTCGAGCAGCGAGAGCTCGTCGAGGCCGACCTGCCGCAGCGCGGCGATCTCGGCAGCGCCGAAGCGCGACGGCGTCGCGGTCAGCGCCACGGTTGCATCGACGATTGCATCGAGCCTGGGCGACAGGCGCACCGAAACGCCCTCGTCGAGCAGGCGCTGCACCTCCGCCCGATCGGCGCCGTTCTCGCTTGCAAAACGCGCGTGCACGGAGGCGCAGAAGACGCAGCCGTTGAATCGCGAGGCCGCGGCAGCCGCGAGTTCGCGCTCGGCGCGGGGCAGCCCGGCGTCGGTGTTGGTGAAGATGTCGAGGTCAGTGAGGGTGCGCTCTCGAAGCGCCTCGGGATCACGCGCGAGCAGCCTGAAGTAGGGCATGTGCACACGGTCGCGCTGCACGAGCGCGTCGTAGTGGCGTTCGGTGAACTCGGCGACGGGCAGGGGCTCCAGCCACGGCTTCCAGCCGAGCACGTCCTGGGTGAAGCGCGGCGGCTCCTGCACCTCGGGGGCCGGCGGCAGCTGCTCGGCACGAGCCGCCGCCGGGGCTTCGGTGTTCGCCCCTGCGGTGCGGGCTTCTGCCGCACGCGCCACCTCCGCAGCGAGTGCGGGCAGCAAGGGCGAGCCTTCGCCAGTGCTCAGCTGTTCGAGGCCGTGCACGACTCGCAGCTGAAACGTGAGAAACGAGACCAGCTGCGAGAGCGTGATGACCCCAGTGGTGCTCCACCCGGCATCGAGCAGCTGTTGCAGCGAGCCGCGTGCGGCATCACGCGGGTGCAGCACGAGCAGGTGAGCGTGCTCGAGGGCCGCGGCAAGGCGGTCGCCGAGCGCGTAGGCAGCCTCGACCGAGGAGACGCTGTAGACGGGGCCTTCGGTGCTCTCGGGAGCGTTGTCGGCGCGGAAGGCTCCGTAGGGTCCGGATCCCGCTGCTCGTCCCGCCTCGGCGACGATGAGCGGTTCGAGAGCTTCACCGGCCCCGGCCCCGAGCCCCTTGCCAGTCTCTCGCAACAGGGCTCCGTAGAACTCGACCGCGGAATCCTGCTGGTGCAGTCGTGCCACGAATAGAGCCACGGCGGCGCGCTCTGCAAGGGTGACCTGGGAGGGGTCGTCGGGCACGAACAGAGCGTCGAAGCTGCCCTGGGCGTGGGTGCGCGCCTCGGGCCGCCGCCTGCGTGCTTCGTCGAGGGAATCGCCTGGAGCGATGCCCGCAAGGGCGTCAACAATGTCAGTGGTCGGGGATACGGTCGGGGTGTTCGATGACATAGGGTTCCGTTCGAAAGGAGATTGAAATGGAGCAGCCGAATCGCGAATGCCTGAAGCGAGGCCCGCCGCGCCCTCTAGATCACCCAGTGACCCGAGGCGAGCGAAGCACCAGGAATCGCGTCGATGAGCTGACGCGTGTAGGGGTGACGGGCGTTGCCGAAGACTTCCTCGGTGTCGCCGTGCTCGACCTGCCGGCCGCGCTGCAGCACCGAAACGGTGTCGGCGATCTGCCGCACCACGGCGAGGTCGTGGGAGATGAACACGTAGCTGAGGCCCAGCTCGGCTTGCAGCCGGGCGAGCAGGCGCAGAATCTGCGCTTGCACAGTCACGTCGAGCGCTGACACTGCTTCGTCGAGCACCACGAGTTCGGGTTCCACAATGAGCGCCCGGGCGATGGCGACGCGCTGCCGCTGACCGCCCGAAAGTTCCCGGGGCTGGCGGTGCGCGAAGTCGGCGGGGAGGGCAACGAGTTCGAGGGCGTGAGCGACGCGATCAGCCCGGTCTGCCCGTGACCCGATCGCGAAGTTGCGCAGTGGTTCGGAGAGCGTCTGGCCGATCGAAAGCCGCGGATCGAGCGAACCGTAGGGGTTTTGGTAGACGAGCTGGGTGGTGCGTCGAAACTCGCGCAGCTCTCGGCCACGCAGGGTGGTGACTTCGAGGGCGTGCACTGCGGAGGGCTCGCTTGCAGAGGGTCCGTTCGCGGCAGATCCGTTCGCGGACGGGCCGGATGCGGGAGCGCTGGCCTGGCCTGCGTAGATGCGAATACTGCCCGCAGTGGGCCTTGCGAAGCCTGCGATTGCGCGACCGGTGGTGGTCTTTCCGGATCCGGATTCCCCGACCAGGGCGTGCGTGGTGCCGCGGGCGACAGTGAAGGACACATCATCGACGGCCACGAACGCGTCGGCACCGTGCCCGAACTGCTGACGCAGCCCGCGCACTTCGAGCAGGGGGGCCGCAGCCGAACCGAGTGTTTCAGGAAGTGCACGTGGCGACGCCACTCGTGCCGGCGAAACCCTACGAGACTCGGACACCGGGTCTGACTCCCTCACTGGGTCTGACTCCGACTCCGGGGGTGACTCCCACACCGTGCGAGGTTCGGACACCGCGCCCACCTCAGACGCCCCGCCCGACACCGGCACCCCGCCCGACACCGGCGCCGCGCCCGACACCGACGCCCCCGACACGGTCAGCGTCTCCCGGTCAACAACCCGGCCGAACGACGGCGCATCGTGCATCAGCCGCCTCGTGTACTCCGACTCGGGCTGGGCAAGCACTCGGTCGCTAGGGCCGGATTCCTGCACCTCGCCGCCGCGCATCACCACGACGCTGTCGGCGCGATCCGCCGCCACCGCGAGATCGTGCGTGATGAACAGCACTCCCGTGCCCGTCTCGCGCCGCAGTGTGTCGAGCAGGTCGAGCACGGTGCGCTGCACGGTAACGTCGAGCGCCGAAGTGGGTTCATCGGCGATGATCAGTTCGGGGTTGTTCGCGATGGCCGCTGCGATGAGCACGCGCTGCCGCATGCCGCCCGAGAACTCGTGCGGATACTGCTTCGCGCGGCGCACCGGATCGTCGATGCCGACCTGTTCAAGCAGCGCGTGCACACGTTCGCGCACCTCCTCGCGGCTCGGCCTGCCGTGGATGCGCAAGGATTCGCTGATGGAGTGACCCACGGTGCGTACGGGGTTGAGCGAGTTGCCGGGATCCTGCGGGATGAGGCCGACGCAGCGGCCGCGCAGATCCTGCCAGCGCCGTTCCGAGAGCCCCACCAGTTCGGTGGTGCCTAAGCGGCGCTCGTTCAGCAGGATCGACCCGCGCGAGATACTGCCGTTCGAGGCGAGCAGTCCGATCACCGACTGGGCGACCGTGGTTTTGCCCGATCCGGACTCCCCCACAACAGCCGTGACCTTGCCCGCCTCGACATCGAAGCTCACCCCGCGCACCGCGTCGACGTGGCCATGACGGGTGCGATACTGCACTGCGAGATCGCGGATGCTGAGTAGCGGCTGCTCGCTCATGATCGTCCTCCTGAGCTGATGGCCTGGCTGAGTCTGTTGGTGGCGACCACGACGAGCACCACGACGAGGCCGGGCAGCGTCGTCAACCACCAGGCGGTGGAGACGTAATTGCGGCCCTCGGCGATGAGCAGGCCCCACTCGGGTGTGGGGGGCGGTGCTCCGTAGCCGAGGAATCCGAGGGTGGAGATCTGCAGGATCGCGGATCCCAGTTGCAGGGCGGCGAGCGCGATGACGGGGGTGAGCGAGTTCGGGATGACATGCCCGCGCAGCACGCCGAAGAAGGTGCCTCCCGAACCATAGGCGGCCTCGACGAACTCGCTGGCCCGCACGCTCATCACCTGGGCGCGCGACAGCCTCGCGAACACTGCGACCGAGGTGACTCCGACCGCGATCGCCGCGTTGGCGGTGCCGAAGCCGAGCAGAATCACCACGCTGAGCGACAGCAGCAGGGTGGGGATCGCAAGCATCACTTCAACGAAGCGCATGAACACGTCGTCGACCCAGCCACCGACGGCACCCGCCGAAACCCCGATGAGCGTTCCGAAGGCGAAGCCCACGAACACCGCAAGCAGCGCGGCCGAGATCGACTGGGAGGCACCGTGCACCACCCGCGAGAAGAGGTCGCGGCCTGTCGCGTCGGTGCCGAACCAGTGCTCGGCGCTCGGCGCCTGCAAGGCCGGTGCAACGGTCTCGGTGGGGCTCTGCGAGGTGAAGAGCCCCGGGGCGACAGCCCACGCGAGCGCGATGAGCAGCACGAGCAGCGGCACGATGAGGCCGGGCCGCAGCAGGGTGGTCCATGGAGAGGCGGATCGCGCGGCGTTCGGCGTTCCGCGTGCCGGGCCGAGGCCCGTGGCGGTTTCGACGGCGGTCATCGCGGGGCTCCTGTGGGTTCGTGGGTGTCGGATGCGGGCTGCGCCGCAACGGCGGCGGCCCGTGTGCGGGCCTGCGTCTGGCGCAGACGGGGATCGAGCACGGGGTAGAGCAGATCGACGGTCAGATTGATGACGACGTAGACCACTGTGGCGATCACCACGACTGCGAGCAGCACCGGGGTGTCGCGATTGGCGACGGCCTGAGCGGTGAGACTGCCGATGCCGGTGCGACCGAACACTGCTTCAGTGACGATCGCCCCGCCGACAAGCTCCCCAAACAGCAGGCCCGCCATGGTGAGGACCGGCAGCAGTGCGTTGGGGGCGACGCCGCGCCACAGCAGCCAACTGGTGCTGGCTCCTCGCGCCTTCACCACCGACACGAAGGGCTGCTCGCGTACCTCGTCGATGCTGCGCAGGAAGACCTGCGCAAGCGGTGCGGCGATGGGGATGGTGAGGGTGAGCACCGGCAGGATGAGGGCCTGTGCGTCGCTCGCGCCGATCACGGGGACGAGCCCCAGCTGAAAGGAGAAGATCTGCACGAGCACGATGCCGATCCAGAACACCGGCACCGAGACGAACAGCGGCGGCAGGTTGCGGAACACCCTTCGCAGCCATGCGCCCTTGCCGTACGAGGCAGTGAACGCGATGATCACGGCGAGCACCACGGCACCCGCGAGTCCGAGAACCGCGAGGGTCAGCGTGGAAGGCAGGGCCTCGGCGAGCAGATCGGAGACTGCCGCACCGCTCTGCACCGAGTAGCCGAGGTTGCCGCTCAGGAACGCGCCGATCGATTCGAAGTAGCGCACGATCAGCGGCTGATCGATGCCGTACGAGGCCCGGATCTGCTCGAGCTGATCCGGGGTGAGGCCCAGGTCGGGGTTGCCGAACCGGGCCATCACCGCGTCTCCGGGCAGCGCCGCGAGCAGCACGAAGGCGCACGTGTAGGCCAACCAGAGCACGAGCATGGCCTGGCCTACACGTCGCAGCACTGCGCCTCGGGTCATCGCTGCAGCGTCACTTCATAGAACGACGGGCGGCCGATCGACTCGGTCTTGAAGCCCTTGACCTGCGATCGCAGCCCGAACACCTGCGGTTCCTCGAAGAGGGGCAGTACGTAGGCCTGCTCGGCGAGGTGCTGCTGGGCGGCTGCGGAGGCCTGCTGACGCTCCTCAACCGTCGGCACCGAGGCGATCTGCGAGAGCAGCCCGTCGAGCTCGGGGTCGTGCAGCTCACCGGTGGCGGGGTCGAGGTTCAGCAGCGCGTTGCGGTTCTTGGAGAAGAACTGCGACTTCAGCACGTCGAAGTCAGCGCGGCCAACCATGGAGTGGTAGACCTGGATGGTGTCGAGTTGCAGTCGCGCGGCGTCCTGTGCGGCCTGGTCGCCGGCGAACAGCTCCACGCCCACACCGATCTTGCCCAGCTGCTCCTGAATCAGGGTGACAACCTCCTTGGAGCGCGGCTGCGGCAGCGCCTCGTTGAAGGTGAGCACGAGCTTCTGGCCGTCCTTCTCGCGGATGCCGTCACTACCGACCTTCCAGCCCGCCTCGTCGAGCAGTTGCGCGGCCTTCTTGGGGTCGTAGACGTAGTTGTCGGAGGTGTCGGTGTACCCGAGCGCCGACTTCGCGAGGATGCCGGTCGCGAGCGGGTAGCTGTCGCTGAACAGCGTGTCGACGATCTCTTCGCGGTTGATTCCGGCAATGAGCGCCTGACGCACCTTGATGTCCTGCAGCAGCGGGTGCGCGAAGCGGAAGCTCAGGCTGTTGTTCACGCCGTTGGTGGGGGCCGCAACGAGTTCGAGACCGTCGGCTTCGAACTGGGTTTCGTCGGGTGCGGGGATGGTGCGGGCGATGTCGGCTTGACCTGAGGTGACGGTGCCGACGCGCACGCTCGGCTCGCTCGCCACGATGAAGTCGACGCCGTCAATTTGCGCGGCACCCTGATGCTTCAGCGAGGGCGGTGCCCAGTCGTAGTCGTCGCGGGTGGTGAGCGAGAGTTCGGTGCCGATCTTCTCCGTGTCGATCACGAACGGCCCGCTGCCGACGATTTCGGCCGCGTTGCCCGGGCCGAAATCTTCGTTGCTGCGGTCGAGGGTAGCGTTCGAGAGCAGTCCCGAGTTGATGGTGGAGACGGCCTGCGCGAAGCCCGGTGACGGGGCGGTGAAGAAGAACTTCACGGTGCGCTCGTCGACGACCTCGCCGTGATCGTAGTTGTTGATCGCTTCGGATGCGGAGAGCGCACGGTTGCTGTCGCCCTTGCCGAAGAGGTCGAAGTTCTTCACAACGTTCTCGGCGTCGAGCGGTGTGCCATCGGAATAGGTGACGCCTTCGCGCAGGGTGAAGGTGTACTCGGTGGCGTCGGCGTTGACCTCGGGCAGGTCCTCCGCGATCCAGGGCTCGAGCTCGAGCGTCTGCGGGTTCTGGTAGAGCAGGCGGTCGGTGATCTGGTTGAGCACGCCCCCGTTGGGATAGAAGCCGCCGGCCGGCGGGTAGAGCGTGTTCCAGGTCTGCGGTTCGAGGTAGGTGAGGGTGCCGCCGCTGCTCTCGCCGCTATCGCTCCCCCCGCCCGCGGAGCAGCCGGTCATCGCGATCGCGACGGCGGCCAGCGCTCCGATCCAGGCGATACGGCGTGTTCTCATGGGGTACTCCTCGTGGTGATCAGGGGCGGATCGCGATGCGTGATCCGCCGTTTCAGCTCTGGCGCGTCTCTCGCACCGAAAGCTATTGTTATGGCTCGCATAACTTCTGCGAAAGTCATCGTGTAACAGAAGTTCACACACGAGGCGCCCCGCCGGGGCGTCACATTCAGTCATCTGCCACCCCTTCTCTCGACGAACAGGCCTATAACGGAACCATGTCCACTGCGAACCGAGCCACTATCGCGATCGTGGGAGCCGGCCCGCGCGGCGCCTCACTCCTCGAACGCATCGGCGCCAATCTCGGCGACGATGCGCCGCCGATCGACGTGCACGTCATCGACCCGGCACCCTCCGGCGCCGGCAGAATCTGGCACCCCGAACAGTCCCGCGAACTGTGCATGAACACGCTCTCGCACGCCGTAACCCTGTTCACCGAGCCAGGCAGCAGCCTCGCAGGCCCGGTGATTCCCGGCCCCACGCTCTACGAATGGAGCGTGCTGAGCCTGCACGCGGAGTTTCCGTCCGATCGCTCCGTCAAGGCCGTCGCGGCGATCCCCAGCCCCCACGTCGCAGCCTTCGAGGCGTTTCCGCCCCGCCAGGGCTTCGCCGCCGACTTCCGCGACGAGCTTGAAGCCACGTTGCCCGAATCGCACCCCAGCCGCGCCCTCTACGGCGAATACCTGAGCTGGTGCTACGAACGGGCCGTCGCACTGCTCCCACCCAACGCGCGCGTGATCCGCCATCGCACCACCGCCGTCGGGATCGAACGCCACGGCTCCCGCGAACGCATCCAGCTTGCGGCGGTGGGCGAGCACGGTGCGGGGTGGATCGAGGCCGACGCCGTCATTCTCGCCACCGGATGGATGCCGCGCTCAGACACCGCAGCCGAACGCGCCATCGCGCACGAGCTGGAGCGACGGCCCGAGCTCGTCTGGGTGCGACCCGCGAGCCCCATCGAACAAGATCTGAGCCGGGTACCCGCAGGTGAACCCGCCATCGTGCGCGGCCTCGGCATGGGATTCTTCGACGCCATGGCGCTGCTCACCATCGGTCGCGGCGGCGCATTCGCACCCGACCCAGACACCACCAGCGGCCTGCGCTACCTGCCCTCCGGCCGCGAACCCGTGCTGCACGCCACCTCCCACCGCGGCGTGCCATTCCGCGCCAAATCGCTCTACCACTCACTGCCACCCAACCCGCAACAGCGCCTGCTGCTGGGCGTCGACTGGGCCGCGATCCGCCGCCCCATCGACTTCGACCGCGTGCTCTGGCCGCGCATCGTGGCCGACGCCTACATCGACCACGTCGAAACGCTGCACCGGGTGCGGCCCACCGCCGTCGCAGCTTCGCCTCAGGAGATCCGCGCCGCAATCATCGCGGCCCTCGACGAACTGCTGCACGATGCCACCCCCAATCCCGCCCCCGGCGGTGACGACCTCGACCGCGCACCCGCCAGCATCGCAGCCGCCGTCGCACCGTTCATCCCCAACCCAGCCGACCGCTTCGACCTGCTCGGCGAAATGCACCCCGCCGAGCGCGACTTCGCCTCCCCCGAAGCATTCGACACTTTCGTGCGCGAACGCACTGCAGCAGACCTGCGTGAGGCAGAGTTGGGGCGCGACAGCGCCGTGAAAGCCGGCCTGTGGTCGATCAGCGCGGCGCGCGGGGCAGCGGCCCGCATCGGCACCCTCGGCGGCTTCGACGCAGAATCGCGCGGCTCAGGCTACGCGCTGCTCACCTCGCTCGGAGGCATGGTCGGATCCGGCCCGCCCGCGTTCCGCAACAGGCAGCTGCTGGCCCTCGCCGATGCCGGCCTCGTGCGCTTCGTCGGCCCGCATGCCTCGGTGCACGTCAGCGACGAGGGCTTCGTCGCCGAATCGGCGCGCGTTGCCGGATCCCGTGTCGTCGCCCCCGCCCTCGTTGATGGCTGGATGCACTTCCACCGCCTCGACGAAACGGTCGATCCGCTGGCCCGCACCCTCCTCGACGCAGGCCGAGCCCGTCCCTTCCGCGTGGCTGCGCGCGACGGCGCCGCACTCGTCACCGGCGCCTTCGAGATCGACGCCGCCACCGGGCGGCTCATCGGGAGCGACGGCAGACACGACCCCGCCGTGCACGTTGCGGGTATCCCCGTCGACGAGCAACTGCACGGCACCATCATCAGCCCCATGCCGGGCACCGACCCGCCGATGCTGCGCGAGACCGACCGCATCGCGCGCAGCGCACTCGGGATCGCGCTCGCACGCACCGACCAAGCCTCACCCCATGGCACCGCACCGCACCCCCAACTCGAAGGAGCGCTCCATGTCTGACCCCCGCCCCGTCGCCGTCATCACAGGCGCATCGAACGGCATGGGCCGCGAGATCGCCCGAGAGCTCGCCAGTAGCCACCGCATCATCGCCGTCGGGCGCGACGCCGCGAGGCTCGACGCCGTCGCCGAGGAGACCGGCGCCGAGACGTGGCGACTCGACGTTTGTGAGGAGGAAGCGTTCGCGCAGCGGATCGCGGGTCTCGACCGCCTCGATGTGCTGGTGCACGCGGCGGCGGTCTCGCAGCAGCGCGCCGTCGCGGACGCGAGCGCCGACGACTGGAACCAGCAGCTCTCCGTAAACGTGGTCGCGCCCGCCCTCATCACGAAGCACGCCCTGCCGCTCTTGCGCGCGGCGCAGGGCACCGTCATCTTCATCGGTTCCGGGGCGGGCACCAGGCCCGTGCCGGGCAACGCGATCTACACCGCGGCGAAGCACGCGCTGCGCGCCGTCGCCGATGTGCTGCGCATCGACGAAGAACCGCACCGCGTGCGTGTGGCAACGATCGCGCCCGGTCAGACCGACACCGACATGCTGCGACAGCTGATCCCCGCCGACGCCTACACGCCCGAACGCTACATCCGCCCCTCCTCCGTAGCAAGTGCGGTGCGATTCGTAGTCGACGCGCCGGCCGACGTGCAGATCACCGACCTCGCCGTGCGCCCCAGGCAGGAGATCGCCCGGATCTAAGGTGGCTGCGTGAGCGCGAGCCTGCGAGCCTGCGAGCCTGCGAGCCTGCGAGCCTGCGAGCCTGCGAGCCTGCGAGCCTGCGAGCCTGCGAGCCTGCGAGCCTGCGAGCCTGCGAGCCTGCGAGCCTGCGAGCGGAGGATACCCGCACGTGGCAACGCCCCTTCCTTCTCTGCCCTGCCCTCTCTTCCGCCCTCCTGAAGATCGGGGTCACTCTTTGCCGTGTCACGGCACGACACGCGGCCACACGTGACCCCGATTGAGACCGCGGCGGGCTGACGTCGCCCGGGCGCGGTCGGCCGGTGTCTGAGGCGGGCGTAGGCTTGAGGGTATGGATCTGAAGTTCACCTTCAACGGCGGTTCGGCGGCGTCTGAGCACTCGCATGATGCGGCTGCCGGGGCCGCCCCGGGTATTCCGCTCCCCTTCACCGCGAAGCCCGCCGCGTCGAGCAGCGTGCTCGAATTGCACGCCCGCCTCAACGGCGGCGCGGTCGTGGTCGAGTCGCTCTCTGGTGATGGCGTGAACTATGCAAGCGCAGAGGTTGAGCTCGCTGCGGGATCGGATGACCCTGCCGCGCTGGGCAAAGCTTTACGTTCTGCGTTCGCCCGAGCCGTTGCGGGCCTCGAGGGTCCGCTGTCGGAGGCGGTCACCGCGCTGGTGCTCGATCTCGGTGGAGCCGAGGCTGAGGCGCTGCGATCGCTCGGCATCGCGGTGAACGAAACGGCGGATCCGCGCGCCGTCGTGGATGACGCCCTGCAACGCCGTGTCGGTGTGGCCGCCGGAACCCCGATCCGATTCTGACGACACGACCCGCGGCCCCGCCATCGAGTCGGCCTATGCGTAGCGAGTAGGCCCGAAACTTGCGTGAACATTGGGCCGACTCGATACGAATAGGCCGCCTGGACGCGAGCGCGAGCTGACGCGAGCCTGAACGGGCCGACTCAGCGCTGGAACTCGATGATGCGGTTGAGCGCTTCCGCTACGGCGGCTTCACCAGCAGCGTAGGAGAGGCGCACAGCCCGGCTGCCGCGGATCGGGTCGAAGTCGACGCCGGGAACCACTGCGACATCGGCGCCTTCGAGGAGCGCTCGGGCGTAGGCGACCGAATCGCCGTACCGTTCGAGTTGCGGGCCGAGCTCGGAGTAGTAGTAAAAGGCTCCGTCTGATGGCGCTGCAACACCCCAATTCAGCTGCGGTTGCGCTTCAAGAATGAGAGCGCGTGCGCGCGCGAAGCCCTCGACGACGGCGTCGCGCTGCGCGTAGCTCTCGTCGGTGAATGCAGAGAGGGCGAGCTCCTGCGCCGGGGCCGGCGGCGAAAGCGCGAAGTTCGAGGCGAGAGCTTCGAAGGGCGCGACGAGCGACGCCGGCAGCAGGGCCCAGCCGAGCCGCCAGCCGGTCATGCCCCAATACTTCGAGAAGGAGTTGATGACGATCGCCTCGGCATCGAGTTCGCGCACCGACACCCCGCGCGGGTCGGGGTCGCCGGGCTGCGGGAAGGTGATGCCGTGGTAGATCTCGTCGCTGATGAGCCGCGCCCGGTGCGTGCGGCACCACGACACCAGCGCTTCCAGTTCGGAGCGGCCGAGCATGGTGCCTGTGGGGTTTGCCGGTGAGGCGATGATGACACCGGCCAACGGGCCGTGCTCCTGCACGGCGGCGTCGAGCAGCGCGGGAGTCGGCTGATAGCGGGTGTCGGGGCCGGTGGGGATCTCGACCACCTGCACGCCGAGCGCCGCGAGGATGTTGCGGTAGGCCGGGTAGCCGGGGCTCGCGAGCGCCACCCGATCGCCTGGGTCGAACGCCGCGAGGAAAACCAGTTGGAAGGCCCCGGAGGAGCCGGTGGTTACGGCAACCGTGCCGGGATCAACTTCGACGCCGTACCAGGCACGGTAGTGCCCGGCGATGGCCTCGCGCAGCGGCGCGGTGCCGAGGGGTCCGGTATAGCCGGCGGGTTTGAGGGTGCCGGGAGCGGGGCGGGCGCTGGGCTCCCCCGCGCAGAGCGAGACGACGTCGTGCCCCGCGGCGCGGCGGCGGGCGATCTCGTCGGTGATGCGCATCACTTCGAAGGCCGGGATGCCGGAGCGTGCCGAGGCACGCAGCACCGATTCTGGCTTTGCCTGCTCAGGCAGCGACGACGAGGTCGGGGTCGGCAGTTGCCCGGGGATGGGCGCTTCGAGCCGTCGCGACGGTGGGGTCTTGAATGGGCCTCCGGGTCTCACCATGCCTCCAAACTAGCGCGCCCTGGCAGATCTAGCACGGACGCGGGCTCCGCGTATGCGGCGTTCCTATGCACGGCTCGCTCACGCACCGATCGTTCACGCCCCACCCGCAGCGCCTCGCGATCGGCTCGTGCGGCGCGCTCGGTGAGCCTGAGGTAGCCGGACAGCGCGACGAGCCCCTGTGAGCTGGTGGGCAGGCCCTCTCCGAGCCTGTCGGAGGAGACAAGGTGCGCTGCCCACTGCGCACGACTGATCGCAACGTTGAGTCGATTGCGCAGGAGCAGGAATTCAAGACCCCGCGGCACATCGTCAGGACTCGAAGCGGCGAGGGTCACGATCGCGATCACCGCTTCTTGCCCCTGGAACTTGTCGACGGTGCCCACCCGCACCCCGTCGAAGCCAGCGGCGATGAGCGCTTCGCCGACCACCTCGACCTGCGCGTTGTAGGCGGCAACAACGATCAGATCGTCAGGGGTAAGCGGCCTACCTGACACCCCAGCACCAGCACCAGCAGCACCCACCACAGCGCCCGAGAGCGATTCGCGCACGATGCGCACCACCTCCGCGGCTTCTTCGGCGGAGCTGGTGGAGTTGCCGTGGTGTTCGACGGGGTGCCACACGAGCCCCGCCGGACCAGCCCCGTGCACCTCGCGCTGGGCCGCAGTGGAGTGCGCGTGCAAGCGCCCCTCGTAGGCAAGTTCGGAGACCACATCGGCGAGCTCGGGGCGCATGCGTCGGGTTTCGGCGAGGAAGTAGCCGAGTTCGTCTGGCACGGTTTCGAAGTCACCGAGGAGCCAGCCGAGCGCGGAGGCATCGACGGGCTCGGGATGATCTCCCTGCGACACCTGCGGCAACTGCTGCGGGTCGCCGAGCAGCAGAAGACGCTCGGCTGCCATTGACGCGGCAATCGTAGGCGCGAGCGAGAACTGCCCGGCTTCGTCGATGACCAGCAGATCGAGCGATGCACGCTCGAAGCGCCCGGGGTTGCTGAAATCCCAGGCGGTGCCGCCGACCACGCAGCCGCGGCCGAAATCACGATGCCCGGCGACGAAGCGCGCGTGAGCGTTGCGGGGCAGCACTGTGTAGGCGGGGGCCGTGTCACCCTCGTCGAGGGCACCACCCTGGGGCACCTTGCCCACCTGAGCGGCAGGCAGCCCCGCAGCGACAACGCCTTCGAGCACATTTTCGACCACGCGGTGCGACTGCGCCACCACGCCGATGCGCCAACCGTGCTGCTCGACGAGCCGCCGGATCACGCGCGCAGCAAGGTAGGTCTTGCCGGTGCCAGGCGGCCCCTGCACGGCGAGGTAACTGCGATCGAGACGCAACAGGCTCTGCACCACGGCGCCAATCACATCGGTATCGCCGTTTGGGCCGGCCACAGGCGCTGCTTGAGTGAGCGCGCCGTCGCCTCTGAGCCTGGGCGGGGTTCTGCGGATCAGGTCGACCACGGGGTCGGCCGGGAAGCCACCAGCGTCAAGCGCTGCGGCAAGCCTGGCACCCCACTCTTCAATCGCACCCTTCTGCGCACCGGCGGGAGGCGGCGGCCCTGGCACGAGGGCGATTGGAAGCCCGGTGTAGGGCTCGGCCTCTCCAACGCCTTCATCGATCACTGCGCCGTCGTCGAGACGTTCGATGATGCGCACGCGCCGCGCGCCGCGCGCCCCGGGTGCTGCACCGCGCTGCGGGAAGGGTGCCGGGTGCTCGTAGAGCGCGTAGGCTTCGCCGCCCTCTCGGAGGGCGCTGCCGGGCGCGAGATCGCCCCGCAGTTGGAGACGCCGTCGCAGCACGCGCGCCCGCTGCGGCATCGACCAGCCGGAAAGGACTCCACTGCGAGCGGTATCAACGATCAGCACGTCTCGGCTGTCAGCCCAGTCTTCGACGGGATCAATCAGCCTGGCGAAGTGAGCCCACCAGAATGATTTCTGCTCGCGCTGGTGGTAGTCGATCGCGCTGGCCGCAAGCGCGGCGGTGGCACGATCGCGTGGCTCGGCTGCTTCCGCATGGGCCATCAAGGCCCGCGCTACGGGACTGGCCTCGATCAGCGGGCCGGTCTCTGCTGTGGGGCCTTCGGCCGCGTAGGGCTCAATGCTGTGCTCGACGGCAAGCGCAAGCAGCCAGTCACGCAAGCGCAGCGTGGAGACGCAGTCGTAGCGGTTGTAATCTGCAATCGCGTCGAGCCGGCGCTGCCCCTCGGCGCGCTGCGTCTCGGTGCCTGAGGCGAGCTGGGTGCTCGCCTCGGCGTACTCGGTGACAGACTGCGCGCCGCTGGTCACGCCGGTGTCATCGCGCAGTCCGTTGCCCATGTAGAGCGGTTCGAGTTTTTTGATCGAGTACGAGCGAGAACCGACGCGCAGCGCCCGGCGCACGATCGGGTACAGGTCAACGAGCACGTGTTCTCGCAGTAGTTGGTCAACCTCGGCCTCGCCAACGCCGTGGCGTGCTGCAATCGACAGGAGGTGCGTACGCTCGTAGGCGGCGTAGTGGTAGATGTGCATACCGGGGAAGCGCGCCCGGCGGTCAGCTACGAATGCGAGGAACTGTTCGAGCGCTCGCCGCTCTTCGGCGAGGTCGTGCGCCCAGATCGGCGTGAAGCGCTCGCTTGCGTCGACCATGCCGAAGAGGTAATCGAGGCCCCAGCGTGCGGAGTCGTCGGGCCCCGGCTCGCGGTACATGGGGTCACCCTCGAAGTCGAAGAAGAGGTCGCCGGGGTCGGGCTGAGGCAGCGCGGCGAGCGCAGCCGGATCGATGACCCGGTAGGGCGGCACCGCGGCGTCGTCGCCCTCGAGCTGCAGTGCGGCCTGCGAGGCGAGCCGTTCGAGCACGGCCGGTGCAACCCCTTCGACCACGGTGGCCTCGGTCACGGCCCCAGCCCCAGCCCGGAGCGTCGGCAGCAGGTCCGCGACACGCTCGATTGTGCGATGCCCCGCCGAAACAAGGGCGTCGCGCTGCGTGCGGCGAATCCCGGCGATCAGCAGCGGATCGCGCGCCTGTCCGATTTCGAGCTCGCACACCTCGCACCGACCGCACGCCGCAACTCCATCGGAAAGCCAGGCCACGGGTGCCGCGCTCTCGCGCCGCCCGTCAGGCCCGGTGGCGGCCAGGCGGTCGCGCAGCAAGCGATGCAACCGGGCTCGCCGGGCCCGAAACACCGGCGCGATATCGGCAATGCGGTGCCGCGAGCGCGCCCCGTCTCCGAGGATCAACACGGCCTCGCGGGCGACCGGCACCCCGATGTGTTCCAGTTGCTCTGCGTAGGCCGCGAGCTGCATGAGGGCTGTCGTCTTCGCCCGGCGGGCCAGCTTGGTGTCTTGCACCTCGTAGCTGCCGTCTGGCTGTCGCCGCAGAAAGTCGGCAAAGCCGACGAAGCCGATCTCCGGGAGATGAGGCGCTTCTGCTCGGGCCGCCTCACTGCTTTCAGCCGGCACGGCCCCCGCGATCCGCGGTTCGAAGAATGTTGCTTGAAACACCACCTCAGCAGCCCCGAGCAACGCCACCCGAGTCTGCTCGGCAACATCGCCGAGCGACGCCTCGCTCATCGAAGCGGGGCGCGGAATCTCGACGACGCCGCCAGCCGCGCCCAGGGCCCCTTCGCCCAGCACGGCCCGGTATCGCTCAAGCGTGCGCTCCTCGTGCGCGTCGCCCAGCTTCGCGGCACGCGCCAGCATCGGATCGTCGTCTGGCGGAACGGCGATGTCGCGGCCCAGCTTCGCATCGACGCGCCGCAGAAACGCGAACTCGCACATGCTCGCCGCGGTCAGGTCGCTCGCGCTTGTCACAACGCGCTGCCCGAGGCCGTCGGCTCGATCTTGCAAGAACATGGGCGCTCCTTTCGATGCCTACGACGCTATCGGCACCCTCTGACATTCATGGCAGCTCAGGCCCGGAGCCGCATCGAGGTCACCCATGTGGTCGTTATACCCCCGACGAAACGACCACATGCGTGACCTCGATGCCAGAGAAAGGAAGGATCGGGGCAGCGGGGGCCGCAGGGCGACAGAGCCCGCAGGGCGACAGAGCCCGCAGGCCGACAGAGCCCCCTACAGCCGCGCGAGTGTCTCGATGTCTTCGAGGAACGTCGCGAGCTGCGCCTCCGACACAGTGGCGCGGGTCACCGCGAGCGCGGCAAGGTAGTCGTCGGTCGCGAGGTCGGTGCGGGATCCCGAACCGGATCCGCCCTCCCCCGCCCGCAGCGCCCGCGCCAGCGCCTCCTGCGATGCCCGTCGTGCCGCGTACTCGATGTCGGCGGGTGTCAGCCCGGCGCTCTCGGCGACAAGGCTACCGAAGTCGATATCGCTCGCGAGATGCGTGGGCACATAACGACGCCAGATCGCCTCACGCGCTTCGTCGTCGGGCAGGCCGATGGGCAGCACGTAGTCGAAGCGGCCGTGCCGCAGGAACGCGGCGTCGAGGCCGCGCACGAAGTTCGTGGCGCACACCAGCAGCAGGCCCTCGCGCGCCCGGAAGTCGGCCACGATCTTCAGCAGCTCGTTCGTCACTCCCTGCGTCGGCGTTGGCGGATCGCTGCGCTGGGATGCAATCTCCTCGACCTCGTCGATGAACACCACCCCGTGCTCCAGCTCGCCGATCTGCTCGAAGATGCCGCGCAGCGATGCCGCCACACTTGTCTTGCCGTCGCCGAGCCGTGACGGGAACACCTCGACGAAGGGCCAGTCGAGCCGCGACGCGACCGCCTTCGCGAACGTGGTCTTGCCAGTGCCAGGCGGGCCGAACAGCATGACGGCATGCGGCGGTACCACGCCGTAGCGATCTGCAAGATCGGGCTGCGCGAGCGGCGCCACCAGCCGTTCCTCAAGCAGCTGCTTCTCACGGCGCATGCCCGCCACGTTCTCCCAGAGATGGCGCGGCAGCACCCGGCCGCCCACGTCTTTCAACAGGTCGAGTTCGCGTCGTTGCACCGGCATCTGCCGTTCGAGATAGCGCAGGCTGTGTCGCACCAGGAAGCCGTTCGAGGTGAGCAGGTCGAGGCGGCTGCCCTCGGGCATCAGCACCGACAGCGTCGAGAGCCCGAGCGGCGCCATCTTGCGTTCGAGCGCGTCGAGCAGCGCGCCCGACACATTGCCCGAGCGAGATTCCTCGGCTACCCCGAAGAACACAATCCACCCCTGCGCGTGCGCGGCCCTCCCGACCGCCGCGGCAACGACTTTTTCGTCGCGCACAGCCACCACTGCGTGGTCTTCGCGGCAGGAGGCCGTCACCTCGGCGAGCGAGTAGACCGGCTGCTCTGCGGAGGATCGTGCCTCCCACCAGAGTTGCACGACCGCGTCGAGGTCGTCGTCGTGGAAATCTCGGATCGTGATGCGTCCCATGGCCTGATCATGCCAGAGGGATGCTCCCGGCGGCGGGTTCTCGAGCGCAGCCGGCGCGTGCAGATCGGCGTTTCTTCTGCTGCGGGACAGAACCGACGAGTTTCTCCGCGCGATATCGATCACCTGTTTTCAGTCGGAACCCGCTAGGCTGGGAGGCACGGGCCGGTCGTACCGGCCCCATCGTCGCTGATGTTCAAGCGTGATCCCCGCAGACCGGCGGATCCGCACCGGTGCTTCCGCACCGCGACTCTCCGCGGCGAACGGATGCGCGATCCCGCGCACTCGCCGATGACCGCAGCGACGCACGGCCCGGGCACGCCTGCATCCACGATGCCGCCCCGCCGCTCGCTGCACTGCACAGAAAGGTCCCCGTGACCGAGACCACTGCACCCACGTTCGAATCGCTGGGCGTTCCCGCGCCCATCGCGCACGCGCTCGACAAGAACGGCAAGACTTCACCCTTCCCGATCCAGCGCGACACCCTGCCCGACACCCTCGCCGGCCGCGACGTGCTCGGCCGCGGCCGCACCGGCTCCGGCAAGACCATTGCGTTCGGCATCCCGCTCGTCGCGAACCTCGCCGACGGTGCCGCCGCGAAGCGCCGCCCCAGCCGCCCCCGCGGCATCGTGCTCGCCCCCACCCGCGAGCTCGTCACCCAGATCGCAGAGACCATCAAGATGCTCGCCGACCCGGTGGGCGTGAAGGTGACCACTATCTTCGGTGGCGTGCCGCAGCGCCGCCAGGAGGCCGCTCTCGAAGCCGGTGTCGACATCGTCGTCGCTGCTCCCGGTCGCCTCGATGACCTGATGAGGCAGGGCCTCGTGCATCTCGATGGCGTCGAGATCACCGTGCTCGACGAGGCAGATCACATGGCCGATATGGGCTTCTTGCCCGTGGTCACGCGCATCCTCAACAAGACCCCGAAGGTGGGCCAGCGCCTGCTCTTCAGCGCGACCCTCGACAACGGGGTCGACAACCTCGTGAAGAAGTACCTGCACGACCCCATCCTGCACTCAGTGGACAGCGCCGAGAGCCCGGTGCCGCAGCTCACCCACCACGTGTTCGAGGTCGCAGGCAAGGAGCAGAAGGAAGCCCTCATCGAGGCGCTCGCCTCGGGCACCGCGCGCCGCATCTTCTTCACCCGCATGAAGCATCAGGCCAAGAAGCTCGCGAAGCAGCTCACCGCACGCGGCATCCCCGCGGTGGAGCTGCAGGGCAATCTCTCTCAGAACGCCCGCGACCGCAACCTCGCCGAGTTCGTCAGCGGCGACGCGCGCGTGCTCGTGGCGACCGACGTTGCGGCCCGTGGCGTGCACGTCGACGGTGTCGACCTCGTGGTGCACGTCGATCCGCCCGTTGAGCACAAGGCCTACCTGCACCGTTCCGGCCGCACCGCGCGCGCCGGCAACGAGGGCGATGTGGTCACGCTCGTGCTGCCCGAGCAGCGCGGCGAGATGAAGCAGATCATGCGCGCCGCGAAGATCCGCGTCGCACCGAAGCAGGTCAACCCGATGGCGCAGCACGTCGATCCCGAGGTGCTGGCGCTGATCGGCGAGGTCGCACCGAAGGTGGATCCGCGGGTCACCGAGCAGAAGCGTGCCGCCGCGCAGGCTGCGCAGCAGCGCGCCGCGGGCCACGCGCCGGCTGGTGAGGGCAAGAGCACGGGTGCGAACGCGAAGCGCAAGCGCTCGCGCGGCGGTCGCGGCCGCGCAGCTGGCCAGGGAGCAGCTGCAGCTTCGGCTGGTCAGCAGGGTGCGCGCCAGGGCGGTCAGGATCGGGCGGCGCAGCCGCAGGGTCAGCGTCGTGGCGGATTGGGCGAGGGCCAGGGTCAGCGTCGTGGCGGATCGCAGCAGGGTCAGCGCCAGCAGGCTCAGGGCCACTCGGCGGGCGGCGACTCGGCCGGCCGTCGTCGCAGCGGTCGCCGGGCGCAGAGCTCGGGCGGCACCGTCTACTCGACGAGCACCCCTGGCGCCTGAGATCCGCCCCGCGCGTGAACCGCGCGTTGTGAACTCAGCAGACTGAACCGCGCGCACGGCATCGCGCACCAGGCACGCGCACCTCGGGGGCGCTGCGGAGGCTCTCATCGAGCATCTTCCGCAGCGCCCCCGAAGGTGTTTCCGGGCACAGCCGTGTGCACCGATATCCATAGATCTGAGGCCGCACGGCACGTGATTCCGTCGCTGCGCACGCTGTGCGCGAGCGATCCCAGACGTATACTGATCTGATGGGTATTTACGGGGCGTTGGCGCAGCAACCAGGGGTCGTCCGTGTACTCGTCTCGCAGTTGCTCGCCCGTTTCCCGTTCGGAATGCTTTCGATCATTCTGCTGCTGCATGTGGAGCTGGCGTTCGGTGACTTCACCTCGGCGGGTGTGGTGCTGGCGGCGCAGAGCGTGGGCCAGGCGATCTCCGGGCCGCTGAGCGGGCGCATCATGGGCCGCTTCGGGATGCGCCCCGTGCTGGCGGCGACGTCGCTGGTCTGCACCGCGCTGCTTGTGATCATCGCCCTCGCGCAGATGCCGCTCGTGGCAGTGGCGGGCGTTGCCGGTCTTATCGGCCTCACGACCCCGCCGGTCACCCCGGCGGTGCGCACGCTGTACCCGAAGCTGGTGCCCAGCAAGCAGTTGTCGGCACTGTTTTCGCTTGATGCGTCAGCGCAGGAGATCATCTGGGTGCTCGGCCCTGTGGTTGCGGTGTTCGTGTCGTCGCAGTTCGGCACCACTGTTGGCCTGTGTGTCGCGGCCGGCTTCATGCTGCTGGGCGGTGCCTGGTTCATCATGAGTCCCGCGGTGGGTGCGGTGAAGCTCAAGCAGTCGAAGCATCGTTTCGGGGCGGTGCTGCGGTATCCGACTGTGGTGATTGCCACTTCGGTGGGTCTGTTCTTCGTGGCTTCGATGTCGGCTGTTGAGGCCGGTGTCGTTGCGGCGTTCGCACAGAACGGTCACGGTGGCGGGCACGGCAGTATCGAGTCGGGCATTGTGCTCGCGCTGTTCGCCGGTGGTTCGCTGGTCGGCGGTCTGCTGATCGGGCATCGCGAGATGCGGCCGTGGTCGCTGGCGCTGCGTATCGGCATCGTGCTGATCGGTGTTGCTGGTGCGCTCGTGAGTTTGAACATGTGGTGGCTGAGCACGCTTCTGTTCCTGGGTGGGCTCGGCACGGCCCCGGCCTTCGCTGCGCTGTCGAACATTGTTGCTTCCACGGTGAAGTTCTCGGAGACCGCAGAGGCTTACGGCTGGGTGGGCATGGGTCAGCTCGTGGGTGTGGCTGCTGGTTCGGCGTTCGGCGGCATCGCCATCGATTTGCTCGGTGCGCGCGGCGCGATCCTGGTGGCTGCCCTGGTGCTGCTGGTGGCTGCGCTGCTCTCGCTCGCCTCAATGCGGTGGATTCCGGATCTCCGCGGTCGAACGATCGAGCCGCCGCCCGAGACCGGCACCCTGTCGATCCCCCTGAACTAGGGCTGCGCGCGGGCCAACGCGACACGTGGGTCGCGATCGACTGCGCCCGCCAGATAACGATCTCGCCACGCACAGCTCGGGCGCAGCAGACTCCTTCGCGCGCGCAGCCGACTCGCCATAGAGTGTGGTCATGAAGCGCCGCATCGTTCTCCCGCTGGTTGTCGCGACCGCCCTCGTCATGACGTTGGCCGCCTGCTCTGGCATGCCCGGTGCCGGTGGGGCCTCCGGGCAGTCAGCCCCCGGCCCCGTCACTCAGCTGGGCGACGCCGCGGTCGCACCGGAGTCGAAGGGTGCGCTGCCCGCCACAGGCGGCACCTCGGGCAGCATGGCCGATCGTTCCGTGATCCGCACAGGCGATGTTGCACTCGAAGTGTCCGATCCGCGCACCGCCGCCGATGAGGTGGCCGAGCTTGCAGAGCAGCTGGGTGGTCGCGTGGAGTCTTCGACGGTGAAGCGTTCCGGCGGCGACACCGTCGAGCAGGGTGCTTCTGCAAGCGTCACGATGCGTGTGCCAGAGGATCGCCTCGACGAGGCCTTTGACAAGCTTTCAGGCGTTGGCGAGGTGCTGTCGCAGAGCCGTTCGGAGTTCGATGTGACGCGAGACCATGTCGATCTGCAGGCCCGAGTGGCGGCGCTCGAAGAGTCGGTCACTCGGCTTACCGAGCTGATGGCGAAGGCCACCACCACGAGCGAGTTGCTTGAAGCCGAGACGGCGCTGTCGCAGCGTCAGCAGGAGCTCGACGGTCTGCGCGCGCAGCTGAAGTCGCTCGAATCGCAGGTCGATGAAGCCACGATCTTCGTTTCGCTGCAGACGCGCTCGGCGCTGCCCGGCGGTGGCCCCGCAAACTTCTGGGAGGGCCTGCTCGCAGGTATCGGCTCGCTGGGCACGGCGGCGGCCGGTGCGCTCGTGATTGCGGGCATGCTGTTGCCGTGGCTGCTGCTCGCGGGCCTGGTGGCCCTGGTGGTGGTGCTCATCGTGAGGGCCGTGAAGCGGGGCGGATCGCGGCGCGCTGCGGCGGGCAACGCATCGCAGCGGTCGGCTACGGCTGCTGCGCCAGGCCAGGCACCGGCCGCAAGCCCAGCCGCAGCTCCCGCCCCCCAGTCTCCGCACCACTCGCAAGCGGGTGCTCAGGCACCGCCCTCGCAGCTGCACCAGACTCAGTTGCCGCCGTACAGCGAGCTGTAGGGCAGCTCACGTCCGAGGATTCGCTCGGCGGCGCGGTGGCCAGAGGCGAGGGCCGCTGTGACCGTGGCGGGATCCTCGGTCCAGGTGGCCTCGCCTGCGAGGTGCAGCACTCCGTCGACCGGGGTGGCCAGCAGGTCATGATCCTCGGGCCGCGATCCGACAGTCATGTAGGCGTATGCGCCCCCGGCCCAGGGGTCCTGCTGCCAGCGGGTGACCTGCGCGTGCACGGGATCGGGCACAGCCGGCCCGTACAGCTCGCGCAGGCTCGCCAGCACCGAGGCGACGATGCGTTCGTCGCTCCAGTCCCGGATCTGCTGGGCGCACTCCCCCGCAGCGAAGGTGAGCAGTGTCGGTTCGCCGTGCAGCGCGGTGAGGTCGTACCAGGAGTGCCACCAGGCCGCCGCTGCACCTTGACGGCGGATCGCGTACACGTCGCTCTCCCAGAACCGCTCGGGGAAGCGCAGGAAGACCTTCTCGAAGGCGTTCATGCTGAGCCCGGCAAGGGCCTCGGCGATCGGCTCGGGCAGCGGCGGGTCGAAGACGATCCCCCCGGACTGCAGCACCCCGACGGGCACGGTCACCACCGCTTGCGATGCCGTGAAACGCCCCCGATCGGTTTCGACCTCGACGCCGCCCGCCGAGTCACTGCTCGCCGAGCCACCGCTGCGGCGCGTCACCGCCGTGACAACGTGTTCGAGCCGCACGTCGAGCCCTGCGGCGAGGTGCGAGGCGAGCGTGTCATAGCCCTCGGGGAACACCACTTCGTCACCCTCGATGGCATCGTCGTCGAGGCCGTGGGCATCGAGCATCGTCGCGTCGGCGCCGTACTGCTCCTCTGACCGGTGCCGCAGGTACTCGAGCACCCTCGCTCCACGATCCTCGGGCCAGGCACCCTCAGCAGCCGCGCGCGCAACCGCAGCCTCCGCAACCGTGGCATAGCTCGTCGCGGGCGCAGCCGCCGCGATCACATCCGCAAGATGCGCGTCCACAAGCGCAACGTCGGCGATGAACTGCGCTGTGGCCTGGGCGTCGAGCCGGTCCCCTTCGGGGCCGTAATAGGCGATCGGACGCCCACCGGCCTGGTAGCTGCCCACGGTGAACTCGACCGTCGGCATCCCGAAGGCAGCCGTCGTCTCGGCGAGAGCGCTGTGCTCGATACCGTGAATCCACGATGCGCCGAGATCGGTGATGCGGCCGCCGGAGCGTTCGGTGTGCACGCGACCGCCGATCCGCTCCCGAGCTTCGAGCACCACCACTCGTTGGCCCGCTGCGCTCAGCAGCCTCGCGGCTGTCAGGCCGCTGACCCCCGCACCGACGACCACGACATCGACGTGTTCCATGCTGCGCTCCTCCTCGAATCGTATCGTTCAGGCTTCGTTTTACTCGTCGGGCACCAGCACCGGGGTGTCCCGGTTCAGGCTCTCACCGCGGAAGAACGGCTTCGAGTTCGGGCGCAACCACCAGATGCCCATGAGCACGAAACCGAGCAGGATCGCGCCGATGCCGATCACGAACGCGCCCCCGATGCCGAGCAGCACGGTCTCACTGTAGTCGGTGCTCCACATATCGATCGCCGACTGCACGAAAGCGTATGCGAGCATGAGGCCGCCGAGGGCCGGCAGGATGCCGCGCATCCACAGATTGCGGGCGCTGTCGCGCAGCGTGTCACGGAAGTACCAGACGCAGGCGAACGACGTGATTGCATAGTAGAGCGCGACCGCGAGGCCCATTGAGGTGAGCGAGTCGGCGAGCATGTCTTCCGAGAGAATCGACATGCCCACGTAGTAGATGATCGCCGCGGCACCCATGAGGGTGGTCGAGAACCAGGGCGTCTTGAACTTGGGGTGCAGTTCTGCGAACTTCGCCGGCAGCGCCCGGTAGACCGCCATGGAGAGGGTGCCGCGCGCGGTGGGCAGAATGGTGGTCTGCGTTGATGACGCGGCCGAGAGCATGACGCCGAGGATGAGGAACCAACCCCAGGGGCCGAATAGCGCGCTGCCCAGAACCGAGAACACATCGTCGAGGCTCTCGGGGTTGGTGAGGCCGTAGCCGGTGTCGCCGAAGCCCGCGAACATCATTACCGCGACCGAGATGCCCACGTAGAGTACGATGAGCACCACGATGCTTGACAGCGCTGCACGGCCGGGGGTTTTGCGGGGGTTCTTGGTCTCTTCGTTGAGCGCGAGGCAGGTGTCCCAGCCCCAGTAGATGAAGAGCGCGAGCAGCACCGCTTCGATGAACCCGGACCACGAGGTGAGCTGGGCGGGGTTGAACCACTGCCAATCGAAAGCGATCGAGCTGGCGTTGCTGCCATCAAGGGCGTGCCAGAGGGCAAGCACACCGAAGAGCACCATCGCCACGATCTGGATGGTCATGAGCACCATCTGCAGTTTTTCGCCGATCTGCACGCCGACGGTGCTGACGAAGGTCATGAGCGCCATGAAAACGACCGAGGTGGCGACGACGATGGGCCGGTTGTTGGCGAAATCTTCGTTGCCGAGCAGCAGCCAGAAGTACTTGCCCGTGATCTCGCCGACATTGGCGAGCACCATGATTGCCGAGACCGCCACGGCCCAACCGCCGATCCAGCCCACCACCGGGCCGAATCCCTTGGTGCCCCACACGAAGGTGGTGCCGCAGTCAGGCATCTCGCGGTTGAGCTCCTGGTAGGCGAAGGCCGCGAAGATCATGGGCACACATGCGATGATGAACACGAGCGGGGCCTGCGCGCCGACGGCCAAGATCACATAGCCGAGGGTCGCTGCGAGCGAGTACAGGGGTGCTGTGGAGGCAAGGCCGATGACCGTCGACCCCACGACGCCGAGGGCTCCCTCGTTGAGGCCCTTCCCAACGTGAATGTGGCCGGTGTCGGTGGCGTTACCGAGCGTGTGCTTCTCCATGGGGTCATTCTGCTGCATCGGAATGGAATCTGAGAAATGGGTGGGGCGGATCCGGCGTCTTGTGGCATTCCCCTCGATTTGCCGCGGATTCCGAAGCGTTCTGCTCCATACACTGTCGAGAACTGCACACGATACGGGCTTGGGCGACGCGAAAAGGAGCGCCCCCTCCGCTAGTGCTCACCTCCGAGGTGTGCCAGACTTGGCTGTGTCCGACACCCGACGAAGTCACTAAGGAGTGAGTCATCTATGGGCACCTTCGCCGTAATTAATCCGGCCACGGGCGAGACCGTCGCCGAGTACCCCGACGCGACGGCCGAAGAGATCGAGGCCAGCCTGGCTTCGGCTCAGAAGGCCTACCAGGAGTGGGCTCGCAAGACCACCGTCGCCGAGCGCGCCGCACTGGCGAAGCGTGCCGCTGAGCTCTTCGACGAGCGCAAGGATGAGCTGGGCGCGATCATTAACCGCGAGATGGGCAAGCCCCTCGATCAGTCGATCGGCGAGGCCGAGTTCTCGGGTGCGATCACCGCAGCCTTCGCCGACAACGCCGAGAAGTGGCTGGCCGACGAGCACCTCGAGGTCGAAGACGGTCTGAAGACCTTCTTCCGCTACCAGGGCACCGGCGTCATCCTCGGCATCATGCCGTGGAACTACCCCTACTACCAGGTTGCACGCTTCGCAGTGCCGAACCTGATCCTCGGCAACACCATCGTGCTCAAGCACGCTGCGCAGTGCCCCGAGTCGGCGCTCGCACTCGAGCAGCTGTTCCGCGACGCAGGCTTCCCCGAGGGTGCCTACGTCAACGTGTTCGCCACCCACGAGCAGCTCGCCGACATCATCGCCGACGACCGCATCCAGGGCGTCTCGCTGACCGGCTCCGAGCGTGCCGGCGCCATCGTCGCGGAGCAGGCCGGTCGCGCACTGAAGAAGTGCGTGCTCGAGCTGGGCGGCTCGGACGTCTTCCTCGTGCTCGACACCGATGACATCGACCACGCTGTTGCACACGCCGTGGGCGGTCGCATGGAGAACACCGGCCAGGCGTGCAACGGTTCGAAGCGCATCGTCGTCATGGACAAGCACTTCGAGGAGTTCAAGGAGAAGTTCGTCGCGGCCATTGGCGGCCAGAGCTACGGCGAGGACTTCGGTCCGCTGTCGTCGGCGCAGGCCACCAAGAACCTCGCCAGCCAGGTGCAGGGCGCCATCGATCAGGGCGCCGAGGTGCTCGTGGGCAACAACACCCCCGAGGGCAACCTCTTCACGCCCACCGTGCTCACCGGCATCACCCCCTCGATGGATGTCTACAGCCAGGAGCTCTTCGGCCCCGTCGCACAGCTCTACAAGGTGTCGAGCGACGAAGAGGCGATCGAGCTCGCGAACTCCTCGCCCTACGGCCTCGGTTCCGTCGTGATCTGCGATGATCTCGATCGCGCCGAGCAGGTCGGCAACCAGCTCGACGTGGGCATGGTGTTCATCGGTGCTTCGGGCCTCGAGGGCGCTGACGTGCCCTTCGGCGGCGTGAAGAAGTCGGGCTACGGCCGCGAGCTCGGCAAGGTCGGCATGCTGGAGTTCGCGAACAAGAAGCTCTTCCGCTTCGCCGCGAAGTAAGTCGCACTACGGGCCTCGCGCCCGAACGGCCCCGGGAACTGTACAGTTCCCGGGGCCGTTCGCGTTTTCTCCTTCAGCGCAGGGGCAGTGGCGCAGGCTCAGGCATGGGATGGGAGGCGGAATGGGGCCGGGGGTAGGGCCTTGCCCAGTGCGGCGTCGGCGAGCACGCGGCCGATCGCGGGCACGAATTTGAAGCCCTGCCCCGAGAATCCCGCCGCGATCGTGATCCGCCCGCTCGTGTCGAGCAGGAAGCGCTCGCTCTGCGTCGAAGTGTAGGTGCAACTGATCTCTTCGGCCGTGTCAGGGTCGAGGCCGGGAAACCACTCGGCAACGTGCGCGCGCAGTTCGCGACGCAGTGCATCGGTGGCGCGGAACGTGCGAGCCTCCGGGTCGACGGCCTCACCGGTGAGGTGCAGGCCGACTTTCACGCCTTCGCCTGGGGTGAGCATGCCGTAGACGGTGCCGCGGCTGCCACCACGCACGTCGAGCTCGGGCGGAAAGTGGTTAAACGATGGCCACGCCGCCGACTCGTAGCCTGCGCGAATTGCGAAGTGTGCGGGGTGCTCCTCGGTGACGGTGAGCGAGGGCAGCGGGATGAGCCCGTCGAGCAGCGGGGCGGTCCACGCTCCCGCGGCGACGATGGCGCGTTCAGAGTCGAATCGCACCCTGCCGTTCGGCCCTTCTGCGGTGACCGTCACGCGATCCGCACCCGGCTCGATGCCCACGACCCGATGCCTGTAGCGCAGCTCGGCACCGTGCTGCCCGGCGAGCTCGGCGAGCACCTCAAGCGTCTCAGCGGCGTTGATGCGGCCGGCATCGCCGTTGACGAGCGCGTCGGTGTCGAAGCGCAGCCCCGGCCACCGTTCTCGGGCCGCTGCGGCCGACACCATCTCGGCCGCAGCGCCGCGGGCACGCAGGGCCTCGAAACTGCGCTGTACGCGCTGCTCGGCGCCGTGCGTGACGAGGCCGTCGAGCACCAGCAGCCGCCGTCCGGTGCGCTGTTCGAGCTCGCGGAAGAGCCGCATTGCTTCGTCGTACAGGTCGAGGAAGTGGGCGTCGGCGTAGGCGTTGTTCATGTTGCGGGTGGCGCCGTGAGAGGCACCGCGCGCGTGGCCCGCTTCGAACCGTTCGAGCATCACCACCCGCGCCCCGCGCTGCGCGAGCTGCCAGGCGGCGGCGAGCCCCATCGCCCCACCGCCGATCACGACGCTGTCGAAGGTCTCCGCTCGCACGCCTCACCCGTTTCTGTCTGCGCGCCGGAGTGCCCGGCGCACTGACAGGCTACTGCTCCAGGAAGATCGACTCGAAG
Source organism: Leucobacter sp. MMO-125 (assembly GCF_037148395.1). Taxonomy (NCBI): domain Bacteria; kingdom Bacillati; phylum Actinomycetota; class Actinomycetes; order Micrococcales; family Microbacteriaceae; genus Leucobacter; species Leucobacter sp. MMO-125. Next base: position 121,659 of record NZ_JBBCTL010000002.1, read on the forward strand.
TAGGCCGCAAGCTGTTCGGGGGCGTCGAGGGGCAGGATCGCCGACACGTACTGGTCGGGACGCACCACGACAACGGCCCCGTCGCGGCTGATGTCGCGCTGCTCGAAAATGTCGTCTTCGGGCTTGGCGGCGTAGATCTTCTCGTAGTCGACGAGCTGGAAGGGGCCGGAGAGCGGGCGGAACAGTTCGTCGAGCGCCATGATGTCGACATCGTGGTGCTCCTGCTGCAGCACCGCTTTCACGTCGAAGTAGGCGTCGATATCGGCGCCCTCGGGCGTGAAGCGCCTCACCGGCGACTGCTCGGCGGTGCGCAGCCACTCGGCCCAGCGGGCGAGGGCGGATCCCGAGGCGTCTGCGAAGGCGTAGACGCGGAATCGGCCGTCAGAGCGGTGGTGGTGGCCGAGGTGGATATCCACGGCGTCTGCGACGCGGGTGGTCATCACCGACTTGAAGCGCTTGCCAATCGGGAAACCGGCGGCGAGGGCCTGGTGGTCTTTCCCTGAGGTGATCATGGAGGCCTCGTACTCGGTCATGAAACCGGCCGGGAACTCGGCGGTCTGCACGTAGAAGTCGCGCAGCTGCGACGGCGAGTCGAACTCCTCCGGCTTCTTCGCCATGAGCGTCGACCACTCCAGGTCGAAGTCGATGAGATTCTTCGCAGTGACCTGGCGCTCGTCCGAGTAGGTGCGCAGCAGCGACTCGGGGCTGCGGCCCTCGAGCACGTAGCCGAGCTTCCAACCCAGGTTCCAGCCGTCCTGCATCGAAACGTTCATGCCCTGTCCGGCCTTGGCACTGTGCGTGTGGCAGGCGTCGCCCATCAGGAACACGCGCGGCTTGCCGTCGGGCGAGGTCGCTGCGTCGTCGAAGCGGTCGGTGAGGCGGTGGGCCACCTCGTAGACGCTGTGCCAGGGCACGTCGCGCACCTCGAGGGTGTAGGGGTGCAAGATCGCGTTGGCCTGTGCGATGACATCTTCGAGGGGCGTGTCGCGCACCTTGCCGCCGTCGTGCTCGTCGGTTTCGCCAAGGTCGACGTAGATGCGGCAGAGGTGGTTGCCTTCACGCGGGATGTGCAGGATAGAGCCGGCCTCGGAGTTGATAATGCACTTCTTGCGAATGTCGGGGAAGTCGGTGCTGGGGAGCACGTCCATGACGCCCCAGGCGTGCATGGAGGCACCACCGCGGAGGGAGCCTCCGATAGAGCGTCGCACGCTGGAGCGGGCACCGTCGGCCCCGATCACGTACTTGGCGTGCACCACGATGTCTTCTCCGGTGCTCGCGTCGGCGTCTTCTGCGGCGTTGATGCCGGCTCCGGTGCGGCCGGAGACGCGGCGCAGCGTCACGGCCACGGGGTACTCCCCCTCGCCGACTTCGAGGTCGACGAACTCGTATCCGTAGTCGACGTCGCCGCGGGCGGGGGCGCGGCGTGCGTATTCGGCGAAGTAGTCAATGACGCGGGCCTGGTTGACGATGAGGTGCGGGAACTCGCTGATGCCGTGCGGGTCGTCGGGGGTGAAGCCAGTGCGCACGATGTTCTGGGGGTTCTCGGGGTCGGGGTTCCAGAACGCGGTTTCGGTGATGCGGTAGGCCTCTTTGATGATTTCTTCGGCGAATCCGAAGGCCTGGAAGGTCTCGACGCTGCGCGCCTGGATGCCGTCGGCCTGACCGAGCACGAGTCGGCCGTCGCGGCGCTCGACGGTGCGGGTGACGATGTTGGGGAACTGGGCGAGCTGGGCCGCGGCGGTGATGCCGGCGGGGCCGGAGCCGACGATGAGCACGTCGATCTCGGAGGGGAGGTCGGCCGGACGGTTGATGCCGACGCCGGCGGCAGGCTGGACGCGCGGATCGGTGGAAACGTATCCGTGGTGGTGGAACTGCACTGTTTCTCCTCACTGAGAAGGGCCCAAGCCCTCATGTTCACTATTCGAACATTAAGTTTGATTATCGCACACCAAGAATAAACCGCGGCACGCGATCGCACAACACCGCGGCGCAACAATTCCTAGGGAAGAATATGCCTCATGAACACTTCCGCCGCGAGCGGGTCCGCGACCGCCGGATCGCAGACGCTCTTACGAGGACTCCAAGCGCTCGAACTGCTCGCCGAAGCGGAAGCACCCCTCACCATCAACGAGCTCGCCGAGGGGCTGGGTATCCACCGCTCCAACGCCTACCGCATCCTCCGCACACTGGAACAGCGGCGCTTCGTGGCCCGCGATGATGCGGGGCGGATCCGCCTCGGCCCCAAACTCACAGCGCTCGCCCGCGGCGTCGCCCCCGCCCTGCACACCGCAGCAACCCCCGCAATCACCGAGCTCGCCTACAAGCTCGGCATGACCGCGTTCCTCACCGTGCTCGATATCGACGAAGTCGTGACCCTCATCACGGTCGAACCCTCGAATGCGACTGCGATTGCCCGCAATCCCGGCGTGCGCCACCCCGTCGAACGCGGTGCCCCCGGGCACGCCATGGAGGCCTCTCTCTCCGCCGCCGAACGCGAGCGACTGCTCGGCAGCCCCGAGTTCGGCGAGGCCGCGCTCACCGCAAAACGCACAGGCTACGCCCTCAGCCGCCACGAAGTTGTCGAGGGTGTCATGGGCGTCGCCGTGCCGCTGCGCATCCCTGGCGAACCGCCCGCGGCTGTGGCCGTCGTGCACTTCTCGCTGCCCGAAACGCTCGAAGAGATTGTCGAAGCGCTGCAGGGGGCGGCGCAGGAGATCGCGCAGAATTACGCTTGAACGACCGAATGTGTCACTAGAATAGGTCCGTCCAGCTCGGTCGGCGCATCCGACCCGGCCGGCTAAGGCGCTCGAAAAAGGGGCGCTGCTGTCGCGGAGGCACGGTTGCCGCCCGACGAGACATACACGGTTCTCAATTCCATCGAATCTGTCAAGGATCTGTGATGTCCGACTCCACCACCCCCTCGCTCACCCATGCCCTCGCATCGGCGCTGGCTCGCCACTCCGGGCAAAGCTTTGGCCTCATGGGCAACGGCAACGCCCACCTCATCGAGCATCTCGGCCAGTTCGGCGTGCCCTACACCGCGGTGCGGCACGAGGCCGGCACCGTCGCCGCCGCCGATGCCTACACCCGGGTGAGCGGCAAACTCGCCATCGCCACCACCACCTACGGCGCCGGCTTCACCAACACGCTCACCGCGCTCGCCGAAGCCGCGCAGGCCCGCACCCCGATGCTCGTTGTCGTGGGTGATGCGCCGAGCGCAGGCCCCCGCCCCTGGGACGTCGACCAAGAAATGCTCGCCGCTGCTCTCGGCGTGCGCACTCATATGCTCTCGGTCACCAATATTGATCGCACGGTGGATCGGGCCGTCGCCTACGCGCGACGCGTGCGACGCCCCGTCGTGCTCGGCATCCCCTACGACCTCGTCACCGCCGACGCAGTCGCTTCGCCCGTCGAAGGCGCGGGCACCGGCGCCGCGGGATCCGCCGGCATCGATCTCAGCGACCCCGCCGTGCTCGCCGCGCTCAGCGCCTCCGTCGCCGAGATTGCAGCCCCCGCACCCGCGCCCGCCGTCACCCCGCAGCCCGAACGGCTCGGCGGCTCTGCCAGCCACCAGCTCGAAGCCGCCGTGCTCGCACTGCTCGAAGCCGAACGCCCTATCGTGATCGCCGGGCGCGGAGCTCACCTCGCAGGAGCCTCGACCGAGCTCGGTGCCATCGCAGACACGCTCGGCGCGCTCACCGGCACCACCGCGCTCGCACGCAGCATCTTCCCCGACGCTCGCTACGATCTCGGCATCACCGGCGGCTTCGGCCAGCAGGCCGCCATGGAAACCATCGAGCTCGCCGACGTGGCACTCGTGGTCGGCGCGAGCCTCAACCAGTTCACCATGCGCTTCGGCGACCTCTTCGGCGCCGGCACCACCGTGATCCGCATTGATGACGAGCAGGTTGCGCCGCCCAAGACGAACCGGCCCATCACCCATCTGCTGCTGCAGGGCGACGCACGCGCGACGCTCACCACACTGCAGAGCGCACTGCAAGCGGCAGGGCGACAGCCGAGCGGATGGCGCGAAAGCATCGCCGGCCTTGAGCCCGGCGGCGCACTTCGCGTGCGCGACAACGGCCTGCAGGCCCACCCCGACGGCATCTGCGCCGACGGCCGTCTCGACCCCCGGGCTGTCGCGGCGCGCCTCGACGAGCTGCTCCCAGCGAACCGCCACGTCACCACCGACGGCGGACACTTCATCGGTTGGGCCAATACGCGCTGGCACGTCGCCTCACCCGAGCGCATGATCATGGTGGGCACCGCCTACCAGACCATCGGACTCGGCTTCCCCACAGTCGCGGGCGTCGCCGCAGCAGCCCCAGACACCACCACCGTGCTGAGCACGGGCGACGGCGGCGGCCTGATGGCACTCGCCGATCTCGAAACCGCGATCCGCACCTCCCCCAGCGGCGTCATCGTCGTCTGGAACGACGGAGCCTACGGCGCCGAGGTACACCTCTACGGCGAGATGGGCCTCGCGCAGGATCCGATGCTCATCCCCGACGTCGACTTCGCGGCGCTCGCAACCGCGCTCGGCGCGCAGGGCGTGCGGGTGGAGCGGCTCGCCGATCTGGAGGCGCTGAGCGCGTGGACCGAGGCCGGGGCTCAGGGCACGATCCTGCTCGACTGCCGGGTCTCGCGCTCCGTGGTCGCCGAGTATCAGCGCGAGATTCAGCGCGTCAACGGGCTCGACGTTTCCGCCGAGTAGTCGTGAGCCGGGGCCGCCGCGCGGCCCCGGCTCAGCCCAACTCCGCTCCGCAGACTCAATCGGGGTCGCTGTTGGCCGTGTCGCACGCCGCGACACGGCCAACAGCGACCCCGATTCTCGTGAGTGCGGGGCGCGGCAGCGGCGCGCCCCGCGTCAGTCGACTCGGTAGACGGTGTGACGCACCCGGTCGGCCTCGCGCACGCCGTCGGCCACGTAGAGCGCGTTCTGCAGTTCGGCCAGCGCCGGCTCGGAAGTCTCGAAGCGAATCGTCACTCTGAAGTACACCCCGCCGTCGGGCCCGATCCGCCGCACCCCCACCGCGTGCATGCCGATCAGCGCGCCCTGCTCGGTGCGGGCGTCGTAGCGCGCGTCGATCTCAACGACTGGCGCGGCGGCAGAGGCCCCGGCCGGCATACCGGCAGGGCCCGCGGCCGGCGAGGGGATGGCATGCGAATGCGGATCCGCCCCACCGACCGGGCTCAGCTGCCCGCGCAGCAGCTGCCGGTCTCCCCCGCCCGGCAGGATCGCGGCGCGCAGGCCACGCACGGCGTCGCCGGCTTGGGCGTGGGCGAGACCGCGCAGTTCGCCGCCGAGGATGGGGGTAAAGCGCCGCTCGCCGTCGCGCGTCGCGCCGAAGTCGCGCGGCTGGCCCAGTTCGACGATGATCTCGCACACTGGGCTGAGCCGCGGCCCGGATCCGCCTCCCCATGTCACACCGCACCGCCCGTGGCGAGCGGATCCGTAGCGCCCGCGACCCGCGCGGTAAGCGAGGAGCGCGCGTTCAGCTGCTCGGGGTGGAAGCCGGCTGCGACCTTGTACTCTGCCGCGATCGACTCCAGCTCCTCGCGCGGAATGACATCGTGGATGTCGGCGAAGCCCTCGGGTGCCCGCTCGCGCGCGATCTGCATGACGCGCTCGGGGCCCGTCTGGCGGGTGAGTTCGAGGAGGCGTGCGGTGGCGGGCCGGCGCGCATCCTCATAGGCGGCGAGCGCCGCATCGATCGAGGACGCGGTTGCGAGCTGGTAGGCGAGGGTGCGGGCGTCGAGGGTGGCTTGCGAGCCGCCATTCGACCCATTGGGGTACATCGCGTGCGCGGCGTCGCCGAGGAGCACGACCCTGCCGAAGGTCCACTGCGGCACGGCGTTGCGGTCGACCATGGGGTATTCGAGCAGTTCTTCAGCCTCGGCGATGACGGCGGGGATGTCGAGCCAGTCGGTCCTCCAGCCGGCGAAGATTTCGGCAATGGGGCCGCGCTCCACCTGGCGGTTCCAGTCGGCGGAGGGCGAGCCCTCGCCGCGGCGCTCGGCGATAAAGTTGAGGCGCTGCCTGCCGTCTGCAAGAACGCCGCTCAGCGGGTAGGCCACAAACTTCTGCTCGGCGTCGCCCACCATCACCATGGTGCGGCCGTCGAGCATCGGCTCGACGAGGGCGGTGCCACGCCACAGGGTGAGGCCGCTCCAGACGGGCTCCCCCTCGGCGGGGTAAAACAGTTTGCGCGCGGCCGAGTGGATCCCGTCGGCTGCGACGATGAGGTCGGCGGAGAGCTCGCTGCGGGTACCGTCGGGCAGTTCGAACACGGCGGTCGCGCCGGGGACGTGCGGATCGCCGTCGACGCCGTCGCGCAGATCGACGAGCCGGTGCCCGAGTCTGATGACGTCGCCCAGGCGCTCCTCGACGAGGTCGCGCAGTTCGAGCTGCAGGCGGCCGCGGTGCACGGAGAGCTGCGGCCACTCGTAGCCGGCGTCACGGCCGCGCGGCTCGCTCCAGATCGGCTGGCCCTGGCGGTTGAAGTAGCTGAGGGTGCCGGGTTCGACGCCGAGCGCGGCGATGCGGTCAGCGACGCCCAGCTCGGTGAGCTCGCGCACGGCGTGCGGCAGCAGGTTGACGCCCACCCCCAGCCCGCGGATCTCGGTGGTGCGCTCGGCGACGGTAACGTCGGTGAACCCGGCGGCCTCCAGGCTGAGGGCGGTGATGAGGCCGCCGATGCCGGCGCCCACGATGACGATCTTCATGAGGTGTGCTTCCTTGAACGGTTTGGGTGTGGGGTCAGCGGAGTGTCCGCAAGGGCGGGGGCGGATCAGGCGGCGGGTCGCTCGTGCACGACGTCGCCGGCCACCACCGAGACGGCCGTGCCGACGCGGAAGAGCTGGTCGGCGGGGATCTCGAAGGGGTCCTCGGTGGCGATCACGAGGTCGGCCCGCTCCCCCACGCGCACCCGGCCTGCGACGCCGAGCACGAGCGACGCCGATCCGCTCGTGTAGGCGGCCAGCGCCTCGGTGAGCGTGAGGGCCTGCGCTGGGTCGAGCGGCGGCAGCCCCGCGCCGGGGCCGAAGGGGTGGGCGCGGTTGACGGCGACGTGGATCGCCTGCCACGGGTCGGCGAGCGACACGGGCCAGTCGGAGCCCATGGCGATGTCGGCGCCGCTCTCGACGATGGTGCGGAACGGGTACGAGCGGGCCGAGCGCTCCTCGCCGACGACGGCGATCATCGACGGGTCGGTGGTGGCCCAGAGCCCCTGGATGTTGGCGGTGACGCCGAGCGGGCCGAAGCGCTGCGCGTCTTCGGGGGCGATCATCGAGAGGTGGGCGAGGTGGTGGCGCTGGCCGGGGCCGTTCGCCTGCCGGGCGGCCTCGATCGCGTCGAGTGCGACGCGGGTGCCGCGGTCGCCCATGACGTGCAGGTGCAGGGCGAAGCCGCGCGCGTCGAGCCGGATCGCGAGCTCGCGCATGGTCTCGGCGTCGATGTGCAGTTCGCCGGAGTGCGGGTGGGAGCAGTAAGGGTCGAGCAGCGCGGCGGTCTCGCCCTGCGGCACGCCGTCGACCATCGCCTTGCACGTCGAGGAGGGCAGCCCGGCGGCCTCGTTCTCGGCGCGTTGCCGTTCGAAGCGCGCCACAAGCGCGGGCACCTCTGCGACGGTGGTGCCGGCTGGGATCCACAGCGCGCCCGAGACGCGGCTGCGCAGCGAGCCGTCGGCGGTCGCGGCGAGGTAGGCGGGCGTGCAGTCGGCCTTGCCGTTGAACTCGCCGAGGATCGCCTCGTGCCAGCCGGTCACGCCGAGCGACCACAGGAAGCGCTGCGCTTCCAGCAGGCCCTCGGTCATCTCTGCGACGGTCGCGGCCGGGATGAACGGGGCGAGCAGTTCGACGCCGCCCTCGTTGAGGTAGCCGGTGGGGTCGCCGTGCTCGTCGTGGTAGACGTGACCGTTGGCCGGCTGCGGGGTTTCGCGGTCGATGCCGGCGATCTCGAGCGCGCGGCTGTTCGCCCAGAGGGTGTGGTGGCCGGCGTCGCTGAGCGCCACGGGCCGGTCGGGCACGATCGCGTCGAGCATCTGGCGGGTGGGGTGCGGCAGCAGTTCGTGCGCCCAGCCGCCGCCGAGGAGCCAGGCGTCTGCGGCGCCGGCACGGTCGAGCTCCGCGGCGGCCCGGGCGACGAGGTCGAGCGTCTCTTCGACCGTGGTCGCCGGGGTGAGGTCGAGGCTCAGGCGCTCGACACCGGCGAATACGGCGTGGGCGTGGGCGTCGACGAAGCCGGGCAGGATGGCGCCGCCGCGGGCGTCGACCACGCGCGTGCCGGGGCCGCGGTGGGCGAGCACGGCGGCGTCGTCGCCGACCGCGACGATGCGGTCGGCGCGCACGGCGACGGCGGTGTGCACGGTGCGCGCGCGGCCGTCGAACACGCGGCCGGAGACGATGCAGAGATCTGCGGATGCTGACATGGGGGCTTCTTTCTGAGGACGTTTCTGAGGGGTCGTGACGGGCTGGCCCGCCTGGCGCTAGACCAGCCGGAACACGCGGATCACCACGCGGCCGGGTTCGGGGCGCGCGTAGCCGACGAACTGCGACTCGGCGAGCCACTGCAGCTGCGGGTGCTCGGTCTGGAACACGAAGGCGGTGCGGTAGTAGAGCTCGCGCTCGCCCACGTGCTCACCCGCGAGCATGCGCTCGAAGCTGTCGGGGTCGGTGCGCCAGGTGCCGCGGTTCACCACGTCGATCGCGGCGCTCCCGCCGCCGGGCAGTTCGGCCTCGATCACGTAGCGCGCGTCGAGCCTCACGGCGAGGCCGCGGCCGTGCCACCAGTCGCCGCCGCCGGGCAGGATGCGCCCGCGCAGGCGGGGACCCTCGAACGCGCCGCCGGTGATGCCCGCGAAATGCAGGCCCTCGCCGTCGTCCGCGCCGCCGAGGGGAATGGCGTCGGCCACGTCCACGCGCAGCTCGAAGCAGTACTCGAAGCCGGGTTCGATGAGTTCGGGTGCGGGGGTCATGCGAGGTCCTCAATGTCGGGGATGGGCTGGGCGGCGGTGACGACGGGGATCGCCGAGGTGCGTCCGAGACGGCGCCGGCGCGGCTTCCACCCCTCGCGCGGGATGGAGTCGAGCAGCAGTCGCGTGTACTCGGCGCGGGGCGCGTCGAGGATGTCGTCGGCGGTGCCGTACTCCTCGATCGCGCCCTGCCGCATCACGGCGACGCGGTCGCAGAGGCGCCGGATCACGGTGAGGTCGTGGGTGATCATGAGCAGCGCGACGCCGGTGTCGCGGCGGATCGCGTCGAGCAGCGAGAGGATCTCGACCTGGGTGGTGACGTCGAGCGCGGAGACCGCCTCGTCGAGCACGAGGATGCGCGGATCGGCGGCGAGCGCCCGGGCGATGGCGACGCGCTGGCGCTGCCCGCCGGAGAGCGCGCGCGGCCTGGCGTCGAGCAGGGCGCCGTCGAGGTGCACCTGCCGCATCAGCTCGTCGATGCGGGCGTCGAGGGTGCTGCGCGGGTCGCGGGGGCGGTGGACGCGGATCGCCTCGGTGAGGCACTCGCGCACGGTCTGCCGCCGGTCGAGCGACTGGTACGGATCCTGGAACACCATCTGCACCGTCTTCGCGCGGGCGCGGCGGGCGGCGGTGCCGCGCGCCGGGGCGCTCCAGTCGTCGCCGGCCACGGTCACGGTGCCCGCGTCGGCGCGTTCGAGGCCGCAGATGATGCGGGCGGTGGTGGATTTGCCCGATCCGGATTCGCCCACGATGCCGAGCGAGCCGCCGGCGGCGAGATCGAAGGCGACGTCGTCGACGGCGACGAAGGTGTCGTGCCCGCCGCCGGTCGCGCTGCGCACCCGGAACGTCTTGCGCAGGCCCGACACCGCGAGGATCGGCGCGGGGGTCTGGCCGGGGTCGCGGCGCCCGCCCGTCGATGTTTCGGGCGACGCCGATGCTTCGGATGAGCCCCCGGCCTCTGCTCCGAAAGATCGGTGCGATCCGAAAGCCGGACGGGCGGATCCGGATCCGCCGTCATCCGCGGGCAGCGCCGCCGACATGAGCACGCGCGTGTACTCCTCGCGGGCGTCGCGGCGCATCGTGGCCGAGCCCAGCGTCTCGATCGTGCGCCCCTGCCGCATGACGGCGACGCGATCCGTCACCGCACCGGCGAGCGCGAGGTCGTGCGTGATGAACAGCATTGATAGCTCGCGGTGCTTCCGCAGCTCGCCGATGACGGCCATGACCTCCTCCTGGGTGGTGACGTCGAGGGCCGTCGTGATCTCGTCGGCGAGCAGGATCTCGGGATCCATGGCGAGGGTCGCGGCGATCATCACGCGCTGCAGCAGGCCGCCCGACAGTTCGGCGGGGAACTGCCGCAGGCGGCGCGCGGGGTCGGTGATCCCGACCTCGTCGAGCAGGTCGAGCGCCCGCGCCCGGGCCGTGTCGGGCTTCGCGCCCGCGACCGTGACGAGCGCTTCGGTCATGAAGTCGCCGATGGAGCGCAGCGGGTTGAGGTGGGCGCGGGGCGTCTGGAAGATCATGCCGATGCGGCGGGCCCGCAGCTCCCGCAGCTCGCGCGCGCTCAGCTCGGCGATGTCGCGGCCGAGGATGCGGATCGCGCCGCCGGTCTCGAAGTGCGCGGGCAGCAGCCCGGCGACGGCGCGCACCGAGAGCGTCTTGCCGGATCCCGATTCTCCGACGAGGCCTACGGCCTCGCCGGGGCCGACGTGGAGGGTGCAGTCGTGCACCAGGGTGCGGCCGGGCATCGAGATCGACAGCCCGTCGAGTTCGAGCACGGGTGCGGCGGAGGCGGTGCCCGCGGCGGTGGCGGTACGTGCTGCGATGGATTCGGGGGTGCTCATCGTTCCTTCTCCTCTGCCCAGGTGGTGACGCGGGCCCCGATGATGCTCACCGACAGCACGGTCAGCACCACGAGGATCGCGGGGAACAGCGACTGCTCGGGGGCGCCCGCGAGGATGCCGGCCTGGCCGCTCGCGATCATGGATCCCCAGTCGGCGGCGGGCGGCTGCTCGCCCAGGCCGAGGAACGAGATCGCGGCCAGGTCGAGCATGGCGTAGCCGAAGCCGACGGCCATCTGCGCGGCGACCACGGGCACGAGCGCCGGCACGAGGTGCTTGAAGCAGATCGCGAGGCTCGACACCCCCTGCACCCGCAGCGCGGCGATGTAGGGCTTGCCGAGTTCGCGCGACGCCGCGGTCTGCGTGAGGCGGGCGACGACGGGGATGTAGGCGATCGAGAGCGCGATCACGGGGGCGACGAGCCCCTTCCCGAACATCGCGACGGCGAGCACGGCGAGCACGAGGCCCGGGATCGCGAAGATGACATCGACGACGCGCGCGATGGTGCCGCGCAGCGCGCCGCCGAACCAGGCGGCGAGCACCGCGAGCGAGGCGCCAGCGATGGTCGAGAGGATCACGACGAAGATCGGGGCGACCACGCTGGCCCGCGCACCAGACAGCGCCCGCGACAGGATGTCGCGGCCCACGTCGTCGGTGCCGAAGGGGTGCTCGGCGGAGACGACGCCGTTGACGTCGCCGGCGTAGAGCTCGGTGGGGTCGTAGGGCGCGATCCACGGGCCGATGGCCGCGGCAAGCGCGATGACGCCGAACACGGCGAGGGCCGTGACGAACATCCAGTCCTTCTGGGCGGCGCGGATCGCGGCCCTCGGCGCACGGCCGGATGCGAGCTGGGCGACGCTCATGCCTGCCTCCCTGCGGTGATGGTGTCGGGGTCGATGAGGGCGCTGAGCAGGTCGGCGACGGCGTTCAGCACGACGAAGATGGCGACGAGCAGCAACGACACGAGCTGCACGACGGGCAGATCCTTGCGCGCGGCGGCCTCGGTGAGCAGCGAGCCGATGCCGCCGAGGCCGAAGGCCTGCTCGGCGATGGCGGAGGCTGCGAAGAGGCCCGCGACGGTGGTGCCCGAGATCGCGAGGATCTGCGGCGAGGCGTTGCGGAATACGTGCACCCGGAAGATGCGGCCCCGCGGGATGCCGCGCACCTTCGCGGTCTCGACGTGCTCGGAGTGCAGCTGCGCCACGAGCGAGGAACGGGTGACGCGGCTGATGTAGGCGATGAACATGACCGAGAGGGAGACGGCCGGCAGGATGAGGTGCCACACCCGGTCCCAGCCGCCCGATCCTTCGCCGAACACGGGGAACCACCCGAGGCTCTTCGCGAAGATCCAGATCAGCAGGATCGCGACGACGAAGGTGGGCAGCGCCATGCCGAGCGAGGTGGCGACGGCCACGGCGCGATCCACCGCGGGGCCGCGGGTCGCCGCGAGGATGCCGGATCCGACGCCGAACACGAGGATGATGGCGACAGTGAGCAGCACCAGCTGGAAGGTGACGCCGAAGCGCGGCGCGACGAGGTCGATCACGTCGGTCTTGTAGACGAAGGATCGGCCGAAGTCGCCCGTGAAGACGCCGCCCAGCCACTGCAGGTAGCGCGACCAGATGGGGTCGTCGAGGTGGTACTCCGCGCGGATCTGCGTGATGAGCTCAGGGGTGGGCTTCGCCCCGCCCGCGAGTGCCGCGATGGGGTCGCCGGGCGTGAGCAGCAGGGCGGAGAAGATCACGACGCTCGACAGGAAGAGGGTCAGCAGCAGGCCGCCCAGCCTTCCGATCAGCGTGCGCAGCACGAGTCCGTTCACCGTGTGTGTTCCTTACCTTGGGGGTCTGTTCGTGCGGACGGGCGCCTACTTGCCGCCGAGGTGCAGCGCCCAGGGGCTGCTGTAGATGGCGATCGAGGTGGTGGCGCCGGTCAGCTCGTCCGAGAGGTAGGTGAGCTGGTACGAGCCGGCGAGGGTGACCTGCAGCTGGTCGGGGGCGAAGATGCGCTGCGCGGCGACGAACTCCTCCGCGGCCGTCTGCGGGTCGGCGGCGGTGCGGGAGGCCTCCATGAGCGCGGTGACCTCGTCGTTCGAGTACTGGCTCCAGTTGAACACGCCGCCGCGGTCCTCGGGCAGCATGAACAGTGAGGGGTAGCCGCCCACGGTGGGCGTCTCGATGTAGCCCTGGGTGGCGACGAAGTCGATGCCGTCGCGGGCGCCCGGATCGTAGAACATGGCGCCGAAGTCGGCGGGCTGCATCTCGTTGATCTCGATGTCGAGCCCGATGCTCTTGCCGGCGCTCTGGATGATCGCGGCCGTCTGCTGGAACTCCTTGGCACCGGCGGGGATCGCGACAACGAGCGGCGCGCTCACGTCTTCGCCGCTGTCGGCGATGAGCTGCTTCGCGCGTTCGAGGTCTACCTCTGGCGCTGCGAGCTCGTCGTAGCCGGCCTGGTAGATGGCGCTGGCCTCGGTCTGGTTGAAGGTGAACGGGGGCACGATGGTCTTCTGCACCTCGCCGAGCCCGTTCAGCACCGTGTCGATGTACTTCTCGCGGTCGATGGCGAGGCTGAGGGCCTGTCGGATCGCGGGGCTCGCGGCGGGGCCCTCGGCCGTGGCGGGGCCGAAGCTGAAGGAGGCGGTGGAGGGGCCGACGATGAGGCTGCCGGCGCCGTCGCCCTCGAAGGCGCCGCGCGAGCCCGGGGGCACGTTGAAGGCGCCGTCGATCTCGCCCTCGGTGAGCGCGGTGGTGAGCGTCGAGCCGTCGGTGACGAAGACGTACTTGAGCTTCTGCACGAGCGGGGCGCCGCCCCAGTAGCTCTCGTTGGCGGTGGTGACGATCTCGCTGCCGGGCTTCCAGCCGCCGGCTTCGAGCTGGTAGGGGCCGGTGCACATGAGGCCGCCCTCGGAGGTGCCGAGCGAGGGGCCGGCCTGTTCGCCGTAGGCCTTGCTCATCACGGCGCCACCGCCGCCCGCGAGGGAGTCGAGGAAGGTGGAGTCGGGGGCGTTGAAGCGGATCGTGACTTCGAGGTCGCCGGTCTTCGCGATGTCGGAGACGAGCACGAAGGCGGCGTACCACTGCGAGGCGGGGTTCTGCCCGCGCTGCAGGCTGTAGACCACGTCGTCGGCGGTGAGGGGCGTGCCGTCCCAGAAGGTGACGTCGTCACGCAGGGTGAGCTTGAGCGTGACGGGGTCGACCCACTCGGCGTTCTGCGCGACGCCGGGCTCGATCGAGAAGTCGGGCTGCAGCTGCATGAGGTTCTCGCACAGGTTGGGAATGATCACGGTCGCGGACGATCCGGGATCGAGTGTGGCCGGTTCGCCCTCGACGACCGACCACACGACCTCGTCGACGGGGTTCTCGGCCGCGGGCAGCGAGGCGACGAGCTGGGCTTCGTCAACCGATGCGCGGTTCTCGGAGGCGCCGCCCTCGCGGGGTGCGCAGGCGGTGACGGCGAAGAGCGCCGCTGTTCCGAGCGCCAGTCCTACGACCAGTCCGCTTCGTTTCATGGTTCCGTCCTTTCGGAATCGCTTCGGGGTGGATCGTCGGTGATCCGCCCCGCAGTCATCATAATATAACGCTGTTGTACATCAATGTTGCATTTTGGTCTCATCGCTCGCTAGGCTCGCGATATGCCCAAGGACATCGACCGCGAAGCGCGGCTGCAAGCCATCGCCGAGGCCACCATCCGCGTCGCGCGCACCTCCGGCGCGAACGCCGTCACCATCCGCGCGGTCGCCCGTGAACTGGGCGGATCCACCACCCTCGTCACGAACTACCTCCCCTCGCGATCCGAGCTCATCCTCAACGTGCTCGACCGCGCCAGCGCCCGCTGGCGCGCCGAGTACGAGGGGGCCGCCGACGGACTCTCGCCGGCCGAACGCTTCGAAGCGCTCGTGTCGTGGGAGCCCGAACCCGACGAGGTCGAACCGGTGCTGCGCGCCCTCATCCTCGAGATCGTCGCGAACGCCGAAACCGAACCCGCACTGCGCGACGCGCTGCGCCGGGAATCCGAGTCCTACCGCGCCGTGCTGCACGACGCCGCCCGCGACGCCGGCTACGCCGACCCCGAACTCGCCACCGAGCTCGGCTACCTGCTGCTGCGCGGCTCCTACTTCGCGAACGCCGAAGACCCTGCCCACTGGCACCCCGCACGCACGCGCGAGATCACGCTCTCGGCGCTGCGCGCCCTGCCGCGCACGCGCTGAACCGGCGCCGCCCCGGCACGCGTGCGCGCCGATCCGCTGCGCGATCCCGCCCCCGCCGCGCATCATCGCACCGCGAAGACCCGGATGCACACCTGCGGCTCGCCGTTCTCGCCCTCGCCGTCGCGGGCGAGGCCGATGAACTGGTGCTCGGCAAGCCAGCGATGCGCCGGCGCATCGGTCTGGAAGACCGGAGCCGTGCGGAAGTACAGGCCGGGCTCCCCCTCCGGCACCTGCTCGCCGCGCTCCATGCGCGCGATCAGCTCGTCGGTGGCGCGGAAGTAGCCCCGGTTGAGCACGTCGATCACGGCTCCGTCGTCGGCGCGGATGAGATAGCGCGCCTCGAGCTGCGCCGTGCCCGAACGCTCGACCGCCCAGTCGCCGCCGCCCGCGAGCACTTCGCCGTTCAAGCGGGGGCCGGCGACGCTGCCTCCCGAGATCGGAGTGAAGGTGAGCACCTCGTCGGAGCTGCGGCCGATGCGCAGATCGGGGTCGATGGTCGCCCGGATCTCGAAGACGTACTCGAGACTCGGCTCGGGCAGTGCGGGGGTCTCTGCTGCGGTCATGCGAGTGCTCCTTCCAGCACGGGGATGTCGATGGCGAAGGCGTCGGGGCCCCCGATCGTGATGGTCTGCGTGTTGGGGAGCATCCGCTCCCCCTCCGTCCACGGGTCGGCGCCCGTGCCCGGCTGCGGGAGGAACTCCGGGTAGTCGCTGCTCGACACGTGCACCCGCAGCCGATGCCCGGCGCGCAGCCGGTAGCCCACGTGGCCGAGGTCGATGTCGAGCACTCCGGGCCGCGTCGCGTCGCGCAGCTGCAGCTGGCCGCGCGCGATCCTGAGCGCGGAGCCGTCGGGCGCCACGTCGAGCAGCCGCACGAAGCAGTCGGCGACGGGCCCGGTCGAGCTCAGGCCGACCCGCGCCCGGACCGGCCCGGCCAGGTCGACGTCGGCCGGCTGCACCGGCCCGTCGAAGACGAGCACGTCGCCGCGGGCGCCGATCGGCGCCTCGTCGGGCAGGTGCAGCAGGTACGAGAAGGCGTCGGGCACGCTCGAAGGCACCGGATCCGCGGGATCGTGCACCCAGCTCTCAGCCTGCGCCGCACCCGGCCGCTGCACCGCCAGCCCACCCTCGGCGGTGGCGAATCGCGTCTCGACGCGCACCCCGGACGGCGGCCACGTTGCATCGCTGCGCAGCTCGTCGGTGCCCGCGAGGTTCCAGTTGACGCGGGGCACATCGCCCGGGCGGCCCTCGCCGCGCACGAAGACCTCGAAGAACTCCAGCGCCGGGTCGAGATAGGCGGGCAGCATGGCGCGCACCTGGGCGGCGCTGCGATTCTCCACCCGCTCCTCTGCCGACTCCAGCAGCGTGTGATTCTCGTGATCGATGGACTCGATGCGCAGATAGTGGTGCGCATCCCAGTGGGGGTGCTGCGCGATCTCGGCCACATCGGCCCACGAGAGCGGAGCGCAGTTGTCCCACCAGCCGATCGTGTGCAGCACCGGCACCGAACGCCCCGCGAACGGGCTCCCCAGCGGGAAGCGCGGCAGCGTCACCGGGTGCGGCGTCCACTGGTCGTACGAGATCGAACGACGACCGCGCTCGGCGATGAACGCCTCGGCCTGCGCTGCGAAATCGCGCCGCGTCCAATCCGGCTCCCACAGGTAGGTGTCGTTGCCGAAGAAGTGGGTGAGCGGGTAGAGATTCGTGATGCCCATCTCCACAGCGCGCGTGCGATCGCCCGGATCGCGGTGCACGGGCTCCCCCAGCCGGGTGCCCGTGACGCGCGGCGCGATCGCCTTCAGCGCGGGGTGACCGCTCGCGGCCGCCGCCCACTGCGTGTACCCGTAGTAGCTGTCGCCCCACATCGCGACGCGGCCGTTCGACCAGGGCTGCTGCACGATCCAGTCGAGGGTGTCGGAGCCGTCGCGCACCTCGTTAACGAAGAGCAGCGCGTCGCCCTCCGAGCGGAACTTGCCGCGCACGTCCTGCGCCACGACGCGGTACCCGCGCGCGGTGAAGTACTCGGCGATGAGCGGGATGAAGGTGTACTCGCCGCTCTTGTCGTAGGGCAGGCGGATCAGGATCGTGTCGCCGGGGGTCTCGTCGCGCGCCGTCGCGGCGTCGGCCACCGCCCCGGGCCCCATCTCCGTGCCGGCCTCTGCTGCGCCGGCCCCCGCTGCGCGCTGCGCGGCGGACTGCGCGGAGCGTTCCGCGGCGGACTGCGCGAGCGCCGGCAGGTAGACGTCGGCGGCGAGGTGCACGCCGTCGCGCATGCGCACCCGCTCCTCGCGAGCGAGCGGGCTCACGGGTGCCGGGCCGAGGCGATGGTACTGCGTCGTCATGTCGCTCCTTCGGGACGTGGTTCGGTGGCGGCCGGGGCGACGGCGAGGGCTGCGCGGCGACCGGGAGGAACCCGTCTGCGCGGTGCAGCACGGCCTCCCCTCGATGCGAGGCGCCCTTCGCCGGGTGAACCCTGCGACCGGGTGAGACCCAAGCTAGGGGGTGGAAAGCAATTTAGTCAAGTCTGACTAGACAATTTTTGTTCGCCGCAAGATCCCGCTATTCTTCGGGGAGGCGCCGCGAGCCCCGCGACCGCCCCAGCACCGAAAGGAACGCGCATGGCCCGCCCCTCTGTCGCCGACGAACGCCGCGAGCAGATCATCGAGGCCACGCTGCGCACCATCTCCGAGCACGGCATCAGCAAGACCACGCTCGACCGCATCGCCGACACCGCGGGCATGTCGCGCGGGCACGTGCGGCACTTCGTCGGCAACCGCGACCGACTGCTGCTCGACGCGGCCCGCGCCTTCTACGCCGACGAGAACGGCGAGCCCGCGATCCTGCCCGCCGCCGTCGACGACCTCGACGGCGCACTCGCCTTCCTCTTCGGCGGCGAGTTCGCCGCATCCACCTCGGAGAACGCGATCGTACTCGCCTTCGTCGAACTGGCGCGCACGAACGCCGATATCGCCGACGTGCTCGCGGCGTCGTACGCGTCGACCCGCGAACGCCTCGCCGCCTACATCTCCCGGGCGAAACCGCACGCCCCGGCCGCCGCGCGCGAAGCCGCCGCGCAGGGCGTGCTCTCCACCGCGCTCGGCAACGTATTCATAGGCGACTTCGACCGCGACGAGGGCCGCACCGTGCGCGCCCGCGCCGCCGTCGACGCCCTGCTCGCCGCGCTCTAGCACGCAGCCCGCTCTGCGGTCCGGCCCCGCGCCGCCCCGCCCCGGCCTGGCCCGGCTCGGCGCCGAAAGGCGAGTTTCGCACGCCCTCCCCCGCCTGAGCATGCGTTATCCGCCTCTCGGCCGCAGATTGCCTTAATCCCGCCTTGCCCCGCCTAACCCAGCCTTGCGCCACCAGCCCCGCCGAGCCCCGCCCCACCGCCCAAATGGGGGTCACTTTTGGCCGTGTCGCGGCATGACACGCGACCAAAACCGACCCCGATTTCGGAAGGGCGGGGCGCATCTGGCCGCAGCGCAGCGGCAGCGCAACGGCAGCGCAACGGCAGCGCAACGGCAGCGCAACGGCAGCGCAGCGGCGGCGCAGCGGCGGCGCAGCGGCGGCGCAGCGGCGGCAAGCCCGCGGCTACCGCGCGGCGAGGCCGTCGATGAGGCGGGCGAAGGCGGCGAAGGCGCGATCGGCGTCGCGGTGGCCGGCGGCGACGCCGGTGGCGGCTTCTCGCAGGGCGCCGACGAGCAGGGCGGCGACGGAGTCGGCGTCGATGCTCGTGTCGACTTCGCCCGCGGCCTGGGCGGCTTCGAGGGTTTCGCGGATCATGATGATGCTCGCGCCCGATCCGATGCCGCGCTCGGCGCCATCGGCGATCAGGGTGGGGCCTGACACGTTGTAGAAGTGGCCGATGCGGGGGTCGTCGGCGAGGTCGAGCATGGCGCGGGCGTGGGCGACGAGGCGGCCGCGCCAGTCGTCGGCCGCGGATACGGCGGCGCGGGTGCGGTCGACGAGGCCGTGACCGAGGCGGGCGTAGGCGGCGCGCAGCAGTTCGTCGCGGCCGCCCGGGAAGTAGGCGTAGACGGTGCCGCGGGAAACCCCCGACTCTGCGGTGACGCGCTCGATGGTGGTGTCGGCGAGACCTGCCTGGCCGATGACGGCGAGCACGGCGTCGACGAGTTCTTCCCGCGTGCGCTGCTGGCGTCGTTGGCGCAGCGTGGGGGGCGCGGTGGAGGCGGATTGCATGCCCTCAGTGTAGAAGCCGAAGCCGCACTTGTGCACTCCGAGTTCGCTTTCTATACTCTGAGTATAGTTTTCTGTCGGGGTCACCCGGCAGCGCCCGCCGGAAGGACCCGCATGATCACCGTCGATCTCCCCGTCGCCATCGAGCTCGCCCGCGAAGCACTCGCCGGATACGACCTCGACCCCGGCACCGAACTCTCCCTGCTCAAGCAGCGCGAGAACTTCGTCTTCTCCCTCACCTCGGGCGGCACCGACTACGTGCTGCGTGTGCACCGCCAGGGCTACCACTCGGATGACGAGCTCGGCTGCGAGCTCGACTTCGTGCGAGCGCTGCACGGCGAGGGCGTCGCCGTGCCACACTTCGTGCCCGCCCGCAACGGCCGCGGCTTCTGCGTGGTGGGCCGTGACCACGCCGCGGGCGCCCACCAGGTCGACCTGCAGCACCTCATCCCCAACCACGGCAACTTCGGTGACGAGCGCACAGCGGTCGCCGGCACCGCCCACATCGACACCGCCGACTTCGCCGAACTGGGCCGCCTCACGGCCAAGGTGCACGAGGCCACCGAGCGCTCCGGCTACCGCATGGCGGTACCCCGCGACGATTGGGATCTCGACGGGCTCGTCGGCCCGCAGCCCGCCTGGGGCGATCCGCTGCGCATTGCCGAGCTGCAGGGCGAGGAGCGCGACGCGGTGGTCGCGGCAATTGCTCGGATCCGCGACGAACTCGGCGCGTACGGCACCCCTGCACACCGTTTCGGCCCCATCCACGCCGATCTCACCCCCGAGAATGTGCTGCGCACCGACGACGGCCTGGTGCTCATCGACTTCGACGATTTCGCCGCCGGTTGGCACCTCTTCGACCTCGCGACGGCGCTCTACTTCTTCACGCCGCACCCGCGGTACGCCGAGTACCGCGACGCGCTCTTCGCAGGCTACGAGTCGGTGCGCCCGCTCGACGCCGCAGATTCTGCGGTGTTCCCTGCGATTCTGCTCGCCCGCGGTCTCACCTACCTGGGCTGGGCGGCGGATCGCCGCGGCGAGCCCACGGCCGAGTGGCACGCCACCACGGTGCTGCCCCACATTGTGCGCCTGTCGCGCGAACTGGTCGCCGCCTGACGCACCCCGTCGCCGCTCGACGCACCACTCCCCAATCCGCCAAGCTTTCCCACCCGAGGAGCCCCATATGACCTCCACCGCCGCACTCATCGAGCGCCGCAACCGCACCATCGGCCCGTATTCACCGCTGTTCTACTCCGAGCCGTTGCAGTTCGTGTCAGCGAAGGGCGTGTGGTTCACGGAGGCCAGCGGCGAGCGCTACCTCGACGGCTATAACAACGTGCCGCATGTGGGCCACTGCAATGATCGCGTGGTGGCGGCCCTCGCCGAGCAGGCCGCGACCCTCAACGTGCACACCCGCTACTTGAACGAGCGGGTGGTCGACTATTCCGAGCAGCTGCTCGCAACGTTCGACACGGTCCTCGATCGGGTGTTCTTCGGCAATTCAGGGTCGGAGGCTAATGAGCTTGCGATCCGCATTTCCCGGCAGCTCACCGGCAACACGGGCATGATCGTGTCTGATTACAGCTACCACGGCACCACGATCACGCTCGCGGGCCTTACGACGGGCCTGAAGACCGCGACACCCCTCGACCCGAATGTGCGCCCGCTGCGGATCCCGGATCTGGATCGCGATCCGCGCCCCGAAGCCGAGGTGTTGGCGGAGACGCTCGCCGAGCTCGATGCCGCGATTGCGTCGCTGCAGGAGGCCGGCTTCGGAGTGGCGGCGTGCCTGTTCGATCCGCTGTTCTCGACCGAGGGGATGCCGCGGGTGCCTGAGGGCTTGCTGCGCGGCATCGCGGCGCGAGTGCAGGCTGCTGGCGGCATGGTGATCGCCGACGAGGTGCAGAGCGGTTTCGGTCGCACCGGCACCCACATGTGGGGCCATCAGTATGCGGGTCTTACCCCCGATCTGGTGACGATGGGCAAGCCCATGGGCAACGGTCACCCGATGTCGGCTGTGGTGACGAGCGAGGCCGTTCTCGATGCTTTCGGCTCAACGAACGAGTTCTTCAACACCTTCGCGGGCAACCCGGTGTCGGCTGCTGTGGGCGAGGCCGTGCTGGTGGAGATGGCCGAGGAAGGTCTGATGGCCCGCGCGCAGAGCCTGGGCGCTGTGGCGGCTGAGCGCTTCCAGGGTTTCGCGGATCGCTATGATTTCGTGCGCTCTGCGAAGGGTGTTGGCATGTTCTTGGGGCTCGATTTTGCGATCGATGGGGAGCCGGCGCCGCAGCTCGCGAAGCAGGTTGTGGAGGCGATGAAGGCGCGCAAGGTGCTGATTTCGCGGATCGGGCGCGACGAGAGCGTGCTGAAGGTGCGCCCGCCGCTCGCGTTCGGCGAGGCTGAGCTTCCGATGCTGCTCGACACCCTCTCGGAGGTGCTTGCGGAGGTTTAGGCGGTATCCTCGAATCAGAGTGTTGCTTCAAGGGCGTTGCATCATGAGAAAGGTGAATGACATGCCAACTGCAGAACAGCAGAATGTCTCTCGCGCTGAGGCTCGGCCGACGCAGGCCGAGAGCCTGGGCGTGTTCCGCCGCATGGTGTCGTCTTCGTTTGTGCCACTCGAGATCAGCGCCGAGCAAGGTCAGCCCTTCGCGGCGCGCCTCTGCTCCGCGGATGCCGATGACGTGGTGTTCACCGAGGTTGTGGCGAAGCCGCACCTGGTGGAGCGCACTCCGGAGACGATTGCGAACGGTGGCAGCGGCTACTACAAGGTGAGTCTGCTGCTGTCGGGCAGCAGCATTCTGGTGCAGGACGGCAAAGAGCTGGTGATGCGCCCGGGAGATCTCTCCGTGTACGACACGTCACGGCCGTATTCGCTGCTGTTCGGTGAGGATTTTCGCAATCTCATCATGATGTTCCCGAAGGATCGGCTTGAATTGCCGAGCGCGTTCACAGAGCAGCTGACCGCGGTGTCGCTGAGCCAGGAGCACCGCGGCATCGCCCCGGTGATCACGGCGTTCCTGTCCCAGTTTCCGTCGCAGTTGGCGCATCTGTCGGGCCCGGTTCGCGCGAAGCTCGCGCACACGAGTCTCGACCTGATGGGCACGCTGTTTTCGAGCATTCTCGATGCCGAACCCGGTCAGCGCGATCCGCATCAGCTGCTGCTGCAGAAAATCTACGGGTACATCGATCAGCATCTCTCCGCCACTGACCTCTCCCCCGGCAACATCGCCGCCGCTCACTACATCTCCACCCGCCACCTGCACTCGTTGTTCAGGCAGGCCGACACCACGGTGTCGACGTGGATTCGCGAGCGCCGGCTTGAACGCTGCCGAGCCGACCTGCTCGACCCCGTGCTCAGCGACCGCACGGTGTCGGCGATCGCGGCCCGTTGGGGCTTCACCGATGCCGCGCATTTCAGCCGCGTGTTCAAGGCCGCGTACGGCGTTTCGCCGAGTGATCTGCGGCGGATCTGAAGCACCTCCGCTTCGCGTTTCGGCGCCGGCTGCTGCGAATGCTGCGCGCGCCGCTCAGGCCCGCGCCCAGTCAGATATCTGCGCGGGCTGATCTGCCCGCGCGCCCGATCCGCATCTCATAGGCAGCGCTTGTGGCGCGCCCTCGTGCGGGCCCGAGGCACCCCGCGTGCAGACCCGAAGCGTGCCCGCGCAGGCCCGATCCGCCCCCGCGAAGCATCGCGCACGCAAGCCACCGAAACCGAGTCGTGATACTCGTTGACCGATAGCGCACGATCATTGTCGCTGGCGGTGCTCGCGGGCCACCGAAGCTGCCGGAGTGCCTACATTGAGAATCGTATTCCGGATGTTGCGGCCTCCGCAGCGCATTCCGACTTCATCAAAGGAGACGAAGAAGAATGACCGAACCTCAGATCGCCGACGCCAGCGACGAGCGCCGCGGTGTCGACGAGTGGGCCACCTACGACGAGTTCGCAGCCGGCATCGACACGTACCGGCTGCCGAACGTTTCGCTCGAGGGCCGCCGGCTGGCGCTCACCCTCGACGATGGCAGCTCGTTCACCGTCGACTTCGGCACGGAGCGGGCGAGCTGGAGTGCGAGCGGGAGCATCGCCGCTGACGGCACCGACGACCCCTACGATGCCGTGCAGGTGCGCAGCGATGTGTTCTTCGTGAATCTGCCGCTGGAGTCGCGGGATCGCGAGGCCGTCACCGTGGTCTGGTCTGAGCGCACCGGTCGCGCGATCGTCACCCACTCGCACATCGACGCCGAGCGCGTAGAGGGCGAGCCGCAGGTGAAGCAGGACTTCTTCGCAGCCGAGGTCGAGGGCATCGACGCGACAGGCGACACCCCCGCAGAGTCACGCGACCTGATCGGCATGCGCAACCTCTACCGCTACAGCCCCGAGCACCTGTACGAGCACGTCTACATGTCGACCGAGCGCTACGCCTGGCAGAACCTGCAGGGCGTGCAGCGCGGCCACGGCGACATGGACCTGTCGACGGTGTGGAAGCTCGATGACGGCCTCTACCTCTTCTGCTTCCGCGAGTTCCGCATCTCCGTCGCGAGCGTGTGGCTGCACGATCTGGGCTACCAGCTCATGACCACGGGCATCTTCCTCGGCATCAACGGCAGCGGCGAGTCCGAGCACTCGCGCGCCGGCGGCCACATCTACCCGCTGGGCAATGTCAAATACCCAGATATGCAGCCCGTCTGAACCTGAACTTCACCAATCCCCTTCACTCATCCGAGAGGACACACCAATGAAATCACGCATCCTGGGTGCCGCCGCGCTGACCGCGACGGCCGCGCTCGTGCTGAGCGGCTGCGCGGGCAGCGACGGCGGCGGTGAGGGCGCGCCGATCAAGCTCGGCTCCGTCAACACCATCTCCGGCCCGGCAACCTTTCCCGAGGCTTCAGAGGCGGCGGCCGCGGTCTTCGACAAGGTCAATGCCGAAGGCGGCATCAACGGCCACATGATCGAGTACAAGGCCACTGATGACAAGGCCGACCCGGCCACCGCTACCGCTTCGGCGCGTGAGCTGGTCGGCAGCGACGAAGTGGTCGCTCTGGTCGGTGGTGCCTCGCTGCTCGACTGTGAGATCAATGCGAAGTACTACGAGCAGGAGAATGTGCGCTCGATCCAGGGTATCGGCGTCGATCCCGGCTGCTTCAACTCACCCAACATCGCCCCCGCGAACATCGGCCCGTTCAACGACACCACGCTCACCATGCTGTACGGCTCGGAGGAGCTCGGCCTTGAGAACCTCTGCGTGCTCACCAGCGTGATCGGGTCGACCGGTCCCGCTTACCAGGCCGCAGTGGATCGCTGGAGCGAGATCACCGGCAAGAAGCCCGTCTACGTCGATGACACCGTGCCCTACGGCGGTGCTGACTACACGCCATACGTGGTGAAGGCTCGCGAGGCCGGCTGCGACGGCGTGGTCACGAACAACGTCGAACCCGACGCGATCGGCATGCTCAAGGCGGCAAACCAGCAGGGCTGGGACGACGTCACCTTCCTGATGCTCACCTCGGTCTACAGCGAGAGCTTCGCGAAGGCTGTCTCGAACAGCGCCGCCGGCGTCTACGTGCCCGCCGAGTTCTACCCCTTCACTGAGGACAGCGAAGTCAACGCCGACTGGAAGGCACTGATGGAGGAGAACGACATCACGCTCACCTCCTTCAGCCAGGGTGGTTACTTGGCTGCGACGTTCATGGTCGAGGTGCTGCAGAGCATCGAGGGCGACATTACCCGTGAGAGCGTCAATGATGCCCTCGCCAACATGGATCCGATCGAGAACCCGATGATCGCCTACCCCTACCAGTTCGACAAGATCGCCGCGCAGGATTACGAGCCCGGCGGCTGGCCCGTCGTGCTGAAGTCGGGCACGAACGCCTGGGAGAAGGCAGCCGAAGACTGGCTGATGATCCCGGCGAAGTAGCGGCCGGTTCGCAATCGCACCCGGTGCGGCTGAAGCACTCGCTTCGGCCGCACCGGGCACTCCGTTTCAGACCTCGAAGGATTCCCATGCTTCTCACTTCCCATCGCACGCCGGGGAGGCACCCGTGAACGGCGGGGCCCTGCTGCAGGGCGCGCTTTCGGGCCTCGCCGCCGGCGGCGTCTACGCCGTGTTCGCGGTGACACTCACGCTCATGTCTCGCCTGGTGCGCGTCGTCAATTTCGCGCAGGCGGCCACGGGCATGTTCGCCGCGTTCGTGGCGGTCTGGTTCGCCAGCAAGCTCGGCCTGCCGGTCTGGCTGGCGACGATCGCCGGGATTCTGGTGGGCGCGCTGCTGTCAGCGCTCATCGGGTGGATCGCGGCAACGTGGCTTTCGGATGCGGATCTCTCGACCCGATCCGCTATGACTGTGGGGCCGTTCCTGCTGCTGATGTCGCTCTCATACATCTTGTTCGGCAACAAGCCGCAGCCCTTCGCCCCGATCTTCAACGGCCCCGCGTTCACGATCTCCGGGGTGGTGGTGAGCTGGGTCACCGTGATCACCGTGACGCTTGCGGTGATTGTCGCCGTGGCTGCGGCGCTGGTGCTGCGCAAGACCACGATCGGCACGAAGCTGCGCGCGCTGTCTGATCGCCCCACCACGGCCGAGCTCATCGGCATTTCGTCGAAGCCGCTCGCCATCGGGGTGTGGGCGGTAACCGGCGCCGTCAGCGCGATCACGATCCTCATCATCGCCCCGACGCAGTCAAACGACGCGGTGACGCTGTCGATGCTCATCATTCCCGCGGCAGCTGCGGCGCTGCTCGGTGGCTTCAAGAGGCTGGATCTCGCAGTAGTCGGCGGTTTGCTGCTGGGCCTCATCAACGGCATGGTGGCTCAGATCAACGAGCTAGCGCTGGTGCGCAACTTCGTGCCGCTCATCTTCATCGTCATCCTGCTGCTGTGGTCGCAGCGAAAGGAGGTGTGGGATGCTGCTCGCTAATCGGCGCCTGCGCACCGTTCTGCCCCTTGTCATCGCGATCCTCGGGATCGGGATCGGCTGGGCCCTGAGTGTCGGGCTCTCCGGATACGTTGTCTACCTTGCCATCAGCATGGTCACTGCGACGATCTCGCTGCTCGGCCTCGGCATCGTAACCGGCTCGGCGGGGATCATCGCCCTCTGCCAGCTCACCTTCAGCGCCATCGGCGCGTGGGTAGTCACGTTCCTGAACAAGAACGAGGCGCCTGGCGGCTTCATCGTCTGGCTAGTTGCGGGCGCACTGGTCGCCGCTCTTGCAGGCGTACTACTGGGGCTTCCGGCGCTGCGACTGCGCGGCGTGAACCTGGCCGTGGTGACTCTGGGCGCTGCCGCCGCTGTCGACGTGCTGCTGGTGCAGACGCAGTTCCCGGGGCAGCAGGACGGGCTCTCGGTGGAGCGTCCCGGCCTCTTCTCGAGCGACCGCGAGTACTTTTTCTTCGCGGTGATCGTGCTGGTGGTCTGCATTTACCTCGTGTTCCTGCTGCAGCGCAGCCGGGTGGGCAGCAGCTGGAAGGCTGTGGCGTTCTCCGAGCGCGGCACTGCTGCTGTGGGCCAGAGCGTGCGTTTGGCGAAGCTGTCAGCGTTCGCGATGAGTGCGGCGCTCGGTGGCGTCTCGGGCGGCCTGCTCGCGGGCCAGGTGGGGATCCCCTACGCGTCGAGCTTCACACCGCTGATGTCGATCGCGTTCTACATCCTCGCGGTGATGAGCGGCACCTACCTGATCGACATGGCCATCTTCGGCGGCGTGCTGTGGGTGCTGGTGCCCGAACTACTGAAGCGCTGGGGCGTGCCGCAGGACTGGGGCTTCGTGATCTTCGGTCTGCTCGGCATCCAGGCGATCACCGGCGGATCGAACCTCGGCGAGGTGATCCGAGGTGGCTTCCGTAAGAGCGCGAGGAAGCGCCGTGCGGCCCAGGCCGAGACCGCGTCGAACGATGTGGGCACCACGGCGCTCGATGTGTTCGCGGTGCCGGAGGCGGCGGAGCCGATTCCGGCGGATGCGGCTCCGGTGCTCGAGGTGCGCAGCCTGGGCGTGCAGTTCGGCGCGCTGAAGGCGAATGATGATGTGTCGTTGCAGGTGCGGCCGCGCTCCATCATGGGTCTGATCGGCCCGAACGGTGCCGGCAAATCGACGTTCGTCGACGCGGTGAGCGGCTTCCTGCCGCAGCACACCGGCACGGTGCTGCTCGACGGCGAAGACATCACCCGGCTGTCGCCGGTAGCACGCGCCCGGAAGGGGCTGCGTCGCACCTTCCAGCAGGATCGGGTGCCGCCGCAGCTGTCGGTGGAGGCGTATGTGCGTTTCGTGGCGCGCAAGCGTCTTGACCATGATGAGCTTGCTGACGCGCTCGCCTTCTTGGGCTGCCCGCCTCCGGAGGAGCAGCTGGCGAACGTCGACGTGGGCACGCGGCGTCTCATCGAGGTGGCGGCTGCGGTGCTGTCCGGGCCTCGGGTGCTGATTCTCGATGAGCCTGCGGCTGGCCTGTCGCACGAGGAGCATCTGCAGTTCGGGCATCGACTGACACGCATCCCGTCGCGTTTCGACACCGCGATCGTGGTGATCGAGCACGATCTCGATCTGGTGCGCTCGGTGTGCACGGAGCTCACCGTGCTCGACTTCGGCAAGGTGCTCGCCCAGGGCCCGACGCGCGAGGTGCTTGACGATCCCGCGGTGGTCGCCGCGTACATGGGAGATGCGGAGATAACGCAATGAACGAACTGCGGTTGAGCGGCGTGACGGTGCGCCGCGGGGCGGGCCCGGTCGTGTCGGATGTCGATCTGACACTGCAGGAGGGGCGGATCGTCGCTCTCGTCGGGCCGAACGGTGCCGGCAAGACGAGCCTGCTGGAATCGGTATCGGGAGTGATCGATCACTCTGGCGGCGATATCACGCTCGGCAGCGAGTCGATCGCGAAGTGGAGCCGGGTGCAGCGCTCGCGTGCGGGCATCGCCCATATCGAGCAGGGACGCGCGATCTTCCCGTCGCTGACCGTGCGCGAGAACCTGCTGCTCACCGCGAAAAACGATGCGGGCGTGCAGGCGGTGTTGCAGTCGTTTCCCGAGCTTGAGAAGCGCATCGATTCGCAGTCGGTGCTGCTGTCGGGCGGCGAGCAGCAGATGCTGGTGCTCGCCCGCGCGTTCGCATCGAAACCGCGCTTCCTGCTGATCGACGAGATGTCGCTCGGTTTGGCGCCTGTGGTATTCATGCGGTTGCTGCCGCTGATTCAGCAGATTGCGGCGTCCGGGGTGGGAGTGCTGCTCGTGGAGCAGTTCACGCATCTCGCTCTCAGCATCGCCGACGACGCGATGGTGGTGGCGAGCGGCCGGGTGAGCCACCCGCAAGGGCCGGCGAAGCAGCTCGCCGACGATGAGGCGCTGCTGCGTCAGGCGTATCTAGGCGGCTGAGTCCGCACGCACCAAAGCCTCCCGCCCCTGGTAGTCGAAGGGGCGGGAGGCT
This sequence comes from Leucobacter sp. MMO-125, assembly GCF_037148395.1. Taxonomy (NCBI): domain Bacteria; kingdom Bacillati; phylum Actinomycetota; class Actinomycetes; order Micrococcales; family Microbacteriaceae; genus Leucobacter; species Leucobacter sp. MMO-125. The sequence goes on from NZ_JBBCTL010000002.1 coordinate 150,284, forward strand.
TTGGTGCGTGCGGCTGCTTAGACGGCTGCCGTGGAGTTCTCTACGCCTCGCGTCTGCGGCGATCGAACAGTGAGAACAGCACCCCACCGGCGCTCAGCGCCGCACCTGCAACACCGGGCATTGCCCCGCCTGATCCGCAGCATCACCACCCTCAACCACCTTGTTCACCCGCACCGCACCCCAAAATGTCCTCGCAAAAGCGGGCGAAATCGCGTTGCGGTCGTAGTGCAGAGCCGCATGGTGGGTGAGCGTTTCATTCGAGGACGTCGAGACAGCGTGAGATCAAGCGGCGAGTGCCCACCCGCAGCAGAAAGCTGCGCGCAGCCAGGGTCTTCAAGCATCATGATCACAAACCCCGGCGACACATCGATGGAAGAGTCGATGCCGGCGAGCAGCTCGGTCGGCTGAGCCGACGGCGGACGCAACGTCACGCTCGGCGCCGGAGTCGCCACATAGACGAGCCCCGAGGGCAACATTTCGAAAAGACCAAAACTGAACGGGGCAGCCGAAGGCGTCGGCTCCGACAGCACCTGCACAGTGAGCGATCCCAAACGATCAGTGTCAATATCAGCCGATGCGGCATGCACGGCACTCGCGCCGCCCACCGAACACTGTGAGATAGAGGTGCAGCTCGGAGCTTTCCGAGCGAAGGCGTTTCAATTTTCAGGATCAGCTGAAACTGGAGCTTGCTGGCTGACGAGGGCTTCAATCTCTGCCTCCGTGAGCGCTCGCCAGGGAGACTCCTGCGGCTGCACGAGGGACTCGTCGGGGCTGTCCCCCACAGAGAACCACTTTGCCTCGTAGCCCTCTCCATCAAACATCACGCGGTCTCCGCGCCGATATTCAATGTCTTTGCTCCACGACGGATAGGTCGCTTCGGGGAGCCGAAGTCGCTGCTGCGGCTTTTCGCCCGGGAGGACAGGGCCGATGAGGTGCCAGGGTTGTGAGCCCGAGTCATTGGCGAGATCTGGCTGATCGCCCTCGGTCCACCATTTGGCTTCATACACGTTGCGTTTCCAGACGATCTTCGTCTCAGCAGGATACGCAGCCTTCTCGTTCCAGATCGGGTATGGACTGGTATCAGGATCGTCCTTCTGGGATACATCAGCACGAGCGGTATCCACAGCTTCCGCGATCTGGGAGATTTCGCCGGGGCGATGTTTGCTCAGGATCCGCGAAAAGTCTCCCCGCTCCTGTTCGACACCGCTGCAGGAATCCGAGACCTGTTTCGGGTCCGGCCAATTGTCAGCACACTGCTGATCACGATTGGCCGACCACATCGAAATCCGTCCCAGGCCCTTACGATCTGCGAACTCTGACAACGCTTGAGCGTCGGCGAGCGTGAAGCGCTCGTTGCGGGTGTCGTTCTGGCCGATCATTGGGGTCGCCGACACCTTGCTCCAGGCAGTTGCGTCGCCCATCGGCGCATTCACCTCTGCGTACAGTGAGCGCAGCTGTGCCTGCGTTGCTTGCAGGCTACGTTCGACCAGCTGGCGAAGGGGGGTCTTGCTGTCAGAACCGTAGTTCATGGTCATTGCGTTGATCCCAGCGAGGTCAACGTTCGCTTCCAGGTAGGTGCGCACCGCCTGCACACCATCGGAGGTAAGACCATCTGGCGACACCGGCAAGGTCAGCCAGACATCGAGCCCGCCTTCTCGAGCATTCTGCACCTGACGAATGGCCGCAGCCTGCCTCGCGATGCCGCCACTGTCGCGGAGGAACGCACCCTCGATGTCGATGTCAATGCTCCCCAGGCCATAACGCTCAACGACGCTCGAGTAGCCCTCGACGAGCAACTGAATATCTGTGCACCCATAGGCGATGTCGTAATTTGCTTGGCCCCCGAAGGAGACCATGGCCGTGCCGCCCAGGTTGCGCAGACGCTGCAATCTGCGGTCAAGATCAAGCGAGTACTCGGCTTCGTCAAGACTGTAGTAGCCGCCCCACGAAGGGGAGCAGGTGTTGGCTGGGTCAGCGACGATGAAGGAAAGCACGACGTTCTTTCGACCATCCTCGCGCGGAGACTCGAATGGGAACGTGGGCGTCGCGGTCACGTCGACGTATGCATCGAACCAGGGGGTGCGCTCGGCAGCTGCTTTCACGTCCTGCTCATGGGTCCAGCCGTAGAAGGCCGCGCCCGTCAAACTCGCCACGACGAGGATCAAGATTCCAAGCCGCGTCCACGAAAGCTTGCGCCCCGGAAACCACCGTGCCATCGACCGCTCCTCACACTGGTCGGTATCCGACGGACAGTGTCACCTTCACTGGGTCGGCCCCTCGACTATGCTATATGGTGCGCGAAGGCGGGTAGTGTCGCGAGTCGACAAGCGCCTTTCGTTGGTACCCAAATGAGCGGAGTCGCTCACTGACCATCGTCGAACGAGACACAGGTCTGCCGAGGAGGCAATGGTGGAAGAACCCCAGGCAGAGCTGCCTCGGCGTAGGCGACAGTGGGGCGCAGAGCGCCGCTCGGAGCCGCTCGCGATCATGCACTCGAGACCGAGCAAGTCGGCAATCGTATGGGCTCGAGCGGCAATCCTGATCACGATTCTCGCTTGGTTCTCCTATATGACCACCACCATCCTGCGCATGACGATCGAGGATCCCTCGCAGTCGTTCGTGTTTCATGTGCAGACCTGGGTATACGGCATCACGATCACCTCATTGACTTATTCCGCGCTCATGTACCTCATTGCTCGGTATGGCGCCCTGATCCGGTTTCGAGAGCACCGGCGCGTGGAACGGGCACTCATTGACGCCCACTTCGCCGAGTCGGAAGCTGACATCACCGTCTTAATTCCGAGCTACGACGAAGAGCCAGAGGTCGTGCGGTACACCCTCTGGTCGGCCGCGCTCCAGGAGTTCCCCAGTTTGCGCGTTGTGCTGCTGATCGACGACAACGAACGCGGCATGAGCGAGGATGCCCTGGCTCGCCTCAATCGCACCCGTGGGCTTCTCGGCGAGATCGCTGAGAAACTTGAGGTGCCTCGACAGCAGGCGATGGACGCGATGCGCCACTTCGAGACCACGACGCAAGCGGAGACCGTTCCCGAGGATGCGCGGCGCGCAGCAGATGCCTATACCGCTGCAATCCGATGGCTCGATGAGTTCGCAGCCTCGGAGAAGATCGAAGACCACATGGCTGAGTTCTTCGCAGAGCAGGTGCTCCTGGGCCTTTCGAATGACCTGAGCCTCACTCGCCTCGCCCTTCTCGCCGCCTACGAGCAACATTCCTCGCCTGACCGAGAACGCCTGCAGCAGCTCTATCAAAGACTCGTATGGATCTTCAGCGCAGATCTCGACTCCTTCGAGCGGAAGCGATATGCGTCGCTCTCGCAGGAGCCGAACAAGGCGATGAACTTGAACTCGTACCTCTCGCTCATGGGAGGGAGCTATCGCCTTTCCAGCGGGACTGGAGAACATATTCTCGAGCGCCTGCGTAAGCGCGACGCTGGAGAGCCTGATCTCGTGGTTCCCGATTCACGCTACGTGCTCACGCTCGACGCAGACTCACAGCTCCTACGTGACTACTGCGTTCGGCTGGTCTACCTGTTGGAGCAGCCCGAGAACGAGCGCGTCGCCGTCACTCAAACCCCCTACTCCTCGTTCCGTGGCGCCCCCACACGGATTGAGCGGATCGCCGGTGCAACAACTGACCTTCAGCACATCCAGCACCAGGGGTTCACCTATTTCAACGCGACCTTCTGGGTGGGTGCCAACGCAGTCATCCGCAAAGCTGCGCTTGACGATATCGCGGTTACCGAGACCGTCGGCGGCTTCGAGATCACCACCTACGTGCAGGACCGCACAGTCATCGAGGACACCGAGTCGAGCATCGATCTTGGCGCACACGGCTGGGAGCTGGAGAACTATCCCGAGCGCCTCAGCTACAGTGCGACGCCGCCCGACTTTGGTTCGCTCGTTGTTCAGCGCCGCCGATGGGCGAATGGCGGGTTGCTGATCATGCCGAAAATGTTCGAGATGATCGGAGCGAGAAGAGGCACCTCGACCCGGGTGCGTCTCCCCGAAAAGCTCCTCCGAACCAACTACATGTCGTCCATTGCCTGGGCGAGCTTTGGCCTCATTCTCCTGCTCTTTTTTCCGTTTGACTCGCGCCTCCTCAGCCCTCTGGTCGTTGCGGCGGCGCTGCCCTACTTCATTTCTCAGTCTCTCGATCTCCGCGCGAGCGGCCATCGAGTCGGTGACATCTTCCGCATCTACGGATTCAATCTCATCCTTCTTCCTGTCAACCTCGCTGGGGTGCTGAAGTCTCTGCAGCAGGGCGTGACAGGGCAGAAAATCCCCTTCGCCCGCACGCCAAAGGTCAAGGGGCGTACGTCTGCGCCCGCGACCTACGTGATACTGCCTTACGTCATTATCGCGTTCTCAATTGTTACGGCCTACCGAGACTTCAACCAGGGGAACTGGGGCAACTTCGCCTTCGCGAGCTTCAACGCCGTCATGGCGACTTGGGCGGCCATCTCCTACATTGGACTTCGCAATTCGATCGTCGACGCGGTGCTCGGTCTCGTCAGTTGGCTGTATGTCGCACCCAAACCACCGCGGAAGCCCAAGCAAAACCTCGTCGACCCCGATGCTCAGGTCAACTGGCAAGCCATTCTCTATCATGGCGACCGTCGACTGAGCCGGGACCTCGTTCGGTCAAGCGACCGGCGTCGCCGTCTGGGCACCGTGCGAAGTCAATTGCGAGACGGCGCAAAGCCCGAGAAAGCAGCGATCCTTGAAGGCGCCCAAGAGATCACCGTAGCGAGCCCCGAGGTTGTTGCGGATGTCGGAGTGAATCGTAGTCTCACTCGGCGGCCGTGAAAATCGGCTCGAAGAACGCGGCGAGTTCGTCGGTCGCCGAGAGCGGCAGCACCGTCGCGACATACTGATCGGGCCGCACCACCACCACGGCACCGTCGCGGCTCACCCCGCGCTCGTCGAAGATGTCGTTGCCCGGAATGGCAGCCCACGTCTTCTCGTAGTTGATGAGCTGGAACGGCCCGCGGCGCGGCATGAACAACGCCGGCACACGGCCCAGATCGATGTCGTGATACCCCTCCTGGTAGACCGCCTTCACATCGAAGCGGCTGTCGAGGTCGGCGCCCGTCGGAGTGAACCGGCGCACCGGGGAGTGCTCCGACGACAGCATCCACTCAGCCCACCGATTCAATGCCTCGGCGCCCGCATCGGCGAAGGCGTAGATGCGGTATCGCCCATCCGCGCGGTGGTGATGGCCCAGATGCGCAAGCACACCATCGGCAACCCGCACCGCCTCAGCAGACTTGAAGCGCTTGCCCACCGGGAATCCCGTCGCAAGACCCTGATGGGCCCCATCGCCGGTGAGCGTCGACGGCCCGTACTGCGTCATAAAGCCAGCCGGAAACTCGGCCGTCGCGATATAGAAATCCTCAAGCTCACGCGGCGACGCGAACTCCTCAGGCTTCTTCGCCATCAGCGTCGACCACTCCTTGTCGAAGTCGATCAGATTCTGCGCAATCACCCGCCGCTCCTCAGAATAGGTCTGCAGCAGCGACTCGGGGCTGCGACCCTCAAGCACATAGCCCAGCTTCCACGCCAGATTCCAGCCATCCTGCAACGACACATTCATGCCCTGGCCCGCCTTGGCGCTGTGCGTGTGGCAGGCATCGCCCGCGAGAAACACGCGCGGGGCACGCCGCCCGCCCTCGTGCGCGTCAGCATCATCGAAACGGTCGGTGAGACGGTGCGCCACCTCGTAGACGCTCCACCAGGAAACATCCTTCACATCGAGGGTGTACGGGTGCAGGATCGCATTCGCCCGGGCCGCGATCTGCTCGACCGAAGTCTGACGCACAGCCCCATTGTCGTGCTCACCGGTCTCGCCGAGATCGACGTACCAGCGCACCAAATAGTTGCCCTCGCGCGGGATCACCAGAATGTTGCCGCCGTCACCCGACTGAATGATGCTCTTTCGGCGAGTGTCCGGGAAATCGGTGACAGCGAGCGCATCCATCACACCCCAGGCGTGCATCGCCTGATCGCCCGCCAGTCGGCCCCCGATCGCTGCCCGCACGCGGCTGCGTGCACCATCGGCGCCCACCACATACTTCGCGTGCACCACTCGTATGCTGCCCTCGTCGGGGCCGGCCGTGCGCCGCAGCGTCACCGCCACGGGATACTCGCCTTCACCGACCTCAAGCCCTTCGAACTCGTAGCCGTAATCGACCCGCCCCCGCGCCGGCGAACGCTCTGCGAACTCGGCGAGGTAGTCGGCCACGCGCGTCTGATTGACGATCAGCTGTGGAAACTCACTGATGCCGATGAGGGTGTCCGGTGTGGTCGAGCTGCGGTGGATCTTGTGCGGATCCGCCGGGTCCGGCGTCCAAAACTCGGTATCGACAAGCTGGTATGCCTCCTGGATGATCTGCTCAGCGAAACCGAACGCCTGAAACGTCTCCACGCTGCGCGCCTGAATCCCATCAGCCTGACCTACCTCCAAGCGACCAGCCCGTCGCTCCACGATCCGCGTGGTGACGCCCGGAAACTGTGCGAGCTGCGCGGCTGTGATGATGCCGGCGGGGCCCGAGCCCACGATCAACACATCGACCTGTTCGGGCAGCTCGTCCGGTCGGTCCAGTCCGACCCCCGCAGCCGGCTCGATGCGCGGATCGACAGTGGTGTACCCGTTGTGGTGGAACTCCATCGTCCCACTCCCTTCTGTTCAGTGGTCGGCACCCGACCCTCGGCTCGGCAAACGAATCCACCCAGGCCCCACAGGCGAACGCCTCAGAGCCGAGAGCGGATCCGCCCCTACATACCTGCGTGCTCGAATGCGAGCGTGGGAAGATCAACGACGTGCGCGCCGCCATCGGCCATGATCACAGCGCCCGTGATGTACGACGACTCGTGCGAACCCAAGAAACGCACCACCGAGGCGATCTCCTCAGGCTCCCCCACCCGCTTCAGCGGCACATCGCGCGTGACGCGACCGTAGGCCTCATCGCGGCTCGTGAGCTCAGGCACATGGTTCATGAACTCATCCATCTCGGCATCCGCCATCGGCGTGCGGGTCCACCCCGGGCAGACCGCGTTCACGCGCACCCCGTGCACGCCATAATCTCGCGCCATAGACCGGGTCAGCCCGATGAGCGCGTGCTTCGTGGTGGTGTAGCCGGCCACCTTCGGGCCCGCGAAGACACCGGCGAGCGAGGAGATCACCACGATCTGCCCGCGGCTCTCCACGAGCGCCGGCAGCGCCTCACGCGACATCGTGAACGCCGTGGTGAGATTCACACGGATCGACGACTCCCACGTCTCGTCGTCGGTCTCGCCCACCGCATTGAAGCCGTGGCCGCCGGCGTTCGCCACCAGCACGTCGATGCGACCGAACTTCTCGAGGATCTGCGCCACAGCCGCCCGCGCCGACTCGCCATCGGCGGCGTCAGCAGCGATCGCGGTGCCACCGAGCCGGGTCGCGACCTCCTCAAGCGGGCCGATCCTACGCCCGATCAGCACCACCTGGGCACCCTCGCCCGCGTATCGCTCGGCAACCGCCGCGCCGATCCCCGTGCCACCGCCAGTGATCACGACGACCCGCCCCTGAACACCATTGTTCTGCTCTGCCATGAGGTTCCTTTCACCCGAGGCCCGTTGTCGCGGGCCGAAGCGACCCGTCCACCCTCATCATCGCCGCTTCCGGATGTCACGACGACGGGGTGGGCGCTCGCAGCCCAGCACTCTTCACGCTGAGTCAACTGCGGGCGGCTCAGCGCAGCTGAGAGCGGTGCCACACTGGCATCGTGCCCGCAGGATCAACCCCGCAGCACCCACGGTCAACGACCACGAGCCCCGCACGCTATCCAAATGCCAAGCCGATTGGGATACTGAGAGAGGACGCTCCACCGGTCACCACGACGAGGATGATTTCAATGACGCACGCCCCCGCCGGCCCGCACCAGCCCGACGCCAGCCACACGCACGGCAAGCGGGTCACCACCCCCGAGACGGCCGAGCACCCCCTCGATCCGCTCACCGGAGCCGAGATCGCCGAAGCCCGGCGCATCCTCGCCCAAGCCGGCCACTTCAGCGAGCACACCCGCGTGCCGCGCATGCTGCCCGTCGACCCTCCGAAAGCCGAGCTCGCGGCATGGCAACCGGGCGATCCACTCAACCGCCGCATCCGCGTCACCCTGCTGGACCGCAGCACCGGCGTCGCCTCCGAGGCGATCGTCGCCGTCACGCGCGGCGAGATCGACAGCCTGCAGATGCTGCCCAACACCGAGGCCCCCTACGGCCAGCCCCAGTACCTCTTCGAGGAGTACGAGGACGCCGCCGCCATCGTCAAGGCTTCCCCCGAGTGGCAGACCGCTATGCGCCGCCGCGGCCTCGCCGAGCACATGGAACTCGCCTTCTGCTCACCGCTCGCACCCGGCTTCTTCGGGCGCGAAGACGAAATCGGCCGCCGCCTCGTGCGCTCCCACACCTACCTGCGCTTCTCCGAGACCGACAGCCCCTGGGCCCACCCCATCGAAGGGCTCGTGGTGCACGTCGACCTCACCGAACGCCGCGTGATCCGCATCGACGACGAAGGCGACGTGCCCGTGCCCGAAGCGCACGGCAACTACACTCTCAACGTGCAAGGCCCCGCGCGCACCAGTCTGAAGCCCATCGAGATCACACAACCCGAAGGCCCCTCCTTCTCGGTCAACGGCAGCCTCGTGCAGTGGGAGAACTGGAAGTTTCGTGTCGGCTTCACCCAGCAGGAAGGCCTGGTGCTCAACCAGATCACCTTCCGAGACGGCGACGAAGATCGCTCCGTCGCGCACCGGGCCAGCGTGCCCGAAATGGTCGTGCCCTACGGTGACACCTCGGTGAGCCGCTACTGGATCAGCTACTTCGACGCCGGCGAATACCTGCTCGGTAAGAACGCGAACTCGCTCGCCCTCGGCTGCGACTGCCTCGGCGTGATCCACTACTTCGACGCCTTCGTGCCCGACGACCACGGCCACCCCGTGAACATCCCCCAGGCCATCTGCATGCACGAAGAGGACTACGGCATCCTCTGGAAGCACACCGACCTCGACGGCAACGCCGAAGTGCGCCGCAGCCGCCGACTCGTGGTGAGCTACTTCTCGACCATCGGCAACTACGACTACGGATTCTTCTGGTATTTCTACCTCGACGGCTCCATCCAGGTCGAGGCGAAAGCCACTGGCATCGTCTTCGCAGGCGCCGGAACCCCCGGCAGCGACGACCCCCACCGCACCGAGATCGCCCCCGGCATCTTCACCCCCGTGCACCAGCATCTCTTCTGCGCGCGCATCGACGCGGCCATCGACGGCGAAGACAACACGCTGCACGAGATCGAAGCCGTCGGCATCCCCATCGGCCCCGACAACCCCTACGGCAACGCCTTCACCTGGTCAGACACCCAGCTGAAGACCGAGCAAGAGGCGCAGCGCCTCGCCAACGGACTCACCAGCCGCGTCTGGGAAGTGCGCTCAGCGCACCGCACCAACCACGTCGGCAAGCCCACCTCCTACTGGCTAATTCCCGAGGGCAAGATGCTGCTCGCTGCGCAGCCCGAGGCGACCGTGCACGGGCGCGCGAACTTCGCGACGAAGCACCTGTGGGGCACCCAGTACCACCCAGAAGAGCTCTACCCGGCCGGTTTCCACCCCGGCGCCCACGCCCCGGGCGCGGGCCTGCCCGAGTGGACGAAAGCCGACCGCTCGCTCGACGGCGAGGACATCGTGCTGTGGCACGTTTTCGGCCCCACCCACATCCCGCGCACCGAAGACTGGCCCATCATGCCCGTCGACTACTCGGGCTTCTGGTTCAAACCGCACGGCTTCCTCGATCACAACCCCGCCATGGATCTGCCTGCAGACGCCCGCGCCTCAACCGTCTGCGGCAGCGACGGCGGCTGCTGCGCCGAAACCGACTGCCGCTGCTGCGCGGGCGACGCCTGCCACTGCGGCAACCCCGGCTGCGCCTGCGGCAAATAGCAACACCCATCCACCACCCACGTCTGGAGTCATCGATGACCACCCACCCAGAACTCATCCTCACCAACGGCCGCATCTACACCGTCGACCCAGCGAAACCCTGGGCCGAAGCGATGGCCGTCGCCGACGGCCGCATCCTCGCGGTCGGATCGGCCGAGGAGATCGGTGCCCTCGCAGGCCCCGACACCGAATCGCGAGACCTCGCAGGGGCCTTCGTCATGCCCGGCCTCATCGACGCCCACAACCACCACGCCCTCGCCGGCGAAGAGGAGCTGTTCCAGCTGCGCCTGCCCATCGGCGCCCACCTCGACGGCATCATCGCCGCCGTGCGCGAACACGCCGCAACACTGCCCGAAGACGCCTGGATCGTCGGCAGCCCCTGGGCCAGCGACCGCCTCGGCGAACTCAGCACCGCCGACGCGCTCGCGCAGCTCGACGAGGCCGCTGGCGGGCGCCCCGTCATGCTCTCCGACGACTCGCATCACAACCGCTGGGTCAGCTCGCGCGCGCTCGAACTCGCGGGCGTCGAACCCGACCAGGACGGCGTGGTCGTCGACGCCGACGGCCGCCACACCGGCGTGCTGTTCGAAGCCGCCGGGATCCCCGTCGCCCGCGCCCTGCGCGCCGCAGGCGGCCTCTCTGCCGAGCAGGACCGTCAGGCCTCGCAGCGCGGCGTCGAAATCTTGAACTCCTACGGCGTGACCGCGTTCCAGGACGCCGCCGTGTCGACGCCCACCCTGGAGGCGCTGCGCTCGCTCGACGCGAGCGGAGAACTCAACGCCTGGGTCGTGTCATCGATGCTCATCAACGACGAAATCTTCGGTTACACCCCCGTGGGCGAAGACCTCGTCTTCGACGGCGAGCGCTTCCGCACCGAGCACCACCGGCCCGACTTCGTGAAGATCTTTCTCGACGGCGTGCCCCCGACGCGCACCGGCGCGTTCATCGAGCCCTACCTGCCCGACGACGTGCACGGCGCCCACCACCACGGCGATACCCTGCTCAAGCCCGAAGAGCTCACCGACTGGCTGCGCCGCGTCGCCCAGCACGGCATCTCGGCGAAGATTCACTGCACCGGCGACGCCTCCGTGCACGCCGTGCTGAACTCGGTCGAGACGCTGCGCCGCGAAGGCTTCTCGGACACCCGCTACCACGTGGCGCACGGCCAGTTCATCCACCCCGACGACATCTCTCGCTTCGCGGAGCTCGGCGTCGTCGCCGAGATCTCGCCCTTCATCTGGGTGCCCGGCCCCATCGTCGACGCGATCCGCGAAGTGCTGCCCCGCGAACGGGCCGACCGCATGCAGCCCAACCGCGACCTGCTCGACGCTGGCGCCGTCGTGGCGGGCGGCTCGGACTGGCCCGTGTCGGTCTCGCCGAACGCGTGGGAGGGCATCCACGGCCTCGTCACCCGCGAAGACCCGAGCGGCCAGTACCCGGGCACTCTCTGGCCCGAACAGGCCATCACGCTCGACGAAGCCATCGCGGCCTTCACCATCGGCGGCGCCACCGCGCTCGGCCTCGCCTCCGAGACGGGTTCGCTCGAAGCCGGCAAGTCGGCCGACTTCGTGCTGCTCGATCGCAACCCCCTCGAGCACCCAGCGAACACGCTCGTGCACACCACCGTCGACGAGACCTGGTTCGCCGGGCGTCGGGTGTTCAACCGCAGCTGATCCGCCCCTCTCACCCACACGCCCCAGGAGGTCCACATGCACAAGCTCACCGTGCTCTACCCCGAACCCACCGACCGCGCCGCGTTCACCGACTACTACCTCAGCACCCACCTGCCGCTCTGCGCCAAACTGCCGGGCGTGCAGGAGATCACCTACGCGCTCGGCATCAGCGAACCCGGCGAGGGGCCGTACTTCGGCATCTTCCAGGCCAGCTTCGCAGACGAAGCGGCCCTCGGGGCGGCGCTCGCCTCGCCCGAAGGCCAAGCCGTCGAAGCCGACGTGCCCAACTACGCCACCGGAGGGGCCGTCGTCTTCCCGTTCGCGGTGGAGACGCTGCCCCTCGGCTGAGCGACCGGCTCAATCAGCCAGATCGGCGACAGCCTCGCCGATCTGGCGCAGCACCGTGCGGTCATGCTGCGAACGAGCACCCGGCACGTAACGCAAGCGCTCAATCGCGCCGCCCGTGAAGTGAAACCCGCCGCCGTGCCGCTCATGCAACTGCCAATCGACAGGCCCGCCGTAGTCGTAGCCCACGCTGATGCCCGTAAACGGCGCCATGCCCAGCAGCATCGGCACCTCGGAGATCTCAGCAGACAGCTCGCCGTCGACCTCCAGCCGCAACCGCCAGCGCAACCCTTCCAGCTCGTCGACACGCAGCACCAGTTCGCGAGCCCCCGGCCGCAGCGCCGCACCGCACGCACGATGCATGTCGCCATAGGCGTTGTACGCCAGCAGCGGGGCACCGTGCTCGATCGCCAGCAGGTATCCCCCGCCCTGATCGCCGTGCGCCACCACCACGCCCTCGGCCGCGACGGCGTGAGGCACTTCGGTGCCGGCTGCGTCGTCGACCGCTTCGGCACCGCCCGCATCGGTGCCGTGCAGCACGAGCGACGCCTCAACCACGAACGACTTCAGCACCGTGAGCTGCGCCGCACGGAACCGCTCAAGCGGTGGACGGAACGGCACCAGGTTCACTGGATCGGCGAGCGGCGCCTCAGACTCCGGGCGGTTCAGATGCAGCGAGTCGTCATCATCAAGCGGAAACACCGCATTGCCCCACGCCTCATCACGCCACCGCTCAGCAAGCGCCGCGGTGCGCTCCGGCTCCACCCCGGCAAGATCGCGAGTCTCAGTCGGATCATCGGCAAGGTGATACAGTTCCCACGCGCCGCCGGAAGCGCCATCCTCCCGCGACGGCGGCACCGGCGACACCGCCTTCCAATCGCCGTCGACCATCGCGCGACGCCCCACGCACTCGAAGTACTGCGCCTCACGCCCCTCGGCCGCCGCATCGCGCAGCACCCCGGCCACGCTTGCGCCATCCGGCTGCTGCGTGCGCCGCCCCCGCAGCTCGGCGAGCGCAGGCACCCCCGTCAACTCCAGGATCGTGGGTGCCAGATCCGACACAAACACGAACTGATCACGCAAACCACGAGCACGCACCGGCGCCGCCGGCCACGACACGATGAGCGGCGCGTGCACGCCGCCCTCGTAGGTCGACGCTTTGAACGAGCGGAACGGGGTATTCGACACCCGCGCCCACCCGGTCGGATACTGGCTGAACACCTGCGGGCCACCGATCTGCTCCAGCTCGCGCGGCACATCGCGTACCCACCCCTCTGGCACCGGGGCGGAGTGGCCGAACTGGGCGAAATAGCTGCGCGTGCCACTCGGCCCGCCCTCAGCGGTGCCGCCGTTATCGCTCGCAAGCACCACGATCGTGTTCTCCCGCTCGCCCAGGCGCTCCAAGTGGGCGAGCAGCCGGCCGACGCTCTGATCGACCTCGTCGACGGCGGCGGCGTAGACCTCCATATGGCGGGCGAACAGCGCACGATCCTCGTCGCTCAACGAATCCCACTGTGGAATGCGGTCCCCATCGGCAATCGCATCCGCGGGCAGCTCGGCGTGCGGCGGCACCACCCCAAGCTCGCGCTGGCGGGCGAACCGCGCCTCACGAAGCGCATTCCATCCCGCCTCGTAGCGCCCCCGATGCCGCTCGATATCAACCTGCTTGGCTTGAATCGGCCCGTGCACCGAGGTGTGTGCGTAATAGAGGAAGAACGGCTTCGCCGCATCGTTGACCCGCAACTCATCAATCATGGCGAGCGCCTCATCGGTCAGCTCATCCGTCAAGAAATAGTCATCAGGAAAACGCTGCACATCGACCACCGAATTGTCGCGCACCAGACGGTGCGGATGATGCAGCGAAGTGAAGCCATCCATGCTGCCGAAATAGCGGTCGAAGCCCCGCTGCACCGGCCACGACGACTTATCTGCGGCATCATGCAGACGAGATTCGAGCGTGAGATGCCACTTCCCCACCGCGAACGTGGCGTACCCGCCCGCCCGCAACGACTCCGCCAGCGTCGGCGCATCTTCCGGCAACTCGCACGTGAACCCCGGATACCCCGGATCAGTGTGCGCCACATACCCGAACCCTGCACGGTGCGGATTCAGGCCGGTCATAAGCGCCGCGCGCGCGGGCGAGCACATCGGAGCAGTGCGGTAGTTCGTGAACACCCAGCCGTCACCGGCCAAGGCATCGATATGCGGGGTGGGAATCTCGCTGCCGAACGGGCCAAGATCACTGAACCCCAGATCATCGACGAGCATCACAATCACATTCGGCGACCCCGACGCCGCAACAGGCCGCTCCGGCCACCACGGCGTCGACTCAGAAGCGAACTCAGCCGCACGCCCCCCGAACCCCTCGTAGCCACGGCGCGACGGGGATCCGTCGCCTCCTACCCGGCCCGCACGCTCGCCCACGCTAACCCGCCCGCCGGATCAGCTCAAAAACCGCCGTGCGCAGCTCAGCAAACTCCTGCGTCGCTCGCGTGGCGATCTGATCGCGCACGCGACCAAAGCCGACATCGATGATCTCAGTCACCCGCGCCGGCCGCTCGCCGAGCACAACCACCCGGTCAGAGAGATATACGGCCTCGTCGATGTCATGCGTCACGACGACAATCGTCATGCCGAACTCATCACGGATCTTCAGGCAGAGGTCTTCGAGCTCGAAGCGGGTCTGCGCGTCGACCGAAGCGAACGGCTCATCCATGATGAGCACCTCAGGGCGGTACGCGATCGCGCGCGCAATCGCCACGCGCTGCTGCATCCCACCCGACAACTGCCACGGATACTTCGACTCCGCACCCGAAAGCCCAACCGCCGCGAGCGCCGCGCGAATCCGATCCTCTCGTTCCGCAGCCGGCAGACGCAAATGTTTGAGCGGCAGGCGCACGTTCTTCTCCACCGTGAGCCAGGGCATCAGCGAGCGCGTGTACTCCTGGAACACCAGCGCCATCTCCTCAGGCGGGCCATCGATCTGCTTGCCATCGATCCGCGCCGACCCCGAAGTGATCGACTGCAAACCCGTCAGGCACTTCAGCAACGTGGTCTTGCCAATGCCCGACGGGCCCACAATGCACACGATCTCAGCGGCATACACATCGAAGGTGAGGTCGGCGATCACGGGCACCGCACCCTTCTTCGTGTCATAGGTCTTCGCGAGGCCTTGCACGCTCAAACGAGGCACGGCCCCGGCAGCAACTGTGGCGGTCATAGGTTCTTCTCCTGCTGTCGAATAGCGATGTACCAGCGCAGCACGCGGCGCCGGAAAGTAGCGAGCAGGGCGGTGGCGACATAGCCGATGATGCCCAGCACGAGAATGCCAACCCACATGTCGGCAATCATGAACGACTGCTGCGCGAGCAGCGTACGGGCACCCAGCCCGATCGACGACCCCAGCATCTCGCTCGCGATCATCACCACAAACGCGGTGATCAGACTCACCTGCATCCCCGAAAGAATGCGCGGGCTCGCCTCCGGCAATGCCACCGAGAAAATCCGGTCCCAACCGCCCAGGCGGTAGATGCGGCCCACCGCACGGCGATCCGGATCCGCCGCATGAATGCCATCAATCGTCGAAATGAGCACCGGAAACACCGCAGACAGTGTGATCGCAAGAATGCGCGTCTCGTTGCCGAAGCCGATGAGCGACACAAAGATCGGCACCAGCGCAACCGGCGGAATTGCGCGGAAGAAGTGGATCGTCGGCTCGACGAGCCACGACAGCCAGCGCGACATGCCAAGCGCGATGCCGAGCCCCACACCGATCACGCAGGCGAGCACGAAGGAAATCAGCAAATTGCCCACCGAAGATCCCAGATCTCCCCAGAACGCGGGAGTCGCAGCGAGCGACACCAGCCGCTCAAGAATCGTCTGCAACGGCGGGAAGAAGGTATTGGTGGAGTTCGCCGAGGCGAGCCACCACGCAGCCAAGAGCAGGATCGGCACCAGAATCTCGGCACCGATCAGCACCCACTTCGGGAGGCCACTGCGCTGCTGGCGCCGCGCCTCACGCGTGCGAATGAGCACGGTCGACGTCACGGTCATCAGGACACCTGCTTTCGGTACTGGGGGTGCCAGTGCAGCAGGCGACGCTCGCCCCACTGGCTGAGGCCCTGCACCACAAGGCCCAAAATGCCGAGCACAAGCACATAGGCGAACAGTCGCGGCTGATTGCCCGTGATCTGCGATTGCACCAGGCTCTGGCCAAGGCCCGGGCCGCCACCGATGAGGCCCGCCACCACCGCAACGATCAGCGCAGTGGGGGCGGCCACCCGCACCGCCGTGCCGATATAGGGCAACGCACTCGGCAACACAATGCTCCACAGAATCGATGCCCGGCTCAGCCCGTACGACTGGCCGGTGGCCTTGGCAACAGGGTCCGTGTCGAACACGCCAGCGGAAGCCTGCACCACAATCGACACGAAGCAACCAATGAACACCAGAAAAATGCCCATCCCAGCCGTCGGCCCCAGCACGAGCACCACGACGGGCAGGATCACGATCGGGGGAATCGGCTTCAAAAACTCCAGCGGCACCCGGGTGGCGTGCATCGCAAGCGGCGACACCCCGACACCGATCCCGAGCAGCACACCCGCCGCAGTCGCGATCGCAAGACCCAGGAGGGCCATCGAGACGGTATCCCAGGTGGCAGACCACATCTCAGGAGTGACGACCAGGCGGCTCAGCTCACCGATCGCCTCGCCCGCGGTGGGCAGCGGCGAGCCCGCAAGGGGGCCCGCCGCCGCCAACTGCCAGATGCCGAGTGCGATCAGCGCACCGAGGGCGCCGATCCCCCACTTCAGCAGTCGAGAGTCTTGCACGAGGTTACTCCGAAACGATCACACCGGTGAGATCCACCGGCTTGGCGAGGAAGCCGAGGGCCACCATCTTCTTGTTGGGCCGCTCAAGATCCTCGAGATTCACGACGGTCGGCCACACGGGCACCTTCACCTGATCGACGGTGAGCTGCGAGTCGGTGTAATCGAGGCCGGCTTTGATCGCCTCCTCCGGGTGCTCGGTGGCCCACTCGTTCGACTTCACGATGGCCCGCTGGAAGGCGGCGATCGCATCCGACTTCTGCGAAACAGTGCCCGCACCGGCGGTCCACAGGCCGGTCGCCCCCGTCTCGAAGAAGCCGATGGAGGGAGCCGACAGCTGCTTGGCGCCGGCCGAGGCAGCCTCAGTGGTGAAAGGGCTCACGAGCCCGGCCGCGTCGACAGTGCCGTTCTGCAGGCCAGCGACCGCGGAGGTGAAATCGAGCACTACCCAGTTCACCCCGGTGGCGGGGTCGATCCCCTCCTTCTCGAGTTCCCCGGCGATCACCACTTCGAGCTGGGCCTTGCGGGCCGGCACGGCGATGGTCTTGCCTTCGAGGTCGGCGACCGACTTCACGTCGCTGCCCACTGCGGCGAACAGCCCGGTGTCGTCGAACTTGGCAGGGTCGTCGATCTCGGAGGCATCCGCGGGGTAGCCATCGGCAGCACCGATCACCTTGATATCGACGCCTTGGCTGAGCGCGTTGAGCAGCGGAATGCTGGGCGAGTAGGCGATATCGACCTGGCCGCTCTGCACGGCGGCGAGGCCAGCCGGCGGATTGGCGACAATCGAGGTCTCGATCTTCAGGCCCTCCTCCTCGAAGAAGCCCTGCTCGATGCCGCCAATGAGGCTGCCGTCAGAGGTGAGGCCGATCGTGGCGACCTTGAGCGTGGTGAGTTCGCCGCTGCCGCCACCGTCGGCGGGCGCTTCGGCTGCTCCCCCGGAAGAGCAGGCGGAGAGAACGAGCGCAGCGACCGGAAGCAGCGCGAGCGCGCCCACCAGGCGGTTGATCTTCTTCATGTGTTTCGACTCCTTCGTCGGCCGGGGCGGCAGCGATGACGCGCACCGATTCCATTAATCACCATTCGGTGACTAAAGAATAATCTCCAAGCGTCCACTTTCGGTAACGCTCAGATAACGATTAGTCACCAGGCGGTGACGAAAACCGCTTCGGTGCATTGAAACTGGACAAGCTCCCTAGAATTCAGGGAGAAAAAGGAGACACATGCCGAAGATCGTGGACCACGACGAACGCCGCGCGCACATCGTCGAGGCAGTCACCCAGATCATCATCAGGGACGGCTTCGACCGCGTCACCATGCGCGAAATCGCCGCCGAGGCCGGCTACGCCCACGGTGCCATCGCACGATACTTCCCCGACAAGAAAAGCCTGCTCACCGCAGCCTTCCTCGAAGTCTTCCAAAAGTCCCACGAGCACACACTGCACCGTACCCAGGGCGTGCGCGGGCTCGAAGCCCTCCGGCAGATGTTCCTCGAACTTATGCCCCTCGAATCCGACGGTCCCCAGCGCTCCCGCGTCGTGCTCTCCTTCTGGGACCGCGCCGCCCAAGACAGCGAACTCTGGGAGATCCACCACGAAAACATCACACGCCGCCGCAGCCTGATCCGCCGCTTCCTCACCGAAGCACGCGAAGACAGCGAACTCGCCCCCCACATCGACATCGAAAACGCCGTCAACCGCGTCTCCGCACACAACGCCGGCTGGCAAATGATGGCTGTGCTCGTACCAGAAGCGGCCACCGACACCAGCATCATCGCCAGCATCGACTCGATCATCGCCGAGCTGTCTGCAAAGTAACGACGACCCCGCACGGATCCCGAGAGTTTCGATCCGTGCGAGGCCGCCGAGCGCAGGGTGCCGCGATCAGCCCGCTGGCTGGATCTGCCGCAGCGTGGGGAACATCATCCCCGTCACCGGGGTGAGTTCGATGCCCGGGTCGGTCAGGAACACATTGTCGGACTGGTACCAGGGCACGAACCAACCCGCGTCGGTGATCAGTTCGTTGAGCTTCACGATCTCGGCATCCTGCACGTCACCGCGAGGAGCCGTGAGCGCTGTGTCAACCTGGGCCTGCAGCTCGGGAAACTCCGAGATATCAGGCTTCGGGTTGTACCACTGCGGCACAGTTAGCTGACGGGCGATCGTTGCCACAGGGTCGGAATCGACCGCCAACGAGACGATGAACATCGGGTAGGTGCCGGCGTTCGCCTGATAATCAGCCATCTGGTACTCATCCCAGGTGAGACGGATGCCCAGCTGATCGAAGGTCTGCTCGACAATCGGCTGCCACGGCTGGAACGCGGGCGCCATCGGCATCGCAATATCGAAGCCGTCAGCGTATCCAGCCTCGGCGAGCAACTGCTTCGCCTTCGCCATGTCGAACGCATAGCGCTCGTCGATGGCGGCGTCATAGCCCGGGTACCCCACTGCGAACACCTGACGGCTCGGCTCCCCCAGCCCCTGAGCGACGGAGTCGAGCAGCGACGCACCGTCGAAGGCGTAGTTCAACGCTTGCCGCACGCGCTCATCACCGAGCGCAGGCACCTGGCTCCCCGTGTGATCGTTGATCCGCAACCCGGCCCAGGAGGCGATCTTGCGCGCCACGCTCCATCCGTTCGACTCTGCAGTCGAGAGCATCGACGCATCGGCAAAGATGACGTTGACCTGACCCGCTTCCATCGCGTTGAGACGCGCCGCGGGATCTTGCAGCGGCACAATCGTCACGCTATCGAAGGTGAACTCATCGGCGGCCCAGTGATCCGCCACCCGATCGAAGTGGTACTCCGCACCCGGCACCGTGCTATCGCTCAGCGTGTACGGCCCCGATCCCACGGGCGCCTCAGCCGCCGTGCCGGCCTCGATGACCGAGGGCGCGACCATATAACTGCGACCGAGCCCCATGAAATAGAGCAGCCGGTCATCCCGCTGCTTCATGCGGATCTCCACCGTGTCGGCGTCGACCGCCTCGAAGCCCTCGACGTTCAAGTAGGCCTCTTGCGAGACGATGCCCCGTTGCAGGAACTCAAGGTTCTCGACAACCGCATCGGCGTCGAGCTTCTCACCATTGGAGAACACAGCGTCATCCCGGATATCCATCGTGATCGTGAGCGAGTCGTCAGACACCTCCCACCCGGTGGCGAGCGCCGGCACCGGCTGACCCTCGCCATCGAGCGCAATGAGCGGATCGTAGACAGCGGAGAGGTAGGGGCCATTGAAGCCGATATCCGCGGCGCTCGGATCCCAGGTGACGAGATCGAGAAAATTGCCGATCTTGAGCTCCGAAGGGGCGCTCGATTGCCCGCCGTCTGCGGCGTCACCTGCGCTTGCGCACGAGGTGAGCGCCAACGCTGCGACGGCGACCCCGGCAACAGTGGCGAGGATGCGTTTCATAGTGTTCCTTTCGAGAAGGGTGTTGGGATTGGATTTTGCAAAACCTCTGAGGGCGTCGGTTACTCGGCCACGACCGCAGCCGCCGCGCCGATCGCGTGGATCACCGTGCGATCATGGCGGGAACGCGCTCCGGGCAGATATCGGAGACGCGCGATATCACCGCCGCAGAATCGGAAGGTGTGGTGCCGCTCGTGCAGCTCCCAGTCGACGGGCCCGCCGTAGTCGTATCCCGCGCTGATACCGGTGAACGGCGCCATGCCCAGCAGCATCGGCACCTCGGGAATCTCAGCCGAGAGCACCCCGTCGACCTCCAGCCGCAGCCGCCAGCGCAGCCCCTCCAGCTCATCGACGCGCAGCACGAGCTCGCGCGCTCCCGGCTCGAGTATCTCGCCCCGAACGCGGTGCATCTCCCCGTACGCGTTGAAGGAGATCAGCGGCGCGCCGTCCTCGATCGCCAGCAGATACCCGCCGCCCTGATCACCGTGCGCGACCACCACACCGGCCGCGCCCTCGCCGAGCACCAATGACGCCTCCACCGCAAACGACTTCAGCACCGTCAGCTGCGCCGCCCTAAAGCGCTCCAGCGGAGGACGAAACGGCACCAGAGTCACCGGCTCCGCAAGAGGCAGCTCAGTCTCCGGTCGGTTGGAGAACAACGAACCATCATCGGCGAGGGGAAACACCGTGTTGCGCCACGCCTCTTCGCGCCAGCACTCCGCGAGCCGAGCCACCCGCTGCGGCTGATCCGCCGACAGATCGCGAGTCTCCGTCGGATCCTCAGCGAGATGGTAGAGCTCCCACTCATCCGGGTCGGCAACGCCCACCGTCGGGGGCACCGGCGCAATCGCCTTCCAGCCATCGTCTACCAGGGCCCGCGAGCCGGCCACCTCGAAGTACTGCCGCTCGCGACCTGGAGCGGCAGCATCCCGCAGCATCGGAGCAAGACTGGCCCCGTCGAATCCGAGCGTCGGGAGCCCCGCGCGCTGCGCAAGGGGAGCGACACCCGCGAGTTCCAGCAGCGTCGGGGCGAGATCCGCCACGAATGCCTGCTGATGCCGCTTCCCAGCGGGGCCATACTCCTCGGGGGCCGCGGGCCACGACACGATGAGAGGCGCGTGCACCCCGCCCTCGTAGAGCGAGCCCTTGAACGAGCGGAATGGCGTGTTGGACACGCGCGCCCACCCGGCCGGGTAGTGGCCGTGCACGCGCGGGCCGCCGATGAGATCGACCGGCCGCGGCACATCACGCACCCAGCCCTCGGGCATCGGCAACCCCGCCAAGAACTGCGAGAAATAGCTGCGGGTGCCGCCCAAGCCACCCTCCGCAGTGCCGCCGTTATCGCTTGCGACCACGATGATCGTGTTGTCGAGCTCGCCGAGTTCCTCGAGGCGCGCAACCAGGCGCCCGAGACTCTGGTCAACCTCGTCAACAGACGCCGCGTAGACCTCCATGTGCCGCGCGAAGAGTTCCCGCTCCGAGAGGTCGAGGTCATCCCAGGAGGGGATCCGCCCGGCTCCGGCTCGATCGTCATCGGGCAGCACCGCCCCCTCGGGCACGATGCCCAGCTGCCGCTGGCGTGCGAAGCGCTCTGCTCGCAGCGCGTCCCACCCAGCCTCATAGCGGCCCCGGTACTTCTCGATGTCAGTGGGCTTCGCCTGCACCGGCCCGTGCACCGCGGTGTGCGCGAAGTAGAGCAGGAACGGCTTCTTGGCATCATTGACCCGCAGCTCGTCGATCATCGCGATCGCCTGCTCGGTGAGATCATCGGTGAGGAAGTAATCGTCGGCGAACTCCGGCACGTCCACCACCGAGTTGTCGCGCACGAGACGGTGCGGATGGTACTGGGTGGTGAAGCCATCCATGCAGCCGTAGTAGCGATCGAAGCCGCGCTGCAGCGGCCAGGAAGATCTGTCTGCACCATCGTGCATGCGCGATTCGACGGTGAGATGCCACTTGCCCACCATGAAGGTGGCGTATCCTCCGGCGCGCAGTGACTCGGGCAGAGTGGCGGAATCCTCGGGAAGCTGGCAGGTGTATCCCGGATAGCCAGGATCCACGTGAGCGACGAGACCGAACCCCGCCCGGTGCGGGTTGAGCCCCGTGAGCAGCGAGGCGCGGGCCGGCGAGCAGAGCGGGGCGGTGCGATAGCCGGTGAAGGTCCAACCGTGCTGCGCCAAGCTGTCGATGTGCGGAGTGTCGATCTCACCGCCGAACGGCGCAAGGTCGCTGAAGCCGAGATCATCGACGAGTATCACCACGATGTTCGGGGCTCCGGTCGCGGCGCGAACGGGCTCCGGGTACCAGGGGGTCGAGGCCGAGGCCAACTCTTCGACGGCTCCCCCGAACCCCTCGTATCCACGCACATCGGGTCGCTGCACCTTGCACTCCTCCACTTTAGAGACCAACCGGTCTCCAAAACGTAACACACTTTCGAGACCATTTGGTCACAAATGAATCACTCGATACGCTGGGAGCACCCCAGCCTGGAAACGAGAGACGCATGCCGAAGATCGTCGACCACGACGCCCGCCGCGAACAGATCGCGGAGGCCGCCTGGCAGATCATCGCGCGCGACGGCTTCGACAAACTCACCATGCGTCGCATCGCCGCCGAGGTCGGCACCACGCACAGCGCCTTCGCCAGGTACTTCCCCGATAAGGAATCGCTGCTCATGGCGGCATTCCTCCGCACCCGCGAACTCGCCGACACCACCATTGCCGCCCGCACCGCCGGCAGGCACGGGATCGACGCCCTCCGCGAGTTCTGCCTCGCAGTGCTCCCCTTCGGCGACAACGGCACACTGCACGCACGGGTGGGGCTCGCGTTCTGGAACCACGCGGCACAACACCGCCCCTTCTGGAAAACACAACGAGAGCATGCACAGCGCTGGCGCACGAGCATCATGACCATGCTCGAAGAAGCCCGCGAGGCCGGCGAGATTCCGGCGCACATCGACCTGACCACAGCATCAGACGAGATCGCCGCGGCGAACATGGGCTGGCAGACCATCAAACTACTCATGCCCGAGTTCGCCACCGACGAGCGCATGCGGGCCTCGCTCGACACCCTGCTCTCGAGCATCGGCTCAACGACACACCCCAGCGACGGCCGGGCAGCCACTCACACGGCCTCGCGCGACACGGAGGCCCCAGAGCACCCGACAGCCCCCGCTCTCGCACACATCCCGGAGGTCACGGCCCAGTGAGCGACGAGCAGAACACTCCGCACTGCTGCGGGCCGGCAACTGCCGCGGCACCGAAGAAGGCTACGGCCCCCGTACCGCTTCATCTGGGACCCCCCAGCCCCGCAGGAGCGACGCCAGTCGGCGGCCCCGACGCGGCGACCGCGCCCCTGCCCGCGACCGCGCCCGCCCCGGCAGGAGCACACGAAATCGAGCAGTGCCGCATCCCGGCAGGCACCTTCACCATGGGCGACGCCTCCGGCGACGGCCTCGCCGCCGACGGCGAACTCCCCCTCCACCCCGTGACACTCGACGCCTTCGAGATCGACGCAACCCCGGTCACGAACGCGCAGTTCGCTCGCTTCGTCGAGCACACCGGATACGTCACCGACGCCGAACGCACCGGTGCTTCCGCAGTCTTCCACCTGCTCGTCGCAGCCCCCACCGCCGACATCACCGGCCCCATCGCCGGAACTCCCTGGTGGATCGGGGTGCGAGGCGCTAGCTGGCGGCACCCCGGCGGTCGCGCCTCGTCACTCGCCGGGCTCGAACAGCACCCCGCCGTGCATGTGAGCTGGCACGACGCCCTCGCCTACTGCGCATGGGCCGGGCGACGCCTGCCCACCGAAGCCGAGTGGGAGCGAGCCGCCCGTGGCGGGCTCGCAGGAGCCACCTACCCCTGGGGCGACGACCCGATCGACGGCAGCGACGGCGTCTGGCGCGCCAACGTGTGGCAGGGCACCTTCCCAGCCCACAACACCGCCGCCGACGGATGGATCGGCACCGCACCCGTGCGCTCTTTCACCCCCAACCGCTACGGCCTCTGGCAGGCCGTCGGCAACGTCTGGGAATGGTGCGCCGACCGATTCGACCCCGGCTACTACGCCGTCGCCCCGCTCGTGAACCCTCGCGGGCCAGATGGCGACGAACTGCGCGGCGGCGAGCGGGGTGACGAGCACAACCGCGCAGGCAGCGACGAACGCCGGGTGCTGCGCGGCGGCAGCTACCTCTGCCACCCCTCTTACTGCAACCGCTACCGCAACTCGGCTCGCTCCAGCAACACCCCCGACTCCACGATGGGCAACGCCGGCTTCCGCACCGTCGCCGCCTGATCCGGGCGGGTGCCCAACGAGCGCACAAGAAGAGCATGCCGGGAGGGCACCGGGAAGTTCCCGGTGCCCTCCCGGTCACACCGCCGTCGTCAAATAGCCGCCGTCGACAGGCAGCACCGCACCGTCGATGAACGACGCCGCATCCGAGGCGAGAAACGCGATCACCGCGGCCACTTCCGACGCTGCCCCGAAGCGGGCGAGCGGCGTGCGCGACAGGATCCGCTCCTTCGCACGGGCATCCAGGCCGTCTGCAAGGGGCGTCTCGATCCACCCCGGTGCCACGCAATTCACCCTGATGCCGTCACCGGCCCAGGCCTCTGCGAGTGACTTGGTGAGCTGCACCACGCCACCCTTCGCCGCTGAATACGCGACCCGCGATCCGCCCCCGAAAAAGGCGAACATCGACGCGATCGTGATCACCGAGCCACCCGACGCTGCGAGCAGCGGGCGCGTCAGCTCAGCGATGCGATACACCGCGGCCAGCTGGATCGAGAGCACCGTGTTGAAGGCCTCCCACTCGAGCTCGCGCTCCCCCAGGCTGATGCCCGCGGCCGGCACGAGTACATCAAGCCTGTCGAGCCCCTCCACCACCGCGCGCAATGCGGCATCGTCGGTGACGTCGACCTCGACCAGTTCGACATCGAGCCCCGGCGACACCCGCGCCCGATCAGCGCCGAGCCCGGCCGCGATCACGCGCGCGCCGAGCCCCGCGAACGCCTCAGCAGCCGCCAAGCCGATGCCCGAGGTGCCGCCCGTGACCAGCACGGTGCGGCCCTCGAACAGGCCCGGCGCGAGAGCCGGAACCCCCGGCGACGCCACAGCGATCCGCCTAACGCTCACCGGCGAGCACGAACTTCGCGCCCAGCTCACCGATCAGCACCGCAGGAGCGTTCGTGTTGCCCGTGGTCACCCGCGGCATCACCGAAGCGTCGATCACGCGCAGGCCATCAACGCCGTGCACCGCGAGGCGCGGCGACACCACAGCCAGCTCATCGACGCCCATCTTGCAAGTGCCAACCTGGTGGTGGTACGTCGCCACCGTGTTGCGCACGTAGTCGACGAGGTCGTCGCCGTCGCCCACCGACGGGCCCGGATACACCTCGGTCGCACCCCAGCCGCCTTCGTCGGGCGCGGCGGCGAGCGCCGCCTGGCTGCCGATGCGCCGACACTGCCGCACCGAGGCCACCAGCGACTCAACATCATGCTCAGCCGTGAGCGCCTGCGGGTCGATTACCAGCGGATCCCCCGGGTTCGGGCCCGACAGGCGGATCTCGCCACGCGACTCAGGCGTTACGAGCCCCGCCATCAGCGAGAAGCCGTTGGCGCCCTTCGGCTCCAGGAAATCACCGTACATCGGCACCGAGAAGTTGATGGGCTGCGTATCCGGGCGATCCAGCTCCTCGCGACTCTTCCAGAACAGGTGCGTCTGCGTCACCGACACCCCCTCACGCGGCGGGTCGATCGGCTTCTCCGTGTCGAAGATCACCGGCGCAAGATAGTGGTCGTGCAGGTTCTTGCCCACACCGGGCAGGTCGACGCGCGGCTCGATCCCCACCTCGCGCAGCTCATCAGCAGGGCCGATACCGCTGCGCAGCAACACCCGCGGCGAATCGATCGCGCCAGCAGCAAGAATCACCTCGTCGGCGAACAGCTCGCACACCTCGCCGCCCTGCGCGAAACGCACCCCCACCACACGCGGGCGCCCGGCAAGGTCTTCGTCATCCGAGAAGATCAGCTCGTGCACATGGCAGCCCACCTCCACGGTGAGGCGATCCCGAACCGGCTTCACGTACGCCATGTACGTGTTGAAGCGCTTGCCGTCGCGCACTGTGATCTGCTGCTGCGACACACCCTCGATCGATGCGCCGTTGTAGTCCGGGTTGTGCGGCAGGCCCTCTTCGACCGCGGCATCGATGATCGACTGCTGGATCGGCGACAGCTCATACTCATCAGTCACGTCGAGCAAACCCTCGGCGCCGTGCAGCGCCGGGTCGCCCCCGCCACGATAGTTCTCAATCGCGCGGTACACCGGCAGCACGTCATCCCACGACCAGCCCTCGTTGCCGAGCGAAGCCCAGTGATCGAAGTCCTGAGGCACGCACCGCACCCAGATCATTGCGTTCAGCGAGTGCGAACCGCCCAGCACCTTGCCGCGTGGCCAGTGCAGACGGTGGCCGTTCGCGCCCGGCTGCGGCGTCGTGTAGTAGTCCCAGTCGTCGGACGAGTGCCACAGCTCGCCCATGCGGCTGAGATCGTGGATCGCGGGGTTCGTGTCCTCCCCGCCCGCCTCGAGCAGGGTCACCTCGACCCCGGCATCGGCGAGCCGGCGGGCAACAACCGAACCGGCCGAACCCGCCCCGACCACGATCGCGCTCTTCGGTGCGCGCCCAGACACAGAATGCTCCGACATCAGAACTCCTCTCGCGTGCGGCTCCTTCGCCGCACCCCGCTCAGCCTCGCATCGCCAATGCCCCCGCGTCGAGCGCAACCCCAGACTCGTGCTCGCAGGCGCAAGACGCCTGCGGTTGAGGTCAATTGAGGGGCGGGGTGAGGATCGTCGAGTGGAGGAGAATGCGGCTTGGGTGGCGGATTCCGGCGGCTTTTTCTCCCTTCGGCGGGGTTGGGGCATAGGTGGGGCGGATCAGGGTGGGTGGGCGCGGATCAGAGGCGGTCGCGCATCACAGGGCGGCGGATCGCGGGGCGCGGGGCGTTCCTGCCGCCGAGCGCGGCTTTTCGTCTACACTGGAGGAGAAAACGCCAGCTCGCCGAAGGATGCCTCAATGCCGAAGATCATCGACCACGATCAGCGACGCAAAGAGATCGTCGACGTCACCTGGCAGCTCATCGTGGAGGGCGGCATAGAAGCCGCCACCATGCGCGAGATCGCCTCGCGGGCCGGCTTCGCGAACGGCGCACTCAAGCACTACTTCTCGGGCAAGGATGCGATCATCGAGGGTGCCTACGAGCGCTCCCTGTCACGCATCCAGGGCCGCCTCGCAGCACACGTCGCCGGCAAGCGCGGCATCGAAGCGCTCGAGATGTCGATGCGCTACACGCTGCCCACCAACGAAGACGCCACCGCGGCCCGCGTGCTGCTCTCCTTCTGGGAGCGCTGCGCCTTCAGCAGCGAAATCGACCACGACTACGGCGAGCATCTCACCAGCTGGAAGGCCGGATACCTGCAGTATCTGCGCGAGGGACGCGAAGACGGCGACATCGTCACCGGCACCCCCGACGAACAACTCGTCAGCGAGATCGTGCTCATGAACATCGGCGCCACAGTCACCCGGGTCGTGAGCCCTGAGCACCTCAATAGCGCCGTGCTCGACGCCCAGGTCACCGACTTCGTCGCGCGCCTGCGCCGCCCCTGAAACCCTGCGCCACCCTGGCGACCCGGGGCGATCCGGGTGCCCCGGTCTCAGCGTCCCCGCGGTGCCCCGAAGGTGAGCACCCGCGCCGGGTTCTCCACCATGATGCGGTCGATGGCCTCTGCGGCGACACCGAACTCGGCGAGCACCGGCAGGAAGTGCTCCATCACATAGCCGTAGCCGTGCCCGCCGCAGCGCCGCAGTTGCACACGCTGGCACACATCGCCGCCCAGCACGAGCTGCGATCCCCATCCATCTGCCACCAGCTCTGCGAAGCCGCGCGCCACGGATCGGTCGGTAAACGGAAACAGCGTGCCCCACGGGCTGCCCGTGGTGCCGAGAAAGTCTGCCTCGACGGTGACGCCCCGCGCCAGCAGCCGGCGCGCGAGGGGCATATCGTCGGCGATGCTGCCGGCGTGACCGAAGACGACGGAGCGCGGATCCGCCCCTTCCTCTTCGAGGGCATCGAGCACCCGCAGCTTCGCCTCACCCCAGCCGCCCATGTGCAGCGTGATCGGGGCGCCAGTGATTGCGGAGGCGCGGCCTGCGGCGCGCACGCTGCGCATCTCCTGAGGGTCGACGGGGTCGCCCTCGGCGCCCACCTCCCCGATGATGCCCGAGCGGATCGCGGAGCCGGGAAGCGCCCCGCCAGCGGCCGCACCACCGACACCCACCACGATGTCGCGCACGATGTCGGCGGCGAGCTCGTCGAGACTGCGCTCGGCAAAGCCGATCGGGTGCAGGTCTTTCTGATACCAGCCGGCCCCCATCACAATGTTCAGACCCGAAGCGCGGCTGAGCCTCGCGAGCGCGCCCGCGTCGCGGCCCACACCGCTGGGGGTCACCTCGACCATGGTGCCGCCGCCCTGGCGCGCGAAGTCGCCCACCTCGTCGAGTGCGGTGTCGAAGTCGCCGAGCACATCGTTGTCGATGTTGGGGCGGCCGCGGCGCACAGCGGCGAGCGTGTCGAGGGTGAGCGGATCCCCGGCTGCCGCATCCCACTCCCCCGGGCGGGGGTTGGCGGTGTGCGCGGGGCGCCTGATGTCGAGAAAGATGTGCTCGTGCATAAGCGTGGGGCCGAGCTGCTCGGGGCGCACCGGGCCGAGCACGGTCTGCACCAGCCCTTCGAGGTTCGGGATCTCGAGCCTGTCGAGCGCGGGCGCCGCCTGCGTGTTGCGATCCGTCATTGCGCTGCTCCCTCGTGGGTCGTGCGTGCGAGCATCCGGGCCGCGTTGCCGCCGCCGACTGCGCTCACGAGTGCGTCGTCGGCTCCCAGCATGCGCAGATAGGGCAAGAACTGCGTCGCCGCGAATTCGAGCCCGTTGCCACCGAAGGCCGTGAGCCTGTGCTTGTTGCGGATCCCGCTGCTGAGCACGATTCGGCTCGCCGTGCCGCGCTCGGCTGCCCGCAGGATTGCAATGGCGATGTCGTGGTCGGAGACGACGGTGCGCACGTTCGGGATGCGCCCAAGGTCGTCGAAGCAGATCGCCGGGCCGAGATCGAGGAGGGCGTCAAGGCTCTCGAGGTCGACGCCGTGACCTCGCTCGCTCGCTATGAGGCCGGCGGTGCCGGTGAGGATCACGCGCGAGCGGTCGAGGCCCGCCGCGTCGACATCGGCGAGTGCCGGCGCGAGGTCTGCGAAGCGCTCCCTGACGTCTGTGGGTGCCGGTGCGACGGCCCAAGGATCGGCCGCCGGTGCCAGCACGAGGGCGACCCCCGCGGCTCGGGCGGCAGCGGCAGCGGATCGTATCAACGCCCTCGCCCGGTCTTGCTGCTCGGCAGGGGCGGCCGCATCGGGCAGCGGGATCGCGCCGACGACTCCAGCGGGGTGCTCGGCGGCCGAGAGTTCGGCGGAGATGATGGCAGCTGCGGCATCGGGATCAGGAGCGGAATCGAGATCCTGATCGGCGTGACCACGCGCGCCGGCTTCGCCCCCGCCGGTACCGTCGATGCCCCGCACGATGGCGACGCCGCTGGCCCGGCTCAGGCACGCGAGCGCGCCCGGGCGGGCTGTCGACCCATGCCCGGCGAGTGCGACGATCAGCGGTACGGGCCCCTCGCCCACGGCTGCCGCGAGCACGTCGAGGGCACCCTCTGCGTCGGGCGCGGTGAGCGTGCGATCGTCGGTGTTGACCGCGCCCAGCATGAGCCGGCCCAACGCCGGCATGTCGACGTGGCTGCGCTCGAACTCGGCGTCACCGGCGGGCACCCCGGCGTTGCCGCGGCGCTCCGCAGGGGCGCAGAGGATGGTTTCGGCGGCGAGCACGAGCCCCACTGAGCTCGCCTCGATGGGTGCTCGCACGGTCTCGATGACGGGCATTGCGATCCTCCGGTGATCGTCATAGGGGCGGGGGCCGGGAGCGGCGACTCGGGCGCAACAGCCGCGGCGCGAACGCGGCGGGGCCGGGCGCCGACGCATCGACCCCGGCCCCGCGGCGCAGAGCACATTAGACCGCGGTTGCGACGAGCACGCGCGGGCTGCCCGGCAGCGCGACGAGGCGGTCGAACTTCCAGCCGGTCTCGGCGAGCCAGCCCTCGACCTGCGCGATCGGGTACACGACAGTGCCGTCGATGTTGAAGTACTCGCCGGCGTGCAGCGCGTCGATGGGGCGCTGGGTGTCGTCCTCGTCGAGGAAGAAGTCGAGCAGCATGAGCGTGGCGCCGTCGGCTGCGGCGCCACGGGAGGCACGCAGGATGGCCTGGTTCTGGGCCTCGTCGAAACGGTGCAGCACGTGGGTGAGCAGCACGAGGTCGTGCTCGCCGCCGGGCTCGGTCGACTCGGTGGGGCCTTCTTCGAGCGAGATGCGGTTGGCGACGCCGGCCTCCTCGGCGGCCTGCGCGATGCCCTCGGTGAAGCCGGGAGCGTAGACAAAGCGGGTGGTGAGCTCGGGGTTCTGCTGCATGGCGGCCACCGAGAAGCCGGCGGCGAGGCCGCCGAAGTCGAGGGCGTTGCGGAACTGCGAGAAGTCGAAGGCCTCGCCGAACTGCTCGGCGTGCAGCGCGTTGTAGGTCATCACGCCGGCCATGAAGTCGCCCCAGCCGGCCTCATCGAGGTCGAGGGTGCCGGCTTCGTCGCTGTCGACGGTCTTCTCGTAGCCGAGCCACTGCTTGTAGCTGATGTCGCCGAGGAAGGCGATGAAGGGGGTGAGGTCGATCTCTCCCTTGCCCGAGAGGTACTTCTCGGCGTCGGCTTCGAGCGAGTAGACGCCGTTTTCGCGGCGCAGCAGGCCGAGGCTGTTCATCGCGTCGGCGAGGGTGCGCACCTGGCGCTCGGAGTGCTGCGTGGCGGCGGCCAGCTCGGCGAGGTTCTTGGGGCCGTCGGCGAGTGCCTTGAAGAGGCCGATGCGGGCGGCGTTGTCGAGCTGCTTTGCGCCCATGAAGCCGATGGCGATGTCGACGATGCGTGAGGGGGTTGCGGTCATGCGAGTCGTTCCTTACGATTCTGGGCCGCCCCGCTCGAACGGGACGACGGTGTCCGTGGTGTGGCCTGCCGGAAACTCTACATACGTAGACATAAAATGTCCAGCGGTGCGGGAGTTTATTTTCTACTAACATAGAAAAATAGCGATGGCGGATCATGCCACTCGCCTTCCGGCGGCGCAGTCAGCGCCAGGCCGAGCCGATCACGGCTCACAACCCGCCCAGACCACCAGCCGCCTCGCTGGCTCCCGTCCCCCGATTCCCGTTTCACCGTCGAAAGGTCGATCATGGCACTCAGCGTCCACCACTTCCCCGCCGCAGACACCCAGCAGCCCCCCGTGGTGCTGCTGCACGGCTTCGCGTCGAGCGCATCCGAAGACTTCCTCGACACAGGCTGGGCCGAGGCCTTGGCAGCTGCAGGTCGCAGCGTCATCGCCATCGACTTGCCCGGCCACGGCGACAGCCCGGCCATCGCAACAGCCGACGAGGCCGCAACCTCGGCCGTCGTCGCGGCGATCCTCGATGCCGCCGCGACCGTCGCCCCCGAGGGCGACCTCGACGTCATCGCATACTCGCTGGGCTCGCGACTCGCCTGGGAGCTGCCCGCCGCGTCACCCCGCGTGCGCCGCCTGGTGCTCGGCGGCCTCAGCGCCTTCGAGCCCTTCACCGCAGTCGACCCCGCAGAGCTCGACGCCGTGCTCGGTGGAGCCGAGCCCACGAACCCTCTCGTCGGCATGATGGCCGGCATGATCTCAGCGCCCGGCCGCGACACCGCCTCGCTCGCGAAGCTGATCCCTGGTCTCGCAAGCGAGCCCTTCGCACCCCAGCAGGGTGGCCCCGCGGTGCCGACACTGCTCGTTGCGGGCAGTGACGACCAGATGACGCAGGGCATCGAGCAGATGGCCGACGCACTGCCGCAGGCATCGCTCACTCACGTGCCCGGCGACCACCGGGCAGCGCTCGACAGCCTCGAGTTCCGCGAGGCCGCGATCCACTTCCTCGCCCAGTAGCGGCCCCGCCCACAAGGGCCGCGCGTCGAGTCGGCCCCCAATTCACGCGAACTGGGGGCCGACTCGGTATGAACAGGCCGACTCAGCGGGCAGACGTGCCGACGGGCGAGCACCGGCCGACGGGCCGGCAGCCCCGGCTAGGCGGCCGGCGGGGCCCAGACGCCGTCGGCACGCACCTCGCGGTCGAGCCAGAGACCCGCCACAGCCTCACGGATCCGCTCAGCCCCCACGCTCTCGAGCAGCGGGATCGCGCCGAGATTGTCCTCGAACTGGCGCACGCTCGACGCCCCGAAGAGCACGTTCGCGGTGGCGGGGTTCGCCAGGCAGAACGCAATGCCGAGCTGCGCCGGGGTCGCGCCGAAGGAGTCGGCGATGCGCTGCACCTCGGGGTAGGCGGCAACGATGCGCTCCCGAATACCACCCACATCGGCGCCGATTTTGCGCTTGGGGCTGAGCTTGCCCACGAGAATGCCACCCTCGAAAGCGTCAGACGCTTGCAGCGCCAGCACGCCCTCTGTAAACCAGCGGCCGTAGAACTCTCCCTCGGCCATGCTGCGCCTCACCAGCCCGTATTTCAGCTGGGCGAAGCTGGGCGGAGTGAGCCCCTCTGCCGCGACGGTGTCGAGCGCGAGCTGCAGCGCTTCGGCCGGCCAGTTGTTGACCCCCCAGCTCGTGAAGCTGCCGCGGTCAATCTCGGCCTGCACGTCGCGCACCACCTGGGCGATATCGATGTCGCCCATGAAGTCGCCGACGACGACGGTGTCAAAGCTCTCGGGCCCGCCCGCGCCCGCCCCGATGCGTTCGAGCGACACGTCCATCTGTCCGGCGAAGCCGGTCTGGGGGTACTCCCACAGCCAGAGCTTGCCGCAGAGCTGGTAGTCAGTGCGGGCGAGGCCCAGTTCGCGGATGGCCTCGCCGAAGAGCAGGTCGGTGCGCGAAGCCTCGGCGTGCGGCCCCATGTTGTAGTAGGCGACGTCGAAGAATGCCGAACCGGCTTCGACGGCGCGGTTGATCAGCGCGAGGCGATCCGCCACTTCCATGCGATCCCAGATATTCCAGGAGCCGAGCGCGAATACCGGCACCTCCGGTCCGCCCGGCCCGAGCTTTCGAGTGGGAACCCTGCCTGTGAATGCCACAACCGCCTCCTCGCAGTGTCGACTTCGGGGCGCGCGGCTGCTGCCGCAGATCCGCACTCCCTTTATTTTCTACGATCGTATAATATAAAGGCTGATCGATCCAGCGCACACCGCAGCGGCGCCCAGAATCATCCCCACACCAGCCTCGACGAAGGAGTCACCGTGACCTCACCCACCCCCGGCAGCGCCGGATCCCGCACCGTCCTCATCACCGGCGGCGCCGGCGGCATCGGGCAGGGCATCGCCCGCGCGTTCATCGCGGCGGGCGACCGCGCGATCCTCGCCGACCGCGACACGGCAGCCGTCTCCGCGGCCGCCGAGGCACTCGGAGCCGAAGCCCTCACCCTCGACATCACCGACGCAGCCGCCGTCACACAGGCATTCCAGAGCCTCGCAGCACGCGGCAGCGTCGACGTGCTCGTCAACAACGCAGGCATCCTCTCGGTGCACGGCGCCGTCACCGAGCTCGAACCCGAGGCCTACCGCTCGATCCTCGAGGTCAACGTGATCGGCACCTTCACCATGATCCAGGCCTTCGCGAAGCACCGCATCGCAGCCGGAGGCGGCGGCAGCATCGTCAACATCTCATCGATCGGCGGCCGCCAGCCCACCCCGGGCATGGGCGCCTACGAGTCGAGCAAGGCCGCCGTCGACTCCGTCACCCGCTGGGCCGCCATCGAACTCGCCGCGCACGGCATTCGCGTCAACGCGGTCGCCCCTGGGCCCGTGCTCACCCCGATGCTCGAAATGGGCATGCCTGAAGGGTCACCCGCGCGCGCAGCCTGGTCGAGCCGCATCCCCCTCGGCGATCTCGCGAAGGTCACCGACATCGCTCCGTCCGTCGTGTTCCTCGCGAGCGAGCAGGCCGGTCACATCACCGGTGTGAGCCTCGCCGTCGACGGCGGCCAGCTGCTCACCTGATCTTCTGAGGGTGGGGTGGGGGGGGGCCGCGCCCCCGCCCCCCCCCCCCCCACCCCCGGCAGCGCCGGCTGCAACGGCGCCGGGGCGGGCCTGGGCCAGCCCAGCCCCGCTGCAGGTGCTCCGGCTATCGCTCGAAGATCACTTGGCCGTCGAGCACGGTGAGATCGACGGGCACCTCGGGCAGGCCCTCCGCCCCCACTTCGAAGGGATCGCGCGCGAGCACCACCAGGTCGGCCACCTTGCCCACCTCGACGGTGCCCTTCCACGACGCCGCACGATCCTGCGCCGCGGGCACCGCAGTGTAGGCGCGCAGCAGGCGGTGCAAGCGGGCACTAGCGACCTCGGGTGAGGCGTCACCGCCCATCATCACGATGCGTTCCTCGGCGGCAGCCACCCAGTGTCGCCAGTCGAAGTGCAGCACCGGAGCATCAGACGACAGCACGAGCACGCCGGCATCGAGCGCGGCACCGAACTGCCAGGCCTCTGCTGCGGCATCAGCCCCCATCATCGAGGCAAGCCACGAGCCGGTGATGGTTGCGATGCCGGGCTGCGCATTGAACCAGACACCGAGCTTAGCCATGCGCCGCACCTGATCGGAGGTGGCGAGGTCGCCGTGAATGATGACGTGGCCGAGCTGCTGGGAAGTCGGCGCGCCCGGCTGGGCGGCGGCTTCGGCGATCGCATCGAGGGCGAGGCCGATGGTGCGGTCGCCGGTGGCGTGCAGGCCGATCTGCAGGCCTGCGGCGTGCGCGGCGCGGATCATCTCGGCAAGGCCCTCGGCCTTTTGCTCGATGCTGTCACCGTCCACGAGCAGGTCGCCGTGGGTGCCGTCATCATAGGCACGGTCTGTCCAGGCCTGGCGCGACAGCGGGATGAGGTCACCGAAGATCTTGACGCCGGGCACATTGAGCCAGGTGGGCTCGGGCTCGGGTGCGGCGGCGGCACGCTCGCGGATGCCGGAGAGCACGGTTTCGACGTCGCTCGGGCCGTCGAGCACGCCGTATAGGGCGAGCATGGTGACGCGCTGCTGCAGCTCCCCTTCGGCGGCGAGTTCGCGGTAGACGTCGAGCACTTCGCTGTGGAAGCAGCCCGTTTCGCCGTCGTCTTCACCGGGACCGATGCCCGGTTCGGTGTAGCTGGTGATGCCAAGCTCGGAGAGCATGCGACCGGCATTGAGGATCGCGGCACGGCGGGCCTCGCGGTCGACGGCGAGCGCGCCGCTCAGCTGTGCCGCGACTTCGGGGTCTGGGGCGCCGAAGAAGGTGTGGGGCCAGCGGGCTCCGAGCCAGGCGGCGTGCAGGTGGGAGTCGTTGATACCGGGCAGCAGTGCTCGGCCGTCGAGGTCGATCACGCGGGTGTTCGCGCCGATCAGCGGTTCGATGTCGGCCTGTGCGCCGACGGCGAGGATGCGACCCCCCGCCACTGCAACCGCTTCGGCGCGGCTGCCGGCCTCGTCCATCGTGAGCACCGATCCGCCGATCAGCACCAGATCGGCTGATGGTTCTGATGCCGTGGCGGCACTGCCGCCCGTGGTCGCCGCACTGCGCCGCGTCATGATGCGCTCCGCTTCGGTGTCATTGATGCGCTCCGTCTCAGTGGATTCTCTCGCAACAGCGAGGCCCGCGACTCGTCAGTGAATCGGGGCTTCCCGTTTGGGTCAACGTATGTAGAATAAAACCACATCCTCGGCATCCGGGCAACGACGCCATGCCGATATCCCACGGAATGGAGCTTTCGATGACGATTCCCACATCCACGCGCGCAGCCGTGCTCACCGAGCACGGAGCCCCGCTCGAGATGCAGGAGCTGCCCCTCCCCGACCGCGTCGAGCCCGGCGCCGCCCTCGTACGCATCACCTGCACCACCCTCTGCGGCACCGACATTGAGATCTGGGCCGGCAAAATGACCTTCCCAGGCATGCTGCCCATGGTGCTCGGGCACGAAATGGTAGGCGAGGTTATCGCAGTCGGCGAAGGCACCGTCGACGCCCTCGGAGAACCCCTCGCAGTGGGCGACCGCATCGGCTGGTCCGAATCGGTGTGCGGTCAGTGCTTCGGCTGCACCGTGCTGCGCCAGCCCGTCGCATGCTCCCGACGCGGCTACGGCTTCCTGCAGCGCAGCGACGTGCCGCCCTACGCCACGGCAGGCCTCTCGGAATACGCCTACGTCACCCCCGGCGCACAGAAGCTGCGCCTCCCCGCCGAGGTCAAAGACACCTGGGCCTCCGCCGCGGGCTGCGCCGCGAAGACGGTGCTGCGTGCCTTCGACCGCGCGGGCGGAGTGCGCCCTGGATCCCGCGTCGTCGTGCAGGGATCCGGCGCGCTCGGGCTGTTCGCCACCGCCGTCGCCAGCATCTCCGGCGCCGGCACCGTCATCACAGTGGGAGCGCCGGCCCCCCGCCTGGCACTCGCCGAGCGCTTCGGTGCCACCCACACCATCGACATCGCGGGCGGCTCCGAGGCGACAATCGCGCGCGTCATGGAGATCACGGGAGGCCAGGGCGCCGACCTCGTGCTCGACTTCGCGGGCGCGCCGAGCATCGGCCCCGAGGCCATCGGCATGGCCGCCCAGCGCGGCACCGTGGCCATCGTCGGCTCCACCGGTCCCACCGGCGACCCCTTCCCGCTCTCAGCCATCATGGGCAAGGAACTCACCGTCGTCGGCTCTCTCAACGGCGATGTCTCCGACTACTTCCGCTCCATCGAGTTCTTCCGCACCTTCGCCGACCGCTTCCCCTGGGACGAGCTGTTCTCGCAGCCCTGCGGCCTCGCAGAGGCCTCCGACCGCATTGCAAACATGCACCAGCTCGGCGAGGTCAAAGCCGTGATCGATCCGCGGATCGACGCCGCCTGATCCGCCGCAGCGCCGCACGCAGACCCCACGAAAGGATTCCCCATGACCACCCCCGTTCCCCGCCGCCGCATCGGCCGCAGCGAGCTCGAAACCTCCGTCTTCGCCCTCGGCTCATGGCACATCTACGACCGCATGCACTTTGAAGACGCCGTCGCCATGGTGCGCACCGCCATCGACCGCGGCATCAACCTCTTCGATGTGGGCGTCTACGGCGCCCCCGGCATGCCGCCCGCCTTCACCGATGTGCTGTTCTCGGCGATCATCCGCGCCGTGGGCGTGCCCCGCGACTCATACCTGCTCTCCGAAAAGCTCTGGCTCGAAGGCTGGGACGCCGACCACGGCTTCCGCCCCCAGCTCGAAAACGCGCTCTTCCGCGTCGGCGACGACCACGCCGACCTCGTCATTCTCGGCGACCTGCGCCGCGACGACCTCGAACTGCGCGACATTGCACTCAGCCTCGACGAGCTACAGCGCGCAGGCCTCATCCGGGCCTGGGGCGTGAACAACTGGTCGGCGTCGAACGTGCAGGCCCTGCTCGACATCGCCGCGACCGAAGGCATCGCCGCCCCCGAAATCGCGCAGCTCAAGTACAGCGTCTCCCGCCGCTCCATCCCCGACGGGGAACCCTTTGCGAAGCTCTGGCAGCAGGGGCTCTCCATGCAGGCCTCCGACGTGATGGAGGGCGGCTACCTCGCCGGCAAGGTCTCGACCGAGCGTGAAGTCGGCCGCGACCCCGGCGGCATCCGTCAGCGCATCATCGACGACGTGCCCGCCTTCGTCGCCCTCGCCGAAGAACTCGGCGGCACCCCCGCACAGCTCGCCATCGCATTCACCCTCACTCACCCGGCAACCGCGACCACCCTCTTCGGCACGTCGAGCGCAGCACAGCTCGAAGCCAACCTCGGCAGCCTCGAACTGCTCGACCGCATCGGAGCCGACACCATCAGAGCACGCGTCGAACCGTTCTGGGCCGACCGCGGCCTCGTCAACCCCGAAGGGCCGTGATCATGAGCACCGAAGCCACCGCAGACACCGGATCCGCCCGCCCCGTCGCCCACGGCCGCCCCAGCGTGCCACCCGTGCCATTCGACCCCGAGATCACCCCCGTGCTCGACGCGCTCGCGGCCGCACCGCAGCCCGGCCTCAGCCGCGACACCCTCGCCGCCATGCGCGAACCCGGGCTCGGCCCCGGCTTCCCCAGCGGCGCAGAGCTCGTCGCGGGCCGCGCAATCACCGCAGAAGAGCGGCTCATCCCCGGCCCCCACGGCGCCCCCGAATTCGAAATCACCGTGTTCGCGCCGGCCGACCGCGGCCCCGATCCGCTGCCCGTGCTCGTCAACTTCCATGGCGGCGGCATGATCGTCGGCCATCGCAGCTGGGAGCACGGGCGCGTCATCGACCTCGTCGAGCGCCACGGCGTGGTCGGCATCAACGTCGAATACCGCCTCGCCCCCGAGAACCCGTACCCGGCGGGAGCCGAAGACAACTACGCCGCCACCCGCTGGGTCGCGGAGCACTCCGACGAGCTGGGTGTCGATCCAGGTCGTCTCATCGTGATGGGCGGCAGTGCGGGCGGTGCCTTCGCCGCGGCGGTGTCGCTCATGGCCCGCGACCGCGGCGGCCCCGCGATCGCCGGGCAGCTCCTGCTGTGCCCCATGCTCGACAACACCAACACCACAGTGTCGAGCCTGCAATACGACGGCATCGGCACCTGGACCCGCGACGCGAACCTGCTCGCCTGGGAATGCGTACTCGGCGAGGAACTCGCTTACTCAGACCGGGCACCCGCCTACGCCGCACCATCACGCGCCTCCGACCTCTCCGGCCTGCCACCCGCCTTCATCGAGGTGGGCGCTGCCGAGATGTTCCGCGACGAAGACATCGACTACGCCACCCGCATCTGGGCCACCGGCGGCCAAGCCGAGCTGCACGTCTGGTCCGGCGGCTGCCACGGCTTCGACATGTACATGCCCGACGCCGAGATCACCCGGGCCGCGCTCGCATCGCGCGACTCGTGGATCGCCCGCATGATCGGGGCGGGGGTCGAGCGATGACCGCCCAGCAGCCGTACCGCGCCGTCGAGCCGGAAACCCGCCCCGCGACGGTCCCCTACGACCCCGAGCTCGAAGCTGGCCTCGCCTTCTTCCTCGACCTCGTCGAGCGGATCCCGCTACGCGCCCATACGATCCTCGAGAACCGCGCCCACTTCGCCTCGATCACGCCGTCGATGGAGGTGCAGGCCGATGGCCGCGCCATCGAGTGGGAGCACCGCACGATCCCCGGCCCCGCGGGCGCCCCCGACGTCGAGGTGACGATTGTGCGCCCCCGCGAGGCGGCGACGCCCGCCGGTTCCGCTCCTGCCCGGCCAGCCGTGCTCGGCATCCACGGCGGCGGCTACGTGCTCGGCACCCGCTTCTTCGGCACCGCCGAGCTGATCGACCTCGCCGAGCGCTTCGGCACGGTTGGCGTCGCGGTCGAGTACCGGCTCGCCCCCGAGCACCCCGCCCCCGCTGCGGCAGAAGACTGCTACGCGGCGCTCGTATGGATGGCGCAGCACGCCGACGAGCTCGGCATCGACCCGGCACGCATCGTCGTCTCGGGAGCCTCGGCAGGCGGCGGTCTCACGGCAGCAGTCGCGCTCATCGCACGGGATCGCGGCGGCCCCGCACTCGCCGGGCAGCTCGTCGGCTGCCCCATGATTGATGACCGCAACGCGACGGTCTCGGCGTGGCAGTACGACGGCATCGGCGCCTGGGATCGCAACAACAACGACACCGGCTGGGATGCCGCACTCGGCGCTGACCGCGGCGGCGAGCGCGTGCACCCCTATCAGGCACCTTCCCGAGCCACAGACCTGTCCGGGCTACCGCCCGCGTTCATCGAGGTCGGATCGGCAGAAGTGTTCCGCGACGAATCCGTCGACTATGCGAGCCGCATCTGGGCGGCCGGCGGTGAAGCCGAACTGCACGTCTGGTCGGGCGGCTATCACGGCTTCACCGGGTTCTCGCCGGACGCCACGGTGTCGCGGGCGGCGAACGACGCCCGCGACAGCTGGTGGCGCCGGATCCTCGCCCGATGAGCGCGCGCACGCGCCGCCGGGCGGGGGCCTCCCCCGCCCGGCCGATGGGGCTGCTGCGCATCACGCTGGTGCTCGGTCTGCTCGAAGCGTTCGGCCCGCTCTCGATGGACCTGTACCTGCCGCAACTGCCGCAGCTGGCCCGCACCCTCGGCACCTCTGACGCGCTCGCACAGGCGACCATGTCGGTGTGCATGATCGGGCTCGGCATCGGGCAGCTCGTGGCCGGCCCGCTGTCTGACCGCTACGGGCGCAAGCGGCCCCTGATCGTGGGGGTGGTGCTGTTCGCGGTGCTCTCGGTAGTGTGCGCGGTGGCCCCGACGATCGAGGTGCTGCTCGCAGCGCGACTGCTGCAGGGCCTTGCCGGATCGGCTGGCGTAGTGATCAGTATGGCCGTCGCGCGCGACCTCTTCCACGGCATCGAGCTGTCGCGAATGCTGTCGCTGCTCGCACTCGTAACCTCCGTCACGCCGATCATCGCACCGGTGATCGGCGGTCAGCTGGCACGGGTGATGGACTGGCGGGGCATCTTCTTCGTGCTGGCCGGGATCGGCCTCGCGCTCGTGTTCGTGGCAGTGTTCGGGCTGCGCGAGTCGCTTCCCGAGAACAGCCGGCACTCGGGCAACGTGCTCGGCACCACGGCGAGCCACGCCTCGGTGGTGCTGCGCGATCCGCTGTTCGTGGCGCTCATGCTGGCGGCGTGTGTGGGCGGCGCGGCGTTCTTCTCGTACCTGTCGATGTCGAGCTTTGTGCTGCAGGGCCAGTTCGGGCTCACACCGCAGCTCTTCAGCCTCGTCTTCGCGATGAACGCGCTCGCACAATTGGGCGGCGCGCAACTCAGCAGGGTGTTCGTTCGCCGACTCGGCACGGCCCGGATGTACCTGACGGGACAGCTCGCGGGCGCCGTGGCCGCGTTCGCGCTGCTCGGTGTCACGCTGCTCGGGGCACCCGCTCCCGTGTTCATCGCGCTGCTCGCCCTGTATCTGGGGGCGGCAGGCCTCGGCGGGCCGAACGGCACCTCGCTCGCGCTGAGCGGGCACGGCGCCCGGGCCGGCACCGCGTCTGCGCTGCTGGGGATGGCGATGTTCACGGCGGGTGCGGTGGCAGCGCCGCTGGTGTCGGCGCTCGCCGGCAGTTCGGCTGCGACGATGGCGACGAGCATTGCCGCGGCGTCGGCCGCGGCTGCGCTGGTCGGTTGGCTCGCAGTTCGACGGCTGGCACCCGCTGAAGCGCGGCGCCCGCTCACCAGGCAGGCGCGGGCGGAGGCCGAAGCGGTATCTCTTCCGGGCACCGCGACGGGGCCCGTGCCGACTGTTCCCTCAGAGACAACGGGGGCACCGCACGAGTCAAGCCCGCCCCTGCGCAGAGAGCTACCCTGATGATGTCTAGCGGTATTTGACCTGGAGGATCCATGGAAACCTACGAAAGCCTGCTCGCCGCAATCGTCGCCACCGACGGTGACACGCGCGACTCGGTCAACCCGGCCACCGACGAGGTGATCGGCAAGGTGCAGAAGCAGTCGATCGAGGATCTCGAGGCCGCGATCGATAAAGCCGAAGCTGCGCAGCCCGCGTGGGCGGCGCTCAGCGACGACGAGCGCCGTGCATACCTGCACCAGGCCGCCGACAAGATCGAGGCTTCGGCTGAGGCGCTTGCCGAGCTGCTGTCTCGCGAGCAGGGCAAGCCACTCAACGGCCCCAATGCCCGCTTCGAGGTGGGCGGCTGCGTGGCGTGGACCCGCACCGCTGCCGAGACTCCCCTCCCTGTTGAGGTGCTCATCGATGACGAGTCCGGCTACGCCGAGATGCACTACCGCCCCATCGGCGTCGTGGGTGCGATCTCGCCCTGGAACTGGCCCATGATGATCTCCATCTGGCAGATCGCCCCGTCGCTGCGCATGGGCAACACCGTGGTGATCAAGCCCGCCGACACCACCGCACTGTCGGTGCGAGCGCTCGTCGCTGTGATGAACCAGGTGCTGCCCGAGGGTGTGCTCAACATCGTCACCGGCCCCGGTCGCACTGTGGGCGATGCGCTCACCCGCAGCCCGAAGATCGGCAAGATCATGTTCACCGGTTCGACGCCGGTGGGCCAGCAGATCATCGAAGCCTCCGCGAACAACGTGACCCGCCTCACGCTCGAGCTCGGCGGCAACGACGCCGGTATCGTGCTTCCCGATGTGGATCCCGCGGCCATCGCCGAGGATCTGTTCTGGGGAGCGTTCATCAACACCGGCCAGACCTGCGCCGCGCTGAAGCGCCTCTACGTGCACGACTCGGTCTACGACGCCGTGGTCGATGAGCTCGCGAAGTTCGCGGCGAACGTGCCGATGGGCGTCGGCCTCGACGAGAACAACGTTCTCGGCCCGCTGCAGAACCGCGGCCAGTTCGACACCGTCGACCGTCTGGTCGAGGCCGCGAAAGCCTCGGGCGCTCGCGTGGTGCTCGGCGGTGAGCCGGATCGCGACGCCCCCGGCAACTTCTACCCGACCACGATTGTCGCCGACATCGATCCGCACAATGACCTCGTGGTCGAGGAGCAGTTCGGCCCGGCGCTGCCGGTGATCCGCTACACCGACCTCGACGAGGTCATCAAGCTCGCAAACGAGCTTGAGTTCGGTCTCGGCTCTTCGGTGTGGACGCAGGATCGCGCCAAGGCCCTCGAGGTGGCCGGCCGTCTCCAGGCCGGCACCACCTGGATCAACTCGCACGGTGGACTGCACCCGATGGTGCCGTTCGGCGGCGCGAAGAAGTCGGGCTACGGCCGCGAGTTCGGTGTCGAGGGCCTGAAG
Organism: Leucobacter sp. MMO-125; assembly: GCF_037148395.1. Lineage (NCBI taxonomy): Bacteria > Bacillati > Actinomycetota > Actinomycetes > Micrococcales > Microbacteriaceae > Leucobacter > Leucobacter sp. MMO-125. Next base: position 193,398 of record NZ_JBBCTL010000002.1, read on the forward strand.
GCTGTCGCCGAACCCCAGGTGATCAGCGGACGCTGATCCTGAAGCAGGAGCGAAGGGGGAGCGTTCGGTGCGCGAGCGCTCCCCCTTCGTGCCAATGATGCACCTCACATCTCCAAGTTCAGAGCGAAAGAGCAGCAGTCATGAGTGAAGCAGCCGCGGTCGAGGCCGCAGTGCAGAAGTACGTCGACGGGTGCAAGGCCGCCGACGCTGAGGTCGTGCGAGACGCCTTCGACCCGAACGCGGTGATGTGGGGTTACCTCGGCCCCGACTACGTGACGATGAGCGGCGCCGATTTCGCGGCGAACGTTGTTGCGACGGCTGAGCCGTCGGGCCCGGACTATGGGTCTGAGATTCACAGCGTGTCAGTCACCGGCGACATCGCGCACGCCGTGCTCGACGAGCGGGGCTTTCTCGGGGCCGACTTCCGCAATCACTTTGGGCTCATCAAGCGCGACGGCGTGTGGCGCATCACGAGCAAGGTCTTCACCACGGTCTGAGCATCGGCTCCGACGCAGGGGCCGACCGTGCGAGGCATGAGCCGACGATCGGTTCGTGTGCCACGCAATCGTCGACCGGTGCAGCCAGCGCGACGACACCAGCCCTGAATACGCCTGCGGCCCGGGATCTCTCGTCTGAGAGATCCCGGGCCGCAAGCGTCGATACTTCGAAGCGTTCGTCAGAGACTGACCGGATTACCAGCGCGGCTTGCGCTTGCCATCGGCGCGGTTGTTGCCGCCGTCACGGTGACCGCCGTCACGGAATCCACCGTCGCGCTTGCCACTGTCGCGGAACCCGCCGTCTCGGCTGCCACCGCGATCGTAGCGGTCACCGCCGCGGTCGTAGCCACGTCCGCCGCGATCCTTGTCGTAACCGCCACGATCGTAGCCGCCGCGATCCGAGCGGTCGTTGCGGTTGCGGTCGTAGCCGCCGCGCTCATCGCGCGAACCACGGTCGTAGCCGCCGTTGCCACCGCGATCGTAGCCGCCGTTGCTTCGGCCGTAGCCGCCGCGCTCGTCGCGGTCACGGCGCTGGTAGCCGCCCGAACGGTCGTTGCGGTCATTGCGATCGCCTCGGCCACCGCGCTCGAAACGGTCGCGGCCACCACCGTACGAACCACCCTTGTCGACTTTGATTTCGATGAGCTTGCCGCTGATGCGGGTCTGTCCGAGCCGCTCGAGCGCCTCTGCCGACAGCTGCTTCGGCAGCTCGACCAGGGTGAACTCATCGCGGATCTGGATGCGACCGAAATCGTCACGCGACAGGCCGCCTTCGTTGGCGAGTGCGCCGACGATCTGCCCGGGCTTCACCTTCTGGCGGTGGCCCACCTCGATACGGTACATGGCCAGATCGTCACGACGCTCGCGGGGGCCGCGATCCGCACGCTCACTCCGATCGCCCCGCTCGGGGCGATCACCGCGGGCGCGATCACGTGAACCGTCTTCGAGGAAGCGTGCAGCCTGCGCACGGTCGCGCTCGAACTTGCGGTCGTCGGATTCGGTGAGCAGCAGCGGCGTGTCACCCTGCGCCACCACGGCGAGCGCGGCGGCCACATCGGCCTCGGGCACGTTGTGGTGGCGCACGTAGTGGTCGATGATGTCGCGGAAGGCCTCGATGCGCTTGGTCTCTTCGAGCGCCGCCGTGATGGCGTCGTCGAAGCGCGAGAGACGGGTCGCGTTGACCTCGTCGACGCGCGGCAGCTGCATCTGGGTGAGCGGCTGCTTCGTGGCCTTCTCAATGGCGCTGAGCAGGCGACGCTCGCGCGGCGTGACGAAGCTGATGGCGTCGCCGGTGCGGCCGGCGCGGCCGGTGCGGCCGATGCGGTGCACGTAGCTCTCAGTGTCGATCGGCAGGTCGTAGTTGACGACGTGGCTGATGCGCTCCACGTCGAGACCGCGCGCCGCCACATCGGTTGCGACGAGAATGTCGAGCTTGCCCTCCTTGAGCGCCTGCACAGTGCGTTCGCGCTGCGCCTGCTGGATGTCGCCGTTGATGGCGGCGGCGGAGTAACCGCGAGCGCGCAGCTTCTCGGCAACCTGCTCGGAATCGCCGCGGGTGCGGGTGAAGACGATCAGGCCGTCGAACTCTTCCACCTCGAGGATGCGGGTGAGCGCATCGAGCTTCTGCGTGTACGACACCACGGTGTAGCGCTGGGTGATGTTCGAGCTGGTCTGCGTTTTGCCCGCAATCTTCACCTCCTGCGGGTCGTTGAGGTGCTGCTGCGAAATGCGGCGGATCTGGGCCGGCATCGTCGCAGAGAACAGCGCAACCTGCTTCTCAGCGGGGGTATCGGCGAGGATCGTCTCGACGTCTTCTGCGAAGCCCATCTTGAGCATCTCGTCGGCCTCGTCGAGCACCAGGTACTTGATCTGCGAGAGATCGAGCGAACCGCGCTTGAGGTGATCCATCACGCGGCCGGGGGTGCCCACGACGATGTCGACGCCGCGACGCAGCGCACTCAGCTGCTGGCCGTACGCCTGGCCGCCGTAGACCGGCAGCAACCGCACCTCGGGCAGGTGCGAGGCGTACGACTCGAAGGCCTCGCAGACCTGCAGCGCGAGCTCGCGGGTGGGTGCCAGCACGATGGCCTGCGGCACGCCGAGGCCCGGCTCGATGCGGGAAAGGATCGGCAGGGCGAACGCTGCGGTCTTGCCGGTGCCGGTCTGGGCGAGACCCACAACGTCGCGGCCGCTGAGCAGCACGGGAATCGTGGCCGCCTGGATCGCCGACGGGTTCTCGTACCCCACATCGGTGATGGCGCGCAGCACGTCGGGGTTCAGCCCGAGATCAGCGAAGGTGGTGCGCGGCTTTTCGGCAGCAGCCTTCTCGGTGGACTTCTCGGCAGGAGCTTCTTCGGCAGCCTGCTCAGCTTCAGCGGGCGCGGAGGCCGGTGCCTCGGATGCTGCTGGCGCGGCTTCGTCAGCGTCGGTCTGGGGGGCGGCGGGGGCCTCGGGGGTGGTCTCGGATGCGGTGTCAGCCGGGGTCTCGGCCTCCGCGGGAACTTCGGGCTGGGTTTCAGCCGGTACAGCAGCCTCGGTGGAGGCCTCGTCGGTGGCGGTCTCGATGGGCTCGCCTGCGTCGACGTATTCAGAATTGCTCATCATACAAGCCTACCGCGGATCGCGTGCCGCCACGCCGAACCTCCCCCATTGCTTTCCCCGCTCCCCACCGCTTCCTCTGCACACCCCAGATCCCCCGCCCCTGCCCGCTCAGCTCCCCTCCGTGCCTGCCCACGACTCTCACAGACCGAGGTGGGTACAAACGTCGAAGCAGAGCTGCGGGGCAGGGGCAAGGGCAGGTGGTAGACCTCGGGGCCAGTGCCTAAACAGCGGAGGTTTCGCGGAGGGCGAGCCATTCGGCGCGGCGCTGGGCCTGCAGTGCAGGATCGGCCACGGGAGAGGCTGCGAGCAGGCGCTGGCTGTAGGGGTGCTTCGGATCCCGCGTCACCACCTCGCCGTCCCCGATCTCGACCAGGTTGCCGCGGTACATCACAGCGACACGGTGGCAGATGCGGCGCACCACACCCAAGTCGTGCGACACGAAGAGGTACGACACCCCCGTGTCACGCTGCAACTCGATGAGCAGGTCGAGCACCGTCGCCTGCGTGGTGAGGTCGAGGGCGCTGACAGGCTCGTCGCAGATGATGAGCCGCGGTCGACGCACGAGTGCGCGAGCGATCGCGATCCGCTGCCGCTGGCCTCCCGAGAACTCACTCGGGTAGCGGTCGATCACGTTCGCGGGCAGGTTCACCCGCTCCAGCATCTCACCGACCACCTTGCGCGCTTCGGCACGGGAGGTGCCCGCCGTCGAAAGCGGCTCGGAGAGAATGTCGCCGACCGTCATCATCGGGTTCAGCGATCCGTAGGGATCCTGAAACACCACCTGAATATCGGAGGCGAGGTCGCGCCGCGCGCGACCCTTGAGGTGCGTGATGTCGCGACCATCGAAGGTGATCGATCCGCCCGCCACGGGCACGAGGCCGAGGATCGCCTTGCCGAGCGTCGACTTGCCGGAGCCTGACTCACCGACGAGACCCACGCACTCCCCCGCACCGATCTCGAGCGAAACCTCGTGCAGCACCCGGTTGGGCTTGCGCCGCGAGCCATACTCGACGACGACGTTCTCGGCCCGCAGCAGGGGCTCGCCGTGCGCCGACGGCTGCACCACCGGCGCGGCCTGCGACTTGATCGTCTCGCTCATGCGTGCTGCTCCTCGTTCGTGGCGTGGACGGCGCCGGGGTGGGCGGGTGCGGTGCTGGCGAGCCCGGCGTCGAGCTCGGCGCGACTCTCGGCACCGTCGAGCGATGCCGCGATGAGTTCGCGGGTGTAATCGCTGTGCGGGTTCGCGAAGATTGGCTCGACATCGTCGATCTCGACGATCGACCCCGAGCGCATCACGACAACACGATCACACAGGTCGGCGACGACACCGAAGTTGTGCGTGACGATGATCAGCGCCATGTTGTACTCCTGCTGCAGCTCGCGCAGGAGTTCGAGCACCTCCGCCTGCACGGTCACATCGAGCGCCGTGGTGGGCTCATCGGCGACGAGCACCGACGGGCGACCCGCGATTGCACCGGCGATGAGCACACGCTGCGCCATACCGCCCGAAAGCTCGTGCGGGTACGACTTCATCACGCGCGCCGGGTCGACGATGCCAACGCGGTCGAGCATCGCGAGCGCCCGGTCGCGCGCCTCGGCCCGGCTCATGCCGTGCACCGCACGCAGCGGTTCGGTCAGCTGGTAGCCGATCGTGTATGAAGGATCGAGGTTCGACATCGGCTCCTGGGGAATGTAGCCGATCTCGTGTCCGAGCAACTGAGCCCGGTCGCGCTTGGACAGCGTGGTGACATCCTCGCCTCCGATCCAAAGCGCGTCAGCCGTGTAGTAGCCCGACTTGGGCAGCAGGTCGAGCATCGAGAACACCGTCTGCGACTTGCCCGAGCCCGACTCCCCCACAATGCCGAGCACCTCGCCGGGTGAGACATCGAGGGTGATGCCGTGCACCACCTCGACCTCACCATCAGCGGTTTCGTAATTGACGCGCAGATTCTCAAGACGCACAGCCGAGTCGACGGCGGCGACCGAAATCGAGCCGGTAGTCGTGGTGGTGGCACCGGCGGGCTTCTTCTCGGCGTTGAGGCGCGCGATCCGCTTCCGCTCACGACGCGACAGCGTGGGGGTTTTGACACTGATGACGTCCGCGAGGGTGGAGCCCATGATAGCGAGCGCGGCGATGGTGATGCCGAGCGCGAGCGAGGGCCACAGCAGCAGCAGCGGATCGGTACGCATGACCCGGAAGCCCTCGTTCATCGCGGCACCCCAGCCGGGGGTGGTGCCGCCGCCGATGCCGAGGAACTGCAGGCCGGCCTGCATGCCCATCGCCATGCCTGCGGTGAGGGCCGACTGGATGACGATGGGGGCGATGACGGCGCGGATCACGTGGCGAGCCATGATGCGAATGTCGGAGAGGCCTGCCACCTTCGCTGCGTCGACGTAAGCTTCGCCGCGCACCGCCATGACGGTGGAACGGGTGAGGCGGAAATAGCCGGGGGCCATGAAGACACCGACGGTGATCATGAGCACGGTGAAGTCGTTGCGGAAGGCCGCGGCGACGATCAACAGGATGATCATGCCGGGGATGGCCTGCAGGCCATCGCTGATCCAGGTGCCGATGCGGTCGACGGCGCCGCCGTAGTAGCCGGCGGCGAGGCCCGAGGGCACACCGATCACGAGGGAGGTGACGATTGCCACGAGGGCGCCCCACAGAGTGATCTGGGTGCCCCAGATGATGCGGCTGAGCACGTCGCGGCCGGTGGTGTCGCCGCCGAGCGGGTGCTCGGCGCTGGGCAGCGCGCGGGTGAGTTCGAGGTCGACGGCGTTGGGGTCGTGGGGCGCGAGCCAGGGTGCGAACACCGCGACGAGCACGATGAGCAGCAGGATCGCTGTGGTGATGGCGCCGGCGGGGCGGCGCAGGAAGCGGGCGAACGTCGAGCCGCGGCTGCCGCCGCGCGAGTCGACGGCGTCTGCGACGGTGTCGGTGATCGGGGCGGTCATTTCACACGAGCCTTCGGGTTGATCCAGCCGAGCAGGATGTCGAGCAGGAAGTTGACGATGACGACGAAGATGACGGTGATCACCGTGATGCCGAGCAGCATCGGAATGTCGCCGTTCTGGGAGGCGCCCTGGGTCATTGCACCGATGCCTGGCAGGGCGAAAATCTGCTCGACGACGATGGCGCCCGAGAGCAGGCCGACGAACATGAGGGCGAGGATCGTGAGCGAGGCTGGGGCGGCGTTGCGCAGCAGGTGGATCACGATGCGCCACTGGGGCAGACCACGGCTGCGTAGAGTGCGCACGTAGTCCTGACGGTCGGCCTGCATGATGGCGTTGCGCAGCTGTTCGGCGATCATCACGATCGCGCCGAGTGCGAGGGCGATCGCCGGGAGGGTGATCGACTGCAGCCAGCCACCCACTGACTGTGAGGGCTGGGTGTAGCCGACGGCGGGGAACCATTTGAGCTGCACCGCGAAGGTCATCACGAGCACGAGGGCGACCCAGAAGCCCGGCAGCGCGAAAAGGATCACGGATCCGGCTTTGACTGCGCGATCGATCCAGGTGTTGGGGCGGAGGCCTGCGATGACGCCGAGCACGCCGCCGAGCACTGCCGAGAGCAGGATGGAGACGGTCACCACGGAGAGGGTGACCGGCAGTTTCAGGGCGATCTGCTTGCCGATGGGCTGGAAGTTCTTCCAGGAGTCACCGAAGTCGCCGCGCAGCATGCCGCCGATCCAATCGCCGAACTGCACGAGCAGCGGGCGATCGGTGCCGATCTTCTGCGCGAGCGCTGCCTGCGCCTCCGGCGTGGCTGCGCTGCCGAGCAGGCCGAGGGTGGGATCCGGGATCGCGGCGTGCGCGAGGAAGAATGTGCCTGTTGCGACGGCGAACAGCAGGATCACCCCCGAGAGCAGCCGCTTGAGCGTAAATGAGAGCATCGGATCTCCTGGGTCGAGTTCTTACAAATCGTCGTGCTGAGCGGGCGACGCGCGTCGCAGCATCGCGGGTGGCGAGCTGCTGCGACTCGCGTCGCGCGTTCAAGACGAGGAGGTTCGGGTGGGCCCGGCCGCTGAGCCCCGTTCCTTGCAACAGCTGCGAGGAACGGGGCTCAGGGGCGGATCAACCTTCGAGGTTGATGTGGCGGAGGGTCGGGAACATCATGCCGATCACCGGGGTGACGGTGAACTCCGAGGTGGAGATGTAGGCGTTGTTGGCCTGGTACCACACCGAGAAGAAGGCCTGCTCGGTCACCATCGTATTGAGCTTCTCAATCTCGGCGGTCTGCGCTTCGCCCGGCTCGGCGGTGAAGACCTTGTCAGCCTGCGCCTTGATCTCGGGGAAGCCGTCGATGCCCGGGTTGGGGTTGTACCGCTGCGGGTTGACGATCTGACGCTCGACGGTGGCGACGGGGTTGCCATCCATGGAGATCACGCCAATGAACATCGGGTAGGTGGGGGCGTTGCCCATGTAGTCCATGAACTGGTATTCGTCCCAGGTCACCTTGATATTCAGTTCGCCGAAGACCTGCTCGACGGTGGCCTGCCATGCCTGGAAGGGCTGTGCCATCGGCATCTTCACCTCGAAGCCGTCAGCGTAGCCGGCTTCTGCGAGCATCTTCTTGGCGGTTTCGATGTTCGGTGCGTAGAGGTCGTTCAGCTTGGGCAGGTTGCCTGTGGTGTCGGCGGGGAACACCTGGTTGGTGTCGACGCCGGCACCCTGGCCGATCGCGCCCAGCATCTCAGCGCCGTTGAAGGCGTAGTTGAGCGCCTGGCGCACCTTGAGGTTGCCGAGGGGCTTCCCCATTTCGGTGGATCCGGTGCGGTCGGTGAACTGCAGGCCGACCCAGGTGGCGACGCCGGAGCTGACGTTCCAGTCGTTGTCGGCGGCCATGTCGATGCCGGTCTGGTCGCCGTAGATGAGGTTGAACTGACCGCCTTCGAGGCCGTTGAGCATCGCGGTCGGATCGCTGAGCGGCGAGATCACGAGCGGATCGAAGGGGAAGTCGGCGGCGGCCCAGTGGTCTGCGACCTTGTCGAAGTGGTATTCGGAGCCGGCGACGCTCGAATCGGAGAGCGTGTAGGGGCCGGAGCCGACGGGGGCGGTGGCGAGGCTGCCGTCGTCGATGGCGGAGGGTGCCATCATGTAGCTGCGGCCGAGACCCATGAAGTAGAGGATGGTGTCGTCGCGCTGCGTGAGGTGGATCGCGATGGTGTCTGCGTCGACGGCTTCGAAGCTCTCGACCTTGGTGTAGGCCTCCTGCGAGCGCACGCCCTGCTTGAGGTATTCAAGGCTCTTGACTGCGGCGTCGGCGTTGAATTCTTCACCGTTGGAGAAGACAGCGTCGGTGCGCAGGTCCATGGTGATGGTTTTGAAGTCGTCGGAGATCTCCCACTTGGTGGCGAGCGCCGGCTCGGGCTCGCCCTTGCCATTGTCAACGACGAGCGGGTCGTAGATTGCGGACAGGTAGGGGCCGTCGAAGCCGATGTCGGCGAGGGCGGGATCCCATGAGGTGACGTCAAGGAAGTTCCCGATATTGAGGGGTGCTACGGCGCCTTCGCCGCTCGCGCCCCCGTTATCGGTAGCGGATCCGCCTGATGAGCAGGCGGTCAGCGCGAGCGCCGCGGCAGCGACTGCTGCGAGGCCCGTGAGGGTTTTCTTCATCATGTCTACTTCTCTCGTCTTCGGAGATGTGGGTGAGGGTGAGGCACCGTTGCAGCTCCACCGCGCAGCCCGGGAATAGGGTCCCATCAGATGCGATGGACGTCACTTCGGCGTGCCGTCGGATTTCATTCTACGCACGTTGACAATAAAAACAAGTCGAGCGCTGTGGCAGAAATGTCACGAAAAAGACACAGTTCGCAAGTGACGCAACACTGGCGCCACGCCGGGCGAATCGTATACGATCACAGTCAGGCGACGCGGGGCTGCAGAGCGCAGCTCCGCGCACACGCAGAATTGGAGGCCTCGTGCTCGAGCAGTCACAGATCGAATCCATCGCGGATGAACTGGTGCAGGCGGACAAGGATCGCGCGATCCTGGCGAAGCTCACCTCCCGCTACCCCGGCATGGTGGTCGAGGACTCCTATGCGATTCAGAAGGTATGGTCGGATCGTCGCATCGCGGCCGGCGCTCGCCTCGTGGGGCACAAGATCGGCCTCACCTCGAAGGTGATGCAGCTCGCCACGGGCATTACCGAACCCGACTACGGCGTGATCCACGACGATATGGTCTACGAATCCGGCTCCGTGCTGGAGTTCGACCGCTACTCCAACGTGCGCATCGAGGTCGAACTCGCCTTTGTGCTCGCAAAGCCGCTGTCTGGCCCGAACACTTCGATCTTCGATGTGCTCGACGCCACCGCCTATGTGGTGCCCGCGCTCGAAGTGCTCAACTCGCACCTGGAACTCGAGGGTCGCACCATCGTCGACACCATCAGCGACAACGCTGCGATGGGTGCCATGGTGATGGGCGGCCGCCCGGTGAAGGTGGATGAACTTGACCTCACCTGGGCGAAGGCTCTGCTGTACCGCAACGAGACCATCGAAGACTCCGGCGTCGCGGGCGCGATTCTCGGCCACCCCGCCCTCGGCGTTGCGTGGCTCGCGAACAAGCTGGCGCAGCACGGGCAGCGCCTCGAAGCCGGCGAGATCATCCTCGCGGGCTCCTTCACCAAGCCGATGTGGGTGGAGCGCGGCGACACTGTGCACGCCGACTACCACGAGCTGGGTTCGGTGACATGCCGCTTCGTGTAGAGCTTCCGGCGACGCTGCGCGAACGCCTGGCCGCCGCCGAGCGCCCGCTGATCGGCTTGTGGGCCTGCGCCGGCAGCCCCGTCACCGCTGAGATCGTCGCAGGCAGCGGCTGCGATTGGGTGCTGCTCGATGCCGAGCACTCCCCCAACGGGCTCGAGTCGGTGCTTGCGCAGCTCTACGCGATGTCGGCGTATCCTGTGGCACCGCTGGTGCGCCCTCCATTCGGTGACACCGTCACCATCAAGCAGTTTCTCGACCTGGGCGCGCAGAATCTGCTGATCCCCATGGTTGACTCTGCCGAGCAGGCCATGGAGATAGTGCGAGCGGTGCGCTACCCGGACGGTTCCGCGGGCGGCGGGGTGCGCGGTGTCGGTTCGGCGCTCGCGCGCTCGGCCCGCTGGAATCGGGTGGAGGGCTATCTGGGCCGCGCTTCGGAGACCATCAGCCTGACCGTGCAGATCGAGTCGGCTGCGGCGGTCGCAGATGTGGAACGCATCGTGGCCGTCGATGGGGTCGACGCGATCTTCATCGGCCCCTCTGATCTCGCAGCCTCGATGGGGCTGCTCGGGCAGCAGGGCCATCCCGAGGTGGTGGCGTCGGTGCTGCACGCGATTGCTGCCGGGGTTGCGGCGGGCAAGCCTGTGGGGGTGAACGCTTTTGTGCAGGCCGATGCTGAGCGCTACATCGCTGCCGGGGCTTCGTTCGTGGCCGTGGGCGCGGATGTTGCGATTCTCGCGCGCCAGACCGAGGCATTGGTGGATCGCTTTACCGGTGCGGCCACCGCTGAGCGCGCCAGTTACTAGCACGCCACCGTGGAGCCCCGAAGTGCCTGTCGCCGCGGCGAAGCAGTGCGACTTCGGGGCTCTGCGCGTTGGGAAGCGGCGGATCGATCTGCGCACTTCCCAAACCTATCCAGATCGTATACGATAAGAAATACAACGAGCTCCGTCCTGGAACGGAGCCAGATGAGCGAGGTAGCTATGACGTACGGAATCGAGACCCCCGGCAAGATCATCGCCGTCCATCTCAACTACCCGTCGCGGATCGCGCAGCGCGGCCGCACCCCCGCATTCCCCTCTTACTTCTTCAAGCCGGCATCCTCGCTGGCCCCCACCGGCAGCACCATCGAGCGCCCGGCAGGCACCGAACTGCTCGCCTTCGAGGGCGAGATCGCCCTGGTCATCGGCGCACCCGCCCGCTGGGTCACCCCTGAAGACGGCTGGAAGCACGTCGCCTACGTCACCGCCGCCAACGACTTTGGCCTCTACGATCTGCGCGCCGCCGACAAGGGCTCCAATGTGCGCAACAAGGGTGGCGACGGCTACACACCCATCGGCCCCCAGGCCATCCCCACTGAGGGCATCGGCCAGGATCAATGGCGCGTGCGCACCTGGGTCAACGGCGAACTCGCGCAGGACGACACCAGCGACACCCTCAAGTTCCCCTTCGGCCAGCTCGTCGCCGATCTCTCGCAGCACATGACCCTCGAAACCGGCGACGTGATTCTCACCGGCACCCCCGCAGGTTCCTCCGTAGTGATCCCCGGCGACGTGATCGAGGTCGAGGTCGATGCGCCGAACGCGCCCGGCGCACCCTCCACCGGCCGCCTCATCACCAGGGTCACCCAGGGCGAGCACGCCTTCGGCGACTTCGGCAACACCCCCGCCGTCGACAACATGCAGCGCATCGAGGCCTGGGGCAGCGAAGCAGAGCACGCGGCAGCCGTCGCAGCAGGCCGCGCCACCCCGCTTGACGCGCCGGCAGAGGCGAGCCCGCTCACTGCCGAGATCCGCGAACTGCTCGACGGCGTAGCCGTCGCAACCGTGTCGGCCGCGCTGCGCAAGCGCGGCTACGTCGACATCTTCATCGACGGCGTGCACCCCAATCATGAGGGCGACACCATCCTCGGCACCGCCAAAACCCTGCGCTTCATCCCCTTCCGCCCCGACCTGTTCAAGCAGTACGGCGGCGGCTTCAACGCCCAGAAGCGGGCCTTCGACACCGTGAACGAGGGCGAGGTGCTGGTGGTCGAGGCCCGCGGCATCCCCTCCACCGGCACCGTCGGCGATGTGCTCGCCCTGCGCGCCCAGGTGCGTGGCGCCGCCGGCATCGTCACCGACGGCGGCGTGCGCGACTTCGCAGCCGTGCAGCAGTTCGACATTCCCGTCTTCTCGCAGGGTGCCCACCCCAGCGTGCTTGGCCGACGCCACGTGCCGTGGGAGACCGACGTCACCATCGCCTGCGGCGGCGCGGCCGTGCAGCCCGGAGACATCATCATGGGCGACCGCGACGGCGTCATCGTGATCCCGCCGTTCCTGCTCGACGAAGTGGCCCGCGAAGCCGCCGCGCAGGAAGAAGCCGATGCATGGGTGGCCGAGCAGGTGGCGCTGGGCGCCCCCGTCGACGGCCTCTTCCCCATGAACGCCGAATGGAAGGCGAAGTACGAGGCCTCACGCGGCGAGCAGGAAGCGCAGGCGTAATCATGGCCGCCGAATCGAAGTCCGAGCGCGCATACCGCCTGATCCGCAGCCGGATCGACAGCGGCCAGTACGTGCCCGGCTACCGGCTCGTGCTCGCCACCATCGCCAACGAGCTCGATATGTCGGTGGTGCCGGTGCGCGAGGCGATCCGCCGCCTCGAAGCAGAGCAGCTCGTCACCTTCGAGCGCAACGTCGGCGCGCAGGTCTCCCTCGTGAAAGAGACCGAATACCTGCACACCATGCAGACCCTCGCGCTCGTCGAGGGCGCGGCGACCGGGCTCGCCGCGCCGCACATCACCGCAGACCAGATCACCCGGGCCCGCGCCGTCAACGACACCATGCGCGAATCGCTCACGGCCTTCGATCCGCTGCGCTTTACCGAACTCAACCTCGAGTTCCACAGCGTGCTCTTCGAGACCTGCCCCAACCCGCACATTCTCGACCTCGTGCACCGCGGCTGGAACCGCATGAAGGTGCTGCGCAACTCGTCCTTCAGCTTCGTGCCGGGGCGGGCGCAGCAATCGGTCGAAGAACACGAACGGCTGCTGCGACTCATCGAGAGCCGCGCAGATCCGCTCGACATCGAGATGATGGCCCGCGCACACCGCACCGCCACCCTCGACGCCGTGCTCACCCACGCGGAAGAGCACAAGCACACGAGCGACAGGCATCCGATTCAGGCCGCCTGACACCCCATAGACCCACACCCGCAACCCATTACCGGAGGCGAAAGCATGACCCAGGAAAAGCCCGCAGGGCTGCCAGACAAGATCCGCCACTTCATCGACGGCAAGCACGTCGACTCGGTCGGCGGCGAAGAGTTCGAGGTGCTCAACCCCGTCACCAACGAGACCTACATCATGGCCGCCTCGGGCCAGAAGGCCGACATCGACCTCGCGGTCGCCGCAGCGAAGCGCGCGTTCGAAGAGGGCCCCTGGCCGAAGATGAAGCCCCGCGAGCGCTCGCGCATCCTGCACAAGGTTGCCGACATCGTCGAGTCGCGCGATGAGCAGCTCGCGCAGTTCGAAAGCTTCGACTCCGGCCTGCCGATCACGCAGGCCAAGGGTCAGGCGCGTCGCGCGGCCGAGAATTTCCGCTTCTTTGCCGACCTGATCGTGGCCCAGCACGATGACACCTTCAAGGTGCCCGGTGTGCAGATCAACTACGTGAACCGCAAGCCGATCGGCGTCGCGGGCCTCATCACCCCGTGGAACACCCCCTTCATGCTCGAGTCGTGGAAGCTCGGCCCGGCCCTCGCGACGGGCAACACCGTGGTGCTGAAGCCGGCCGAGTTCACCCCGCTCTCGGCCTCGCTGTGGGGAGAGATCTTCCGTGAGGCCGGCATCCCCGACGGCGTCTTCAACCTCGTCGGCGGCTTCGGCGAGTCGGCCGGCGACTCGCTCGTCAAGCACCCCGACGTGCCGCTCATCTCGTTCACGGGCGAGAGCCGCACCGGCCAGATCATCTTCGGCAACTCGGCCCCCTTCCTGAAGGGCCTGTCGATGGAGCTCGGCGGCAAGAGCCCCGCCGTCGTCTTCGACGACGCCGACCTCGAGACCGCGCTCGACGCCACCGTCTTCGGCGTGTTCAGCCTGAACGGCGAGCGCTGCACCGCGGGTAGCCGCATCCTCGTGCAGCGCGGCATCTACGACGAGTTCGTGGAGCGCTACGCCGAGCGCACCAAGAACATCGTGGTGGGCCTCCCCTCAGACCCGAAGACCGAGGTGGGCGCAATCGTGCACCCCGAGCACTACGAGAAGGTCATGAGCTACGTCGAGATCGGCAAGAGCGAGGGTCGCCTCATCGCCGGCGGGGGCCGCCCCGAGGGCTTCCCCGAGGGCAACTTCGTCGCCCCGACTGCCTTCGCCGATGTGTCGCCCGATGCTCGCATCTTCCAGGAGGAGATCTTCGGCCCCGTCGTCGCGATCACCCCCTTCGACACCGAAGAAGAAGCGCTCGCGCTCGCCAATAACACCAAGTACGGCCTCGCGGCCTACATTTGGACCTCCGATCTGAAGCGCGCGCACAACTTCGCGCACGCTGTCGAGGCCGGCATGGTGTGGCTCAACTCGAACAACCTGCGCGACCTGCGCACCCCCTTCGGCGGTGTGAAGGCCTCGGGCCTCGGCCACGAGGGCGGTTACCGTTCGATCGATTTCTACACCGACCAGCAGGCTGTGCACATCACGCTCGGCACGGCCCACTTCCCCCGCTTCGGCGCCGGCAAGTAACCTTCGTGATCCGGGCCGCCGCGCCGCGCGGCCCGGATCCGCCCCCCCTCCCCCCTCCCTCACACAGCAAGGACGCTCCCCATGGCAAAACTCAACGAAAGCGACAAGACCTCCTCGGGTTTCTGGGTCACCACCGAGGCCCCGATCGAGTCGAACAACCCTGTGGCCACCCCGCAGGCAGAGGCACCTGATATCCTCCGCTGCGCCTACATGGAGCTCGTCGTGACCGACCTCGCCGCGTCACGCGAGTTCTACGTCGACGTGCTCGGTCTCTACGTGACCGAGGAAGACGACGAGGCCGTCTACCTGCGCTCCACCGAAGAGTTCATTCACCACAACCTGGTGCTGCGCAAGGGCCCGGTCGCCGCGGTTGCCGCGTTCTCGTACCGGGTGCGCACCCCCGAAGATCTCGATAAGGCCGTCGCCTTCTACACCGAGCTCGGCTGCGATGTGCGTCGCAACGAGCAGGGCTTCGTGAAGGGCATCGGCGATTCGGTGCGCGTGGTCGATCCGCTCGGCTTCCCCTACGAGTTCTTCTACCAGACCGAGCACGTCGAGCGTCTCGCCTGGCGCTACGACCTGCAGAAGCCGGGCGAGCTGGTGCGTCTCGACCACTTCAATCAGGTCACCCCGGATGTGCCCCGCGCGGTGCGCCACTACCAGGATCTCGGTTTCCGGGTCACCGAAGACATCCAGGACAACGAGGGCACCGTCTACGCGGCCTGGCTGCGCCGCAAGCCGACCGTGCACGACACCGCAGCAACGGGCGGTGACGGCCCCCGCATGCACCACGTCGCCTTCGCCACCCACGAGAAGCACAACATTCTCGCGATCTGCGACAAGCTCGGCGCGCTGCGTCTCAGCGACCACATCGAGCGTGGCCCGGGCCGTCACGGTGTGTCCAACGCGTTCTACCTCTACCTGCGCGACCCCGACGGCCACCGCGTCGAGATCTACACCCAGGATTACTACACTGGCGACCCGGACAACCCCGTCGTCACCTGGGATGTGCACGACAACCAGCGCCGTGACTGGTGGGGCAACCCCGTCGTGCCGTCGTGGTACACCGACGCCTCGCTCGTGCTCGACCTCGACGGCAACCCGCAGCCTGTCGTGGCCCGCACCGACAACAGCGAGATGGCCGTGACCATCGGTGCCGACGGCTTCTCGTACACCCGCGAGGGTGACGATGTGAAGGGCTTCAAGCTCGGCGAAACGCTCTAGGGAGCGGTTCTCGATGGGCCCGGGCGCAGTGCGCGCCCGGGCCCATTTGCATGTGGGGGGGGCGGATCCGGATCCCGATCCGTCCGCGAGCCGGGCCGATGCCTGGCCGAGCAGCGCGAGCGCTACTGCTCCTGCTCCTGCGGCGCGATGCCGAGCGCAAGCTCGGCGTAGCTGCGCACCGCGGCGCGGCACTCTTCCCGCGGGGTGCGGTCGCCCACGAGTGGGTAGAGGTCGTAGGCGTCTTCGAGCGCGACGAGGTTGCGGGCGATCATGCCTGGCGGTGAGGCGAGGGTGAACTCCCCTGTGCCCGCACCGATCTCGATGATTGTGCGGTAGAGCATGATCTGACGCTCGGTGAGGGCGCGGTGCGCCGGCAGGTACTCGGGATGCTCGGCGAGGATCGACACGCTCTCATACACGTAGCGCAGTTCGTCGCTGATCTCGTCGGGCACGCCGGCCTCGATGAGGGCGTAGATGCGGGCTGTGGCGGTTTCGGGTCTGTCGATGATGCGCTGGCGACGCTCGCTGAACTGCTCCATCGCGCCTGCGAGCGCGGTGATCTGCAACTCGTTGAGGCTCGAGAAGTAGTGCAGCACATTGGCGGGGCTCATCTCAGCTTCGGCCGCGACGGAGCGCACATTGACCGCTTTGCGGGGACGCGACCGCGCAACCCGCCAGAAGGCGCGAATGATGTCTTCGCGGCGTTCGTGGCGGCGTCGCGCGGTCGCGTTCATGGTGTCAGCCTACCGGCCCGGGTGCGACCTCACTCGGCAACGGGCTGCGGTACGACCCGCACCGATTCGGTGAGGCTGGCATAGTAAGCGGGCTTGCGGCGCTTGAGCACGAGGCCCACGATGATGCCTCCGATGAACAGGATCGGCGTCGGCAGTAGCAGCACCTGGTTCATGGGGCCTGTCAGCCCGGTGACCACCTCGAAGTTGGTGATGATGAGGATGTAGCCGATGATGAGGCCCACGGCACCGATGGCCGGAGCCACGATCACTCGCCACACGCTGTGCCCGCGGCGATCCTTCACGAAGTACCAAACCACTGCGACGGCTGTGACGGCCTGCGCGAAGACGAGCCCCTGCACCCCTGTGGCGTAGGTCCAGATAGCGAGCCCGAGGAAGGGATCGGCGCGCAGCAGCAGGGCGACGAGCACGGCGAGCAGCGAGATGGCCGAGAGCGTGAGGCTTGCGAGGGCGGGCGACTGGCTGCGAGCGCTGGTGCGCCCCAGTGCCCGCGGCAGTAGCCCTTCACGTCCGAGCGAGAAGAGGTAGCGGGTGCAGGCGTTGTGGAAGGAGAGCACGCAGGCGAAGAAGCTGGTGACGATGAGGATCTTCATGACGAACGCCGCCCATGCGCCGGCGTAGTTGCCGGTGCCCTCGATGACGAGCGTCTCGAAGGCGTCGCTGCGGGCGAGCTCAATGAGGCCGTCGGCGCCGAACGCGAGGGTGAGGATCCAGAAGGTGAAGGCGTAGAAGAGACCGAGGAAAGCGATTGCGATGATCGTGGCGCGGGGCACGGTGCGCTCGGGGCGCTTCGCCTCCTCCGCGTAGATGGCGGTGCTCTCGAAGCCGAGGTAGGCACCGAAACCGATCACGAAGAGCGCGCCGGCGCCGGGGGCGAAGAACACATGCTGCGGGTCGAAGGAGGCGAGGCTTGCGGGCTCGGGGCCGCCGTCGGTGAGCACCGCAACGGCGAGCACGAGCAGGATCGCGACCTCGAGGGTGAGCAGCACGGCGAGCACCTTCGCGCCCACGTCGACCTTGTTGTAACCGAGCAGGCCCACGATGAGCACGGCCGCGATCGAGTAGACACCCCAGGGCAGTTCGAGCCCGAAAAGTTCGGCGAAGGTGAACTCGGCAAAGAATCCGATGAAGCCGTAGAAGCAGATGACGAGCGCCACGTAGGCGAACACCGTCACCGAGGAGACCGCGAGGCCTGCGGGTTTGCCGAGCCCACGCGAGACGTAAGCGTAGAACGCCCCGGCGTTGCGCACGCTCTGCGACATGGCAGTGAAGCCGAGCGCGAAGCAGATGAGCACGGCCCCTGCGAAGAGGATGGCACCGGGGGCGCCGATGCCGCCCATGCGGAAGGAGGTGATGGCGCCGCTGACGATCACAGTGAGAGGTGCCGCTGCAGAGATCACGAAGAAGACGATGTCCCAGGTGCCGAGTCTGCCTGCGGCGAGCGCTCCGTCCTGCGTCGCCGTTACTGTGGTGGACGGTGCTGACATGTCGACTCCTTTGTCATCGAATCTCGGAGGTATTTCGAACGTCGATCAAACAATCGCATCCATCGCCTCCGAACGGTAGTGTAATCACAAACGGAAGGATTAAACAATGTTCAATACTTCGGATCACTCACCCGATACGCAGCAGCAGTCGCCTCGCGCAGCGCCGCGCGCCCGCGATCTCGGTGTGCCCCTCGACGGAGAGCCGGGCCCACTGAACGCCATCACCGATGTGCCCGGCCTCGAAGTCGGATACGTGACGATCGCAGACGACTCCCCCGTTGTTGCTCGTACCGGTGTTACCGCAATCCTGCCCCGCGGACGAGACCGCGCAGGCCTCCCCTGCGCTGCGGGCGTCGCGGTGCTGAACGGCAACGGCGAACTCACGGGGCGCAGCTGGATCGAGGAGTCGGGCCAACTGCAGGCCCCCATCGCCATCACCAACTCGCACGCCGTGGGCGCGGTGCACCGCGGCATCGACCGCTGGATGGCAACGCATCACCCCGAGAGCGCGGCCGCGTGGATGCTGCCCGTCGTGGGCGAGACCTGGGATGGCTACCTCAACTCGATCAACGCCGACACCGTGCACCCCGAGCATGCCGAGCAGGCCCTCGATGCGGCCAGCGGTGGCCCGCTTGCCGAGGGGAACGTCGGCGGCGGCACCGGCATGAACTGCTACGGCTTCAAGGGCGGCACCGGCACCGCCTCGCGCACCGTGTGCATCGGCGACGAGTCGTACACAGTGGGCGTACTGCTGCAGGCCAACTTCGGCTCACGCGAAGAGCTCAAGTTCGCCGGTCGGGCGCTCGGCCGCGCCTCGCAGGCCCCGAATCCGATGGAGACGAGCAACTGGTTCGAGCAGGAACTCGCAGGTGCTCGCGCCGTGCCAGGCGCCGGTAGCGTCATCGTGGTCGTCGCCACCGATGCCCCACTGCTCCCCGACCAGTGCGAAGCACTCGCACGCCGCGTACCGCTTGGGCTCGCCCGCACCGGCACCACGGGCAGCCACTTCTCAGGCGACATCTTCCTGGCCTTTTCGACGGCAAACGAGGGCTCCTTCGGATCGCGCATGGCGGCGGGACCGGTGGTGGAGCAGATCGCGCACCTGGCCTGGGGGCGCATCGATCCGCTCTTCGCCGGCGTCGTCGAAGCCACCGAGGAAGCGGTGCTCAATGCCCTTGTCGCGGCCCGTGACACCGTCGGCCGCAATAGCCACGCAAGCTTCGCTCTGCCACACGCGGAGGTGCGGGCCGCGTTCGCCACCGCGTGAGCGCCCCGTGAACGGGCCCGGCGCGGGCCCGTTCACGGCACCGCATCAGCCACACTCTCTCGCACACACGCACCGCAGGCCCTCCCATCCGCAACTATCCATTTGGACAGCACTGCGCGCATCATCAACCCCCGTGCGCGCTCAGCACAGCCTTCCTCTTCGCGCATCACCTGCCGATTCATAGACTCAACACGAGCATGCCTCCGGCGCCATCCTCGGCGCATCGGCAACGCAGCCATCCCGAGAGGAAACCACCATGACCGCCCCAGCAGTCCCCACCGAAGCGCCGCACGACGCGGGTCTCAGCCGCCGCACACTCGGCGTGCCCGCGATCACCCTGATGATCATCGCGGCCTCAGCGCCGCTCACCGTCGTCGCCGGCGGCGTCACCACCTCCTTCGCCGTGACCGGTTCGCTTGGCGTGCCGCTCGGCTTCCTGCTCATCGCCGTCATCCTCACGGTCTTTGCCGTCGGATACACCGCCATGGGCCGCTTCATCACCAACGCAGGCGCCTTCTACGCCTACATCTCACGCGGCCTCGGCCGCCCCATCGGCGTCGGCGCCTCACTCATCGCCCTCGTCGCCTACAACGCCATGCAGGTCGGCATCTACGGGCTGTTCGGATTCCAGCTCTCCATGTTCCTCGAAGCAAAGTTCGGCTTCGCCTCACCCTGGTGGCTGTGGATCCTGCTCTGCATCGTCGTCGTCGGCGTGCTCGGCGTCAACCGCGTCGACCTCTCAGCCAAAGTGCTCGGCGTGCTCGTGGGCCTCGAGTTCCTCGTTGTCATCATCTTCGACATCGTCTCCCTGAATGTCGCCCCCGAAGGCGTGTCAGCCGCGACCCTTGACCCCACTCAGCTCTTCGGCCCGGCACTCGGCATCATCCTCGTCTTCGGCGTCGCCGCCTTCATGGGCTTCGAAGGCGCCGCCATCTACGGCGAAGAGGCAAAAGACCCCAAGCGCACCGTACCCCGCGCCACCTACGCGGCCGTCGCCATCATCGGCGTCTTCTACGCATTCAGCGCCTGGGCATTCTCCGTCGGCATCGGCCCGTCGAGCATCGTCGGCGCCTCGCAGGAGTTCGGCCCCGACCTCATGTTCGTCTTCATGGGCGAACACACCAGCGTCATCTTCGCCGACATCATGACGCTGCTGTTCATCACCAGCCTCTTCGCGGCGCTGCAGTCGTTCCACAATGCCGTTGCGCGCTACTTCTTCTCGCTCGGCCGCGAAGGCGTGCTCCCCTCCTGGTTCGCGCACACCAGCAAGCACGGCGCCCCCTGGGCCGGATCGGTCGCACAGACCATCATCGCGGTCATCATCGTGGCAGGCTTCGCCCTCGCCGGCGACGCCTTCGGGGCCGCAGAAGCGATGTTCGGCGAGATGGCGTTCCTCTACCCCGTGCTCACCATGTTCACCTGGCTCACCAATACGGGCGCCGCAGCACTCGTGCTGCTCATGGCCATCATTGCCGCAGCAGTCATCGGATTCTTCCGTCGCGACCGCCGCGGGCTGAGCATCTGGACCACCGTCGTCGCCCCCATCATCTCGGGCCTCGCACTGCTCTGGGTGTTCATCATGATCCTCGCGAACTTCCAGCTCATGCTGAGCCAGGAACAACCTGACGCCACCACCTTCATCCTGCCCGGCCTCATCTTCGCGGCAGGCATCATCGGCATCGTGTGGGGCCTCGTGCTCCGCTCGCGCAAACCCGAGGTGTACCAGCGAATCGGCCACGGCACCGAACCGGGCGCCTACGGCACCGAGGCGATCGTCGTCGTCGACGAGCACTAACCGCACCACGCAGGAACGGCTGAGGGCCCGGGAGCGATGCTCCCGGGCCCTCAGCCGTTACTGGCGCGTTTTTCCTTACGCCGCGCCTTCGAACATGCTGGTCACAGAGCCGTCCTCGAAGACCTCGTGGATCGCCTTCGCGAGCAGCGGGGCAATCGGCAGCACCGTCAGCTTGTCGAACTGCTTCTCCGGGCCGACGGGCAGCGTGTCGGTCACCACAACCTGGTCGATGAAATCCTGTGACAGGTGCTCGGTCGCGCGACCCGAGAAGATCGCGTGCGTGCAGGCAATGGTGACACCCTTCGCACCGTTCGCCTTCAGCGCCTCCGCAGCCTTCGCAATCGTTCCGCCGGTGTCGATCATGTCATCGACAACCACGCACCAGCGATCCTTCACCTCGCCCACGATCTCGTGCACCGAGACCTGGTTCGGCACGAGCGGATCGCGGCGCTTGTGAATGATCGCGAGCGGCGCATCCAGCTTGTCGCTCCACACATCAGCGACACGCACGCGGCCCATATCGGGCGACACGACGGTGAGATCGTCGCGGTCGATGGTGCGCTTGAAGTGGTCGAGCAGCACCGGCATCGCGAAGAGGTGATCGACCGGGCCGTCGAAGAAGCCCTGAATCTGCGGCGCGTGCAAGTCAACAGACATGATGCGGTCAGCACCCGCAGCCTTGAACAGGTCGGCGACGAGGCGCGCCGAGATGGGCTCGCGGCCGCGGCCCTTCTTGTCCTGGCGCGAGTACGGGTAGAACGGCGCCACCACGGTGATGCGCTTCGCAGAAGCCCGCTTCAGCGCGTCGACCATGATGAGCTGCTCCATAAGCCACTCGTTGATCGGATTGGTGTGCGACTGGATCACGAACGCGTCGGCGCCGCGCACGCTCTCGTCGAAGCGCGCATACAGCTCACCGTTCGCGAAGGTGCGCGCGTCGGTCGGAACGAGCTCGGCGCCGAGTTCGGCGGCAACCTGCTCGGCGAGCTCGGGGTAGGCCCGGCCCGTGATGAGGACGAGCTTCTTCTGCCCCGCCATCTCGATCTTGCTCATGTACTACTTCCCGCCGTTCTTCGCAGTGTTCGATCGTTCCGCCGCTTCCGCGGTGCTCGTGCCGGGCCGATGCTCGGCTACCCACCCCTCGATGTTGCGCTGCGGCGCCACATTCAGCGCCAGCGCCCCTGAGGGGACGTTCTTCCGCACGACCGTGCCAGCAGCCGTGTACGTGCCATCTTCAATGGTAACTGGCGCGATCAGCACATTCTTCGAGCCGATCCGCACCCCATCGCCCACAACGGCCTGGTGCTTCTGCACGCCATCGTAATTGGCGAAGATCGTGCCGGCGCCCACATTGCTGTCCGAACCGATCACGGCATCGCCAACATAGCTGAGATGCGGCACCTTGCTACCGTCACCGATCTTCGCGTTCTTCGTCTCAACGAACGCGCCGATCTTGCCACCAGCGCCAAGCTCAGAACCCGGGCGGATGTACGCAAAGGGGCCGACGCTGGCACCGGGGCCGAACACAGCCAGTGTGGCCTCGCTGCGACGGATATGCGCCCCCTCGCCCACCTCGCAGTCGACAAGCGTGGTGTCCGGGCCGATCACCGCACCGGCCGAAATCGTCGTGGCCCCCTGCAAAAACGTGCCGGGAAGAATCTCGGTGTCAGCCGCAATCGACACATCGGCGTCGATCCAGGTGGTAGCCGGATCCTGAATCGTGACTCCGTTTCGCTGGTGCTCGCGCACGATACGACGGTTCAGCTCGCGGCCGGCCTCGGAGAGCTGCGCCCTGTCGTTCACTCCCGCGATGATCCACGGATCATCAGTGGCGACGGCCTCGACAGTGCCGCCCCCGGACAGGATCCGAGCTGCAGCGTCAGTGAGGTACTTCTCGCCCTGGGCATTGTTCGTGTCGATCTGCGCAAGCGCCGACTCGAGCGCACGACGCTCGAACACGTAAATACCGCCATTGATCTCGGTGACGCGGCGCTGCGCCTCCGTGGCGTCCTTCTCCTCAACGATCCCGGTGACCGCACCATCCGCGTCGCGCAGAATCCGGCCGAGACCCGTCGGGTTCTCGAAGATCGCCGAGAGCATCGTCATCGCCCGACCCCCATCGAGGTGCCCACGCACCAGACGATCGAGCGTGGCCGCATCGATCAGTGGCACATCCCCCGAGAGCACCACAACCGAGCCCTCGAAGTGCTCCGGCAGCGCAGCGAGCGCCTGCTCAACCGCACGACCGGTGCCCGGAACCGCGTCCTGATCGACAATCACCGTGTCCGGCGCATGATCGAGGATCGCCTCCGCAACCCGATCACGGTCGTGACGCACCACGGCAAGGATCTGCTGCGGCGTCAAAGCTGCCGCAGTGTCGAGCACATGCGCGATCAGCGAGCGACCGCCGATCCGATGCAGCACCTTCGGCAACGACGACTTCATCCGTGTCCCCTGCCCCGCGGCGAGGATCACAACGGCGAGCGAGCGTTCTGACATGGTGTGTCTCCTTCAATCCCGGATTCGGAACCGGTCGGGCAGGTTCCTTTCCATGCTTCACATCGAAACACCGCTCCCAACACACAGAGAAGCTTCGCTTCCCTGCACATCGCCTGCGCTTGTGAGCGCAGAACGGAGCAGTATTTCAATGCTCCGCATCGAAATACCGCTCCCAACATACAGAGAAGCTTCGCTTCCCTGCACGTCGCTTGCGCTTGTGAGCGCAAGACGGAGCAGTATTTCAATGCTCCGCATCGAAATACCGCTCCGCCCCTAGGATTCGAACCTAGACCTAACAGCTCCAAAGGCTGTCGTGCTGCCATTACACCAAGGCGGATCGCACCGAAACCGGCACCGTACAAGTCTGCCAGATCATACGCCTCCCCGTGGCCGCGACCGGGCCACTCGGCCCCCCGACCACCACATTCACCTCCCCCGGCACCCTCTGCGCTACCCGGAAATCGGGGCGCACCTCACGAAGCTCAGCTATTGAACCCGGATAATGGAGGGATGAAGCACGAGGACGAGGTCGATCGGATCATCGCAGACTGGACCCGAGCACGCCCGGATCTCGATCTGGCGCCGCTCACGATCTTCTCGCGCCTGTGGCGTGTCACAAAGCACCTCGACCGCGCACGAGCACACGCCTTCGAACGATCCGGGCTCGCCTCCTGGGAGTTCGACGTGCTCGCCGTGCTGCGCCGCGGCGGCGAACCCTTCACGCAGAGCCCCAAAGTGCTCGTGCAGCAGACCATGGTCTCCAGCGGCACCATGACCAACCGCATCGACCGCATGGTCGAGCGCGATCTCGTGCGCCGCCTCACCGACCCCAACGACGGTCGCGGTGTGCTCGTCGAGATGACTTCACACGGTCTCACCCTCGTCGACGCCGCCATGACCCGCCTCAGCGACGCAGAGGAGCGCCTGCTCGGAGGGCTTGCCCGCTCCGAGCGTGATCGCCTCTCAGTGCTGCTACGCCGCCTCGCGCTCAGCGTCGACCGTTTCGAACCGGTCACCGGCCCGATCACCCTCCCCGAACTCGACGAGCCCACAACGCCCGGCAACTGACACGAGGGCCACCTCCCCGCAGGGAGACGACCCTCGCATCAGCACGCGGCCCGTGCACCCATACAACTACGCGGGCAGCTCGCCGTCCTCTGGCAGGGCGGGGGTCGAAACGGGTGGCTGTCGCAGCGTGCCCGATCCGCCACCCTCGAACGCAGTGGCGTACCCGAGCAGCGCCGGATCATCGTATGCCGCGCCCGCGAAGGTGAGACCGACAGGCATGCCGATATCGCTCATCACGCCCATCGCAACGGTGACCGTCGGAATACCGAGATGGCGCAGCGCGTAGTTGCCGTTCGAGAAGAACACGCCGTTCGACCAGGCGTGATCGGCGGCCTCAACGTCGCGCTCGGCGTTCTCGCGTGCCACGTCGGCGTTCGCGGGGAAGACCACGCCGTCGAAGTGATTCTCCCTGAGCCAGCGCTCGAACAGCTCCTCGCGCAGCTGCACGAGGGCGCGCAGACCATCGGCGAAGTCGCCGCGCTCGCGCGGATCCGGAATACCGCGCTTCGCGTAGGCCACGGTCTCGCGGTAGCGGTTCTCGTAGTCTTCGACCTCTTCGTAGCGGTCGGGCAACGTGCCGTGAGGCTGTGGGAAGATCTGGTCGGGGTCGACGACGGCGAGCTCAGGGATCGCGGGATCACCGTTGGCCTTCAGGAAGTCGTCCCAGCCGAAGGCGAGGAAGTCGGTGAACTCGGTCTCCATCCACCCTTCGGGCAGTACGCCGAGCGCACCGACGTTCTCCTGGCCGGGCCTGTCCCCTTCATACTGCTCGATAAGCGGGAAATCGGTCACCACGACCTCGGCGCCGAGCGCTTCGAGGCGAGCCTTCGCCTGCTCCCACAGCGCCAGCACGGAGGGGCGCACCGCGATCGGGAAGGCGGGATCCTGGCCGAGGTACATCTTCGGCGCTGCGAAGCGCTTGCCCGCGAGCGCCGAAGGATCGGCGACGTCGAGGTACGAGGCCGGGCGATGCTCGCTCGGCTTGGGCAGGGCGACGACGCTCTGGTTGCGCCAGAAATCGCCGCGCGTGATCGGATCGTCCTGCACCAGCACGTCGAGCAGGCGCAGCATGTCGGGCATCGAGCGGGTGTGTGGCACGACGACGTCGCGGGCGGGGAACAGCGGCCAGTTGCCGCGGATCGAGAGCACGCCCCAGCTCGGCGTGTAGGCGCACAGCCCGTTATTCGAGGCGGGGCTACGGCCGCTCGACACGGTTTCTTCACCCATGCCGAAGACGGCGAGGTTGGCCGCCGTCGACACGCCGGAACCGTTGGAGGATCCCGACGCGTAGGCGGCTGCGAGGTAGTCGCGGTTGTAGGGACTCTCGGCGCGGCCGTATACGCCGCGCTGCATACCGCCGTCGGCCATCGGGGGCATGTTGGTCTTGCCGATGAGCACGGCGCCGGCCTCGCGCAGCTTCGCGACCGAGAACGCATCCCACTGGGCGATGAGGTTCTGGAACGCGGGCGAGCCCGAGGCGACCGTCAGTCCCTCGACCATGTACGAATCTTTCACGGTGAACGGCACGCCTTCGAGCGCGCGCGCCTCGCCTGCGGCGTAACGGCGGTCCGACTCCGCGGCCTGGGCCAGCGCCTCGGGGTTCGGCACGACGACGGCGTGCAGCCCGTCAGCGCCGCTGTCGTAGGCGTCGATGCGGGCCAGGTAGCGTTCGGTGAGCCAGGTGCTCGTGATATCTCCGCGGCGCAGCGCGCCGAGCACATCGTCGATGCTCGCTTCGATCAGTTCGAACGCGTCGGTGCGATCGCTCATGGAACCCTCATCTCTCTGCTGGTGCGGCCTGTTCGGATGATTGCCGCGGTCGGCCATGCGCCGTATCCTGAAAATAGTTTCAGTTCTGGAAGGCCGGGTGTCAAGTACCCCGCGCCTCCCGCGCGGCGCACGGAGGGCAATCATGGCGAGCGACACCAGGGAGCGCATCATCGAGGCCTGCGAGCGCGTCATCGCCCGCGGTGGCCTGCGCGGCTTCCGCATGGGCGACGTCGCCCGCGAGGCCGGTGTCTCGATAGGGCTGCTCTCCTACCACTTCGGCGACAGAGACGGCCTGCTGCAGGCCGCTCTCCACCATGTGAACGAGAGCGCCGCACAGCGCGCGCAGGCAGGGGGCGGATCCGCAACCATCAACAATCCCGGCCCCGAAGCTGCCGTTGCAGCAGATGCCACCGGCCCCACCGCGCGCCTTGCCGCGCTGCTGTGCTCAGAGTTCGGCGACGAACCGCAGGTGCGAGCCGGGTCGACGGCGTGGAACGAACTGCGCGCCGCGGCCGTATTCGACCAGGAACAGGCCGCCGCCGTTACGCGCGCCACCGCCGACTGGCAGCGCGAGGTGCGGCGCTTGATCGTGGCTGCCGCCCCGCGCACCGACCCGGACGCCACCGCGCTGATCCTCACCGCCCTCGTCGAAGGCCTCTCCGGCCGCTGGCTCACCGGCCAGCTCTCCGCCGACGACGCACAGCGCACTGTCACCGTCGCCCTGCGAGCGCTGATCGGCGCAAACGATGACCCGCGCCGGAGCTAGAATCGGTC
Organism: Leucobacter sp. MMO-125; assembly: GCF_037148395.1. Classification (NCBI taxonomy): domain Bacteria; kingdom Bacillati; phylum Actinomycetota; class Actinomycetes; order Micrococcales; family Microbacteriaceae; genus Leucobacter; species Leucobacter sp. MMO-125. The sequence goes on from NZ_JBBCTL010000002.1 coordinate 220,550, forward strand.
ACACCCCACGGCCCGACCGAAAAGAGACGAGCATGACTGAGACCGCGACCCAAGCGCCGCACGAGGAACTCCAGCGAGGTCTCTCGAACCGACACCTGCAGCTCATCGCCATCGGCGGCGCCATCGGCACCGGCCTGTTCCTCGGCTCGGGCAAGGTGATCAGTCTCACCGGCCCCTCCGTGCTCTTCATCTACGCGGTCATCGGCTGCATGATGTTCTTCCTCATGCGCGCCCTCGGCGAGCTGCTGCTCTCCAATCTCAACTACAAAACCTTCGGCGACATCGCCAAAGACCTCATTGGCCCGTGGGCCGGGTACTTCGTGTCGTGGACGTACTGGATCACCTGGGTGGTGATCTGCGTGGCCGACATCATCGCGATCACCAGTTACGTCTCCTACATCAACGCCTCCATCCCCGCCTGGCTGCCCGCGCTTATCACGGCAGCAGTGCTCACCGTGCTCAACCTGCAGCCCGTCCGCTTCTTCGGCGAGTTCGAGTTCTGGTTCTCCATCATCAAGATCGTGGCCATTCTCGCCCTCATCGCGACGGGCATCGTGCTGCTCGTCACCGGCTTCGAGAACCCCGACACCGGCACCCGCTCCTCGCTCGCCCATCTGTGGGATCACGGCGGCATGTTCCCCTTCGGCGCGAGCGGCTTCCTGCTCGGTTTCCAGCTCGGCATCTTCTCGTTCATCGGCGTCGAACTCGTCGGCACCGCAGCCGCCGAAACCAAGGATCCGCAGCGCAATCTGCCGCGCGCCATCAACTCGATCGTGGTGCGCGTGCTCATCTTCTACATCGGCGCGCTCACCGTCATCATGGCCATCACCCCGTGGGACAAGCTTGACCCCGACCGCAGCCCGTTCGTCACCACCTTCGCCTACGCCGGCTTCGGTGCCGCGGCCTTCGCCATCAACCTGGTGGTGCTCACCTCGGCAGCGTCGAGCGCTAACTCCGGCTTCTACTCGGGCACCCGCATGATGCACGCGCTCGCCCACGACGGGCATGCACCGTCGCGCTTCGCCATCACCGACAGCCGCGGCGTGCCGCGCCGGGCCGTGTTCTTCTCGGCAGTGTTCGTGTTCTCGGCGGTGCCGATCCTACTGCTCGGCGAAAGCGTCATTGAGGCCTTCACCTTCGTCACCTCGGTTGCATCGACGTTCATCCTCTTCATCTGGAGCATGATCGCCATCAGCTTCATCATGTTCCTGCGCAAGCACCCGGAGCGGCACCAGGCGTCTTCGTTCAAAACGCCATTCCCGCGCATCGTGCCCTGGGTGGTGCTCGGCTTCTTTGCGTTCATCCTCGTCACCCTCGCACTCGCCGAGGATACGCGGCTCCCGCTGCTGTTCACGCCCGTCTGGTTCATCGTGCTCGGCGCGATGTGGGCGGTCACGAAGCGCCGCCTGATCCGCGAAGGACGGCCGCTCACCGCAGCGGTCGAACTGCCCGATCTCGGCGACAGCGCCAGGCACGGCGGCTGAGCTGCGGATCGACGGCTGCGGGCAGCCGCCTGCGGCCGCCGATCCGACTCGCTCACAGGAAATGTGCGGATCAGGCGAAGGCCGACACCCCCGTGATGTCGCGGCCGATGATGAGCGCCTGCACGGTTTCAGTGCCCTCGTAGGTGTGCAGCGCCTCGATGTCGGCGAAGTGGCGGCCCGCGCGGTTTTCAAGCAGGATGCCGTTGCCACCGAGCAGATCTCGGGCGTTCGCAACCATGTCACGGGCCGTGCGGGTAGCCGTGTACTTGCCGAGCGACGCGCCTGGCCCTGACAGCTCGCCCCGCTCCTCGGCCCGGGTCAGCGCCATCAGCAGCGTTTGCAGGCCGGTGAGCTGCGACAGCATCGCAGCGAGCCGCGACTGCACGATCTGCGAGGCAGCGAGGGGGCGGCCGAACTGCACGCGCTGCCCCGCATAGTGCACGGCGGTCTCATACACGGCGGTCGCCTGGCCGAGGGCACCCCAGGCCACGCCGAGGCGGGTGGCCTGCAGCACGCGAGCGGTGTCCTTGAAACTGCGGGCTCCGGGCAGCTTCGCGCTCATGGGCACGCGCACGCCGTCGAGCTCGATGTGCGCCTGCCAGATGGCCCGCAGCGACATCTTGCCCTCGATCGTGGTGGCGTTGTAGCCGGGTGCATCCTGCGGCACGATGAACCCCTGCACCTGCCCGTCATCGCCGCGCGCCCAAACGACGGCAATGCGGCCGACGCTGCCGGAGCCGATCCACTTCTTGTTGCCCGTAATCACATAGCCGTCTTCGATGGCCTCGGCGCGGGTCTCCAGACTCACCGAGTCTGAGCCGTGCGTGGGCTCCGTCAATGCGAAGGCACCGAGTTCAAGGCCGCGCGACATGGGTTCGAGCCATCGCTGGCGCTGCTCTTCAGAACCGCACTCCGCAATCGAACGGAGGGCCAGGCCGCCCTGCACGCCGACGATCGTGGCGATGGAGCCGTCGCCGCGCGACAGTTCCATCGTGGTGAGGCTCGCGGCGAGCAGGCTCTGCTCGGGGAAGCCGGGCACGTCGACGCCGTCGCGCAGCAGGTCGAGGTCTCCGAGGCGCTTCGCGAGATCGAGGGGGTACTCGGCGCGATCCCAGATGCCTGCGATCACGGGGCGCACCTCCTGCTGCACGAACTCGCGGGCGCGGTCGCGGTAGGCGAGGTCGTCGGCGGAGATGCCACGGAAGACGCCGGCCACGTCAGGGTCGATGGGCTCCCAGAGGTGGTACTCGGGCTCCTGTGTTCCGAGAGCGAGGGGCGAGGTGCGGTTCTGCGACATTGGGGATCCTCCCTGCGCCGTCGGGTCTGGCGTCGCTGCGATGGGCACGACGATTCGGCGCGTGCTTCGAGCATGACTGAGACGCAGTCCCATGTCAAGACGCTTCGCACAGATCATGACAGTCGCGCCCAATGAAAACTTGGCGACAATGATTGAAACCCAGTTCCAATTGCCCCAAACCGTGATACCTTCAGCGTATGCCAGCGAAGCCCCCGACCGTGCCAGCCGATCAGCAGAGTTCCGTCGCCGCGATCCGCCACCTTGCCGAGCGCGGCTACGAGGCCACCACCGCAGGCGACCTCGCCGATGCCGTCGGCATGAGCCGCAGCACCTTCTTCCGGCGCTTCGGCAGCAAAGACGATGTGATCTTCGCCGATCACGATCACGCGCTCGCCCAGCTCGCAGACTTCCTCGACGCGACAGAACTACAGCCCGGTGAGGCGCTTGTCGAAGGCACCGCCGATGTGCTGCGCCTGCTCGTGCGTGATCCCGAAGCCGCCCGACTGCGCTTCGAACTCATGCACGAGCGCCCGGCACTGCGCGACCGCGAGCTGGTGATCACCCACCGCTACGAACGCGTCTTCGCGCGCTACATCCGCCGCGTACAGCAGCCTGCCACCCCAGACTGGGTGGCGCCGTCGCTCGCAGCGTCACTCGTGGCGGTACACAATGCCGCGCTGCGCGACTGGCTGCGGGAGCGGATCACCGACGCCCCCCGCGCGGTGACGCGCGATCTGCACAGGCTCACCGCGCTCTACGAGCTCTGGCTTACGGCCGAGGGCGATCGGCAGCGGGTGCTCGTCGCGGTCTACGACGCCTCTGGCTCGCCCGACGCAGTGCTGGGCGCGGTCGCCGCACAGCTCGACCGCGAAGGCCGCTGAGCCTGGTAGTCCCCACACCCCGCCCCCTGGAGGACCGCCCCGGCAACGCCGCAGCGGTGTCGCGAGAGGCGGATTTTGCGTGTTCCCAGCGCCAGGAGCGCGCGTTTTTCTCCTCTCGGCGAGGGGCGCGACCCTGCAGCAAGACCCTCGGGCACTCAAGGCTTTCCGCGCATCCGGGTCAGCCGATCTGCTCGCCGAGTTCGAGCCAGCGCTCCTCAAGCATCGCGACCTCGTCTTCGAGCGCCGTGATCTTCGCCATCTCGACGTTCAGCAGCTGGTAGTCGGTCTGGTCGAGGTCGGCGAGGCCGTCACGCGACTTCGCGATGTCGGCCTGCAGGCGCTCCATCTTGCGTTCCACGGCAGAGAGCTCCTTCTGGGCGGCGCGCAGCTCGGCCCCGGTCAGCGCAGCCCCAGCACCAGCCGCGGCCGCAGACACGCCCGATCCTGCCGCGGCAGGCTCGGCAGCGCGATCCTGCGCCGCCCGCAGTTCGAGGTACTGATCCACCCCGCCGGGCAGGTGCCGCAGGTGCTTGTCGAGAATTGCGTACTGCTGATCGGTCACGCGCTCCAGGAAGTACCTATCGTGCGACACCACGATCAGTGTGCCGGGCCAGGAATCGAGCAGGTCTTCCATCGCGGCGAGCATGTCGGTGTCGAGGTCGTTCGTGGGCTCGTCGAGAATCAGCACGTTGGGCTGGTCGAGCAGGATCAGCAGCAGTTGCAGGCGCCGCTTCTGCCCGCCCGAGAGGTCCTTCACCGGGGTCGACAGCTGCGCGCTCGTGAAGCCCATGCGTTCGAGCATCTGCCCCGGGGTAAGTTCTTGAGCCTTTGACCCGCTGCCCACGGTGAAACTGGTGCGCAGACGGGCGATCACCACGCGCACGGGCTCGTTCAGGTGCTCGGCAAGCTCATCGAGGCGCTGGGTGAGGGTGGCGACCTTCACAGTCTTGCCGCGCTTCACCCTCCCCGAGGTGGGTTCGACATCGCCCGAGATGAGCCCCAGCAGCGTCGATTTGCCGGCACCATTCACTCCGAGAATGCCCGTGCGCTCGCCCGGGGCGAGCAGCCACTCGACGTCTTCCAGGATCACGCGATCGCCGTAGGAGACGCCTGCATCGTGCAGGTTCACCACATCTTTGCCGAGCCGCTGCACGGCCATCGACTGCAGCGAGACGCGGTCGCGGATCTCGGGCACGTCAGCGATGAGCTCATTCGCGGCGTCGATGCGGAACTTCGGCTTCGAGGTGCGCGCAGGGGCCCCGCGCCTCAGCCACGCCAGCTCCTTGCGGGCGAGGTTCTGCCGCTTCTGCTCGATGGACGCGGCCTGGCGGTCACGTTCCACCCGTTGCAGGATGTACGCGGCGTAGCCGCCCTCGAACGGTTCCACAATGCGATCATGCACCTCCCAGGTGGCGGTGCACACCTCGTCAAGGAACCAGCGGTCGTGCGTGACCACGAGCAGCGCGCCCTGACCGGCGGGCCAGCGCCGTTTCAGGTGCTCGGCGAGCCAGGCGATGCCTTCGACGTCGAGGTGGTTCGTGGGCTCGTCGAGGAAGAGGATCTCGAAGTCGCCGACCAGCAGCCTCGCCAGGGCGACGCGGCGGCGCTGCCCGCCCGAGAGCGCATCGACCGGCGCTTCCCAGTCGAGGTCGCCCACGAGCCCCGCGATCACGTCGCGCGTGCGCGGGTCTCCGGCCCACTCGTACTCGGGCCGCTCCCCCACGATCGCGTGTCCGACCGTCTCGCCTGCGTCGAACACGTCGGCCTGGTCGAGCACGCCGATCGTGGTGCCGCTGCGCACGGTGACTTGGCCGCCGTCGGGCTCGCGACGCCCGGCAAGCATCATGAGCAGGCTCGACTTGCCGTCGCCGTTGCGGCCGACGATGCCGATGCGGTCGCCTTCGGCGACTCCGAGCGTCACCGAGTCGAAGACGGTCTTGGTTGGAACTTCGAGGTGCAGGGCCTCAGCCCCCAGCAAATGAGCCATAACCCGTCCAGTCTAGTTCGCGGTGGGTCGGACGGCTCACGGATGCTGTGCCGGGGTGCGCCACTGGCATGCTCAGCGCCGCAAGCGGTCGCCTGTCACGCGGCCGGGATGCTCGCCTCGGCCTGGTCGCGCTCTTGCGCGATGGCTGTCGCGCCGAGCGCTCTGCGCTCACTGCGTGGCAGCCTGGCGAAGTCGCGGCGTGCACCGCCCCACCCCGTCGTCTCGGTGTACCAGACGAACTCGCCGCGCCGACCCCACGCGACAGCGCAGCAGAACAGCGCGAGCGTGACCCCATAGAGGAGGATGAACAGCAGCAGCTGCACGGCACTGATCACCGAGAGGGGCGGGGAATCCCATGCAGCGTGCAGCAGCATCGGGGCGAGGATCGCGGGAATCAGCAGCAGCCAACGGCCTCCGAGGCGCTGTTGCGTGCGCGAGAGGCAGTACGCGAGCACAGCCCCGGAGAACGCCGACCACAGGGCGTGCAGCGCGAAGCCGACGAGCAACCGCGCCAGGCCGATCCCCACCGTTTCGCCAATGTCGGTGCTCTGCAGCGCGTAGCAGAGGTTCTCGACGAGCTCGAAGCCCGCACCGACCAGGAAGCCGTACAGCACGCCGTCCATCACGGTGATCCGTCGCCCGTAGGCGAGCACCAGCACTACGAGAATGCCGAGGAAACGCAGCAGGTCCTCGTTGAGGGGCGCGCTGATCGAAGCCGACAGCGTAGTGAGGCCGTAGCGGTCGAGTGCGTCGGAGTTGACCGTGTTGAAGGCGCTGGCCGCCATAATCGCGAACGTCCCACCCCACAGCAGCGCTGCCAGGCGCAGGGAGAGCGGCTGACGGCGGAAGCGGGGTATCGCACGGATGAGCAGCCAGAGCACCGCTCCCTGTGCACCGACAAGCACTGTCGCCGCGGCGAGCCCCGCAACGCTCTCCGTGCGTCGCACGACATCGACGATCAGCAGCACGGCGCTCGGTACGGTGAGCACGAGCCACAGCCAGAATACGGGCTGCTGCGGCTGCCACAGCACGGGGCGACGCCGATGCCCGAGCGGGGATCGGGGCTGGGTGATGGCCATCGCTTCTGGGCTCATCAGTACACCTCCGCAGAGTCGAGAACGGCTGAGATGTCTGGCCGGATGGTGCCGGGCCTGCCGGCATCATCGAGCATCTCGACGTCGAAGCGCAGGCACACGTAAGGTGCGCGATCCGTGCACATCGCAAAGCTCTGCGTGAATCCGCCACCGACGTCGAGGTCGTACTCGAGCATACGAATCTCTCTTCCCTCACCATGCGGTGCCGAGGTGATGGGGAGGATCGCGGTGCCTGCGGGGCTGCTCGAACGCAGCAACGCATCCGCGTCGTCGGCTCCGAAGTGCAGGCTGGCCTCGAGTCGCACGTCTTGCGCGGCGGAGACGAACGAGGCAGAACTCGAAGGCTTTGCCTCCCCGCCACCATCCACGGCTTCGTCGCTCTCGCGCAGCCATCCCTCGGGGGCGATGAAGCCTCCGATACCGAAGGCGCCTTCGGCGTCGACGTTCAGCGCGACCCGCTCGAAGACACCGACGGTGCCATCGGCACGCTCAGGGGCGAGCACCTCGAGCGCGACGGGCACCGCCGTGATCGCGGCCAGCGTCGCGACGACCATCGAAAACGGCAGCCAGCCGGGCCGGGTCGCGCGGGTGCGCGGCAGCAGCGTCGTGTCTTCACTCATAGACACAACAATAGACACAAACTACTTTTAGTCACAATCCAAAAATAGCCATGCGGCACGATCTCGCCCGCCCGTCACGGGAACACCGCCTTTCGCTGGGGCCGAACCAGCCTCAGCGAGCCGGAATTACACGCAGCAGCTGCCACCACAACAGGAGCCGGCGGCCTCGCCATCATTCAGCAGGTTGAGAATCTCGCGCGACTCGGCATCGGCAAAGCCGGCAGCACCCTGCAGCCCGGCCGCCGGGTCGAGCCCCGCCTGAATCTCAGCCTCAACGGCCTCAGCTGCGATCGCAGTCGCGTCCCTGTTGTCATTCATCGTCGTTCCTTTCACGCCTGATCTGCGGGATGGTCTTCGGTGCTCGCGCCGGCACGGAAGCCGAGCACCTGTTCGAACGCGCCAGCGAATGCCTCGGCGCTCTGCGCACCCGAAATGCCGTACTTCTGGTCGAGCAAGAAGAACGGCACACCGTTCACCCCGAGCATACGAGCGCGGGTGATGTCGCGCTGCACCGCCTCACCGTAGGTGTCATCTGCAAGCGCCGCACGCACAGCCTCAGGGTCGAGGCCGGCATCGGCTCCCAGACGCGCCAGCGTCTCCGGGTCGGAAAGATCCTCCCCCTCCGCGAAGTAGGCGCGGAACAGTCGGTCCTGCACGGCATCCTGCGCCCCCGACTCGGCAGCCAGGTGCAGGATCCGGTGCGCTCGGGCGGTGTTCGCGTGCTTCACGCTGGCGAAGTCGAACACCACGCCGTCAACAGCCCCGAGCTCGGTCATCTGCGCGAGCATCTGCTCCACCTGCGCGGCCGGCATACCCTTGTGCCGCACCAGGAAATCGACCTCGCTGCCCGTGAAATCGAGGGGCGTGTCAGGGGCCAGCTCGAAGCTGTGGCCCGCCACCTCGAAATCAACCTCGGGGTGCGCTTCACGGAACGCGGCAACTCCCGCTTCGAAGCGGCGTTTGCCGATGTAGCACCAGGGGCAGGCGATATCTGACCAGATATCGACGCGGATCGTCTCAGTCATGCCGGGTGCAACCACGACGGCCGTCTCGGTATTCCAGCCACCTCGCACACGCGCGAGCGCAGCGGTCAGATCATGCGCGCACCGGAGACCGGTCCCGTCGCGGTGAGCGCGCGCACCCCCGCGCGGGTCAGCACACTGCGCAGCTCGGCAGCTTCCTGGGCATCACCGACCAGGAACGCCACCGTGGGCCCCGATCCGGAAACAATGCCGGCGCGCGCGCCCCGCGACTCCCCCAGCTCCAACAACTCAGCGAGTTCGGGGGCGAGCTTCAGCGCCGCAACCTGCAGATCATTGTGCATGGCATCAGCCAAGGAGTCGGCGTCACCCACCCGCACCGCCTGCAGCACAGCAGTGTCCACCTTCACCTGCTCGGGCTGCCTGCCGAGGTCGCGCAGATGCGCGTCGCGGTGCGTGTCGAGCGCCCGATACACCACCGGTGTGCTGAGCCCCGCATCAGAAAGTGCGAGCACCCAGTGGAAGGTGCCCTTCGCAAGCGCCGGACTGAGCTCGTCGCCGCGCCCTGTGCCCACCGCGGTGCCACCCTCAAGGGCAAAGGGCACATCGGCGCCGAGCTCCGCAGCGAGCGGCAGCAGCCCCGAACGGCCGAGTTCAGTGCCCCACAACTCATCACAGGCAACCAGCGTTGCAGCGGCATCGGCCGAGCCGCCGCCCATACCACCGGCAATCGGCACCCGCTTCAGAATCGTCAGATCGACGCCACCCGCATAGCCCGTGCGCTCGGCCAGCAGCTGCGCCGCGCGGATCGCCAGATTCGACGCATCAGTCGCCAAGCCGCTGACGTCGATCGGGCCGGTGAAGCGCACCGAGAAACCGTCGGCGTGCACCGCAGTGACCTCTTCGAACAGCGACACCGCCTGATACAGCGAGGCCACATCGTGATAGCCGTCGTCCTGCAGCGCGCCGACCCGGAAGAACACGTTGATCTTCCCCGGTGCCCGCACCGTGATCGCTCGCCCCCGAATCGCGCTCATGGTTACACGCTAGCGCACGTCACCGCGCGCGAGATGCTCCCGAGCAATGGCGAGGAACTCATCAATGCCGAGCTGCTCGGCCCGCGCGGTCGGCGCAATGCCCGCAGCCTCGATCGTCGCAACCGCCACATCGAGCTCCCCCAGCACCGGCTGCAAGGCCTGCCGCAGCATCTTGCGCCGCTGCGCGAACGCCGCATTCACCAGCTCGAACACCAGCGCCCGCTCCCGCTCATCACCCCTCGGCTGCGCGCGCTTCTCATAGCCGACAAGCACCGAATCGACGCCGGGCACCGGCCAGAAGATGCGGCGGCTCACTGAGCCCGCGATCCGCCAATCCCCATACCAGGCAGCCTTCGCGCTTGGAGCGCCGTACTCCTTCGAGCCGGGCCCCGCCGCAATGCGATGCCCGACCTCGGCCTGCACCATCACCAGCCCGCCGCGGAGGCCCGGAATCAGTTCGAGCAGATGCATCAGAATCGGCACCGACACGTTGTAGGGCAGGTTCGCCACAAGCACCTCTGGCGGCTGCGGGGCGGCCAGAAGCATCTCGGCGCTCAGATCGAGCGCGTCCGTGTGGATAACGCGCAGACGAGGAGCATCGGGGTCGGCGAACACCTCCGGCTGCATCGCACGCGCCGTCTGCAGCAGCTCAGCCGCAAGACGCCGATCGATCTCGACCGCGGTGACATCGGCGCCCACCTCGGTGATACCGAGCGTCAACGAGCCGAGGCCGGGACCGATCTCGATGACGCGATCGCCCGCGCTCACTCCGGCAAGCCGCACGATCTTGCGAACCGTGTTCGGGTCGATGACGAAGTTCTGCCCGAGCTTCTTGGTGGGCGAGACCCCGAGCCGCTCAGCGAGATCGCGCACCTCATTCGGGCCGAGCAGGCGCGGGTGGGCTGGGACGTCAGTCATTGCCGCCGACCTCCCAGGTGCCGTAGACGCGCTCGGTGTTTGCCGCGATGCGCGCGCACACCTCCGCGAGGGGCTCGTCAAGCGTCTCGGCCATGCGGCGCACCGTGTGCGGCAGCAGGTAGGGGGCGTTCGGCCGGCCGCGGAACGGCTCCGGTGTGAGGAACGGGGCGTCGGTTTCGGCGAGCACGAGCTCGGGACGCGCCACCGTAATCGCCTCGCGCAGCGCCGGTGCGTTCTTGAACGTCGAGGTGCCTGAGAACGACATGTACCAGCCATGCTCATTGCAGACGCGGGCCAGCCGCGCATCGCCCGAGAAGCAGTGGAACACGGTGCGCTCGGGGGCGCCGACCCGCAGCAGCGTCGCCACCACCTCGTCGTGCGCGTCGCGGTCATGGATCTGCAGCGCAATGCCGTTGGCCTTTGCGATCTCGATGTGCGTCTCGAACGACTCGATCTGCGCCGCACGACCGTCTTCGCCAGTGCGGAAGAAATCAAGGCCAGTCTCGCCCACAGCGCGCACCCGCGACTGCGCGGCAAGCCGCGCGATCTCAGAAAGGTGCGAGCTCAGCAGCCCCTCAGCGAACAGTCGCGGCGCCTCATTGGGGTGCAGCGCGACCGCAGCGAGCACGCGAGGGTCGCTCGCCGCGAGCTGAGCGCTCCAGCGGCTGGTCTCCAGGTCAGTGCCGACCTGCACGATGCCGCGCACGCCCACCGCTTCCGCCCTGGCGAGCGAATCGAGCGGGTCGAGCTGATCGACGCCGTCTTCGAACTCGAGGTGGGCGTGGTTGTCGTAGACCGGGATGGGCAGCGGCTCGGGGTTCTCGGGCCGGCTCAGATCGCGCGACCCAGATCCCGACGCCGCCGGGCCGGTGCTCCGCTTGCGCAGCCCGCCGGCGGGAACCTCCGCGGCGGTCACTTGTTCTCGCCGTCGATCTCGATGCGGGGGAAGAGCACAGCGATGCGCTGCTGCTCGGTGCCTGCGAGCAAACGGCCCCAACGGCCGGCCTCGCGGATCGGCTGCTCGGCGAGCGCGCCCAGCGTCTCCTCGGCACCCAGGGCCGTCCACAGCTTCGCAGCGGCCTGCGGAATCACGGGCGCGAGCAGCTCAGCGAGCACCCGCAGGCCCTCGGTGGTCGTGTAGAGCACGGCAGCCAGACGGTCGCGCTGCGCGGGATCCTTGGCAAGCACCCACGGCTCCTGCTCGGTGATGTAACCGTTCAGGGCATCGACAAGCTCCCACACAGCGGCGAGCGCCTCGTGGATCGCAAAGACCGAAATACGCTCGTCGGCACGCGCAGCAACGTCAGCCGCGAGGGTGCGGATCGCGGCGTCGGCCGGCTGCTCCTCGCTGCCGCCCTGCGGCACCCGACCCTCGAAGTACTTCTGATTCATCGCGAGCACGCGGCTGGCGAGGTTGCCGAAGCCGTTGGCGAGCTCGGCCTGGTAGCGGGCCGCCAGATCTTCCCAGCTGAAGGAGCCGTCGTGCCCGAAGGAGATGGCGCGCATGAAGTAGTAGCGGAAGGCATCAGAGCCGAAGGTGTCGGTGATCTCGTTCGGTGCGATACCCGTGAGCTTCGACTTCGACATCTTCTCTCCGCCCACCAGCAGCCAGCCGTGCGCGAAGACGTGGCGCGGCACCTCGAGCCCCGCGGCCATGAGCATGGCCGGCCAGATCACCGCGTGGAAGCGGAGGATGTCTTTGCCGACGATGTGGGTCGCCGGCCAACGACGCTCGAACTGCTCGGTGTCGGCGCCGTACCCCGTGGCGGTGACGTAGTTGAGCAGCGCGTCGAACCACACGTAGGTGACGTGGGATGCATCCCACGGAATCGGGATGCCCCAGTCAAAGGAGGTGCGCGAAATCGACAGGTCTTCGAGGCCCTGCTGCACAAAAGCGATGACCTCGTTGCGCGCGCTCGCGGGCTGCACGAAGTCGGGGCGCTCCTCGTAGAGGGCGAGCAGGCGATCCTGGAAGGCGCTCATCTTGAAGAAGTAGTTCTTCTCCTGCAGCAGTTCCAGGGGCTTCGAGTGGATCGCACACACCTTCTCGCCGGCGAAAGCGCCCTCGCCGTCGACGATCTCGCTCTTCGGCTTGAACTCCTCGCAGCCCACACAGTAGAGCGCTTCGAACTCACCGGCGTAGACGTGGCCGTCGTCGTAGAGCTTCTGCAGAAACTTCGCGACGCCCTCTTCATGCCTCGCATCGGTGGTGCGAATGAAGTCGTCGTTGGAGATGTCGATCGTGCCGAGCAGCGGCTTCCATGCCGACTCGACGAGGCGATCCGCCCACTCCTTCGGCGCAACGCCGTTGGCCGTGGCGGTGCGCAGAATCTTCTGGCCGTGCTCGTCGGTGCCCGTCAGGAACCAGGTGTCATCGCCCGCCTGCCGGTGCCACCGCGCAAGCACGTCAGCCGCCACCTCGGTGTACGCATGCCCGATGTGGGGGGCGTCGTTCACGTAGAAGATCGGGGTGGTGATGAAGAACGAGGAGGACTGTGCCTGCTGGTCGAGTGCCATGGGTGCCATTCTATTGGGAACCACCGACACGCTCGTCCGTGTTACGCCGAGCCTGCGACCACGATCTCCGGCTCGTGCCGCACCGGGAAGTTCACCGAGTTCGCGATGAAGCACGCGTCCCGTGCCGCAGCGTGCGCCGCGAGCGCCGCCTCCACCATCGAAACTTCGGCGACAGCAACCCTTGGCCGGAGCACCACCTCCGTGAACGCGCCACCCAACCCCTCCTGCAACATCGTGCCCACCGCCTCGTCGGTATACCCCGTCACTACGACGCCCGCGCGCACGGCCATGTGCAGGTACGAGAGCATGTGGCACTGCGCGAGCGCGGTGACCAGCAGCTCCTCGGGATTCCAACGGTCAGCGTCGCCGTGGAAGGTGCGATCGGCCGAACCCTCGAGCGCGGCCTTGCCCGCTGCACGGATCAGCAGCTGCCTGCCGTAGTCGCGGTACCCACTCGTCCCGGTCCCCCGGTTGCCGGTCCACTCGATCCCCACGCGGTACTCATGCACGTCGCCCACGCGGCCAGCCTAGCGCTGGCGCTCCGGTGCTGTGCCGCCGCAATCGTCCCAGCCACCCGAGAGTAAGATCGAGAGCATGAGCGAAGCAGCGCCAGTCACCGAATCGTCAATTCCCCAGCAGCGTCTCGTTGTCACCGAGATTCCCGGGCCCCGCTCACGAGAAATCCACGAGCGTCGCCGCGCGGTCGTGCCGCCCGGAGTGCACAGCGTGCTGCCCGTCTACATCGAGCGCTCGCATGACTCCATCCTCGTTGACGTCGACGGCAACCACCTCGTCGACGTCTGCGGCGGCATCGGCGTGACCACCGTGGGCCACACCGACAGCGCCGTCGTCGCAGCGGCCACCGCGCAGCTCAACAAGGTCACTCACACCCTGTTCACAATGACTCCCTACGAGCCGTACGTGCAGGTGGCCGAGCACCTCGCCAAGCACGTTCCTGGCTCGACGGCCGAGCGCCCCTACAAGACCCTGCTCATGAACTCCGGTGCCGAAGCCGTTGAGAACGGTGTCAAAATCGCCCGCAAGTACACCGGCCGCCCCGGCGTCGCCGTGCTCGAACACGCCTACCACGGCCGCACCATGCTCACCAGCAGCATGAATCACAAGGCCGCTCCCTACGCCCTCGGCTACGGCCCCCGCGCCGGCGACATCTACAAGGCTCCCAATTCCTACCCGCTGCACGACGGCCTGAGCGGTGCCGAGGCCGCGGCCCGCACCATCGCCCACCTCGAAAAGGTGGCCGGCGCCGAAGATCTCGCTTGCCTCGTTGTCGAGCCCATCCAGGGCGAGGGCGGCTTCATCGTGCCCGCCGACGGCTACCTGCCGGCGCTCGCCGAATGGTGCCGCGCGAACGGCATCGTGTTCATCGCCGACGAGGTGCAGGCGGGTATGGCGCGCACCGGCACCGTCTTCTCGATCGAACAGTTCGGCGTCGAGCCCGACATCGTGCTCTCGGCGAAGGGCATCGCCGGCGGTCTCCCCCTCGCCGGCATCACTGGCCGCGCCGAGATCATGGACCAGTCGCAGCCGGGCGGCCTCGGCGGCACCTTCGGCGGCAACCCCGTCTCCTGCGCTGCCGCCGTCGCGGTCTTCGAGCAGATCGAACGCGAAAACCTGCTCGTAGAAGCGAAGCGGATCGAGGCCACCTTCACCGCAGGCCTGCGACGCCTCGCCGAGAAGTACGACAGCATCGCCGAGGTGCGCGGCCGCGGCGCGATGCTCGCGATCGAGATCGTGAAGCCCGGCACACTCGAGGCCGACCCGAAGCTCGTGTCACACGTCGTCGACTTCGCGGCCTCGCAGGGCGTGGTGCTGTTGAGCACCGGCGTGCACAATCAGGCCATCCGCTTCCTGCCCTCGCTCAAGATGAGCGACGAACTCATCGCCGACGTCATCGATGTGCTCGACGCCGCCTTCGCGGCAGCGTAGGCGGATCCAACCCGTGCCACCTCACCCCGCCGCCTCCCCTGAGGCGGCGGGGTTTCGCATGCTCTCTCCTCCCCGCACTGACGCCCGCCACACCCGCCGCGCCCGCCACACCCTCCTCACCCGCCACACCCATCACCCCGGCCGCCCCGCCGAGAGGCGGGTTTCGCATGAATCCGCCCGCCCTCAGATGCGAAATGCGCCTTTCGAGGGCGTAGCTATGCGCGGGTGCAAGGGCAAGCGGGCGCAGGGGCAAGCAGGCTCGCGCGGGCGGCGCGCAGGAGCAGCGTGCGGGGCGATCCGCCTCAGCCTGTGATTTCGAGGCCCGAGGCCTCGAAGCTGCCGGTATCGACAACATCGCCGACGGCGTGCACGTCGATCACGATCACGGTGACGTTGTCGCGGCCCGCGTTGTCGAGCGCCTGGTGCACGAGCGTGCGAGCGGCGTCTTCTGCGGTGGGCTGCGAGGCCAGGTAATGCTGGATGCCGATGTCCGTGAGCTCTTTCGTGAGCCCGTCGGAGCAGATCAGCAGGCGCTGGCCCGGGATGAGGGCGAGCGAGGTGTAGTCGGGGATCGGGGCCTCGTTGAAACCGACAGCGCGCGTGATCACGTTCGCATGCGGGTGCACCTCGGCTTCTTCTTCGCTGATCGCACCGGTGTCGATGAGGTGCTGCACGACGGAGTGATCGACGGTAATTTGGCTGAGGGCACCTTTGAAGTATTGGTAAACA
Source organism: Leucobacter sp. MMO-125 (assembly GCF_037148395.1). Classification (NCBI taxonomy): domain Bacteria; kingdom Bacillati; phylum Actinomycetota; class Actinomycetes; order Micrococcales; family Microbacteriaceae; genus Leucobacter; species Leucobacter sp. MMO-125. The sequence goes on from NZ_JBBCTL010000002.1 coordinate 236,041, forward strand.
CGGGAATCGCCGATGTTGAAGACCCGCCAGGTGGGTTCGTCTTCGGTGCTGAGGCAAACACCGGTGACAGTGGTGCCGGCCCCGAGCTCGGTCTCCCCGGCATCGAGTTCGATGTCTTCGACAGCATCGCCGAGCAGTTCGTCGATGTCGCGCTCGGTGGCGTTCTCGGTGCCGCCGAGTTCGGCGAGTCGACGCACCACTGCGGCGGAGGCGATCTCGCCGGCCGAGTGGCCCCCCATGCCGTCGGCGACGGCGAAGATCGGGGGCATGGCGACGTAGCTGTCCTGGTTGGTTTCACGTCGATTTCCGACGTCGCTCAGGGCAAACCACGAGAGCTCGATCTCGAGCTCGCTGTCTTTGCGGTAGCGCAGACGTCGACGCGACGCGTTTTCACCGCGCGCGGTCACTGCTTCCACCTCTCAGACACCAGAGTATTCTACCGTGCCGTGCTGTGTGCCGACGACCGCGCCGCGGGCGCCCCCAGCTCGGTGACCAGGGTGATCACGCGCGACGACTCATCGAGACTGAGCTCGAGGCCGGTGACTTGCGCCCAGTCGAGTAGCTGCTGCGGGGTGTCGAGACGGGCGGCGGATCGGGCAAGGCGCCGCACGAGGTCGCCTTTCGCCGCCTTGTTGAAGTGGTTGAGGGCGCGCACTGCGCCGTCGTCGCCGCGCTGCACAACAAGGAGGGCGTACCCCACATCGTTGGGCAACGGCGCCAGGGCCGCGTAGTCTTTCGAGCGCAGATCAAGCACGAGACCAGCCCCGGCCCACTCAATGTTGGCGTGCGCTTCGCTCCAGACGCGTTTGAGCGGGGCACCGAGGCCTGGCAGGCGGGATCCTGCGGAAAGCCTGTAGGCGGGGATTCGGTCCCCCGCGCCGACGAGGCCGAGCAGCGCCGACTGCACGAGCACATGCTCAGCGAGCCACGCGCGCTCTGCGGCGTTCAGCGACGGCACGTCGAGAGCGTCGTAGAGCACGCCCGTGTAGCGTTCCACGGCGGGCAGCACGCCGCTTTCATCGAGTCGCAGATTGTGCTGCAGTTCATCACGGTTCTTCACCCCGAGCTTCAGGGCCTTCGCGGCGATGTCTTCGTCGCCGCGGCTCAACTCTTCAAGCGCGGCGCGCACCCTGCCGCGGGCATGGTGCAGTTGCTCGTGCGCGCGCAGCTCGGCGGGGCGCAGGAATCCTTCACCGCCGCTTCGTTTCGTTTCAGAGGGGGGCAGCAGGATCTTCATGGTGCTTCCAGCCTAGCGACTCCTCCCCCGGAAACGCCTCGGGGCCCGGATCACCGATTGGTGTTCCGGGCCCCGAGGTCAGGGGTGCAGCGACCGAGTGTTAGGCGGCGACGCTCGCGCGACTGGCGACGATGGTCACCGTGTCGTGATCGACCGAGAGGAAACCACCCTCGGCGTCAACCGCGATCTTCTCACCACCGGCAGTGGTCACGCGCACCTCACCCTGCGCGAGCAGGGCGAGCAGCGGCTGGTGGCCGCTGAGGATGCCGATCTCGCCCTCGACCGTCTTCGCGACGACCTGAGCAGCCTCACCCGTCCAGACCTCGTGATCGGCCGAGACGACACTCACGTTGAGCGCCATGACTTAGGCCAGATCCTTCTGCATCTTGGCCCAGTTCTCCTCGACGTCGGAGATGCCGCCCACGTTGAAGAAGGCCTGCTCTGCGACGTGATCGAACTCGCCCTTGCAGATCGCGTCGAACGACTCGATGGTCTCCGCGAGGGGAACCGTGGAGCCCTCAACACCGGTGAACTTCTTCGCCATGTAGGTGTTCTGCGAGAGGAACTGCTGGATGCGGCGCGCGCGTGCCACGGTGATCTTGTCCTCTTCGGAGAGCTCGTCGACACCAAGGATCGCGATGATCTCCTGGAGCTCCTTGTTCTTCTGGAGGATCTGCTTCACCGTCGTGGCGACGCGGTAGTGGTCCTCGCCCAAGTAGCGGGGATCCATGATGCGCGAGCTTGAGGTGAGCGGATCGATGGCGGGGTAGAGACCCTTCGAGGCGATCTCACGCGAGAGCTCGGTGGTCGCATCGAGGTGGGCGAAGGTGGTCGCCGGGGCCGGATCGGTGTAGTCGTCGGCGGGCACGTAGATGGCCTGCAGCGAGGTGATCGAGTGGCCACGGGTCGAGGTGATGCGCTCCTGGAGGATGCCCATCTCGTCGGCGAGGTTCGGCTGGTAGCCCACAGCGGAGGGCATACGGCCGAGCAGCGTCGACACCTCGGAACCGGCCTGCGTGAAGCGGAAGATGTTGTCGATGAAGAGCAGCACGTCCTGCTTCTGCACATCGCGGAAGTACTCCGCCATGGTCAGCGCGGAGAGGGCAACGCGCAGACGCGTCCCCGGGGGCTCGTCCATCTGGCCGAACACCAGAGCGGTCTTGTCGAAGACGCCGGCCTCGTCCATCTCGTGGATGAGGTCGTTGCCCTCACGGGTGCGCTCGCCGACACCGGCGAACACCGAGACGCCGCCGTGGTCCTGGGCCACGCGCTGGATCATCTCCTGGATGAGGACGGTCTTGCCGACACCAGCACCACCGAACAGGCCGATCTTGCCGCCCTGCACGTACGGGGTGAGGAGGTCGATCGACTTGATGCCGGTTTCGAAGAGCTGGGTCTTCGACTCGAGCTGATCGAAGGCCGGGGGCGTGCGGTGGATGCTCCAGCGCTCGTTGACCTCGATGGTCTCGCCCTCGGGGAGGTTGAGCACGTTGCCCGTAACGTCGAACACCTTGCCCTTGGTGACATCACCCACGGGAACGGTGATCGAGTCACCGGTGTCGACGACCTCCTGGCCGCGCACGAGGCCGTCAGTCGGCTTCAGTGCGATGGCGCGGACGAGGTTGTCGCCGAGGTGCTGCGCAACCTCGAGCACGAGCTTGAAGGGCTCAGCGCCCTCGCCCATGTTGACGATGGTCTCGAGAGCGTTGTAGACGCCGGGGATCGCGTCGTGCGGGAACTCGATATCGACGACGGGGCCGGTCACTCGAGCGATCCGCCCGACAACCTTCGTTGCGGCCTCAGTCGCCACTGCGGCGGTTTCGGTCATGTTTCTCTCTCTTCGTGCTTCTTAGCTCGACAGCGCGTCGGCGCCGCCTACGATCTCGGAAATCTGCTGGGTAATCTCGGCCTGGCGGGCGTTGTTCGCGAGGCGCGTGTAATCGCGGATCAGCGTGTCGGCGTTGTCGCTCGCCGACTTCATCGCCTTCTGCGTCGCAGCGTGCTTCGCCGCAGCCGATTCCAGCATGGCGTTGAAGATACGCGACTCGATGTAGGCCGGCAGCAGCTTGTCGAGCACCGTGTCAGCGTCGGGCTCGAACTCGTACAGCGCCTCGGGGGCTTCTGTCGCCTCGGCGACGCCCTCGACAACCTGCAGCGGGAGCAGGCGGTGCACCTCGGGAACCTGACTCACCATGCTGATGAGGCGGTTGTAGACGAGGTGGATCTCCTGCGCTCCGCCCTCGGCGGCGGGGCGGGCGAAGACCTCAAGCAGGGACTCCGCAACCTCCTTCGCCGTTTCGAAGGCGGGGGTTTCGGTGTCACCGGTCCACACACGCTCCGAAGCACGGCGACGGAAGGAGAAGTACCCCTGGGCCTTGCGGCCGATCAGGTAGTACACAACTTCCTTGCCCTCTTCGTGCAGCAGCTCGGTGAGCTGCTCCGCCTCCCGCAGCACCTGCGAGTTGAAGGCGCCCGCGAGACCGCGGTCGGAGGTGAAGATCACCACTGCCGCCCGCTCGACCTTGTCGGCCTCGACGAGCAGCGGGTGTGCGGTGTTCGAGTGCGTGGCGACCGCGGACACCGCACGGGTGATCGCGGTGGCATACGGCGTCGACGCTTCGACGCGTGCCTTCGCCTTCTGGATGCGAGAGGCTGCGATCAGCTCCATCGCACGGGTGATCTTCTTGGTCGTCTGGGCAGAACGAATCTTCTGCCGGTAGACCCGAAGTTGCGCTCCCATGTCTCTCCTGTACTGGTCGGGGCTGGCTGGTCGAGGTGGTTCGGGATCGGTGGGGGCTGACGCCCCCACCGGGGTCCGTCACTACTTCTTGACGACCAGCTGCTCCTGCTTGATCTCTGCCTCGTCGAGCGCACCGAACTGCTCGCTCAGGCTCTTGCCGGACGAGGTGCGGAACTCGCTCTTGAACTTCTCGATCTGCGCGGTGATGTCGGCGACGGTGTCGTCGTCGAGCACGTTGGTCGAGCGGAGCGTGTTCAGCGCCTCGGAGTTGCGGCCGAGGTAGTCGAGGAACTCGCGCTCGAAGCGCAGGATGTCCTCAACCGGGACATCATCGAGGAAGCCCTTGGTGCCGGCCCAGATCGAAACGGTCTGCTCTTCGACGGGGTACGGCGTGTACTGCGGCTGCTTGAGCAGCTCGGTGAGGCGGGCGCCGCGCTCGAGCTGCTTGCGGCTGGCCGCGTCGAGATCCGAGGCGAACATCGCAAAGGCCTCGAGGGCACGGTACTGGGCGAGCTCGAGCTTGAGGGTACCGGAGACCTTCTTGATCGACTTCACCTGTGCGTCACCGCCGACTCGCGACACCGAGATGCCCACGTCGACCGCCGGACGCTGGTTCGCGTTGAAGAGGTCGGACTGCAGGAAGATCTGGCCGTCGGTGATCGAGATCACGTTGGTCGGGATGTAAGCCGAAACGTCGTTCGCCTTGGTCTCGATGATCGGAAGACCGGTCATCGAGCCGGCACCCAGCTCGTCCGAGAGCTTTGCGCAGCGCTCGAGCAGGCGGGAGTGCAGGTAGAAGACGTCGCCCGGGTAGGCCTCGCGCCCCGGCGGGCGACGGAGGAGCAGCGACACGGCGCGGTAGGCCTCAGCCTGCTTCGACAGATCATCAAAGATGATGAGGACGTGCTTGCCGTCGTACATCCAGTGCTGGCCGATTGCCGAACCGGTGTAGGGCGCCAGGTACTTGAAGCCAGCGGGGTCGGATGCCGGGGAGGCGACGATGGTGGTGTACTCCATCGCGCCGGCGTCCTCGAGCGCGCCCTTCACCGAAGCGATGGTCGAGCCCTTCTGGCCGATGGCAACGTAGATGCAGCGCACCTGCTTGGTGGTGTCGCCCGACTCCCAGTTGGCCTTCTGGTTGATGATGGTGTCGATCGCGATTGCGGTCTTGCCGGTCTGGCGGTCACCGATGATGAGCTGGCGCTGGCCGCGGCCAACGGGGATCATCGCGTCGATCGCCTTGATGCCGGTCTGCAGCGGCTCGTGCACCGACTTGCGCTGCATGACGCCGGGGGCCTGCAGCTCGAGGGCGCGACGGCCCTCGACGCCGGTGATCTCACCGAGGCCGTCGATCGGGTTGCCGAGGGGGTCGACCACGCGGCCGAGGTAGCCCTCGCCCACGGGAACCGAGAGCACCTCGCCGGTGCGGGTGACCTGCTGGCCCTCCTCGATGCCGGTGAACTCGCCGAGCACGACGACACCGATCTCGTTCTCCTCGAGGTTCTGTGCGAGGCCGAGGGTGCCGTCTGCGAAGCGCACCAGCTCGTTTGCCATCACGCCGGGGAGGCCCTCGACGTGGGCGATGCCGTCAGCGGCGTCGACCACGGTGCCGACCTCGGTCTTCTCCGCCTGGGCCGGCTCGTACGACGCTGCGAAGTCATTCAGCGCGTCGCGGATCTCGTCCGGGCTGATTGAGAGTTCTGCCATTTCGTTTCCTCTGTCTGATCCGGAAGCGCCGCCCCCGGGGTGAAAAGTTGTGCCCTATGCAGCGAGCTGCTGTCGGAGGTCATCAAGGCGGGCGCGAACGCTGCCGTCGATCACGTCGTCTGCGATCTGGATGCGCACGCCGCCAATGAGCTCGGGGTCGATCACCGTCGTGATCTTCACGGAACGACCGACCGACTGCTCAAGGGCGCGGGCAAGCCGCTCCTGCTGAGCCGCCGAGAGCGGTGTCGCGACGGTGACTGTCGCGAGATCGCTGCCGTTCTGGTCGGCGGCGATGCGAGCGGCGCTGCGGAGCGAGGCGTCGAGCCTGCGACCGCGCGGGTTCGCGACGAGGTGGCTCACGACCGCGACCGTGGAGGCCGAGGCCTTGCTCTCGAGCAGTCGCTGCACGAGCCGCACCTTGCCGGCGGGATCGGCGAGCTTGCTGCCGAGGCTGAGCTGGAGCTCGTGGTTGCGATCGATCAGATCAGCGACCGCGAGCAGCTCGTCGGAGAGCGCCGCGTTGGCGAGACCCTCGGCGCGCAGGCCGAGCTCCTCGACACCCGCGACGAACTCCTCGACGTTCGACCAGCGCGCCTGGACGGCTGCGGTGAGCACGGAGCGCGCGTCAGCGGTGAGCCCGCCGAAGAGCCGTGCGACGAGTTGCCCCTTGGCCTCAGCGCTCGCCGAGGCGTCGCCGAGTGCCGAGGCGAGCGCGGGGCTCTCGGCGATCCGAGCCGTCGCCTGCAGCAGTGCGCCGCCGGTGGCCGGGTCGAGTCCCGCCCGCAGCGCGGTGCGCGCCTGGGCCAGTGCTTCGCGTGACGCGCTTCCCATCAGTTCGCCGCCTTCTCGGATGCTTCGAGATCAGCGAGGAAGCGGTCGACGAGCGCCGACGCCTTCTGGTCGTCGGCGAGGGTTTCGCCGACCACGCTGGAAGCGAGACCGAGGGCCAGCGAGCCGACGTCCTTGCGCAGCGAGACCACAGCGCTCTGACGCTCCGCCTCGATCTGCGCCTGGGCGGCCTGCGCGATGCGGGCCTGCTCGGCAACGGCCTCTTCGCGGGCCTTGGCGCGGATCTTGTCGCCATCGGCGCGGGCGTCCTCGCGGATCACGCCGGCCTCTTCGCGAGCGCTTGCGAGCTGCGCGGTGTACTCCTGCAGCGCCGCCTCCGCCTTCGCCTGGGCCTCATCGGCCTTGGCAATGTTGCCCTCGATGGCCTCGGCGCGAGCGTCGAGCATCGCCTGCATCTTGGGCAGGAAGACCTTCCAGAATGCGATGAGCAGGATGACGAAGATGACTCCCGACCATACGATGTCGTAGGTCGCGGGGAGCAGCGGGTTCTTATCCGCGGTCTCAGCAGCAACAACGATTGTGTTGATCATCGCTGCCTCCTCTCATGTCAGGTTACGAAACGTTAGTAAAGGGGAACGTTTCTTAGTAGCCGAACATGTAGGCGGTGCCGATGCCCACGAAGGCGAGCGCCTCGGTGAACGCGATACCGATCCACATCAGCACCTGCAGGCGGCCGGCGAGCTCGGGCTGGCGAGCAACGCCCTCGATCGTCTTGCCGACGACAATGCCCACACCGATGGCGGGGCCGATGGCGGCGAGACCGTAACCGACGGTGGCGATGCTACCCGAAACTTGAGCGAGAACAGACACAGTATGTGTTTCCTTCCGTGTGTTGAGTGCGGCGGTTGCCGAACCCGGGTTGGTTTAGTGCTCTTCAGCCAGCGCGAGCTGGATGTAGACAGCAGTGAGAAGCGTGAAGACGTAGGCCTGCAGCACGGCGACGAGAATCTCGAAGAGCGTGAATGCGAAGCCGAAGCCGAAGGTGACGACACCGAGCACGGGGAAGAACCCGCCGGCGTACAGGATGAAGAAGTTTGTCGCTGCGAAGAAGAGCACGAGCAGCATGTGGCCGACCATCATGTTCATCAGCAGACGAAGGGTGAGCGTGACGGGGCGGATCACGAAGGTCGAGATGAACTCGATGGGCGTGACGATGATGTAGATCGGCTTGGGCACGCCTGCCGGGAAGAGCGAGTTCTTGAAGAAGTTCTTCGGGCTCTTCTTGATGCCTGCGTAGATGAAGGTGATGTACGAGACAACGGCGAGCACGAGCGGGGTGCCGATGACGGCGGTGCCCGCAACGTTGAGGCCCGGGACGATGCCCGTGACGTTGAACGCCAGGATCATGAAGAACATTGCGCTCAGGATCGGCAGGAAGCGACGACCGTCGATCTTGCCGAGCAGATCTTCCGCGATGTTGACCCGCACGAAGTCGAGCGCCATCTCGGTGAGCGACTGACCGCGGGTGGGGATGACACGCATCTTGCGGGTGCCGAGCCAGAACAGCACGAGCACGAGCACAGCCATGATCACGCGGATGATCATGATGCGGTCCATCTGGAAGATGGTTCCTTCGAAGAAGATCGCGTCGGGGAAGAATTCCTCAATCGACGGCGGGTGGAATCCACCCTCCTCCGAGGTATAGATGACAGGGGCCACGAGTTGCACAGCGTTAGCGAACAGCGCCATTCTCCTGATTCGGGGTGCAGATCAGAACTGCACAACGGCGAACGATGGTCGTGCCCCCAGTGCTCACAGGCATGCGCGTAGCGCGTCCCGGCTGGGAACCCTTCAATCCTAGCAAGGTTTTTGCCTCAGATGAAACCGGGCACCTCGCAGCGCCCGCAGATCACGCCGGGTCGGAGATGATCGGGATCCGCGATCGCGTCACCACGACCACATCGAGCGCGAGTGAAACAAGCACGCTCGCCATCAGACCGAAGAACAGGATCTGCGTGTCGAGCCACGGCTGGCCGCGCAGCAGCAGCACGGAAACGATGAAAGCGATGAACTTCAGCAGCCAGCAACCGAGCACGATGCCGAAGAAGATGCCGATGTACGAGGGGCTTTCGACAAAGCGATTCGCAAACGCGATACTGCCCACCGTGAGCAGCAGGAAGAAGCCGCCCATCGCGGTGCCGATGAGGCCACCCACCACGCCCTCACCGCTCGACACCAGCCATCCGATGCCGGCGAAGACGACCATCAGGACCGCAGTAGCTGCGATGCCCCAGCGCAGGGCGCGCAGCAGGACGGGCTGCGACGCCGGCATCGGCCGGGGCCCCTGCTCGGGCGTCTCCTGCGACTCGGGCTGGGTTGCGTCGCTCACTCGGGGATCCTCTCATTCGATTCGCTCGCGGCCGCGCCTTCGGCGCCCGGAGCCTCGACGGGTGATCCCCGCCTCGTCAACGGTACCAATCCCCGCTGGGCGAAGCGTGCGCGCACTCGCACCACGGGGAAGAACAGCAGCAGCGCGCAGGCCGCTCCCCCGACCACCAGCACCACCACCGGCAGCACCCAGCTCTGCTGCGTGAAGACCAGCAGCACCGCGACCGACAGCACTGCCGTGCCCAGGTAGAAGATGAAGACTGCCTGCAGCGGCGAATGCCCCATATCGAGCAGACGGTGGTGCAAGTGCTGGCGATCCGCCGAAAACGGACTCTTGCCGGCCCTCAAGCGTCGCACCACAGCGAGCGAAAAGTCTGCGAGCGGCAGCGCGAGCACCGCGATCGGCAGAATAATCGGAATGTAGCTCGCGAGCACCAGTTTCTGGTCGAGCGCGGCAGGGTTGAGCTGACCCGTCACTGACACCGTCGAGGTCGCCATCAGCAACCCCACCAGCAACGCGCCGGTGTCGCCCATGAACATGCGCGCGCGATGCCAGTTAAACGGCAGGAATCCCACACAGATCCCCACAACGACAATGCCAATGAAACTCGCGAACACCACTGAGTCGACGCGACCGATCTGCTCGTTCAGCAGGCGGGTGTAGATGAAGAAGAGCGAGTTCGCGATAATCGCGACCCCCGCCACCAGCCCGTCGAGGCCGTCGACGAAATTGACGGCGTTCATCACCAGGGTGATGAGGAAGACCGTGATCACAAAGTTCACTGCCGGCGATCCGACAATGAGCGTGTTCCCGAAGGGCAGCGAAACGATCTGCACACCGTTCCAGGCGAGCAAGCCGGCAGCGGCCAGCTGCGCCGCGAGCTTCACCATCCAGTCGAGGTCGAGCAGATCGTCAAGAATCCCGACCGCGGCGATCATCGCGCACGCCCCCAGCAGCGCCCACATCTCGGGCCCGCGCGTGAACAGCGGCGCGAACTCTGGCTGCGCACCGGCGACGGCGAAGGCGGCGAGCAGGCCCACGAACATGGCGATGCCGCCCAGTCGCGGCGTGGGGGTTCGGTGCACATCGCGATCGCGCACCTCGGGTGCGAGCCGGTAGCGTCGGCTGAGCTGCAGCACCGCGTACGATGCCACAGCGGTCACGAGCACCGCGACCGCCGCAACCACCAGGTAGGGCACCATCAGTTTTCGGCCCTCGGTCAGTCCGCGAAGACGGCCTGCGGCAGCACCTCGGCGAGCGCCTCGCGGCTCACACCGCCCTCGCGCAGAATCCGCAGTTCGCCGCCCTCGGCAGTCAGCCGCGTCGCGTCGATGATCGTCGAAGCGACACCGCCGCCAGCGGCCTCCCCCGCTTCCAGGTACACCTCGACCGAGTCGCCGAGCATCTCGTGCGCGGCCGCAGCGCTCTGAGCGGCCGGCTGCCCGGTGAGGTTGGCAGAAGAGACCGCGAGCGGGCCCGTCTCCTGCAGCAGTTCGAGGGCGAGCGGCTGGTTCGGAATACGCAGCGCCACGGTGCCGCCAGTGTCACCGAGATCCCAGCTCAACGATGGGTTTGCTCGGGTGATGATGGTGAGCGGCCCCGGCCAGAAGGCCTCAGCGAGCGCAGTCAACGGCTCGGTCACCTCGGCGGCAAGGGCTGCGAGCGTAGCTGTGTTGGGAATCAGCACGGGTGGCGGGGACTGCCGCCCCCGGCCCTTCGCATCGAGCAGCCGCTGCACGGCCTCCGGCGAGAACGCATCTGCGGCGACGCCGTACACGGTGTCGGTGGGCAGCACGACAAGCTGCCCGCTGCCGATCGCGCGGCGCGCGGTGCGCGTTCCGGTGAGCAGCTGGGAACTGTCAGAGCAATCGAAGACCTCGGCCATAACCGCCCATCTTACTCTCGCAGTGCTGTGGTCGGCTGGGCGTGCACGGTGCCGGGCCGGGTAGGTCAGCGCCTCGCCAGCGTGGCGCGGTCGCGGCCGGTGAGATCAGGGTGCGTCTCAGCACCGTTCCAACCATCCGCGGTGAGAAGGGTGCGGATCGCGGCGCCCTGCATCTCGGCGTGCTCAAGCACGAGCAGGCCGCCCGGCCGCACGAGCCGCAGGCCGATCCTGCTGATGACACGGATCAGATCGAGGCCGTCGACACCGCTGTAGAGAGCCAGAGCGGGATCGTGGTCGCGCACCTCGGGGTCGCGCGGCACCATATCGCGCGGCACATACGGCGGGTTCGACACGAGCACCGCCACACGCCCCCACAGCGGCTCGAAGGCCCGAATAAGGAAGGATGCGGATCCGGCATCGTATGCACCGGGGCCAGCATCGGCCGCAAGACCCTCTCGATCGAGCTCTGCCACATCGCCGCGCACCAGCGTGACCCGGCCAGCACCCCACTCCCGCACATTGCGCTCGGCCCACGCGTGCGCCTCAGCGCTTTTCTCGACGGCCCAGACCCGCGCCGCAGGCACCTCGTGCGCGGTCGCCAGGGCGATCGCGCCACTGCCCGTGCACAGATCGACCGCGAGCGGCTCGGCGTCTGGCAGGCTGCGCAGTTCGTCGATGCCGAACTGCGCCACGGTCTCGGTCTCTGGTCGCGGCACGAACACGCCCGGGCCCACCGAGAGCTCGAGACGACGGAAGGGGGCGCGCCCCGTCAAGTGCTGCAGCGGCACCCGGCGCGCCCGCTCCGCAGCGAGCGCCTGCAGCGTCTCGTATTGCTCCGGTGAAAGCTCTGCCCCCATCACGTCGAGCGCCTGCACGCGGCCCCGCGAGGCGCCGAGCACGTGCCCGACGAGGAGTTCGGCATCTGCTGACGGATCCGCGATCTCAGCGGCCTCGAACCGTTCGCGCAGCCCCTGCAGCACGGCCCTGACGTCTCGCGCATGGCGCATCGCTTCGTTCACTCCCCCACCTTACCCGCGGCCTCAATCACCCGCGCGGGCAACAGCACCGCTCGACACGGCGTAACAGGGCGTCGCATGCATAACGGATACCACATTCTCAGATAACGACACGCTATAGTTTGGGGTGGCTTCGCCGCTCGACCCCTCTGGAGGAGATCACACCCATGTCACGCAGCTACGACAACATCACCCAGGCCTTCGGCAACACCCCCCTCGTGCGGCTCAACCGCGTCGCCGAGGGCCAAGCCGAGGTTTACGCGAAGCTCGAGTTCTACAACCCCGCTGGCAGCGTCAAGGATCGCATCGGCATTGCCATCGTCGATGCCGCGGAAGCCTCAGGAGCACTGCAACCCGGCGGCACGATCGTCGAGGGCACCAGCGGCAACACCGGCATCGCCCTCGCCTTCGTCGGAGCCGCACGCGGCTACCGCGTAATCCTCACCATGCCCGAGACGATGAGCATCGAGCGCCGCAAGCTGCTCGCCGCCTACGGCGCCGAGATCGTACTGACCGAAGGCCCGCTCGGCATGAAGGGCGCCGTCGCAAAGGCTGAGGAGATCGCCGCAAACACCCCCGGTGCCGTGCTCGCCCAGCAGTTCGCAAACCCCGCCAACCCCGCGATCCACAGGGCCACCACAGGCCCCGAAATCTGGAACGACACCGACGGCCAGGTCGACATCTTCGTTGCCGGCATCGGCACCGGCGGCACCATCACGGGCGCGGGCGGCTACCTCAAAGAGCAGAACCCCAACATCTCCGTGGTCGCCGTCGAGCCGATCGACTCGCCACTGCTCACCGAGGGCACAGCAGGCCCCCACAAGATCCAGGGCCTCGGCGCCAACTTCGTACCCCCCATCCTCAACAGGGAGGTCTACGACGAGGTCATCGACGTTGCCCTGCCGGACGCGATCGCGAAAGCCCGCGCCCTCGGCACCGACGAAGGCATCCTCGCAGGTATTTCCGGCGGAGCCGCCGTCTGGGCCGCCGCGCAGCTCGCACAGCGCCCCGAGAACGCCGGCAAGAAGATCGTCGTGATCGTGCCCGACTTCGGCGAGCGCTACTTCTCGACTGTGCTGTACGAAGACCTCAACGTCTAATCACCGAACACCGGGCCCGCGCGGGAATCCTCCGCGCGGGCCCGGTGTTGTATTTCCCGAGACCCAGCGCAGAAGGGACACCGTGAGCATCTTCAGCCGCATCAGCGAGGACATCAACGCAGCAAAAGCCATCGACCCGGCAGCGCGCGGCAGCCTCTCAGTGTTTCTCATTTACTCGGGTCTGCACGCCGTCTGGTGGCACCACATCTCCCACACCATGTGGCACCGGGGCATGCGATTCCTCCCGCGCGCGATCTCACAGTTCGTGCGCTTCTTCACGGGCATCGAAATCCATCCCGGAGCCACGATCGGTCGCCGCCTCTTCATCGATCACGGCATGGGCGTCGTTATTGGCGAGACCGCCGTGGTGGGAGACGACGTGCTCATCTACCACGGTGTCACACTCGGCGGCACCGGCCACAGCCGCGGCAAACGGCACCCCACCATCGGAGACAGGGTGATCATCGGTGCCGGCGCAAAAGTGCTCGGCGACATCGAGCTGGGCCACGACAGCGCCGTAGGGGCGAACGCCGTGGTGGTGCACTCCGCACCGCCGTGGACCACACTCACCGGCATCCCCGCTGCGGGCCGGCCTCGGAGAGGTGCACCACTCGCTGAAACCCCCGACCTCGCCGACTTCTACGTGATCTGAGACCTGCTTAGATCACGCACCGTTCAGCGCAGGCGCCTGCCATGCTCGTCCATCCAGCGGCGGGTGCGGCGTTGCTCGACGAGGATCATCGTGATGCCGAGCACCCAGAACGGGATCTGCACCGCGAACGCCAGTTTGAAGGCCCCGAGCGAATAGCTCTCAGGGGAGCCGGCACCCTGCAGGTCGAGCACGAAGCCGATGAGCACGATCACGAGCAGCGAGGCAGTGAAGCCCGCCGTGTTGACGAGCCCGGTGCCGAAGCCAGAGAAGCTGCGCGGCGTATGCGAACGCGACACTTCGAAGGAGATCATCGACCCGGGCCCACCGAAGGGCATAACGACCAGCAACACGATCAGCACCGCGATCGGTGGTGTGCCAGGCCACGCGATCACCGTGATCCAGCACGCCGCGATCGCCACGGCGATGCCGACACTGATCCAGACGCGGCGCTCGATGAAGCGGGAGCTGATCGGGCCGAGCACGAGCCCGACAACCATCGATGACACCACAGTGAGGCTGAGCAGGCCGCTCGCCGCAGCCGGCGAAAGACCGATACCACCCACCAAGAAGGGCGTGCCCCAGAGCAGCACGAAGGAGTTCAGCGCAAAGGGGGTGGTGAAATGCACCCAGTACGCGAGCCGTACACCCGGGATGCGCAACAGCCTGCGGATCCGCCCCCAGAACCCGAGGGCGCGGATGCGCGGCGGTTTCCCCACCGGGATGAGCCCCGTAGCAGGCGGGGCCATCTCGACTACGCCGGTGGGCGGGGGTGTTGCCAGCGAACGCGCGTTGCGGCTGAGGGCCCCTGGCCGCCCCGTCATCCGTTCGAGCAGCGTGCCGGCACCGGGGCGATCCCGCAGAACGACCGCGCCGAGCAGCGTGATGAGCACACCGACAGCGGCGACACCCAAGAAACCCGTCGCCCAGCCTGCCGCGCCCACCAGCAGAGCCAGCGGAGTGACCGAGACGAGCTGTCCGGCCTGCCCGATCAGCCCGGTGACCTGGCTGACCGTCGGCAGCTGGCGCACCGCGAACCATTCGGGAAGCAGCCGCATCACGCTGATAAAGGTGCAAGCATCGCCGGCACCCACGAGCACTCGCGCGAGAATCGCGAGCCGCACGTCGGCGACTGTGGCCATGATGATCTGCCCGGCCACCATCAGCAGGCCGCCAGAGAAGATCATCGTCGCCGAGCCGAACCTGTCGAGCAGCGTGCCGACCGGAATCTGCAGGCCCGCATAGACCACGAGCTGGATCATCGCGAACATCGAGAGCGTAGTCGCGTCGATTCCGAAGTGCTCCTGCGTGGCGGGGCCGAGCGCCGCGAGTGAGGAGCGGTTGATAATGGCGACCGCGTAGGCGACTGCGGCTACGCTCCACACCACCCAGGGGAGGAGTGGCCGAGCCGTACGCATAGGCTCAACTGTACTCCTCCCCCAGGGTCGGCGACGCCGTGGCGTGGTCAGTCGCGGGGAGGCAGCGGCGGGCCGTCGGGGAAGTCGCTGCGAGTGAGATCCATGAAGAGCGCGTCTTCGAGGTGGCCGCCCGGGCGCACCTGGTAATCGCGCAGCACACCGATACGGCGGAAGCCGAGCCGCTCGTAGCTGCGGATCGCGCCGTCGTTGTTGATGTTGGGGTCGAGCGTGATCCGGGAGATGCCCTCTGCGAACTCCTTGCGAATCGCGAGCGCGAGCGCCTCTTCGCCGATACGGCGGCCACGGAAGGCGGTGCTCAGGAAGATGTGGATCACCGTGGTGGGGTACTCGGCGTCGCTGCCGCGCAGCACAAACATCGCGCCGACGCACTGCCCCTCCACCTCGATGACGCGCACGTACTCGGGGTGATCGAGGATCTCGCGCTGCACGCGCTCAGCCGTGTAGCCGACCCACCAGACGGCCACCTCGGGCTCGGTGAGGATGGCGAGGAGGGCGTCTGCGTCGGCTGCCTGCGGGGCGCGCAGCGTGACGAGCGGCCCGGTGATGGGAGTGGGGATCGTTGCTGTGGTCATGGCATCAGCGTAACGCTCCCACAGCCCAGAGAACAACGTTTTTCTGCGCAATTTCGGGGCAAATTCACTCATTTCGAAGCAAATGCATCAACCTGGTTCGAAATCCGTCGAAAAGGTTCGGTTGACGCACCTCGGTTCGTCTGCGCCAGCAACGACGAACGGCGCCGACCGCCTCTCCCGCAGGAAAGGCCATCGACGCCGTCTCGGCTGCGGGCTACTGCCCGAGCGCCTGCAAGCGATCTTCCTCATCCATGCGGATGCAGGAGAGAATGACGGGCTCGAGCGCGCCATTCATGACGTGATCCAGGTTGTACGCCTTGTACCCCGTGCGGTGATCCGCGATGCGGTTCTCGGGGAAGTTGTACGTGCGGATGCGCTCAGAACGATCCATCGTGCGGATCTGACTCGAACGATGCGCGCTGGCCTCAGCCGCTGCTTCCTCCTGCTGCTTCGCGAGCAAGCGAGCACGCAGTACGCGCATGGCCGCCTCACGGTTCTGCAGCTGCGACTTCTCATTCTGCATCGCCACCACGATGCCCGTGGGCAGGTGGGTGATGCGCACCGCGGAGTCGGTCGTATTCACCGACTGGCCGCCGGGGCCCGAGGAGCGATAGACATCGATCTTGAGATCGTTCTGATTGATCTCGACCTCTTCGGGCTCATCGACCTCGGGATACACGAGCACCCCTGTCGTCGAGGTGTGAATGCGCCCCTGCGACTCGGTGACGGGCACACGCTGCACGCGGTGCACACCACCCTCATACTTGAGGTGCGCCCAAACGCCCTGCGACGGATCGCTCGCGTTCGACTTGATCGCCAGCTGCACGTTCTTGTAGCCGCCGAGGTCACTCTCGTCCTTTTCGAGGATCTCGGTCTTCCACCCCTTCGACTCCGCGTAGTGCATGTACATGCGCAGCAGATCAGCACCGAACAGCGCAGACTCTGCGCCACCTTCACCGCCCTTGATCTCGAGGATCACATCGCGGGCATCATCGGGATCGCGCGGAATCAGCAGTCGGCGCACCTTCTCCTGCGCCTCGGCAAGCCCCTGTTCAAGAGCCGGGATCTCCTCGGCGAAGGCGTCATCCTCCTTGGCCAGCTCGCGCGCGGCCTCGAGGTCGTCGCCGAGCTGCTGCCACTGCTCATGGGCAGCCTTGATCTTGCTGAGTTCCGCGTACCGGCGGTTCACCTTCTTCGCGCGCGCAGCATCGGCGTGCAGCGCGGGATCAGCGAGCTCATCCTGCAGCCGAGCGTGCTCGGCAAGCAGGCCCTCGACCTGCTCGAACATCAGGCGCGGCCTCGCTGCAGCTCAGCGAGCAGCGCGGCGTTCGACGCCGTGGCACGCAGCCGCTCGGCGAGCTGCTCGGCAGCGTCATCGTCGGCGGCGATACTCGAGCGGATGCCTGCGAGCACCGCAGCCTCCTCAGCGCCGAGCATCGCATCAGCGTTGCGGGTCAGCGAAGCAGCGATATCGACGGCGGGAATGGTGCCGGGCACGCCCTGCTCGAAGCGGATCTCGCTGTTCGCAATCGCGCGAAGTTCGCGCAGCAGCATCTTGTCAGCGGCGATCCCGGTCTTCGTCTGCACCGTTGCGAGCACGGTAAGCGAGCCACCGTTCTCAACATTGCGGGCAGCCGCGAGCAGGCGCTTGATCTGGCCGAGCGCGAACTCGTCGATCGCCTCGAGTGCGGGGCGGGTCGAAACGTGCTGGGCCTGTGCGTAGGCGCGGGCAAAGCGGTTCAGCGAATCGACGAGCACCACCACATCGTGCCCGAGCTCGACCAGGCGCTTCGCGCGATCGATGGCGAGCTCTGCGACAGTGGCCTGATCCTCTGCGGGACGATCGAAGCTTGCCGCCACGACCTCACCGGCAACGGTGCGCTGCAGGTGCGTGATCTCCTCGGGCTGCGCGTTCGCGAGCACGACCATGAGGTGCGCGTCGGGCCGGTTCGCGGTGACGGCCTGGGCAAGCTCGGTGATCACCGAAGTGCCGTGGGCCGAAGCGGGCAGCACGAGCAGACCGCGCTGGCCGAGGCCGACAGGAGCCGCGATGTCGATGGCGCGGCCGAGCAAACGCTCCTGAGCGGTCTCGAAACGCAGACGCTCCTGCGGGAAAACCGGAGTGAGATCGGCGATATCGACGCGCTGCTCGTTCTCCTCAGCAGTGCGCCCGTTGACGGTGTCGACCTTCACGATCGCGTTGTACTTCTGGCGACCACCGGTATCGCCCTCGCGGGGCTGACGGATGGCGCCCACCACGGCATCACCGCGGCGGAGGCCGTACTTCTTGACCTGACCGAGCGAGACGTAGACGTCGCTGGTGCCGGGCAGGTAGCCGCTCGTGCGCACGAAGGCGTAGTTGTCGAGCACATCGAGAATGCCGGCTACGGGGAGCAGCACGTCATCTTCGGTGATTTCCGGATCAAAATCATCGTTTTGTCCGCGACGCTTGCGGTCGCGCTGGCGCGTGCGGGTCGAACGCGAGGCGGAGTCGCCCTTGCCCTGGCCGTTCTGACCGTTTTGGTTCTGACCGTTTTGGTTCTGACCGTTCTGGTTCTGGCTGCGGCCCTTGGCCTCTTCACCCTGCTCAGCGGTCTCGGCAGACTCGCCGTTTTCGTTCTTCTGCCCGCGGCCGCGACGGTTGCGGCTGCGACCGCCCTTCTCGGCGTCGCCGTCTGCGTCGTTCTTCGCGGCTTCAGCCGGAGCATCGCCCTGCGCGGTGCCGCTCTGCGCGGGCTTGCGCCCCTGCGCCTGGCCGCCTTCGGAGGCCTGATCGGCGCTAGTGTCTGCGGTGGCATCGTTCGCGGCCTCGGCCTGCGGTGCCGCTTCGGAGGCCTGCGCACGGCGCGAGCGACCGCGCTTAGCGGGGGCTGCCTCAGCAGCGTCGGCTGCGGGGCTCGATGCCTCGGGGGTCGCGGCGGCGGGGGTTTCGGCGGCGGCCTCCGCCGGTGCCTCCTCAGCAACCTTCTTACGGCTGCGAGTCGCACGCTTCTTCGGCGCCTCAACCGGAGCCTCAGCGGTATCGGCTGCGGCAGCCTCGGCGGGTGCCTCAGCGGCAGCCTCCGCCGGCGCCTCCTCAGCAACCTTCTTACGGCTGCGAGTCGCACGCTTCTTCGGCGCCTCAGCCGGAGCCTCAGCGGCGTCGGCGGCAGGAGCAGCCGACACCTGGGCCGCGGGAGCCTCAGCAGCAGGAGCAGAAACCGCGGTCGCGGCCTCGCTCGTGGCACCCGCCGCAGCGGTCACCCGGCGCGACGCCCGGCGACGCACGGGTGCGGTCTCCTCGCTTGCGGGGGCAGTGGTCGTCTCTTCGACGTTCGATTCCATCGTTCTTCCTTTCGGAACACCTCGGAGCCGGCGTGCGCATTCGGCGCAGCCCATCCGCGGTGATGCACAGCGTGTGCTTCGGGGATCACCAGACCTGTCGTCTCGGTGAGGGAACGATCCACCAGCCGTTGCGGGAGAGCAGCCGACACAGACGATACTCTGCCGACTGCGCTGCCCCTCAGCACGAGTGCTAGGCGGGGATCGCCTCCACTGTAGCACCCTTCGTGTCGACGGCTAGGGTGAGCGGCCGCCAATCCGCATGCTCGGCGGTGACGAAGTCGACGGCGCGAAGGCGATCGGCCGGGCCGTTCGAGAGCACGAGGATCGAGGGCCCCGCCCCCGACACCACGGCCGGATGACCAGCCTCGCGCAGCTCGCGGATCAGGTCGCGGGTGGCCGGCATGGCGTCACCGCGATAGTTCTGATGCAGCCGGTCTTCAGTGGCTTCGAGCAGCAGCTCGGGGCTCTGCGTGAGCGCCGCGATGAGCAGTGCGGAGCGCGACACGTTGAAGACGGCATCTTCGTGGGGCACATGCTTCGGCTGCAGACTGCGCGCGAGCTCAGTCGACATCGTGAAGCTGGGCACGAGCACGAGGGGCGCGACGCCGCGATGCACCATGAGGCGCTTGAAGCGGGGGCCGTCGGGCGTGGTCCAGGCGATCGTGAGACCGCCGAAGAGCGCCGGCGCGACATTGTCGGGGTGGCCCTCCAGTTCGGTCGCGAAGCCGAGGAGCTGCTCTTCGCTCAGCTCGACGGGAGCCACGGGGTCGCTCTGCAGCAGGCCCGCCGCTATCATGACGCCCGCCACAATCGCCGATCCCGAAGATCCCATGCCGCGACCGTGCGGGATGCGGTTCTGGGCGGTGACGTCGAGCCCGGGCAGCTGGCGCCCCAGACGCTCGAAAACGTGCGCAGCCGAGCGCACTACGAGGTTGGAGGCGTCGGTGGGCACTTCGCCCTCCCCCACGCCCGACACCTGCACGGTCGCGCCAGGAGCCTCGCGCACCGTAGCGGTCAGCTCATCGCCGTGGGCGAGTGCAATGCCGAGGGTGTCGAAGCCAGGGCCAAGGTTGGCACTGGTGGCCGGCACGCGCACTCGCACACCGCGGCCGATTCCTGCAGCGCCGCCGTTCTCCGTCGCCGCGCTCACGCCTTGCCCTCCAGACGCAGCACGCTGGTGACCTCGATCACCATGTCCGAGGAGCGCAGCGCCTCGACTGTGGCCGCAAGATCAGCCTCGCGTGCCGTGTGCGTGCCGATCACGAGAGCAGCCCGAGCGGCCTCCGCATCGGTGCCGCGCTCGACAGTTTGCTCGACGCTCGCAGCCGACACTCCGTGCTCGGCAAGGATGCCCGCGATCGCCGCGAGCACGCCCGGCTTGTCGCGCACCTCGAGCATCACCTGGTAGGCGGTGTTGACCTCGCCCACCGGCAGGATCGGGAGATCGGCGTGCTGCGTACCCGGAATGCCGGGGCCACCGGCAACGTGGCGCCGCGCAGCCGAGACGAGATCACCGAGCACCGCAGAGGCAGTCTCCACGCCGCCCGCGCCCGCGCCGTAGAACATGAGCTCACCGGCGGCCTCGGCCTCGACGAAGACGGCGTTTTTGCCCTCGTGCACCGCAGCAAGCGGGTGCTCACGGCTGATGAGCGCGGGGTAGACACGAGCCGAGACACCATCGGTGCCATCAGTCGCGGTGATCCGCTCGGCGATTGCGAGCAGCTTGATGACGTACCCGGCGTGCTTGGCCGCCTCGATCTGTTCGGCAGTGACCGAGGTGATGCCCTCGCGGTAGACCGCGTCGACGGGCACATCGGTGTGGAACGCGATGCTCGCAAGAATGGTGGCCTTCTGCGCGGCGTCATAGCCCTCGACGTCGAGGGTCGGATCGGCTTCGAGGAAGCCGAGCTCGCTCGCCACCCGCATGGCATCCTCGGCGCTGTCGCCGAAACGGTCCATGCGGTCGAGGATGTAGTTGGTGGAGCCGTTTACGATTCCCATGACACGAGTGACATGATCACCCGCGAGGCTCCAGCGCAGCGGCCTGATGATGGGGATCGCACCCGCCACCGCGGCCTCGTAGGAGAGCTGCGCACCGACCTGCTCGGCCGCATCGGACAGCTCGGGGCCGTGCGCGGCGATCAGCGCCTTGTTCGCGGTGACCACGTCTGCGCCGCCCTGCAGCGCCTGCAGAATCAGTGTCTTGGCGGGCTCGATTCCGCCCATCAACTCAACCACGATATCGGCGCCCTGCACCAGGCGCTCGGCATCGGTGGTGAACAGCTCAGCCGGCAGCTCGACGTCGCGCTTCGCATCGAGGCTGCGCACCGCGATCCCGGCCAGCGTGAGACGCGCGCCGACGCGCGCGGCGAGCTCATCGCCGTGCTCGATGATGAGCCGGGCCACCTGTGCGCCGACCGAGCCGCAGCCCAGCAGCGCGACCCGCAGGTCACGGTACTCGTTCACTTCGTATCTCCGTTTCATTGGGGAATCTGTTCAGCTGTCAACGTTGGCAGCCGGCTGACCGTGGGTTCAGTCTGCCTGCCACCACCGACACTTACGGGGCGGGTGCCGGGAACACGCTCTTGGTGAGCAGCTCGTCCTCGGTCTCGCCGCGCACGATGAGACGCGACGCGCCCTCCCGCACCGCCACCACGGGCGGCCTGGGGACGTAGTTGTAATTGCTCGCGAGCGACCAGCAGTAGGCCCCCGTCGCCGCCACAGCGAGGGTGTCGCCCGGGCGCACATCGCCAGGCAGCAGGTCGCGCGGCACGACGATGTCGCCCGACTCGCAGTGCTTGCCCACCACCCGCACGAGCGCAGGCTCTGCGTCGCTCTCGCGGTTCGCGATGCGCACCTGATAGTCGGCGCCGTAGAGCGCAGGACGGGCGTTGTCACTCATGCCCCCGTCGACGCTTACATAGAGCCTCGTCTCGCTGCCGAGATCGGCGGGGTCGGCCGCCACGTCAGACCCCGCGAGGGCCACCCGCTTCGTGGTGCCCACCGTGTACAGAGTCACACCGGCCTGGCCGATGATCGTACGCCCCGGCTCGAACGCGAGCTTGGGAAGCGCGACACCGAACTCCCGAGCACTCTCGGCCACGATGTCGGCGAGCTCGCGCGCGATATCAGCGATGGCCGGTGCCTCATCCGCCTGAGCGCTCGTGTAGGCGATGCCGAACCCGCCACCGAGATTCAGCTCGGGGATCGGCTCGCCCGCCAAACGCTCCAGCTCGGGGTACATGCCGAGCAGGCGACGAGCCGACTCGCGGAACCCGTCGGTCGCAAAAATCTGAGAGCCGATATGGCAGTGCAGGCCCACGAACTCGAGGCTGTCGTGGGCGAGAATCGCCGCCACCAGACGAGGAGCTTCCGAAAGCGGCTGGCCGAACTTCTGATCCTCGTGCGAGGTCGCCAGGAAGTCATGGGTCGAGGCGTGGACACCGCTGTTCACCCTGAGACGCACCCGCTGCCGACGCCCTGCGGCGCTCGCGGCGGCCGCGATCCGCTCAGTCTCGATCTCGCTGTCGATGATGATCGTGCCGACTCCGGCTTCAACCGCGCGCGCGATTTCGCGCTCCGATTTGTTGTTACCGTGGAAGCCGATGCGCGCCGGATCCACCCCCGCAGCAAGCGCGACCGCAAGCTCGCCCCCGCTTGCGACATCGATGGCGAGGCCTTCCTCCTCCATCCAACGCGCGACCTCGACACAGAGGAACGCCTTTCCCGCGTAGTAGACGGTAGCTTCGGTGCCGATCCGCTCTGCCTCGCGCTGCAACGCCTCACGCACCTCGCGGGCACGCTCGCGAGCGGATTCCTCGTCGATCACGTACAGCGGAGAGCCGTGCTTCGCGGTGAGTTCCGCAGCGCGGATGCCGCCGAGCTTGAGCGCGCCGCAACGGCTGCCACGGCGGGCAGACGGCGGAAAGACGCGGGGATCGATGGCGTTCGCGTCGACGTGCGCCTCGACGGGGGCGGCGTCAGAGCGCGGCTGCGGCTCGGTCATCAGTGGTTTCCTCGGCGGTCAGATACGGTGTCGTGCGCACGCTCGCGAAGGCGTGCACCTCTGGCGAGCGGACCCGGATTGGCCCCTGAAGCCGTGCGAACGGAGGTCTCCCTCGGAACGGACCCCTCCAGCTTACCGTGCCGACATTCCCGGATCAGTTCGCGCAACACTCTGTGACGATGGAACACCGCAGAAATGCCGACGGGACGGCACCCGCGCGAAGCGGAAGCCGTCCCATCGGAGTATCCCATCGGACTCGGCGACAGACCCTTAGCCCACGCCCTCGAGCATTGCCGTGTGGGTGTTGCCCACATGTTTCAGCACCTCGGGTCGGTTCGCCTTGATCCACCAGAAGCGACTGAAGGCGAGCAGCATCGTGGCGGCGAAGATGTAGGGAATGACGTTCATGGGGAAGGCAGGCACCGGCCACACGTTCGCGAAGAAGACGTAGACCATGGCCACAACCGCGACCACCGCGCACAGCCACACCAAACGGTTGGGGATACCGGCACGCTTCGTGTAGACGATACCCGCGATCGCCACCAGCGCGTAGGCCACCATGTAGCCGTAGGTGCCGTAAGTGTCGACCCACACGACGATATCCATTGGCTGCGTGCCTGCAAGCAGCAGCATCACGTCGAGCACGATAGCTGCGGGACCGGCGATGAGGAGCACCCGGTGCGGGGTGAGGTGGGTCTCGTGGGTGCGGCCGAAGCGCTCGGGCACCATGCCCTCCTTCCCCATCACGTAGACAATACGGCCGACCACATTGAGGGGCGCGACCACCACGGCGAAGAACGACGCAGCAACACCGAACACGAGCACCGGCGCGAACCAGGCGGGCATCCCGATGCGGTCGTTGATGGCCTGCAGCGGGCTCGCGACCTCGCCCAGTTCGTCGCCGAGAACGGCGATCTGCGTGTAGGCGGCGAAGACGTAAAGCACACCAACAACCACTGCGCTCCACATGATCGCGCGCGGAATGGCCGTGTGCGGGTTGCGCGCCTCGCGACCGAGAGCGTCGGCCGAGGAGAATCCCACGAAGCCCAGAATGCCGAGCACCATACCTGCGGCGACGCCCTGGAACGGCACCCCCTCGAACGAGAACTGTGCGGGATCCCACGCGTCAGGGCCGAGCCAGACGAGGGCCGCGACGAGCAGCACGAGAATGATGAAGACCGACACGAGCTCGAGCACGAGGGAGACGCGCGCCGAGATGCGGATGCCGCGGATCGTGAAGAACGTCGCAAGGCCGCCGATGATCACTGTCAGCGCGACCAGCCAAACGGTGCCGCTGGCCGGCACGCCGAACAGCTGCAGCAGGTCGGAGGCGTACGACACCGCACCACCAAGCGATCCGGCCGCGATGCCCCACGAGCCGATGAGCAGGGCGACCCCAGCTGCAAAGGCACCGCTCGGGCCGAGCCCCTTGGACACGTAGGTGTACAGCGAGCCCGCGGAGGCGTGACGCCGCGCGAAGACGGTGACGATGTAGCCGACACACAGGATCACGATCGTGGCAAGCACGAACGCCATCATGGTGCCGTTGCCGGCGCCGAGGAAAATGGAAGCAGCGGTGAAGGCGATCACGGCGCTCGGCGCGATGCTGGCGATGGCCTGGGCCCCGAGTTCAGGGCCGGACATCACCCCTTCGCGCAGGCCGGCGTCGACCTTCCGTTCTGTGGTGTGGGTCATCATTCTCTCCTATGAGCTGATCAATGGTGGGGTGTCTACGGAATGAGCAGCGTGCGCAGCACGCCGCCGGCTTCGAGGTCATCGAGCGCCGCGGCGGCCTCGTCAAGAGGTCGTCGGCCTGAGATCAGCGGATCGAGCTTCAGCTGCCCATCCATGTACCTGTCGACGAGCGCGGGGATGTCGATGGAGGGGCGCACCGATCCGTAGTTGGATCCGAGGATTCGCTGGTCGGCCTCGGCGAGCACGAGGGGCTCGAACGAAGCCCGGGCACCCGTGGGCGGCAGGCCCACGATGACGGCGGCACCGCCCAGGCCGAGCATGCGAATGGACTGCTCGGTGGTGGAGGTGCGTCCAATCGCGTCGAAGGCGTAGTCCACGCCGTCGGGCATGAGTTCGAACAGCTGCTCCACTGCGTCCCGCTCGGAGGCGTCGATGCGGTCGGTTGCCCCGAACTGCAGCGCCATGCGCGTCTTCTCGGGCACGATATCGATCGCGATGATGCGTTCGGCGCCGGCGAGCTTCGCACCCTGCACTACGTTGAGGCCCACGCCTCCGCAGCCGATGACGGCCACGGTCGCGCCGGGCTCGACGGCGGCGGTGTTGAGCACGGCACCCACGCCGGTGGCGACAGCGCAGCCGACTACGGCGATCACATCGAGCGGAGCGTCATCGCGCACCTTGATGGCACCCGAGGCGGGCACAATCGCCTCCTCGGCGAACGATGAGACGCCGAGGTAGTGGTGAATCGTCTCATCACCGAGGCTGAGCCGCGAAGTGCCGTCGAAGAGCACCCCCTGCGGTGCGACGACGGTGGCCACCTTCTGGCAGCGGGCCTCGTGCCCCTGCAAGCAGTACCGGCACTCGCCGCACGGCGGCACCCAGCTCAGCACGACGTGGTCGCCGACGGCGAGCGAGGTGACGCCCTCGCCGAGCTCCACGACGACGCCGGAGCCCTCGTGCCCCATGATCATGGGCGCTGGGGCATCCCACTCCCCTCGTTTGACGTGCAGGTCGGAGTGGCAGACACCTGCCGCGGCGATCTTCACGCGCACCTCTCCGGCCCGGGGAGCGGCGAGGGTGACATCCGCCACCTCGGCGCGGGTGGCAGGATCGCGGAACACGACAGCCTTCATGGTGAACTCCTTTGTCTCGATCAATTGCTTCGTGCGATAGGCACCCCGGGCCGTTGACCCGACGAGGCCGCGACTCGCAGCGACTGAAGCGATGCTACGGACCTGACGGGTGCACTGTCACTGCACCAAGTGTCGAAACGCCTCGAGTACCTTGTGCACTTGGTACACTGAGCCCGTGGCTTTGGACCTGCAAGCGATCTCGCGAGCGATCGCCGGAAGCTGTGTTTCCCAGCGTCTGGGTGAGCGCACGCCCGTCGACGGCGTCTCCCCGATCGAGGCCTTCGTCGTCGTGGGCAACCCCGAATACGCCACCCTCGTCACCGGCGACGCCGAAGAACTCCTGCGTCGCCTCGCGGCGGCGCGCGCCGCCGCATCGAACCCCGACGGCGGTGGCAACGCGGGCGACGACGGGAACCGTCGCGCTGAGGATCCGCTGCTCAGCGCCGTGTTCGTGACCGACAGCGACACCGCTGAACTGCGTGCCGCGCTCGAACGGTACGGCATGACCGCCATCCTCGGAGCGCGCCACGGAGGCACCGCCCTCCACGCCACCCTCACCGCCCTCATCGCCGACGACCGAGCCGCCGCAGACAGGCTCGTGACCGCCGGCATCAACGTACTCACCCAGGTCGCCCGCCGCGGCGGCGTGACCGCCGTCATCGCCGAGCTCGCACACCGTCTCGACGGCTGGGCCGTATTGCTCGATGCGCAGGGCCAGCTCATTGGCAGCGCCGGAGCGGGGCGACTCCACGTCTCCGATGCGGTCGCTGTCGCTCTCGGCCGGCCGGTGCGCGTGCGGCACGTCGGATTGCAACTGCACCAGGTCGGTTCCGACAGCGATCTCGCCGGATACCTTGTCGTCGCGTCACGATCTCGATCCCGCACCCACTCCCGCGACCTCGCCGCACAATCGGCCGCCCTCCTCGACCTCCTGTTGCGCACCCATGACCCCTCGCTCACCGAGCATTTGGGCCGCGAGGCACTGATCGCAACGCTCGACGCCGGCGGCCCGCCGGCACGCGAACTGCTGCGCCGCTGGGAAGTGCACGAGCCCAGCCTCACCGCCTTCGCACTCGGCACGAAAACCCGCACCGTGGATCTCGAACGCCTGCTGCGCCGCTGGCTCGACGAACTCGGCGCGGAGCACATGTTCGCCTCTGGCACAGGGCCGGTGCGCGGCTTCGTGCGGAACGAACTCGCGGAGCAACTCGCGAAACTCGTCGAGGCACTGCGCCCGATGGGAGGCGCGCGAGTGCACCTCGGCCTCGGCGCTCCAGCTCCCGCGGAGGCCCTCGCGCAGAGCGCCGTACAGGCGAGGCAGGCCCTCGATACCGCGCTCGAAGACGGCGAGACCGTGCACAGATACACGCAGCTGCCGACCGTCGACCTCGTGCTCTCCTCACTCACCGGCACCCCGAGCGACACCCTCACCAGCCTGCTCGACCCGCTGCGTGACGCATCAGGCGCGCACGGGGAACTCGCCCACACCCTCAGAGTGTTCCTCGCAGAGCACGGGGGCCACCGCGCCTCGGCCCGACGACTGGGCATCCACCGTCAAACGCTCGCGGCTCGCATCCGTCGTGTCGAAGAACTCACAGGCCTGTCGATGGATCGCGCCGACGACCGCACCGCCGCCTGGCTCGCCCTGCGAGCAGCAGGATTCTAACCGCGTGCAGCAATCCGAGTCGAACACTTCGAGCGCCCGAAGAGCACCGTGCAGCAGCACGGCAGCACGAGCTGGTGACGCTAGGTCTGCTACCCCTCGCAGCTGCCGTTCTCGCGCTGCTGCGCATCTGAGACGATGCGGGGGTCCAAGTCGGCGGTGATCGTCGCCGATCCGGTGCTCGACAGCGTGATGCCCGTGAGCGCGACACCGCGCGGCAACTGCTCACGCACGCAGAGTACCTGTGGTCGGAGCAGCGGATCGAGCAGCCCACCGGCGGCCTGCGTCAGCTGCTCGGCATTCAAGTCGAGCCCCGCCGCAGTTACGCCGCGCGGTTCGATCTCGATCTCACCGGCACCCGCGACAGCCACCCCCAGCTTCGCCGAGAGTGGGATCGACTGCCCGAAGAGGTCGATCGAGCGCCCCACCACGAGCGAGCCGTCCTGCACCTCCCCCGTCTGAGCGACGCCCTGGGTGACGAGATTCACCACGGGACCGAGCTGCTCCCGATCCACCCGCAACGACACCGTGGCCCCGTGAATCTCACCCACCATCGGGTTGAAGGGCACGAGCGCGGCGTGCACGGTCGCGTCGGCCTGCACTCCCTCGATGAGGGGCGCGTCAGGCACCGTCACCGTCACATCGCCCACGCCACCCCGGAGGGCGTAGAGCAGCGCGGATCCGCCCAGAGAAACCTCCACCGGGTGCTCGGCTGAGAGCCCGAGGCCCACACGGGCGGCGCTGCGGATCGTGTCGGGCACGATCAGGCGCAGCGCGACCTCAGCAGCGCCCGCGAGCAGCGCCACCGCGACGAGCACGCCCAGCAGCCTGATCCACCAGCGGGGTTTCCGCTCGCGCATAACGGTGTGCGCTCCGCGTCAGAGACGCTCGGGAGCCGAGACCCCGAGCAGGTCGAGCCCGTTGCGCAACACCTGACCCGCAGCGTCGTTCAGCCACAGGCGGGTGCGGTGCAGATCTTCGACGGGTTCTTCGCCCATCGGGATCACGCGGCAGTTGTCGTACCAGCGGTGGTAGGCCGCTGCGAGCTCTTCAAGGAAGCGGGCAATGCGGTGCGGCTCGCGCAGCTCGGCCGCGCCGGCGACGATACCGGGGTACTGCTGCAGCTTGCCGAGCAGATCGGCCTCGGTCGGGTGCGTGAGCAGCTCAGGAACGAAGGTGCTGCGGTCGACGCCGGCCGTCGCCGCGTTGCGGTCGACGGCGCAGGTGCGAGCGTGCGCGTACTGCACGTAGAACACCGGGTTGTCGTTGGTGCGGCTGCGCAGCTTTTCACCGTCGAGCGCCAGCGGCGAATCCGCGGGGTAGCGCGCCAACCAGTAGCGCAGCGCGTCGCTACCGAGCCACTCGAGCAGGTCGTCGAGCTCGATGATGTTGCCCGCGCGCTTCGACAGGCGCGCGCCGTTGAGGTTGACGAGCTGGCCAATCAGCACCGTGATGTCGGTCTCGATGTTGTCTCCGGCCGCGCCGGCGATCGCAGTGAGACGGCCGATGTAGCCGTGGTGGTCGGCGCCGAGCAGGTAGATCTTCTCGCCGAAGCCGCGGTCCATCTTCGACAGGTAATAGGCGGCGTCGGCAGCGAAGTAGGTGTAGTTTCCGTTGCCGCGGGTGAAGACGCGGTCTTTGTCGTCACCGAAGTCGGTGGTGCGCACCCAGACGGCGTCGTCTTCGTCGAACACATGGCCCTGCTCGCGCAGGCGATCGATCGCGGCCTCGATGGGGCTCTTGCCGCCGTCCTCTGCGGGGGCGTGCAAGGTGCGCTCCGAGAAGAACACGTCGAAGTGCACGTTGAAGCGCTCGAGGGAATCCTGAATCTCGGCGAGCTGCAGCTGGTAGGCGAGCTCCTGGGCCTGCTCGAGGGCGGCGGCGCGATCGCTTGCGGCGAGCTCTGCAAGGCCAGGAAGCTGCTCGCGCACGCGTGCGCCGAGCGACTGGATGTACTCGCCGGGGTAGGCGTCTTCCGGCGCATCTTCGCCGAGCGCCGCAGCGAGCACGGAGCGCCCGAACTTGTCCATCTGCGCGCCGGCATCGTTGATGTAGTACTCGCTCGTCACGGTGGCACCGGCTGCGCGCAGTACCCGAGCCGTCGAGTCGCCGAGCGCCGCCCAGCGGGTGTGGCCCATGTGCAGCGGCCCCGTGGGGTTCGCGCTCACGAACTCGAGGTTGATGTTCTGACCGGCCAGTGCGTCGCCGCGACCGTAGGCCTCGCCCTGCTCGACCACGCGGCGCGCGGTCTCGCCGGCGCTTGCAGCGTCGAGCGTGATGTTGATGAAGCCGGGGCCCGCGATTTCGGCCTTCGCTACGCCGTCGATTTCGGCGGTGCGCGCCGCGATCTCCTCGGCGAGTTCGCGCGGGTTCGTGCCGATCCGCTTCGCGAACTTCATGGCGGCATTCGAGGCCCAGTCGCCGTGGTCGCGGTTCTTGGGTCGCTCCACCTGCGTGTCCTGCTCGGTGACCTCGATATCGACGCCGCGGGCGGCGACGATGTCGGTCAGGATGCGGGCGAGGGCGCTGGCGAGTTCTTGAGGCGTCACAAGTATCCAGTCTACCCGTCGATCGGAGGCCACTTCTGCGCTGGCGAGTCGGCGTTCAGTCGCCGGAACGTGAGTACACCCGCTGCCCCGCGATCCAGGTCTCGTCGACAACGGCCGTGTGCAGCTCGGCGGCATCGATGGCGAAGAGATTTCGATCGAGGATCGCGATGTCGGCGAACGCACCCGGCCTGAGTTGGCCTGTGACGGTGTCGAGGTGGTTGACGCGAGCCGAACCGGAGGTGTAGGCGTTCACGGCCTGGGTGACGGTGAGCGCTTGCGCCTCGCCCAGTGGCGGTGCCGCAGAAGCTGGCCGTCGACGGTTCACGGCGACGTGGATCGCCTGCACGGGGTCCGGCGACGACACCGGCCAGTCGCTGCCTGCGGCGAGCGTTGCTCCGGCGGACGCGAGTGCCGCGAAGGGGTACAGGGTCGCTTCGACGCCGGCGGGGAGGAAGGGGATGACGAGCTCATCGAGCTGCGCATCGTGCGCAGCCCACAGTGGCTGCAGATTCGCGGTCGCTCCCAGCTCGGCGAAGCGTGCAAGGTCTGCTGGGGCTACGGTTTCGAGGTGGGCGAGGTGGTGCCGCAGGTGTTGCTTGCCGTTCGTGCGCAGGGCGTGCTCCAGCGCGTCGAGCGCGTCGGTGACTGCCCGGTCGCCGAGGGCGTGGAAGTGCAGTTGCATGCCGCTCGCATCGATCGCTGTGACGAACTCGGCGAGCTGCGCCGGCGGGAAGAACGCGAGGCCGGTGCTGCCCGTCGATGCCCCGGCAGCGTCGCGGTAGTGGCCGTGCATGGCGGCGGTGCGGCTTTCCGCTACGCCGTCGACCATGATCTTCACGGTGCCGAGCGAGAAGCGCTCGGGCGGGTGCAAGGCCGCCACCGCGTCACGGCGCTCGATCAGCCCCGCGAGCTGCGCGAGGCCCGCAGTGCGATCCCACCACTGTGCCCCGCGCACGCGGGCGTGCAGAGTGCCCGCTGCGAGCGCCCGCAGATAGATGGGCAGGGTGTCGGGGCGACCCATGAGGCTTCCGATTGCGGCGTCTTGCCAGGCTGTCACCCCGAGCGCGAGCATGCGTCGCTGCGCTTCGAGGAGGCCGGCGTAGGCGTCTTCGTCGCTCGGTGTTGCGCGCACCGCTTCGAAGAGGAACATCGCCCCGTCGTGCATTGTGCCTGCGGGGGTGCCGTCGGCTTCGCGTTCGAAGCGCCCGTCGGGCGGATCGGGGGTGCCTGCGTCGATGCCGGCGGCGGCGAAGGCGCGCGTGTTGGCCCAGGCGCTGTGGTGGTCGCGGTTCTCGAGGAGCACTGGCCTATCAGGCACGATCGCGTCGAGCAGTCTGCGCGTGGGGGTGCCGCCGGGAAAGGCATCCATCGACCAGCCCGCTCCAATGATCCATTCCCGCTCGGGGTTGGCTTCGGCATAGGCCTTGATCGCGGCGAGCGCAGCTTCAGCGTCGGCGCAGCCCGAGAGATCACAGCCGAGCAGCTCGGTGCCGGCGATCACGGGGTGGGCGTGGGCATCCTGGAATCCGGGCAGCAGCAGCCGACCGTCGAGGTCGATGCGCTGGGCTGCCCGGGGAGCGAGCCGGGCAATCTCCTCGGGGTCGCAGCTGAGGATCCGCCCACCCCCGATCGCGAGACCCGCCAACCGCGGCCCATCTTCGAGTCCGGTGTAGATCCACCCGTTCTCAAAGACCGCATCAACACCCGGCACCGCTGCGTGACTCATGCTTGCGTTGTTCCGGTCATTGCGGATCGCGCGCCAGGCAGACCGCCCCGCCAGCCGAGCGCCGAGACGAGCCGCGATCCGAGCACCCCGTGCAGCAGCACGCTGCCGAGCACCGTGACTACCGTGACGTACAGCACGGTGTTCGCGGGGTCGTCGTCAAGATCGTTGAAGGCAAGTAGCCCGAACATGATTGTTGAGGTGCCCCGCGGTCCCAGCACCCCGAGCGTTACGCGTTCTCGTAGCCCGGTGCGGCTTCCGAGCAGGGCGATGAGCGCCGGCACGCCCCGCAGCAGTGTGAGCGCGAGCAGGCCGTACAGCACCGCGGCCCAGTCGAGCGGAGCGAGGAACACCAGCGCTGCCGCCGCACCGAACACGAACCACATGACCAGTGAGGAGAGCACCCCGATCTCGTCGAGCAACGAAACCTCCTCGCGCATCACCTCGTCGCCCGAGGGCTCACGCCTGACACGAGTGCTCTTGTAGGCGATACCCGCGAGAAACGCCGCCAAGAAGCCGTTGCCGTGCAGCGCGATGGCCCCGCCGTAGACGATGAACGGCAGCAGCGCCGTTCCCAGCCTGATGCCGTGCGTCGACGTCCAGCCGCGCGCCATCGCCGCACGCGCGAGTAGGCCTGCGAGCAACCCGGTGCCGACACCCACGAGCACCGCGAAGCCGATCTCGGGGATCGCGTGCCCCACAACATCGAGCAGCGACTGCTCCTGCGAGGGTGCCGAGGCGGCGAGCAGCGCCACAGCGAACAGCGGCGAACGGATCGCATCGGCGTACCCGCTCTCGACGGTGAGGCTGTGACGCAGACGTTGCGGAATGCGGGAATCGCGCAGCAGCTCCCCCGCCGGTGCGAAGTCGACGGGCATCACCACGAGCGCGACGATCACCACCACCAGCAGCGGCGATCCGCCCAGAAGCGGGATCCCGCACAGCACCGCAAGCACCAGCGACAGCGGGAGCGCGATTCCCAGCAAACGGGCGACAATCCCCCGCTCCCCAGCGAGGAAGCCGCCCCGCACCTCGGTGGCATCGACGAACAGGATCACGGCGAGAATCAGCTCGACTGTGCGCTCAGCGAGATCCGTGTTGAGCCCGGCGATCAACTCGCCAGAAACCACGAACCCAGCGACGAGGCCGCACGCGACCATGGAAACAGGGCCGGAAATCTGCCAGCGCCGCAGCCGAGAGCTCAGCATCGACCAGATCAGGATCGCAAGCATTGCAGCGATGATGAGGCCGGTCATGAGCCAACTCTAGAGGATGCTGTGGGCCGCAACGGCGAACGATCCGGGGACCGCACGGAGACGCGGAAATCGCGGATCACCGGCCGCGCTCCTCCAGATACTCGTCCACGTAGCGTCGCACCAGTGCGCGCAGCTCGGGGTCGTCGAAGCGCGCAGTTGTGAGCCCCGACACCGGCGCCGCACGATCCGGAGTCGCCGCCTCGCGATCCTTCCACGCTTTCCGCTGCACCAGCGCCGCGATAATCACAATCGCTGCCGCGGTGAGCGCGAGAATCAGGATGCCGAGCTGCACCGGGCTGTCGAGCCAGCTCTGCGCAATCGCTTCGATCGCCCAACTGGACGCAGCTGCGAGGCCAGCGACGAATGTTGCGATGTAGATGAGTCGCAACAGCCGCTCATGGTAAAGATAGCGGTATCCGAGCGAAAGGAAGCCGAGCACGACGAGCGCCACCAGCATGATGTACGCGGCAGTGTTCAGATCGTTGAGCAGACCGAATGCTGTGCGCTGCGACTGCTCGGAGTCGAGGCCAGAGGAAATGTCGTACTCGACGTAGTAGGCGTCGTCAGGCCAGAAAGTGACGAGTACACCCAGCAGGAACGTGACCGCGGTGCCGACCCAGATGGCGCGCCTCAGCCACACGTGCTGCGCCGCCAGTGACGCGATGAGGAACACATCGGCGATGAACACCCGCCAGGTGAGCGAGAACGCCTGCGACTCCGCCAGGCCGAACAGCACGATGAACGCCATGGCTACTCCGGAGGCCGCGAGCACGCCGACGAGTACCCAGAACCCCAGCCTGCGGCGTGAGCCACGCGCAGCTGCGACTGCCGTAGTCGTAT
This sequence comes from Leucobacter sp. MMO-125, assembly GCF_037148395.1. Taxonomy (NCBI): domain Bacteria; kingdom Bacillati; phylum Actinomycetota; class Actinomycetes; order Micrococcales; family Microbacteriaceae; genus Leucobacter; species Leucobacter sp. MMO-125. The sequence goes on from NZ_JBBCTL010000002.1 coordinate 269,753, forward strand.
CGGTCACTTCGCTCATATCGCTTCGCCCTCCGCGACGCGCGGGCGGCGCCGTCTGCAGCGAGCCTATCCAGTGCCAGAACCACCTGTGGGGCGTTTGGGTGTTTCCACCCAAACGCCCCACATCATGGCTGCATATCGTGCCCCCGGAGGGATTCGAACCCCCGACCTACGGTACCGGAAACCGGCGCTCTATCCCCTGAGCTACGGAGGCGAGCACTGGCAGCCGCGACTAGCCTAGCGCACTTCGCAGGGTCGCCAGCGCCACGGCCTCAGGCGAGCGACAGGAAGAGCTTCTCGAGTTCGTCCGGCTGCGGCGAGCCATCGGCGTCGGGGTTCAGCAGGCACTCCTTGAGCGACGAGGAGATCACCAGGAACCCGGCACGGTCGAGGGCTTTCGACACCGCGGCCAGCTGCTGCACCACGTCTCGGCAGTGCGCGTCGCCCTCGACGGCGTCGATCACAGCCGCGAGCTGCCCCTGCGCGCGCTTGAGCCTGTTCACGACCTTTCGCTTGGCCTCGGGGTCGTGACCGAATACAGCACCCGTATCACTGTCCGCATCGTTCATGTCGGAACCTCCTTCTGGGAATCGAACTTGACAACCATGATACCCCAGGGGGTATATTTACCGACACGGATACCACCGGGGATTTGTTGCGAATCGAGAGTAACCCCATGTGCCGCCCCACCCAATGCCGCGTATGCACCAAACCAACTTGAGCCGACTGCGGCCAGCACGTCGCCGCAGTGAGGGCTTTGGTGCCCAGAAACGACTGATGCGGCGGCACGCACACCGCGGCCGAAACTACCGCCACCTCCTGCTGCTGAGCGGCTCGCGCGTCGAAGCCGAGATCATGCGCGACCACCCCGTGTGCGTCGGCATCGACGCCGTGCGCGGCAGCGTCACCGCGAGTGCGCCGCGCCGCGCAGGGCAGGGCACGACGTCGTCGAATTCAACGGGGGTTCCCTCGGCTGGACGGCGATCCCGGGCAACGAACCCGTCATCGTGGAATAGCGGATCGCGACGGCAGCCTCCACAATAGAAGCTGCGATCCGCGACCGCGGAACCTGGACCGAAGGAGAACCGCTATGTGCCAGCGAGTGAGCTGCCAGAACTGCGAAAAGCCGAGCTGGGTGGGCTGCGGCGAACACGTCGAAGAAGCCCTGGCTGGTGTGCCCGCCGCCGAGCGGTGCAGCTGCCCTCGCTAACCACCGGCCTCCGCACTTCACGCACCGATCGACGTTGGTGCACCTCGATTCCCTGATTCGACGTGCACCAACGTCGATCGGTGCTGTTGCGTGAGCGCTGACGTGGGGAGACTCGGGGTGGCGGGCTCGGCGCACGGGGCGGGCCCCGGTGCTCTAGCGGTCGTCGAGCGCCTGGCCGCGCCGGTCTACCAGACCCCATGCGGCACCCGCCGCGACGAAGAAGAACACCGCGAACACCGCGAACGTCAGGCCCGCTCCCCCGGCAACGAGCATCAGGGGCACAACGAGCGGCGCGACGATGGAAGCGATCCGCCCCACTCCGGCCGCCCAACCCGCGCCGGTGGCGCGCAGTGAGGTCGGATAGATCTCCGGGGTCACCGCGTAGAGCGCACCCCACGCCCCCAGGTTGAAGAACGACAGTGCCATACCTGAGGCAATAATCGCCGCCTCGGCGTGCACCGTGCCGAACACCACCGCTGAACCCGCAGAGCCGAGCAAGAACACCGACAGCGTGAGCCGCCGCCCCCACACCTCAATGAGCCAGGCCGCCACCGCATAGCCCGGCAGCTGAGCGAGCGTGATGATGAGGGTGAAACCGAAGGAGCGCACGAGATCGAAGCCGGCATCGACGAGAATGCTGGGGATCCAGATGAACGCGCCGTAGTAGGCGAAATTGACGCAGAACCAGACCAGCCAGATCGATGCCGTGCGCAGACGGAACTCGGGCGACCAGAGCGCCGCGACCCGCGACCGCGCCGCGACATTCGCCCCCGACAGCCCGCTGCCTGCGACGTCTGGCGCAGCACCGGCACCCACCGCAGGCACCGGTGATGTGCGGGAAGCCCCTGCGGATGCCTCGAACTGCGCGACGATCCGCTCAGCTTCTGCGGTGCGCCCCCGGCCGGCGAGCCAGCGCGAAGACTCGGGCAGCCCCCAGCGCACCACGAGGGCGTACACAGCGGGGATCGCACCCAGCGCGAAAGCCCAGCGCCAGCCGTTCTCTGAAGCGGGCACCACGAAGTAGCCGATGAGTGCCGCAGCGGTCCACCCCACCGCCCAAAAGGCTTCGAGAATCACGATGAGTCGCCCACGGATACGGGCGGGTGCGAACTCGCTCACATAGGTCGAGGCGACGGGCAGCTCAGCCCCGAGCCCCAGGCCCACGAAGAAACGCAGCACGAGCAGCATCGCGATGCCGCCGACGAGCGCGCTGGCCCCCGTCGCCACACCGTAGACCAGCAACGTGATCGCGAACACTTGGCGGCGGCCGAGACGGTCGGCGAGCAGGCCGCCGAGGCTCGCGCCGATCGCCATGCCAAGAAAGCCCACCGAGGCGATGAGGCCACTCTCTCCTTTCGAGATGCCCCACTGCTGCACCAGCGCGGCAATGATGAAGGAGATGAGGCCGACGTCCATTGCGTCGAGCGCCCACCCGAGGCCCGAGCCCGTCAGCACGCGCCCGTGCTTGCGGGTGAAGGGCAGTGCGTCGAGGCGCTGCGAGAGGGAGGGGCCGGATTCGCTCATGATTCACATGTTAGAGGCGACCCCCGACATTCACGCGCGCCGGTAGCTGAGATCGCGGATCTCGCGACCCTTCTCGGCGCCCTTCTGCTCGAAGGCGGTGAGCACGCGCCCGTCAAAGCGATCCGCCCACTCCCCCGTGAAGTTGCGCGTAAAGCCCGGGGCCGCGTCGAGCACCTCACGCATCTGCTCGGCGTAGTCCTCCCAGTCGGTTGCGAGGCGCAGCACGCCGCCAGGTTGCAGCGCGCGGTGCGCGATGCGCGCGAAGTCGTCGCTCACGAGGCGGCGCTTCTTGTGGCGCTCCTTCTTCCAGGGGTCGGGGAAGAACACCCAGATCTCCGACACCGAGCCCTCGGGGAGGTATTTCTCGAGCAGTTCGGGGGCGTTGACCTCGGCGAGGCGCAGATTGTCGAGCTCGGCGAGCTCGGCGCGGATCATGGTGCGCGCGAGCCCGGCGCGGAACACCTCGACCGCGAGGAAGTCGGTGTCGGGCCGCGTCTCGGCAGCGTGCAGAATCGCGTGCCCCTGGCCCGAGCCGACCTCGACAACCAGCGGCGCGATCCGCCCGAAAATCTGCTGCGGATCCCCTGTCGCTCCGTCTGCGACGCTCGTGGCGGCGGCCCCGTGCGGAATATCGAGCACGTACTTCGCACGGTGCTCCTCCCAGGCCCGCACCTGCGAAGGGGTCATGCGACCGCTACGGCGCACGAAGGAGACGGGCTTATCGCGGAAGGTCGAGGGGTCAAAGCTCTTGTGTGGCAGGGGCTGCTGGTCAGTCACCCATCTACGGTAGCCCACTGCAGGCGGTCGCGGCGTGGCCCTCTGATGTGACACGAGGCGGGAGAGCGCCGCGCTCCGTCGGTGCGGAAGTGGGAAAAGGGGCAGGAGTGAGAGAGCAGCACCCCGGCGGTACCATGGAGGCACACGTCGACGCGGAGGGAACGCACCATGTCCAGAAGGCTGCTCCTGGTAAACGGCCCGAACCTCAACCTGCTCGGCACGCGCGAGCCCGAGATCTACGGCGCGGACACCCTCGCAGACGTCGAGGCGCTCGTCGAGCGCACCGCCGCGGCCTTCGGCCTTGAGGTACGCGCGGTGCAGTCGAACCACGAGGGCGCGCTCATCGACGCGATCCACGCCGCACGCGAGGAGTGCGCTGCGATCATCATCAACCCCGCCGCCTTCACCCACACCTCGGTGGCGATCCGCGACGCGCTCTCGGGCGTCGGGCTGCCGATCGCGGAGGTGCACATCTCGAATGTGCACGCGCGCGAGGAGTTCCGCCACCGCTCCTTCGTGTCGGAAATCGCGAGCTGCGTGATCGTCGGGTGCGGCGTGCAGGGATACGAGTTCGCGGTGCGCCGTCTCGCGGTGCTCCTCTCCGACTAGGCCGTACCGGGACGAGCCGGAAGGGGCACCTGCTGTGGTCGTCGCCGGCGTAGGGGATCTCGCGCCGCTCGAACGCGGATGCGGCGGCTCAGAAGGCGGCGTTCCTCCCGCGGTGCTCGGGATGCTCGAGATGCCATGAGTATAGGTCTCCCGGCCAGCTCGACGGCGGAGCCTTCTCCGGGCAGGCGGCCGCCTGCCCGACGACGGCGTCCGCGAGCACGACTTCGATGTCCAGCCTTGGCGCGGTGAGCTCCAGCTCAGCCCGGATCGCGGCGGAGTCCGCGAGCACGTCGTCGCCGAAGTCCATGAGCACGCCGAGCCGGATCGCCCGGGTGAGGCCGCCTCGTGCTTCGGCGATATGCGGGGAAGTGTGGAGCGCGATCGCGTCCCACACTTCCTGCGCGGCGTCGCCCTGCACACCGTGCGTGCCGAGAAATCGCACCGCCTCCCGGGCCCCGACGACCTCGAATCGTTCGGGAGTCTCGGCCCCGGCGACGGTCCCGAAGTCGTGGAACAGGCTCGCAACCCAGAGGAGGTCGGGGTCGATCCGGAGCTGTTCGAACTCGGAGATGCGTGTCGCGAACTCAGCGACGCGCACGGAATGGTGGAGCACGGGCTCCGCGAGATGCGCGGAGACGTGGGCGGCGGCGCTCTCGACGAGGCTCGAACGCGGAAGGGACACGGTGGGCTCCTGTCTCAACACGGATGACGGCACAACTGCGCTCGCCTGAGCATACGAAAGACCGGGATGCTCCGGCAAGCCACGACCCGCCGTCAGCTGATCCGCCCCTTCCCGCTCTTCTGGGAATTGAGTCGGCCCGCAAGTATAGACCCGGCCCGGAATGCGCGCGAATCGTCGGCAGACTCGGTACGAATAGGCCGACTCGAAGAGGGGCGGGGCGGGGCGGGGCAGCCCCTACGGCGCCGTCACGAACACGTCGAAGAGCTGCGGGTTGTGGGCGTGCACGAGCACGGCAAACACCACCGCGTCGAAGAGCAGGTGCACGGTCACGACATAGGCAAGCGAGTGCGTGCGCAGGAAGATGATGCCCTGCACGAGCGCGAACGGGATCGTGAGCAGCGGGCCCCAAGCGCGATAGCCGAGTTCCCACAGGAACGACACGAAGACGATCGCCTGCAGCACGTTCGCGAGCCAGGGCGGGAAGTGCCGCAGCAGCACCGCGAACACGGTGCAGATGAAAAACAGCTCATCCCAGATGCCGACGGCGCCGACGCCGACGAAGAGGCGGGCGATGAGGTCGCCGTCATCGACGGCGGGCCAGTTGCGGTACACGCCGGAGCCGATGAAGTACCAGGGCAGGATGAGCCACCCCAGCACGAGCACCGCCGCAAGCCACGACCAGTGCAGTCGCCCCCAGCGCTGGCCCGCCCGCCACGGGAAGGCAATGGCGCGGTCGCGGTACCCCCAGCGCGAGATGGCGTAGGGCACGGCGACGGCGCCGCCCAGGGCGAGGGTGAACTTCAGCATCGACCAGTTGTCGAGTTCTGCGGCGAGCGGAATGGTGCGCACGATGAGCAGGCCGATCGCGATGAGGGAGAGGTCGCGCAGCAGGCTGGGCATGCGGGTGGCGGATGCGGCTCGATCGGCGGCTGATCGCGCTCCCGCGGTGGCGGATCCCGCAGCTGCGCCGGGCTCAGCGCTCCGGGGGCGGCTCGACACCACCCAAGCGGTGAGCATGCCGCCCGCGAGCAGCGCGATGCCGAGCAGCGGCAGCTCGGCGACGAAGAATGCCGGTGCGGCGAGCACGGTGAGCAGGGCTGCGATCACCGCTCCCGGCTGCAGCTGCGATCCCGCTGTGGTGCTCGGCATGCCTCTCAGGCTAGCGCCTGGCGGCGCTCGTCGCGGGCCGAAAGTTCTCGGTACGCACCGATCAGGAATGAAGAAGTGCAATGTCGGAGGCCCGCGCTACGCTTTCCCCATGACCGAGGAACGCACCACCGCACACCCTGCTGACAGCCATGACCGCATCAGGGTGCAGGGTGCTCGCGAGCACAATTTGAAGAACGTCAGCGTTGAGCTGCCCAAGCGCCGGCTCACGGTCTTCACAGGGGTTTCGGGCTCGGGCAAGAGTTCGCTCGTGTTCAGCACCATCGCCGCTGAGTCGCAGCGCCTCATCAACGAGACCTACAGCGCCTTCGTGCAGGGCTTCATGCCTTCGCAATCGCGCCCAGACGTCGATGTGCTCGAGGGGCTGACCACGGCGATCATCGTCGATCAGGAGCGCATGGGCGCCAATCCGCGCTCGACCGTGGGCACCGCCACCGATGTGAATGCGATGCTGCGCATCGTGTTCTCGCGGCTCGGCCAGCCGCGCATCGGTTCACCCAACGCGTTCTCTTTCAACGTGGCTTCGGTGAGCGGCGCCGGTGCAGTCACGCTCGAGAAGGGCGGCAAGACGGTGAAGGAGCGCCGCAGTTTCGAGATTCTGGGTGGCATGTGCGCCGTCTGCGAGGGTCGAGGCTCGGTGAGCGACTTCGCCCTCGACGAACTCTACGATGCTGACAAGTCCCTCTCGGAGGGGGCGTTGAAGGTGCCCGGCTACAGCATGGACGGCTGGTGGGGGCGGCTGTTCGCCGATCTCTTCGACATGGACAAGCCGATCCGCGACTTCACACCCGCCGAGCTCGACGACCTCCTTCGTAAAGAACCCACAAAGATCAAGGTCGAGGGCGTCAACCTCACCTATGAGGGGCTCATCCCTCGCATTCAGAAGTCGATGCTCTCCAAAGATCGCGAGGCGATGCAGCCCCATATCCGGGCGTTCGTGGATCGCGCGATCGTGTTCCACGCCTGCCCCGGCTGCGACGGCACCCGCCTCAACGAGACCGCCCGTTCCTCGAAGATCCATGGCTGTTCGATCGCCGATGTGTGCACGATGCAGATTTCAGACCTTGCCGAGTGGGTGCGCGGCATCGACGATCCCGGCATGGCACCGCTCATCGCGAAACTCTGCGAAACTCTCGACTCCTTCGTGCAGATCGGTCTCGGCTACCTGAGTCTCGATCGCCCCACGGGCACCCTCTCCGGCGGCGAGTCGCAGCGCACGAAGATGATCCGCCACCTCGGCTCCCCCATCACCGACGCCACCTACGTCTTCGACGAGCCCTCCATCGGCCTGCACCCGCACGACATCCAGCGCATGAACCAGCTGCTGCTGAAGCTGCGCGACAAGGGCAACACGGTGCTCGTCGTCGAGCACAAGCCCGAAATGATCGCGATTGCAGACCACGTGGTCGATCTCGGGCCCCGGGCCGGCGCCGACGGCGGCGAGATCTGCTTCGAGGGCACCGTCGATGCGCTGCGCGCCTCTGGCACGCTCACCGGCCAGCACCTCGACGACCGCGCTCGTCTGAAAGACGCGGTGCGCAGCTCATCAGGAGCGATCGAGGTGCGAGGGGCGGATCGCCACAACCTGCAGGGGGTCGACGTTGACGTGCCGCTCGGCGTGCTGTGCGCGATCACCGGCGTGGCCGGCTCAGGCAAGAGCTCGCTCGTCCACGGCTACGTGTCGAATCGTGACGGTGTTGTGGCGGTCGACCAGGGCGCGATCAAGGGCTCGCGCCGCTCGAACCCTGCCACCTACACGGGCCTTCTCGATCCCGTGCGCACCGCGTTCGCGAAGGCGAACGGCGTGAAGCCGGCACTCTTCAGCGCGAACTCAGAGGGTGCCTGCCCCGAGTGCAAGGGGGCGGGCATCATCTACACCGACCTCGGCATGATGGCGACAATGGAGAGCGTGTGCCAGGTGTGTGACGGCAAACGCTATGACGCCGAGGTGCTGCAGTACACACTCGGCGGCAAGAACATCGCCGAGGTGCTCGATCTGTCGATGGCTGAGGCACTGGAGTTCTTCTCGGCACCGGAATCGAAGATTCCGAAGGCGGTGAAGATTCTCAGCAGGCTCGTCGATGTCGGCATCGGCTACATCAAGCTGGGCCAGGCACTCTCGACGCTGTCCGGCGGCGAACGGCAACGCCTCAAGCTCGCCATCCACATGCTCGAAGACGCCGAGGTCTACGTGCTCGATGAGCCCACCACGGGACTGCACCTCGCCGATGTCGAGCAGCTGCTGGGCTTGCTCGACAGGCTCGTCGACGCGGGCAAGAGCGTGATCGTGATCGAGCACCATCAGGCGGTCATGGCCCACGCCGACTGGATCATCGATATCGGGCCGGGGGCCGGGCAGCAGGGCGGCACTATCGTGTTCGAGGGCTCGCCGCGGGATCTCGTCGAGTCGCGTGCGACACTGACCGGCGAGCACCTTGCCGAGTACGTGGGTGCCGTGGCCTGAGTCGCGGCGCCCCGGCACCGCACTGCGGCTTCGGCCCGCACCACCCGCGTTTAGCGCTCCGCAGGTTCCCGGCGGGTGGCCTTGTCACGGTACATCTCGCGGTCGGCTCTCGCGATCACCAGCCCCAGCTTCTCCTCGGGCCGCCACTCGACCAAACCCCATGACCAGGGGTGGGTGCTCTGCTTGTTGAGTCGCTCCATGACCTTGCGCCCGGTGGTCTCATCGGTTTCTGGCAGCACCACCACGAACTCGTCACCGCCGAGCCGGGCGATGATGTCGCTCTCGCGCAACTGCGACTTCCACTGCATCGCGAGATCGCGCAGCACATGGTCGCCGGCGCTGTGCCCCTTCGTGTCATTGACCTGCTTGAAACGATCGAGGTCGATCATCGCCACGCTCACGGGGTGCTCAAAGCGGGTGGCGCGCGCTCGCTCGACGTAAGCGCGATCGATGAGCCCCTGCCGGTTCAGCAGACCGGTGAGGCCGTCGCGGTGCGTCTCAAGCTTGAAGCGCTTCTGGGCGTAGATGCCGGCTTCCAGGCAGAGCCACACGAAGATGAGGATCTTAAGCAGGTTGCGCCCGCCGTAGAAGACGTCGGCTCCGACATGACCGATCACCGCTGCGGAGAGCACCGCCACAAGCACAACGGCTTCGATGATTCTCGCCGCGAGCGGCTTCAGAAAAATGCCGAGGTAGAGCGCAAGCACCGGCATCTGAATGACGGAACCGACCGTGTTGTCTGGTGAGCGCAGCACCGTGAAGTCGAGCACCATCAGCACGCCGTTAGCGGCGACGATCACGGCTGCCGGCCACAGGCCGAAACGGTCGCCCAGCAGCAGAAAGCCGATCGCGCCAATCACCGAGAGGACCATCACCACGATCGTGAGGGGCACGCCGAGTCGGGGGCCGCCATCCAGCAGCATGTCAGCCAGCAGCAGCACAGCGAAGACTCCGCACAGCGTCGCGGTTGCGACGGAGTACATCGTGGCACGCTCGCGGACGTTCGCCAGTACACCCGCCCCGCTGCTCATCTGCGATTCCCCTATCTTCCACACACCTGTGTAGCATCTCTATCCTACGGTGCAAAAGACGCTTATCGCTGGGCTATGAAAGGCCTGGGATCTGGCTGGGAACAGGGAATCTTCCGATTCGGCGAGACGACGACGCTGACTACTCGAGCTCCGCTGCCCCGGCTGCGGCCAAGCGGCGGCGCACCTCATCGATAGGGATCTCGTGCCCGATCCGCCCCTCCGGCCCGCGGCGCGTCGTAGCGCGCAACACCGAATTGATCAGTGCCTCCTCAACCGCGAGCATAGTGGCGTGAAACAGGGGCGAGAGATCTTCATCGCGCGGCGGCGCGACCGGCTCGGCAGTCGAGAACGCGATCGCGTAGTCACCGCTGCCCTGATCAAAGTCGGCGCCCACTCCGCGCATCGCGTAGACCGCGCGACGCGCGACGCGCGCAAGCTGGCGAGACTCAAGCGGCGCATCGGTTGCAACAACGATCATGCACGAATTGCCGATCGTCTCGGCCGAGGGCTCGGGCAACATCTCGGCCGCTGGCATCGGTACTCCCGCGATCCGCAACATGCCAGTGAAATTGCTCTGCACGATCGCACCGACCGTGTACGGAGTCTCGCCGATCGCGGCGAGACGCGACGCAGTGCCGATGCCACCCTTGTAGCCAAGCGCGGTGGTGCCCGTGCCTGCGCCCACACACCCCTCGGCGACGGGGCCACCAGAAGCCGAAGCGAGTGCCTCAGCAACCTGCTCAGGCCCCACAGGGCGGTCGCGGATCGCCGAAAGCGCGCCGTCGTTCGTTTCGCCGACAACAGGATTGATCGTGGTCGTCTGCTCGTGACCCGGCTGCGTGAGCAACTGTGCCACCAGTGCATCGGCGACCCGGAACGCCGACAGCGTGCTCGTCAGCAGGATCGGAGTCTCAATCGCGCCGAGCTCCTGCAACTGCGTCGCACCCACGATCTTGCCGTAGCCATTGCCCACCGCCAGCGCGGCCGGCAGCGAACGCCGCTCGGGGTTGAGCTGCTCCGGCACAATCGCGGTGACGCCCGTGTTGTAACGCTCGTCCGAGATCGTCGCATGCCCCACCCGCACGCCTGCCACGTCGGTGATCGCATTGATCGGGCCTCGGGCATATTTGCCCGACCCGATCCCCAGCTCATCCAGCCGAGGCCTCTCCTGCGCCGTTATGCGCTCCATCGTTCGATCTCCTCATTTTGTTTGCTGCTCGAGTGGGTCAGAGCCCACTGCACTGCCGCCTGCGCCAGCACCTCGGTCGAGTCGACTACAGGGACCGCAAGGCCCTGCGCAGCGGCGAGCGCGACCGGAATCTCAGTGCACCCCGCAATCACCACGCCAGCGCCACGCTCGGCAAGCTCGGCAACCGCTGCGCACAGCGTCTGCGCCGCGGCAGCGCTGCCAGGGTCGCCCTTCACCTGGCGGATCGCTTCCATCACCCGAGCCTGCTCAGCAGCATCGGGCACGAGCAGCGGTTCACCACGCTGAGCGAAAGCCTCCTCGTACAGCCGTGCCCGGATCGTGCCATCGGTGGCGAGCAACCCAGCCCGACCCCCGGGCTCCAACATCTCCCACACCCGATTCCGCGTCTCGAGCACCATGTCGAGCACCGGAATACCCACCGCTGCCCTGATCTCCGGGAGAAAGGCGTGGGCGGTGTTGCACGGCACCGCGATGACATCGGCTCCGGAGCGCTCCAGCATCCGCGCACCAGCCGCAAGCTGCGGGCCGGGGTGAGGCCCGCTCGCAAGAAGGGCCCCGGTGCGATCAGGAATCGAAGGATCCGACCAGATCAGCGTGCGGGGGTGATCCTGGTCGCGCTGCGCGGGTGTGGCCTGCACGATCTTCGCGTAGAAGTCGGCGGTCGCCGCCGGCCCCATCCCGCCCAGCACCCCGATCACCGCGCGGTCGCCCCCGCGGATCGCGCTCACCGGACCCGATCCAGGAAGCCCCGGATCCGCTGCGAGTCGCTGCCGGAAAGCACGCTCTCCGGGGTGCCATGCTCAAGCACCTTGCCCTCATCGAAGAAGCTGAGCGTGTCACCCACCTCCCGCGCGAAGCCGATCTCGTGCGTCACCACGATCATCGTCATACCGCCATCCGCGAGCTGACGCATGGTCTCCAGCACCTCATCGACAAGCTCGGGGTCAAGGGCGCTCGTCGGCTCATCGAAGAGAATCAATTCCGGGTCCATAGCCAATGCCCGCGCAATAGCGACGCGCTGCTGCTGCCCGCCCGAAAGCTGGTGCGGCTTCTTACGCATGTGATCCGCGAGCCCCACACCAGCGAGCTCCTGTTCGGCGCGGGCATGCGCTTCTGCCTTCGACATGCGCTTCACGTGGATCAGGCTCGCCGCGACGTTTTCGATCGCGTCGTAGTGGCCGTACAGGTTGAAGCGTTGAAAGACCATGCCGATCCGCGACCTGAACTTCGCAAGCTGCGCGTCAGACCACTCGTGATACTTCCCACCGCGCAACTCATAGCCCACCTGCTCGCCCTGCACCACCAGGCTGCCGGCGTCGATGGTCTCGAGCGCGTTGATCGTGCGCAGGAACGTCGATTTGCCCGAGCCAGAGGGGCCGATGATACAGCTCACCTCACCCGCACGCACGGTGAAGTCGACTCCCCGCAGCACCTCGTTTGGTCCGAAAGACTTGCGCACTCCGCGCGCGTCCACCAACAGTTCGCTCATCGCGCCGCCTCCTTCTCAGCCTTCTTGCTCTTGGGCAGGGTGATCGCTCCCGTCGCGGCACGGATCAGCTGCTGGCTGAAGCCCGGGCCGCGCACCAGGCGCACCCGGTCTTCGCCGAAGCGCTTTTCGAGCAGCGACTGCAGATAGGTGGCGATCGCCGTCATGAGCATGTACCAGAGGCTCGCCACAATGAGCAACTCGATGATGAGGTTGTTCTGCTTGTAAATGCGGCTCGCATTGGTCATCAGGTCATTGCCCGCAACAACCACGATGAGCGAGGTCGTCTTCAGCATCGAGATGAACTCGTTGCCCGTCGGCGGGATGATGATGCGCAGCGCCTGCGGCAGCACGATCAGACGCATGGTCTGGCCCTGAGTCATACCGCCCGCGAGCGCCGCCTCGCGCTGACCGCGGTCGACCGCTTGAATGCCGGCGCGCACCGTCTCAGCGAAGTAGGCGGCGAGGTTGAGCCCGAGACCGAGCAGTGCCGCCACGGAGCCGCTGATGAGCTGGTTCGTGTCCCAGCGCACGCCGATCTGAGTGAACGGCACCTGCAGCGTGATGTAGGGCAGCAGGAATGCCAGGTTGAACCAGAAGATGAGCTGCACGAGCACCGGGGTGCCGCGGAAGAACCAGATGTAGCCCTCCGCGATCCACCGCAGCACCGGGTTCTTCGACAGCTTCATCACCGCGAGCACCACACCGAGTACGAGGCCGAGAATCGTGGCCGCGATGCTCACCCAGATGGTGACCACGACGCCCTCGAGAATTCTCGGGGAGAAGAGGTACTCCCAGACCCGATTCCACCTGATGTTCTCGTTGAACACCACGATCGACACGGCCCAGAGCACGGCGGCGACCGCGATGGCTCCCACCACCCATCGGCTGACGTGCAGCCTGGGTGCGATCTCGATCGTCGCGCCTCCTGGCCCTCGGAAGGGTTCTGTTCGAGTGCCGCTCATCGCGGTCCTCCTCTCGGTTCCTGCGTTCTCGTGTGCGATGCCCGCGGTGCGGCTCAGGCGCCGGCGTTGATGGTGGCCTCGTCGATGGCCATGCCCTCGACACTCCAGGCCTCGAGGATCTCGAGGTAGGTGCCGTTGTCGATGAGCTCCTGCAGCGCGGCCTGGATCGCCTCCGCCAGCTCCTGGTTCGACTTGTCGACACCGAGGCCCCACAGGCTCTCGCCGCCCTCGATCGCGATGGCCTCCATCTTGTTCTCGGGGTCGGCCGCGCGGGCAGCTGCGACGGGGTAGTCGGTGATCGTGGCGACGGCGCGGCCGCTCTGCACCGCGAGGTTGGCGGGCGAGTCGCCGTCGAAGGCGAGGATCTCGTAGGGGGCCTTGCCAGCGGCCTCGCACTCGGCCGAGTACTCCTCGGCGAGACCGGCGGAGGAGCCGGAGTCGACGACGGCGACGATCTTGCCGCACAGATCGGCGGGAACCTTGATCGACTCGGGGTTGCCGGTGGCGACGAGGAAGGCGTTGCCGGCGCTCACGTAATTGATGAAGGTGGTGGTCTCGCGGCGCTCGGCGTTGTCGGTCATCGAGCTCGCGAGCACGTCGTAGCGCTTCGAGATCAGACCGGGGATCATCGAGTTGAACTCCTGGTCTTCGATGGTCATCGAGACGCCGAGCGTGCGGGAGATGGCGTGGCCAAGAGCGGGATCGACGCCGATGATGCCCTCACCGTCAGAAGCCCACTCCTCCATGGGCGGGTAGCCGACGGAGGTGACCCAGCGCAGGCCGTCGTTCTTGAACTGCTCGGGCAGCAGCGCCGCAGCCTTCTCAGAGGGCTCGATGCCCTCGATAATGTCTTTGGCCTTCTCCTCGTCGGGCACGGCCATGAACTCGACCTCACCCGAGGCCTTCGCCCCGGAACCCGTATCGCTGAGAGACTGCCCGCCGCAGGCCGTCAGTCCGAGCAGGGCGACCCCCGCGACGATCGCTCCCGAGAGCTGCAGTGCTCGCGTGCTGTTCTTCATCTGGTTCTCCATTCGTGGGTGGTGGATGCGCACCTCGGTGTGCGCGGAGTGGATCCTGCTGTGCAGCGTCAGGCTGCGCAGTGGACGATGCGGCCGCCGACGACGGTGGTGCGCACCGTGATCGCGGGAATCTCGTGCGGTTCGACGGCGAAGATGTCGCGGTCGAGCACGATGAAGTCTGCGAGGAAGCCCGGGGCGAGTCTGCCGACATTGTGGGCGAGGCCCGCGGCTCGTGCGCCGCCCTCGGTGAAGGCCCGCAGCGCTTCGAGCAGGGTGAGCCGCTGCTCGGGCTCGCGGCCGCCGGGGGGCTGCCCCTCGCGGGTTTCGCGGGTGACAGCGGCGTGCACTCCGTAGAGCGGATTCGCGGGTTCGACGGGGGCGTCGGATCCGAAGGCGACGAGCGCCCCCGAGTCGAGCAGCGAGCGCCAGGGGTAGTGGGCGATGTCGCGGTCGCCGAGCAGTTCGTTGCTCAGCGGGAAGTCGCTTGTGCAGTGGATGGGCTGCTGCGAGGCGACAACCCCGAGTGCGGCGAATCGTGGCACATCGTCCCAGCGCAGATGCTGTGCGTGCTCGATGCGGTTGGTGAGGCCGGCTGCAGCGGTGAGGTCGCGGTGGCGTTCGTAAGCGTCGAGTACGAGGGTGTTGGCGCGGTCGCCGATGGCGTGGGTGGCGACGGCGATGCCGTTGCTGACGGCCCGTTCCACGAGCTCGCAGAGTTCGTCGAAGGGAATCACCTCAATGCCGTGGTTGCCCGGCTCGCCCGTGAAGTCGTCGTGCAGGTGCGCGGTGTGCGATCCGAGCGCGCCATCTGAGAAGAGCTTCACTGGGCCATCGGTGAGCCAGTCGTCACCGCGGCCGGTGCGCCTGCCCTCGGTGATGGCAAGGTCGAGGTCGCTCATCGCGACGCCGATGTGGACGCGGATCGCGAGGCGTCCGTCGGAGCGCAGACGTTCGAGGCCTGCGCGCACGTCTTCGCCTTCGAAGTTAGTGATCTGCGTGATGCCGCAGGCGAGGAGGGTCTGCTGGGCGCGTTCGAGGAGCTCGTGCAGCTCGGCGACAAGCGCGGCCTCCGAACAGTCGCGGATGTGGTCGCCCGCGGCTTCGAGCAGGAGGCCGCTCGGTTCGTTGCTGTCGGCCTCGCGCTCGATGCGACCGCCGACGGGGTCTGGGGTTGCGGCATCGATGCCCGCGGCTCGCAGACCCGCGGTGTTCGCCCAGACGGCGTGGCCGTCGACGCTGGGGAGGGACACCGGGCGCTCGCCGAAGAGTGTATCGAGGGCCTGGCGGGTGGGCATCTGACCGGCGGGCCAGAGATTGCGATCCCAGCGGCCGCCGAGCACCCATCCTTCGCCGGGGTGGGTGTCTGCCCAGTTGCGCAGCCGGGTGAGCGTTTCGTCGAGAGAGGCGGCGCCGCGCAGATCGGGCGCTTCGAGCTCACGAGCGAGGTTGCCGATGTGGAAGTGCGCGTCGTGGAAGCCGGGCAACACTACGCCGCCGTCGAGTGCGACGATCTCGGTGTCTGCGGGGGCGAGCTGGCGCAGTTCGGCTTCAGTTCCGAGGGCGACGATGCGCCCGTCGGTGACGAGCATGGCCTCGTACACGGTGTTCTCTGACTCAAGCGAGCGGATCATCCCATGTTGGAACAGTGTGGAAACCATTAGTATCACTTACCCTCTCGCATCGCCTTCGAAGCCTGCCCAAGGCTCAGGCTAGGGCAAAACACTCTCGGTATTCCACTTCACGTCTGCGCGAATCGGCTACGCTGAGCATCAGCAGAACTGATGCTTCTCACGAGCGGAGGCCCTCATGCTCAATCCGATCCACCTGCGCACGCTGCTCGAGGTCGTGCGCCTGGGCTCCTTCGCGGGAGCCGCCAACCGCCTCGGCTACACGCCGTCTGCGGTCTCGCAGCAAATGGCCGCACTGGAGCACGACTCCGGGATCCGCCTCTTCGAACGCACGGCGCGCAGCGCGCGCCCCACCCAGGCCGCCGAGGTCATGGCGCAGCACGCCATCACGGTTCTCGCCGACCTCGACACGCTGCTCGAAGCCGCGGCCGGTGCCGGGCTCGATACTCGCGCAGAACTGCGCCTCAGCATCTACGCCAGCCTCGCGCACCGCCTCTTTCCAGAATTTCTGGCCGAGCAGCTCGGCGACGAGCCGCTGCTGGGGGTGCGTCTCACGGTGCGCGATCCCTCCCCCGCCATCCAAGCCCTCCGCAATGGCGAAGAGGTCGACGTGTCGCTCGTCTACCAGGTCGGTGACAGCGGGCTATCGTGGCCCGACTCCGTGCACCCCGAATACCTCGGCGAAGACCGCTACCGCGTCGTGGTTCCCGAAAGCTGGGATCTGCACGGGCACGGCCCCGTGAGCGCCGCCCAACTGGTGGGCCGACCGTGGACCCTGCACCACCCCGGTTCCAGCGATATCGCCGAGATCGAGAGCGCATTCTCGGCCCGCGAACTGCGCCCCAGAGTCGTCGCACGCTGCGATGACTTCACGGTCGCACTGAAACTCATCGGCAGCGGCTACGTCGCGTCATTCATGCCCGAGGTGGCGCTTGGTGAGCTTCCCTCCGGCGTGCGCGTACTCGACGTGCCCGAGCTCGCACTGTCGCGGCGCGTGTGGGCGCTCGTCTCGCGGCGCGCGCCGCAACAGCCCGCGCAGCGTCTCGTGCGCCGACTCCGTGAGGCGATCAGCCGAGACGCGGTGGCACCGGCGTGAGCCCGGCCCCTTCGAGCGCAATTCCCAGTGCGAGCACCTCGCTTTCGCTGCGCGCGGTGATCTGCAGATCGCCGATCGCGAGCGCGGCCAGATCAAGCGCCGAAGCCGGCACCGCGTAGAGCCCAAGCAGATCACGATAGTCCTCTTCGCGTTCACCGACGCGGGGCAGCGGCATCCCCAGCACCGGGCTCACCACGGCGGTGACTCCGAGCCGATCCCAGTTATCGAGCAGCTGCTGGCGCAGGGCCGCAAGCCGATCGCGGCTTGCACGGTACCGTTCAACGGAGACCCCCTGCGTGCCCGCCAGCTTCGCGGCCACATTCGGATCGTATTCCTCGGCCAAACGCGGATAGCTCACCTGATGCTCGCGCGCGATCTCGGCGCGAAACGCCGGCCAGAACGCCTCTTCAATTTCAGCGAGCGGCAGGGTCACGGGCACGAGCTCCACACCGAGCTCGCCCAGCAGGCGCAGCGCGGCAGGGTCGGGATCACCGCAAACGCCCACCCGCTCGGCACCCGCAGCTTTTCCCTCCACCAGCCCGGGCGCCCGCCCGCCCGGCGCGCCGTCGGCGAGCACCCGCCAGGCCTCGGCGACAAGCGAGACACTCGCCGCCATCGGCCCCACGGTGTCGAATGAAGGGCACAACGGCTGCACGCCGGCAAGGTTGAGCACCCCGTTGCGCGGACGCAGCCCCACGGTTCCCGTGCACGCAGCAGGAATGCGGATCGAGCCCGCCGTATCGGTGCCGAGCGCCAACTCCGCAAGCCCAGCAGCGACCGCCGCTGCACTGCCGCCGGAGGAACCACCCGGCACGTGGCCGGAGTACCGAGGGTTGGGCACCCTGCCGTGCCAGGGGTTGTCGCTGCTCACCCCGTAGGCAAACTCGTGCAGGTTCACCTTGGCGACGGGCCTCGCTCCAGCGCTCGCAAGCGCCGCCACAGTGGGCGCGGTCGCCAGAGCCGCTTCGTGACCGCAGATGCGGGATCCGCCCGTCGTGGGCGCACCCTCGACGTCGATATTGTCTTTCACCGCGAGACGCAGCCCGCTCAGCACACCGTTACCGGTTTCAACACCCGACAGCTCGGTGATCACGATGCCCGCAGGCGCATCCGTTCCGCTCACCCGCACCACAGTAGCGGGTGGGCGGGGCGCAGGGCGATCATCACCCCGGCAGCGTCTCCTCTTCCGCGAGCGCATTCACGGCCCTGATGAGCTGGTGCAGCTCGCCGATCGCGCGCCGCTGCGGCACCAGCGTGATACGCGGCAGATCGATACGGTCTCTGTCGGCGAGCTCCTCCGGCGAGGGCTGCGCACACTCGATACGTCCCCGCGCGAGCAGCCAGGCAAAGCGATCGCTCAGCTCGGCGACTTGCCGCTCGCTCGGCGCACGCCGCAACCGCAGCACCAAACGGTCGTACTGCACTGGCAGGGTGAGCGCCGGGGCGGCAGGTGCGCCCGGCTCGGGCTGCGCCCCAGGAGCGAGCTCGGCAGTCGCCCCGCGATCCGGAACCCACCGCAGCGAATCGTAGTTGCTCCAGAACCCGGCAATCTCGGCCACTGCAGCATCGACCGAATCAGTGATCAGCACCCGATCAAGATCGCCGGGCGCCACCATCCCATAGTCGGCGAGCTGCTCACGCACAAAGGTTTCGAAGCCTCGCCAGAACGTGCCACCGGGCCGATCGAGCAGCACAATCGGAGTCGGCACCGCCTTCCCCGTCTGCTGCAGGGTGAGCAGTTCGAAGGTTTCGTCGAGCGTGCCGAAGCCGCCCGGCAGGCACACGAACCCGCTCGACTCTTTCACGAGCATGAGCTTGCGCGTGAAGAAATACTTCATCGCCACACGATTGCCGTCCTGGTTCACCATGTCGTTCGGCTTCTCCTCGAACGGCAGCCTGATTGACACGCCCAGAGAATGCTCCGGGCCGGCACCCCGAACCGCGGCCTCCATGATGCCGGGGCCAGCCCCCGTCACCAGCATCCAGCCACGCTCGGCAAGACCCTTTGCAACAGCTTCGGCCTGCTCCCAGAGCGGGTCACCGGCCCGAATGCGCGCCGAACCGAAGATCGTGACCTTCGGCGTACCCTCGTGCGCCGCGAAAATATCGAAGGCTCGGCGCATCTCGGTGAGCGCCGCCGCCGAAAGCTTCAGATTGGCGCGGCTCGCACCATCCTGTCCCAGCCCCAGACTCGTCTCGACGAGCTGCGAAACCAGCTTGCGCTGCCCGCGCACACCGGCCTCATCGAGCAGAGCGGCGATCCGCTCCCGCAGATCATCGCGGCCCGCGATCACTCCCCCGTCGTCCATGCTTCGAGTCTACGAGGCCAAGGGTGCGACACGCACGGCCGCGGTGAGAGCCCCTGCTCAGATCGTGACGACCTCGGGCTTGCCCGTTCCCGCCGTATGGCCCATCTCGTCGGCGATACGGTTCGCCTCTTCAATGAGCGTTGCGACGATCTCACTCTCGGGCACGGTCTTGATAACCTCGCCCTTCACGAAGATCTGGCCCTTGCCGTTGCCGCTCGCAACACCCAGATCGGCCTCGCGCGCCTCGCCTGGGCCGTTTACCACGCAGCCCATCACGGCAACGCGCAACGGCACGCTCATGCCCTCGAGCCCCTGCGTCACCTGCTCGGCCAGCGTGTACACGTCAACCTGTGCGCGACCACACGACGGGCACGAAACAATCTCAAGCTTGCGCTCGCGCAGATTGAGCGACTGCAGAATCTGCAGCCCTACCTTCACCTCTTCGACCGGGGGTGCCGAAAGCGAGACGCGGATCGTGTCGCCGATGCCCTCCGAAAGCAGGATGCCAAACGCCGTGGCGCTCTTGATCGTGCCCTGGAACGCGGGGCCGGCCTCGGTCACACCGAGGTGCAGCGGCCAATCGCCCCGCTCGGCGAGCTGACGATACGCCTTCACCATCACGATCGGGTCATTGTGCTTCACCGAGATCTTGAAGTCGTGGAAGTCGTGCTCTTCGAACAGCGACGCCTCCCAGACGGCGCTCTCAACAAGCGCCTCAGGCGTGGCCTTGCCATACTTCTGCAGCAGGCGCGGATCGAGCGATCCCGCGTTCACACCGATGCGGATCGAGACACCGGCGGCCTTCGCGCGTCGCGCGATCTCACCCACCTGATCGTCGAACTTGCGGATGTTGCCCGGATTGACGCGCACCGCAGCGCAGCCGGCATCGATTGCGGCGAACACGTAGTTCGGCTGGAAGTGGATATCGGCGATCACCGGGATCTGGCTCTTCTTCGCGATGATCGGCAGCACCTCGGCATCGTCGCGCGAGGGGCACGCAACGCGCACGATGTCACAGCCCGAGGCCGTGAGCTCGGCGATCTGCTGCAGCGTCGCGTTGATGTCCGTGGTGGGGGTCGTGGTCATCGACTGCACCGACACAGGGGCGTCGCCGCCCACCATCACCGAACCGACTTTGATCTGGCGGGTCTTGCGCCGGGGGGCGAGGACCTCGGGGATCTTCGGCATTCCTAGATTCACTGCTGCCACGCACACGAGTCTAGCGCCGACCGCTGAACGCCGCCCGATGACGCCTCAGTAAGTCGGAGCGGCGGGCAGGCCGAAGTAGTCTTCGAGGTTCGCGATCCCGCGCGCCCGCATATCGCCGGCCACCTGCGCGCCGACGTAGCGGAAGTGCCACGGTTCGTAGATGAAACCGACCACAGGCTGCTGGCCGGCGTCATAGCGCAGAATGAACCCGAAGCGGTGAGCGTTCTCACGCAGCCAGCGACCCGCCGCGGTGTCACCGAAGCAGCTGTCGAGCGAGCACCCCGAGCCGTCGTCGAGGTCGGCGGCTAGCCCCGTCTGGTGCTCCGAGTGCCCCGGGCGCGCCGAATACGTCTCGGCAGCGGCGAGCCCGTCGCGCGCCGTGTAACTCTCGAACAGCGACGTCTGCAGGCCGTAACCGCGATACCCACTGGTGATGATGAAGGGCACGCCCGCCGCCGCAGCCTCGGCGTACATCGCTTCGAGCGCGGTGGCAGCCTCTGCTCGCAGCGGCTGGCCATTGGGGTTGGGGATGCCCGCCGGCATGCGCAGATCACCGGGCTCCCACGAGATCGGCTGCAGGGGCCGCTGCTTGTTCACCACTACGGCGATCGAAGCCGGATCGTCGATGTTCGCCGCGGCGGCCGGCCCGGCGGCGGCCTCGTGCTCGGCTCGCGCAGCGTCGAGGGCGGCGGTGAGCGCCGTCGCCGACGCGGCCGCCTCCGCCACAGGCGCCGCAGCGAGCGATTCGCCCGCCGCGGCAAGCGCCTGACGGGCCTCGGCCGATGCTCCCGTCAACCCCGCCGCCTGATCCGCCACAACAGTCACAAGTGCGCCACGCGCAGTATCCACAGCGGCCACAACCGCGCGGCGCTGCTCGGTGACAGCCGCAAGCGCAGCGTCATCGCTCTGCGCTGCCCCTTCGCGTGCGGCGATCGCGGCCTCGATCCGCTGGGTCGCGGCACGCAGCTTTGCAGCATCCTCGGGTTCAGCAACGGATGCCGGCCCCCGTGTGTCGCCCGCCCCGCCGTGCTGCGCCGCCGTCTGCTGAGCCGCTGTTGCTGCACCTTCAAGCGCAGTTCTCGCGTCGACCCCCACCAGAGCCTCGGGCAGCACCGCCGCCAATTCCCGAGCGGCCGCGATCTCACCGTCGAGCCCTTGCAGTTCAGACGACAGCGAACCCGGCGCAGCGTCACCACCGATGGCCTGCCACCGCGCCACAGCGGCACGGTAGGCGTCGCGGGCATTCCGCTCCTCAGCTGCGCTCACCGCGACACACACCAGGGCTCCCGCCAGAACCGCCGCAAGAGCGGCCGCACCCCAAACAATCACGCGGCGCCTGCGGGCAGCTTCGGCGGGCTGCGCGGGCGCCTGCGGTTCGGATACCCGCGGCTCAGGCGCCTGTTGCTCGGAGAAGTGCTCGTTCACGACGCCAAGTCTAGGCGGGCACCCCGCTCCGAGATCAGCCGAAGAGCGACACCGGTTTCACAATGTCGGCGTACACGAGCAGCAGTGACATCGCACCCAGCACCACCACCACGGCAAACGTCACGGGCACCATGCGGGCGGTGTCGACAGGGCCGGGATCGGGTTTGCGGCGGATCCTGGCGATGCCCCGCTTCGCCCCCTCGTAGAGGGCGCCCGCGATGTGCCCACCATCGAGCGGCATCAGCGGCACCAGATTGAAGACGAACAGCGCCACATTGAGCGAGCCGAGCAGCCCGATCACGCTCTGAGCGCGCGCCGCAACCGGTGCCTCGTCAAGACTCACGATCTCGCCGGCCAACCGGCCGACGCCCACAACGCTCATCGGGCCTGAGGGGTCGCGCTCCTCTGCACCGAACGCCGCGTTCCAGGTGTCGACCATGCGCTGCGGCAGGCGCAGAATCACACCGGCCACCTGCTCGACGTTCTGCCCCACGAACGCGGGCACTTCGGTGATCGGCTGGGGCACGGTCTCGGTCGCGGCGACCGCCCCGATCATGCCGACGGTCTCGGTGACGGGGTCGCCAGCAGCATCGGTGACGGGTTTGCCCGCCGCGTCGACCACCGCACGCGTGTTCGCCTCCGGGGTCATCGTGAGGGTCTGCTCAGAGCCGTCGCGCTCGATGAGCACGCGCAGCGACTGCCCCGGCGCAGCCGACACGATGCCGCGGAACTGCTCCCAGCTCGTGATCTTCTCTCCGTTCACGGCAAGGATGGTGTCACCCGGCAACATGCCCGCTGCCGCCGCGGGCGCGGCAGGGTCGCCTGCGGCGCAGGCGGTCTGGGTGCTGCCGGCCGGCTGCAGGCACTCGCTCACACTGCCGAGCGTGGTGCTGCTCTGCGGCACGCCGAAGCCCACGAGCACAATGGCGAAGAACACGAAGGCGAGCACCAAGTTCATGAGCGGGCCGCCGAGCATGATCACGATCTTCTTCCACACCGGCAGCCCGTAAAAGGTGCGGTGCTCCTCGCCAGCCTGGATCGTTTCGGCGCTCGCGATGCGAGCGTCATCGACCATGCCGGCGATGCCACCGCGCACCTCGCCCGCGCCCGGGTCGATGACGCTCTGCGGGGCGGCATGGGGCGCGGTCGCTTCAGGATCGCCGATCCGCTCCACCTCGGCGACGACGTCACCGGCCGAGCGATGACCCAGCGCGGGCCGCTCTTCGACCACGGTGTTGAGGAAGCCCGTGGTCGACTCGCGCGGCGCCTCCCCCGGCTTCTGCGGCGGATACATGCCGATCATCGCAACGTAACCGCCGAGCGGGATCGCCTTGATGCCGTACTCGGTCTCGCCGCGCTTGCGCGACCACAGGGTCTTGCCGAAGCCGACCATGTACTGCGTCACCTTCACGCCGAACAGCTTCGCGGGCAGCAGATGCCCGAGTTCGTGCAGGCCGATCGAGACCGCGAGCCCGACGAGCACGATCAGGATCCCCAACACGTAGAGCAGCACCTCAATCACCCGCTCAGGCTACTGTGCTGCGCTGTGGAGATGCGGGGAGGGCTCGGAGGTCGAAATCGGGGTCACTCTGTGCCGTGACGCGGCGCGACACGCGACCACATTTGGCCTCGATTGGGTAGCGAAGCGCGGGCAGCGGATCAGCGGCGGCGGCGGATCAGCGCGCAGCGCGGGCGGCGATGAGCTGCTGGGCGCGCTCGCGAGCCCAGCGCTCGGCCTCGGCGAGGGCTTCGAGCGTGAGCGTGTCCGGGGCGCTGTGGGCTTCGAGCACATCGCGCACGGTGTCGACGATGTCGAGGAAGCCGATGCGGCCGTCATGGAACGCTTCGACAGCTTCTTCATTGGCGGCGTTGTAGACGGCGGGGTAGGTGAGCCGCGCGCGCCCCACCTCCTTCGCCAGATCGACGGCCGGGAATGCCTGCGAGTCGAGCGGTTCGAAGTCCCATGAGCTCGCGGTGGTCCAGTCGAGCGGCGGCACGGCGTGCGCCACCCGGTTCGGCCAGCTCAGGCCAAGCGCGATCGGCAGCCGCATATCCGGCGGCGAAGCCTGCGCAATAGTGGAGCCATCGATGAACTCCACCATCGAGTGCACAATCGACTGCGGGTGCACTACGACGTCGATATCGCTGTAGGAGACACCGAACAGCAGGTGGGCCTCGATCACTTCGAGCCCCTTGTTGACGAGCGTGGCCGAGTTCGTGGTCACCACGCGACCCATGTTCCAGGTGGGGTGGGCGAGAGCCTGTGCCGGGGTGACATCTCGCAGCGACTCCCGGCTGCGCCCACGGAAGGGGCCGCCCGACGCGGTCAGCACGAGGCGTCGCACCTCGTCTGCGCTGCCTGAGCGCAGTGCCTGCGCGATGGCGGAGTGCTCGGAGTCGACGGGCACGATCTGTCCGGGCTTCGCGAGGCCTGTGACGAGGTCTCCGCCCACGATCAGCGACTCCTTGTTGGCGAGCGCGAGGGTGCGACCGGCTTCGAGCGCCGCGATCGTCGGGCCGAGACCGATGGATCCCGTGATCCCGTTGAGCACCACATCGGCGGGTACCTCGCGGATCAGCTTCGCGGCGTCGACCGCACCGAGTGCGGTGTGCTCCACATTGAATTCGTCGGCCTGCTCGCGCACCCGATCCGCCTGGCTGCCGGCGACAAGCCCGACGACCTGAAACTTCGACGGATTCTTGCGCACCACGTCGAGCGCCTGCTCGCCGATAGAACCCGTTGACCCGAGAATGACGATGCGCCTCATACTGTCCATTCTGTCAGCCCGTCCCCTACCGCGCTGCGGGCACGACGAAGCCCGCCCCGCAGCTGTGTCGCGGGGCGGGCTTCGGCAGGTGCGTTACTTACTCTCGGCGTCGGCGTGCACCGTGCCGAGGATGTCGAGCACGAAGACCATCACATCGTCGGCCTCGAAGCCGCGCTGGGTGAGGCCGTCGGCACCGTAGCCGCCGTCTTCCGCGGGCACCACGGAGATGATCTGCGAGCCGACCTTCTGACCCACGAGCGCCTTGGAGAAGCCGCCGATCACGCCGTCGGTGGTGAAGTTGGCGGGCTCACCACGGGTCCAGCTCGAGTCGAACTCTTCGCCGGTGCGCCAGATCACACCGCGATAGTTGACGTAGACGCGGTCGCCCGGCTCGACCTTCTCGCCGTCGCCCTCGATGAGGGTCGCGATCTCGAGCTTGGTGGGCGCTTCGACGCCCTCGGGGATGGTGATGGTGGGTTCGCCATTGTCGGCGAGCTTCACCGTCGGGAAGCCTTCAGGAGCCTTCTGAGCCTTGCCCTCGGCCTTCTTCAGCAGCTTGTCGGCGTCGAGCGTGCCGGGTTCGCCTGCGGCACCGGCGGCGTCAGACCCCTCGGTGATCTTGCCGAACTTCATGACGACCACGATGGAGTCCTTCTCGGTGAGACCCTCGACACCGCTTTCCTCGGCCTTCTGCTCACCGAAGATGTCGGCGTAGGGTGCCACGAGGGCGACCTGCTCGCCGGAGGTTGCGCAACGAATGCCCTCGTACGCCCAAGGCATGAGCTGATCCTTGACGAACGGCACTTCGCTCTCAGGGAACTGCTGCAGGCTGGTGCCGTCTGCGCCGTTGAACATCGCCATCGACACCGCGATGCTCTGACCGCTCTTGATGACATCGCCCTTGCCCTGCTCGAGCACCGAGCGCTCCATCTCCTTCGCCTTCACCGGCGTCTTCGAGGTGATCTCGAGATCGGTGCCGACGGTGCCCTTCACCGCGATGCTCTTGCTGGCGTCACCGGCCGGCACGCAGGCCTCGCCCGAGGCGTCCTTACCGGTTCCTCCTCCCGTGCAGCCTGTCAAGAGCAGAGCCCCGGCAAGGGCCGCGGGCAGGAGAACGGAGGAGATTTTCACGGTAGCTGACTTCCTGACATGTGACGGATAACTGGCAACCGCTTCAGTATTCCCTATTCGTATCTCCGTCAGCTGGGAGCAGCAGCGGATCGCGCGTCGAGTGCCGCGGCGTAGAGTTCGCGCGCCGAGAGACCGGTGGCCTCCGCAACAGAGCGGGTGGCATCTTTCAGGCGCTCGCCTTCGGCGACGCGCTGTTGCACCTCAGCGAGGGCGGTGTCTGCCGACACTGCAACCTCGGGCGCACCGCCCACAACCACCACGATCTCACCGCGCACGCCCTCCGCGGCCCAGTCGGCGAGTTCGGCGAGCGTCCCACGGCGCACCTCCTCGTGCAGCTTCGTGAGCTCACGGCAGACCGCAGCCGGGCGGTCGGCCCCGAACTCGGCCGCGAGGTCTGCGAGCGATGCCGCGAGACGGGTGGGGGCTTCGAAGAACACGAGTGTGCGGCGCTCGGCGGCGAGCGCCGCGAGGGCGCGAGACCGCTCCCCCGACTTGCGCGGCAAGAAGCCCTCGAAAGCGAAGCGGTCGGTGGGAAGGCCGGCGACGGCGAGCGCGGTGATGACCGCGCTGGGGCCGGGGATCGCACTCACCGCGACGCCGCGCTCGGCGGCGAGCTGCACGACGCGGAAGCCGGGGTCGGACACCGTGGGCATCCCGGCATCGCTCACGAGCACCACGTCTTCGGCTTCGGCGCGCTCGACGAGCGCCGCAGCCTTCTCGTGTTCATTGTGGTCGTGCAGGGCCAGCAGCTCGGGGCGGTTCTCGATGCCGAGCAGGCGCAGCAACTGCGCGGTGTGGCGCGTATCCTCCGCGGCGATCACGGTGGCGGCTTCGAAGGTTTCGCGCAGGCGGAGCGAGGCGTCCCCCAGGTTTCCGATGGGGGTGGCCGCGAGCAGGATCATGCCTCCATCGTAGGCCCTGCCTCGCGTGCGCAGCCCCGGCGGCCCCGTGCAGAGAGAGGCCGCGCTCCGCCGTGCCCGGGGAACTCTCCGGGCAGCACTGCCAGAATGTCGGCATGAGCGAAATCACCCCCGATCCGCAGACTCCCGCCGATCCGCAGCGCGCCACGCCACCCGCCAATCCCTTCGCCGCGACGCACACCGCAGCCGCGGAGCGAGGGACAAAGCGCGCCATGATCTGGATTGCCGCAGCGCTCGTCGCCCTGCTCTTCACGGGCCTCATGGTCTGGTACACCACGGTGCAGCTGCGCGGCGGCTCAGACACGACCGGTGCCGCGTCAACGGCGGAAGCCCCGGGCGGTTCGGATGAGGCGACGGCTGTGGAGTGGCCGGCGAACCTTGCGACGGGCGGCATTGTGTTCGTCGAGCGAGACGGCGCGGTAGACCTGCTCCCCTCCGACGCTCCCAGCGGCAACGCTGTGCCGGCCCCCGTCGACGCCGCCGGCATCGGCGCGCAGCACCACATCCGCGTCTACCTCGACTACCGTTGCCCCTTCTGTTCGCTGTTCGAAGAAGCCAACGCCGACACGCTCGAAGAGGCAGTGCTGCAGGGAGGCTCCGCCGTGGAGATCCACCCGCTCACCTTCCTCGACAGGGTTTCCGCGGGCAGCGCATACTCCTCGCGCGCGGCCGGTGCCATCGAATGTGTCGCCGACGCCCAGCCCGAAGCAACGTGGGAGGCGCACCAGGCGCTGCTCGCCCAGAGCTTCCAGCCCAAGGAAGGAATTGCCGGCCACGACAACGCCGCGCTCATCGCCGAGCTCGACCGCGCGACGGGCGGGCTGAACAACGACGCCCGCTCGTGCATCGAGCAGGAGCGCTTCGTACCCTTCGCGCAGGCCCTCAACGACTGGTCGTTCGCCAACCCGGTGCGGGGTGCGAAGGAAGCCGGGCTGAAGGTCACGGGCACCCCGTTCGTGCTGGTCGACGGCGTGCCTTACCCGGGTGATCCCGAAGACCCTGAGGCATTTCGGGCGTTCCTGACGCAGCAGGGCGTCTCCCTCGGCTGAATTTCCTCCGCGGCGCGGGCCGGGGTATGCCCTGGCCCGCACCGCGGCTCGCGCTGCTAGACTCGGTCGGCTATGCATGAGACCGAGCGGCGCAGCGCCGAGCAGCCCTCCCACTCCCTGATTTCGCGTACCGGGGTCGCCTATTATCCGATCGCTCTCGTAGCGCGGCTGCCGTTCGCGATGATGGTGATCGGCGTGCTCACCCTGGTGGTCTCGGCGCGGGGTTCCGTCGAACTTGGCGGCCTCAACTCGGCAATGGTGGGGCTCGGCATCGCCTGCGTCGGCCCGCTCATCGGCGCAGCCGCCGACCGCTTCGGTCAGCGGCCCACCCTGCTCATCGCGGGGGCCGTCAACAGTGCGCTGCTGGGCGCGCTCGCCTGGGTCGCGTTCAGCCCCGCTCCCACCTGGGTGCTGTTCCTCACCTCCTTCGCGGTAGGCGCCACAGTGCCTCAGATCTCACCGATGTCGCGCTCGCGCCTCGTCACGATCATTGCGAGCGAACTGCCCAGGCAGCGGCGGCCGCGCCTGCTCTCCACAGTGCTCGCGTACGAGTCGGCCGCCGACGAAGTAATCTTCGTGTTCGGTCCGGTCGCGGTGGGCGCCCTCGCGACCACGCTCGGAGCGTGGGCCCCTATCGCGGGAGCCGCGATCCTCACCCTCTGCTTCGTCACCGCGTTCGCGGTGCACCGCACCAGCGCACCCGCGAAGAGCGCCGAAGAGCGCGCCGCCACCCTCGCACCGGCTTCGCATCTGTGGCGGCCGGCGCTGCTCATCACCGTCTTCGGCATCTTCACAGTGGGGCTGTTCTTCGGTTCGATGCTCACCTCGCTCACCTCCTTCATGCAGGATCGCGGCGACGCCGAGAGTGCCGGTCTCGTCTACGGCGTGATGGGCATCGGGTCGGCGATCTTCGCGATCGGGGTGGCGCTGTTGCCCGCGCGTTTCACGCTGCGGGCCCGCTGGCTGGTGTTCGCGCTCATGATTCTCGCAGGCACGGCGCTGCTGCAGACCGCCGACGATCTGCCGCGCATGCTGCTGAGCCTCGCGATAATGGGGATCGGGATCGGCCCGATGCTCGTGACGCTCTACAGTTTCGGGGCGCGGCGCAGCCCCGAGGGGCGCTCGGCGACCGTGATGACGATGCTCGGTTCGGGTCTCATGGTGGGCCAGTCGCTCGCGGCGGCCGTCACCGGGGTGGTTTCGGCCGATCTGGGCACGCGCGCGGCGATGGTGCTGCCGCCTTTCTCGGCGGTGCTCGCGGTGGTTGCGGGGGTGGCCAACTGGGTGCTCACCCCGGCAGGCCGCGAACCGGGGATCAGCACGGGGCCGATCGAGCTCGACTAAAGCCGGCTGGGACGCCGCCTCAGCTCTCTGAGGGTTCGGGTTCGCGCCCGATGCGCGGCTTCGGCAGGTGCCAGCCGCGAGCCACCGAGGTGAGGCGCAGCACGATCGCCGCCGCACCGCCCACGAGCGATGCCAGGCCATCACCGCCCCCGAGCGCCATGATCGCAACGGCGAGCCCGGCACCTACGAGAGCAGACACCGCATAGAGCTCGCGTGTCAGCACCCCCGGCACCGTGTTGACGAGCACGTCGCGGATCACGCCGCCACCGATCGCGGTGATCGTGCCCACAAGGATCGCGGTGAGCGGGGTTTGGCCTGCGAGAAGCGCCGTCGCGGCACCGTTCGCAGAGAACAACCCCAGACCGAAGGCGTCGAACACCACTTCGAAGTGTCGGATCCGCGTGATGCCCGGGTGAATGAAGAAGACCGCGAGCGAGCCCACGAGCGCGACCGCCAGGTTCGGCCAGTGCAAGAAGGAGACGGGCGGGTGCACGCCGAGCAGCATGTCGCGCACGATGCCACCGCCGACACCCGTGAACGAGCCGACGACCACCACCCCGAGAATGTCGAGTCGGCGGCGCACACCCACGAGCGCTCCTGAGATCGCGAAGGCGAGAATGCCAGACAGCTGCAGGATCTCGTAGACGACAGTGCTCACCACGGGTCAGATTCTATCCGGGTGCGGGTTTCAGCGATCTCCCTCCGGAATAGGGGCCCGCTCGCAGGCGTTGTACCGAGAGGTTCCACGGGCACAAGCCCGGGTGGAAGAATGGAGACCATGTCTGCTCTCACCCCAGCGGAGGTTGCCGAACTGCGCGCGGCCTTCCCCTACTTCGCGCTGCAGGCCGGTCTCCCGACGCCTCCGGCCTATCTCGATGCTGCGGCGACCTCGCAGCGGCCCGCCGCGGTGCTCGACGCCGAACGGCGATTCCTCGAAACCGCCAACGCCGCCGTGCACCGCGGCACGAGCGGAGCCGTGGGGGCGGCCACAGAAGCCTTCGAGGGTGCCCGCGCCGCGGTCGCCCGCTTCGTGGGCGCGGCTGCGCCCGAGCAGATCGTGTGGGCCGAGAACGCCACCGATGCCCTGAACATCGTGGCCCTCGGCATCGGAGAGGCGAGTGCGAACCCGGCGCTCGGTGTGCCTGGCAGCGAACGCTTCGCGGTGGGGCCGGGTGATGAGATCCTCGTCACCGAGGCCGAGCACCACGCCAATCTCATCCCGTGGCAGCGGCTCGCAGCCCGAACCGGTGCGACCTTCCGCTACATTCCCGTGCGCGAAGACGGCACCTGGACCATCGACGACGCCAGAGCAGCGCTCACCGAACGCACCCGCGTGTTCGCCTTCGCCCACATTTCCAACGTCACCGGCTACGTCGCGCCCGTTGCCGAACTCGCCGCACTCGCGCGCAGCGTCGGCGCGCTCACCGTGCTCGATGCCTGCCAGTCGGTGCCGCACATTCCCGTCGACCTCGACGCCCTCGGTGTCGACTTCGCCGCGTTCTCAGGTCACAAGATGCTCGGCCCCAACGGTGTCGGCGTGCTCTACGGTCGCCCCGAGCTGCTGGCCGCGCTGCCGCCGTCACGCACCGGCGGATCCGCGATCACCCGCGTCACCATGGAGTCGGCCGAGTTCATGCCGCCGCCCATGCGCTTCGAGCCCGGAACCCAGCCCGTCTCGCAGGCTGTCGGCCTGGGCGCGGCCGTCGAGTTTCTCTCGGCCGTCGGCATGGAGCGTGCTGCCGCCCGCGAGCACGAGCTCGTGGAGCGGCTGGTCGCAGGCATCGAGGAGACCCCCGGTGTGCGCTTGCTCGGCCCCGCCGACCCCGCGCAGCGAGTGGCACTCGCAGCGGTGTCGGTCGAGGGCCTGCACGCCCACGATGTGGGCCAGTTTCTCGACGAGCAAGGGGTGCTGGTGCGGGTGGGCCACCACTGCGCACAGCCGCTGCATCGGGCCTTCGGCATTGCCTCGTCGACGCGTGCGAGCGTGCACCTCACCACCACCGAGGACGAGATCGATCGTTTTCTCGACGCGCTCCGCGGCGCTCAGCGGTACTTCGGAGTGGAGGTGTCGGCGTGAGCGCGCTCGACGGACTGTACCAGGAACTGATCCTCGATCACTCGAAGCGCCCGGTGGGCAAGGGAGCGCTTGAGGCGCCCGATGGCGCCCTGACCGCGTCGCATCACGAGTTCAACCCGAGCTGCGGCGATGAGATCGACCTCTCAATTGCCGTCGACGCCGAGAGCGGGCGCATCGAGCGGCTGGCGTGGGAGGGGCAGGGCTGTTCGATCTCGATGGCGTCTGCTTCGATCCTGTCTCAGCTGGTGCGCGATGAACAGCTCACCATCGAGGAGGCGCAGCTGCGGATCGCAGCGTTCCGCGAGATGATTCAGGCGCGCGGCGCTGGGGAACCCGACGAAGAGCTGCTGGGCGATGCCGTCGCCCTGCAGGGCGTCGCGAAGTTCGTGATGCGGGTGAAGTGCGCGATGCTCGGCTGGGTCGCACTCGAGGCGGATCTGCGCCAGGTCGAGGGGCAGCGCGCGTGAGCGCCGCAATCACCTTCGACAGCACGGTCGCCGAGATCGTCGCGGCGCTCGAAGCGCTGGAGGATCCGAAGGTGCGTGCGGTCAACGAGCGCCACGGCGACGATCACGGGGTCAACCTCACGCGGCTGCGGGAGATCGCGAAGCCGCTGAAGAAGAATCAGGATCTTGCACTGCAATTGTGGGCTACCGGCTACACGCCGGCCCGGCTCGTAGCCACTCTCATTGCCAAGCCTCGCGACTTCACCCAGGCCCAGCTCGATTCCATGCTGCGGGAAGCGGTCATCCCCAAGGTGCACGGCTGGCTCGTCAACTACATCGTGAAGAAGAGCCCCCACGCCGAGCAGCTGCGCCTGATCTGGCTCATGGACGACGACCCCGTGGTGGCGAGCGCCGGCTGGGAGCTCACTTCGGAGCGAGTGGCGAAGCAACCCGAGGGTGTTGACGCCGGGATGCTGCTCGATGTGATCGAGCTGGGCATGCAGGATGCGCCGGATCGCCTGCAGTGGTCGATGAACTGGTGCCTCACCCAGATCGGAGTCTGCAACCCGGAGTATCGCGACCGAGCTATCGCGATCGGCGAGCGCCTCGGAGTGCTCAAGGATTACCCGACGCCCCCGAACTGCACCTCGCCCTACGCGCCGATCGCCATCGCCGAGCTGGTTTCACGCCGCGAGGGCTGAGCGCGCGGGTGCCCGCGAAGCGCGCACTCACCGGGGCATGCCCGCTCACGATGCCGGCGCGCTGCCACACACACACACACACACACATCAGCCCTCACACCAGCCCTCACGCCCGCGCGACGAGGCCGTGCTCAGTCGCGGCAAGCCTGTCGGCGATCTCCCTGATGATGGCCTGCATTGCCGCGCCGGCGTGGGTGGGTGCCATGTCTGAGCGGCGGGCCACGCTGATCGTGCGGGTGAGACCATCGCCCGCGAGCGGTGTGACGCGCAGCTTGGATCGATCCGCTGCCACCATGGCCGGCACCACCGCAACACCGATGCCCCGCTCGGCGAAGCTCAGCGCCGCATCCATCTCGGCGCCCTCGACGGCGACAAGCGGCGCGATGCCAGCCCTGCGCAGAGCCGCATCCATCGCGACTCGCAGATCGTAGTTCTCGGGGAACATCACCTGGGGCACCTGAGCGAGCTCGGCAAGCCCGACGGCTGCTGCCCCGGCGAAAGGGTCTCGCTCCTCCGCGGCGGAGACTGCGACCAAACGCTCGCTCAGGATGGGCTCGCGTTCGAGCACCGCACGCGCCGCATCTGACGACACGCTCGTCACGATGAGGGCGAGGTCGAGCGACCCCTCCATGAGCGCTGCGATGAGGCTGCGCGATCCTCGTTCGAGGATCTCGATGTCGATGCCGGGGTACCGGCCACGAAACTCGGCGAGCACATCGGCCACGAGGCTCGTGCAGAGGGTGGGTGTGGCACCCAGCCTGATGCGCCCGCGCCGCAGACCCGCAAGCTCGGCCATTTCGCCGCGTGCGGTCTCGGCGTCGGTGAGCATGCGCCGCGCGAACGGTAGCAGGCGTTCCCCCGCCGCGGTGAGTGTCACATTGCCGCGGGCCCTGTGGAACAGCTCGACGCCGAGCTCGCCTTCGAGGCTCGCGATCTGTCGGCTGAGGGAGGGCTGCGCAAGGTGTAGGTGCTCAGCGGCTCTGGTGAAGTGACCGGTGCGGGCGACCTCGGCAAAGCCGCGCAGCTGTTCGAGATTCATGTCCATAGCCTATTCGCATCGTCATGATCCAATCTATTCATTGGAGTAATCGTCGCTGGGTGCCTAGCGTGGTCCGCATGAACACCATCGCAGCAACCACTGACATTCACGGATCCGCACCCCACGAGCGGATCCTCTCGACCTCCGTGCTCGTCATCGGCACAGGCGGTGCCGGCCTGCGGGCCTCCATTGAACTCGCCGAACGCGGTGTGCAGGTGCTCGCCGTTGGCAAGCGCCGCGCCCACGACGCGCACACCACCCTCGCCGCCGGCGGCATCAACGCGGCCCTCGGCACCGTCGACCCCGAAGACAGCTGGCAGCAGCACGCAGCAGACACGCTGCGCGAGTCCTACTTCCTGGCCGATCCCGCCATTGTCGAGGTCGTCGCTCGCGGCGCCACCCAGGGCATCGAAGAACTCGAACGCTGGGGGATGCCCTTCGCCCGCGAGGCCGACGGCCGGATCAGCCAGCGCTTCTTCGGCGCACACAAGTACCGTCGCACCTGCTACGCCGGCGACTACACGGGCCTGGAGATCCAGCGCACCCTCATGCGCCGCGCCGCCGAACTGCGCGTGCCGATCATCGACACGATCTACATCACCCGCCTGCTGGTGAGCGACGGTCGCATCTTCGGCGCCTACGGCTTCGACATCGTCGACGGCACCCCCGTCGTGATCCACGCTGACGCCGTGATCCTCGCCGCAGGCGGCCACACCCGCATCTGGCGCAACACCTCCTCGCGTCGCGACGAGAACACGGGCGACTCGTTCCGACTCGCGGCGCTCGCGGGAGCCCGCATCCGCGACGCCGAACTCGTGCAGTTCCACCCCTCGGGCATTCTCGAACCCGCTGATGCCGCAGGCACCCTTGTCTCCGAGGCCGCGCGCGGTGAGGGCGGCATCCTGCGCAATGCGCTCGGCGAGCGGTTCATGGAGAAGTACGATCCCGAACGCATGGAGCTGTCTACCCGTGACAGGGTCGCGCTTGCGAGCTACACCGAGATCATCGAGGGCCGTGGCACTACGAACGGTGGCGTCTTCCTCGATGTCTCACATCTGCCTCGTGAGCAGATCCTCGCGAAGCTGCCGCGGGTCTATCGCACCCTGATCGATCTGCAGATGCTCGATATCACCGAGGCACCCATCGAGATCGCCCCGACAGCCCACTATTCAATGGGCGGCGTGTGGGTGCGTCCGGAGGATCACGGCACCGGAGTGGATGGGCTCTATGCCATCGGCGAGGCGTCGAGCGGGCTGCACGGCGCCAATCGACTGGGTGGCAACTCCCTCATCGAGTTGCTGGTGTACGGGCGGATCACCGGTTCCGATGCCGCGAGCTATGTCTCTGGGCTGACCGAGATCAAGCGCGATCCGGCGGCTGTTGCCGAGGCACGCGCCGAGATGCAGGGGCTGCTCACGGGCGGCGGCACCGAAAGCCCGCGTCGCCTGCAGCGGGCGCTGCGCGACCTCATGACGGAGCACGCCGGTGTGGTGCGCTCTGAGCCTGGCCTGCGCGCAGGCCTCGCGAAGCTCGACGCGCTTGAGGAACGAGTTTCGCAGCTCACCGCGCACCCGGATATCGCGGGTTTCGATGATCTCGCCCACGCCTTCGATCTCTACGGTTCGATGCTTGCCGCGCGCGCCACCCTGGAGTGCGCGCTTGAGCGCCGCGAGACGCGAGGGTGCCACAACCGCTCTGATTTCCCTGATCAGAATGATGAGCTGCGCGGCAATTTCGTGTGGTCGCCGTCTGCGGGTGTGGTGTTCGAACCGCTGCCGGAGGCCCCTGAGGCGTTCCGGGCGCTGGCATACGCCGACGCCGACGACTCTGTGGCTGGCAAGTTGGTCGAGTAGCTGGGTTCTTCGGTTTTTTCGGGCAGGGGCGGATCACCGCACTTCGCCCACAGGCGGCCGATTCGGGTGGAGATCACTCGAATCGGCCGCTGGCCTGTGGATAGGCCCCATGCGTGTGCTCGCCCAGCGCAGGATCGGACCATGACTCATGACACCGCTTCCGATACCTCGCTCCGCGTTCTGAAATGCCACGGCACCGCAGATTTCCTCGCGGCTCTGCCCCATCTCGTCGGCTACACCGCCGCCGACAGCATCTTCATCGTGTTCTTCTCCGGCTCTCGCACGAACCGGGCAATGCGCCTCGATCTCCCTCCTGACGAATCACCCCGGCATGTCGCACCTCTGCTCGACTTCATCAGCGCAACCCTGCGCGGGCTCGGGGAAGGGGTCAGCTCCTCGCCGGCCGTGGCGATGACCTGCAGCCGAACCTTCGCCGAGGCCGACGGGCCACCGTGGCGGGCGCTTGCACGGCGCCTCGAGCGCCGCTTGCGACGCGACGGCATCTTCCTGCGCGAGCTGTGCTGCCAAGCACCAGACGGCTGGATCAGTTTTCTCGATCCGAGTGCTCCCACGGGCGGTCGCCCCCTCAGCGAAATTGCGGAGAGCCCGCTCGCGCTCGATGCGGAGCCGGGCGCTTCCGCCCCCAAAAACATCAGCGAACTCGGCGCGATCCCCGAAGCCGACCCCAAGACTCATGATGCGGTGCTCGCCGCACTCGCAGAAGTGCCCCCGTATGCAGCCGCGCATTTCCGGCGGCGCACCGCAGGCGGCACCCCTGTGCCCGGGCGCGCACCGGAGCCTGTGCGGCGGGAGTTCACCGCGGTGGAGGCCGAACAGCACACACATCCTGCTCCCCCGGAGGCCTACGCCTGGATGCGCGACACCGCAGAGGTGACTGCGGCACTGCTCGACCTGAACGAACCGCTCGCTCCCACGATGTCGGCGCGTCTGATCCGCTGCGCACAACTGCCCGACAGGTGGCTGTTGCTCGCTCTCGGGGTGCTCACCCGGCCGCTCTTCCCCGTCGAACTCGCCGAAGACATCGGGCCGGCCCAGTTCGTGGCGGTGCCTGTCGATCTCGACAGCGGGCCTGCGCCTTCCCGCGCACCGGGCTGGTCGCTGCGCCGCCTGCTCGCCGATCTCTCGCCCGAGTTCACCGAGATGCAGCGTGTGCCGCCGCTGCGCACAAGGATCGTCGAGGCAGCGTCGGTGGCGCCCGATGAGCTGCGGCCGGCACTGCTCGCCTTCAGCGCCTGGTTGTGGTGGCTGAGCGGATCCCAATCCGTCGCCGCAAGTCAACTCGATGCGGCGTTCGCCATCGATCCGCAGCATGAACTCGCGCGCATGGTTGAGCGGCTTACCGCTGCGCCGCCATCGATGCATGTGCTCGCACGGCCGTTGTCGAGGGCGGCGTGAGCGCTCTCGCGCCGCGCCCGTGCGGGTGTCGGCGCAGCTCAGCGCGAGCGGATCTCCGAGCGCAGCACCTCTACCACGCGCTCGATTTCGGCACTTTTGAGCGAGCTCGCGAGAGTGAAGCGCACCGCCGTCTGCGCGAGCTCTGGCGGGATGCCCATCGCGAGCAACGTCGGCGAGGGTTCGTCTTTGCCTGCAGCGCAGGCCGATCCGGAAGAGACCGCGAAGCCTGCCGCGTCGAGCGCGATAAGCAGCGATTCACCGCTCGCGGAGGTCATCACGAAGGAGGCATGCCCAGGCAGGCGCTCGATCGGATGCCCGGTGAGCTGGGCGCCAGGCACTTCGGCAAGCACACGCTCGACAAGTTCGTCGCGGCTGCGCATGAGGGCGAGGGCGCGGCTGCCGATGTCGTGCGAGGAAGCGGTGACGGCTGCCGCGAAACCCGCGATCGCCGCCACGTTCTCAGTGCCGGAGCGTCGACCGCCCTCCTGCCCTCCGCCGTGCAGCAGAGCTTCGATCGGCA
Source organism: Leucobacter sp. MMO-125 (assembly GCF_037148395.1). Taxonomy (NCBI): domain Bacteria; kingdom Bacillati; phylum Actinomycetota; class Actinomycetes; order Micrococcales; family Microbacteriaceae; genus Leucobacter; species Leucobacter sp. MMO-125. Next base: position 306,825 of record NZ_JBBCTL010000002.1, read on the forward strand.
GTTGCGCGCGTACGAGCAGCGCACCGGCTCCCTGCGGGCCGCCAAATTTATGCGAGGCCACAGTCATGGCGTCAATTTCGGGTCCGGGCCAGACGGCCGCCCCATGCCCGGCACCACCGCTCCCGCCAGCACCGAACGAGACTGGCAGCGAAGCCGCCGCCTGCACCGCGTCGGTGTGCATGAGGGCCCCGCGAGCGCGAGCCTCCGCGGCGATTTCGGGCACAGCCTGCACGGAGCCGATCTCGGCGTTCGCGAGCCCCACCGAGACGAGCGTCGTGTCGTCGCGCAGCACCGCCCGGATCGCAGCAGGATCGACGCTGCCTTGTGCATCAACGGGCACTACGCTCAGCTCGAATCCGTGCACGCGCTCAAGGAAGCGGCAGCTCTCAAGCACCGAGGGGTGCTCGATCGGTGTGGTGACGATGTGGCGCCCGCGCGGCGCGGCGAGGGCCAGCCCGATGATCGCAAGATTGTTGGCTTCGGTGCCACCAGAAGTGAGCACTACTTCACTCTCTCGGGCCCCGAGCGCGGAGGCGATGGCCGCTCGCGCGGCCTGCAGTGTCTGCTGCGCGCGATGTCCGGCCTGGTGCACGCTCGACGGGTTGGCAGGCCCGGCATCGAGCACCGCGAGCATCGCCGCGCGCGCTTCCGGCCGCAGCGGCGCCGTCGCGGCGGCATCGAGATAGCGGCGATCCCTTCGAACTTCGGTGGCGTGCGTGCGGTCCGCAGCAGCTCCGGCCGCGCGCACGCTCATCGCGCGTCCAGTCCCAGGTCGAGCGCTCGTGCGCCGTGGGTGAGTCGGCCGACAGAGATCACGTCCACGCCTGTTTCCGCAATGCTCGCGACAGTGCTGAGATCGACCCCGCCGCTCGCTTCCACCACAGCGCGGCCGTCGATGAGGCGCACGCCCTCCACCAGCTCGGGGATCGAGAAGTTGTCGAGCAGGATACCGGTCGGCGCGGCGGCGAGCACGGGCGCGATCTGCTCGAGTCTGTCGACCTCCACGATGATCGCGGTGGTGTGTCCGGCGCGATCTCGCAGGCCGCGCAGCGCAGCCGTGATGGAGGCATCGTCGACGGCACCGAGAGCGGCGAGATGGTTGTCCTTCACCATGATCGCGTCGGAAAGACTGAAGCGGTGGTTCGTTCCTCCGCCCGCGCGCACCGCATGCTTTTCGAGCGCGCGCAGGCCCGGCGTGGTTTTGCGGGTGTCGGCGATGCGGGCGCGGGTGTGGGCGACGGCAGCAACGTACTCGGCGGTGAGGGTTGCGATCCCGCTGAGGCGCTGGCAGAGGTTGAGCGCCACCCGCTCCCCCGTCAGCACACCGCGGGCCGGGCCGGTGATGCGGGCGAGCGAGGCCCCCGCCACGAAGGCCGCTCCGTCCTCGGCGAGCTCGGTCACCTCGATGCGCGGGTCGAGTTGGCGGAAGGTCTCTACGAGCAGCGCTCCTCCGGCGAACACCCCTGTCTCCCGTGCGACAAGGCTGGTGTCGATGGCGGCGCCCGCAGGAATGGCGAGCTCTACGGTCAGGTCGCCCCAGGGGGCGTCCTCGGCGAGGGCTGCGCGCACGACGGATTCGATGAGGTGGGGGGTTAGCACTGCGCGAGGCTCCTCTGCTGTGGGTGGTTGGGCCCGAGCACGGGCTCGGCTGGCGCGTGCCTGGGGGATGATGCAGGAGGCACTGATCCGGGTTGGGGTGCCACAGAGGCGAGCCGCTCGGGAAGACGTGGCGGCGCGGAACGGCGAGCACACGTCGGGGACGGCGGATCTGCGATTTCGAACACAAAGCCGCGGCGCCGCGCCTGGGCCGGATCGGTGGCGGGCGCATCGATGCGCTGGTGGGCGCCGCGGGACTCGCGGCGGGCATCGGCGGCGAGCGCGATCATCGCGCGCAGATTCGCCGCGGAATACTCACTGTGCTCGGGCTGCTGCGCCACGGGTGTTCCTGCATCGGAGCTGGCCGCAGCCGCAGCACCAGTTGCAGCATCAGCCTCAGCCTCAGTACGAGCATCGGCACCAGCACCAGCACCAGCACCAGCTCCCAGATTGCCCTCGACCCCTGCCCCGAGCCCGACCGTCTCAGGCACGGCCTCGGCAACGAGCGCGCGCATCCCTGTCCCTTCCAAGCTCCAAGATGCGCGCGAAGCTACGAAGTCGGCGGCGGCGAGGCCCGCCCGCTCACCGAACACGAGGCCTTCGAGCAGCGAGTTCGAGGCGAGCCGGTTCGCCCCGTGCACCCCCGTGGCGGCGGTCTCGCCGGCTACGAAGAGCCCGGGGACCGAGCTGCGACCCCGCAGATCCGACGCCACACCGCCCATCGTGTAGTGGGCGGCAGGTGACACCGGCACCGGCTCGCGGCGCCAGTCGAACCCGCTTGCGGTTGTGGCCGAGGTGATCGCCGGGAAGCGGCGCGCCAGGGTGCCTGGGCCGCCCCCGCGTTCGATCCCCGTCGCGTCGAGCCACAACCTCGGCTCCCCTCGCTCCTGCATCACTCGCTGCATCTCCCGCGACACCACATCGCGCGGTGCGAGTTCGGCGAGCGGGTGTCTGCCCACCATGAATCGCTCCCCCGACCCGTCACGCAGCACGGCTCCGGCACCGCGCACGGCTTCTGAGACGAGCACACCCGAACCGTCGAGCACCGTGGGATGGAACTGCACGAACTCCAGGTCGGCGACCACCGCACCGGCACGGGCGGCGAGCATCACTCCCTCACCCCGCGATGATGCCGGATTGGTTGAGCGCGCATACAGCCCGGCGTAGCCACCAGTGGCGAGCACCACCGCATCGGCTCGGCAGGTCTCGCGCGATCCGTCCACCAAGTTCTGCAGCACAGCACCGTTCACCGCGCCGGCATCGCTCAGCAGCTCGACAGCGACCCGCTCCTCAATCAGCTCGATCCGCCCGGCCGCCACCTCGGCACGCAAGAGCGCCACCAGATGCCTGTGCAGCACCGCACCCGTGCGGTCGCCGCCGGCGTGCACAATGCGGGCGTAGCCGTGGGCCCCCTCCAGCCCCAGACGCGGGGCGCCGGACGCCGCGCGATCCGCCGCGAAGCCCTGTCGCAGCAGCTGCCGCACCGCCGCAGCCCCGTCAAGGGTCAGCACAGCCGCGGCTTCGAGATCGACGAGCCCCACCCCAGCAGCCACCGTATCGGCGAGGTGCGCCTCGGGTGTATCTCCGTAGCCGATCGCCGCCGCGATGCCGCCCTGCGCCAGCGCAGTGCTGCCGCCCACCGCGCCGCGAGCGTCACTACCCGCACCGCCCGCTTCCAGCCGTCCCGGCACGACAAGCGCCGTCGCCGCACCCGCCCGAGCCGCTGCGAGCGCGCAGGAGAGCCCCGCAACCCCCGAGCCGACGACGAGCATCATGGCCGTGCCGCGAGCATCCGCTCGAGGGCGACGCGGGAGTCGCCGGCCACATCATCCGACACCACGATGCGGTTCGGCACCGAGCCCGCAACGAGCGATTCCAACGTCCAAGCGAGATACGCGGGGTGGATGCGATACATGGTGGAGCAGGGGCACACCACCGGGTCGAGGCAGAACACCGTCAGCTCGGGATGCTGCTCCTGCAGCCTGTTGACGAGGTTGATCTCGGTGCCCACCGCAATCACATCGCCTGGCGACGCCGCCTCGATCTCCTTGCGAATGTACTCCGTCGATCCCGCGCCGTCTGCGGCCTCGACCACCGCGGCAGGGCACTCGGGGTGCACGATCACGCGCACTCCCGGGTGCTCTGCCCGCGCCTGCTCGATCTGCTGCACGGTAAACCGCTTGTGCACCGAGCAGAAGCCGTTCCAGAGAATCACGCGCGCCTCGCTCAGTTGCTCGACGGTGTTGCCACCGAGCGCGAGATGGGGCCGCCACACCGGCATCAGCTCTTCGGAGATGCCCATCGCCTTCGCGGTGTTGCGTCCGAGGTGCTGATCGGGGAAGAACACTACGCGCTGGCCGCGCTCGAAGGCCCACTCGAGCACCGTGCGGGCGTTCGACGAGGTGCAGACGATGCCGCCGTTGCGCCCGCAGAAGGCTTTGATCGCGGCCGATGAGTTCATATAGGTCACCGGGATCACAGGCTGCAGACCGTTCTCGGTTTCAGTGCCCAGTGCCCCGGTCAGCTCATCCCAGCAGCGCTCCACCTGCTCGATCGTCGCCATATCGGCCATGGAGCATCCGGCTGCGAGGTTGGGTAGCACCACTGCCTGCGAAGGCCCAGAGAGGATGTCGGCGGTCTCGGCCATGAAGTGCACGCCGCAGAACACGAAGGCTTCGGCTTCGGGGTGCGCCTTTGCAGCCTGCGCCAGCATGAAGGAGTCGCCCACGAAGTCGGCATGCTGCACGATTTCGTCGCGCTGGTAGAAGTGGCCGAGGATTTGCACCCGTTCGCCGAGCTGCTGCTTGGCTGCGACGATCCACTCGTGCAGCTGCGCATCGCTGGCGTCCGTGTAGCGCTGGGGCAGCGGCCCCTGGCGGGGTGCGTCGCCGGGGATCGGGTCAGGTGCCGACGCTCCGGGCCCGTAGCCGGGGGCGAGGTCGATGGCCCAGGGGTCGCTGGCGAGGCCGGAGTCGCAGCTGGAGACGCCCGTAGCGCGCAGGGCGATGGGTCGACGGTGCGAGGCCTGGCCGCCAGCGGGTTGCTGCGGGGGGCGGGCGGTGCGTTCGCGCTCGGCGGCGGCTCGGATGAGTTCGTGCACGCTCGTCATGCTGTGCTCCTCGGTGCGGGGTTGTGGGGCGCGGCTGGCCGGCCCGGGTGGCCGGGGGGCCGCTGCGGATCCTCCCGGAAGCGGTAGAGGCGTGCGGGGCGGTGCCGCGTGCCGGTTTCGGTTTCGCCGGTGTCGACGAGGTGGCCCTGTGCGAGCGCCTGGCGTCTGAAATTCGCGGGGTCGACGGTCTCACCGAGCACGGCCTCGGTCACGGCGCGCAGCCGCCCAAGGGTGAATACCGGCCCCAGGAAGCGGTGCGCCACGGCCTCGTACTCGGTTTTCGAGCGCAACCGTGCGAGGGCGTAGGCCACAATATCGGCGTGGTCAAAGGCCAGGTCGGGCAAGTTGTCGGCTGAGAACCAGGCCACATTGGGGTCCGGATCGCGGGTTGCCTGAGTGCTCCGCGTTTCGGGGCCTGGTCGGCCGTCTGCTCGCGCCCCGCTGTCGAACGGCTCGGGGTCGTCCCAGCGTCGCGGGTGTTGGCGGGTGCGCGCGTGCTCTGCTGTGTCGGCGGTCGCGACGGGCGACGCGAGCAGTTCGCGTTCTCCATAGAGTGCCCAGTAGGCGATGGTGACCAGGCGCTGCGCCTCGGCTGAGCGTTCGACACCACCGAAGGAGTAAAGCTGTTCCAGGTAGCCGGGATCGCGCCGCACTGCATCGCGGAGTGTGCGCAGCGCCGTATCAGAAAGAGTCTCATCCCAGCGGGTAGGACCGCCAGGCAATGCCCAGCATCCATGAAAGGGTGCGCGTGTGCGGCGCACCAGCGGCAGCCAGAGCGTGATCCCAGCACCCGCGGCTGCGCTTGTTTCAGCGACCGCTCCCGTGATCGTGTCACCGATGAGCGCGTCCTCGGGTGGCGCGAGCGCGAAGGCGACTGTCGAGACCGCCACTGCCGGGGGCATGGTTCGGCGCTCGCTCACGCTGGCGGTCTCGTAGGGCACGGTGCTCCCTGTTCGGTGCTCATCTGATGGCGGCGGGCATCTTGTGCACCGCCATCAGCAGCTTATAGTCAAACTGACTATAAGTGAATTACGCCGAGAGCGCACCTTCGTCAAGGACACAAGAAGGTCACGAGACTGTCGCATTTGCGGCATCTGGGATAGGCTCACCGCAAGACCAGTAATGCCGAACGTTGGAGCAGTCCAGACACGTTTTATCGCTGCGGCCCGCCGCAGCACGCACCACCAGTCTCCACGTCGGCGCCGTCGCCGTGGCACCCCGGTCGCTCTTTGCGACCAGCAACACACGAAGGAAACACACTATGGCCATCGGCACCGTGAAATGGTTCAACTCCGAAAAGGGCTTCGGCTTCATCACCCCCGACGACGGAGCTTCCGACGTCTTCGCGCACTTCAGCGCTATCCAGGGCAACGGCCGTCGCGACCTCTTCGAGAACCAGCGCGTCGAGTTTGACGTCGAGCAGGGCCCCAAGGGTCTGCAGGCGAGCAACATCCGCGCTCTCTAAGCACAGCGCGACACCGTCGGGGGTGCGGGGCTTCGGCTCCGCACCCCCGCTTTTGTTTCAGTGCCTCATCCTCCAACGCTCACCCCCGCAGCCGGTAGTGCAGATACACGATCCCGTTCTCAAGGCTGCGCTGTTCAAGCAGTTCGAGTTCGCAGCGCAGATCATCCGGAAAGAACCGCGTGCCGCCGCCGCCCACCACCACCGGCGCGAGGTAGATCTGCAACTCGTCGACGAGTCCGGCGCGCAGGGCGTGGCCCGCGAGCTCGGGCCCCTCGATCGTAAGGTCGTGCTCGAGTGTGCGCTTCAACTCACGGATCTCGTCAGGGTCGAAGGCGCGGCGCAGCGTCGTGCGGGCGCTGCGTGGCTCGTCGAGCGTGGTCGAGTACACGATCTTGTCGCAAGCTCGCCAAAGTCTCGCGAACTCCGCGATCCCTGGCGGCATCTCGGCGTCCTGATCGGCGGTCTCCCAGTAGACCATCATCTCGTACATGCGGCGCCCGTAGAGGTAGGTGCCGACGGATCGGGTAGCCTCCGCGACAACGGCGTGCAGCTCCTCGCTCGCCATGCCCCAGTCGAAGCCACCCGCCGCATCCTTCGTGTAGCCGTCGGCCGAAACGACCATCGAATAGATCAACAGGCCCATCAGCGTCTCCTTTGCTCGCCGCGCGCGATCCGCTTCCAGTATCGCCCCGCCGGGTCGTTCGCGCACCCCGTGTTTCGCTCAGCCCGATCCGAGCATCCCGCATCACACTGGCAGCCGAGCTACGCACGCACCCCCTCACTCCAGCCTGTTTTGTACACTCGCCACACCCGGTTCGACAGCGCTTCGCCGCTCGCACTACATTCGGGGCACCGCCTCCGAACTGAAACGGGGATCCATGTCAGAGCCGACGTACCCACACCTCCTCAAGCCCCTCGATTTGGGCTTTGTCACGCTGCCCAATCGCTTGCTCATGGGCTCGATGCACCTCGGGCTCGAGGAAGCCCCCGACGGCGCCGAGCGTCTCGCGGCGTTCTACAGCGAACGTGCCCGCGGCGGTGCCGCGCTGATCGTGACGGGCGGCATCTCGCCCAACGACGAGGGGCGACTCACCCCGGGCGCCGCCACCCTCGAATCCGAGGAGCAACTGCCGCACCATCGCGTCATCACCGACGCCGTGCATGAGGAGGGTGGGCGGATCGCGCTGCAGATTCTGCACGCCGGCCGCTACGGCGCGCACCCGAACATTGTGGCCCCGAGCCCTATCCAAGCTCCCATCTCGCCGCTCACCCCACGCGAGCTGACCGACGCCGAGGTCGAGCGCACCATCGACGACTTCGCCCGCACGGCCCGCCTCGCCCAACTCGCCGGCTACGACGGTGTAGAGATCATGGGCTCCGAGGGCTACCTCATCAACCAGTTCACGGCGCGCCGCACCAATCACCGCGACGACCGTTGGGGCGGCAGCCTCGATGGCCGGTTGCGCTTCCCCGTCGAGATCGTGCGCCGCGTGCGCGAGGCCGTCGGCGAGCGCTGCATCGTGATTTACCGGCTCTCGATGCTCGAACTCGTGCCCGACGGCGCAACCTTCGACGAGGCGCTGCAGCTCGCGCGTCTCGTCGAAGCCGCGGGTGCCACCATGATCAACTCGGGCATCGGCTGGCACGAGGCCCGCGTGCCCACCATCGCAAGCTCGGTGCCGCGCGGCGCGTTCTCGTGGGCGACCCGGCGCTTCGCCGACGCCGTATCGATCCCGCTCATCACCACCAACCGCATCAACACCCCCGCCACAGCCGAGCGGCTGCTCGCTGAGGGCTGCGGCGATATGGTGTCGCTCGCGCGGCCGTTCCTTGCCGATCCCGAGTTCGTGCGCAAGGCCGCCGCGGGCACCCCCGAGCGCATCAACACCTGCATCGGCTGCAATCAGGCCTGCCTCGACCACACCTTCTCCGGTCGCCCGGCTTCCTGCCTGGTGAACCCGCGCGCGGGGCACGAAACCGATCTCGTCATCGGCCCGACGGTTACGAAGAAGCGGATCGCGGTTGTCGGTGCAGGCCCGGCAGGGCTCGCCTGTGCCACCACGGCGGCCTCGCGCGGTCACGCGGTGACCCTGTTCGAAGCCTCGGATCGCATCGGCGGGCAACTGAACGTGGCGTTGCAGGTGCCGGGCAAGAGCGAGTTCCGCGAGACGCTGCGCTACTTCGGGGTGCGGATCGCGGAAACGGGCGTCGAGCTGCGGTTGGGCCATCGGGCCACAGCCGAGGCCCTGGCCGCTGAAGGCTTCGACGAGATTGTGGTGGCGACGGGCGTGGTGCCGCGCCGACCCGACATTCCCGGCGTCGATCACCCGAGCGTGCTCGGGTATCTCGATGTGCTGCGCGAACAGGCCCCGGTGGGCGATCGCGTCGCGATCCTCGGTGCCGGCGGTATCGGCTTCGACGTCGCCGAGTATTTGACAGCACCCGCCGACGATCCGGGATGGAGCGACGCGGCGGCTGAGGATCCGGCGGCACTCGACGCGTTTCTCGCGCACTGGGGCGTAGACCGCGACTTCACCGGTGCCGGCGGCCTGCGTCCACCCGTCGACGAGCAGCCTACACGCAGTGTCGTGATGCTGCAGCGCAAGGCAGGCAAGCTCGGGGCAGGGCTCGGCAAGACGACAGGCTGGATCCACCGCACCGAACTCGCGCGGCGCGGAGTGCGCATGGTGGCCGGCGCCGAGTATCTTGGCATCGACGACGACGGTCTACGGGTGCGGTTGCAGGCGGGCGAGACGGCTGCAGGCAGCAAGCCGGCCGGGGCAGCCGGATCCGCCGCATCGCATACCGAGGAGCGCACGAGCACCGCAGACACCGTTGCCATTGAAACCATCATCGTCGACACCGTCGTGCTCTGCACCGGCCAGGAACCCGCGCGGCAACTGCACGACCAACTTACTGCGCTCGGCGTCGCCGCGCACCTCATCGGCGGTGCCGACGTGGCCGGCGAGCTCGATGCGAAGCGCGCGATCGCGCAGGGCACGCGGCTCGCAGCGAAGCTCTAGCGGATCAGGCGGCACCTCAGCCGCTTGCGCCACCTGCGCCAGCATCAGTTCGAGGGAGCTGAAAGCACCTCTCGGGCAACCGCGATTGCGTCATCCAGCGCGCGATCGAGGGGGTGCCGGCCGGCGCCGCGATCCGCCCACTCCCACACCGCAGTTACGAGTGCCGCCGCATAGCCGGCCCCGATCACGGCGGCGCGCACCGACTCGGTGCCGTCGCGTTCGAGCCTGTGGGCGATGGCGGTGCCGATCCGCAGCTGGCGCGCTGCCCGCCCCGCAGCAAGCTCCTGCTCGACCCCCATCGTGCGGGCATCGACGATCGCGAGCGCGAGCGTATCGGGTGCCTCACCCGCAGCGAACACCGCGAGCGCGTCGGCGAGTGGCTGCGCCGGATCGTCAAGCGCCCCGAGCAGCGCGTCGATCCGCCCATCGAACACGAACCACAAGATCTCTGATTTGCCGGCGAAATAGTTGAAGAAACTGGAGCGGCTCACCCCGGCGCGACGCGCGATCTCAGTGATCGAGGTGGCCTCGTAGCCCTGTTCAAGAAACAGCTCGCAGGCCGCGTCGGCAAGCACCTCGCGGGAGGAAGCGGGCGGCCGCCCACGCGAAGCTTTCATACCCACCACACTACCCCGCACCCTTGTCTCTCCCTCCTATCTCACCCCGGTCTGAGCTGTGGCGCCCAGGGTCGAAGCGCGGGGGGGGGCCAACAACACCAACCCGCATGTAAGATAGCTTTGTTGAACCGGATCTAACAAATAGTTTCGGGTCGTTGCACCCTGAGGAGTTCCGCACCGCCATGTCCCCGCACCATCGCCGCCAGCTCACGCCTCTTGCACTCGCCGCGGTCGCCGCTCTCGCACTCAGCGCTTGTAGCTCTGCCGGCACCAACCCCCAGCAGAGCGACACCCTCGTCTACGCGACCGGCGACGCCGAGCCGAGCTGCCTCGATCCGCATGTGGGCGGCAACTACCCACAGGCGCTCATCTCGACGCAGTATCTCGAGCCCCTGGTCGGACGCGACTCAAGCGGCAAGATCCAGCCGTGGCTCGCGACCGAGTGGCAGGCAAGCGACGACGGCCTGACCTGGGATTTCACCCTGCAGGACGGCGTCACCTTCACCGACGGCACACCGCTCGACGCCGCAGCAGTCAAGGCGAACATCGAGCACCTGCAAGATCCCAATACGCAGTCCTCCACCGGCTACCTTGCGGTGCAGAAGATCGCCGAGATCGAGACCATCGACGATACGCACGTGCGCTTCCACCTCTCGGCCCCTGACTCGGCGCTGCTCGAGTCACTGAGCCAGCAGTGGACCGCGATCCAGTCGCCCGCCGGCATCGCACGCGGCATGGAGCAGAACTGCCAGGCCCCCATCGGCACCGGCCCCTTCATTGTCGAGTCTTGGACCCCGCAGCAGCAGGTCGATCTGGTGCGCAACGACGACTACCGCACCCCCGGCCCCGAGGCCGACCATGAGGGCCCGGCCCACATCAAACGCATTGAGTGGCGGTTTATCCCCGACGCGGCCACCCGCAAAGCGGCGCTTGCTGCTGGCGAGGTGCAGGTCATCGACAACCCGCTGCCTGCAGACATCGTCGCTGCTGAGCAGAGCGGATCGGGCATCGAGCACATCGACGCCCCTCGCCCCGGCGCGGTCAACCGTATCGAGCTCAATTCGGGTCAGGCTCCCTTCGACGATGTGCGCGTGCGCGAGGCGTTCATTCGCGTCGCCGACCCAAACCCGGGCATCTCCTCGCTCTTCAGGGGTGTGGCCTCCCGTTCCTACTCGCCGCTCGCGAGCGTCGAGCCCACTACGGTTGCCGACAAGTCGTTGTTCGGCACGGATCCGGCGGCTGCGGCGAAGCTGCTCGACGAGGCGGGCTGGGTGATGGGATCCGACGGGGTGCGCGAGAAGAACGGCGCGAAGCTGACCGTGCGCTTCCCCGTCAGCACCAATCAGTCGACGGCTGCCGAGCAGTCGTTGTTTGAGCAAATCCAGGCGAACGCCGCGGCCGTCGGTTTCGATGTGGTGATTGAACCTGTCGATCTGAGCAGCTGGTACGGCGCTCTCGCGGTGCACGAGTACGAGGCAGTGAGCGCCCCTTACACAAAAGTCGGCCCCGACGTGCTGCGCATTCTCTACCACTCCGACGGCACCATCCCGGCACCCTCGGGCTACTTCGCGAACAACGCGCAGCTCAAGGATCCCGAGCTCGATGCGATCCTCGATCAGGCCTCGGCCACGCTCGATGAGGCTGAGCGCACCAAGCTCTACGCCGACGCGCAACAGCGCATTCTCGAGAGTTTCACGGTGCTGCCACTCTACGATCAGCAGAACCACTTCCTGGTGAAGGGCGTCGAGGGTGTGACTACGCTCGGCACCGTGGCGACACCCACCTTCGTCAACGCGCGTCTCAGCTGAAGCGGAGAGACGAGAAAGCCGAGGGGCAGTACACGTGACAGCCAGACGGATCGCGCGCGCGGTCGCGAGGCGGCTCGGGTCTGCGCTACTGGTGGTCTGGTTGACGGCCACCGTGGTGTTCTTCGCGCTGCGGCTCTCCGGTGACCCGCTCGAGGCGATCATGGGCGGCCCTGGTTCGCAGGCGGGCGCCGAGGCGACGGAGCGGGCCCGGGAGACCTACGGGCTCGACCGCCCGCTCGTCGTGCAATATCTCGCGCAACTCTGGAACACCGTCACCCTGCAGTTCGGCGATTCCTACTCCCGGAAGCAGCCGGTGGCCGAACTGCTCGCCGCGAACCTACCGCCGACGCTGCTCATCGCGACGCTCGCGCTGCTGCTCGCCTGGGTGCTTGTGGTGTGCGGCGCGCTCGTCGTAGCGCTCGCCGGTCACGGCCGCGCCGGCCGCGCAATCCGCTCAGCGCTGGCCGGCGTCGAAACAGTGGCGTCGGTGGCGCCGCAGTTCTTCGTGGGCGCGGTGCTGATCCTCGTCTTCGTGAGCGGATTCGGCCTGCTGCCCGCCACCAGCGGATCGACGCCAGCGGGGCTCGTGCTGCCCGTGGTGACGCTCGCGGTGCCGATCGCGGGGTACCTCGCGCATGTGCTGCAGGGCTCGCTCATCGAGGCCGACGAGGCTCCCTTTGCCGTCACGGCGCGCTCGCGGGGCGCGTCGGAGGCCCGGGTACTGCTGCGCCACACACTGCGCCACGCCGCACTGCCGGCGCTCGCTCTGTCGGGTTGGGCATACGGATCATTGCTGAGCGGTGCGGTGGTGGTGGAGGCGCTGTTCGCACGGCAGGGCATCGGGAGGATGCTGCTCGAGGCGGCGACTGTGCGTGATGTGCCGGTGGTCGTGGGGGCTGTGGTGGTGATCGCGTTGATGTATGTGGCGATCATGCTGCTCTCGGATGTGCTTGAGCAGTGGGTGGATCCGCGGCTGCGCCGCCGGGACGGGGTGCGTGTATGAGAGCGATGCGGATCGGCGAGAGCCGGGTCGGCACCGCGTTCTGGCGCGGCGCCGGGTTCGATGCTGCCCGGAGTTTCGGGTGGTCGGGATGGATCAGCGCGGCGATCCTCGTGGTCGCGCTGATCGCGGTCTGCGCACCGCAGCTGCTGGCCCCCGGTGATCCGCTCGCCGTGCACCCGGCCGATGGTTTCCAGCCGCCCTCGGCGGCACACCTCTTCGGCACCGACGAATCGGGCCGCGACCTCTTCACCCGCGTCGTGCACGGAGCCGCCGCCTCGGTGGGCATCGGCCTCGCGGCGACCGGCATCGGGATCGGTTTCGGGGCGGTGCTCGGCTTCGCGGCGGGGCTCGGCCCGCGCTGGCTCGACAGCTCGCTCGGCCGCGTCTTCGAGGTGCTGTTTGCGCTCCCCACGCTCGTGATGGCGCTGCTGTTCATCTCGGTGATGGGGTCCGGCCCCACCGCGTCGATCCTCGCGATCGGCCTCGCCACGATCCCCGGCTACGCACGAATGCTGCGCGCCCGCGTGCACAGCATCGCCGCGAGCGGCTATGTGGAGTGGGCGCGTCTCGACGAGGTGGGGCCGGTACAGGTGTTCGTGCGACACATCGCCCCGAACTCGCTGTGGCCGTTGGCTTCGGCTGCGACGCTCGGGATTGGCCAGGCCATTGTGTGGGTGTCGGCGCTCGGTTTTCTCGGTCTCGGCGCGCTGCCACCTTCGCCGGAGTGGGGGGCGATGTTGAATGCGGGGCGCGTGTATCTGACAACGGCCTGGTGGATGACGGTGTGCCCGGGTCTCGCGATCGTGCTGGTCGCGGGGGCGCTCACGGTGCTGGGGCGACGATTGGGGGCTGCTCGTGGCTAGCTCGACTCAGGCAGGAGCGGGTGCGACGGTCGTGCTCGACGTCGAGGGGCTCAGCGTGACGCTGCGCGGTGGTGCGCCGGTGCTCGACGGCATCGATCTGCGGGTGCACGCCGGCGAGTGCGTTGCGGTGGTGGGCGAGTCGGGGGCTGGGAAGTCGGTGCTCGCGCGCACGCTGCTCGGTCTTATTCAGGCGGATCCGCGGTGGACCGTGGCGGCCGACTCCTTCGAGGCGGTCGGGCACGACGTGCGCCGCTTCACGCCGCATCGGTGGCGGGGGCTGCGTGGGCGCGAGGTAGCGCTCGTGCTGCAAGATGCACTGCAGTCGCTCGATCCGCTGCGCACCATCGAAGCCGAGGTCGGCGAGGCACTGGCGGTGCATGGGATCGGCCGCCGTGAGCGGCGGGCCGCCGTGATCCGCGCATTGGAGGCGGCGGGCCTCCCCGACGCCGCATCGCGCCTGCGGCAGCGGTCGGGAGAATTGTCTGGGGGGATGCGGCAGCGTGCGCTGATCGCCTCGGCGCTGGTGCACGAGCCGGCACTGCTGGTCGCCGATGAGCCGACCACCGCGCTCGATGCCACTACGGCGAGCCGCGTGCTGCAGCTCTTCGAAGAGGTGACGCAGCGGGGCACGGCGGTCTTGCTCATCAGTCACGATCTCGCAAGCGTCGCCCGTGTGGCTGACCGCATCGTCGTGCTCGATCGGGGTCGCGTGGTCGAGCAGGGTGCTACAGAGCAGGTGCTGCACCGGCCCGCCCACGCCGTCACCCGCGCGCTCGTCGCGGCGATCCCGCGCGGCCCGAAACCGGGGGCGGCGAGCCGTGCCGCCTCCCCGCCCCTCGATTCCCCCGTGCTGCTCGCACTGCGCGGTGCCGCCCGTCGCTTCCCGGCTCCCGCCGGTGCCAGCGCTGGCCTCCACGAGACCGATCTAGTGCTGCGACGGGGCGAGGCTGTGGGCGTGGTCGGTGAGTCTGGCGCGGGCAAGAGCACGCTCGCGCGCCTCCTCGTGGGTGCCGAGCAGCCGGATGCGGGTACGGTCGAGCGCGTCGATCCCGGGTGCCGCGTGCGGCTCATCCCGCAGGATCCGCTCGCCACTTTCGATCCGCGCTGGCGGGTCGATCGGATCCTGTCGGCCTCGCTGCGCGATCCCGCTCGCTCCCCCGAGGCGCTCCTCGCGCGAGTGGGGCTCGGCCCCGAGTATCTGCGTCGCAGGCCAGCGACGCTCTCGGGCGGTCAGCGCCAGCGCGTCGCGATCGCGCGGGCGCTCGCCGCCGACCCCGATGTGCTGGTGTGCGACGAGCCGGTGTCTGCGCTCGACGTGACCACACAGGCGGGCATCTTGCAGCTGTTGCGGGAGTTGCAGAAGCGGCGAGGCGTCTCGCTCGTGTTCGTGTCGCACGATCTCGCCGTGGTGCGCAGCGTGTGCGATCGCGTGCTCATCATGCGCGACGGTCGCGTCGTCGAGTCAGGTGAGACGGAGCGGGTGTTCGCCGATCCCACCGCCCCCTTCACCCGTGAGCTCGTCGCCAGCGCCACCGCCTGAGGCACCGCCAGGCGTCCAGCTGTCGCCCGCGGCTGAGCGCCACCGGGGCTCGTTTCCCCGAGGAGCATAATGCGCCGGGCGTGTGGAATCTCGCGCTCAGAAAAGGAGCACGCAGAAGAACAGCCTTCGAGCGAATCGGGCCGTGTATCCTGGGCCCGGCCTTCGATCACCCTGATATCGGTTCGGGGTCTGCCGGGCAGTCCGAAGGAACGGGCCCAGGGTCGGCCGAGCAACGTTCCACTTCTCCCCAGTGTGCGTTCGGTGCAGGATCGGCTGCGCACCCACTTTCGGTGACGGCGAAGCGTCGGTCCGGATCGAGCTGGGTGAGAATCCCGTAAGAGACCTCTGCGATCCGAGCGGCGCCCTCCTCTCCGAGGCCGGCAAACACGAGCGACTTCACCGCATCACTGTAGAGCGGCAAAGCGCGCCGATAGGCCGCGACCCCGTCCATCGACAGTGTCGCGTTCGTCGCCCGCCGGTCTGCCGCGCAGACCGATCGAACCACGAGCCCTTTTCGTTCAAGACTGTCGACCACTCGAGACAGACGCGGAAGGGTTGCGTTCGTACGCGCGGCAAGGGCGCTGAGCCGCAACGTATGGGATTCAGCCTCGTAGAGCGCTTCGAGGAGCGTGAACTCGAACGATGTGACCC
This sequence comes from Leucobacter sp. MMO-125, assembly GCF_037148395.1. Taxonomy (NCBI): domain Bacteria; kingdom Bacillati; phylum Actinomycetota; class Actinomycetes; order Micrococcales; family Microbacteriaceae; genus Leucobacter; species Leucobacter sp. MMO-125. Next base: position 322,500 of record NZ_JBBCTL010000002.1, read on the forward strand.
CCGCACCTGCCATTCGGCGGTCCAGCTCCGTGGGTAGCAGTTCGAGCATCGCTCGCAAACGCGCAATGGCAACCCGCTCCTGCTGGTTCAGTCGGCTCATATCATCCATCCTAACTTTAGTTGTAGACGCAAGCAATTTGTGTTAGTTTCATCTACAAGTAATCTCTCTGCGTTACCGGACATCACCAACCGGAAGGAACGAATCATGACCAGCTACACGATCATCGGCACAGGAAACATGGGATCCGCGATCGGCGGTGTCCTGACCGCCGGTGGCGCCAGAGTGTCGCACCTCTCGCGCGAGCAGTTGCAGAGCGAGAGCATCTCGGGTGACGTGGTCGTGCTTGCCGTGCCGTATCCAGCGGTCGAGGGCATCCTCGCGGCGCACGGTGACCAGCTCGCAGGAAAAACGGTGGTAGACATCACCAATCCACTGAACTTCGAGACCTTCGACTCTCTGGTAGTGCCGGAAGGCAGCTCGGCGACGGCAGCGATCCAGGCACGGCTTCCCCAGAGCAAGGTACTCAAGGCCTTCAACACCAACTTCGCCGCGACCCTTGTGAGCAAGCAGGTCGGCGGCGAGACCACTACGGTCCTGATCGCGGGCGATGACGTGCAGGCGAAGGCTCAGCTTGCCGGGGCGATCATCGCGGGCGGGCTGGCCGCCCTCGACGCCGGTTCGCTCAGCCGTGCACATGAATTGGAAGCACTCGGCTTCCTCCAGCTCACACTCGCCGCGAGCGAGAAGATCTCCTGGACCGGTGGCTTCGCTATCGCGAAGTAGCATCCCCACGTTGATGTCGAGGTGCCACATGGCACCTCGACAAGATAGGAAACATCATGAGCACCTCGACTCACGACGAGATACTGAACGCGCAGACGACCATGGGTCCGGTCACACTCCGCGTCGGTGACATGCAGGTCATGTCCGACTACTATTCGGGCGCCTTCGCGCTCGAGCCCCTCGAAGAGGAAGCCCAGGGCAACGAGACGCATCGTGTACTCGGTCGCGGGCAGACCCCGTTCGTTCGCTTGATCCACACACCGAACCTTCCCGCGGTCGATCCGCGTCAGGCAGGCTTGTTCCATACGGCCTTCCTCTTCGAGGACGCCGCGGGTCTCGCGGCGACGGTCTACCGCGCAGCGCAAGACCGCCGCGGCACCTTCACCGGCTCGAGCGATCACCTCGTAAGCGAGGCGTTCTACTTCACCGATCCGGAGGGCAATGGGGTGGAGCTCTACACGGATCGACCCCGAGAGCAATGGACACGGGTCGACGGCGAGATCCAGATGGACACCATCTTTCTCGACCCCAATGCCTTTCTTCGCGAGCACCTCAGCCCGGAGGCAGTCACTGCCGCACCCACCCAGGCGGGCACCGTCGGACACGTCCACCTTCAGGTCGGAGATCTCGCAACCGCACGAGCGTTCTACATCGACACCCTCGGGTTCGAGATCACCCAGAGTCGATATCCTGGAGCGCTCTTCGCCTCAGCCGGCGGATACCATCACCACATCGCTATGAACACCTGGAACAGTCGCGGTGCCGGGCCCCGCGCGGCACAGCTCGGCCTGGCCGATGTCTCGATCACTGTGCCCGACCGGTCGGAACTCGATGCTGTTGCAGAACGTCTCCGCCGTCATAAGATCGATTTCGCCTCAGACGGCAGAACGCTCGCGCTCGATGATCCATGGGGCACCCGTGTCACCCTCGCGATGCCCGGAGTCGCGACAGACGAGCTGATGGCCCGCTAGGGTCAGCCCGCGCCGGAGCTCTCGCGGTAGAGGCCGATCAGCCCTTCGAGACCGCCCGCTTCGAATCGTTCGAGCTGGCGGCGGGCGGGGCCGCCGGTGGCGCGGAGGCGCTCGACGTAGCCGTGCACGCGGTCATGATCGCCGGTGCGGCGCAGTTCGGCCTCGACCGAATCGACCATGCGGTCGAGGGTGTCGAAGGCCGGCTCCGGGCGCGCGGTGAGCGGATCGATGAGCTCGGCTCCGAGACCGTCTCGGGCCGCCATCCAGATCGCACCGTTCAGGAGGCCGGCCGCCGCTCGCGGCCTCGCCTTCCCCGCCTCAGCGTCGCGCAGCGCCCGATCCACAAGCGCCCGCACCAGCACGGCGAAACAGACCGCATCCTCAGCCTCCAATTGCGCATCAGCGATCCGCAATTCCATCGTGGGGAAGTTCTGCGACAGCCGCGCAAGCCACGTCACCACACCGGCATCGAGCAGCACCCCGCTCTCGACAAGCTGCTCCACAGCGTGCGTGTACTCATCGCCGCTCGCGAACTCCGGCGGGAACCCCGCCACCGGCCACGACATGTTCATGACATGTCGCCAGCTCGCGAACCCTGTCGGTTCACCGCACCACAGCGGCGAGTTCGCGGTCATTGCGAGCAGTGCCGGCGCCCACGGAGCGAGCCTCGACAGCACCTCCACGCCCGCATCGGACGACGGAATCTCCACATGCACATGTGTGCCAGTCACATACTGGTGCGTCGCCGCGTTGCGCAGCTGCGCGCCCAGCTCGCGATAGCGCGACCTCGGCGTGACCGTGCCAGCTTCGTCGCCACCCACAGGCGGAAGACCGCTGCCCGCCAGCACAATGCCGCGATCCGCCGCCTCCCGCGACAGTGCGCTGCGAAACTCCGTGAGCGTGCTGAGCGCCTCTTCGACGGTGCGGCACACGGGAGTAGCGGTCTCGAGCTGGCTTGAGAAAAACTCGCGCTCGGCGGGCGCAACCGAGCGCGGCGCCGAACGCACAAGCTCAGCGGCCAGATCACTCGGCGTGCCGTTCCCGGCGTCGAGAAGCAGGTACTCCTCCTCGACCCCAAAACTGCGGAACTCGTCAGCTGCCATGTCGCCCTCCTTTACCCTCGGCCGGGCAGCGCGGTGCGCCCGGCTCAGATTCGAGCGTAAAGGTCAGAAGAGAACCGTGTCAGAGGGGTTGATTTCGCAGGGGCGCAGACGCTAGGCACGGCAACGGGCACCGCGATCCGCCCCAAACCTACTCCGAACCGATCACGACGCCGGTGCGCAGCTCAGCGAGCAAGGCCAACACCGCCGTGGCGGTCTCAGGGTCGGGCACCCGCTCCACCGCCGCGGTGGCCCCATCACCCACCTTGATGCCGAGATCGTCTGGGCCGAGCGAGGTGAACACATCTTCGTCAGTGACGTCGTCGCCGAGAAACAACACCGGAGCCGCGGGCAGCGCCTCGCGAATGCTGCGCAGCACCGACCCCTTATTCGAGTCCCGCACCGAGAACTCACGCACCTGCTTGCCCTCGCGCACATGCATCTCCGCAGCGAGCCCCAGCTCCACCGCCGCAGCCAGCAGCTCCTCCGCCTGTTGCGCATCGGGCACCTGCCGCGTGTGCACCGCGATCCCGAACGGTTTGCGCTCCAGACGCACCCCAGCCTCACCGCCGAGCACCCGTTCGAATCGTCGCACCACCCGCTGCAGCCGTTCATCCTCTTCCTCAGTGAGCGGGCTGCCCAGCAGCGGGGCATCCCCCGTCGCAATGCTCACGTCAAGCCCGGTCAGCTCAGAGCCGTGCGAACCCGACACGATCCAGCCCTCGCTCTGCAGCCCCGTCTCGGCGAGGCCTGCCAGCGAGCGTCCCGTCAGCACGGCCACATAGGTGTCCGGCGCGCTGCGCAGCACTTCGAGCGCCTGCCGTGCGCGGGGCAGCATTCGCGCATCTTGTGGCCGGGGCACGATGGGCGCGAGTGTGCCGTCGAAGTCGCTCGCCACGATGAGTTGCGGCAGCGCCGCGAGCCGGCGCACCCGGTCGTCGATGCTGCGCGGCACGAACGCCGTGCTGACCTGAATCGGCTCCGTGCGCTCGCCCGTGCGGCTCGGGCGCTGCGCCTCGGCGGCGGCGCGCACCGCTCCGAGATATCCCGTTGCCCAGTGGGCCACATCATTGTCGTAGACAGTGCGCCGCAAGGAGCGCATACGGCGGCGCTGCTCTTCGCGGGGCATGTGCACGGCACGCACCACGGCCGCTTTCAGCCCCTCAATGTCGTGCGGGTTGACGAGCAGCGCGTCACGCAGTTCGTCGGCGGCACCCGCGAACTCGCTCAGCACAAGCACGCCCTGCTCGTCGGTGCGGCAGGCCACATACTCTTTGGCGACGAGGTTCATGCCATCGCGCAAGGGGGTGACGAGCAGCACGTCGGCGGCGAGGTAGAGCGCCACCATCTCGTCGCGGGTGTAGCCACGGTGCAGGTAGACGAGGGGGGCGTGGCCGAGCGATCCATGCTCGCCGTTGATGCGGCCCGCCGTGAGTTCGACCTCGTCGCGCAGCTGCCGGTAAGCGTCGACTCGCTCTCGGCTCGGGCTCGCCACCTGCACCAGCACAACGTCGCCGGCGTCGATCTCGCCATCGCTGAGCAGCTCGTCGAAAGCTTTCAGCCGGTGGCGAATGCCCTTCGTGTAGTCGAGCCTGTCGACGCCGAGCATCACCGTCTTCGGGTTGCCGAGTTCTGCGCGGATCTGGCGAGCGCGCTCCTGCACCTCGGGCCGCGCGGCGACCTCAGCGAAGGCTGCGGCGTCGATGGAGATGGGGAACTCCTGCGCGAGCACAGTGCGGGAATGGTGCTCTGCGGTGCCGGGCACGACGATGGTGTTGCCGAGGGCGGGCACGCGGGTGAAGCGCTCGGCAGTCGTGCGGAAGGCCACCGCGTCGGTGACCTGCTGGAAGCCGATCACGTCAGCACCGAGCAACCCCTCGACGACGCGTTTGCGCCAGGGCAGCTGGGCGAAGAGGCGGCTGGGCGGGAAGGGGATGTGCAGGAAGAACGCGATGGTGAGGTCGGGGCGCAGCTCGCGCAGCATCTCGGGCACGAGCTGCAGCTGGTAGTCGTGCACCCACACGATGGCGCCCTGCGCAGCGTGCTGCGCGACGCGCTCGGCGAAACGCTGGTTCACCCGCTGATAGCGGTCCCACCACACGCGGTGGAAGTCGGGGCGGGCGATCACGTCGTGGTAGAGCGGCCACAGCGTGCCGTTCGAGAAGCCCTCGTAGTAGAGCTCGACGTCGTCTTCGCTGAGTTCGACGGGTGCGAGCCGCATCGAGCCGATCTCGAAGGGTTCAAGGGTTTCATCAGCGGCGCCGACCCACCCCACCCAGAGGCAGCCGAGCTGCTCCACGATGGGTGCGACGGCGGTGACAAGGCCTCCTGGCGAGGTGCGCCACGAGGTTGATCCGTCGGGCTCGACTACCCGGTCTACCGGCAGCCGGTTCGACACCATAACGAGCTCGCGCCCGCCCGTCATGTCCTGCATCTCGGTCATGGCACCCCCTGCACTCTCTGCCCGCAGTCTACCGAGCGCGAGGCCCTGGCCGCTGCCCGTTGCGGGCGGGGAGCGCGCGGTGCTATGCCACCCACCAGCACCCACCTTGCGCGGCGTTTGCCATCAGCGAACTATCTGGCACTCTCAATGCTCGAGTGCTAATCTCAAGACAAGTTGAGTCGCATTAGCTCAACTTCAACACACAAGTCAGTCGATGAGAGAAAGGTGCGAATATGGCCAGCTACAACCCCTTCCGCGACGTTGAACGCATTGCGGATGCACTCCTCTCCGATCCGCTTCGCGGGCCTCGGCAAATGCCGATGGATCTCTATCGAGACGGTGACCACTATTTGCTGACGGCAGACCTGCCCGGGATGGATCCCGGTTCAGTCGACATCGATGTCGACGGGCAGCTTCTCACTATCCGCGCCGAGCGCACGTTGCCGGAGGCCGAACACGTGAAGTGGATCACCCGCGAACGAACCGCAGGGAGCTTCTTGCGCCAGCTGAGCCTGGGGCAGGGGATTGACACTGAGCGCATCAGCGCCAGCTACGACAACGGCGTTCTCTGCGTCACGATCCCGGTGAGCGAGCGAGCAAAGCCGCGCAAGGTAGAAGTTCGGTCGACCAGCACCGCAGGCGCGACCTCGACAATTCAGGCTTCGGAGTCGTCTCCCGCCCAGCTGGAGAACTCTTCCTCATAGCCTCACAAGACGCTGCGTCACGAACCCGGTTTAGCACGAGGGCTCCGTGCCTGCTCTCTCGAGCAAGCACGGAGCCCTCATCATTTCAACCTCTTGAGGAGCAGAAACGTCAGGGGTGGCGTGACTGGCCCCAATCATTTACTCTGCGAGTGCGCGGTCACGCCCGCTCAGCCGAGCTGGGGCCGGCCCCGCCCGATCCGCTGGAGGCATCATGACTCGCACGCGCGTGCACAATCAGTTCGTGTCGCTCGACGGGTTCTCCGCCGGGGAGTACGTCACCTTCGATGAGCCGATCGGCGGCGCCCGTCACCTCTTCGACTGGTTCGACGGACGAGTCATCGAGGGTGTGCACCGGGTTGCGGAGCCGGTGACGCTGGACCGGGCACTGTTCAGCATGTGGGGCCAGGGCATCGGTGCCGAGATCATGGGGCGACGCAAGTTCGGCCCGCAGCAGGGGCCGTGGCCCGACGACGGCTGGCGCGGCTGGTGGGGCGACGAGCCGCCTTTCAAGACGCCCTGCTTCATCCTCACCCATCACCCGCGCGAACCGATGGTGTTCGAGAACGGCACGAGCTTCCACTTCATGGACTCTGGGCCGGAGGAGGCGCTGCGGCAGGCACAGCAGGCTGCGGGTGATCAGGATGTGCGGATCGGCGGCGGCCCGACAACGATCCGCCAGTTTTTGAGCGCCGATCTCGTCGACTTCATGCACGTCATCGTCGTGCCCATCACGCTGGGCCGAGGGGTGAGCCTGTGGGAGGGCGTGACCGGATTCGAGGATCGCTTCACGCTCGAAACGGTCGCCAGCGCGAGCGGCCTCACGCATCAGCTGTGGAACCGCCGGGCGGAGGCCTGAAGGGCCGCCGCTCGACGGGCGTGAATACGTACAGCCGCGGCGCGAACCGCCCGATCCGCCCCTCTCATCTACGGCGTACGACGGCGCAGGGTGAGCGCGGCGAGCCCGAGCGCCACCAGCGTCACCGCGGCGATCACGATGAGCGGCCGGCCGAGATCCCAGCCCTCGTCGCCCCGGGTCACAGCGTTCACCGCGTCGATCGCGTAGCTGAGGGGCAGCCAGTCGGAGATCGTGTGCAGCGCGTCGGGCATCTGATCGCGCGGCATCAGCAGGCCGCCGAGAAGGATCTGCGGGAACACGAGCACCGGCATGAACTGCACGGCCTGAAACTCGGTGCGCGCGAAGGCGCTGGCGAGCAGCCCGAGCCCGGTGCCGAGCAGCGCGTCGAGCACGGCGACGAGCCCGAGCTGCCAGAGCGGGCCGGAAACCTCGAGCCCGCAGACGATTACCGCGAAGCCGACAGTGATCACCGCCTGCACCGTGGCGGCGAGCCCGAAGGCGAGCGCGTACCCCACGATGAAGTCGCCCTTGCCGAGCGGGGTGGTCATCAGCCGTTCGAGGGTGCCCGAGCGCCGCTCCCGCAGTGTGGTCACCGAGGTGATGATGAACATCAGAATGAAGGGGAACAGCGCCAGCATCGGCCCGCCGAGCCGCGAGAACGCGCCCGGCTGCGCGTCGAACAGCCATGCGAAGAGGCCCACGAGCAGGCTCGGCATGAGCAGCAGCAGGGCGATGGAGCGCGGATCGTGGCTGAGCTGCCGCAGCACGCGGCCAGCGGTGGAGCAGCTGCGGGAGAGGTTCATCGCGCCTCCCCTGAAGCAGCGGCACTGTCGGCGCTGTGGCGCCCGTGGTGAGGCGGATCGGTGGGATTCGGGGGCGAGACCGGGTGGGTGCCGTCGCCCGGCTGCGATGCGATGATCGCGAGGAATGCCGCCTCGGGGTCGTCGGTGTCGGTCTGCGCAAGCAGGGCCCCAGGTGAGGTGTCGGCGATGATGCGCCCCTCGCGCATCAGCAGCAGGCGGTCGCAGCGCAGCGCCTCGTCCATGACATGGCTGCTGACGAGCAGCGTGGTGCCCGTGCTCGCGAGCTCCCGGAAGAGCCCCCACAGTTCCACCCGCAGCACCGGATCCAAGCCCACAGTGGGCTCGTCCAGCACCACGAGCTCGGGATCCCCGAGCAGTGCGGCCGCCAATGAGACACGATTGCGCTGCCCACCGCTCAGCGCTTCTACACGATGTCCGGCGTACTCGCCGAGACCCACCTGCTCGATCGCCCGATCCGCATCGCCCTTGGAAACCCCGAGCACGCGGGCGAAATAGCGCAGATTCTGCGCAACCGTGAGATCGTCGTACACCGACGCGGCCTGTGTGGCGTAGGCGACGCGGCGACGCAACAGCGCCGACCCCGCCCGCTCACCGAGCACGCTCAGCTCGCCGGTGACCCCCGCCTGCACGCCCACGATCGAACGCATCAGCGTACTCTTGCCGCACCCCGACGGGCCGAGCAGCCCAGTCACCTGCCCGCGCGGGATCTCGAAGCCGATGCCGTCGAGCACCGTGCGCCGGCCGCGCCGAACCGACAGACCCGCGGCTCGAACCACGGGCAGAGCGTCGTTGCGATCCACCATATGCTCGGCGTACTCGCGTGGAGGGGCGGTGGGAGCCGCAGCCGTGCCGCATCAGGGGCGCAGTCCTCGCCCCTGCTCAGGTGAGTTGGAGTAGTCTCCCCGTGGCCGGGTCGAGTTCACCCACCGAAAAAGCCGCGGAAACCATGAGGTTTCCGCGGCTTTCGTGGTCGGGATGACAGGATTTGAACCTGCGACCCCGTCGTCCCGAACGACGTGCGCTACCAAGCTGCGCCACATCCCGATTGCGTTTTCACGCGAGCTTTACTCTAGCGCGTTTCAGGCCAGGGCAAAAATCGGCGGCTCCCTCGGGCACCCCGGCAAGCCGATACCCTATACGGAAACCGGGAAGGACCTATGTCGCACTCACTCACCCACTACCGCGGCGGGCGCATCTTCACCGCCGACGACGCACAACCCTGGACAGAGTCCCTGCTGGTGCACGACGGGGCGATCCGCTTCGCCGGTTCCGTCGCCGCCGCCGACCAGCTGGCCGCGCACCACCCCGGCACGACCCGCGTCATCAAACTGAACGGCGCGCTCGTCACCCCCGGCTTCATCGAAGCCCACAGCCACCTCGTCAACCTCGGCCGCTCGCTCTCGCAGGTCGACCTGCTCGACGCGCAAGACCTCACCGAGATGCAGCGCAGAATCGCGGAAGCCGCCGCCGCGAAGCCCGGCGCCCCGCGCGTGCTCGGCCGCAGCTGGCTGCTGGAACCGCTCGCAGGTGCGCAGCCGGATCGCAGCATGATCGACGCCGTCGTCACCGACCGCCCCGTCTACCTCGTATCGAACGATCTGCACTCCGGCTGGGTCAACACCGCAGCGCTGCGCGAGCTCGGCATCGACCGCAACACCCCCGACCCCGAAGGCGGCACCATCGTGCGCGACGCCGCCGGAGACGCGACAGGCCTGCTGCTCGAAACCGCGGCCCTCGTGCTCATGCGCGGCGGTATCGAACAGCTCGAAGACGACACCGTGCGCGACGATGCCTTGCTGCGCGCCCTCGAAAGCTACCGCGCGGCAGGCACCACCGCGGTCGCCGACCTCGGCCTGCGTCGCGCGGAGTTCGAGGCGCTCGAACGAGCCTGGGAGGGCGGCGCGCTGCCGATCCCCGTCGCCGGCTACCTCCGCGTCGAAACCTCCGCCGACCCCGAGACGCTGCAACAGCAGCTGCAAGATGCCATCCGGATCCGCGACCGCGTCGCCGCCCGAGCCTCCGAACGCGGCGACACCGATCCATTGCTGCGCATCGCCGGCATCAAGGTGTGGATCGACGGCGTCATCGACAGCGGCACCGCCGCAATGTCGGCGCCCTTCGCCGACGGCGCACACCCCGACCCGCTGTGGAGCCGGGCACTGCTCGAACCCATCGTCATCGCCGCCGACGCCGCAGGCCTGCAGGTCGCTATGCATGCGATCGGCGACGCAGCCGTTGATCTCGCGCTCGACATGATCGAGTCGGCCCGCCGCACCAACGGTGCCGATGGGCCGCTGCACCGCATCGAGCACCTCGAATACGTCGACCGCCGCGCCGCCGAACGCATCGCGCAATCCGGCACCGTCGCCTCCGTGCAGCCCGTGCACTCCGACCCCGCGGTGCAGGGCGCCTGGCGCAGCCAGCTCGGAGACGAGCGTGTCGAACGCGGCTACCCCTGGGCCGAGTTCGCCGCCGCAGGTGCCAGGATCGCGCTCGGCACCGACGCCCCCACCGCACCCTACGCGCCGCTGCCGAACCTCTTCATCGCGGTGACGCGGCGCTCTCCCCACCGCCCCGAACTGCCCGCCAACCACCCAGAGCTGCACCTCGACCTCGAACGCGCCCTCATCGCCGCAACCCGCGGTGCCGCAGAAGCGTGCGGCTGGAGCACCACCCGCGGCGTTCTGGCGGCTGGCCGCCGGGCTGACTTCGCAGTGCTCGATATCGACCCCTTTACCGACGGCGCCGAGGTGCTGCGCAACGCCGGTCCACGCCTCACCGTGGTCGCAGGCGAAGAGTTCCCGCAGCGCTGAACACACCCAAGCGGATTGTGCGCCGGGTCATAGAGCCCGGCGCACCTCCCCCACGATCGCCTCGGATCCGAACCCGAGCTCCCGCATCCCCTCCAGGTACGCCGCCACCAGCTCCGCCGCCCGCAACTGCGCAGCCTCATCGACAGGCGCAATAGCTGCCACAGTCGTGCCGTTGCGCCCCCGCGTCACAAGGTACCCCTCGGCTTCGAGCTCGCGGTAGGCGCGTGCAACCGTGTTCGGCGCCAGCGCAAGATCCGCCGCGAACTGCCGCACCGATGGCAGCCTCGTGCCCTCTGGCAACTGCCGCGTCATGATCCGCTCAATGAGCTGCGCGCGCAACTGCTCGAACGGCGGGCGCGGATCCGCAGGGTCGATACGCACACCGATCACGATCGATCCGCCCCACAGGGCCGCAGCGCGGCGATCCCGATCACAAGCTCCATGGCCGCTCCCTCCGTCGCGCTGTCACCCCACACGGTAGCGACGCCACCCTGCGGCGTCAATCCCACGCAGAGCGCTCAGCGGAGCGCCCCTGCACTGCATCGAGGTCACCCGTGTGGTCGTTTCAGCTCACCGCAAACGACCACACGGGTGACCTCGATGAGGGGAAGGTGAGGGAGGGGAAGGTGAGGGAGGAGGGAGGGAGGGAGGGAGGGACGGAGGGAAGGAGGGAGGGAGGGAGGGAGAGAGAGCGAGAAGAACAGGAGAAGGAAGCCCCAGAAACACCAAGGGCCGCCGCCAGCCCCGAACGAACGGAGCTGGCGGCGGCCCTCAGCAGCGCGCTGCTACTTCTGGTTCTTGATGCGCGACGCGGCGCGGGCGCGCAGCGAGGCTTCAAGCTCGACCTTGCGGATGCGCACGTTCTCGGGCGTGACCTCGACGCACTCGTCTTCGCGAGCGAACTCGAGGCACTCTTCGAGAGTGAGCTTGCGCGGCGGGGTCATTGACTCGAAGCTGTCGGCCGTGGAGGAGCGCATGTTGGTGAGCTTCTTCTCCTTGGTGATGTTCACGTCCATGTCTTCGGAACGCGAGTTCTCACCGATAACCATGCCCTCGTAGACCTCTTCGGTGGGCTGCACGAAGAAGCTCATGCGCTCCTGGAGGTTGATGATTGAGAACGGCGTTGCCACGCCCGCACGGTCGGCCACGATCGAACCGTTGTTGCGGGTGTTGATGACGCCCGCCCACTCGTCGTAGCCGTGAGCGATCGCGTTCGCGATGCCGGTGCCGCGGGTGATCGTCATGAACTCCGAGCGGAAGCCGATGAGACCGCGCGACGGCACGATGAACTCCATGCGCACCCAGCCGGTGCCGTTGTTCACCATGTTCTCCATGCGGCCCTTGCGCGCCGCGAGCAGCTGGGTGATCGCGCCGAGGTGCTCTTCGGGGGTGTCGATCGTGAGGTGCTCGTAGGGCTCGTGCTTCTTGCCGTCGATCTCGCGGGTGACCACCTGCGGCTTGCCGACGGTGAGCTCGAAGCCTTCGCGGCGCATGTTCTCGACGAGGATCGCGAGCGCGAGCTCGCCGCGTCCCTGCACCTCCCACGCATCGGGGCGGCCGGTGTCGACGACGCGCAGTGACACGTTGCCGATGAGCTCTCGGTCGAGGCGATCCTTGATCATGCGGGCGGTGAGCTTGTGACCCTTGACCTTGCCCACGAGCGGCGAGGTGTTGGCGCCGATGGTCATCGAGATAGCGGGCTCGTCGACCGTGATGGTCGGCAGGGGACGCACGTCATCTGCGTCGGCGATGGTCTCACCGATGGTGATGTCCTCGATGCCTGCGATCGCGACGATGTCGCCGGGGCCGGCCTGCTCGGCGGGGTAGCGGGTGAGCGCCTTGGTGAGCATGAGCTCGGTGATGCGCACGTTCTGCACAGTGCCGTCGTGCTTAACCCAGGCCACGTTCTGGCCCTTCTTGATCCAGCCGTGGTGGATGCGCAGCAGCGCGATACGACCGAGGAACGGCGAGGAGTCGAGGTTGGTGACGTGGGCCTGCAGCGGGTGCTCGTCGTCGAAGACGGGGGCGGGCACGCGCTCGAGGATGGTCTCGAAGAGGGGCTCGAGGTCGGGGTTGTCGGGCAGCGCACCGTCTGCGGGACGGTTGTGGCTTGCCGCACCGGCACGGCCGGAGAGGTAGACGGTGGGCACGTCGAGCACGGCGTCAACGTCGATATCGGGGTGATCCTCGGAGAGGTCGGATGCGAGACCGAGCAGCAGATCCTGCGCTTCGCTCTCGACCTCTTCGATGCGCGCGTCGGGGCGGTCGGTCTTGTTGACCGCGAGGATCACGGGCAGGTGCGCTTCGAGCGCCTTGCGCAGCACGAAGCGGGTCTGCGGCAGCGGGCCCTCGGATGCGTCGACGAGCAGCACAACGCCGTCAACCATCGAGAGCGCGCGCTCGACCTCGCCACCGAAGTCGGCGTGACCGGGGGTGTCGACCACGTTGATGACGATGGGGCCATTCTTCGCGTGAGCGCCCTCATAGGTGATCGCGGTGTTCTTCGCGAGAATGGTGATGCCCTTCTCGCGCTCGAGGTCATTGGAGTCCATGACTCGGTCGTCGACCTCGGCGTGGGCGTCGAACGAGTTGGTCTGACGCAGCATGGCGTCGACGAGGGTGGTCTTGCCGTGGTCGACGTGTGCGACGATGGCGACGTTACGGAGGTCTTCGCGAGTGGCGAGAGCCATAGATGGTTCCTAACGAACGTGAAACAGCGAACGTTCTATGTTACATGGCGAGACTGCGAACCGCACGGGTGACTTACTCGCCCGCACGCGAACGCCGCGCACCCCAGCGGTCTGCGACCTCAATCGGCAGGGTGGTGTCGACCAGCGGGTAGGCTTTGCGCCCTTCGCCGCGCACGAAGAGCAGGTAGCAGGCGCCGAGGAGCGCCACCCAGACGAGCCCTACCACGAGCGCGGGCCGCGACTCAGGCACAATGCCCACCATCACGATGACGAGGACGATGAACCCCACGGTGAGCCAGGAAGCCACGGGCCACAGCGGCACCGGGAACTCGCTCGGCAGGCGGTGGTCGCGGCGGATCTCGGCCTTCATGCGAATGTGGGCGATGAGGATCACCAGCCACACCAGCACTGTCGCAAAGGTGGCGAGCGCGCCGAGTAGAAAGAGCACCTGGTCGGGGTAGAGGAAGTTGAGCACCACCCCGATGAGCAGGCCGACGATCATCGTAATGACGGTCAGGATCGGCACCCCGGCTCGCGTCGTGCGGGTGAAGGCGCGCGGTGCCTGACCTTGCTCGGCAAGCCCGTGGAGCATGCGCCCCGCTCCGAAGATGTCGGCGTTCATCGCGGAGAGCGCGGCGGTGATGAGCACGATGTTGAAGACTGCGGCGGCGGATCGGAATCCGAGCGATTCGAAGAGGGAGACGAACGGGCTCGTCTCCCCCGTGATCTCGGTCCACGGTTGAATGCACATGATCACACCGAGCGTGAGCACGTAGAAGAGCAGAATGCGGATCGGCACCGAGTTAATCGCTTTCGGCAGCACCCGCTTCGGGTTTTGGGCCTCACCCGCCGTGACGCCGATAATCTCGATCCCGCCGAAGGCGAACATCACAATGGTGAAGGAGGCGAGCAGGCCCCAGGCGCCGTGGGGCATGAAGCCCCCGTGATCCACCAGGTTGTGCACGCCCATGCGATCGTGATCCGCCACCCCGAAGCCGAAGAGAATCACACCGACACCCACCGCAATGAGCACGATGATGGCCGCGATCTTGATGAGCGCGAACCAGAATTCCAGTTCGCCAAACACTTTCACGCCGACGAGGTTGATCGCCGCGATACAGCAGACCACCGCGAGCACCCACACCCACTGCGACACCTCGGGAAACCAGAAGCGCATGTAGAGGCCGATCGCGGTCGCGTCGAACACGGCCACCAGAAACATTTCGAAGGCGAAGCTCCAGCCCACGAGGAAGCCGGCGAAGGGGTGGATGTAGCGCGACGCGTACTGGCCGAAGGAGCCGGACACGGGGTGCCGCACCACCATTTCGCCGAGCGCGCGCATCACCATGAACACTGCCGCGCCGCCGATCACATAGGCGAGCAGCACCGCCGGCCCCGCGGTTTGGATGGCTCCGGATGAGCCCATGAAGAGGCCTGTGCCGATCGCCGAGCCGAGCGCCATGAAGCGGATGTGACGGGCGGTGAGGCCACGGCGGAGGCCACCGGCACCGGCTGCGGGGCCCGCGGCCGAGTCACCGAGGCTGGTGTTCGCGCTCATCACCGTGTCCCTTCGTGGCCTGCCGTGGCCACGGGGTGCGGCCTCCGAGGGTCGAGACTACCGGCCAAGCCGTTCGGCGAGCCCAGCGGCGGCTTCGAGCACGAGCAGCGCCGCAAGCCGCACCGTGCGCCCGTCGGGGGCGTCGGCCGTCGCATCGACCTCGGCGATGTCGATGCCGCGAACCCGGGGGTCGGCGGCGAGCAGCCTCGTTGCGAGCCGCAGCTCGTCGGCGGTGATACCGCCGGGAATGGAAGCGGGGCAGCCCGGTGCCACGGAACGGTCGCACACATCAACATCGAGGTCGACGTGGATCGGCCCGCCTGCGGCACCCGCGACGGCGAGCGCCTCACCCACGATCTCAGCGAGGCTGCGGGTGCGCAGTTCGCTGCGGTGGATCACCGTGATGCCAAGCTCCTTCGCGCGCTGGCGGTAGGCGCGGGAGTTCGCGAAGTCGGCGATGCCGATCTGCACGATGCGGCTGGGGTCGAGGCCGAGCTCGACGAGGCGCCGCACCGGGGAGCCGTTGCTGCGACCGTCGCGCAGGTCGTGATGGGCGTCGAGTGTGATGAGACCGGCGGTTGCCAGATCGGCCCCCGCGACGCCGAGCGCGGCCGGCACGGTGAGGGCGTTGTCGCCGCCCAGGGCGACGAGCAGCTGCGCGGTTTCTGAGAGCCGTCGCACTCGCTCGGCTGCCAGCCGCTCGCCTTCTTCGGTGTCGGGGTCTGCGAGGTCGCCGGCGTCGATGATGCGCAGCGCTTCGTCGAGCACCAGTTCGGCTTCGTCGCCGCGTGCGTCGGGTGCACCCTCGGCGACGACGTGGCTGGAGTAGCGTCGCAGGGCGTCACGCACCGCGGCGGGTGTCTCGTGGGCGTTCGTCGGGGAGAGCGAGGTCTGCGAGGTGGGGATGCCAACGAGCACGAGGTCGGCGGGGGTGCCGTCGGGTGCCGACCAGCCGCCTGTGCGGGGCCAGGAAGGGTCGTGCGAGAGGGCTGGGCGGGCGGGCGTTGCGTGGCTCATGCCTGCGAAGCTAACAGCTGCGGGTGCCGAAGTCTCCTCCCCGACATACTGCTGCTGTCTGTGATTCCAGATCCGAGATGGTGAGCGGATCGAGTGTCTGGGGTTTCAGACAGGCGAAGGGGGAAAGCTCTGGACCCGAGCCGCCGCGTGCGATGAGATCGAATCCATGAACGCGAACGCACCAGCAGCCACCTCCGTCATCCTCGGCGACGCTCCCCTCTCCGTCGGCGATGTCGTCTCGGTCGCCCGCCACAACGCACGGGTCGAGATCCCCGCCGCCGTCCTGGCCCGCGTCGCCGAAAGCCGCCGCATTATCGAAGACCTCGCCGGTGACACCCGCCCGCACTACGGCGTCTCAACAGGCTTTGGAGCCCTCGCGAAGGTGCAGATCCCCGTCGAGAAGCGGCAGCAGCTGCAGCGCAGCCTCATCCGTTCACACGCCGCAGGCACCGGCCCCGAAGTCGAACGCGAAGTGGTGCGTGCCCTCATGCTGCTGCGCATCAACACCCTCGCGTCGGGTCGCACGGGCGTGCGGCCCGAGGTCGTCGAGAGCTACGTCGCGATCCTCAACGCCGGCATCACCCCTGTGGTGCACGAGTACGGCTCGCTCGGTTGCTCGGGCGACCTCAGCCCACTCGCCCACTGCGCACTCACCCTCATGGGTGAAGGATTCGTGCGGATCGGGCAAGATCCGCACCAGGCCCCGATCCCCGCCGCAGAGGCCCTCGCCACCGCCGGTATCGCACCGCTCGTGCTCGCCGAGAAAGAGGGCCTCGCCCTTATCAACGGCACCGACGGCATGCTCGGCATGCTCTGCCTCGCACTCCACGATCTCACCACGCTGCTGCACACCGCCGACGTCGCCGCCGCCGCAAGCGTCGAAGCACTCACCGGCACCGATGCTGTGTTCGCAGCAGACCTGCAGGCCCTGCGTCCGCACCCTGGCCAGGCCGCAGCCGCAGCAAACATGCGCGCAGTGCTCGCCGGTTCGAATCTGATCCAGCGCCCCCGCGAGGGCGAGTTCACCCGCGTGCAAGACGCCTACTCGCTGCGCTGCTCACCGCAGGTTCACGGCGCGGCGCGCGACACCGCCGACCACGCTGCCCGCGTCGCGGCCATCGAGCTGCGATCCGCTGTCGACAACCCCGTTGTCACGCTCGACGGCCGCGTCGAATCGAACGGCAACTTCCACGGGGCACCCGTCGCCTACGTGCTCGACTTCCTCGCCATCGCGGTCGCCGACCTGGCATCCATCAGCGAGCGACGCACCGACCGCTTCCTCGACGTGTCCCGGAATCACGGGCTGCCGCCCTTCCTCGCCGCCGACGCCGGCCTCGACTCGGGCCTGATGATCGCGCAGTACACCGCCGCCGGCATCGTCTCAGAATTGAAGCGCCTCGCCGCGCCGGCCTCGGTCGACTCGATTCCGTCGTCGGCGATGCAGGAGGACCACGTCTCGATGGGCTGGCATGCCGGCCGCAAGCTGCGTCGCGCGATCGATGGTCTGTCGCGGGTGCTCGCCATTGAACTGCTCGCATCCACCCGGGCACTCGACTTCCGCGCGCAAGATCCCGAGGCGGGCTCCCCCGCAGCATCGACGGCTGCCGTGCACGCGCTCTTCCGCACGCGCATCCCGGCTCCCGACACCGACGAGTTCCTGTCGCCGAGCATCGCCGCAGCTCATGAGCTGGTGGCAACGGGAAGCGTGCTCGACGTCGTCGAAGCGCAGCTGGGCGCACCGCTCGCCTGAGCGTCTCTCGCTGCAGCGTCGCGGCACCCGCGCGAGACCGGAAAGGTAGGCTGCGAAGCATGGCCACTCCGAAGGTTCCCGCGGCGGATCACACGCTGCGCATCCTGAGCCTGCTGGCGGCATCGCGCGGGCCCATGCCCGCCACGATGATCGCCGCCCAGCTCGGCATTCCGCGGTCGACCGTCTACCACCTGCTCGCGACGCTGCAAGAGCACGACTTCGTCATGCACCTGCCCGAGGAAAAGCGCTACGGGCTCGGGCTCGCCGCCGTGGCGCTCAGCTCGGCCTACGAGCGCCAGGAACCGCTCGCACGCATCGGTCGCCCGCTCATCGCCGCCCTCGTCGACAGGGTTCGGATGAGCGGGCACCTTGCGGTGCCTCATGGGCGAGACGTGCTCTACGTGATCGAGGAGCGCGCGCCTGGCGCTCCGCCGCTCATCACCGACGTCGACGTGCGTCTCCCGATGCATCTCACGGCCAGCGGCCGCGCCGTGCTGGCGGCGCTGCCGAAAGCACAGGCCCGCGCACTCTTTCCCGATCAGCGCGCCTTCGTGCATCGGCACGAGTCCGGCGACGGCATCGACCGCTATTCTCGCCTGCGCGCGGTGCTCGATGAGACGGTGACGCGGGGCTTCGCCCTGGAGCGCGGATCGGTCACCTCCGGCCTCACTTCCGTGGGCGTGCCCGTGCTCGACCACCGGGGCTGGCCTGTCGCAGCCATCGCGGTGACGTTCCCCGACGAGCGCGTGCCCGAAGACCGCCTCCCCGAACTCGCAGCCGAGGTGCGGGGCGCTGCCGAGGTGCTTTCGAACCGCATCTACGGTCGAAGCACCGCGAAGTAGCAGGCACCCGGGGCGCGAATCGCCCTAAACCTCGCGCACGCCCGCGCGCCAGACTGCGGCGGTGAGGGGCATGCCCGGCCGGTAGGCGAGGTGCGTCACCGAGGGCGCGTCGAGCAGCTGTAGGTCAGCGCGGGCGCCGGGTGCGATGGTGCCGACGCGGGCCTGGGCTGTGCCTCGCGGATCACGCCAGCCGTCTTCGTGCATGTCGAGCGCGATGGCACCGCCGAGGGTGGCTGCACGCACGGCCTCCTGGATCGTGAGACCCATCTGCAGCACTGCGGTCGCCACGCAGAAGCCCATCGAGCTCGTGTACGAAGTGCCGGGGTTGCAGTTCGAAGCGATCGCGAGCACGGCGCCGGCGTCGAGCAGCGTACGGGCGGGGGCGAGCGGCATGCGCGTGGAGAGATCGCAGGCGGGCAGCACGGTCGCCACGGTGCCGCGACCATCGGCCCATGAGCTTGCGAGCGCTGAGATGTCGTCGTCGGTCAGGAAGCCGAGATGGTCGACGCTGAGCGAACCGTACTCCACAGCAAGCTGCGCACCGGGGCCGTGCCCCAGCTGGTTGCCGTGCACGCGGGTGGCGAGGCCCGCCTCGCGGGCGCTGTCGAGCACGCGCCGCGTGGCGGCTTCGTTGAAGGCGCCGGTCTCGCAGAACACGTCGACGGCGCTCACATACGGGGCTACGGCCTCGAGCATCGGCCCGGTGACGAGGTCGAGATA
This sequence comes from Leucobacter sp. MMO-125, assembly GCF_037148395.1. Lineage (NCBI taxonomy): Bacteria > Bacillati > Actinomycetota > Actinomycetes > Micrococcales > Microbacteriaceae > Leucobacter > Leucobacter sp. MMO-125. Next base: position 341,572 of record NZ_JBBCTL010000002.1, read on the forward strand.
AGAGAGCGGATCCTGCCCGGCCGGCACCACATGCGCCCCCAGGAATGTGACGGCGTCGACCTGCTCGCCGGCGACCCGTGCGGCACGTACCTCGTCTGCGACGGTGAGGCCGTAGCCGGTTTTCGTCTCCAGCACGGTGGTGCCGCCGCGGCGAGCCTCGGCCACGAGGCGGGCAAGATTCTGGGCGAGCGCTGCCTCGTTTGCGGCGCGGGTCGCTTCGACCGTCACGTTGATGCCGCCCGCGGCATACGCTTCACCGGCCATGCGCGCCTCGAACTCGGCGGTGCGATCCCCCGCGAAGACCATGTGGCTGTGCGAGTCGACCCAACCTGGAAGCACCGCCCGCCCGGCAGCGTCGACGCGCTCGTCAGCGGCGGGCGCCGCAGCAGCCGGGCCGAGCCACGCGATCCGCCCGCCCTCGATCACCACGGCGGCGTCGCGCACACGCCCACCCACCCCGTCGCCGAGGCCGGGGTCGTTGGTGGTCAGCTCGCCGATGTTGTCGATCAGCAGGGTTGTCGCGGCTGATGCGTGTGCTTCGCTCATGGCTTCACTCTCTCATTGTTGGTGGCGGATCGCCGCGCCCGGCCCCCTGCTACCAGGCCCGCTCGGTGTTGCGCACGGTCGGCGCGACGGGGATCCGCACCCCGCGCTCCTCCGCAACCTCGGCCGCTCGCTCGTAGCCCGCGTCGACGTGGCGGATGACACCCATCCCTGGATCGTTGGTGAGCAGACGCTCCAGCTTCTCAGCCGCGAGTTCGGTGCCGTCGGCCACCGAGACCTGACCGGTGTGGATGGAGCGGCCGATGCCCACCCCGCCGCCGTGGTGAATTGACACCCAGGTCGCGCCGGATGAGGTCGCGGTGAGCGCGTTGAGCAGAGGCCAGTCGGCGATCGCGTCTGAGCCATCGGCCATGGCTTCGGTCTCGCGGTAGGGCGATGCAACCGATCCCGAGTCGAGGTGGTCGCGGCCGATCACGATCGGGGCGCTCACCTTGCCCTCGGCGACGAGCCTGTTGAAGAGCAGGCCGGCCTGGTGCCGCTCGCCGTATCCGAGCCAGCAGATGCGGGCGGGCAGCCCCTCGAACTCGACACGCTCAGCGGCGGCGTCGAGCCAGTGGTGCAGGTGCGTGTTGTCGGGGAAGAGCTCTTTGAGCGCCGCGTCGGTGACGCGAATGTCTTCAGGGTCACCCGAGAGCGCCGCCCAGCGGAATGGGCCGAGCCCTTCGCAGAAGAGCGGGCGGATGTAGGCCGGCACGAAGCCGGGGAACTCGAAGGCGCGGTCGTAGCCGCCCTTGCGCGCCTCGTCGCGGATCGAGTTGCCGTAGTCGAACACCTCGGCGCCGGCATCCTGGAACTCGACCATGGCCTGCACGTGCGCGGCCATTGACACCTGCGCGTCCTTCGTGAACTGCTCGGGGTCGGCTTCGGCGCGCTGCAGGCGTTCCTCGACCCGGTAGCCGATGGGCAGGTACGACAGCGGATCGTGGGCGCTGGTCTGGTCGGTGACGAGGTCAATGGAGACCTCGCCGGCCTGGTGGCGGCGCAGAATCTCGGGGAACACCTCTGCGGCGTTGCCGACGAGGCCGACCGACCAGCCGCGCTGCTCGGCTTTCGCCTGCTGCACCTTGGCGAGCGCCTCGTCGAGGTCTTCGACGACCTCGTCGAGGTAGCGCTTGCCGGCGCGGCGGTCGAGGCGGGTCTTGTCGACGTCGACGATGAGGCAGGCGCCGTCGTTCAGGGTGACGGCGAGGGGCTGCGCGCCGCCCATGCCGCCGCAGCCGCCGGTGAGGGTGATGGTGCCGGCGAGCGAGCCCTTGCCCTCGACGGTCTCGATGCACCCCTGGCCCTGCAGTTTGCGGCCGGCAGCGGCGAAGGTCTCGTAGGTGCCCTGCAGGATGCCCTGGGTGCCGATGTAGATCCACGAGCCCGCGGTCATCTGGCCGTACATCATCAGGCCCTCGGCCTCGAGCTTGCGGAACTCGGGCCACGTCGCCCAGTCGCCCACGAGGTTCGAGTTGGCGATGAGCACGCGGGGCGCCCACTTGTTCGTGCGGAACACTCCGACGGGCTTGCCCGATTGCACGAGCAGCGTCTCGTCCTCTTCGAGGTCGCGCAGAGTGTCGACGATTGCGTCGTAGGCCTCCCAGCTGCGGGCGGCGCGGCCGGTGCCGCCGTAGACGACGAGATCGTCAGGGCGCTCGGCAACCTCGGGGTCGAGGTTGTTCATGAGCATGCGGAGCGGGGCCTCGGTCTGCCAGCTCTTCGTGGAGATCTCGGAGCCGCGAGGGGCACGGACGGGGCGGGCGCCGGGAAGAGCCATGAGTGGTCCTTTCGTGGGGGTCGCGGAGCGATCCGCTGGTCTTCCCCTATTCCAGCGCGCTGCGCGGCCCGCGACAACGCGGTTCACAGTGCCTCTGTCTGGTATTACGGACATGGCGGATCGGGCGCTTCGCCCCTCCGCGCGCGCGAGCGCCCTGCCCAGTCGCGCTCACGCCCCGCACCCCGAGCCGCAGATCGTATATGATCGGGAGATGTTCGCGCGCGATCGTCTCTCCCCCGGACTGCTCGCCGTACTGTCGTTCCTCGCCGCCGTCGGCCCCTTCGCGACCGACATGTACCTCGCGTCGTTCACGTCAATCGCTGCCGACCTCGGCGCTGCGCCCTCGTCTGTGCAGCTCACCCTCACCGCGTTCCTCATCGGCATGGGCCTCGGCCAGCTCCTGCTCGGCCCGCTCTCCGACCAGTGCGGCCGCCGCCCCGTGCTCGTGATCGCACTCGCCGTCTTCGCCGCATCGAGCATCGCGATGGTGTTCGCTCCCAACATCGCCGTCTTCGTCGCGCTCCGCGCCGTGCAGGGCATTTCGGGCTCTGCCGGGGTCGTCGTCTCCCGCGCGATCGCCGTCGATCTCAGCCAGGGTGCCGACGCGATCCGCGCCATCAGCCTCATCGCGATGTTCGTCGGGCTTGGCCCGCTGCTCGCCCCTCCTGTGGGCGGTGCGATCCTCACCCTCGGCGACTGGCGCGCCGTGCTCGCAACGCTCGCAGCCATCGCCACCGCCATGTTCGCACTCGCGCTGATTCTCGTGCCCGAGTCGCTCCCCCGCGAGCACCGCACATCTTCAGGTGTGCGCACCGCGCTGCGAGACTTCGGCAAGCTGCTCGCAAACCGCCGCTTTCTGCTGCTCAGCTGCGTCTTCGGCCTGGGCTTCGGCAGCATGATGGCCTACATTTCCGCCTCACCCTTCGTGGGTCAAGCGGTGCTCGGCATGCCGCCTCTGCTGTACTCACTCGCCTTCGCAGCTGGCGCCTTCGCGATGATCCTCGCGAACCTCACCAACGCCAGACTCGCAGGAACCGTGCCCGCCACACGCATGCTGCTCATCGGCAGCGGCCTCTCCCTCGCCGCCGGCGCAACGCTCACCACCGCCGCACTCACCGACGCGCTCTCACCCCCGCTCTTCATCGTCTGCGCCTTTGCCCTCACCGGCGGCACCGGGCTCATCATGTCGAACGCGAGCGCTCTCGCCCTCAGCCTCGCCGAGACCTCGCGAGGAGCGGGCTCCGCGCTGCTCGGGGCCAGCCAGTTCGCCGTCGGCGGCCTCGCGTCGCCCCTCGTCGGCGCTTGGGGCGAGCACACCGCCCTGCCGATGTCGTTGTTCGTGCTCACCGCCACGACCCTCGGGGGCATCGGCGCGCTCCTCTACCGTCGCGGCGCCTGAGCGCGCACCCGATCCGCACGCCCACACACCTGCTACGCGGGGCAGAAACGCCGGAGGGGCGGATCAGCATCAGCTGATCCACCCCTCCGGTCTGCGCCGCGCAGCGCGCGTGCGCAGACTCAGCTCAACCCGAGCTCGATCTTCGCGCCGGGAATCGCAGCGAGCAGGTTCTTCGTGTACTCCTGCTGCGGGTTCTCGAACACCTCAGCAGTCGTTGCCTGCTCCACGATGCGACCCTGCTGCATTACGCACACCCTGTCGGCGATGAGTCGCACCACCGCGAGATCGTGAGTGATAAACAGATACGTCAGCCCCAGCTCTTGCTGCAGCTCGGCGAGCAGATCGAGGATCTGCGCCTGCACCAGCACGTCGAGCGCCGAGACTGCCTCGTCGAGCACGAGAATGTCGGGCTTCAGCGCGAGACCACGTGCGACGGCGACGCGCTGCCGCTGCCCGCCCGAGAGCTCGTTCGGATAGCGGGTGGCGAGCTCGCGCGGCAACGCGACCTGGTCGAGCAGTTCGAACATGCGCGCCTTCCGGCTCGCAGTATCGCCAACGTTGTGGATCTTCAGCGGCTCCATGATCGTGTTGCCGATGTTGTGCAGCGGATCAAGCGAACCGTAGGGATCCTGGAAGACGGGCTGCAGGGTGCGCCGCAGATCGAACAACTTGCGCCCTGACAGCGTCGCAGTCTCTTCACCGCCGATGCGGATCGAACCCGTCGTGGGCTTCTCCAGCTGCAGCACCATCTTCGCGATCGTCGATTTGCCCGACCCCGACTCGCCCACGAGCGCCATCGTCTCACCGCGGTTCACGGTGAAGGAGGCGTCGGAAACGGCGTGGAAATCTTCAGAACCGAAGTTGCCCTTTCGGATCTTGTAGACCTTGCCGAGCCCCTGCACCTCGATCATGGGTTCACCGTGCTTCACCGTGGGCTTCTCGCTCTCGGCCAGGGCCGCAAGATCGAAACTCTCGGTGGGTGCCGCCGGCACCACAGCGTCGGAGCCGATTCGCCGCGAGGCGAGGCTCGGCGCAGCCGAAACGAGGCGCTTGGTGTAGGGATGCTGCGGATGCTGCAGAATCTCACGGCTCGGACCCGACTCGACGATGTTGCCCTTGTACATGACGATCAGCTTCTCGGCGCGCTCGGCAGCAAGGCCGAGGTCGTGCGTGATGAACACCACGGCGGTGCCGAGCTGCTCGGTCATGGAGGAGAGGTGATCGAGCACCACGCGCTGCACGGTGACATCGAGCGCCGAAGTGGGCTCGTCGGCGATCAGCAGTTGCGGATTCGCGGCAAGACCGATGCCGATGAGCGCGCGCTGCTTCATACCGCCCGAGAACTGGTGAGGGTACTGCTTCATGCGCTGTTCGGCGTTCTGCAGACCTGCCTGTTCGAGCACCTCGACGGCGCGCTGCTTGACCTCCTTGCGACCCTTCGCCAGCCCGTTGGCGCGGATCGCCTCTTCCACCTGGAAGCCGACCGACCACACCGGGTTGAGGTTCGACATGGGATCCTGCGGCACGAGGCCGATCTCACGCCCGCGGATCGACTCCATATCGCGTCGACCGATGCCCACGAGCTCGCGCCCGTTCCACTGCACCGAGCCGCCGGTAGTGCGGCCGGTGCCCGGCAGCAAGTTGATGACGGCGTGCATGGTCGTCGACTTGCCGGATCCCGACTCGCCCACGATCGCAACGGTCTCGCCCGGGTACACGTCGAAGGAGATGCCGTGCAGCACCTCGTTCGGCTGCTTCTTCGTGCCGAACGCGACCCTCAGATCGCGCACGGTCAGCAGCGGCTTCGCGGCCTGCTCGTTTTGATTGGCTGCGCTCATCGACGGGCCCTCGCCTTCGGGTCAAGCGCATCGCGCACAACTTCGCCGAGCAGGATGAACCCCAGCACGGTGACCGTGAGCGCGAGCGACGGATAGATGAGGGGCATGGGGTCGGTGCGCAACGAAAGCTGCGCGGCGCTGATGTCGTTGCCCCAGCTGATGAACTGCCCGGGCGGCAGGCCGACCCCGAGGAACGAAAGCGTCGCCTCGGCCACGATGGCCGAAGACAGCGAGAGCGTGGTCACCACGATGGCCGGTGCGAGCGCGTTCGGCAGCACGTGCCGCACGAGCGTCGCGAAGCGCGACAGGCCGAGCGACTCGGCAGCCATCACGAAGTCGGCGTTCTTCACCCGCAGAATCTCACTGCGCACGATGCGCGCGGTGATCGGCCACGAGAAGCCACCGATCGCGAAGGCGATCACCAGCGGGTTGCGGTACTCCTGCATGACGCTCATCACGACGACAGCGGCGAGGATGTAGGGGATCGAGAAGAAGATGTCGCCGATGCGCGAGAGCACGGTGTCGAGCGCTCCGCCGAAGAACCCGGCGAGCGCGCCCATCACGGTGCCCACCACGAAGGTGATGGTGATCACGATGAGACCCACCGAGACGGAGGTCGATGCGCCGTAGATGATGCGCGCATAGACGTCGTACCCCTGCTTCGTGAAGCCGAGCGGGTGCCCTGCGGTGGGGGCGCCGTTCGAGTTCGCGAGGGAACTGGCTCGCGGATCCACCTGGGTGAACATACCAGGGAAGAGCGCGACGAGCGCGACCACCAGGATGATCACCACCGAGATCCAGAACATGGGTCGGCGCCGCATATCGCGCCAGGCGTCGAGCCAGAGGTTCGACTTCTTCTCCTTGATGCGCACCGCATCGACGGGAACAACAGGGGTTTCGTCGACCGGAGCGACGAAGTGCTCGATCGGCGGGCGCACGCTGCGCCCGGGCTGGGACTGGTTCTGGGAATCAGGCATAGCGGATCCTCGGATCGAGCACGGCGTAGAGCAGGTCGACGACCAGGTTCACGCCGAGGTAGATGAGCACCATCACGGTGACGAAGGAGACGACCGTGGCGTTCTCGCCCTTCAGAATGGCCTGGAAGAGCACGTTGCCAACGCCGGGCACGTTGAAGATGCCCTCGGTGACCGTCGCGCCGACCATGAGCACGCCGAAGTCTGTTGCGGTGTTGGTGATCGTCGGAATGAGGGAGTTGCGCAGCACGTGCACGGGGATGACCCGGCGGCGGCTGAGCCCCTTCGCGTAGGCCGTGCGCACGAAGTCCTGGTTGAGCGTGTCGATCACGGAGGCGCGCGTGAGGCGCATGCTCGTGGCGTACAGGCTCACGCCCAGCACGATTGCGGGCAGCAGCAGATCTTGCACCGGAGCGCCCGAACTCACCGTGGGTTTGAACCACCCCAGCTTGAGGCCGAGGCCGAACTGCGCGATGAACGCGATCACGAAGATCGGGATGCTCATGAACAGCAGGCCGATGATCAGGTTGACGTTGTCGAACAGCTTGCCCTTGCGCAGCCCCGAGAAGAGGCCGATGACCACGGCGAGCACGAGCTCGATGGCAATCGCCATCGCGGCGAGCTTGATCGTCACCGGGAAGGTGCGGGCGAGGATCTGCGAGACCGGCTCCCCCGAGAAGCTGACGCCGAAGTCGCCGACGAAAATGCCCTTGAGGTAGAGCAGGTACTGCACGATGAACGGCTGATCGAGATGGTACTGCGCGCGCACGCGCTCAAGCACCGCTTCGCTCGGCTGCTTGTCGCCGAACATTGCGGCGATGGGATCGCCCGGCATCGCAAAGACCATGAAGTAGATGAGGAAGGTGGTTCCCAGCAGCACCGGGATCACCTGCAGCAGACGGAAGAGGATGTATCTCAGCACGAGCTGGTTCCTCCCCGTTCGGTGTGGGTTGACATGTTGCGTATTCTCTCGCAATTAGGCGGAAACACGAAGCCGAGAACTGCAGCGTTCTCGGTTCGGAAGAAAAGGGCCGCTCGGCGCACCGCGCCGAGACGAGGCGAGGGCCCCGGGTCTGAGACCCGGGGCCCTCGCTGAGGGTTACTTCTTGGTGATCTCGTTGAAGATCGGCACCGAGTTCCAACCGAACGCGACGTTGTCGACGTTCTCCGAGAACCCACCGGTGGTGCCCTGGTACCAGAGCGGGATGGAGGGCATGTCCTCAAGGAGCATCTCCTGCGCCTCGTTCAGCATCTTGTTGCGGGCCTCGTGGTCGCTCTGCTGCACGGCCTCATCAAGCTTCGCGTCGAACGCGGGGTTCGAGTAGAAGCCGTGGTTCGAGCTGGCACCCGTGTAGTAGAGGGGCTGCAGGTAGTTGTAGGCACCCGGGTAGTCGCCCTGCCAGCCGGCACGGAACGGACCGCCGACGACGTCGGCCTCACGGTCATCGAGGAAGGCTGCGAAGGTCGGGTAGAGCTTCGGAGCGGCCGAGACGCCGAGGTTGGTGGCCCACTGGTTGGCCACAGCCTCAACCCACACCTGGTGGGGGCCGTCGGAGTTCGTGGCGACCTGGATGGTGCCCTCGTAGGGGCTGATGGCGTCTGCCTGAGCCCACAGCTTCTTGGCCTCGTCGAGGTTGAACTCGAGCTTCTCCTTGCCGGCGAGGTCGTCGGCGTAGCCGTCGACCACGGGCGAGGTGAAGTCGACCGCGGGAACGTTGGTGCCCTCGAAGATCACGTCGATGATCTCCTCACGGTCCACAGCCATCGAGAGCGCGGCGCGGCGCAGCTTGCCCTCTTCGTCCATACCGAAGTGCGGCAGGCTGGTCGAGATGGCGAGGGTGGTGGTCAGAGCGCCGGCCTGGTTGATGGCGCGGTCACCCAGCTCGTCCTGGAACACCGCGAAGGAGGTGTCGGGGATCTGGTCGAGCACGTCGAGGTTGCCGGCGAGCAGATCGGTGTAGGCGGCGTCGAGCGAGGCGTAAACCTTGAACTCGATGCCGTCGTTCGCGACCTCACGCGGGCCGACGTAGGTGTCGTTCTTCACGAGGCTGATCGACTCGTCGTGCTTCCAGGCGCCTTCGCCGTCGAGCTTGTAGAGGCCATTGCCGATCGGGTTCTGGCCGAAGGCCTCCATGTCCTCGAATGCGACGTCAGGCAGCGGGTAATACGCCGAGTAGCCGAGACGGTCGGGGAAGTCGGGCGAAGCCTCAATGGTGAAGGTGTGGTCGTCGACGACCTTCAGGCCCTCCATGGCCTCGACCGGATCGGTCTCGCTAAAGCCCTTGATAGCGCTGAAGAAGTACTGGTTGCCCAGCGCGTTGTCGACGTTCGCAGCGTAGTTCCAGGCGTCCACAAAGTTGTGGGCGAGCACGGGGGTACCGTCGGAGAAGACCGCGTCGTCGCGGAGCTTCACCTCCCACAGGGTGTTGGTGTCGTTCATGGGCTCGATCGACTCGGCAACGCCCATCTGGGTCACGCCGTCGGCATCGTAGTAAACGAGGCCTTCCCAGAGCGAATCGACAACCTTGCCGCCGCCGACCTCGGTGGTGTCCGCCGGGATCAGGCCCTTCTGGGGCTCGGTGTTATTGACGGTGATAATGCCGCCGGCTGCGGCCTCGCCGCCGCCGTTCGAGCCGCCGCCGGTGCAACCGGAGAGCGCAAGCGCGCCCGCCGCCGCCAGAGCGATGAACCCGAAGCCAATCTTGGATCGCTTCACGAGGTTTCCTCCTTGAAATGTTCCATCCGGTCAGGGCACGCCGATGTGGCTTCCGCCCCGGATGAATTCGAAATGACCTCCCCAGCCTAACGACAGCCGGGGAGGCGTCTGCACAAAACAGTGTCTGTAACGGCATCGTGATGGAGGTCTGTAGGAGTCCGAGAATCTTCTTCCATACTTCGCGGGCAGAACTGTACGAAATCGACATGTTCCTGGGAGATTGCGCCGCGAACAGAGCCATCGCCGCACCTGCACCGTCTCCGGGCCTTCGCTCTCTATACGCTGGTGCGGTGACGCAACCTCAATCGCCGGCGCGGCTGCGCTGGGAACTCGGCATCGTGCTCGCGCTCTCCTTTGGGGCCTCGGGTGTGTATGCGGTGGTGACTATCATCGAGCGCCTAACGCGCGAGGCCGCGCTCAGCGCGCAGACGGCCACGATCAACCGGCCTCTCGCCGAGAGCCCCGTCTTCGATCTGATCTACCAGCTGCTCGGCGTCACCTTCGGGCTCGCGCCGGTTGCGCTCGTGGTCTTCTTGCTCTGGCGCGACCGACGCCCCCATCTCGGGAGGCTCGGGCTCGGCGCACCCACCCGCCCGGCCGGCCCGCGGCGCGGCTGGTGGCTGCGCGAGAGCGGCGCTGGTGTTGCGCTGGCAGCGCTGATCGGCGTGCCCGGGCTGGGGTTCTATCTGTTCGCGAAGTGGATCGGCATCAACACGACGGTGGTGCCGACAGCCCTCGATGCCTTCTGGTGGACGGTACCGGTGCTCGTGCTGCAAGCACTCAGGGCCGCCCTCGGCGAGGAGCTGATCGTGGTCGCCTACTTCTTCGACAGGATGCGCCGTCTGGGCGTCGGGCCAGTCGCGACGGTAATCGCGAGCGCGCTGCTGCGCGGCAGCTACCACCTGTACCAGGGCTTCGGCGGCTTCATCGGCAACGTGGTGATGGGCCTCGTCTTCGGCTGGGCGTACCAGCGCTGGGGCCGGTCCCTCCCGTTGATCGTGGCCCACTGGATCCTCGACATCGTCAGCTTCGTGGGCTACCCGCTCGCCGTCGCACTCTGGCCGGCACTGTTCGCCGGGTAGCGCGAAACGATGCTCAGCGGATCGTGCGCACCCAGGCGTCCGTGAGCCCCCACACCTCGTCGTAGAGTTCGGGAGCCGCAGCACAGCGCGTGGCGGGCTTGCGCACGACATAGCCGGCGTCGGTCTTCGTGGCACCCCAGCCCTCGCGCATCGCGGCGCACGAGTCCGGGAACGACGACAGCAGGTCCGAGGTGAGCACGAGATTCACACCGTCAGGGATATTGAAGTTGACGGGACCGAAGCGCTGCGAGATCTGCGAGGTCGCGTTCCAGGGACCGATCGCCATGTCGTAGGTCGGCCCTACGTCGACGGTGGGCGGGCCGCTGGGCTGCGACGTCGGCGTGTCATCGTCATCGTTTGTGGTCTTGGGCTTCGCCGGGGAGGTCGTCTTCGGCGTCTGCGTGGGAGTCGCGTCGGTCGTGGGCTGCGGCGTTTCCTGGGTGCCCCGAGCGAGGTTCAGAATCATGATCGATGCGATGAGCGCCAGCACGGCGACGATACCGACGACGATCCAGGGCTTCGCGCGAGCGGCGCGATCGCCGGATCCGTCGCCCGGATCGGCCGGGGAGGTGCGCTTGCTCGCGGGGAGCTGGGAGGTGCGTACCCGCTCTGCCTGCTCGTACGCCAGACGCTCGCGGGCGGGGACCGGCGCCGGTGCAGACTCGTGAGCGTCGTTCTTCGACGACGCTCCGAACAGCTCCTCGAATGGGTCTCTATTCACGACACCAGCCTAGCCACAACCACCCTCGGCCCAATAACCGGCGAGGCCGATTCAGAGCACCCCCTAGGGAAGCAAAGCAGCGAGCGCCGCGATATGCGGGGTGTCCGTGCCGCAGCAGCCGCCGAAGACGCTCGCGTTCGGCGCGAGTTCGCGCAGGCCGGCCTCGAGCGCGGCGAACGACTCGGGGCCGTCACCGGGGCCGTCGTCGCCGACGTGCGCCGCGTTCAGACGGAAGCCGATGAGGCGCTCCAGCTCCGGGCTCGCACCGCAGGCGGCCAGGCCCTCTGCCACGGCGGAGGGGTGCGCGCAGTTCACTAGAAAACCAATCGCGGCGGATCCCGTCGCGCCGTCAACCGCGCCGATGGCGGCGGCGAGCGTGCTGCCATCGGCGAGCAGCCCGTCCTCGCCCACCACGAACGACACCGCCACAGGCATCCGGGCGGCCTGCGCAGCACGCACCACGCCGATGCCCTCGGCCGCGTCGAGCGTGGTTACCGCGGTGATCCGATCCGCTCCGGCCTCGGCGAGTGCGTTCACCTGAGGCGCGTGATACGCCTCGGCCTCGGCCTCGGTCATGCGCCGCCCCTCGATGTAGTGGTCGTCGAAGCGCGGGCCGACACAGCCGTTCACCACCACCTCGATCGACTCGTCGCCCTCGTCCTCGTCGAGTTCGCGCAGCAGCGCTACGGCGTCGGCGTTCAGGGCGTCGAGGGCCCGCTGTTCGTAGCCCAGGCGCTCACCCCAGTCGGTGTTGGCGCGCCAGGTGGGGGTGTCAAGCACGAGCGGGCGCCCGTGTTCGATCGCGAGCCGCAGAAACGGGCGGTAGTACTCGCGGAGCGCTTCGCGCCCCTCCACAGTGTCGAGCAGCGTGAATGCCGCGAACTCGGGCAGTCGTTGCCCCAGTCTGTCAGTCAGTGCCGTCTCGATCCCGCCGTCGGCCAGGCCGAGCTGCATTGCTCCGCTCGTCGTGGTGGTGCTCGTCATGCTGGTACTCCTCACGGGGCCGTTCCGAACGACCCTCTCCGGTAGTCTCGGCTCCAGTCTGGCATAAGCTCACCGCGGTTTAGTGCTCGCTACAGCAGTCGGCGGATCGCCTCCCGGCGGGCGTCGAAGCCGCGCACCCGCTCCAGGTGGCGATCCATTACACCCGAATCCCGCAGCGCGAGCGTGCCGGGGTCGCCACGCTCGATACCGGCACGCCAGCGCTGCGCGATGAGCTCCATGCGCGCATCGACAGCGTCGAGCAGCTCGCCTGGCGCGATCCCGCCATAGGCTTCTGCGGCGAGCGCAACCCTGCGTGCCGCTTCGGCGACGGGGATTTCGCGCAGCAGCGGCACCCCTGACCAGCAGAGAAAGGCGAGGTCGTCGATGGGGCGACCTGGGCCGGCGCGATCCCAGTCGATCATGCCCGCGAAGGTATCGCCCGCAACCACCCAGTTGTAGAGGCCGGGATCGTTGTGGCAGATCAGCTCGTCGGGGCGCAGATCTTGCCTGCCTTGCCGCCACTCCAGCGGGCCCGGGCGAAAGTCGCTCACAGCGTCGTGGAAGCGTCGCAACCAGGCGGCGGCCCCGGTGAGCGCCTGCTCGCCTGGCTGCTCGGTTTCGGGGTTGAGGGTCTCCCCCGGCAGGTAGTCAAGCACTTCGAGCCCGTCGGCGTCGAAGCCGTGCACCTGGGGCACGCCGTCGAGGTCGCGTGCGTGCAGGTGTGCGATCAGGGCGTGCACGGCAGGGGTCCAAGGGCCCGTGGGACGGTGCACACGGATCTCGCCGCTGGGCGTGCTCCGACGCCAGACGCCACCGGATCCGCCGGGAAGATGTTCGTTTTCCACGCCCCGACTCTACTGCCGCAGACCACGCAGTTCGATTGGTGCCGTGTGCAACGGCGGTTCTCCGTGCACCTGCACGTGCAGGCGCTGCATGCGGGTGTCGAGTTCGGCTGCGGTGTCGGCGGCGTGTTTGAGCTCTGCAAGCAGGGCGTCGGGCACGCGGCGAGCGTACTTGTAGTAGATCTTGTGCTCGAGGCTCGCCCAGAAATCCATGGCGACGGTGCGGAACTGCACTTCGACGGGAACGTCCACCCTGCCCGTCGAGAGGTAAACAGGCACTGAGATAATCGCGTGCAGGCTCTTATAGCCGTTGGGCTTGGGGTGCTTGATGAAGTCTTCAACTTCGAGCACGGTGATGTCGTCCTGCTGGGTGAGCAGGTCGAAGAGCCGATATACGTCGCGGATGAAGGCGCAGGTGACGCGCACGCCGGCGATGTCGTGGATTTCGCGACGGATCTCGTCGAAGTCGCTGCCGAGGCCGCGGCGCTGCAGTTTGTCGACGAGGCTGTCGACAGACTTCACCCGGCTCGAGACGTGCTCGATGGGGTTGTACTCGTGCATGTGCAGGAATTCCTCGCGCAGGATCGCGAGCTTGGTCTCGACCTCCTGCATGGCGAAGCGGTATTCGAGGAGGAAGCGCTGCATCTGATCGCCGAGGGCTCGCAGTGCGCTGGCGGAGATGGTGATCTCGTCGTCGGAGCCGTCCGATCCTGTCTCGAAACTGTCGACTGCGGCTGTGCTCATGTCGCCAGCGTAGTCGCCTCCGTTCGGATGGGGCTGAGATTGCGTCGGCGGGCCTTCCTCACCGGCGCGACCCTGCCTCGCTGATCGGGCAACACGACACCGGCGCCGTCGGTCTGGGATCTGCCCAACATATGTCGTTTCCTGCGGGATCGGGCATATCTTCGGCAGATCCCATATCGACAGCCGCGGCCGGGTCGCCTCAGCCGCCCAAGAAGGTGCGCAGCGCCGTGACGACCTCGTCGGGCTTCTCCGAGTGCACCCAGTGGCCGGCGCCGCGCACCGTCATTCTGACCGTGCGCGGGAAGAGCGCGCGCATCGCCGGCGCATCCTCGTCGGAGACGTAGCTGGAGCGCTCCCCCGCGATCCACAGCACAGGCCCGGTGAATGTCAGCCCCGGCAGCTCGGGGAAGCCCATCACTGCCGGAAGCTGCTCGCGCAGCAGCCGCAGGTTCGGCTCCCACTCGAAACCGTGCTCTCCGCGGCGTAGGTTCTGCAGCAGGAAACCGCGCACGCCGCTCTCGGGAATCGCAGCCTTGAGGGCCTCATCCGCGTCCGAGCGCCGCGTCACCGATCCGAGGTCGAGGCCGGCGAGGGCGTCGAGCAGGTGACGAAACTCGCCGCGCGAGGATCCTGAGGCGACCGGCGAGATGTCGATCACCACGAGTCGGCGCACCAACTCGGGGTGGCGCAGCGCGAGCACCATCGCCACTTTGCCGCCCATCGAGTGCCCCACGACATCGACCTGCCCGTCGGCGGCGAACCCTGCACGCAGGTGCTCGGCGACAAGATCGGCGATCTCGACGTAGTCGAAGGCCTCGGTCCAGGCCGAGCGGCCGTGGTTGGGCAGGTCGACGAGCAGGCTCTGCGCCTCCGGTTCGAGCCCCGTCGCGATGCGCATGAGGTTCTTGCCACGACCGAAGAGGCCGTGCAGGAACACCACGCGGCGCGGCGCGGCCTCACCCACCACGACGGAGTGCACGAAGGGGCTGGTCTGGTCGATCACCCCTCCACGCTACCGCTCAGGCGGCGTCGCAGGAGAACGACCACATCACGCCGTAACGGTCGAACACCTGCCCGTACCAATCGCCCCAGGGAGCCTGCTCGAACGGCATGCCCACGGTGCCGCCGCCGTCGAGGAACTTCTGGATGAAGGCACGCGCCTCATCGGGGGTGTCGGTGGTGTAGAGCATCGAGTAGGCGGATCCGCGCACGGGATAGTCGGTGCCGTCGTCCATGGAGTCACCGCCGGCGATCACTCCGGCACCATCGGGCAGCACGAGCGTCGAGTGGGCGACCGACTTGGGATCGGGCGTGAACGGCATCCCCTCCATCGGGGGCATGTCACCGTACCTCATGATCTGCAGCTCACCGCCGAAGATCTCGTGCCAGTGCTGCATCGCCTCACCTGTGGTGCCGGGCAGTGCGATGTACGTTGCGAGGGTGTGCGGCATGGTCTGCTCCTTTGCGCGGGGTGACGATCACCCCAGTATGCGCCTACCTGGCGCGACGCAAAAGCCCCTGGCAGCTATGCCCCGTCGTGCTCGGCGCGAAAGACGTGCACGAGGGCGTTCGCGTGCCCGTGGCCCATGCCCTGCTCTTTCAGAAACGCGACCTGCTCCATGTGCTTTTCGCCCGCATGGGGTCGCAGCAGAGCGATCCACTCGTCGATCGATCGACCGTACTTCGCTTCGATCGACGGAAAGTACGACTTCGGTCCCTGTGTTGGCTCCGCCATCTGGTGCTCCTTCTCTTGTGGCTCCACACTAGGAGGATGCAGCACGACACGCTAGACACCGCGAGATCCGCCGTCGCCGACTTCAGCGCCTCAGCAGAGTGGGTGAGCACCGTCGTAGCGGGCATCGTCGCACCCGACTGGGCCGCTCCGGGCCTGGGCACCTGGGATCTGCGCGCCCTCGTGGGGCACACGAGTCGCGCGCTCCTCACCGTTGAGCAGTACCTCGACAGGCCGGCGCAGCGGGCGGAGATCACCAGCCCGGCCGATTACTTCAGGCGCGCCGGTATCGCGACTGGTGCAGATCCGAACCAGGTGCACGCGCGCGGCGTGGCCGCGGGCGACGCGCTCGGCGATGATCCAGTCGCGGCATTCTCGCGGATCGCGGATCGGGTGACCGGCCTGGTGCGCGAGGCCGGAAACCCCGTGATCACCTGCATCGTTGGCGGGATCCGCCTCAGCGACTACCTCCCCACGCGCACCTTTGAGCTGGTGGTGCACGGGATGGATATCGCAACGGCAACGGGGGTGCACTCCGGCCCTCCCACCCGTGTGCTGGAGCGCACGGTCGCGCTTGCCGCTGAACTCGCCGTGGCAGCCGGCGACGGGCCGCAGCTGCTTGCTGCCCTCACGGGACGGGGCACCCTTTCCCCCGGATTCTCAGTGCTCGGCTAGCGAGGTCAGCCCTCTGACATGCCGTCCACGATGATGTGCAGATTCGACTCGCTCAGGGCCAGCACGTGCTCTCCCGGCAACAGCGTGTCGAGACTGTCGAGGAACTCGCGGATCTCGCGATTGTCTTCCGCGTCGGCGACCTCGATCACCACCCCACCGGCATCGGAGTTGACGGGGATGTAGGCGTACACGTAGCCGCCCTGCTCCTCCATCCGCACATTGCTGGTGTATTCAACACCACCGAGCGTCACAGGCTCCGCACCAGACTTCGGCCAGTTCGTCCACAGCAGCGCAGCGACCACCACTGCCGCGAGCACCGCTGCAGCGGCGATCCACACCGCCCTGCGCCTGGGTCGGGAAGACCGTCTCGGCCGGAGGGACCGCCGAGTGCGCGGCCCCTCCGCCTCCGACTGCGTAGAGCTGGGCTGATCCGGCTGCTCCTTCACCGCGTTCCCCTCCATCAGGCTGCCTCGCTTCCGCGCTTGCTTCGCTGACGCCGCACACCAATGAGCACCACGAGCCCGCCGAGCGCAAGCACCAGCGCGCCGAAAGCAAGGATCGACTGGGCACCCGTCAGCGCCAGAGCCGGCTTCGGCACCGCCGCAAACGGGAACTCGAGCGTGAGGTCGTCGCGGCTGGCCGAAAGATCGACCTTGCCGTCCTCATCGAGTTCGGAGATCTGCGCGCTCGCGGAGACCACACGCCCCTCTTCCAGGCCGGCCACGAGACTGCCACGGCTCAGCCGGTAGCCCTGGGGCTCGCCGACAGTAGTGCGGTACTCCCTCGGCTGCAGGAAGGCGTCCGACTCCTCGTCATAGCTCGTCGGGTACACCTCGAACTCGTAGCGGCCGGCGTCGTCGGTGAGCTGGGTCGCATGCCCGCGGGCATCCTCCGCAACCCGCCACTCGCCGTCGATCCGCTCCCACAGCGTCACCAGCTGGCCGGGCAACGGGGGCTCGGAAGACCGCTGGCGGCCGTCCTCATCGGTGTCATCCCAAACCGTTCCGCCGATGAGTACCTCGTGATCGTAAACCTTCAGACCGACATCCATAGCGCGATCATCACGCACACTCGCAACATCGACCACACCGCCGTTCTGATCCGCAATCGCGAAGGAACGAGTGACGCCGGTGTAACGCGTGCCGAAATCAGGCTCAGCGGGGCTGATATCGCTGTCGATCGCCGGGTCATCGCCAACGTTCATCGGCGACCACACGTGGTACCCCTCACGCTCAACGGTGACGCGGTACTCGCGCGGTGCGAGGAATCCGGGCTCGTGCTCCTCATAGTGAGTCGGACTCACCTCGAAGGCGTACACCCCGTCGGCGCCCGTCTGCACGCTGCTGTTCCCGGCAAGATCCGCAATCTCCTGCCACTCGCCATCGATCAGCTCCCACAGCACCGCCGTGCGGCCCGCAACACCTGCTTCGCCGGCATCCTGCAGACCGTTGAGATCAGCATCGTCCCACACCCGGCCGCCGATGACCACCGAGGTGGGGTACACCGCGAAGCCCGCATCAGCGGTCAGCACATCATGCGCAGTCGCGAGATCGACGCCGTCAACGCCGAACTCGACCAGGCTGATCGGATCGGTCAGCACGTAGCTGAAGGGCTTGTCGATCGCAATGCCATCGACATCCGCGGCGCCCGCGTAGAAGAAGGCATTGCCGATCTCCACGAGACGCATATTCGCAGGAGCCTCGACGAGCACACGGTACTCCTCGGCCTCACGATAGTGCGGAGAAGCCTTGTCGAGATCCGCCACCTCAACCGCGAAGCGGTACTCGCCGTTGGCGTCCGTGACCGTTGACGACGATGTGCCAGCCCCCTGCGAGGCCTCCCAGAGGCCGGTGTCGCGGTTCAGCTTGAAGAGCTTCACGGTGAGCCCGCCGAGGCCCGGCTCACCGGCCGACTGCACACCGTCGCGATCACGGTCATCGAAGACGGTGTCGCCGATCACCCGAACCGAATCATGCACCACGACGCCGCCGTCGACAAGCTCGGTGCTCGCCGCCGTGTCGTAAAGCGCATAGCCGTTCGCGTCGGCCGCAACGAGCGTGACCTCCTCGGAAACCGCGGTGTGGCGGGGATCCTGCACAGCGTGGCTGTATCGAGGAGCACCCGCAAGCTCCAGGTTCACGAACTTCGACTCCGTCACCACGCCGTCGACGACCGTCGGCGAAAGCGTCTGCCGCGAGCTCAGATTGAACTCAACCGCGTACACGTACGGCGTCTGATAGCCGGGGCTTGCGGGGTCAGTGTCTGCAACCTTCGCGGTGAACTCGTAGGCACCGTCGGCGCCGGTGCGCGTGCGATCGACGGGCACCAACGCACCCGCGACCACCCGATTCAGCACCACGTCGACACCCTTGAGACCGGGTTCACCGGTATCCTGCACGCCGTCGCCGTCGCGATCATGCCAGATGCGATCGCCGATCGTCACCTCGGTCTCGAACTCGGTGAGGCCGAGATCGACGTGCTCAGCCGGCACCCCGGTGAAGGTATCGATCGGCAGCAGCTGACCCTGCTGCAGCTTTCCGAGGATACGCGTATCCGAGACCGCCGAGTTGGCGATGGTTCGCGCATCGTGCACGAAGTCGTTGTCGCGCGCCGGATCAGCACCGACATGCAGCTTCGTCACAGCCTGCCACAGCGGGATCTCGGAAACCCGCACCCGATACTCGTAGGGCACCCGCTGCACCGAATCAATGATGTGCAGCTTGTCGAAGGAATACGAGGAAACCGCGGTACTGCGGATCGGGCGATCCGTGCTCTGCGCCGCTGCCGGCTCGATCATGAACCCCTGCGCGTCCTGCTTGGCTTCCACCCAGGCGCCCTGGTGCAGCACCTCGAGCGTCGCCGTGTAGCGCTTCTCTGCCTTCGCGGCGTCGTTCTTCACGCCGTCCCCGTCGGTGTCGATGAACACCTCCCCAGACAGCGTCGAGCGCGCGTGCGCGACCAGGCCGAGATCGACGGTGTTGTCGTTGACGCCGTACATCACGCCCGTCGCCTCATCGAAGTCGCCGATGCTGACGAGGTGGTCGCCCACCTTCGCGTTGCGGTGCATCGTGCCATTCGGGAAGAAGTCCGAGTCGAACTCAGCGGCATCGGCCGCCGAACCCTGATGGGCGAGCGCGAAGGTGTAGCCGTCGACGAGCCGATCGACCACCACCTGGTACTTCGTCTCGACAGGCTCGCCAGCCTCAAAGATCGAGCTCGGCACCTTCGTGAAGTAGTAATAGCCGTCGGCGTTCGACACCGTGGACTGCGTGAAGCCGGTGCGGGTCCACTCCCCTCCGCTGGGACGCACGTACTGCTGCAGGGAGAGCGCCTGGCCCGCAATGCCCGGCTCGCCGTCATCCTGCACGCCATCACGGTTGAGATCGTCCCAAACCCGGTTGCCGATCACACCTGAGGTCGACTTCTCGTAGAAACCGATACTCACCGACTCGCGATCGGCGAAGCCCGAGGCGAAGAGCCCTTCGAGATCGAACCGCAGCGTGTTGGTCTTGACGACCTTCGTCCCCTTCTCGGTCAAGCCGTCGTTGTCGTTCGCTTCGGTGAAGGGGTCGATGTGATGCACGAACGGCGAAACCACCCACTCGGGGTTGAAGCCGTCGTTACGGTCGGTCACCTCGATGTAGTACTCGCGGTCGACAGGCAATACGTCAAAGGCGTACTTGCCCTGCGCGTCGGTCACAGCGACCATCGGCTTCCCGTAGGCGTCGACGGCGGTCTCACCGTTCATGCGCTTCAGGTACACGTGGTAGCCGGCGATGCCGGGCTCGGCCGGTCCCGCCTGGTAGCCATCGAGGGAGTCGATGCCTTCCTGGAACACCGTGCCGCCGACGCGCAGTGTCTCGGCGACGCCGAAATCGAAGCTCATGCGCTCGGCATCACTGGTGGAGCTGTCTACCCTGGCCGCCTCGCTGATCGTCCTCAGTGCTGAGTTGTCGACCGGAGCCGGCACATCGAGTGTCTTGCCCGGCGCGTAAACCTGCACGCCCGCGCGCTTGAACACCTCTGTCGTGGTGGCCGAGAACGAGTCGTAGGCCTTCGGGAACTCGAGCATCACCCGGTAGTCGCCCGGCTGAATGTTCGAGAAGGTGTAATAGCCGTGATTGCCGTTGTAGTCGGTCTCCGTGAGCGTTGTCAGCGGGCCCGCCGAGCGGATCGGCTGCAGGAAGACCTCGTCGAGCACCGACTTGCCCGTGGCCTCGTCGACGACCTCCCACTGGTTACCCACCTGATGAATGGGGTTGCCCAGCGCGTCGACGTTGTAGCCCTTCGGGGTCAGCAGGCTGACGCGAACACCGTTGATGCCCGGGTCGTCGATCTTGCCGTCAAAATTGAGATCCTTCGACGGTTTGAGCAGCGTGCGGCCGTTGCCGTCAACGAAGGGGTCGCCCTCGTCTTGGACGCCGTTGTAGTTCACGTCGTGCCACACGTAGTTGCCGAGGTAGACGTGATCCCGCTTCTCGGTAACGAAGGAGCCGGCAAGGTTCGATTCCTGCGGGATGAAGCGGCTCACGCGCTGCGTCGCCATGAAGGAGTTCCAGAGCGCCGCGTTCGGCTTGCGCTCGGCATCGTCGAACTGCTCGAGGTAGGCCGGGGCGTTGAGCGGAGCCTTCATCTGGTAGGTGAACTTGAGCTTGCTCTGACCGGGCAGCTGCTCGGTCGGGTTGTTGAAGAGCACGAGGAGGGTCTTGGCCCGCTTCAGCAGCTCGGGATCGGCCTTGAGCTCATCAAGCTTTACGAAGTGGCGGTCGCGCACCGTGGAGGCCGCACCCGGGGTGCCGAGGGAGTCGTAGAACGACTCGGTTACGGCATCGGCGTGCGGCACCATCGCGGCGTCGACGATCTTGCCGCCCTGCTTCGTGAAGGGACCGACGTAGACCGTGTACTCGTTGGGTTGGTACGTCTTCTTCTCGGCACCCTCGCGCTCCAACTTCATCCCGTCGCTGCGCAGCCACGCCGAATACTGCGAGCCTCGCTGCAGAGTTGCGTTGCCGATGGAGGTGTCGCCGGAGAATGGCAGCACGTCGTACAGGATCGGATAGGGGTAGGCCCGGTCTCCCGATTCCTTCGAGTTGTCAACGGACACCTCGAAGGAGAAGTCGCCGCCCTCGCGCACCGGGGTCATCTCCGGCGCCACGGTGCCTGCCCGGTTCAGATCGGAGTAGGCGATCTTGCGCTTACCGAAGTTGTCGTAGGTCTCGTACTGGAACAGGGTGCGCTCCGAGAACACGAGCCTGTCGTTCATCAGGCTGTTCTTGTTGAAGTCGGTGAAGTCGGTCGAGTAGCCCAAGCGGTTGCCCGAGTTCTGCTGCGAGTTCAGCGGGTAGAGCAGACCGGTGCTGTTGGTGACCACCGCACGCGATTTCAGGTCTTCTGCTTCGGCTCCCGGCGAGTAGGCGTCGACAGCCCCGATGAACTCGACCACGATCTTGTCACCGGGGTAGACATTGCCCTCGAACCAGATCGACACGACGTTGCGGTCGAAGCCAGGCCACGGTCCCGCGTAGAGATCGGTGTACTTCAAGTGCGAATCAGGGCTCGCCTCGCTGCCGTCTGCGCGCACCAACTTCCAGGTCCAGAGGTTCTTCTCCTTACCCGTCAGCGAGTAGCGCGAACGGTGCTCGTTGCTCAGCGGGTGCTCGGGAGTGATCTGGTCGGCGGGCACATAGGTGAACGCGCCTCCCGACTCCATCACCGTCGGCAACTGGAACGTCACGAAGGGGTCGACGAGGGTGTCTTCGGAGTAGGTGTTGTCCTCATCGCGCGACCACATGGTGTCGTCGGCGTTGATGAACTCGCCCGTGAACTTCAGGTGCGGCGACGATTTTGGCGCGATGGCCATGATGTCGGACCAGCCGAAACGCTCGGTCGCGGGGCGGGACGAATCGCTGCGGTAGTAGAGCGCGTCGTACTTCACATTGACGACGGGGCGCGACGGTGTGAGGTAGGAGCGGGTCTGGTTCTGGGCGAGCTTCGACACACTCGTGCTCACATAGTTGCCCCACGCCTGTGCGGTACCGAAGATGAACAGCGTCGATTTCGCCGTCGACGAAGCGCGCAGACCCACCCGCACGGCATTGTCGGTCACCGAGGCGGGGTACTGGGTGATGCTCTGGTTGGTGGGATCAGTGTCGAGCACCGACTGCTTGCCCGCGGCAACGGGGTCGGCGTCGATGTCGAGACGCAGGCCCTGCGGCACCAGGTAGCGTTCCGGCTGAAGCGCCTTCACCACCACGCGGAACTTCTTGATATCGGTGCGCTCAGCACTGGTGTTCAAGGTCAGCTTCTCATTGCTGAGAATCGAGCTGCCACCGGGGTTGAGCAGTTTCCAGTCGCCGCCCTCGTAGCCGTTCTCTGCGAGTTCATGAGACACGTAGACGTAGCTGCGGAAGGCATCATCGACGTCGGTGCCGTCGGCGGCGAGGTGATCCAGCGTCGCCTGTGGCAGCTCCCACGCACCCGAGGTCAGGTACATCGTTGTCGTCGTCAGCGGCAGTCCGCTGACGGAGACGGTGCTGTCGTTGGTCTTGTGCGTGGGAAGTATGTTCTCCACGACAAACTCCTTCAGACCCGAACCCGAGTTCTTCGCGTGGGTCACGAGGTACTCGACCGTGTCTGAGGAGTTGAAGTAGTTGTCGCCGGACATGCCGTTGGAGTAGGCGATGCGGGGGCGCGTCGTGTTCACACGCACCTCTGCGCGAGGCTTCATGATCTCAACCTGCGCCGCATCGGTAGCGTAGCGTCCGGCCATGTCGCCATTGCCGTCGATGTCGACGGCAGCGCCCGTATCGGAGGCGTAGCTGTGGTAGCCCATTGATGCCGCGGACTGCACGATGAAGTCTTCGGGTCGCTGCGTCGAGGAGCCGTCGGTCGGGATCAGGCTCGTGTCGTCGGTAATGAGCGACACGTATGAGTCGACGATGAGATCCGGGGTCTTCCAGGTGGGATCCTCGGACACTTCGTTGTCTTCGTAGCCGGCCACGAGCTGCACCTGGGTGAACAGCTTGAAGCTCTGGCCCGACTGCAATTCGCCGCGGGTGCCGCGCTCGTTCGCGGGAGGGGTCACTAGCCACTGGATGCGATTGCGGTGCTCGCCCACCTTCACCACGGCGGGAGTCACCCGTTCAACGGTGTAGCCCATCGCTTCGAAGGCAGCGCGGTCGTAGATGTCGTTGCCGATCTGCAGACGCACCTCCCCCGTCGCCTCAGCGAACTCGATGACGTGCTGCGTGACCACGAAGCGGGAGTTGTGCACATCGCCGGCGGTCTTGATCATCTCGTAGGGATTGACGTTCGGGTCGGGAGCGTTCGTCACCTGGGTCGTGTACCAGTACTTGCCTGCGGCGTCGACCTTGATACTCTCCGCCTCAGAAGCACCTGGATAGGCGACGACCTTGGTCACATTCGTGATGGAGGGCTTCCGCAGGTTCAGAAGGGTGCCGCCGTAGGCACCGAACTTGGCGTGCTTGTCGTTCGGCAGTTCGGGGCTGAAGGTGTCGCCTGGTTCCGTCCACGGGACATTACTGTTGAGCGAAATCGCAGTGGATCCCTGGTAGCTCTTCGTCGCAGCAATGAGGCGTTCCGTCACCTTCAGCACACCCATGTTGGTGTTCCAGGTGCTCGTCGTGTCTCGTCTGTTGCGATCGTTCGCGGTGATGGTCAGGCCGTTCGACGACTTTACATAGGGGTAGCCGGTGGCCTGGTCTCGCTCCGTGAGCGAGGTTGGGGAGCCTGTGGTGTACCTGCCCGAAACGACCGGGTTGAACACCGGGCGCTCGGTGTTTGCGAAGGTGAGCACCTCCTGGTACCGGCTGTCGTCCGTGTCGGGGCCAAAGGTCGGGGTGTCGATGGTCACCACGCGCGGCGAGATCACGAGCGACTGGCCGTAGGCCACGTCGGCTGCGCGATCCTGATTGACGGTGAAGTGCAGCACGAATCGCTTGCCGACAGTGCTCTCCACGATCTCCACGCGCACATCGAAGAACTCGGTGACGGGCTTTCGCAATGTTGATGAGCGGTAGCTGATGTCGTTCACAGTGGCCGTGAACATGACGTTTTGCTGCTCGTCGAGGTCGCGATAGTAGCGGCCATAGGAGCCGTCCTCGAGTACCGGTGCCACGCCGTAGGGCAGGGCGATGGTGACGGTCGGCTCGAACCATGAGCCGCGAGCGCCACCGATGGTCTGCGGCGCATACCGCCAGATGTCGTCATTGAGGTTGTCACCCGAGTAGTAGTTGTAACCACTGTTCACCCGGTTGTACTCTCCCAGCACCTCCAGCTGCTGGTTCTCCACGGTCGAGTGGAGCGTGAACTCCTCGTAGAGATCGACGCTGAAATCCTGAATCGTGGGATCGATGCCGCTGGCGTGCTGATCCTTCTCCGGCTTGCTCCATACGCGAAGCGTCGGCTTGCGCATCGCGATCTGGTCACCGGTGACGATGGCGGGCTTGCCACCCGAGGTCGTCGTGGTGCCTTGCGCGTTGATGCCGCGAATGTAGGCACCCCACGGCTCAACGGCAAAGTAAGAGGTGTAGCTACCGAAGTAGTACGCGAGATCGTTGACCTCGATGCCCTGTGACATGCCGTCATTGGGGTAGCGCCAGGTGTTGTTCTGGTTGATGCCGGCGCTGAAGCCCCCGTAGGTGGCGCCGTAGATCTCGAGGTACTCCTCCTCCTTGATCGAGGTGAGCGTGAACTGGTCGTGCCAGTACGAGACACCGGAAAGGCGTGTGGCGTCAGCGGCTGTGGCCGGCGGGCGCTCCTCGTACACGCGCACCCCGATCTCGACGCGCTGGTACTTGTCGTTGGTGCTTGAACTGGGCGCGTTGAACATGCCTGTGAGCGGCGTCGCGACCTTCACCTGCACCACATACGGCACACCGTCATCGAGCGTCGCGGCGGAATACGATCCGGCCTCCTGCGACTGTGCCGGTGCACGATATCCCTGGTCGTTCTCGGGGGTCTGGATCACCTCGAAGGTACTCGGAATCGAGTTCCCGTTTCCGTCGACCGCGGTGATGCCAATCGGGGTGGTGCCGTCCTCCTCGTATGGTGTGATGCCCAACGGGAGGATCTCGGTGTACTCAAGGCCGCTCTCGACAGCACGGTCGCCGAGGTTCGCGGCGTGGAGCCGCACCGTGAAACGCTCGTGGAGTTCCACGGCGTAGGTGTACGGGTCGTCGACGTAGGGAGTGTAGCCAAGCCGTTCGCGGTTGTACGAGTTGAGGGTGCCGTCGTGCTCGTAGAAGTTCGCGGGATCGGTGCCGTACGCTTTTCGTTTCACAGCAGGAACCATCTCGCTCGCGCCATACAGCCAGGCGCGGCTCAACTGCATGCCGTCTTGCGCCCACAGAATGCGCTCGTCAGCTTGCACCGCCCCGTCGTTGACGCGCCCCTTCGCGGCATATCGGAAGTTGTCTTCCAGATCGGCTGCCGCGAAGGTGAGGTAGAGGTCGTTCTTGTATGTGTCGTTGCCTGAGGCATACCCCTCACGCAGGTAGGCGGGGTGCGACTTCTGCTTGTTCGCGGTCTCGTCGTAGAAGGTGCTTTGCAGGTTCGAACCGGAGGAGTTGTTCGGGTGGCGGCGCTGCCCATTCGAGCCGGGCTGCCACGAGAAGGAGTTCGACAGGAACTCGAGTTCGGTCAGCTCTGCGGGGCGCTCGCCAGTGATACCGGCGTCGTGCAGCAGCGACGCCATATCCATGGAGGTGTTCATCGCGGAGTTCGCGACGGGCACGTTGCTCGCGTACCAGCCGAAGAGCGGCGCAAACACGGGGGTGCCATCGGCGTAGTCGGCTCGGGGCAGCGGGATGTCGGTGCGCACCCGCGAGGGGTAGATAATCTCGATCTGCTCGCCGCGGCCCAGGGTTTCGTCCTGGAACTCGTAGCTGAACACCTGGAAGTCGATCTGGTCGGCGGGGTTCGCGGTGGTGTTCAGCGGTTCGGCGTTCGAGAGCAATCCCCAGCCGTTGTTGTGTCCCGCTTTGTTGAAGGTCTGGGAGCCGGCGATGTCAAGCCCCTTGGCCGATCGCACGGTGACCTTCGGCGGGGTGAACGCCCGCGACTGGCCGGCTTCGGTGCGCACCACGATCTGCAGCGCACCGGCGTCGATCGCCGCCTGCACGTCGAGTTCGCCGCCGCTCACGTACTGCGAGAGCTCGGTTTGCAGGTACTGCGGCAGCTTGTCGTAGATGACGGGGCGCCGCAGCGGCGCCTTGCCGTACGGAGTGTCCGTAGCCGTTCCCTGCCTGGTCGTGTGGTTCTTCGCGGTCAGCTTGTAGAACACCGCGTCTCCCGCGACGTACTCGCTCTTGCCGATCTTCGAACCGACATAGCTGGCTTCCGCCTCAGCGGCGGTGCCGAAGGATTGGATGTTGAACTCGACACCGGGAATCGCCTTGTATACCCGCTGATTCGCCGAGGCGAGGTAGGTGTACGAGCCGACGGGCTGCCACTGGTCATCCTGGTGGGTGAGCGTGGTGCGCGCCTGTGAGGTGATGACATATGACTTCGTGGTCGCCGCTCCCGCGGTGCGCCAGTGGCCGATGCCGGGGATCGTGAAGGGCACTGCCTCGAAGACGGTGCCGGTGGCCGGGTTCATGGCTGGCACGGTGCCGTAGGAGACGCGCAGTTCGTTGATCGCAGCCATCGAGTGCACGGCAGAATCGAAGTCGGCCACGGGCACCCAGGCATTGCCGTGTTTGAAGAACACCTTTGGCTCCGCGACGCCAGTCTCGCTCGCGCCGAAGGTTCCGGTGAAGCCCACGGGGTACTGCGGCTTCGGAAACGCGGTGAGCTCGAATGCGCCGAGCGCACCTGCGTCGAGCGTGATGTTCAGATCGAGGTCGGTGTTGTTGTGCAGGATCTCGTTGCGGATGTTCTTGACGGTGAGCGTCATCGTCTCACCCGAGACGTTCTCCTGGTCGAATCGGCTCTCGATGACGAGCTGGTTCGGGTCGGAATAGCGGTAGAGGTGGTTCTGCACCTGACCCAGGGACTCCGCAAAGCTGTCGCCGTCGTAGTTCTTCGTGGTGGTGGTGCCGGTGATGCGGGTGCCGTTCACGCCGGTGCTGTCGTAGCTCATGAAGTGGTGCGTGTAGGCGGGGCGCGCGTAGGCATTCCACTGCGGGGTTTTCGCCTGCGTGGCGCCGAGCCCGGGCCCGAAGTCGTTCACCGCGGTGAACTCCACGTAGAAGAACACCGATTCGCGATCGTTGAGGGTGACGTCGAACGACACGTCGGCGCGCTTGGTGTTGGGCGTGGAGATCGTCACAGCACCCGGGGCCACCTCTACTGCGGCGTTGGGGCTTTCCAGGAGGCGGGCCGCGCGGTTGGGGTCGCCTCGCATGAAGTCGGAGCTCGCCTGCACATCCGAGATCTTGAGCCCTGCGGGTGCTTCGATGTGCGCGATGGGACGGAAGACGGGAAGCGCGCCCGGCGCATCATCGCCTGCGGCCGTTGTTCCGACGTTCCGCAGCTCGTAGAGCACTTTCGTGGTGTCGCCGACTGCCATATTGCGGTAGTCGATCTGCGCGCCCGTGTCGGCGTCGTAGAAGAGTGCGGGATCCGCTGCTCGTTCGAAGTTCTGCTGCAAATGCACAGCGTGCGTTTCCATGCTCGCGACGCGGGTGAAGAGGCGCGGTGCCGCCTGCCCCGACGCGCTCGAGAGCGTGTATGTGGGCTTGTCGCTGTTGTTCGAGCCGCCCGCTGAGACGGAGATCGTGTTGTACGAGGTCACCACGGCGTTCGTGTTGAACGTGGTGTGGTACATGAGAGTTTCGGTGGCACCCTTGGTGCGGTCGGTAGCGAACGATGGCTTCGACTGCCAGCTCGCGCCGCCGGTCTCCTCGTCAACCCAGACGCCGGCGAGGAAGACATCGCCGCCCTCTCGCATCTTCGTGGGCAGCGGATCAGCGGAGGCCGCCCGGGTGATCGATCCCCACAGCCCTACTGATGCGTCCCTCGGCACGAACTTCACCGCGATGTTGTCGAGGTGCTGCTTGCGCAGCGTGGCGGTGCCGCCGAGCACCACGGGCACATCTTGTGTGGTGAGCGTGCCGTCGTCGAACAGCGGTTGCAGTTTGAAGACGTGGAATCCGTCGCCCCGGTCAGTGAAGTCAGCCAGGTCGAGAGTGACGTGCTTCGTGCCCTGCGAAACCACCACCGACTGCACAGACCAGTCCCCCGCGAAGATGTCGGAGGGGATCTCGATGGCGCGCGTGCGGAACGCGGCATCGGGGCGCACGTTGATGACGGCGTCCTTGATGTCGGCTTCAGAGCTGTTCTCGATGCCGACAGCAACCCGCGTGGTGTTGGGGTCGACACCGTTGGCTGCGTAGTCGTAGACCTTGGTGGCACCGTCGTTGAACACCATGCTGAGCTTTGCGCCGAGCTTCGGAGTGTAGCCGGTGAGGGTTGCGCTCGTGGTGCTCATGAGGGTCTTCGTGCCCGTATCGCCGGGCACGCGGTACAACTTGGTGGTGCCGCGCAGCGCCTTGTTGCCGTTCACGACGCCGCCGACGCGCACATCGACCTCGGCGAGCGATGCACCCAGGGTGTCAGGGGTGGCGCCCGCGATTTCCGCGGTGCGCTCGCCGAATCCTGCCACCTTCGAGAAGATCGCCTCGAAGCGTTTCGGGTGGCCGCCTTCTGCGCCGAAGGAGACCGTGAAGGTGCCGTCTCCGTCGTCGTGGATCCCGCGCGGCTGGGTGTTGTCGTAGTCGAAGCGCGCTGCCGCAGACAGCGGTGCGTCTAAGCGGATCTCGACAGCGTTGCCCTGCGCGTCGAATGCGCGCACCCCTGTCAGGTACTGAAGCGTCGTTGAGGCGGCAACGGTGAAGTACTTCGCTTCGAGGTTGTAGACGGGGTCTTCTTTCGGGTTCGCCGGATAGGTGAACTCGTAGATCATCTCGTCGTGGAAGGAGGCCGGATCATAGCTGCAGAGCCATTCGTCGGCTTCGGTAGCGGCAGGAACGTGCACATCGGGACCGTGCCCGAGGCAGTAGGACCTGCTGGGCTGATACGTGTTCACATTGCGGATGCTCGCGAGATACTCGCCGATCCGCCCCATCGGAATCACTTTGTCAGGCAGCGAGGTGTTGTCGTTGGCACCCGTGCTCGTCTCGGCCATGGGGTACGCGACAAGGGAGTTCACTGAGTGCGTGGCTGTGCGGGTGAGCACTGTTTTCAGGCCCATACGGTCGGTGGAGGTGAGCACCGTGGGCTTCTTGCCCGTGACTGAGGAGGAGTGGAAACGACCCATGTACTCGACGACATCGTTGTTGACGCCTGCCATCTGCGGCGCGGCGCTGTTGCTTTCGCGTGTGAACTGCAGATTCACTTCTACTCGCGACACCGGGGCCTCGGGTCGCACGTCTGCGTCCCAGGCTTCCTTGTAGTAGGGGTGCTCCGCAACACCCTGCCACTGTCCGTAGCTCGCGAAGAGCTGGTCGTCGGCCATGTCGGGGCGCGCGGTGTTGATTCGCCAGAATCGTGACCCCTCCTGGCTGTTTTCCACCCACGCGCTGCCGGGAACCGTCTTCCAGAGCTGTTCCTTTCCACCCACCATTCGGTAGATCTTCACGGTGTCGATGTAGGGGCGCATCTCATCGCGGATCTTGAGGTAGTACAGGTCGAAGTGCTCGAAGGGCATGTTGACGTCGAGGCTGACGCGCTGGTTGTTGTTGTCGTAGGTGGCGGTGGGCCTGGTGATCGTCGAGGTGAATCCGCCCAGCGACTTGTACCCCTGATCGAGCGTGTAGTCGTGGATCACGCAGGTGTAGCTGTCGCAGCTCCAGGGGCGGTAGATCTCCATCGAATAGGTATTGCCGGCGCCGAGCCCGCGGGTGACCTGGTTGACGCCCTCGATCTGCACCCCGGTCTTGGTTTCGCGCACCGTGATCTGGTTGTTCTTCGTGGCGGTCTTCTCAACGGAGTAGGGAGGTTCCTGCGTGCCGGTGAACGTGGCGCGAACTGTCTGCGAGGAGCCCATCTCGATGTCGGCGTCGTAGTCGACGATGGCGATGGTT
The DNA here is from genome assembly GCF_037148395.1 of Leucobacter sp. MMO-125. Lineage (NCBI taxonomy): Bacteria > Bacillati > Actinomycetota > Actinomycetes > Micrococcales > Microbacteriaceae > Leucobacter > Leucobacter sp. MMO-125. Next base: position 371,647 of record NZ_JBBCTL010000002.1, read on the forward strand.
TGCAGCCCCTTCAGGCTGAGATTCTTTCCCGAGATGATGATCTTGGCGATGTTGCTGAGCGTCACCTCGCCCGAGGCGACCTCGGCCTGGGTGAAGGACTGCTTGGTGCCGGCAGCATCCACGAAGATGATGCGAACATCGGAGGCATTGTCGAGGTAGGCACTCTGCAGTGCGATTTTCGAGAAGACGAGTGAGCCTGTCTTCGTCGCCTTCAGCATGTCGATGACGTACTCCGAGGAAGGAGAGTTCACTCCCAGCGTGTCGAGCTTGTACTCGACCCCGAAGCGAGACTCGTAGCCCACGTGGGTGGTGTTCTGAGTTTTGCTCGCACCGTACACGCCCACCACGTCAACAGCCGGGATGAGCTCGTTCGGCAGCTGAATATCGATTGTGCCGGTGGCCTGTCGTTTCGTGTTCTTGTCGTAGGGCTTCGGCTGGTAGGTGCGGATCTCGGCCGTCACGAGGTGCTGCTTGTCGAGCTTCTCACCGACCCGTGCCTCGACTGACGCGAAGTTCACCGCCCCGTTCGAACCGAGCTTGTCGGTCTCGATGAGCACCTTCGCCACTCCTGCCGGCAGAGCGACGCGCAAATCTCCGCTTCCGGTGTACTGGCTCAGATCGAGCACCCCGGTTTTGCCGTCGAGGGTTTCGTAGCTGGCCCTGACGTTCTCTGCCTGGGCGAAGAGCGCCTCCTTGAGGATCAGTTCGGCGTCTTTGAGTCGTTCCGCTCCGCTGTTGAGCACCAGCGTGGTGGTGGAGTTCGCTGCGACAGTGTCGTTCACGCCAAACAGGAAATCGATCGTGCTCTTCGCGTTCCAAGGCACCGTCGCACGGGGCCCCTTTCCGTCGATGCTGATCTGAATGCTGGGCACTACCTCTTTCGGGTAGATCACGTTGAAGCTCACGTCGCGCTTCGCCGTGTGCTCGACCTCGGTGTAGGTGGTGTTCTCGCCGAAGTCGTCGTTGCTCGCGATCTTCTCGATGTAGACGACGGTGGCCTCTGAGTTCATAGGGCCGACGCGATACGGCTCACCGAAGATTTTGATGGTGACGGGCAGGCTGGCGCCCGGGTTCACGCGGCCGGTGAGGCTGAACGACAGTTTGCGGTCCCAGTCGAGGCTGTTCAGCTCGGACAGGTCGAAGGTGAGGGTGACGATGCCGGTGTCGGCCTCGTCGCGCAGTGTCGGCTGCAGGGTCTTGGTGACCTTCTCGCCGGTCTTCTTGTCGGTGTAGGAGTAGACGATTTTGGCGTTCTCGAAGCGTTTCTCGGCCTTGTCAAACTCGTAGCTGACCCTGTCGATGGCGAAGTCGGGGTCGACGCCGTAGGTGATCCGCGGATCGAACACCGGGGCGTTCGAAGCGCTCTTGAGATCCGCGATCTCGTTGTAGGTCTCGTATCCGTACACGACGTCGTTCTGCTTCGTCGTGTGCGAGAAGGTGAAGTCGTAGCTGGGCGCGACGATCTCTCGCTCGACAAGCCGAGTCTTTGCCCAGTTTGCGGTCTTCGCGAACAGCACGTTCGTGATGGCGGTGACCTTGAACTTCGTGGGCGGGCTCGGGAAGCCCTGCCGGCTCAGCGGCAGCGAGATGAGGTACTTCCGCGCGCTGGGCCCCTGTGCCCCGTCGGGGGTGATCGGCTGCTTGTTCGCGCCGTGCTCGCGGTCGATGGAGATCATGCCCGTGCCCGAGTAGGTGTAGGGGATCTCTTCGGTGAGCTCACTCTCGCCATCCCAGTCGGTGACATCGTAGATGAGGATGCCGCCCTCGCCCGGCACACCGATGAACTGCCCCGAGGTGTAGTTGCGGTCGGGGTTGGGCGTCGGCGCTCCACCCTCGTTGTGCACCCACCTGTTGATATCGAAGGGGATGATGCCGTTGACACTGCTGGCGGTGGAGTCAATGTCGAAGGTGACCGAATAGCCGTCGATGTTCGCGGCGGGATTGGTCGAGGTGTTCGAAAGCGAGTACATGTACTCGATGTACTGGTAGCGATCCCAGATCGGCACCAGGTCGGGTCCGCCGCCGGGCACATACGACTCGATGGCGGTCTCCCACTTCAGGTCAGAGGAGATCACCGACACCCGCGACTCGTCGTCGAGATCGTGCGGGGTGCTCCACGACGAGCCCTCGACACGGTTGAACATGTCGTAGGAGACTGATCCGTTCACCTCGAAGGTCGTGCCCTCCGGCACGCCTCCGTAAGGGCCTTCGGTGCCGTCGTTGTAGGTGGTGAGGAAGATATCGAAGGCGGGGTTCGTGCCGGCACCGAGGTCGCCGTCGTACTCCATGATAAGGGTACCGCCGCGCATCGTCGTGTCAGAGATGACGTTCCAGCCACCACCGGCGCTCACGCGGCCCTGCACGCCGAGCTTGCTGGGCTCGCGATCCCGAGGCAGCACCCGGTACTCGCCGGTGGCCTCGTCGTATTCGAGCGACGGCAGGTGGATCATCACCCGGACGCCGCTGGCAGCGCCCGATGCCCATCCAGGCACGAGGCGGTAGTTCAGTCGCGTCTCCGTACCCGTCGAGAGCACGCTGGCCTTCGGGTTGAGATACCCCGGCTCGCCGGCACTCACGGTGCCGTTGAGCGTAATGCTGGGCAGTTCGTCGGCGACGGCAGCGGGGATCGAACTGGCCCCACCCAGCACATCCGTGAACGCCAACAGCACAGCGAGTACGCCGGTCACAGCCACTGAGAAGAGCTTCTTCAATGTATCCCCCAGCTGCGCGCGCGCAGCCTTCCCCTTTGTTCGGCCGCGCCAGCAGGCGCTCCCGAAACCCCGATCAGCGCCGCCATGCCCGGGACGCCTAGGAAATCAACGATGTCATCCCAACTGTCATCGCGATTTCGCCGCACTCATCCTATGAGAGATTTGAGCACTCCACCAACTGATTCATCGGCGCCGGCTCTGATCCTCGAATCCCGCCCCTGTAGGCCGCTTCACCGCGAGCGCGGAGCACGATCCGAAGGCCCTGGGCGAGCTGTCATTTTCCCGCCACGGCCTCTTTCGGGCGTTGCAGCCGCCAAGCGCGCACGGTTTCCTGTGAGAGGCAGGTGGTCCACCGAGCTACGACGAGACCCCGTCGGCATGATCGACGGCACTCAACTGACAACGCGCGTTCCTCCTGCGGCGCCTTTGAGACATTGGAGACACCGCCTGGGCCGCCGAACTCGTCGACGGCGAGCCGCCCGAGTCAGGTGCCGGGCGGCGGCAACGGGGGCCGGCAAACCGAATCCACGTCGGAGGCCGCGAGCTACTCGCGGCCTCTGCGGTCCTCTCCGCCGCGACCCCCCGGAGATTCGTATCCGTCGAAGCTTGCCTACCCCAGCAGATGGCCGAGCCGAACCAGGTCTGCGCGCAGCCCACGCCCGAACGAGAAGCCGATCACCGGCTCAAGCACCCGTGCGATCCCGCGCAGTCGCACCTCCAGGCATGCCTCGATCTCACAGCCCGCACCGACCGGGGTGACCCGGTAGCTGCCGCCCCCGTGCCAGGGGTTTCCGTCAAGACGCCATGCAACATATTCGCCGACCGTCAGGTGGGAAATCTCCCAGCTCATCGTGAGCGCCCGTGATCCCATCTGAACATCTGTCTGCCCATGCACTCCGAGCTCTGGAGCGTCGGCATCAACGTAACGTGAGCCGACAATCGACTGGCGCCACCGCGTCTCGTTTGAAACGTCTGCCAGGAACGAGTAAACACTCGCGGCCGATTGGTTCACCTGCAGCCGGCTTGAGGCCCTCATCGTCGCTGACGTCTCCTAAACGTTGAACCGCCATTCGCAGACGTCGCCGTCCTGCATGACGTAGTCCTTGCCTTCCATGCGCGCCTTGCCCTTGGCGCGGGCCTCAGCCACCGATCCGCACTCCACGAGGTCTTCGAAGGAGATGATCTCGCCCTTGATGAAGCCCTTCTCGAAGTCGGTGTGGATCGCACCTGCGGCCTGCGGCGCAGTGGCACCCTTCTTGATGGTCCAGGCGCGGGCCTCCTTGGGGCCGGCGGTGAGGTAGGTCTGCAGGCCGAGGGTGTCGAAGCCGACGCGAGCGAGCTGATCCAGTCCGCTCTCTTCCTGGCCGATGGAGGCCAGCAGTTCGGCGGCGTCCTCAGCGTCGAGCTCGATGAGCTCGCTCTCAATCTTGGCGTCGAGGAAGATCGCCTTGGCGGGCGCGACGAGCGCTGCGAGTTCGTCGAGGCGGGCGCGATCCTGCAGCACGGTCTCGTCGACGTTGAAGACGTAGAGAAACGGCTTCGCGGTGAGCAGGCCGAGTTCCTTGATCGGCTCAAGATCGATGCCTGCGTGTGAGAGCACCTGGCCCTCGTCGAGCGCGGCGCGGGCGGCCTTTGCGGTTTCAACGACGGAGGCGTCGATCTTCTTGTTCTTGAGCTCCTTTTCAAGGCGCACGATGGCCTTGTCGAGGGTCTGCATATCGGCGATGATCAGTTCGGTGTTGATCGTCTCCATGTCGCTTGCCGGATCGACAGCGCCGTCGACGTGCACCACGTCGGGGTCGCTGAAGCCGCGCACCACCTGTGCGATTGCGTCGGCCTCGCGGATATTCGCGAGGAACTGGTTGCCGAGGCCTTCGCCCTCGCTCGCGCCGCGCACGATACCGGCGATGTCGACGAAGCTGACGGGGGCGGGCAGGATCCGCTCACTGCCGAAGATCTCGGCGAGCTTGTCGAGGCGCGCGTCGGGCAGGTTCACTACACCCACGTTCGGCTCGATCGTGGCGAACGGGTAGTTCGCGGCGAGCGCGTCGTTCTGGGTGAGTGCGTTGAAGAGGGTGGACTTGCCCACGTTGGGGAGTCCTACGATGCCGATTGTCAGAGCCACAAGGGTTTATCCTACCCGTCGCCCGGGCGGCTCGCCGCTGGTGCGGCCGCCATGGACTGAGCGCCGCACCAGGGTCGGCGAATGGGTGGGGGCCCGGGTGGGGGCGCGGGCCGGCCGGGCCGAGGGCGCGGATCGCGCTGCGCCCGCCGATCCTCACCCCTTCGCGAGCATGCGATCGAGCGCCGACTCGCACGAGGCCCGCGCCTGTTCGGGCGTCAGATGCCCGGCGGCGGCGAGCGTTCCGAGGCCGTGTACAAGCCCCCAAACGGCGTTGGCGTCGGCTTCGGTGTCGAGGCCAACGCCCGACGCGACGGTGAAGAGCGCCGTTTCGAGCGCGTCAATGAGCGGGGCCATCGTCTCGGTGGGGGCACCGGGGATGCACACCGTCGGGTCGTAGACGGCGTCGAATGCGTGGGGGTGTTCGATTGCGAAGGAGATGTAGGCGTAGGCGCCCGCGCGCAGTGCTGCGGAGGGGGTGTCTGCGCTTTCGGTGGCGGTCTCGACCTGGGCGATCAGGTCCCGCATGCTGCGCTCGGCAATCGCTCTCAGCAGGCCGAGCCTGTCCGTGAAGTGGTGGTAGGGGGCGTTGTGGCTCACATTCGCGGCCCGGGCCACTTCGCGCAGGCTGATATCGTGTGCGGATCGGGTCGCGAGCAGCTGCATCGCCGCGTCTTCGAGCGCTCTGGCGAGACTGCCGTGGTGGTACCCATCGCGAGAACTTGACATGCGCAACATCTTCCCCTAACTTGACGATGTCCAGATGAGTTGACGCTGTCAAGATAGGAGCTTTGTGTTCACCACCCTCGTCATCGACGGCCACCCGAACCCCGACTCGCTCAGCGCGGCGATCGCCCGCAGCTACGCCGCAGCCCACGGCAATGCACGTCTCATCGCCCTGCGAGAGCTCGATTTCGACCCGCACCTGCGCTTCGGGTATCGCAAGCGCATGGAGATCGAGCCTGATTTGCAGGATGCCCGAGCGGCGATGCATCTCGCGAAGCGCATCGTGGTGGTCAGCCCGATGTGGTGGGGGTCCGTGCCGGCCCTCCTCAAGGGCTTCTTCGACCGCGCGCTGCTCCCGAAGCAGGAGTACCTCTATCCTGCCCGGGGGCTCCCGAAGGGCCTCCTCCGCGGACGCAGCGGTCGCCTCTTCCTGCTCGCCGACACCCCGGCGATCGCGGTGCCTTTCACTGGCACTCACGCCGTGGCGCAAGTAACTCGCCACACCCTGAAGTTCTGCGGGGTGCGACCCTTTCGCGTGCACCGTCTACTCGGCGTCAAGTACCGCGCCCCGGAGCGCATCGAGCGTTGGATCGCTCGAGCCGGGCAGATCGGGGCAGCGGACCGCCGACGCGACGATGCGGCGCAGGGTTCACAGACCCCCGCGCCCGTGAATGTCAGACGGGTGTGACACCCTAGACGCGTGCCCGTCGACTTCACCGCCATCGATTTCGAGACCGCCAACAGCCACCCTTCGTCGGCCTGCGCGGTCGGCTTGGTGCGCGTGCGCGAGGGGCGTGTGGTGGATCGCGTGGAGTGGCTAATCCGCCCGCCGGAGTCGCACGCCGCGTTTCTGCCGTTCAACGTCAAGATTCACGGTATTACGGCGGCGATGGTGGCGGAGGCGCGTGACTGGGCGGGGCAGTTGGCCGAGCTGCGCGACTTCATCGGCGATGACGTGGCTGTGGCCCACAACGCGAGCTTCGACATGGGGGTGATCCGTGAGGCGTGCGCTGAGAGCATCACCCCGGTGCCCCGACTGCGCTACTTGTGCAGTGTGCAGGTGTCGCGCAAGACCTACGAAATCCCCTCGCATCGCCTGCCCCTCGCGGCCGAGGCTGCCGGGTTCGGCGAGTTCGCGCACCACGATGCCCTCGCCGACGCCGAAGCCTGCGCCGCGATCATTTCCGACGCGGCGAAGCGCCACGATGTTGACGATGTGGCTGCGCTCGCTAAGAAGACGGGGCTGCGCATCCAGCAGTTGAAGGCGATTCCCCTCAAGCTGTAGCCGGGCCATTGAACAAGAATGTCAGTGGTCCCTGACACGATGTGACCATGACCATTCTCACTGTTCTCCTGATCGTCGTCGCGGCGCTCGTCTTCGGCGTCGCCGGTTTCGTAGCGGGGCGCCGGGGTGTCGCGTCCGCCGCCGCGCAGCGCGTCGCAGAGCTCGAAGCGCGGGCCGCTCACGAGCGCGCGTTGGCGGTGCAGCAGGCCAGGCTCGACGCCGAATCGGGGGCGCGGCTGCTGCGTGAAGAGCTCGCGGCTGCCGAAACCAGGGTACAAGGGCTTGAAGATCGGCTGCGTGACGCACACGAGCACGCGAGGCAGCGCTCCGAGCTCGATCGCGATGAGCAGCGGGTGCTGCAGCAGCTCGCTCCGCTGCGCGACAGTCTCGGCAAACTGGAGACCACGGTTTCGGCTCTGGAGCAGCAGCGTGCCTCTCAGCACGGTGAGCTGACCGAGCAGTTGCGACAGGCCGCGCGAGCCGAGGAGAAGCTGCGCGGCACCGCAGAGCATCTAGCTGCTGCGCTGCGCTCGAACAACACGCGGGGGCTGTGGGGCGAGACTCAGTTGCGGCGCATCATCGAGGCTGCTGGCATGGTCGAGCACGTCGATTTCGAAGTGCAGCAGCATCTCTCTTCGGAAAATGGGGCGGCCCGTCCCGACCTCGTGGTGCGCCTGCCCGGCGGCAAGAGCATCGCCATCGACGCGAAAGTGCCCTTCGACGCGTATCTCGAAGCGCAGCACGTCACCGACGAGACCCAACGAGCCAACCTGCTCGGTCGGCACGCGAAGGCTCTGCGCGAGCACATCGTGGCCCTGGGCAATCGCAGCTACTGGTCAGCGCTCGCCGACTCCCCCGAGCTCGTCGTCGCATTCGTGCCGAGCGAATCGCTGTTGTCGAGTGCCCTCGACACCGACCCCCTGCTGCTCGAGTATGCCTTCGAGCGTCGCGTGGCCCTGGCCTCACCGGTGAGCCTGTGGGCCATTCTCAAGTCGATCGCCCACAGCTGGCGGCAGGAGTCGCTCACCGCCGAGGCGCGCACTCTGTTCGACCTCAGCCGGCAGCTGCACACCAGGCTCGGTCGCACCGCAACCCACCTCGACAAGCTCGGCCGCACCCTCTCGCGGGGCGTGCAAGACTACAACGCCTACGTCGGCTCGCTCGAACGCCAGGTGCTGCCCACAGCCCGCAAGATCGGCGCCCTCAACGGCGAGAAGATCGGCACCGAGCCCGTACAGCTCGAAGATGCGGTGCGCCCGCTCATCGCCCCCGAACTGCGCCCCGGCGGGAGTGACGAAAGCGATAACGCCGACGCCCACAACTGATTGAAGCCCCAGGCGCAAACGCCTGGGGCTTCAATCATCAACCCCGCGAACTCCGAGGTCGGGCACTGAGCGGGATCAGCTCCAGCGATCCGGGTCCATGTCGCTGATGACGTGGCGGATCGTGCCCGAGTGAGCGCGCATCACGATGCTCTCAGCCCGCACGAAGGGGCCGCGACGCTGCACACCGTCGACGAACTCGGCGGAGGTGATACCCGTTGCCACGAAGTAGCAGTTGTCGCTCGAGACCAGGTCGTTCGCTTCCAGCACGCGGTCAAGGTCGTGGCCGGCGTCGATCGCCTTCTGGCGCTCTTCGTCGTCCTTCGGCCACAGGCGCCCCTGGATCACGCCGCCCAGCGCCTTCACTGCGCAAGCCGTGATGATGCCCTCGGGGGTGCCGCCGATACCCACGCACATGTCGATGCGCGAATCCCAGCGAGCGGCGTTGACGCCGCCGGCGACGTCGCCGTCCATGATGAGTCGCGTGCCAGCGCCGGCCTCGCGAATATCTGCGATGAGCTGCGCGTGACGCGGGCGGTCGAGCACGGCCACGCGAATGTCAGACACGTCGACGCCCTTGGCGCGGGCAAGCGCACGCACGTTTTCGCCGATCGGGCGGCGAATGTCGACAACGCCCACACCGGCCGGGCCGCACACGAGCTTGTCCATGTAGAAGACCGCTGACGGGTCGTACATGCTGCCGCGGTCGGCGACCGCGATCACCGAAAGCGCGCCGGGGCGACCCTCGGCGGTGAGTCGGGTGCCGTCGATCGGATCGACAGCCACATCACACTCGGCACCCTCACCATTGCCAACCTGCTCGCCGTTGTACAACCACGGGGCGTCGTCCTTCTCGCCCTCGCCGATCACCACGGTGCCGTTCATGTTGACGGTCGACAGAAAGCGCCGCATCGCATCGACCGCAGCGCCGTCGGCGGCGTTCTTGTCGCCGCGCCCGATCCACGGAGTGGCGCGCATCGCAGCGGCCTCCGTGGCGCGCACGAGTTCCATTGCGAGGTTGCGATCGGGCTGCCAATCGCCCAGCGAAACAGGTTCAGTCATACCGACAACCCTACCGCGTAGACTGGATCCTTGGAGCGGCAGGGAGCCGATCCTTCACGACGCCAAGGAGCACAGATGCCAGTTGCAACTCCGGAACAGTACGCAGCCATGCTCGACGCCGCGAAGACGGGCGGCTTCGCCTTCCCCGCCGTCAACGTCTCGAGCTCGCAGACTCTCAACGCAGCCCTGCAGGGCTTTGCCGAGGCCGGTTCCGACGGCATCATCCAGGTCAGCTTCGGCGGTGCCGACTACTTCGCCGGTCACACCGTGCAGAACCGCGTGGGCGGTGCGATCGCCTTCGCGAAGTACGCAGAAGAGGTCGCCAAGGCCTACGACGTGACCGTGGCCCTGCACACCGACCACTGCCCGAAGCAGCACCTCGACAACTTCGTGCTGCCGCTCGTCGCCGCAAGCGAGGAGCGCGTCGCGCAGGGCGGCCTGCCCTACTTCCAGTCGCACATGTGGGACGGCTCGGCCGTGCCACTCACTGAGAACCTCGACATCGCGAAGGAGCTGCTGCCCCGCATGGCCGCAATCGGGGTCATTCTCGAGGTCGAGATCGGTGTGGTCGGCGGCGAAGAAGACGGCATCACCCACGAGATCAACGACCAGCTCTACACCACGCTCGACGACGCAGTGGCGACGGTCGAGGCGCTCGGGCTCGGCGAGCAGGGCCGCTACCTCACCGCTCTCACCTTCGGCAACGTTCACGGCGTCTACAAGCCGGGCGGCGTGAAGCTGCGCCCCGAGCTCCTCGCCGAGATCCAGGAGGGTCTCCAGGCGAAGTACGGCACCGGAGCGAAGCCCCTCGATCTTGTCTTCCACGGCGGATCGGGTTCGAGCGCCGAGGAGATCGCCGAGGCGGTGCGCAACGGTGTCATCAAGATGAACATCGACACTGACACCCAGTACGCCTTCACCAGGCCAGCGGCCGACTTCATTCTGAAGAACTACGACGGTGTGCTGAAGATCGACGGCGAGGTCGGCAACAAGAAGCAGTACGATCCGCGCGCGTGGGGCAAGCTCGCCGAGAGCGGCATGGCGGCTCGAATCGCACTCGCCGCTGAGCAGCTCGGTTCCGCCGGCAAGTCGGTGAGCGCCTAGTGGCGGATCCGCGGGAAGAACGCCCCACTCCCGCATACGGCGAGTACGCGCCCGAGGGATGGAGGTGGAAGCCTGAGGGCGCCGAGGCCGCGCAGGCCGAAGCGCCCGACCAGGGCACCGTCTCCGGCGTGCCCCACAATCTCGGCGTGGCGCCGCAGGCGCCTCAGCCGGCACCGGCACCGCAGTCGGCACCCGCATCGCACCCCGCTCCGTCTCAGCACGCGCAGCCGGAACGCCCTGCGGCTCCCGCCTCGGAGCGCGCGCAGCAGCCCAACGCAGGCGATCCGCCACCCTACCGGGCAGATGACGCGCCTGCGGCCCGCGGCACCCAGCAGCCCCGTTTTGCGCCAGGGCCGCAGACGAAGCCACGACGCACCGGCGATATCGCGTTCACCATCGCACTGCTCGCGCTCGGAGCTTTCGGTGCGCTCTATTCGGCGCTGGTGCTGTTCTCGTTGCCGCCCACGGTGGCGCTGGTGGGGGATGCGCTGGAGATCGCCGATTTTGCTGCGCCGTCGTGGCTGGGCACCTTCAGCACGGTGAGCGCGCTCTCGATGTTCGCGCTGTATGCGGTCGCCCTCGTCTTCTCGATTCAGCGTATGCGCGGCGGCAAACTCGCGTTCTGGGTGCCGCTGTCGGCGGGCGTGCTCGCGATGATCCTCACTTTCGTGCTCACGCTCATCGCCATGACGAGCGTTCCCGAGCTCATGCAGGCCGCGGAGGATCCCGCATCCATGCAGAAGCTGCTCGACTACCTCAATTCGACGCAGCCGTAGGGTCTCACGGGCTCGCCGCTCGCGAGCTCGCGAGCCCGCGTCGCTCCCTGGGGAACGCGTCGAGGTCACCCGTGTGAACCTTTCGCTTACGCGCAAAGGGCCACACGGGTGACCTCGTTTCACAGCAGCCGGGCGGCGGAACCGGACGCGGGCCATGCAGGCAGTGGCGGATCCCACTCCCCCGCCCGGGTCACGCCTCTGGCGGCGCGCAGCGCGTCGGCGCGAACCGTGAACCGAGACCGCGATCCACGATCCGCCCCTCTGCTTAGAGCACCTTTGAGAGGAACGCTTGAGTTCGACCATGCTGGGGTCGCACCAGCACCTCTTCGGGTGAGCCGTGCTCGACGACCTGACCACCGTCCATGAAGGTCACCGTGTCTGCGACCTCCTTGGCGAACCCCATCTCGTGGGTGACCACGATCATCGTCATACCGGTCTCCGCGAGCGACTTCATCACGTCGAGCACTTCGCCGACGAGTTCTGGGTCAAGCGCGCTGGTCGGCTCGTCGAAGAGCATGAGATCGGGTTTCATCGCGAGCGCCCTGGCGATCGCGATCCGCTGCTGCTGTCCACCGGAGAGCTCACTCGGGTACGAGTCGGCTTTGTCGGCCAACCCCACCCGCTCGAGCAGATCGATCGCCGAGCGCTTCGCTTCTGCCTTCCCTTCGCCTTTGACGAACATCGGAGAGCAGGTGATGTTCTCCAGTGCCGTCATGTGCGGAAAGAGGTTGAATCGTTGGAACACCATGCCGATGTTCTCGCGCTGCTTGGCGGCTTCACGTGGGTGCAACTCGTACAGCTTGTCGCCGTGCTCACGGTATCCGATTACTTCACCGTCCACCTCGATGCGCCCGGAGTCGATCGTCTCGAGGTGGTTGATGCAGCGCAGAAACGTCGACTTGCCCGAGCCCGAGGGGCCCAGCAGGCAGCTGACCTCGCCCCGCTTCACCGTCATGTCGATGCCTTTGAGCACATGGTTGTCCCCGAAGGACTTGTGCACATCGAGCGCCGTCATCTTTGCTTCGCTCATCGCGTGGCCTCCTCGTTACCGACCACCGAGGTCTCGGCCTGTGCCGAACCGCGGGTCTTCTTACGCTTGCGCTCGATTCGAGCGTTCTGCCCCTTCGAGAAGTGACGCTCGAGTCGGCTCTGGCCGAACATCATGATCGATGTGAAGACCAGGTACCAGACCGAGGCGACCAGGAGCAGCGGGATCGGGTTGAGTGTCGCAGATGAGATGTCCCTAGCGCGGGTGTACAGGTCGTAGTTGTAGGGAACCGCGGTGACCAGAGAGGTCGTCTTGAGCATCGAGATGAGCTCGTTGCCTGTCGGCGGAATGATGACCCGCATCGCCTGCGGGATGACAACCTTGCGCATCCGCAGCCACCAGCTCATGCCGAGAGCGTCGGCGGCCTCGCTCTGGCCGCGGTCGACCGAGAGCAGACCTGCGCGCACGATCTCGGCCATGTAGGCTGCCTCGTTCAAGCCGAGGCCGACGACAGCAATCCAGAACACCGGGATGACGTCGGCGAGCTCGAGGGTGAACCAAGGCTCGGCGAACGGCAGTCCGACATTCACCTGCTGGTAGATCGCAGTGAAGAGACCCCAGAAGACCAACTGCACGTAGACGGGGGTGCCGCGGAACAGCCACAAGAACCCGAAGGCGATGCTGCGGAGCACCGGGTTTGTCGTCTCTCGCATGATCGCGATGACGATACCGACGACAATCGCAAGGATCATCGAGAGCACGGTGAGCGCGAGCGTGTTCAGCGCACCCATCATCACGCGGCCGTCAAAGAGGTACTGCGCGAAGGAGGGCCAGTCGTAGGCCTCGCGCTGAGCCGCATCGAGCACGAACGCGATGATCGCAATGATGAGAGCGACCGCGAAGAAGTTGCGCCAGGGGTGGCGGAGTGGCACCGCGCGAATTGGCTTCGGCGGTGCCACATTGACCACCTGGGTGATCGGCTGGGTCACGTGTTAGTCCTTATCGCCAGCGTTGATGGTGATCTTGTCGTAGCGACCGGCCTCGACGCCCCAGAACTCGAGGATCTGGTCGTAGGTGCCGTCGTCGTGCATCGACTGCAGGGCCACCGCGAAGGCCTTGGCGAGTTCGCCGCCGGTCTTCTTCGAGAACGGCGCACCGGCGGGCATGTTCTCGTAGATCGGCGAGCCGACAAGCTTGCCCTCGGAGTTCTTCACCGCGTAGCTGACGACGGGCGAGTCTGCGACGAGCGCGTAGGCGCGTCCCAGGTTCACCGCGGCGACCATTTCGTCAGTGGTGTCGTAGCCGAGGGTATCGATGGTGCCCTTGCCTGCCGCATCGCACTTCTTCTGCACCTCGGGGAGGTAGTAGAGGGGTGCGGAGCCACCGTTGGGCACGGCGATCTTCTGGCCGCAGATGTCGAGCTCGTCGTCGATCGGGTTCTTTTCGAGGGAGGCGAACTGGTTGCCTGCCCAGATAAAGTCGACCACGTCGAAGTCCTTCTGGCGCTTCAGCGTGTCGTAGTAGCCGGCGATGCCGAGGTCGAACTTGCCGAGCTCGATGTTCGGGATGATGTTCTCGAACTTCGCGATCTTGAGCTCGGGCTCGAGGCCCATTCGGGTGATGGCGGCGGCGACCATGTCGACCTCCCAGCCGATCGCGTTGCCGTCCGCATCCTTGAACTCGTTGGGCGGGTACGTCGCGTCGACGCCGACGACGACGCTGCCACGCTCTGCGATATCAGCGGGAACGAGGGCCTTGGCTTCTTCATTGACGCCGAGCTTCGCGAGGTCGACCGCGGTGTTCGCAGACGTCGACTCGTCAGCGGGCTTCGTGTCGGCGTCGTTGCCGGCGCCCGAGCAACCGGCGGTGAGCAACATGGCGGCGATCGCCGCTGCTGCCAGCAGGCTCTTCTTCATGGGGGTTCCTTTCATTGGATGGGTGTGAGGGATTCGAGGTGCGGATGGGGTCGGAGAGCGCGGATCAGCGGCTGTGCACGAGGCGACCGTCGACGTAGACCCGCTCTGCCACGGTTTCGTGGATGCTCGCGCTTTCGCCTGCGAAGGGGTCGCGATTCGCGATGACCACGTCAGCAAGCATTCCGGGGGCGATACGCCCGACCTCGTGATCGCGACCGTTGGTCTCGATACCGCCGAGGGTGTAGGCCCGCAGAGCGGCGGCGAGCGGGAGCCGCTCATGTTCAAGGAACACGCGTTCGCTGAAGTCGGGGTGGTCGGCGGGCACCTGGCGGTTCACCGCGACGTGGATCCCGAGCCACGGGTCGGCCGAGGTGACGGGCCAATCCGAGCCGCCGCTCAGGTGGCTGCCTGCGTTGAGCAGGGAAGCGAAGGGATACTGGTGCCCCACCCGCTCGTCGCCCAGGAAGGGCACTGTCAGTTCGACCATCTGGGGGTCGTAGCTGGCCCAGAGCGGCTGCATGTTCGCGGAGGCGTTGAGCTGCGCGAAGCGGGGCACATCGTCGGGGTTGATGATCTGGATGTGGGCGATCGTGTGCATCATGGTCGATGCCTCGCCGTTCGTCTTCCGTGCCTGCTCGACGGCGTCGAGGGCCTCGCGCACACCGCGGTCGCCGAGGGCGTGAAAGTGCACCTGGAAGCCTTGCCTGTCGAGCTCGGTGACGTAGTCGCGCAGACGCTCGGGATCGACGAAGGAGATGCCGGAGTTGTTGGACACGCGGTGTTCGCATCCCGGAGCGAGGTAGGGCGTGATCATTGCCGCGGTCTGGTTCTCGGCCACGCCGTCCTGCATGATCTTGACGGTGTCGGCGCGGAACCGACGCCCGGCCACCGCGGCTCGACGTGCGGCGAAGTCTGCGATCTGCTCGACACCTTGGGTGCGTTCCCACCAGAGCGCACCGTTGACTCGTGCGATCAGTTCGCCGCGCTCTTCTGCCGCACGGTAGACGTTGTAGAACTCGGGGCTGTGATTGCCGTACTGGCCGATCAGCGCGTCTTGCCAGCTCGTGATGCCGTATTCGATGAGTTTGCGCTGCCCGACGAGGAATCCTTCGTACATGAGCTCGACGGTGGGCTGCGGGGCGTGACGGAGGGCGAGCATGCGCGCGCCTTCGTGCAGGGTTCCGGTCGGTTCGCCTTGGTCGTCGCGCTCGATCCGCCCGTCTGCAGGGTCGGGGGTGTTCCGGTCGATACCGCATCGACGGAGCGCTTCGCTGTTCACCCATGCGCTGTGATGGTCGCGGTTCGAGATGATAATCGCCCGGTCGGTGCAGATCGCGTCCAGGTCTTCTTTTACCGGGGCCCCGCCGGGGAAGGCGGCCTGCTGCCAGCCGGCGCCGATGATCCAGTCGACGTCCGGGTTCTCTTCGACGTAGGCCCGCACCAGCTTGAGGTAGTCCTCGCGGGTGTATCCCTCGCTCAGGTCGCAGCCGAGCATCTCCATCCCCGCTTCGATCGGGTGGACGTGCGAGTCGTTCATGCCGGGGTGCACGAGCTTGCCGTCTGCGTCGACCACCTCGGTCGAGCTCTCGACGGCGTCGAGGACCTCCTGGCCCACCATAACGATTCGACCGTCGCGGATACCGATGTGGTGGGGTGCCGGAATATACTGCTCACCGTCGAACACCGCGCCGTTCAGAATGGCGAGGTCGAGAGAAACGTGCTCCACAGGACTCCTTTGTCAAGACAGGTCTTTCAGTAACTTAATCGTTTAAGCTACGAGAAGTGACATTAGACGACCGCGCATCGAGGTGTCAAGCCGCGAGGGCTACGCCCGATGCGAGAACGATTGCCGTCGCTATACTCGGGACGGCAACGGAGGACTATGGCGACGAAACTGACTGATATTGCGGCGAGCACCGGATTCTCGGTGGCCGCGGTATCCATGGCGATCAATGGCAAGCCCGGCGTCTCGGAATCGACGCGCGCAGTCATCCTCGCCGAGGCCGATCGTCTCGGATATCGGCCCAATCAGAGCGGGCGTGCCCTGCGACTCTCGCGGGTCGGCTCCATTGGCATCTACACCCCCGCGTCCCTCATGGAGTACCCGCTCTACTACGGCGAGATCACCCGCGGGGTGGTCGCCGGCCTGGCGGACTCCGGGTACTCACCCGTCATGCTGCCCTCAGCCGGCGAAACCGGAGACCTGCGGGATCTGCCAGCCGTCGACGGATATATCCTCGTCGAGCCGCACTCGGACGATCTCGGCACGCATGAAATTCTGCGCGGCGAAGCCGCAACTGTCTGCATCGACCCCGCGCCGCCTGGTTCAGCTGAGCCCTGGGGCGTTGTCGAGTCCGATACGCGCACCAGCACCACCGAGGCGCTTGACCTTATGGCTGCGAGGGGCAGCGAACGCCCGGGGCTGCTGACCGTCGAGACGGTCTCGCAGTGGACCGTGAGCATCGAGGCCCGATACCGCGAATGGTGCTCTGAGCGCGGGATCCCCCCTGAGGTGGTTCGCCTTGACCCCGGTGAGGGGAACGGTTCGCTGCGCCAGAAGCTGGCCGCAGCGATCGGCGAGCAGGCCGAGTCCTGCGATGGGCTGTTCATCTGCGGCGACAGCATCGCGGTCAGAATCGCCGGTGTGCTGCGCAGTTTGGGGTACGTCGTCGGCGAGGATGTGAAGCTCGTCTCAGGTGTGGACAGCACCATGATGGAGTATCACACGCCTCCGATCACCTCGGTCGACCTGAGCCCGCTCGTGTTCGGGCAACGCGCCGCCCGCATGATGCTCGACCTGCTCGAACTTCCCGAGCGACCGTCGACCATGCATCGGGAAGTGCTGCCCGCGCCGCTTGTGCCTCGCGCCACGTAACCGAGGCCGACACGCGACGCAGGCCGACACGCAACAGCTCGTCAGCGCACGCGCCCGCCGAGGGCACGCTCGTCTCGGTTGCCAGAGGCGTCCTGTCGCAGCTCCTTTGGCAGCGAGAAGACGAGGTCTTCTTCTGCAGTGACGGTCGCTTCGACGTCCGTGTAACCTGCGTCCGCGAGGTCGTCGAGCAGTTCTTGCACAAGCACCTCGGGCACTGATGCCCCGCTCGTCACGCCGATGGTGCGCACACCGTCGAGCCATTCCTGCTTGACCTCGCTCGCGAAGTCGACGCGGTAGGCGGCCTTCGCACCGTACTCAAGGGCCACTTCGACGAGGCGCACCGAGTTCGACGAGTTCGACGAGCCAACCACGATCACGAGGTCGGCCTGCGGGGCGATCTTCTTGATCGCGACCTGGCGGTTCTGCGTGGCGTAGCAAATGTCGTCGCTCGGCGGGTCCTGCAGATTCGGGAACTTCTCGCGCAAGCGGCGCACGGTCTCCATCGTCTCGTCGACCGAGAGCGTGGTCTGCGAGAGCCAGACGAGCTTGTCGGGGTTCTCAACCTCGAGCGTATCGACGTCCTCCGGGGAGTTCACGATGGTGATGTGATCGGGAGCCTCTCCAGCGGTGCCCTCGACCTCTTCGTGGCCGGTGTGGCCGATGAGCAGGATCTCGAGATCCTGCTTTGCGAAGCGCACGGCTTCGCGGTGCACTTTGGTGACGAGCGGGCAGGTGGCGTCGATGGCGTGCAGGCCGCGGTCTGCTGCGGCGTTCACCACGGCGGGCGACACGCCGTGGGCTGAGAACACGACGTTCGCACCCTCGGGCACCTCGTCGACTTCTTCGACGAAGATGGCGCCCATCTTTTCGAGCGTGCGCACCACGTGGACGTTGTGCACGATCTGCTTGCGCACGTAGACAGGGGCACCGTAGCGGTCGAGCGCTTTCTCAACGGCGACGACGGCGCGGTCAACGCCGGCGCAGTAGCCACGGGGGGCCGCGAGGAGCACTTTCTTGTCGCCCGCGACGGGTTCGTTCTTCAGTCGGCCGGCCTCGCGCCGCAGCCTGGGCATCGCGAGGCTGACAACCGGCGCACCGATAGTGCGCGGATCCCGGGCCTGCGGGGCGGTCTGGGCAGCGAGAACGTCACTCATGGCCGTGATTCTACCGGCCCTCCCTGGGCTGTCCCTCTTCGCCGCAGTTGGGCTCGGGGGGCTGCGGCTAGGCTGGTCGGCATGGCCGAAGCAGGATCCCAGGCACCAGCCACTCGCGACGCTCCGTGGCCGGTGGCCTTGATGAGCGAGAAGATCGCGGCGTGGATCGAGCGTCTGGGCCAGGTATGGATCGAGGGCGAGATCACGCAGTGGCAGCTGCGCGGCGGTCACGTCTACGGCAAGCTCAAAGATCTGGGTCAGGATGCGACGGTGAGTTTCACCGTGTGGCGTTCAGTCGCACAGCGCCTCACCAGCGATTTCTCGCAGGGCGACAGGGTGATCGCACTGGTGAAGCCCAATTTTTGGGTGAAGGGCGGCAGCCTCACGGTGCAGGTCTTCGAGCTGTCGCATGTGGGACTTGGCGAGCTGCTGGAGCGGCTGGAGCGGCTGCGGCGTGAGCTGCAGGCTGAGGGGCTGTTCGATGCCTCGCGCAAACGCCCCCTGCCATTCTTGCCTGGCCTCATCGGGCTAGTGACGGGGCGCGATTCGGACGCTGAGAAGGATGTGATCCGCAATGCGACGCTGCGCTGGCCTGGTGTGCGCTTCAAGATCCATTACGCGGCGGTGCAGGGGGATCGCGCGGCGGCCGAGGTGGCGGCCGGCATCGAGGCGCTGGATCGCGATCCCGAGGTCGAGGTGATCGTGGTCGCACGCGGCGGCGGCGACTTCCAGAACCTGCTGCCGTTCAGCGATGAGCGGGTGGTGCGGGCCGCGGCGGGTGCGAGCACGCCGCTCGTGAGCGCGATCGGGCATGAGGCGGATCGCCCACTGCTCGATGAGGTTGCCGATCTGCGCGCCTCGACTCCGACCGATGCGGCGAAGCGCGTGGTGCCCGATGTGGGTGAGGAGCTTGCCGGTCTCGATCAGGCGCGGGCGCGTATGAGTGCGCGCGTGGGGCAGTTGCTCGCGCACGAGACTGATCGGGTGATGCAGTTGCGGGGGCGGCCGGTACTGGCGCAACCCGAGCGCATTGTGGATGAGCGGGCCGAGGAGCTGGTGCGCTGGGTGGCGCGAGGCACTGAGCTTGCGGATCGGGCTGTGGTGGATCGCGGGCGCGCGCTCGCGGAGGCGCGCGCCCGCTTGGGGGCGCTGTCCCCTCAAGCAACGCTCGAGCGAGGTTATGCGATCGCGCAGCTCACGGAAGCTGATGGTGCTCTCGGCGCGGTGCTGCGCGATCCTGCTGACGCCCCGGCGGGGGCGCGGATCCGCCTCTCTCTCGCCGGTGGACGGCTCGCGGCAACGATTGACTAGGGTGTGACAGCGGCGTGGGATACTGCATCCTATGACCCATGGATCGAAGAGCTCAGACGCGGCCGCAAATGCGCGTGCTGAAGCTCCCGAGCCGTCCGGGGCACTTGACGCGCTCGACGAGCGCCTGATTCTGCTCCTCGAACGCGACGGCCGCATGAGCTACGCGGATCTCGGCAGCGAGGTCGGTCTCACTCCGGGCGGTGCCCGGGCGCGCGTGAAGCGGCTGCAAGAACGCGGGGTCGTGCGAGTGATCGGCGTAACGAGCCCTCACGCAGTGGGCCTCAGCAGCATTGCAAGCCTGCAGATCGAGGTCTCCGGCACGATCGATGCCGTGGCCGACCGAATCGCCGGCTTCGACGGAGTCCGCTATGTCGTGCTCGGCTCGGGCCGCTTCAGCATTCTGGCCGAGGTGTACGCAACGTCTCCGAGCGAACTTTTCACGCTGATCAACCGGCAGATCCGCGAGGTGCCGGGGGTTTCACACATCGAGACATTTCTCTACGAGGCAGTGCACACGCATCGCCCGATCTTCCCGCTCACGAACGGCCGCTAGCGGGAAGATCGCGATGCAGATCAGTCGACAATGAGGCCGAGCGCTCGGCTGAGCTCGGCCGAACGATCGATCACCTCGGTCTGCCACGCGGTGAGAGCGCGAGTCGGCGAGTCACCAACCGAGACATTGAATGGGTCTTCGACATCGGTGCGCACGCCACAGAGAGCCTCAAGCACGGCAATCCCGCAAAATGGCACATGCACTGCGGAGTAGCCGCCCTCATGCGAGAACACGATCTTGCCGTCGCAGGCCTCGTCGGCGATCGCGAGCAGACGCTCGGCGATCCCGCGGAATCCGCCCGAAGTCACACTCATGCGCCCCAGTGGGTCGAGCGCCGAAGGATCGAAGCCGCTCGACACGAGGATGAGGTCGGGCTTGAAAGCGCGGATCGCCGGCCCCGCCACTTCGTCGACAACTGACCAGTAGGCGCCATCCCCGGAACCCGCGGGCAGCGGGACGTTGATATTCGTGCCGGCTCCGGCTCCGGCGCCCTGCTCCTCAACCATGCCGCTGTCCACGGGGAACAGACGATCCTGGTGCACCGAGATCGTGAGCACGTTCGGATCCTCCCAGTAGATCTTCTGGGCACCGTTGCCGTGGTGCACGTCGTAATCGAAGATCGCCACCCGCGTGACGCGCCCCGCCGCTCGGAGCGCCTCGATTGCCACCGGCACGTTGGCGAACAGGCAGTACCCGCGCCCCTGGTCAGGTTCGGCGTGATGACCCGGGGGGCGCACCAGGGCGTACGCGTTGTCGACCGTGCCGTCGAGCACGGCCTCGGCGGCGGCGAGGGTGCCACCCGCAGCCAGTCGCGCGAGTTCGTAGCTGCCTCGGCCGAAGGGTGAGAAGCCGTCACCTGCGTCGCCTCCCCCGTTCTCCGACTGTGTCCGAATCCGCTCAACGTGCCCCGGGGTGTGCACACGAAGCAGATCCGTCTCCGTTACTGGGCGCGCGGGCACTCGAACTAACTGTTCGAGCAACCCGGACACCTCGACGAGTCCCGCAAACCGAGCCTTGGACTCAGGACTTTCGAAGTTGTGGTGCGGCTGCACGTACCCGCCCGACGGGTAGATGCCCGCGTGCGTGCCGGTGTCGTGCCAGGCGTACTGCTCGTGCCATACGTATCCGGTTCTGCGCTCCATTGCGAGTGTCCTTCCCAGGTTCGTGTATCCCTCAAGGGCGCCAGCGCGACGTTGAGGCAAGGTGCCCACCACTGTAACCGCAGGAATTGACAAATCACAATTAGAAATTACGTTTCAGTGTCGAAACATTACTGAAACACAAAACCTATTGACTATCTTCAGTCATTCGTGGTCTCATGGGTGACGCTACAGGACCAGGGTTGACCCAACCGTCCGCGCAGCTGCGCTGGATCTGAGCACACACGACAAGGGAGTCACACATGAAACGCTTCAGCCGCATCCTGGGTGCCGTCGCACTCACATCAGCCGCAGCCCTCGCCCTCAGCGGCTGCACCTCCGACAGCGGGTCCGCAGGAGGGACCGATGGCGGATCCCAGGGCGCACTCGCAATGAGCTTCGCCGGACTGGACATCCAGATCTGGAATGACATGCTCCCCTTCATGGAGACGATCGTCACTGACGCGGGCTACGACTTCGTCACCGACGACCCGAAGTGGAACGCGCAGACGCAGGTTCAGGATTGGGAGTCCTGGATCGTGCGCGGCGACATCAAGGCCATCATGGGGTATCCGGTGCAGTCCGATGCGATGGTCGCCGTGACCACGCAGGCGACCGACGCGGGTATCCCCGTGCTCGGCTACGGCAGCACCTGGGACGGGGTTCAGGCCGCGGTGGTGCTGGATCACGAAGCTGATGGCAGAGAAGCGGGCGAGAAGGCCGCTGAGTGGATCAAGGAGACCTACGGCGACGAGCAAGTCGACGTTGCGTTCCTCGGGTGGCCCGACACAGATCTCGGCCGCCTCCGCGGGAAGGGCATGCTCGACGCCCTGGACGCCGCAAACCTCAATCTCAACATCACCGAGCACAAGGTCTTGAGCCTCGACGACGGCTACGCCGCGGTGCAGAACCAGCTGAACGCCGTACCCAACACCAAGGTGTGGCTCGCGATCGCGAACGATCCCGCGCTCGGGGCCTATCAGGCGCTCACTGACTCCGGCGTCTCCCCGACCGACGAGACCATGCTCCTCGCCAACCTCGACGCCACCGACGCCGAATTGAAGATCATCCAGGAAGAGGGATCCTTCTGGCGCTTCGCATACATCGCGCCGGCCCGCCAACTCGCAGAGGCCAACGCGCAAATGCTGGTCGACGCAGCGGAAGGGAAGCCTGTCAAGGATCAGACGGTTCCCGTCACCGAGGTCACCAGCGCAAACGCCGAGAGCTTCCTTCTCGCGAATCAGTAGCGCCTCCGGGTGCCGGGCTTCGCACCCGGCACCCGCCCCGGTGCTGCGGCACCCCTCACCGTCGAGAGGACTTCAGGAATGACCACTGCGAAGCATCGCCTCGCCTACACCGGCGTGACCGTCGACTTCGGAGCGACCCGCGCACTCGAAGACATTGAATTCGCCGTTGCCCCGGGCGAGATCGTCGGTCTGCTCGGGCACAACGGAGCCGGCAAAAGCACGCTGTTCAACGTCACCACGGGAGTGATCGGCGCTTCCAGCGGCGGCTTCAATATCGACGGGGTGACGATCGACCGCCGGCTCACCCCACGGGAGGCCGCACAACTCGGGATCACGGTGATTCACCAAGAGCCGGCGCTCGCCCCCAATATGTCGGTGCTCGAGAACCTGTTCCTCGCACGCAAAGCACCGGGCGCGGCCGAGCGGCGCACCCGCGCCCGGGAAGCACTTGCGACCGTCGGTGCCGAGTTGCCGCTCGATATGCCAGTCGAAACGCTCAGCCTGGGCGAACGGCAGCTCGTCGATCTCGCGCGCGGGCTCCTCTCCGGCGAGATGAAGGTGCTGCTGCTCGACGAGCCGACGGCCGCGCTGGGTCGCGCTGAGACCGACGCGCTGCACAACCTCATCCGCAGCTTCGCAGCCCGTGGTGTCACGGTCGTCTACGTCTCGCACCGACTCCCTGACATCATGGAGGTCTGCACCCGTATCGTCGTACTTCGCGGCGGACGCGTCGTCGTGGACGGGCCCGCGAGCGGATTCACCCCGGCAAAGTTGGCTGAGGCACTCGTACCAGACCTCCGCTCTCTCGATTTCACTCACGTCGAGCCGGGTCGCGAGGTCATGTCGGTAAGTACCCCCGGCGGGACGGTCGTGGCTCGGGCCGGTGAAGTCGTCGGGCTCTTCGGCATGGCTGGCGGCGAGCAATTCGAGATCGCAGCGCAGCTCGCCGGGGCTTCTGCTTCACCGCAGACGTATCAACTCGACGGCGAGACCTGCCGCTTCAGCTCGCCCGGCCAGGCGATCCGACGCGGAGTCTTCTTCGTCCCACCGGATCGTGACACCGAAGGCCTCATCGCCTCTGAAACTGCGCTCGACAACGTCATGCTTCCCTGGTACGCCGCGGGCCCCTCTCGGGGCTGGTGGGTTTCGTCCCGATCGGGCGCCGAGGTGTACGCGCACGCTCGTGAGGCCCTCGATATCCGCGGACCCTCGGCGGATGCCGAGGTCTCGCAGTTCTCCGGCGGCAACCGCCAGAAGCACCTCCTCGCGCGCTGGCTGTACCCCGCCGAGCCTGTCCTGCTCATCCTCGCCCAGCCCACCCAGGGCGTCGATGTCGGTGCCAAGCTCGACATCGTCGAGGCCGCCCGCGCGGCCGCGGGTCGCGGCGCCGCCGTGCTCGTCGCGTCAAGCGAGTCCGATGAGATCGCCAGCATGTGCGATCGCGCCTACACCGTGCTTGGCGATCGCCTCGCTCAGGTGCCCCGATCCGCATCTTTCAACGCCGACCTCCTGACCTCGCTGCTCACGATCGCCGAGTCGCATGCCTCCGCCTCGCATGCGACCGAGCCCCATTCGGCCACCCCCGGCCGCGCCTGAACGGAAGCCCCCATGAACGCAGAACGCATCAAGATCTTCGCCGCAAAGAACGGCATCTTCCTCGCACTGATCGTGCTGGTCGCGGTCTTCTCAATCCTCCGCCCCAACTTTTTCAGTTTCGCGAACGGGCAGAGCATCCTGCTGCAGGCCGCAGAACTCGGGCTCATCGCGATCCCAGCCGCCTTCCTCATCATGTCGGGCACGATCGATCTCTCGGTGGGATCCGTCGCGTCCGCGGCCGCGATCACCGGCGGTATCACGATGAGCACGACCGGCTCGACGCTCCTCGGCTTCATCGTCGCGATCAGCACCGGCGTGCTCACAGGGGCACTGAATGGATTCCTCGTCTCCTACATGGGGCTGAACTCCTTCGTGGTGACGCTGGGCGCGCTCAGCGTATGGGGCGGATTCGCACTGCTCCTCTCAGACGGCCGCACGATCCCTCGCGCCGAACTTCCGGAGGCGTTCCGCGCCATCGGCACGATGAAAATTGGCCCGGTGCCGATCCAGATCGTCGCCCTCGTAGTGGTCATCGCGCTCGGCTGGTACGTGCTGAATCACACCAAGTTCGGTAAGGAGGTCAAAGCGATCGGCGGCAACGAACGCGCGGCCCGACTCATGGGCGTGAACGTCAAGCGCTCGCGCTTCCTGCTGTTCGTGGCGACGGGTGCCTTCGCGGCCCTCGCTGGCATGTTCCTCTCCGCGAAGGTGCAATCGGCAAACCCGAACATCGGCTCTGGCCTCGAGCTCGAAGCCCTCACCGTGGTGCTGCTCGGCGGCATCGCATTCGAAGGCGGCGTCGGCCGTATCAGTGGCGTCGTCGCGGGCCTCCTCTTCTTCAGGGTCCTTCGCGCGGGCCTGGTGTTCATGCAGGCCTCACCGTTCCTGCAGACCATCCTCATCGGTGCAACGCTCATCGTCGCGGTCGCTCTCGACAACTCGATCCAGCGCATGATCCGGAGCTCCTGGGCCAAGCTTGGAAAGAAGGCCGTCCGGGAGGAGACCCCGGTCGCGACCACGTAGGCATGCAGTCAGGTCGGATCCTGAACTCCTCGGGTGGAGCCCCCGCGCCAGCTGAATGCAACCTTCCGTTCGCATTCGCTCGAGCGACGAGTACCGCCCGAGGAGCGCCCCGCACTCACCTGCCCGCCCTTCAGCCAGCCGCGGTAAGCTGGGAGCCATGTCTTCCCCTGCTCTCCAGGATCCCGCCGAGCTCAGTTATGAGCAGGCGCGCGACGAACTTATCCAGGTGGTGAGCAGGCTCGAACAAGGCGGCATCACCCTTGAGGAGTCACTCCAGCTCTGGGAACGCGGGGAGGCGCTCGCTGCCCGCTGCGAAGAGTGGCTGCTCGGTGCGCGCCAGCGCTTGGAGACGGCCCGCCAAGGCGCCTCAGTAGATACTGCGGTCGTGGAGGACGTGTAGCGCGCATGGCAAAGAAGCAGAAGCACCCGGTTGTCGTTGCCGAGCTCGGACGGCCAGAAACGCCCTCTGAGACCGCAGCGCGCAAGGCCAACGACAGCCGCCTGTATCGTCAGCGCAAAACCGTGAACAATCTGGTGTTCTCTCTGATCGTGAGCGTCGGCATGATGCTCCTGATCGTACTGATGGCACCCGGTCTGGTCGGTGGCAAGAACAGTTTCGAAGACCATTCGGTCGATGTCGCGGCTCTCGCTGCAGATGCCTCACCGAGTGCGGGCCGCGCGCTCGCCGCCCCCGAAGTGCCTGAGAGTTGGAAGGCGAAGAATGCCGGTCTGCGGCAGCGCGACGGTGTTACCTCGTGGCAGATCGACTACACCACCGTCGACGAGGCGACCGACAGCCATGCTTACGCAGCCGTGGTGCAGGCCTTCACAGCTGACGGATCGGCTGTCGAAGAGCGGTGGATCTCGCAGGCACTTGAGCAGCAGACCCCCACGGATGCTGAGCAGATCGGCGGCATCGACTGGGTCGTGTACGAGCACCCCGACCGCAACCCCGACGCGAGCAACATGCTGTTCGGCCTGCAGGGCGAGTGGGAGGGCGACACGATCCTCGTCTACGGCACCGATAGCCCGGCCACTATTCGCACGCTTGCGGCCTCGGTCGCCAGCTCACTTACGGCTTCGAAGGAGCAGTGATGACTTCACCTCGCGTCACCCCCCAGCAGGCCTGGGACGAACTCATCGCCGGCAATGAGCGTTTTGTCGCCGGCGCTTCCGCACACCCCAATCAGGATGTCGAGCGTCGCAGCGAACTCGTCAATGCTCAGACCCCTGATGTTGCCCTCTTCGGCTGCGCCGATTCCCGTATGGCGGCAGAGATCATCTTCGACCGCGGTCTCGGCGATCTTTTCATCGCGCGCAACATGGGTCATGTCGTCGCCGAGTCCATCACGGCGTCGATGGAGTATGCGGTCACCGCGCTCGGTTCGGCACTGATCGTAGTGCTCGCACACGACTCGTGCGGTGCTGTCGCTGCCGCAATCGATCAGACCAGCCGCGAGCCGTCTCCGGTGACCGAGTCGGTGCGCAACACTCTCGCACCGATCCAGCCCTCCGTGCAACGGCTGTGGCTGCGCGATCACACCGACACCCCCTACGCCGATGCGGCGCACATCGACGCCAACGCCGTGGGGCGTATCCATCTGACAGCCACTGTGAACGCCCTGCTGCGTTCCTCGCGCGCGATCAGCGACGCCGTCGATGCCGGCAAGCTCGCGATCGTCGGCTGCCAGTACCGACTCACCGAAGGGCGTGCCGTGCCCTACAGCGTGGTCGGCCCCGTCGAGGTCGAACTCGCAGCGATCGACTGACCGCTCTTTCTACCAACCCTGATCCGCTTTCAGCAACCGAGATCCCGCGATTCAGCGCGGCGTGACGAAGAGAAAAGGAATGCAGTGACCGAAATCGAGTACCGCATCGAGCACGACACTATGGGCGAGGTTCGCGTTCCCAAGAACGCGCTCTACGCCGCGCAGACGCAGCGCGCCGTCGAGAACTTCCCCATCTCGGGCAAGGGCCTCGAGCCGGCCCAGATCGTGGCCCTGGCGCGCATCAAGCGTGCAGCGGCGATCGCGAACAAGGAACTCGGCATCCTCGAGGCCGGCATCGCTGATGCCATCGTGGCCGCTGCCGACGAAATCATCGGCGGCGCGCACCACGACCAGTTCCCTGTCGACACCTACCAGACCGGTTCTGGCACCTCGTCGAACATGAACATGAACGAGGTGCTTGCCACCCTCGCCACGAAGCATCTGGGTGCCCCCGTGCACCCGAACGACCACGTCAACGCTTCACAGTCGTCGAACGATGTCTTCCCGACCTCGGTGCACATCGCCGTCACGGGCGCGCTCATCGAGCAGCTCAAGCCCGCGCTGGAGCACCTCGCCGAGGCCTTCGAGGAGAAGGCCGAACTGTGGAAGACCGCAGTGAAGTCGGGCCGCACTCACCTCATGGATGCCACCCCCGTCACCCTCGGCCAGGAGTTCGGCGGCTTCGCGGCGCAGATCCGCTACGGCATCGAGCGCGTCGAGGCGGCGCTCCCCCGCGTCGCCGAGGTGCCCCAGGGTGGCACCGCCGTCGGCACCGGCATCAACACCCCTCTCGGTTTCCCCGAGAAGGTCATCTCGGAGATTGCAGCGTCGAGCGGGCTGCCCATTACCGAGGCCCGCAACCACTTCGAGGCGCAGGCCAACCGCGATGGCCTCGTCGAGGCCTCGGGCGCACTGCGCACCATCGCCGTGTCGCTGACCAAGATCAACAACGACATCCGCTGGATGGGTTCGGGCCCCAACACGGGCCTCGCAGAACTGCACATCCCCGACCTGCAGCCCGGCTCCTCGATCATGCCCGGCAAGGTCAACCCGGTCGTTCCTGAGGCTGTGCTCATGGTGTGCGCGCGCGTCATCGGCAACGATGCGACGATCGCGTGGGCCGGCGCTTCGGGTTCCTTCGAGCTCAACGTGCAGATCCCGGTCATGGGCACCGCGCTGCTCGAGTCGATCCGCCTGCTCGCGAACGCATCGATCGTGCTCGCCGACAAGACCGTCAAGGGTCTTGAGGCGAACCTCGAGCGCGCGGCGGCTCTGGCCGGTATGAGCCCGTCGACGGTCACCCCGCTCAACCGCCTCATCGGCTACGAGGCTGCGGCGAAGATCGCAAAGCACTCGGTCAAGAAGGGCATCACGGTGCGCGAGGCCGTCGTCGATCTCGGCTACGTCGAGCGCGGCGAGGTGTCTGAGGCCGACCTCGACAAGGCGCTCGACCTGCTGTCGATGACCCACCCGGGCGTCGCCAAGTAGCTCGGCGCTCACGCGAGGGGGTTCGGGATCACATGATCCCGAACCCCCTCTTGCTTACCGGCACGACTGTTTCAGCGTGCGCGACTGTTCCAGAGCCCCTGAAGCAGTCGTGCTCGCTGAAACGCTCGCGCTCGCGCCCGCGACCCGGTCTCAGCGGTGCTCGCTACGCTGGGAGGATGATGCTGGCCCAGTCCCCCGCGCTCGGCGCGAAAGCCCTCGCCCTCTCGGCAACGGCGACGTTCGCGCAACTGGTGAAGTGGCACCGACTCTACGACTGGGCGAATCAGCCGCTGATGCGGCTCGCCGAGATGCAGCCCGTCACCGCCGCCTGGTGGCGCGAGCGCCGTAAGCAGCCCGGCAATTTCTTCTATCTCGCGCTCGGCGACTCCACTGCACAGGGCATCGGGGCGAGCAGCCCCGGGCGCAGCTATGTGGGGCAGCTCGCGGATCGCATTGAAGCCCACCTGGGCGAGCCGATCGCGGTCACCAACCTCGGCGTCTCGGGGGCACCCTCGAATCTGTGCGCGCGGGATCAACTGCCGCGTGCCGCGAAGGTACTCGCACGGCGCAGCCCGGACCTCGTCACCCTCGACATCGGCGCGAACGACATCGCGCAGTGGGATCCGCGGGCCTTCCACCGCAATATCTCAGCCATTTTCGATGCCCTGCCGGATCACACCATCGTGGGCGAGGTGCCCTGCTTCCACCTGCCGTGGAACGACCGTCGGGTGCGCGAGGCGAATCGGATCCTCCGCACGATCGCGGCGGATCGGGGGCTCGCTGTGGTGCCGATCTATGAAGCGACGCGGGCGCGGGGCGTGCGGGGCATTCTCACCGAGTTCGCAGAGGACGCCTTCCACCCGAACGACCGCGGCTACGAAATCTGGGCCGACACCTTCTGGCCGACCGTGCGCGCACGGATCGACGCGCTCGCACAGCAGCGCGCGAACTGAGCCCGGCGGTCGCGCCCATCCCGATGCTCGGGAGGGACGCGACCGCGTTGGGCTCCCCCTACGGCGTGTCGAGCAGCTCGGTGACGAGCGCCGCGATTTCGCTGCGCTCGGAGCGGGTAAGGGTCACGTGCCCAAACAGCGGGTGCCCCTTGAGTTTCTCGATCACGGCTGCGATCCCGTCGTAGCGCCCCACCCGCAGATTGTCGCGCTGTGCGACGTCGTGTGTGAGCACCACCCGCGAGTTCTGGCCGATGCGCGAGAGCATGGTGAGCAGCACCCCGCGTTCGAGCGACTGCGCCTCGTCGACGATCACGAAGGCGTCGTGCAGGGAGCGCCCACGAATATGGGTGAGCGGCAGCACCTCGATGAGGTCGCGCGCGATCACCTCGTCGAGCACATTCTCGGAGACGATCGAGCCGAGGGTGTCGAACACGGCCTGCGCCCACGGTCCCATCTTCTCGTCGCGGTCGCCGGGCAAGTAGCCGAGCTCTTGGCCACCGACGGCGTAGAGGGGGCGGAACACCATGATCTTGCGGTGCTGCCGCCGTTCGAGCACCGCTTCGAGGCCCGCGGCGAGCGCGAGCGCCGACTTTCCGGTGCCGGCGCTGCCGCCGAGGGAGACGATGCCGAAGTTCGGATCGAGCAGCAGGTCGATGGCGAGGCGCTGCTCCGCGCTGCGGCCGGTCACGCCAAACACCTCGCGGTCGCCGCGCACGAGCCGCAGCGAGCCGGGCCCTTCCACGCGGCCGAGAGCGGATCCGCGCGGGGAGGTCAGGATCAGGCCGGTGCCGCGTGGGAGGCTTTCGACCTCTGCCACGCCGTCGAGGCGGTCCTCGTCCCAGAGGTCCCGCATCTGCTCCTCGTCGAGGTCTATGGTTGCGGTGCCCGTGTAGGCGTCGTCTTGGGCTTGCTCAGCGCGGTACTCCTCAGAACCGAGTCCGATCGCGGCGGCCTTGAGACGCATCGGCAGGTCCTTCGAGACGACGGTGACGTCAAGGCCTTCGTTCGCGAGGTTCTGTGCGACGGCGAGGATCCGCGTGTCGTTGTCGCCGAGCCGCATGCCGCTCGGCAGCGTGTCGATGCTGGAGTGGTTGAGTTCTACTCGCAGGGTGCCGCCGGCGTCGCCGACGGGCACTGGGAAATCGAGGCGCAGGTGCTTTTCGCGCAGTTCGTCGAGGATGCGCAGTGCACGGCGGGCGAAGTAGCCGAGTTCGGGATCGTGGCGTTTCCTCTCGAGCTCGATGACCACCACGACGGGCAGCACGACCGAGTGCTCGGCGAAGCGGAACAACGCCGAGGGATCGCTCAGCAGCACCGAGGTGTCGAGGACGTAGCTGCGCTGCGCTTGCCGCACGGCGTCGAGCTCGTCGTGGGCGCCGGGCGCCCGCGTCTGGGCGGGAGTTGCGGGGTGCTTGATTTCAGCCACGATGGCTCCTCTGCTCCGGGGCTGCTGCCCCGTTTCAGCGAGGTTGGCACTCCGAGCGGTGCCGGCGGGCCTCCCTCGGTCGGGCACCCTGCCCGACAGTTCACACGCTACGCCTCTGCGCCGGGTCGCGGTGAAATGACACGCGATCGCAGCGGTGAACGTGTCGTAACCGACTCGTGAACCCGGAAGTCGACGGGGAACGGTATCCTGGTCTGCAGTCATTCGCGATTTCCATAGGGGGCACCGCTTGCGCACGATCGACTGGGTCGACGGAGCCATTGAACTGATCGACCAGACCCTGCTGCCGCACCGCATCGAGGTGCTGCGGGTCACCGAGCTTCCTGAGCTCATCGACGATATCCAGCGCCTCGCGGTGCGCGGCGCTCCGGCGCTCGGCGTCGCCGGCGCGATGGGCACGGCGCTGATCGCGGCGAGCGTGGCAGCGTCCGGGGGCGATACCGAGCTCGACCGAGACGAGGTGCGCCGGCAGGCGAAGCTGCTGCGAGAGGCACGGCCCACGGCGGTGAATCTCTCTTGGGGTGTGGATCGGGCGCTCACTCGTCTTGAAGACGGTGCAGAGGCAATCCTCGAGGAGGCTCTCGCGATCCGCGACGAGGACATCGCCGCGTGCGTGTCGATGGGTCTCCGCGGAGCGGATCTGACGCGTGAACTCACGGGCAAGGACCGTGTGCGGGTCATAACCATCTGCAACACGGGCAGCCTCGCCACTGTTGAGCGCGGCACGGCGCTCGGCGTGATCCAGACCCTGCTTGAGCAGGGTTCACTGGAGGAGGCCTTCCCGCTGGAGACCCGCCCGCTGTTGCAGGGGGCACGCCTGACCGCGTGGGAGCTGCAGCGCATGGCGGCCCCGTTCCGACTCATCATCGATTCAGCCGGCCCGTTCCTGCTGTCGCGTGGCATCGCCGACGCGGTGTTCATCGGTGCCGACCGCATTGCGGCGAACGGCGACACCGCTAACAAGATCGGGTCGTTCTCGCTCGCGCTTGCGGCTCAGCACGCGGGGGTTCCGTTCATCGTTGTCGCACCGGAGTCGACCGTCGACATGTCGACTGCCAGCGGGGCCGATATCGAGATCGAGGATCGCGGCGCGGCTGAGGTCACCGGCTTCGGCGGCACCCGCACCGCTCCCGAGGGCATCGGTGCCGTCAACCCGGCCTTCGATGTCACACCGCACGAGCTCATCACCGCGATCGTCACCGAGCGCCGCGTGATTCTGCCTGGCCGCGGCGAAACCCTCGCCAGCGTTCCGCTCGACGATCTGCGCGCCTAAGCTTCTCTCGCTGTTCCCGTTCCACTCGAAAGGATCATCAATGTTCTTCACCAAGCGTCGCGCCCGCGCGGCACTGATCGCAGGCGCTGCTTCGGCAGCGCTCCTGCTCACCTCCTGCTCCTCCGGCGGTGCTGACACCAACGGCGGCGACGCCAGCGCCGAGGGCCCCTCGTTCATCTACATCACGAGCGACCCCATCGGTCAGAACGAGTTCCTCAAGTCGGGCAAGGTCGGCATCGACAACGTGGCCGACACTTTCGAGGGCAGCGCCAAGACCTTCGAGTCGAAGGACGACGCGCAGCGCCGCTCGAACCTCGAGGCCGCAATCGCGGAGGCCCCCGAGGTCATCGTGATGCTCGGCTTCCAGTTCGGCGACGTCGCTCTGGAGCTCGCAGAGCAGAACCCGCAGCAGAAGTTCGTGCTCATCGACACCTTCGTCGAGGGCGCGCCTGAGAATCTTTACCAGGCAACCTTCCGCGAGCAGGAGCCCTCCTACCTGCTCGGCGTTGAGGCCGGCCTGCTGACCGAAGCCAACAAGGTCGGTTCGGTCATCTCGCTCGATATCCCGCTCCTCGCCAAGTACTCGGGCGGCTTTGCCGAGGGCGCGAAGAGCGTCAACCCTGCGGTCGAGACCGTCGCACCGCAGGTCATCGGCGGCGACAACCCCTTCGCTGACACTGCCCGCGCCAAGGAGCAGGCCATCGCCTTCGCCGCCACCGGCGTCGATCAGGTCTTCGCCGTGGGTGCTGCCGCGAACGGCGGCATCATGGAGGCCGCCGCTGAGAAGGGCTTCTCGGCGTACGGCGTCGATGCCAACCAGTGCCCGATGGCTCCCGGCTTCGTGGTCGACGGCACCATCAAGGCCGTCGACAAGGTCGTCGAGACCGTGGTCGGCGAGATCATGGACGGCAAGAGCTCGACCGAGGCGACCACCTCGTTCGGTCTCAAGGAAGAGGGCATGACGATCGTCAGCCTCACCGAGGGTGCTGCCGACTCGCAGTGCACCGTCATGGAGAAGCCCGAGGTCCTCGATCAGGTCAAGAAGGTTCGCGATGACATCGTGAGCGGCAAGATCGAGGTCAAGGACCCCACCGCCTGATAACCGCGTCGACAACGCCGCCCGGCTCCGTAGACCCGGGCGGCGTTGTCGGTGGTGTCGCATACACTCAGAACACCCGCAGGGCACACGAATGAAGGAGCGATGATGGTCGCCGAGGTCTCGATGCGCGGCATCACCAAGCGCTTTCCCGGCGTGCTCGCCGATGACAATGTCGACTTCGAAGTCGAAGCCGGCGAGATCCATGCGCTTATGGGCGAGAACGGCGCGGGCAAGTCGATCCTGATGTCGATGCTCGCTGGCGTGTATCAGCCCGATGAGGGCGAGATCTTCATCCGCGGCGAACGCCGCACGCTCTCTTCCCCCCTCGACGCGATCGATGCCGGCATCGGCATGGTCTTCCAGTCGTTCAAGCTTTTCCCCTCGCTCACGATCGCCGAGAATGTCGTGTTCCGTGCCGAACCCACGAAGCGCGGCCTCATCGACCGCAAGGCGGCCAGCCGCAAGGTTGCAGAGATCGCCGAACGCTACGGCCTTTCGATCGATCCCGATGCCCGGGTCGACTCCGTGCCCGTCGGCGTGCTGCAGCGCGTCGAGATCGTGAAGGCCCTGTACCGCGAGGCGCGCGTGCTCATCCTCGACGAGCCCACTGCTGTGCTCACCCCGCAAGAGACCGAGCGCCTGTTCGACGTGCTGCGGGCACTCAGAGCCGATGGCCGCACCATCATCATCATCACCCACAAGCTGGGCGAGGTCATGGCGATCTCCGACAGGGTCACGGTGCTGCGCGATGGGCGCAATGTGGCCCAGCTCGTCACCGCAGACAGCTCTCCTGCCGAAATCACCAGGCATATGACCGGCCGCGATGTCGATCTCACTACCCCGCCCCCAGCGCTGGAGCCGGGCGAGGTGGTGCTTGGCGCGCGAGGTGTCACGGTTCCAGGTGCCGGTGAGCGCGACGCCGTTTCGAACGCCGACCTCTTCGTGCGCTCGGGTGAGATCGTGGGCATCGCCGGTGTCGCCGGCAACGGTCAGGTGGAGCTTGCCGAGGCGATCATCGGCATGCGCCAGGTCAGCTCAGGCACCGTGTCGGTGTCCGGCACCGACCTCTCCCGCGCCACCATCGCGGAGCGCCGCGACGGCGGTATCGCCTACATCCCGGAAGACCGCCACGCTGTCGGCAGTGCCGGTACCGCTGACGCCATCGACAACCTTGCGCTCGGCCACCACCGACGTGCACCGATCCTGCAGCGAGGGCTGCTTTCGCGTTCGGGGATGCTGGAGCACGCCCAGCGGCTGATCAAGCGCTTCGGGGTCAAGATCGCAAGCCCCGCCACCCCCGTCGGCACGCTTTCGGGCGGTAATCTGCAAAAGGTTGTCGTCGCACGCGAGCTCGACTACTGTTCGCCATTGCTCATTGCCGAGCAGCCCACGCGCGGGGTCGATATCGGTGCCATCGAGGCCATCCACCGCGAGCTCTGCGAGTACCGCGATAACGGCGGCGCGCTGCTGCTCATCTCGGCAGAGCTGAGCGAGATCATGTCGCTCTCGTCACGCATCCTCGTCATGTTCGAGGGGCGGATCGTGGCCGAGGTGCCCAAGCACGAGGCGAACGACGCCCTGTTGGGCCTGTACATGGCAGGCCACGAACCCGAGGAACGGCATCGTCCAGGTGCGTTCGCCGATGCGCTCGCAGCGTCGACGGCTTCGACGAACCATGAGAAGGGAGCCGCCCTGTGAGCGCTCTGCAGAGAGTCGGCCGCTGGCTCGCGGGGCCGATCCCGGTCTCGATCGTGCTGGCCTTCCTGATCGGCGCATGCTTCATGCTGATCGCGGGAGTCGATCCGCTGAACGGGTATGCCGCGATGCTGCAGGGGTCGTTCGGCACCGGTGCCGGCCTTGCGAACACGCTGCAGCGGGCCGTTCCGATCATCGGTATCGGCATCGCCATCGCCATCGCTTTCCGCGCCGGCGTGCTGAATCTCGGCACCGAGGGGCAGGCCGGGCTCGGGGCCCTCGCAGGCGGCATCGTTGCGATCTACGTGCCGGGCCCCGGCCTGCTGGTGCTGCTGCTCGCGCTCGTCACCGCCGTTGTCGTGGGCGCGGCCTGGGGGCTTATCGCCGCCGTGCTGCAGAACCTGCTCGGCGTGCCGATCCTGCTCTCGACGCTGCTATTGAACTACCCGGCCCGCTACTTCTCGTCGTGGCTCATCAGGTTCCGGCTCGACGAGTCGAGTTCGGATCTCGTGGCCAGTGATCAGGTGCGACCCGAGGTGCAGCTCTCCATGATCGTGCCTCGCGACTCGGGCTTCGCCGAGACGCTGCGCAGCAGCCTCGGCGCCACGAATCCGCTCACAATGGTGCTCACCGGTGTCAACTGGTCGCTGATCGTGCTGATCCTCGTGGTCATCGCGACGATCTTCATGAACCGGCGCACGCGCTACGGCTTCGAGTCCGGGCTCAGCGGGCAAAACGCCGAGTTCGTGCGCTACGGGGGCGTGAAGCCAGGCCCGCTCGTGCTGCGCACAATGGCGCTCTCCGGCGGCCTCGCGGGCGCTTTCGGCCTCATGCTGGTGATCGGAGCACCCAACACGCGCCTGATCGAGGGATACTTCGTGCAGACCAACTACGCCTGGACTGCGCTGCTCGTCACCCTGCTCGCGCTCTACCGCCCTGTCGGCATCGTGATCGCAGGCACCTTCTTCGCCGCGATCATGGTGGGCAGCGACGCGATGGGTCGTGAGCTCGGGCTGTCGCCCCAGATCGCCGCTGTGATCCAGGCGCTCGTCATCATCCTGCTCGCGTTCCGCGTGGCATTGCCGCGCTTCCGTCGCACGAGGGCTGCCGCAGACGGTGCCACCGCTCCCCCGCCGGCCAACCCGCAACCGGCGCTCTCCGGGGCCGGCGTCACCGACACGGCCGCTTCCGCTTCCGAGAAGGAGTCCGAGCGATGAACTTCCTCGACCTGTTCGACCAGGATCTCGTCTCCTCAGTGCTGCGCTCCCTGATCCCGATTCTGCTGGCCGCCCTGGGCGGCATGCTCGCCGAGCGTGTCGGCATCTTCAATATCGGCCTTGAGGGCATGATCCTCGTCGGCGCTTTCAGCGGCGTCGCCGCATCGTTCTTCGCGCATAACTGGATCGTCGGCGTGATCGTCGCGATGCTCGCCGGTGCCCTGTTCTCGCTGATCCTGGGCTACGGTGCGGTCTACCGCAAGGGCGACCCCATCGTGCTCGCGATTGCGATGAACATCCTCGCAGTTGGCATGACGAGCTTCCTGCTCGTCGCCATCTTCGATGTGCAGGGTGTGTTCCAGGATCCGGGAATCGACGGCATTCCGGTGTGGCGCATCCCCGTGCTCGCAGACATTCCCGTGCTCGGTGCCCTGTTCTCGCTCACCCCGCTCGGCTATATTGCGCTGCTGCTGGTGCCGGCACTCTGGATCGTGCTCTTCCGCACGCCCCTCGGCCTGCGGCTGCGCGGCGTCGGCGAGCGGCCCCTCGCCGCGGCCACGATGGGTGTCAACCCGCAGCGCTACCAGCTGGGCGCCGTGATTGCCTCGGGCGCGCTCGCCGGCCTCGGCGGGGCGCAACTCGCACTCGGCAATGTGGTGCAGTTCACCGAGAACATGTCGGCGGGTCGCGGATGGATCGCCGTGGTCGCCGTCATGCTCGCTCGCGCCCACCCGGTGGGCGTGCTCGGTGCGGCGCTGCTGTTCGGCTTCGCCGATGCGATCGGGTTCCGCCTGCAGTCCTTCGGCCTGCCGCAGCAGCTCACCGATGCCGGCCCCTACGTGGTGACCCTGATCGTGCTCATCCTCATGAGCAAGCGCTTCCGTAAGACCCGCGAAGCTGCGCTCGCGTGAGCCCGGAGATGGCTGACGAATCAGTTCCCGCTGCACTGCCTCCCGAGGCGGCGCAATGGGTGCAGCACCTCGGGCTCGAACCGCTCGAACACGAGGGCGGCCTGTTCAAACGCATGCACCTCGACGAGCACTCAAGCGCCATCTACTATCTGCTCGCCGACCCCGATTTCTCGGCGCTGCACTCCCTCGACGCCGTCGAGGTCTACCACTGGTACGCGGGTGCACCGCTCAATCTGCTCCTGCTGCACCCCGATGGCAGGGTCGAGCACCGACTCCTCGGGCCTGACCCGGAAGCAGGTCAGCTGCCGCAGCTCGTGGTGCCCCCGGGGGTGATGCAAGGCTCGTCTTCGCTCGGTTCCTGGTCGCTCGTCGGCACGACGATGTCCCCGCCGTTCACCTGGGAAGGCTTCGAACTCGGTGAGCGCGACACCCTCCAGCGGCGCTACCCCGAAGCTGCCGATCGCATCGCCGAACTCACGCGTCCGGTTCCCGGTGCTTCCTCGGATCCGCGCACTAAGGTAGTCCTATGACCGACGCGAGAATCGTGCGAACCCGTGCCGCGCTGAATCGCGCGATCATCAATCTCGCCTCCGAGAAGGCCGTTCCCAGTATCACCGTCTCCGAGCTTGCCGCCGAGGCCGGCATCAACAGGGTCACCTTCTACAAGCATTTCACCACGCCTGCCGAGGCCCTGGGCGCGGCGCTCAACCTCGATCTCGATCAGGCGCGCACCCACTTCATTGAGAGCTACGCTGCAACGGAAACCGATCCCGTCGATCTGTTCCGCACGAGCGTCAGCAAGGTGCTCGATCACATCGACCGGAACCGCACCCTCTACGAGCTATCGATCGACTCGCAGCAGGATGGCACCATTCCCAACATCCTGGCCGACCACTTCACCGCGACTCTTGAGCAGTATCTCGAGAGTCGCGCTCAGTTCGAGCCACCGCTGCCCGATGTCGACCGCAGCATCGTTGCCCGCTTCTTCGCGCACGGCCTCGTCGGTGCCATCAAGGCCTGGCTGCTGAGCGGCTCTTCCGAGCACGACGAGGTGCTGAGCGCGATTGTGGCTCTCGCACCCTCCTGGTGGTTCCCCGAGCCGCGCTAAGCCTGCTCGGGCTCTGCCGCCCGCTGCGCAGCGGCGGCGAGCACCGACGCCGCGGTCTCGGAGTCGTCGAGCGTAATGGCGAAGATCCGCCCATCGGCGCGCGTCGCAATCAGCGCCTCGCCCGCACGCATCACGATGCCGAATCGGCCGGGCATCCAGCGCAGCCCCCAGCCACCGAACTCGCCGAGTGGGTTGACCTCGGCGGCTTCGACGCTGCGCACATCGCTTGCCGGGAGGCGGATCACGGGCCAGCCGAGCACTGATCGGGCCTCGAGCCCGCGATCATCGATCCGCACCCGGAACCAGAGCGTCGTTGCGAACAGCACAACAATGAGCAGCAGGATGAGCAGCATCATGACTCGCGTGGCGATCACCGCACCGCGCTCGTCGGGTTCGAAGGGGGTGAGAAACACGAGCACGGTCACGGCGGCGAGCAGCAGCACCGTCGAGCCGACCAACCACAGCAGGCCTTTCGCGGGCCGCACCTCCCCCAACCACACCGCACGCTCACGCTCGGCGAGCGGCAGCGGGGCGCTCTCGAGCACAACATCCCGAGGGATGCTGACGCGCGGTTGCACGAACCATCCCACCGCCGTTACGAGCACCCACACCCCGAAGGCGAGCAGCATGGCCCCACCGATGCCGGAGGCATCCTGGGCGTCGTCGAGATCGAGCTGCACCACGACCGACGCGACGATTGTGATGGTGAAGAACACGGCATAGCCGAAGGAGAATGCCGCGAGAAAGCGCTGCACCCCAGACCATACGGGCAGCACCCGCTTGGGTGAGGCGGCCGGGATTCGGGCGCTGTAGGCGACAAACACCCACATCAGCGCCACGATGCCGTAGCCGACGAGCACCGGCAGCCAGACATAGGTCCAGGGTGAGCCGAAGCCATTCGGGCCGCTGCCGCTCCAGTGCGTCGCAGCGGGGTTCGGGATGCGAGGCATCCACACAAGCACGGTGATGATTGCCCCGGTGAGCACGGCGAGCGGCAGCAGCAGACCCACCACACAAGCCGCTCGCTTGGCGCGCCGCAGGTCTACCTGCTGCTGCGCTGAGAGTGCGCCGTTGAGATCTGAGCCGTCGGCGCTTACGGCGCGGAGGTGTCGTCGCCCGCTCATGCGGCCACCTCGTTCGTCGCGAGGCCGAGGGGCGGCTGCGGCTCGGGAGATGTCTCGGCAACGAGCGCCGCAAGCAGCGTGGGGCCCACGCCGAGCCGAGCGGCGTGATCGACGAGCGCGCGCACCTCACCGCGCAGTTCGACGAGCCCCGCGGCCGCGGAGGTGACCACGGCCCCGCGTCGCCGTTTCAGGTCGATCAACCCCTCATCGCGCAGCTGCTGGTAGGCGCGCAACACGGTATGCACATTGATGCCGAGACCAGTGGCCACCTCGCGTGCGGGCGGAAGCCCCCCGCCTGGGGCGATGCGGCCGCTCACCACATCGGCGCGCACGGAGTCGGCGATCTGCGTGTAGATGGGGCGATCGCTCGCCTCGTTGATCCGAATCAGCACAGCAATAACTCTACATCAAATAGAATTATTGCGTGATGCTGGACCCGCATCGTTCCTTCTGGCCACCGTCTGAAAATATGGGATCTGCCGTACATATGCCAGGTCCACCCTGAACCCACATATATACGGCAGATCCCATACCGTCGCAGCCTGTCTGACCCCTAGAACGCGGCGATACCCGTCAGCTCGCGGCCGATCACCAGCTGGTGCACCTCATCCGTGCCCTCGTAGGTGCGCACCGACTCGAGGTTCGCCATGTGGCGCATCACCGGGAAATCGCTCGTGATGCCGTCACCGCCGAGGATCGCACGCGCGGTGCCTGCGATCTTGATCGCCTCACGCACATTGTTGAGCTTGCCAACCGAGATCTGGCCGTACGTCAGATTGCCGGCATCCTTCAAACGTCCGAGGTGCAGCGCGAGCAGCAGGCCCTTCTCGTACTCCACGAACATGTCGGCGAGCTTCGCCTGGATGATCTGCTTGCCACCGATCGGGGTACCGAACACCTCACGCTCCTGCGAGCGGGTCACAGCAGCCTCGAGGCACGAGCGGGCAGCACCCATCACACCCCAGGCGATGCCGTAACGCGCCTCGTTGAGGCACTTAAACGGTGAGGAAAGCCCCTTCGAACCCGGCAGAATCGCGTCGGCGGGCAGGCGCACATCGTTCAGCTCGATCTCGGTCTGCAGCGAAGCCCGCATGGAGAGCTTGTTCTCGATCGCGGTGGCTTTGAAACCGGGGGTGTCGGTCGGCACCACGAAGCCGCGCACGATGCCCTCCTCATCCTTCGC
The DNA here is from genome assembly GCF_037148395.1 of Leucobacter sp. MMO-125. Taxonomy (NCBI): domain Bacteria; kingdom Bacillati; phylum Actinomycetota; class Actinomycetes; order Micrococcales; family Microbacteriaceae; genus Leucobacter; species Leucobacter sp. MMO-125. The sequence goes on from NZ_JBBCTL010000002.1 coordinate 411,821, forward strand.
CCAGATCACGCCGACCTGAGCAATGGTGGCAAGACCGATCCACCGCTTCTTGCCGTTGAGCACCCACTCATCACCATCACGGCGGGCAGTGGTGAGCATGGTGTTGGGGTCGGATCCACCCTGGGGTTCGGTGAGCCCGAAGAAGCCCACGGCCTCGCCGCGCCCCATCGCCGGGAGCCACTGCTGCTTCTGCTCTTCCGAACCGAACTTGTAGATCGCGCCCATCGCGAGCGAACCCTGCACCGAGAGCGCCGTGCGGAACCCGGAATCAACAGCCTCGAACTCCATCGCCACGAGACCGTAGGCCACCGACGACGCACCCTTCAGCCCGTAGCCGTGCATGTACATGCCGAAGGCACCGAACTCGCCCACCTCGGGCAGCAGCTCGACGGGCAGACGGCGATCTTCGAACGCCTGATCGATGATCGGGCGGATCCGCGTCTGTGCGAACTCTCGCGCGCGCAGCTGCCACTCCCGCTCCTCCTCGGTAACAAAATCGGAGACGTTGAACAGCGTGTCGATGGTGGTGGTCATGGGGTGTCCTTTGCTCGGCGGGAAGGTATGGGGTTCGTGACTAGCGCGACAGCCAGACGGCACTCTGGTGCTCGCCCACGGCTGGTGGTGGTGTCTCGTAGCGGGCGGGAGTATCGGAGAGGTGGATCGGCGTGGCGACCGAGCGCAGCACGTGCTGGTGCCCATCGGGGCCTGTTGCGACGGTCTCTGCGACCGGGTCAAGACCGAGCGAGTCGGCGAGCTCGATCGCCTGGGCGATGGTGTTCACGCGGCCTGCGGGAATGTTCGCGGCGGTGAAGGCCTCGATCCACTCGGCTGCGGGCCGTGTGCGCAGCGGCGCTTCGAGGGCGGCGCGCAGCTCGGCGCGGTGCGCCACACGCTCGGGGTTGCTCGCGTAGCGGGGGTCGGCGGCGAGCTCGGGCACCCCGAGCACCTCGCAGAGCCTGCCGAACTGACCGTCGGTGCCCACGGCGAGGGCGATCGCCTGGTCGGCGGCTTCGAGCGTCTCGTAGGGCGAGATCGAGGGGTGCGCGTTGCCCATGCGCCCCGGCGAGTCGCCGGTTTCCAGCGTCGACGAGGCCTGGTTCGCGAGGGCGGAGAGCAGCGAACCGAGCAGGGTGACCTTGACGTGCTGGCCACGGCCGGTGCCCGGCTGATCCGCGCCACCGTCGCGGGCGCGCAGCGCAGCCTGAATGCCGATCACCGAGTTGAGACCCGTGAGAATATCGACCAGTGCAACACCCACCTTGGTGGGTTCGCCGCCGGCCTCATCGGCCTGACCGGTGATGCTCATGAGCCCGCCGACGGCCTGCACCAGGAGGTCGTAGCCGGGCAGCTCGCGCCCGGCGGCGTCGCCGAAGCCGGAGATGGAGCAGTAGACCACGCCTGGGTTCTCGGCGGCAACGGCGTCGTAGCCAAGCCCGAACTTCTCCATGGTGCCCGGCTTGAAGTTCTCGATGACCACGTCGGCCGTGCGGGCCAGCTCGGCGGCACGCGCAATGCCCTCGGGGTCGCGCAGGTCGCACACAACCGAGCGCTTGCCGCGGTTGACGCCGGCGAAGTAGGTGCTCTGGCCGACGGCGTTCACGGGGGGTCGCCACTGCCGGGTGCCGTCGCCCTCCGGGCTTTCGATCTTGATGACATCGGCACCGAGGTCGGCGAGAATCATTGTGGCGTGCGGGCCCGCGAGCACGCGGGAGAAATCGGCGACGCGGATCCCCGAGAGCGCGCCTCGGGGTTCGCCTGCGGGGGCGGACTCGGCTGAGGCACCCGCGCGGGATGAACTCGGGTTCGGATCGGTGCGCGTTTCGTCGTTCACACCGTCAGTCTATGGATCACGGGCGCGCAGACTTGCAGCATCCTTGCATAGCCTCCGGTCTCACACTTGTGCAAGAATCACCCTATGGCCACGCTCTCCGACTTGCTCTCCCTGCCCGATCTCGGGCTGCGACTCATCCAGGCAGGTTCCGGTGATCCCGAGATCAGTTGGAGCTCAGTCACCGAGTTGCTCGACCTCAGCGGCTACCTCGACGGCGGCGAGATCATCATGACCACAGGGCTCGCCCTCGCCCCAGACGACGCCCGCTGGCGCGACTTCGTCGCCAGCCTCAGCCGCGCGCGAGTCGCAGCAATCGGCTTCGGCATCGGCGTCAACCACGACCGTGTGCCCCAACCGCTCATCGCCGCAGCGAGCATGTATCGGGTGGCACTCTTCGAAATCCCCCTCCCCGTGCCCTTCATCGCGGTGAGCAAAGCCATCGCCGCCCTCATCAGAGCCGACGAACTGCGCGCAGCCCGCGGCGCGCTGCAAGCGCAGCAGCGGCTCCTTGACGGGGCCAGAGGCGGCCAGCGCCCGGCCGAGGTCCTCGCCAGCGTCGCACAGGCAACGGGCAGGCAGCTCGCGCTCGTCGCCTCCGACGGTGCCGTGCTTGCCTGCACCGCAGGCTTCGCCGCCGCGAACGAGACCGGCGGCGCCGAGCACATCGCACTCGACCGAGAATCCTCGCTGCGGCTCGCGGTCGCAGGCAACACCCCCCTGACCCCAGAGGGGCACGCCGTCATCGCCGCCGGGTCGATGGTGCTCAGCCTCAGCCTGCGGGGCGACAGCGCGGAAGAGACCCGCGAGCGAGAACGCTGGGAACGACTCGCCGCAACACTGCTCGCAGGCGGCGGATCGCCAGCCTCTGTCGCAATCTTGGCCCCCTCGCTCGAACTCCCTGAGCGGCTGCGGGCAATCGCGGTGCAGGGCCGAGCAGAAGACGTGGCCGCCTGGCGCCGACGCCCGCGCAGCGGCCTCGACAGGCTCATCGCACCGGCAAGCGAGCACCCCGCAGCGCCCGGCCTCGCCCTCGCCTGGCAGCTGTGCGCCGATACCGAAACCGCCATCGAGCAGTGCCTCTCGGCCGCGAAACGTCACGATCTCGATGTTGTGGTGGGCCGCCCCGGCCGCCTGAGCGAGATTCCCGTGAGCCGACGCTCGGCCGCAGCCCGCCTGCGCGCACTCTCGGCCACGGCGCCGCTGTACACAGCCCCCCGAGTGCCGCAAACCGTGTGGGCCGATCGCGACACCCCGCTGCTCGAGGCCCTGCTGGCGCTCGGAGGCGCGGATCCCGCAACTGGCGGATCCGCCACCGCGAACACCCCCGCTGGATCCGCGCCCGCACCCAGCCACGCCACCGTCACCCCCGCGCTCCGCGACGCCCTCAGCGAGCGCGTGCTCGGGCCGCTCTCACTGCGCGATCCCGGGCTCGGCGAGAGCGAACGCGACATGCTGCGCGACACCCTGCGCGCTGTCTTCGACGCCGATGGTCAGCGCGGCCCCGCAGCCGCAGGGCTCGGCATCCATCGGAACACGCTGCGCGACAGACTCACGCGCATCGAACGAATCACCTCGCGGTCACTCTCCGACCCCGATGACAGGGCAGAGCTGTGGCTCGCACTGCGCCTCGAAGACCTCTCGATGCGGTGATCGCGTCAGGAGCCCGCTACGGGTTCAGGCCCACCAGCAGCCTCAGACGGCTCGTGGAGCGCGTGCAACGCACCGCGGATGTCTCCGTGCAGGAAATCATCGATGAGTTCGTCGACGGCGACGGCTTCATCGGTGCCCTGGGGAATCTCAACCCGGATGCCAGTCTCTGAAACCTTTTTCTTGTCCATGCCTCACCATAACCCCAATGGGGCCTCTTGCGCAGCACCACTCGCCGAATCGTCAGCCTGGGTCGCTCAGTACAGCAGGAACTGCGCCGTGCCCGTTCCCTGCGCTCCGGCAGCTGCGACGCGCAAATGATATGAGGCGCCACCCGCGGCGACAGGGTCACGGGTGATCTCGCAGGTCTCCGGGCTCGAACGAGTGCGATCCCACGCCACAGGCTCCGTCTCAAGCGACTCACCCGGCGCGATGATCACAGCGAGGTGTTCGGGATTCTGCTGACAATCGACCGAGCGCCAGACTTCATCGTCGCCGCTCGTCACGGCGAACTCCATCCCAGCGGTGCCGAGATCGGCCGAGCAGGCCTCCTCGCCCGTGTTCTGCACCGTCAGCGAGAAATGCGGCAGCTCGCCCCCGGCATAGTCTGTCTTGTCGGTCACCGGCGTAACCTGCAGCTGCCCCTCATTGCACACCGGCGTCTCACCGTCAGCCGCAGCCTTCTTCGCGTCAGCGGCCGCAAGATCGCTGGGCACCTCGACTTCGCGCGCGCTCTGCGCACTGCCGCTGGCGCCCGGCTTCACAAACACGAGCACCACTACGGCGATCACGGCGAGCAACCCGGCAAGCACCAGGATCCGCCGCCTCACGTAGACCTTCCGGTCCTTCGGCCCGACAGGATTGCGCAGCGTCGACATAGCGTCAGCGTATCCCCGAACGCTCCCTAGAGACGCTTCAACATGCGCGTGTTGCCGAGCGTGTTGGGCTTCACACGGGCGAGATCAAGGAACTCAGCCACGCCCTCATCGCTTGAACGCAGCAGCTCGGCGTAGACATCGGCGGCCACGAGCGCAGTGTTCTCACTCACCTCCGCGAAACCATGCCTGCTGAAGAACTCGGTTTCGAAGGTGAGGCAGAACAGCTGGGCCAGGCCGAGCTCGCGGGCACGCACCTCAAGCGCCTCAAGGAGGCGGTGCCCGATGCCGCGGCCGAGCCAGTCTTCAGACACCCCGAGAGTGCGCACCTCGCCGAGACGCTCCCACATCACATGCACCGCACCGTAACCGATGACTCGGTCGGAGGCATCAGTTGCGACCAGGAACTCGGGCACGGCAGCGTAGAGATCGACGAGGTCTTTCCCCAGCAGAATGCGTCGCGCTACGAGCGGCTCCATGAGCGCGACGATGTGCGGCACGTCGTCCGTGCGCGCGCTGCGGATGCTGATCTCCATCCCTCCAGCCTACTGCGCTTCCACACTTGCCCTTTTCCGCGGCAGTCGAAGGGCTGAATCGCAAGCACCCCCAGACACGCCGAAGGGCCCGCCTTCTGGCGGGCCCTTCGTGGTGCGCGTACTACTCGGTGGTGCCGGGGGTGGCGGCCGTCGACGCCACGGCAGCGGCCGCAGCGGCCGAGGAGTCGCCGTGCGCCTTCTCGGAGTTGCGATCGGTCTCGAAGGTGAACTCACCATTTTCGAAGCCGATCTTCACGAGGTCGCCTGCCAGCAGCTCGGCGCCGAGGATGCGCTCGGAGAGGCGATCCTCGATCTCGCGCTGCATGGCGCGACGCAGCGGACGTGCACCGAGCGAAGGGTCGTAGCCCAATTCGGCGAGGCGCTCGCGAGCCGGCTGCGACATTTCGAGATGCATATCGCGGTCGAGCAGGCGGTCCTTCAGCTGCTTCACGAAGAGGTCGACGATCTGCAGCAGTTCGGGCTTGGTGAGCTGCGGGAACACGATGGTGTCGTCGACGCGGTTCAGGAACTCGGGCTTGAAGTGCTTCTTCAGCTCCTCGTTGACCTTGCCCTTCATCGACTCGTAGCCGACCGAGGAGTCACCCTCGAGCTGGAAACCGACGGGGCCGCCGGCGATCGCGCTCGAACCGAGGTTGGTCGTCATGATGATGACCGTGTTCTTGAAGTCGATCACACGACCCTGGCCGTCGGTGAGGCGACCCTCTTCGAGGATCTGCAGCAGCGAGTTGAAGATGTCCGGGTGGGCCTTCTCGATCTCGTCGAAGAGCACGACCGAGAACGGCCGGCGACGCACCTTCTCAGTGAGCTGGCCACCCTCTTCGAAGCCCACGAATCCTGGGGGTGCACCGAAGAGACGCGACACGGTGTGCTTCTCTCCGTACTCGGACATGTCGAGCGAGATCAGCGCATCCTCGTCGTCGAATAGGAACTCGGCGAGCGCCTTCGCGAGCTCGGTCTTGCCGACACCGGTGGGGCCGGCGAAGATGAAGGAGCCCGAGGGGCGCTTCGGATCTTTGAGGCCGGCGCGCTGACGGCGGATCGTCTTGGCGAGCGCGGCGATGGCTTCGTTCTGACCGATAACGCGCTGGTGCAGGGCCTCCTCCATGAAGCGCAGCCGAGAGGTCTCCTCCTCGGTGAGCTTGAAGACGGGGATGCCGGTGGCCTGCGCGAGCACCTCGGCGATCAGCCCCTCGTCGACCTCGGCCTTAGTGGCGACGTCGCCTGAGCGCCACTGCTTCTCGAGCCGCAGTCGCTCGGCGATGAGCTTCTTCTCTTCGTCGCGCTTGTTCGCCGCGGCTTCGAAGTCTTGCCCCTCGATCGCCTTTTCCTTGTCGGCGCGCACCACAGCGATCTTCTCATCGAATTCGCGCAGCTCGGGCGGGCTCGACAGGATCGACAGGCGCAGGCGGGCACCGGCCTCGTCGATCAGGTCGATGGCCTTGTCGGGGAGGTAGCGATCCTGCACGTAGCGGTCGGCGAGGTTCACGGCGGCGACGATCGCACCGTCGGTGATCGACACCTTGTGGTGAGCTTCGTAGCGATCGCGCAGGCCCTTGAGAATGTTGATCGAGTGCGGCAGCGACGGCTCGTTCACCATGATCGACTGGAAGCGGCGCTCGAGCGCGGCATCCTTCTCGAAGTGCTTGCGGAACTCGTCGAGCGTGGTAGCACCGATGGTCTGCAGTTCGCCGCGTGCGAGCATCGGCTTCAGGATGTTCGCCGCGTCGATGGCCCCCTCGGCGGCACCCGCACCCACGAGAGTGTGGATCTCGTCGATGAAGATGATGATGTCGCCACGGTTGCGAATCTCCTTGGTGACCTTCTTCAGGCGCTCCTCGAAGTCGCCGCGGTAGCGGCTGCCGGCGATCATGGAGCCGAGGTCGAGCACGTAGACCTGCTTGTCCTTGAGCGTCTCGGGCACTTCGCCCTTGACGATGGCCTGGGCGAGGCCTTCGACGACGGCGGTCTTGCCGACGCCGGGCTCGCCGATCAGCACGGGGTTGTTCTTGGAGCGGCGCGAGAGGATCTGCATGACCCGCTCGACCTCTTTCTCGCGCCCGATCACGGGGTCGAGCTTGCCTTCGCGGGCAGCCTGGGTGAGGTTGCGGCCGAAGTTGTCGAGCACCTGCGAGCCCTTGGGATCGCTCTGCTGCTCGGGGGCACCCACTGTGGCGCTCTCTTTGCCGGCCTGGTAGCCGGAGAGCAGCTGGATCACGGTCTGGCGCACACGGTTGAGGTCAGCGCCCAGCTTCACAAGCACCTGGGCTGCGACACCCTCACCCTCGCGGATCAGGCCGAGCAGGATGTGCTCGGTACCGATGTAGTTGTGCCCCAACTGCAGCGCTTCGCGCAGGCTCAGCTCGAGCACCTTCTTTGCGCGCGGCGTGAAGGGAATGTGCCCCTGCGGCGGCTGCTGGCCGGTGCCGATGATGTCGGTCACCTGCGCGCGCACAGCGTCGAGCGAGATATCGAGCTGCTCCAGCGCCTTGGCTGCGACGCCTTCTCCCTCGTGGATCAGGCCGAGCAGGATGTGCTCGGTGCCGATGTAGTTGTGATTGAGCATCTTCGCCTCTTCTTGGGCGAGCACAACCACTCGTCGGGCGCGATCGGTGAATCTCTCGAACATCAATAACCTCCTGGGCTCGGGGTCGCGTCGTCGGTGCGGTCCCGGCCGATGCATCCAGGCTACGGGGTGATTGCGGATCGCGGGGGCCTGTTCGATCTGGGCGTAATGGGGCGGCTGGCACCCGGCTTCGACTTGACGGATCCGTCACACTCCCGGTAACTTATCGAAAAGCGATAATAACGAATATCGATAAAGGAGTGATCGTGACCCTTTCCACAGACCTGCACCGCCCCTCCACCGGAGATCGCGCTGGCCTCTGGGTCTTCGTCGGCGCAGGCGCCATCATCACCGTGGTCACCGCCGTGCTGGCGATCCAACGCATCATCGAGCTGCTCAGCCCGGGCCCCACCCCCGTCGAGGTGCGGTTCGCGGGATTGCCCATCGAACTCCCGGCTGGCACCGGCCAACTGCCCGCGCAACTCCAGACCGCAACGATCAGCGTTGACGAGATGCCCCTCGCATCTCTCATCGCCGGCGTCACCGAGCCCGTACTCACCACGCTCGTCACCGCAACGGTCGCCGCCTGCCTGATCGCGCTCGCCATCTCGGTACTGCGGGGCCGCATCTTCAGCCGACGCAACACCCGCCTGGTCAGCGTCGCGGGGATCGTCGGCCTGGTCGGCTCCGCGGCCGCGGCACTCTGCCGCACCATGCTCGCGAACGGCGCACTCGCGTGGGCATCCGATCGGCAGCTCGACAACACCGTATTCAGCTTCGCCCCGGGCCCCTACCTGCTCGCGACCTTCGTAATCGCACTGGTGAGCACGGTCTTCGTGGTGGGCGAACGCCTGCAGCGCGACGCCGAGGGGCTGGTGTGAGCCCCGCCGAGCCCGAAGAGGGCCACACGATCCACTGCCGCCTCGACGAACTGCTCGCCGCACGCAACCTGACCCTCACCGAACTCAGCGAGCGAGTGGGGGTCAGCCTCGTCAATCTGTCGGTGCTCAAGAACGATCGGGCTCGCGCGATCCGCTTCTCGACACTCACCGCAATCTGCCGGGCACTCGACTGCGAGGTGGGCGAGCTGCTCGTGATCGACCGGCAGCCGCAGGCCTGATCGAGCGGCTGCGCGATCCAGCGCAGCATGCGCGGACCTCGGGGTCGCCAAGCGCATCGTCACCTCACCGACACCCGCGTACACTACCCTGTCCGCATGTCCACGCACCTCGGAGCACTGGCCGCTGAGGCCGCAAGCTCAACCCTCGCGCGCATCCGCGCGTACGCCCCCGCGCTCGGCCCGAGCGAGGGGGCGGTCGCGCGTGCAGTGCTCGAACACTCGGCCGAGGTGCCACAGTGGTCGACGCAGCAGCTCGCCGCGGCCGCAGGCACCTCAGCAGCCACCGTAGTCCGGGCCTGCCAGCGACTGGGCTTCACGGGTTTCCAGCACCTGCGCCTCGAACTCGCACGTGACGAAGCGCCCTCGGAGGCCATGCCCGGCGACAGTGTCGACCGGGTGTTCGAGCGCGCCAGAGAGGCCCTGCTGCTCGGGAGGGACACGATCGACCGCCTCGCGCTCGCCGAAGCGGCCGCGGCCGTCGCCGCCGCCGGGCGCGTGTGCTTCACCGCCAACGGCTTCTCGGCACCGCCACTGCAGGACGCGGCCATGCGCTTTGCCACGATCGGGCGGCCGGTGGAGGCCCCGCTCGATATTCTCGCCCAGCAGTTCGCGGCGCACACCCTGGGGCCCGGCGACGTCTGCCTGGCACTCAGCCACTCCGGGGCAAACGCCCACACGCTCGCCGCCTGCCGGGCCGCGAAGCAGCGGGGTGCGACCGTCATCGCACTGTGCAGCTACCCGCGTGCGCCGATTCCAGAACTCGCCGACGTGGTCGTCTCCACGGGTGCCGCAGGATCGCAGCACACTATCGACCCCTTCTTCGTGCGCCTCACCCACGCCGTGCTGCTGCACGCACTGGTGACCGCAGTCTCAGGCTGCCTCGGAGCTACCGAGGCCTTCGACGCCCTCGACATGCGCTCGGTCGTCGCGCACGCCCTCACCGACTCTGAGGCCTAGCGCGGCACCGGCCGGCGCGTTCCCGACTCTTCGCGCGCGGTTCCCTCCCCGTTCATCCTCCGGTCACTCGGCCCCTCGATAGTGGTGATGTAACACGTTCCAGAAATTCTGGAACGAAGCGGAATCACCGCCGCATCATCCGAGGAGTCCCGTGTTCGAATTCCCGCTCGACGGCAGCTACAACGCCCGCGCCATCGGAGCCAAGCATGCACCGTGGCTCGTACGGGCGGCCGCGCTCGACGAGCTCACCGCCGACGGCGAGCGCGCCCTGCGCGACCGGGGCGTCGACCTCGTAATCGACCTGCGCGAACCCTCCGAGCGCAGCAAGCGCCGCCACTCCCTCACTGTGCAATCACTCCCCCTCTACGGCAAGCGCCCGCCGACGAGTGGCACGATCGAGTCGGTCTACACCGGCCTCGTGCGGGATCGCGGCCCGCAGCTCGCCGCGGCCGTGATCGCGATCGCCGAGCACCCCGGCACCGCCGTCGTGCACTGCACCGCTGGCAAGGACCGCACCGGCCTCGTCGTCGCACTCGCCAGGCTGGCCGCGGGCGAGCCGCGCTGCGACGTGCTCGACGACTACGCACGCTCGGGGTCGACGGTGCGCCCGGCCCGACGCGAACTCGTTGCCCAGCAGCTCGACGCGCTCGACCTCGCCGCGACCGCGCGGGCTGATGCCGAACGTCTGCACCTCGACAGCCCCGCGGAAGCCCTGCTCGTCGCCCTCGACCTCGTCGATCAGCTGGGCGGCGCGCACTCGTATCTGCTGCGGCACGGTGCCCGAACCGAACACTTCTCCGCACTCGCCCGCCGGGTGCCCACGGCCGAACCGACTTCGCCCGTCGCTGCACCCGCTTCGCCCGCCGCCGATCCCGAGCCGGTCCGATGAGCTCGGCGACCGGGCGCTTCACCGTGCTGCACATCAGCGACGTGCACGCCACCGAGGAGGGGCTGCTCTACGGCACTGTCGACGGCGTCGGCCGTCTCGAACGCGTGGGCGAGTACGCGCGCTCGGTCGGCATGACGCCTGAGGCCATCATCATCACGGGCGACCTCGCGCAGCGAGGCCACCCGGGAGCGTATCCCGCCGTCGCGCGTGCCTGCGACCGACTGGCCAAGATCGTGGGCGCCCCCGTCTTCACCGTGCTCGGTAACCACGACGATCCGACCGCCGCCACCGTGCTGCCCCGCCACCGCCACGGCCACGTCGGCGTCGAGCACGTCGAGGGATACCGCATCGTGCGCCTCGACTCGAGCACCGGCTCGCTCGGTGCCGAACAGCTGGCCTGGCTCGCCGAGACCCTCCGCGAGCCGTCCGAATCCGGCAGCATCGTCGCGCTGCACCACGCACCCGTCGAGTCGCCGCTCCCGTCGCTCAGCACGCAGGGCCTCGCAGACGCACACGAACTGCTGAGCGTGCTCGAAGGCTCCGACACCCGCGCAATCCTCGCCGGCCACTTCCATCACTCGCTCACGGCCTCGCTCGGCGGTATCCCCGTGTTTGTCGGCCCCTCGCTCGCCTACCACCAGGTGATGGACGCGGGCCCCGACACCGTCGCCGGGCACGACGCCCCCATGTTCTCGCTCGTGCAGTTCACCGCCCTCGGCGTAAGCGCCGCCGCAATCGGCCTGCACTCGCCGCCACCCATCTTCTCCCGACCCCTCACGCACCGCGCAGTACCCCTAGAGAAACTAGAGAAAGCAGATCATGTCCCGTAACCGTTCGCTCGGCGCCGTCGCGGCGCTCTCCCTCTCGGCGTTCGCACTCACCGCATGCGCGGCACCCTCCGCCGACGCGTCAAATGCCCCTCAGGCCGAGCCCGCGAGCCTTACCCTCTACACCTCGGAGCCGCAGGAGAAGATCGACGCGCTCATCGCTGCCTTCACCGAGCAACACCCCGAGATCGACGTCGAGGTGTTCCGCGCCGGCACCGGCGACCTCACCGCCCGAATCGCCGCCGAGGAGAAGGCCGGCGACATCGGCGCCGACCTGCTGCTCGCCGCCGATGCCCCCACCTTCGAGGACTACGCCGAGCGCGATCTGCTGCTCGAGTACGAGTCGCCCGAGGCCGCAAGCATCAAGCAGGATCTCATCGACCCCGAGCACTTCTACGTGGGCACGCGCCTGCTGCCGACGGTGATCGCGATCAACACGAACACGATCACCGACGCGCCGAGCTCGTGGCACGATCTCACCGACCCCGCCTACGCAGGCAAGATCGCCATGCCCAACCCCGATGTGTCCGGCGCAGCGGCCTACAACGCCGCCGTCTGGCTCGACGAGCCGAAGCTCGGGCTGAGCTGGCTCGAGGGTCTCGCCGCGAACCAGCCGCTGATTGCCGAGAGCAACGGCCCGGTGTCGCAGGCGGTCGCCGAGGGCAGCAGCCCCGTCGGCATCGTCGTTGACTCGCTCGTGCGCGATCTCGCCGCGGCCGGTTCGCCGATCGAGGCGGTCTACCCCGAGGAGGGCGTGCCCTTCGTGTCGCAGCCGGTCGGCATCTTCGCCGACACCGAGCAGCCGGAGGCCGCAAAACTGCTGGTCGATTTCCTGATCAGCAAGCAGGGCCAGGAGATCGCCGTCACCCAGTCCTACCTGCCGATCCGCGAGGACGTGCAGAGCCCGAAGGGCGCTCCGGAGATCTCGGACATTGTGCTGCTGACCCCCGAGCTGGAGAAGATCCGCGCCACCCAGGCATCCGCGGTCGAGACCTTCAATGGCCTCTTCCAGTAACGTGCTCGTGCCCGCGGGGCCGGTCGTCACCGGCCGGCCCCGCGGGCGCACCGCGCGCCTCGACGGCCTCGGCGCCGTTCGCGGCGCGTTGTGGATCGCGGTCGGCGCGCTCGTGGTGCTGCCGATCGCGGCCATTGTGGCGATCGCCGCGACGGGCGGCGGCTGGTCTCAGCTCGCCGACCCCGCGGTGCTCGAGGCGACGGTCAACTCGCTCGTCTCGGCCGCGCTGTCGGGGGCGCTCGCCGTGGTCGTCGGCACCGCCCTCGCGCTGCTGCTCGAACGCACCGATCTGCCGGGCCGTCGTGCGCTGCGCCTGCTCGCACTGAGCCCGTTGCTCATGCCGCCGTTCGTGGGCGCGATCGCGTGGCTGAGTCTGCTCGGGCCGAGCTCGCCCGTCAACTCGTGGTGGTCGGCCCGCTTCGGCGCACCGCTCTGGAATCTGTATGGCGGCGACGGCGTCGTCTTCCTCCTCACCCTGCACGGCTTCCCCGTCGCAATGATGATCGTCACCGCGGCGCTACGGCGTGTGCCGGCCGACCTCGAACAGGCGGCACGGATCGCCGGTTCCTCTGCCGGCCGCGCGATGATGGTGGTGACGCTGCCGCTGCTGCGCCCCGCCATGCTGTCATCGTTCACGCTCATTGCCGTCTCGAACCTCGCCGATTTCGGTATCCCTTCGATCATCGGCCTGCCCGAGCGCTATGTCACGCTGTCGACGCTCGTCTACCGCTATCTCCAGTCGGGCACGGTCGAGGATCCCCTCTCGGTGGTCGCGGCGATCGGCTTCGTGCTGCTGGTGATCGCACTGCTCGGCGCGGTGGTGGACCTGCTCCGTTCTCGCACCCGCGTCGAACTCGATGGGCAGGCCGCGGCACCGGATCGGCTACCGCTCGGCCGAGCGCGCGTGCCTGCCGGGGTCGTGACGGCCGTCATCGTGCTTGCGGTGACCGTGCTGCCCCTCGTCACGCTGACCGCCCAGTCGCTGCTGCCCGCGCCCGGGGTGCCGTTCACCCTCGAAAACCTCACGCTCGCGAGCTTTGAGCGCGCGCTGACGGCGTCAGGCACGCTCACCGGCATCGGCAACTCGGTGATGCTCGCCGTCTCCGCGGCCGTGATCTGTGGTCTGCTGGGGCTCGCGATCGGCACGCTCGTCACCCGCACGCGCGCCCGCGATAACGCCGGACTACTGGGGCTCGCACTGCTGCCGCAAGCGATCCCGGGCCTCGTGATCGCGGTGGCCTGGCTGGTGATCGCCCCGAGCATCGGGCTCTACAACACACCGTGGATCATCCTCTGCGCCTACCTCACCTCGTTCCTCGCGCTCGTCGTGCAGTCGGTGAGCGCTCCGCTCGCGGCGACCCCGGCCACCGCCGAGGAAGCCGCGCGGGTGGCGGGTGCCTCACGCCTGCGGGCGCTGTGGGACATCTCGTGCCGCATGGCCGTACCCGCCGCACTGTCGGGGGCGGTGCTCGTCGCACTCACCGCGGTGCGCGAGCTCACCCTGTCGGTGCTGCTGCTCTCCCCCGGTTCGCAGACCCTGGGCGTGGTCATTTTCAATCTGCAGCAGGCCGGTGCCTACAACGCTTCTTCTGCACTCTCTCTCATCGTCGCGCTCGTCGGTCTCGCCGGTCTCGGTCTCACCGCGCGCAGCTCCCGTTAGGAACCCCCATGTCTTCGGTCTCCCTCACTTCCGTCAGCCTCGCCTACCCGGGCGGCCATCTCGGTCTCGCCGACATCGATCTGCGGGTCGGCGACGGCGAGTTCGTGGCGCTCATCGGCCCCTCGGGCTCGGGCAAGACGACACTGCTGCGCACCATTGCAGGATTCGTGCGGCCCACAGCAGGATCGGTGCGGATCGGCGACGCCGTCGTGGCCGACGCCGACCGCTGCGTGGAGCCCGAGCGCCGCGGCCTCGGCATGGTGTTCCAGCAGCACGCGGTCTGGCCACACTGGAGCGTGGGCCGCAACATCGACTACCCGCTCAGACGCGCCGGGGTGGCCCGTGCCGAGCGGGTGCGCCGCGTCTCGGAAGCGCTCGAGCTCGTCGGCCTCGCCGGCGCCGAGCGCCGCAACCCGGCGACGCTGTCGGGCGGTCAACGGCAGCGCGTCGCGATCGCCCGCGCCATCGTCGCGCGCCCGCGCGTACTGCTCCTCGATGAGGCACTGTCGGCGCTTGACGAGCCGCTGCGCGACCGGCTGCGGCTCGAGCTGCGGCAACTGACCCGGCAGCTGGGGCTCACGGTGCTGCACGTGACCCACGACCGCAGCGAGGCACTGGCGCTGGCTGACCGCGTTGTGGTGCTCGACGGCGGCCATGTCCAGCAGCAGGGCACCCCGGCCGAGCTGCTACGGAGCCCCGCCTCGGCCTTCGTGGCGGGCTTCATCGCCGATGCAACCGTCATCGCCGGCGGGCTCGACGGGAGCGGATTCCGCGCAGACGGGCTGCCTCTCCATGTCTCATCTGGGCGGATCGCGGTCGGACCCGGAGCCGCGCCGCCCGCCGCCGAGGCCGCATCCAGCGCCGCGCCGGGGAGCACCGTCGAGCTGGCGGTGCTGCCCGAGCATGTGCGCGTCGTCCCGGATGCGGACGGGCCCGCCGTCGTGGTCTCCTCGCTCTTCGGCCGTGACGGCGACGACCTCGTCGTCGACTGGAGCGGGCTGCGGCTGCGCAGCCGCGAACACGGGGTGCGCTGCGCCGCCGGCACGCGCGTGCGCATCGAAATCGAACGCGCGATCGCCTACGCCGCGGCACCCGCCGGGCATCGAGCGGTCGGAGCGCGGTCGGCCGGGTCTCGGCAACAGCCGGTCCAGGGGCGCCGCGGGTCCGCATCCGAAGCGGCTCAGCCGGTACCGCCTATGGTGAATGCATGACCCCGTTGACCGCAAACGCCATCGCCCTGGTGCGACACGGCGAAACCGACTGGAACCTGGCGCGCCGCATCCAGGGACGCACCGAGGTGCCGCTCAACACGACGGGGCGCGCCCAGGCTGCCGCGGCGGCGGCCCGCCTCGCCGAACTCGCTGACGAAGGCGGCGCCCCCTGGCGTGGCCTGCTCAGTTCGCCCCTCGGGCGCGCGATCGAGACGGCCGAGATCATCGCGACAGCGCTCGGACTCCCCCAGGCACGCACCGACGCTGCGCTCTGGGAACGCGACTTCGGCCCGGCCGAGGGCCTGCTCGTGAGCGATGCGCACGAGCGCTGGCCGGGGCTCGATATCCCGGGCGCCGAGCCCAACGACTTGCTCGCCGAGCGGGCCGCTGGCGCCTTACTCGGCATCCTCGACCGCGCACCGGGCACCATCGTAGTCGCGCACGGCGCGCTGCTGCGAGCGGGGCTGGCCCGCCTCGGGGACTCGGCAGTGCCGCGCATCCTGAACGGCGATATCTGGTTGCTCAGCCGCGATCAGCTCGGCGATGCTTCGGTCGACGATCCCTCGGCACACCGGGCCGCACCACACGCAGGGCGCGCGCTGCGCGTCGCCCGAGCAACTGAGACGGCTACGCCTCTCCGCGGTTGAGCGCCCACGAGGCAACTTCGAAGGCGCGCACCGTCCAGAACAGCTTCTCGGCATCCTGCGGTGTGGGCCAGCTTGACACCTTTACCGCAACGACACCCGTGACCCTGTTCATGTAGATCATCTGGCCGTGGATGCCGAGCGCCAGCATCACATCGCCGCTCTCGCCGGGGAACCAGAACCCGTTGCGGTACATCCCACCGCGCATGTAGGTCGCATCGTCTGAGCTGGCGAACGCCGCCCGCGAATCGGGCCCGCCCGCGAAGGTGTCCTCCACCCACCACTCGGGCAGCACCGCCACGCCGTCGAGGGCGTACCCCTGGTTGACGTAGAGGTTGCCGAAGCGCGCGAGATCCCGCATCGCAGCAGACACGCCCCCGTCGAACATGCCGCCACCCACGCTGTCGATGCCGACGTGCGCGTCGAACTCAGCGCCCATCGGCTGCCACAGCCGTTCCGACATCACATCGCCCGCGTGTCTGCCCGCCGCGCCTTGGATCACGAAGCCCAGGGCATCGGTTTCACACGATTTGTAGTCGAACGATCCGCCGTGCGGCTTCTCCTGCCTCAGCGTCGCCAGGAATCCGAGCAGCGAATCGGGCACCTCCGGGTGCTTCTTCGGGGCCCAGCCGATCGCCTCCTCGAGCAGCCGCACCTCGGCATCCTCGTTGAGATATTCCTCTGAGAAATGCACCCCGGTGCGCATGTCGACGAGGTGGCGCACGAGCGCCCCGTCATACCCGGAGCCCGCAAGCTGCGGCACGTAGTCGGTCACTGCGGCGTCGAGGTGCAGCTCTCCGCTCGCCGCGAGCAGCCCCGCTGTCGTCGCCGTGAGCGACTTCGACACCGACATCAGCAGGTGCATGACCGCCGGCCCCAGTGTGCCCAGGTACTGCTCACCCACGATCGCGCCGCGGTGGGTGATCATCCACCCGTCGGTGTACGTGGCCGCCATCACCTCGGCGAAGCTCGCGCTGCGATCTTCCCAGGGGTGCGGCACGGTGAGGGCACCGAGATCCGCCGGGCGAAGCGCGAACTCGGTGGCTCGCACCCCCCGGCGGATCGGGTGCACTGGCAGGAAGGACTGGATGTTCTGCATCGACCACTGCAAGTACGGCGCGAACTGCCACTGATCGAGCGGGGGGACGACCTCGATGACGCCCGTGCTCGGGCCGTTCAGGCCGTATCCGGTCTCAGCATTCATCTGTTCAGTATTCCACGCAGCTCACTTGCCCTTGGCTGGTGCCGGCTTCGGCGCGGGCTCCTCCCCCTCGACCACTGTGGTGCGGTACATGCCGCGGATCGCATCGATGAGGTACTTCGCGTGCAGCGTGAGACCACCATGGCTCGCCTCGAGGTGCGCTTTCGTTACCAGGATGCCCAGATCGGCGCCCTTCCAGCGGTAGTCGCCCTCCTGGTAAATGCGCAGGTAGAACGCATCGGACTCGTTGCCCAGCAGGTGCCAGTCGTAGTCGTGATGCGTATAGACGAGGTTGCCGAAGTGGTCGAGCGAATAGCGCCCGGTGCGCGGCGCCGCGTCGATGCGCTCGACAGTATGGCTCGTGTGCTTGATCACCATGTGGCTCCACTCGTCTTCAGAGGCAAGATCTTCCCAGCGCTGATTGATCTCTTCGACGTCGATCTCGAAGTCGACACCCGAGTATTCGAGCAGGTGAAAGGCGAACAGCGGCACATCGGCGTAGGCCCCGGCGGTGACATTCGTGATCGCCGAAGCACCGCTGATGCGCGGGTTCAACTCGCCGAGATAGACGTCGCCGGTATCGGTGTCGAGCAGCACATCGACCTCGAAGAAGCCGCGGTAGCCCTCTTTGCCGAGACGGTCGCCAAGTCTGCGCACGAGCGCGATCGCGGCATGGCGGCTCTCATCGTCGAGCACCGTCGGAAACATCTCATTGCCGGCCCAGCCGCCGCGGTATGGCGTGAGGTCGGCGTGCCCCGTGATCTCGGTCATGCACGGCCCCACCACGGTGCCTTGCCTGGTCAGCACCGCTTCGATGGCGATCGGACGGTTGTTGATCCGCTTCATCACCTTGATCTCAACATTGGTGATGTCGTCGGCGATGGCCGCGAACTCGGCCTCGCTCGTCACGAAGTAGGTGGTCTTGCCAGAGTCGCCGTAAGCGGTCTGGATCACGAGATCCTGGCCCAATCCGGCGCGCTCGGCGACGGCCACCAGCTCATCCCAGTCGCGCACCGTGGTGAGCACATTGGGCACGCTGGGCACACCAACCGAATCGGCGATCTGGGTGGTGACGATCTTCGAGTCGAGACGCTCGCGCAGTTCGCTGCTCGGCAGAATCAGCTCGTAGTCGAGCTCTTCGCAGATGCGCTCGGTCTCCTCATCGAAGAACACCATCACCACCTGCGGCCGCACACCGGGCGGGGTGCGGCGCTCGATGTGGGCGCGCACCTCATGGTTGCTGAGCAACCAGTTGTTGATCTGCTCGCCGCTTTCAAACTCGACATACGGCTTCTCGGTCGGCGTGAACACCCGCGGATGGTTGCCATCCCAGCTGTCGTAGTAGGTGATGAACGAGAAGCCTCGCACCCAGCGGTCGAGCCCGAGCAGATTGAATGCGGTGGCCCCCACGAAGAACACGGGGGTGTCGCTCGTGCGCAGATAGTGGCGAATCTCAGAGATGTTCTTGAGTTTCGTGAACCCGCTGCGCCCGATGGTGACTGGGCCAGTAACAGGGGCTTTCCGAGGCCGTTTGCGCAGCGCAACGGGCTTCTTCACGGCGGGTGATTCGGAGGTGGCGGATCCGCCCCCAGCCGCTGCCTTCGCCGCCGCACGCGGCTTCGCAGCAGCGCGGGGCTTTGCAGCTGCCGCAGGTGTTGCAGCCGCATTCGAGACAGCGCTCTTGGCCGCCGACTTCGACGTGCGGGGCTTCACGGTTCTCGGCTTCGTTGCCCGAGATTTCTTCACCGCAGACGCTGCAGCTACTGCCGCGCCTTCATCACCTGAGGTGCTCACCACAGGGGTGTTTTCGGGTAGGGGGGAAGCAGTCTGACGCGCCATTGCGTTTCCTTCCGTTGAATACGGTAGAGGAATGCTGACACACCAGCGGCAGAATTCCAAAACGAGACCAACGGGGCTCAACGGCGTGCCCGCTCACACCCGCCGAACGGCTACTGCAGTGCTGAGGTGAGACGGGCCAGACCGTCGAGCAGCTGGGACGGCAACGACTGCTGCTGCCATTCCTCCAGCGTCAATTCACGAGCGTTCTCGCGGTAGTAGGCGTTGACTCCGTCGAGATCTTGCACGAAGGCCGCGCCGTGCACCACCATCGAGATCTCCATATTCAAGCCGAATGACCGCTGATCCATGTTCGACGAGCCCACCACGGCAACATCGTCGTCGATCGTGAAGTGCTTCGAGTGCAGAATGTAGGGCGGCCGGAACATCCAGATCCGCACCCCAGCCCGCAGCAGCTCCTCATAGTACGAGCGCTGCGCGTGATACACCACTGCCTGATCACCGATCTCAGACACGAAGAGTTCGACCTCCACACCGCGCGCCGTCGCCGCACGCACCGCGTTCATGATCGACCCCTCAGGCACGAAATACGGGCTCGTAATGCTGATACGCCGCTGAGCCGCGTACAGCAGGGAGACGAACACCTGCAGGTTGTTCTCGGCACCGTAGCCGGGCCCGCTGGGCACGATCTGGCAGTCGAGTCGACCCGGCCGATCGACCTCGAGCTCCCCCTCCGCGATATTCGTGAGGTACTCACCGGTCTCGATGTACCAGTCGCCTTGGAACACCGCCTCCAGGCCCAGCACGATCGGCCCCTCGACACGCACCATCAGGTCTTTCCAGTGCAGCCCGCGGCGACGATTCGCACGCTTGTTGTAGCTCGAATCGACAAGATTCTGCGAGCCCATGAAACCGACCTTGCCATCGACCACGAGAAGCTTGCGGTGATTGCGCAGATCCGGCCGCTGGTATTCGCCCCGCCATGGCCGCACCGGCAGCAGGTAATCCCACTCCGCACCCATCTCGGTGAGGCTCCGCCGCGTGCGCTTCGCACCGGGATTGCGCACAGCAGAGATGTGGTCGAGCAGCACACGCACCTTGACCCCCCGCGCGATCGCCTCGCGCATCGCGGCGAAGACATCATCGGTGGTGCGGTCATGCACGAGGATGTAGAACTCGATGTGCACGTATTCCTCGGCCTGGCGGATCGCCTCTGCCATACGCGCGAGCGATTCCTCGTAGTCGATGCAGAGCGAGGCCGAGTTGCCGAGCAGCATCGGCTGAGCGCCGAGCGAACGACCCAGCTTCACAGCGTTGTCGACCCCGGGCGGCAGCTGGGACTCGGGGGTCACCAGGCCGTTATCTTCACGGCGCGACACCTCTGCAACGAACTCGTTGACGGCCTCCTGCATCAGCTCGCGCTTCTTCGGTAGGCGCTTACTGCCGATGATGAGGAAGAGCAGCAACCCGGGCACCGGCAGCAGGAAGATCGCGAGCAGCCAGGCCATACCGGAAGTGGGCCGGCGGTTGCGCGGCACCACGAAGAGCGCCACGATCCTGATGACGTTGTCAACGATCAGCGCTGTCAGTGTCCACAGGTACGGCCAATTGAATCCGAACCAGCTCAGATCCATGCCCGCCTGCCTCCCTGAACCCCCGATGAGCGACTCTCACGCGTGTGAGAACACTCTATCGAGGCAGCAGTCAGGATTCGTCGCGCAGCGGAAGGCCCGCTTTGGCGCGCTCCTCGTTCTCAATCTGCTGGTATACCCGGCGCTCCGTGCGATCCGCGCGCAAAATGAGGCGCAGCACCATCCAGAAAAACAGACCGATGAGCACGGTCGGGATCAGCGACCAGATCGCGTTCATCCACCAGTTATCCATGACCCCCAGCGTACCGGCCCTCTCCCGGGCAAATCCTGGGACCGCCACGAGCGTTCCCGTGGCGGCGCAAGCGGAGGGTCTACTTCACGAGCGGGAAGAGAATCGTCTCGCGAATCCCGAGGCCCGTGAGCGCCATGAGCAGACGATCCATACCCATGCCCATGCCACCCGAAGGCGGCATGCCGTGCTCGAGAGCGCGCAGGAAGTCCTCGTCAACGCTCATCGCCTCGTCATCGCCGCGAGCAGCCTCCGCCGCCTGCTGCACGAAACGCTCGCGCTGCACCACAGGATCGACAAGCTCCGAGTAGCCCGTGGCCAACTCGAAGCCGCGCACGTAGAGATCCCACTTCTCGACAACGCCGGGGATGGATCGGTGGTGACGCGTGAGCGGGCTCGTCTCGACAGGGAAGTCCATGACGAAAGTGGGGCGGGTGAGCCCGTCTTTCACGAAGTGCTCCCAAAGCTCCTCGACGAGCTTGCCGTGGTTGGGCAAACGCACCTCGACACCTTCGGCCTCGGCAATCGACAGCAACTCTGCGACGGAGGTCTCAGGGGTGATCTCGCGACCCGCGGCCTCGGACAGCGTGCCGTACATCGAGATGCGGTCCCAGTCGCCGCCGAGATCGAAAAGCGTGCCGTCAGCCCAGCGCACCACGTGGGTGCCCTCACGCTCAGTGCCCTCGTTCACCGCGAGTGCGGCGTTCTGAATGAGCTGCTGCGTGAGATCGGCGATGCCGTTGTAGTCGGTGTAGGCCTGGTACGACTCGAGCATCGCGAACTCGGGGCTGTGCGTTGAATCTGCGCCCTCGTTGCGGAAGTTGCGGTTGATCTCGAAGACGCGGTCGAGGCCGCCTACCACTGCGCGCTTGAGGTAGAGCTCGGGGGCGATGCGCAGGAAGAGCTCGGTGTCGAAGGCATTCGAGTGCGTGACGAACGGCCGTGCGGAAGCGCCGCCGTGCATGGTCTGCAGCATCGGCGTCTCGACCTCGATGAAGCCGCGCTCGGCAAAGGTCTGGCGCAGGCTCGCCATGGTGCGAGCACGGGTGACCACATTGATGCGGGCCTGCTCGCGCTGAATGAGGTCGAGGTAGCGCTGGCGCACGCGTGACTCTTCATTGAGCTCTGCGTACATATTGGGCAGCGGGGCGAGAGCCTTCGCGGCGACCCGCCACTCGCGCACCATGATCGACAGCTCACCGCGGCGGCTCGAAATCACCTCACCGCTCACGAAGAGGTGATCGCCCAGGTCGACGAGCTCCTTGTAGGCGGCGAGTGATTCTTCGCCCACCTCGGCGAGACTCACCATCGCCTGGATACGGGTGCCGTCGCCGGCCTGCAGCGAAGCAAAGCACAGCTTGCCCGTGTTGCGCTGGAACACGACTCGACCCGCAATGCCGACCGTCTCGCCCGAGGCGCTGTCAGGGTTCGCCTCAAGGTGGCCCCACTTCGCACGCACCTCTGGGATCGTTGCCGTGACGGGCACCTCAACGGGGTAGGCACCCCCGCCAAGATCGGCACCGTCATTCAGGCGGTCCCGCTTCTCCAGGCGCACGCGCTTCTGCTCGAAGAGG
Source organism: Leucobacter sp. MMO-125 (assembly GCF_037148395.1). Taxonomy (NCBI): domain Bacteria; kingdom Bacillati; phylum Actinomycetota; class Actinomycetes; order Micrococcales; family Microbacteriaceae; genus Leucobacter; species Leucobacter sp. MMO-125. The sequence goes on from NZ_JBBCTL010000002.1 coordinate 434,070, forward strand.
TCTTCCTCGGTTTCAACGTGCGCGGGGGCTGCGGGCTGCTCGCTCATGGGCGGATCCTCCGTGGTCAGGGCTCGAAGCGCACCGGACACTGGGGTTCCGGCGCACCGAACCATCCTACCCGCCCGCCGCGATCCGCCGGCCCTGACAGGAACGGCTCGGGCGGGGTCGGCGCCAGGGGGGCGCCGGGCCGCCGGGCCACGTTCCGACATGCCAACTTGCGCTGGTTTGCGCTGACGGGGTCAGCGCTGAGCGCGAAGGGCCGTGGAGCCGTGGTGCCGCGCAGCGAAGCAGCTGCGGGTGGCTCAGGGAGTAGCCTCCGGGCCCGGCTCGCCCAATGCGTCGCGCAGCTCATCCTCGATCGTGGCCCGCACCACTCCCCCGACCACGCGGTCAGGCTGCTCGACGCCGATGCCGCGAAGCGCATCGACCGCCTGCCGCACCACCGCGCGTGAGAACTCGGCTGCGGCGTCGATCGCCTCTGCGTAGGCCGGTCGATCCTGCTCCTGCACGATCAGAGGTTCAGCCCCCATCTCGACGGCGAGAGCCTGCCCGATGGGCAGCACTGGCGCGGGCGCGGTGACCGCAACCGAGGCCCCGGCGAGCCTTGCGAGGTCAAGGCTCGTGCCTGTGAAAACAACTGCGGGGTGCAGCGCAAGCGGGATCACACCGGCCGCGAGGGCAGGGGCAAACACCCCGTAGCCGTGCTCGGGCGCGGTGTGAATCGCGAGCTGGCCTGGCTGCCACGCCCCTGTGGCGGTGAGCCCGCTGACGAGGTCGGGGAGTTCGGACCCCGGGATCGCGAACAGCACAAGCTCTGAACGACGCACCACCTCGGCAACCTCAAGGATCGGCACACCAGGCAGCATAGCCTCGGCCCGCTCACGACTCTGCTCACTGATCGCCGAGATGCCGGTGATCGCGTGACCGGCACCCGCAAGGGCGCGGGCCAGCACGGGACCCACCCGCCCAGCACCCACAAGCCCCACGCCGAGGCGCGACGCCTGCTGTCCCGCGCTCACGGCTGCGGCTCCTGCGGGAGAACGGGTGCAGCATGCTGAGGCGCAACATCAGTCCCGGCCCGCTGCTGCGCCTCAGCGTTCTGCACCCGCAGCACCGTGGCTGCGAGCTCGTCGAAGGTGCGCTGCGCGTCGTGCAGTTCGAGGCCGCGCATCTCCATCCGCACCGGCCCGAGCACGGTGTGCGCCTGCAGCGATGCGAGCCCCAGGAAGCGGTGCAGCAGTGGTCGGCGCAGCTGCACCGACTGGGCGCGCAGCACCGGCATCACCGCGAAGGACCGCGTGAGCGCCCCTCGTCGAACGCGCAGCGTGGCCTCCGACCGGTCGGCGTCGGCGATCCGCACACCCGCTCGCGAGCGCCCCCACAGCAGCACCGCCGCACCGCGCGGCCCCGCCCCGAGATAGCCGTGAGCCTCGCCCGAAAGCCCGTTCCGCAAAGCGGCGATCTCGTCTTCCTCACTGCCCACGCCGGGCAGCAGCGTCTCGATGACCCGCAGCACATCGGGCTCTCGTCCGACAGGCAGCACCACATTCTGCATCGCGTTCTGACCGCCCTGCGCGAGGGAGTGCCCCGCGGTGGTGATGCGCACCTTCCACCAGCCGAAGCCCCGCCACAGAAGCGGTTGGCGAGCCTCGACGGCGTGAATACGCCCGAACGGCACCGTCTCGGTGACCGTCGACGTAAGACCCGCCCCGGTGCGCACCGCGTCACGAGAACGCGAGAGGGTGAAGTTGAAGCCCTTGTTGAACTGCCCGAACATGATGCCCGCCATCACAAGGAGCAGCGGGACGACGCCTAGGATCAGCGCGGGCTCGAGCACTGCTCCGCCCACCACCACGCCCACGAGGACGACCACGGTGATCACGGCCTCCCAGCTGAGCGCAATGCTGCCAACGAGGCGCGCCACCGGCACCCGCACCAGGGTCTGCGCTTCGAGCGCCGCCGGATCGACGTCGAGATCGACGAAATCTTGCGCGCGGGCCGTCAAAGCACTGCTCGGAGCACCGTAGACGAAGCCATCCGGCCCAACCGGAGCGGGGGCCGAGATCGCACCGGGGCCCGCAGTATCGCCGCCCACCGACCCAGCGGACCCTTCGCGCTTCGCCGCGGCGAGCCGCAGGATCTGCTCGCGCACCGTCTTCGCATCACGGTGACTGAGATAGGCCAGCTCAACTTTGCCGCCCTGACCGCCGGTGAGCACTTCAACTTTCGTCAGGCCGAGCACACGTGCGGGAAGCGGGCGCTGGAGATTCACGCTCTGAATCCGGTCGAGGGGAGCGCGCCGGTGCTTGCGGAAGAGCACCCCGCTCTGCTCCTCGACAGCTTCGCCGTTGATGCGATAGGTGTGGAAGCGCCAGGCGATCCACGAAAACAAGACGATCAGCAGAATGACCGCGAGAATGCCGCCGAGTACGAGCAGCAGCAAGCCCTGCTCGAGCAAGTAGTTGTAGAGATCGACAACATCGCCCTCACCGGAGAAGTCGACCTCGACGCCCTCTCGCCCCCGCCACACCTGATCTGCGAAGAACACCTCGACGAAACGATCGCGGAAGTTCGCAACAATGATGCCCGCGATCACAATGAGCACGAGACCGCCTCGCAGCAAGGGCGAGAGCGGGTGCAACCGACGCCACCCCGCCGCGTCGGCAGTGCCAGGAAGAGCGGCCTCCACCGCTCCCGCCAGCGCTGCATCGGGCCCTGCGGCCGCGGGGTGATCTGCGGGGCCGGTGTGCCCGGCATCGCCGCTGCCCGAAGGCGGGGCGTCGGCGTCGTGCTGCTCGGTCACAGGCCAGACCTCCTGATCTCGGCGAGCTGCACCAGACGGTCACGCAGCACCTCAGCATCTTCGAGACGCAGACCAGGCAGATTGACGCCCGTCGCCGCCGAAGCGGTGACAAACTTCAGCGTGGCGAGCCCCAGCGCACGCAACAACGGCCCCCGCGTAACGTCAACCATCTGCAAGCGGCCATAGGGAACGGCAATGACCCGCTCGAACATGATGCCGCGACGGAAGAGAAGATCGTCTTCGCGCAGGATGTAGCCGATCGCCTTCACCCGCCGGAACGCCAGCAGCGAGTTGACGAGCAGCACCACGAACAACCCACTCAGCCCGATGATTAGCGGCAGCGGCGTCTCATCGCGCACCACGACGAGCAGCACCACCAGCACGATCAGCACCACTGCATCCAGCAGCAGATTGAGGACCAGATCTGCCACGGCATACTTGGGAGAGACCCGCTGCCATTCGACCTCGCCATTCGGCCACTGCGGTTCGCTGCTGATGCGCTGTTCGTCGTTCACGTCCCCCAGTGTAGAGGCCACCCCCGACACTGCAGGCGCCTCACCTCAACGCTTGCGGAACGCCGCCTGATCGGCTGGCCCGGCACCCGGCGCGGGATCCGCATCATCAAGCTCAGCGTCATCATCACCCGGCGGCACCCGACAGCAATGCTCCGAGAACAGAGCGCTGGCGGTGAGCACCGCGCCCGCAATCAGTGTGAGCAGCATCGGCAGCCAGCTCGCGGTCGGGGCCGGCACGCTGCGCCCGATCAACGAAAGCGCCAGGCCGCCGCCGAAGCCGCCGAGCAGCGAGCCCACCAGCTGCGCGGCCCGGGAGGCCACCAGCAGCCGCACCGCATGGAAGGGGTTCACCGCGCCTGGCCCCTTCTTCAACGCCCGGCGCAGCCTGAGCGCGAACACCAGCAGCACCACCGCCAGCAGCCCCAGGGTCAGCGGCAGCGAAAGCGGCGGCACCAGGGGCGCGTGGCCGCGGTTCGACAGCACGAACTGCACGAGCAGGCCGGCAGCAGCCCCCACAGCGGCCGCGGCCGCCAAAGCCGCAGGGCTCCCCCGCTCAGCCGGTCGCACGCGCAGCCTCAGCATCGTCGTGGGCCAGCGGCTCGGTGAACGGCCGCGTCGTGTCACCCAAGCGGGCCAGCAAATCGGCGACCCGACCGTGGCCCATAAGCACGGCACCAGGGTCGAGGTCAAGCCAGGGCGCAAGCACGAAGTCGCGCTCGTGTGCGCGTGGGTGGGGCACGGTAAGGCGGTCATCTGAGACGACCCGCCCGCCGTACAGAATGAGGTCGATGTCGAGAGTGCGGTCACCCCAGCGCTCATCGCGCACCCTGCCGTGTTCGGTTTCGATGCGTTGCAGCAGATCGAGCAGCTCATGCGGTGGCATGGCAGTCTCGGCGATCGCCACACCATTGAGGTAGCGCGGCGCATCAGGATCAGGCCCCTCCACGGTGAGCGCGATGGTCTCTCGCAGCGGTGAGGCCCGCAACTCGCGAATGCCGGGCGCGTGCGCCAGCTCGTGCTGGGCCGCCCTGATCGTCTCCCCACGGTCGCCGAGGTTGGCGCCGAAGGCGAGCAGCACGGGAACAATCTGCGCGATCACGGCCGCACCACCGCCACTGCGACATCGGCGAAGGTCGCCGCGATCGGCGCGTCAGGCTTGTGCACCGTCACCTTCGCACTGCGCACCCCAGCAAAACGGAGGGCGACATCTGCCACCCGTTCGGCAACGGTCTCGATCAGGTCGACAGGGTCACGTTCGACAGCCGCAACGATCGCCTCAGCCAGCTCGCCGTAGTGCACGGTGCGTTCGAGCGCGTCGCCGGAGGCCGCAGCGCGCAGATCGACGGCGACCTCGGCGTCGATGATGAAGCGCTGGCCGTTCTGCCGTTCGAAGTCGAACACGCCGTGGTGCGCGAACACTTCGAGGCCGGTCAGCACGATTCGGTCTGCCGAACCGCCGACCTGATCCGCCCCACGAGCCGAACTCGCCCCGCCCGGAGTTATGGGATCTGCCGTCGATATGCCGTTTCTCGGCGGATCGGCCATATCTTCGGCAGATCCCCTATCTTCGGCAGGCCGGGCGCCCTGCCAGGCCCCGGCCACGGCAAGGGCCTGCACGCTGCCGACGACGTCGTGCACACGAACCCCCCAGGCCGAGCCAGCCGCGAGGGCCGTCACCACCGAGGTAGCGAGATCGCGGGCGGAAAGATCGGCTTCGAGGCCGGCACCCACCAGGGCTTCGGCGATCATGCGCTTGCGGGAGGCCCCGACGAGCACGGGATAGCCGAGTTCGATGAGGGTATCGAGGTGGGCGAGCAGGGCCCAGCACTGCTGCCCCGTCTTATCGAAGCCGAGACCGGGATCGAGCACGATGAGCGAACTGTCGACACCCGCGGCGATCGCCGCCCGAGCGCGACCGGCAAGCACATCCCGCACTTCGGCGATCACATCGGCGTAGTCGGAGCGCTGGTGCGCGGGGTCGGGGATGCCGCGCCAGTGACCGATGATGAAGCGTGCCCCGTGCTCGGCGGCAGCCCGGGCCGCGGCATCGAGCATGGCGGGGTCGTGCAGCCCCCCGGAGACATCGTTGATGCTGCGAGCCCCCGCCGCAACAGCAGCCAGGGCCGTCTGGGCGTGAATCGTGTCGATCGAGGTTTCGATGCCCTCGGAGGTGAGGGCACGGATCACCGGCAGCACCCGACGCTGCTCCTCCTCTACGGACACGGGCGTGGCGCCTGGGCGGGTCGACTCACCGCCGACATCGACGATACTTGCGCCCTGAGCCGCGAGTGCACGCCCGCGCGCGATCGCAGCCTCGGTGGCGGCGAACTGCCCGCCGTCGCTGAACGAGTCGGGGGTGACGTTGAGCACTCCCATCACCAGGGTGTTCATGAAGCGGATCCCCCATCGGTGATCGTGCCTCCGAGCAGGGCCAGCACCTCGCCCCTGGCACCCGCTGCGGCGAGCGTTCCGCTCGAGGCGACGGTGACGGTGACGGCTCCGGTCTGTCGCACACCGCGGTCAGCGACGCAGCCGTGGCTCGCTTCGAGCACCACGAGCACGCCCTCCGGGGCGAGTCCGGCGTTGAGCGCGTCGACGATCTGCTGGCCCAGGCGCTCCTGCACCTGGGGCCGGGCAGCAAGCGTGTCGACCACCTTGGGCAGCGCACTGAGCCCGACGATGCGGCGGCCAGGCCGGTACGCAATGTGCGCGACGCCGCGGAACGGGAGTAGGTGGTGCTCACAGACCGAGCGCAGTTCGATATCGCGCAGCATCACGAGCTCACCGGTGTGCTCCCCGACAGGAACCGCGTCGGCGAGGTGCTGCACCGGATCTTCCCCAACCCCCGCGAAGAACTCCGCGTAGGCGTCGGCGACGCGCGCAGGGGTGCTCGCGAGCTCAGCGCTATCGGGATCGGATCCGATCGCGCTCAGCAGCTCGCGCACCGCTGCGGCGATGCGTGCACGGTCAACCCGCTCGGACATGTCTAGCGGGAGTCGTCGCGGTCGTCGCCAGCGTCGCGCACACCCAGATTGCGGGGAGGCGTGCTCGTTTCGCCTGGCGCGAGCGGCTCGTCACCGACGCGCTGGTGCGAAGACTCGACGGTGCCCTCGGCGGCACTGCCATCGGCAGCGCCAGCATCGGTGCCGTCATGGCCGCCGGGTGCCGACGTTGCCGTGGCGCCAGAAGACTGAGCCGAGGCGTCGTCGGCCGGCGCTTCAACGCTCGGGCCGTGGTCACCGGGGTGGCGGTTGTCGGTGCGAACCGAGGCGGGCACCTCGATGGGCGGACGGTTGGACACCGGGCGCTCATCGTTAGAGAGCCAGGTGGGCCGCTCGGGGAGCTTCTTCACGTCACGGAAGATCTCGGCGATCTGCACGTGGTCGAGCGTCTCCTTCTCGAGCAGCTCGCGAGCGAGCGCATCGAGGATGTCGCGGTTGGTGACGAGCACCTCGTAAGCCTCGTTGTGCGCCTGCTCGAGCAGAGCGCGCACCTCGGCGTCGATCGATACGGCCACGCCCTCCGAGTAGTCGCGGGTCTGCCCGAACTCGCCGAGGAACGCACCCGGCTGGGCCTGGCCCAGCTTCACTGGGCCGACCGTGGCCGACATGCCGTAGTCGGTGACCATCTTGCGAGCCGTGCCGGTGGCCTTTTCGATGTCATTTCCAGCACCCGTGGTGGGATCGTGGAACACGAGCTCTTCAGCTACGCGCCCGCCCAGTGCGTAGGCGAGCTGGTCTTGCAGCTCGTTGCGAGTCACCGAGTACTTGTCTTCGAGCGGAATGACCATCGTGTAGCCGAGGGCACGGCCCCGGGGCAGGATGGTGATCTTCGTCACAGGATCGGTGTGGTTGAGGCCAGCGGCCACGAGCGCGTGACCGCCCTCGTGGTAGGCGGTGATGAGCTTTTCGCGGTCTTTCATCACTCTGGTGCGACGCTGGGGGCCGGCGATCACACGATCAATGGCCTCGTCGAGCGCGCGGTTGTCGATGAGCTGCGCGTTGGAGCGCGCCGTCAGCAGGGCGGCCTCGTTGAGCACGTTGGCGAGGTCGGCACCCGAGAACCCGGGGGTCTTGCGAGCCACGACCCCGAGATCGACGTTCTTCGAGAGCGGCTTGCCCTTCGCGTGCACCTGCAGAATCTTGAGACGCCCGGGCATATCGGGGGCGTCGACACCGATCTGACGGTCGAAGCGACCGGGGCGCAGCAGCGCAGGGTCGAGCATGTCGGGGCGGTTGGTCGCCGCGATCATGATGACGTTGGTCTTGGGGTCGAAGCCGTCCATCTCGACGAGGAGCTGGTTGAGCGTCTGTTCGCGCTCATCGTGGCCGCCGCCCATGCCCTGGCCGCGGCGCTGGCCGACAGCGTCGATCTCGTCGACGAAGATGATGGCCGGCGCGTTTGCCTTGGCTTCCTTGAAGAGGTCGCGCACACGGCTCGCACCGACGCCCACGAACATCTCGACGAAGTCGGAGCCCGAGATCGAGTAGAACGGAACCCCCGCCTCGCCGGCGACCGCGCGCGCGAGCAGTGTCTTGCCCGTGCCGGGCGGACCGTACAGCAGCACGCCCTTCGGGATGCGCGCACCGACGGCCTGGAACCGCGAAGCATCCTGCAGGAAGTCTTTGATCTCGTGTAGCTCTTCGACGGCCTCGTCGGCGCCTGCGACATCGGCGAAGGTGACCTGCGGCATGTCTTTCGACACGAGCTTGGCCTTGTTCTTGCCGAACTGCATCACCCCACGGCCGCCGCCCTGCATGGATGACAGCATCCACCAGATCAGCAGACCGATGAGCAGCAGCGGCAGCAGGAAGCCGAGCAGCGACCACAACGGGTTGGGCTGCGGCACCTTGTCGTTGAAGCCGCCCTTCAGATCGGCCTGATCGATAGTGTCGATCACGGCCTCGCCGCGCGGCGCCACATAGTAGAAGTAGACCTTGTCGGTGCCGGCCTTCTTGTCGACCTTTTCGAGCGAGAGATTGACTCGCTGGTCGCCGTCGATGATCTCGGCCTGCTTCACCTGGCCGCTCGAGATCATCTCGAGGCCGCGCTCGGTGGTGACCTCGCGGGTGTCACCGCCCGAGAGCAGCGACCACCCGAGCAGCACGATGATCGGTGCAACGATCAGGTACAGCAGCGGGCCTCGGAAGAGCTTGCGGCTCTTCGAGGTGCTCTTCGTCGGGTTCTGTGCCAAGTCGGGGCCTTTCGAGACGGGCGGTGCTGCGGGTGCAACCGTAAGCGTAAGCGTAGCCAATACCCCTGACATCGAACTGCGCTGGGGCGCTTGTCCGCTCAGGGCGGAGCGGTGGAGCCCCGCCAGGCATGCGGAGCTCGGCCCGCGCGATCAGCTGTAGACGTGAGGCGCAAGCACTGCGACATCGCGCAGGTTGCGGTAATCCTCGGCGTAGTCGAGGCCGTATCCCACCACGAACTCCACGGGAATATCGAAACCGACGTAGGCCACATCGACCTGCACCTTGAGCGCCTCAGGCTTGCGCAGCATCGTGCAGATGCGCACCGACTTCGCACCGCGGCTCTCGAGATTCTCCTTCAGCCAGGCCAGGGTGAGGCCCGAGTCGATGATGTCCTCGACGATGAGCACGTCGCGCCCCGTGATATCGCTGTCGAGGTCTTTCAGAATCTTCACGACACCGCTCGACTTCGTGCCGGCACCGTAGGAGGAGACCGCCATCCAGTCCATCTGCGCGTGAAAGCGCAGCTCGCGGGCGAGATCGGCCATCACCATGACGGCGCCCTTGAGCACGCCGACGAGCAGCGGCGGCGCGTCGGCGTAGTCGGCCTCAATCTCGCGGGCCATCTCAGCAAGACGGGCGTGAAGCTCGGCTTCGGTGTGCAGTACGACGGAGAGGTCATCCCCCAGGTGTTTCGCGTCCATGCGTCTATTCTTCCACTGCTCGGGGGCGGATCAGCGCGGCGCTCTCGGAGAACCCGTCTGCCGCGCGAATCCGAGCTGCGATTGCGCACGAGCGACGCGGATACCCGGCACGAAAACCGGCCCCTGCCCGTGCCAGTCGACGACCAGCGCGGCAATGCTTGCCGTGTGCTCGCGGCTCAGCTGAGCGCCGAAATTGCGGGAGGCGACAACGCGTATCACCCGCGCGAGCAGCGCCATCGGCAACGATGCGAGCTCGGCGACGGGCAGAGCGACCTGAGCTGAGGCCCCGGCAGGGATGCTGCGATTCGCACGGGCGGCGATGCCCGCGGCGAGGGCGTCGAGCGCATCGGCGTCCTCGCGTGCGAGATCGGCACTGCGCGCGAGCGCCGCAGGCATCCCCGGCCCCAGCTCTTCCACCAGCATGGGCAGCACCCGTTCGCGCACCCGCACACGGGCGAAGGCCGGGTCGCTGTTGTGCGGATCGCGCCACGGCTCAAGGCCGGCCTCCGCACACGCGGCCTCGGTGGTGGCCCGGGTGATCTCGGGTGATGATGCGAGGAAGGGGCGCAGGATCGCGGTGTCGGGGCCGGTCTCTGAGAGCCGGCGCCGCTGCGGGATTCCGGCAAGGCTGCGAGTGCCGGAACCTCGTGCCAGCGCCAACAGCACCTGCTCGGCCTGGTCGTCGCGGGTGTGGGCGGTGAGGATCGCGGCAGCCCCCGTGCGCGCCGCGGCCCGCGCGAACGCCTCGTAGCGGGCGCGGCGCGCGTTCGCCTCAGGACCTGCTCCTCCAGCTTCAACAGCCACCTGCTCGACGACGACCGGCGCGAGGCCGAGCTGTTCGGCCTGCCGGGCCGCGGCAGCGGCGATATCGGCTGAGCCGCTTTGCAGGCCGTGATCCACAACCACCGCACCGGCCAGCAATCCCGCCCGCCTCGCCTCGTACGCGGTGGCCGCCGCGAGCGCCAGCGAGTCTGCGCCGCCCGAGAGGCCCACGAGCACGAGCGCAGCGGATCCGCCCCCCAAATCATCGCGCATACACCACTCTGCGAGCGCGCGCCGCACCGCAAGCCTGGTGTCGAGAAGAGCGCGCTGTACCATGCGATCAACGTTAGCGGGAGGGGCAGCAGGGCAGGCCGCGAAAATGCTAGGGTGCACGAAGACCACGTGCGCTGGGCGTTAGGGCCTGCGCCGGTCACGGCGAAGGAGCAGTCATGTCTCATGTCAACCGTCATCACCACGACGGCGATGCCCGTGCGCAGCTCGATGTGAACCCCGTGTTCGTCAGGCCTGGTGAAGCGACGGAACTGCCGAAGTTCGAGCTGCCGACCCACGCCATGTCGCCGAGCACCGCCTATCAGATCGTGCACGACGAGGCCATGCTCGACGGCAACTCACGACTCAACCTCGCCACTTTCGTCTCCACCTGGATGGATGACGAGGCGCTGCGGCTCTACGCCGAGGCCGCCGACAAGAACATGATCGACAAGGATGAGTATCCCGCCACCGCCGACATCGAGGAACGGTGCTGGCGCATGCTCGCGAACCTCTGGCACGTGCCCGACATCAACGACACGATCGGCACTTCGACGATTGGATCATCAGAAGCCTGCATGCTCGGCGGCCTCGCACTGAAGCGGCGGTGGCAGGAGCGCAGGCGCGCGGAAGGCAAGCCCGCCGACAGGCCCAACCTCGTGCTCTCTGCGGGCGTGCAGGTGGTCTGGGAGAAGTTCTGCAACTACTGGGATGTGGAGCCCCGCTACGTTCCGGTCACGGAAGAGCATCTTGTGCTCGACGGGCACCATCTCGAGCAGTACGTCGACGAGTGCACGATCGGCGTCGTCGCGATTCTCGGGCAGACCTACACCGGGCTGTACGAGCCGGTGCGCGAGATCGCGGCGAAGCTCGACGAGATCGAACGGGAAACCGGCGTCGATGTGAAGATTCACGTCGACGGCGCCTCGGGCGCGATGGTCGCCCCGTTCTGCCAGCCGGAGCTGGTGTGGGACTTCGCGATCGACAGGGTCAATTCGATCAGCACCTCCGGCCACAAGTACGGCCTCGTGTACCCCGGTGTCGGGTGGGTGGTGTGGCGCGACCGCGCGGCCTGCCCGGAGAGCCTCATCTTTCACGTCAGCTACCTCGGCGGAGACATGCCGACGCTCGCGCTCAACTTCTCGCGCCCCGGCGCGCAGGTGCTGCTGCATTACTACCAGTTCTTGCGTCTAGGCTTCGAGGGCTACCGGGTGGTGCAGCAGAACTCGCTCGAAGTGGCGCAGTTCCTCTCTGCCGCCATCGAGCGGATGCCCGCGTTTGAATTGGTGAGCCGCGGCGACACAATCCCGGTCTTCGCCTGGCGCCTGGTGGCCGGCCACACCAAGAACTGGACACTGTTCGACCTCGCGGATCGCCTCCGCATGCGCGGCTGGCTCGTCCCCGCCTACCCCATGCCCGATAACATGTCGGATCTCGTCGTGCAGCGGATCGTGGTGCGTGTGGGCCTGAGTCGCGATCTCGCAGGGCACCTGCTCGATGCCATCACCGATGAGGTCGCATTCCTCGACGCACTGGAAAGCCCGCTGCCCAGCAGCGGCAACGGTGGGTTCGCCCACTGATCCGCCCCTGGTCGTGACAGCCAGACACCGATCGGAGCCGCCCATGCCGAGCAGCAGCCCCGCCGGGCCCGGCGGAGGGCCGGCAGCCCTGCTGATGCCGACGCTGCGCAAGCAGAGCGTGCTCTTCATGATCGGTTCAGCGCTGTTTGCCGTCGGTTCGGCACCGGGGCTGTCGACAGTGCTCGGGCCTCAGCTGGGCAACCTGGCGTTCTTCATCGGGGCCTGGTGGTTCACCGCTGCGGGGTTTGTGCAACTCGCGCTGAGCGGGCCACCGCGCGGCAGTGACGGGCGGGGCGCTCTGCGAGCAGAGTGGCTCTCAGCCGCGATTCAAAGCGTCGGCACGCTGCTCTTCAACGTCAGCACCACTGCTGCGCTCTCGGCGACAACGATGCTCGCCGAACGGCATCTCGTCTGGCGCCCGGACGCCGGCGGTTCATTGGCCTTCCTCGTCAGCGCGGGCTTCGCGTGCGCTGCCTACCGCAGCGCACACACGACGCTGTGGGATCCGCGACGGGGCGAGTGGTGGTCGGTCGTGGTGAATCTCGCCGGCTGTGTGGCCTTCGCAGTGTCGGCGATCGGTGCCTTCATCGAACCCGACGGCGATCCGCTCTCGCCACCGGCCGTGGACTGGGGCACCTGCATCGGCGCGGTCTGCTTCTTCATCGCATCGTGGCTCGTGCTCCCCCGCCAACGCTCGGCGACGCATCGGGTACCCTGAGACCGGCAACACACACCGAGGCAGCCAGCTGCTGTCTCTGCGACAGAAAGAGGAGCGCATGGCCGCCGCATTCGACGCAGTCATCGAGATCCCCAAGGGGAGCCGCAACAAGTACGAGGTCGACCACGAGACCGGTCGGGTGTACCTCGACCGCGTGCTCTACACGGGCTTCGTCTACCCGACCGACTATGGCTTCTTCGAGGAGACCCTCGGCGAAGACGGCGATCCGCTCGACGTGCTCGTGCTGCTCGACTACCCGGTCTTCCCCGGCGTGGGTGTGAAGGTGCGCCCGGTAGGCGTGCTGAAGATGAGCGACGAGGCCGGCGGCGACGACAAGGTCATCGCCGTGCAGCACAAGGATCCGCGCTGGTCGCATATCCAGGACGTCGCCGATATCCCGGAGTACACCCGCAAGGAGATCGAGCACTTCTTCGAGCACTACAAGGATCTCGAGCCCGGCAAGTGGGTGAAGGTCGACGCCTGGGGTTCGGCCGCCGACGCCGAGCAGCTGATCATCGAGGCGCAGCAGCGCCTCGCAGAGCAGCACTGAGGCATTCCCGGGGCGCGAGGCACGAGCGCCCCGGGGCAGCAGCGCCTCGCAGAGCAGCACTGAGGCTGCGCGCACATACGAGTGAGGGGCTCAGGATCATGTGATCCCGAGCCCCTCACTCGTATGTGCGGACGCGTTCTAGAAGTTGATGTAGAACGCAGGGTTCACGAAGTCGTACCAGCCGCTGTCTTGGTTCGGGCGCATCTCGAAGTGGAGGTGGCAGCCGGTGCTGGCGCCGGTGCTGCCGACGTAGCCGACGACCTGGCCGGCGTTGACCCACTGGCCGCCGCTCACGCTGGCCCACTGAATCATATGGGCATAGCGGGTCTGCCAGCCGTTGGGGTGGTTGATGTTCACCATGTTGCCGCCGCCGTATGGGTCCCAGTAGGACATGGTGACGGTGCCTGACTGGGCGGCCACGATGGGCGTCCAGCACGCGGTGGCGAGGTCGATGCCGGTGTGGTTCCAGCGGCCCGGCGAGCGGAAGCCCTCGGACACGTAGTAACCGCTGGTGGGGCGCACCCATCCGTTGCTGGAGACAGGGGGCGGGGGCGAGATCACGCCGCCGCCGCCGCCGCCGCCACCCCCGGTGCCACCACCGGGGTTCTTGGCGGCCTCCTCCTGGGCACGGCGCAGCGCCTCGGCGGCCTCAGCTGCCTGCCGCTGGCGCTCCTTCTCGGCGGCGATGCGCTGCTCCTCCTCGATGCGCAAGCGCTCGCGGTAGCCGTCCACCGTGGAGGTGGTCTCATCCTTGAGCGCTTCGAGTTGCAGCTGCAGCTCGCGCTGTTGGGCCTCCTGGGCCCGCACACGATCTTCCTGCGAGGCCGCGGCCTCGGCGGCGGCCTGCTCCTTCACGGCCTGCTCCTGTCGCAGCACTTCGCGCTCGGCGCGGGCGCTCTCGGCCTGCTGGCTCAGCGCGTCGGCGGTGTTCGCGGCCTGCTCGGCCTCCTCCGAGAGCTGCGTGTTGCGCTCGGTGGCCTTCGACATCGAGGCCATGCGCTCGAGGAGGGCGTCGGCGGTGCTCCCGTCCGAGTCGAGGAAGAGCTCCATGCTGCGGTCGACACCGCCGGAGCGGTACATCTGGGCGACGATGACGCCTGCGCGATCCGCTGCGGCCTCGGCCTCCTGGCGGCTCTCCTCGGCCTGGCGCTCAAGGTTCTGCAGCTTCTCAGTGGCACGCGCGAGGTTCTGCTCGGCGGCGTTCAGCTCGGCCATAGCGACGGACGCAAGAGTGCGCAGACGGTCGAGCTCCTGCTGGCTCTGCGAGAGCAGGCCCTCGATCTCGGCGACCTTCTTGCCCGCCGAGGCCTCGTTCTGCTTGGCGCGCTGCACGTCGTCCCAGGTGGGGAGATCGAGCGCCTGCGCGGGAGCCGGCGCTGCAACAGCCTGCCCTCCGACAAGCAAACCGGCGGCGAGCGCGCAACTGCCGAGCACTCCGAAGACTCGTCTCAACGACCCTGCGTTCTTCTTCCCCATGTCCCCTGACTCCGTTTTCCGGACAGTGTGGTCCCAGCCCACCGTAACACTCCCGCTCTCGGCACGCACGGCTGGCAACGATCGGCGGCAGGCGTTCGGGCGCGTCAGCCGTCGAGCAGGGCCGCCGCGAACATCGGTCTGGCAGCGTCGACGCCCGGCGGGTGGAAGAGCCCGGCGGCGGCGTCGCGGTAGAGCCGGCTCGCCTCGTGTTCGCCATCGAAGCCGGCTCCGCCGGAGCAGATGAGCGCGGTCTCGGCGCAGCGACGGGCCGCGTCGGCGGCGTTGATGCGGGTGCTGACGAGGTGCAGCGGCCAGCGTGCGCCGTGGTCGACGGCGTCGTCGAGATCTCGGGTGATCGCGTCGAGCTGTGCGGGCACCGCGAGGTATCCGAGATGGGCGTCGGCGAGTCTGGTGCGGTGTTCGGGCACCTCGGCGAGGCTCGTGCCGCTGCGGGCGGATCGGCGCCGACGCAGCCCCTCAGCGGCGACATCGAGCGCGCGGCGCGCAACACCGGCGTAGACGGAGGCCACCAGCAGCTGAAAGTTGCTCGCGATTGCGAAGGTGAGGAGATCCGGGTGGTCGCCCGCAGGAATGCGGCGCGCCACGCGATCCGCCGGCATGGGCGCGCCGTCGAGCACCGTGGTGCGGCTCTGCGAGGCCCGCATGCCGAGCACGTTCCAGTTGTCGGAGACCGTCACCCCGCCGCCGTCGCGTTCGAGGAAGCCGAAGACAAGGGTGGGCTGTGCGGGGTTGCTGTCGTCGAGACCGTGCACGATGAGCCGCGTCCAGACAGGCGAGAGGGAGGTGAAGATCTTCACCCCGGTGAGACGGTAGCCGCCCTCACCGTCGGCTTCGGCACGGGTGCCCGACCCCTGCAACACCCAATCGTTGCCCGGCTCGCTGATGCCAAAGGCGAACATCTCGCCGGCCATCGTCTCCTCGAAGACACGCGCGAGGGAGCGGTCGCCGCGCACGAACATGGCGCGCGCCACCCCCGTGCACATGAGGTGCATGTTGATCGCGAGCGCCGTCGCCGGGGCTGCTGTAGCGAGTCGCTGCTGCAGCCGCGACACCTCGTGCAGGGTGAGGCCGGGGCCGCCATACTCCTCTGGCACGAACAGTCGGAGGTAGCCGCGCTCACGCAGCTCTGCGAGATCGTCGGAGCAGAAGCCGTTCTCGCGATCGGTCACGGCGGCTCGCTCGCGAAAGCGGTGCAGCAGTTCGTCTGGCAGATAGCGCTCGGCTCGTTCGGCGTGCCTGGCTTCGCGATCCGGGGCCTGATTCTTCGTCGCGTTCTCGCTCACCCGGCCATGCTATCGAGCGCCCCCAACGGGTGCGGTTCGACTTCCGGGGTTCTCCCCCGGCGCGGCGCGGCTGCGGCGCAGGAACCCGGATCCGCCACTCACTCCTCCGTCGCGAGCAGCGCGGTGACCCGGTACGGAATGACCTCGCGCAGGAAGAGGCTGGTCGAGGTGCGGTTGATACCGGGGCAAAGGCGGATCTCTTCGCTTACCCGGTAGAGGTCGTCTGGGTCTTTCGCGACCACACGTAGCAGCAGGTCGGTGCTGCCCGCGGGCGCGAAGCACTCGAGCACCTCGGGGATGTTCGCGAGCGCCTCGACGGCCTCGCCGATCTGGTGCTGGTCGAGTTCGACCTGCACGCTCGCCCCCACAGGGCGGCCAAGCGAGGCCGGCGAGATGCGCGCGCTGTGCCGCCGCAGCACCCCAGAGTCACGCAGCTTCTCGAGTCGCGTCTGCACGGTGCCCCGAGCGAGGCCGAGCCGCATGGCGATCATGGCGGTTGGCATGCGCGCATCCTCGTCGAGAAGCGTCAGGATGCGACGGTCAGTCGCGTCGATTCCGCTCATATTGCCCACTTTCTGCTTTATTTATCCGTGCAGTATTGATCATAATGATCAATTGGCATCAGCTCGCTTGCACGATTCGCAGCATGTCGCTGTACTAGCTCGCAGGGCGCGGTCAGCGCACCGACCCGGCCCCGCAAGCGCAGCACCCCGCGCTCGCGGATCGAAACGCAGCACCACCCCCGCTGCAGAACCGAAAGCGAACACGCCTGTGAGCACCACCCCTGCCCTCGCCTCCCCGGAAACCGACGCCGCCGGCGCGACCTCACCCCTCGTCGCGCTGCACCGACCGAGGTTGCGTGCGACGCTGACCGCCCTCACCCTCTTCAGCCTGCTCGCCGCGGCAAACCTCGCCACGCCTCTCTATCCACTCATCGAACGCAGGCTCGGCATCGACAGCTTCGGCGTCACTGTCGCCTTCTCGAGCTACGTACTGAGCCTGCTCGGAGGGCTGCTGTTGTTCCGCCGCCTGAGCGACGAACTCAACCGCCGCACCGTGCTGGTCTGCGCGCTGGTGGCGACGGCAGCGGCAACATTCGCTCTTGCACTCGCCCCGACGTTGGCCTGGTTCTGTGCCGCACGGGCGGTGCAGGGACTTGCGATCGCGGCCGCGACCGGCACAGGGTCGAGCGCCCTGCGCGTCTTGCTGGCAGGACGCTCCGACCTCAGCGGACGCCTCACCCTGCTCGCCACCTCCGGAGGCGTCGCCGCCGGGCCGATCTTGGGCGGGCTACTCTCACTGCTCGGAGTCGAAACGAGCGCGCCGTTCCTCGTCTGGTCGGCGCTGCTGCTGGCACTCGCGCCAGCCATCCTGTTGATCGCCCCACACCGGGAGTGCCGCCAGGCGATGGCCGGGGCGCGACGCGGCAACCGAGGAAAGTCTTGCCCGCGCTCAGAGACAACGAGGCCCTGCACTGCGAAACGCAGCGCTTTCGCACCTCCAACAGACACGGCCAGCGCGGCCAAAACGGCCAGAACGGCCCACCCGGCCTGCTCCGACACCGCCCCAGCCGATGCAAACTCTACGATTCGATTCGCCGCTCTCGTCGGCTTCGCGAGCTTCGCGCTCTTCGGCCTGTGCCTGTCGCTCGCGCCTTCGTTGCTCTCCGAGTTGCTGGCGACCGACTCGCTCCCGCTGCTCGGCTTGCTCGCCTCGCTCGTGCTGTTGGCCTCGGCCACGATGCAGCTGCTGCCGCTGCGGGGGGCCTGGCGCGCACCTCTCGGTCTCTCGCTCTTCGCGGCCGGCCTGCTCGCGCTGGGCGTCGCCCCCGCCATGTCTGCCCCGGCCTGCTTCGTCGTCGGCAGCCTCCTCGCCGGCGCCGGGCAGGGTGTCGCATTCCAGGCGGCGTTCGGTGCGGCCGTCGCAGCGGCACCCGCGTCGCGTCATGCGTCAACCGTCAACCTGGTCTACGCCGTTACCTACCTGGGCAGCGCGCTTCCCGTGCTCGGGCTCGGGCTCGTGGCTCGCAGCACCGGTCTCGCGCCGGCCGTGCTGGGGTTCGCGGTGCTCGTCGCGTGCGGCTGCCTCATCCTCGCGGTACGCTCCCTGCGCAGGAGCATCTGCCACTGAGCGCAGTCCGCTACGGGGCGCGGCCGAGAAACTGCTCGAGGGTCCGTTGTTCGGGGTCGCTCAGCATCGAGCTGAAGCGGTCAGCGAGCGCGGTGCGGGCGATCCGACCGGCCTCTGTCGCGTCGCGCCGTTCGATTGCCTCGAAGAGCCCGGTGTCGATACGCACCGATTCGAGCTTGACGCTGTTGTCGCCCGGGCTGCGCTCGGCGTCGCGCTGCAGCAGGCCGCGCAGCGCACCCCAGACGGCGTGGCCACTGAGAGAGAGGATCTGATTGCCGCTCGCCGCCCATACACGCTCGTGGAACGCAAGGTCGGCGTCGGCGAAGTCGGGCGCATCGGCCTCGGCCGCCTCCCGCATGCGCTCGATCCCTTCGCGCATGAGCGCGAGCTCTGCGTCGGTGTGGCGGATCGCTGCCAGCTCGCTCGCGGATCCATCGAGGATGATCCGGTACTGCAGCAACTCAGCGAGATCGAGCGAGGCGGTGCCGAGCATGGTGCGGAATGATCGCCCGAGCGTATCGGGCGACGGTGCGAGCACCACGGGTCCGCCGCGGGTGCCGGGGCGCGGTTCGAGCAGCCCCATGCTCTGCAGCACGCGCAGCGCCTCGCGCACGGTGGGGCGGCTCACTCCGAACTGACCCATCAGGTCGCGCTCGCTGGGCAGCTGGGATCCCACGGGGAATTCGCCCGAGAGGATCGCGTGCTCGATCTGCTCGACGATCCGTTGGTAGGTGTAGACCGGCGAGGCTGCGGTGAAGCTGTGCGAGGAGGTCAACGTTGAGGCTCCTTGGGGGCGCGTCGTCTGGCAGAGGCGCCTTCAGTCTAGTGCCCGGCGCGGCAGGGGCGGCGGGCGTTCCGGCCCGAGTCTCTAGGTCGGCTCTGTTGCACCAAGTGGCCTTACCATCTATCCTGTTGCTTGTCTCTCAGTGCCGAGAGCGCGATCGACGTCCTCCCGGTTCGAAAGCTCCTCGCGCACCGACGACAATGGCCTGGGGCAGGTTCCGCGCCCCAACGTCACATGCCCGACACGCCGACTCCGTCGGCACTCCCTGCGACAGGAAGCAAAGATGCGACGCAAGACACCACTCATCCTCACCGCGGCACTCGCGGCGGCCACGGCGCTCGTGCTCGCTGGCTGCTCGGCCGGCTCGGGCGGCAGCACCGGCGCAGCCGACACCGCCGAGCGCACCTCGGCCACCATCGCGCTCACCGCCGCACCCGTGAACCTCGACTTCACCACCACCGCCGGCGCGGCGATCCCGCAGGCACTCATGTCGAACGTGTACGAGGGCCTGGTCGAGATCAACCAGGAGGGCGAGATCGTCCCGCTGCTCGCCAAGGAGTGGAGCCTGAGCGACGACCGCAAGACCTACACCTTCACACTGAACGAGGGCGTTATCTTCTCGAACGGCGAGCCCTTCACCGCCGCCGACGTGAAGTTCAGCTTCGACCGAGTCAAGACCGACTGGACCACCACCCTCAAGGGCAAGATGGACGTCGTCGAAAGCGTCGAGGTACTCTCCGACACCGAGGTCGCGGTGCACCTCACCCAGCCCTCGAACGCTTGGCTGTTCAACATCGCCACCCCCATCGGCGCGATCTTCAGCCCCAGCGGCGTCGACGATCTCGCCAACGCTCCGGTGGGCACGGGCCCCTACGAGGTCGCCTCCTGGACCCCGAACGAGAGCCTTGTGCTCGACACCCGCGACGACTACTGGGGCGACGCCCCCGGCGTCGAGCAGGTCACACTCAAGTACCTCGCCGACGCCACCGCGACCACCAACGCCCTGCGCACCGGCGACGTCGACGCGATCGTCAACCTGCAGGCACCCGAGCTCGTGAGCACCTTCGAAGAGGACCCGGCCTTCGAGGTCGTCTCGGGCACCTCGAGCGGCGAGATCTCGCTGTCGCTCAACAACCGCATCGCCCCCTTCGACGATGTGCGGGTGCGCCAAGCCGTGCTGCACGCGCTCGACCGCCAGGCGATCATCGACACCGCCTGGAACGGCTACGGCTCGCTCACCGCCACCTACGTGACCCCGCTCGAGCCGTACTATGTCGATCTCAACGACGCCTACGAGTACGACCCCGAGAAGGCCAAGGAGCTGCTCAAGGAGGCCGGAGCCGAGAACCTCGACATCACCTTCAAGGTTCCGACTCGCCCTTACGCGCAGGCCGTCTCTGAGATCGTGGTCTCCCAGCTCGCCGAGGTGGGCATCAACGCCACCATCGAGTCGTCGGAGTTCCCGGCAGTGTGGCTCGAGGACGTGTTCACCAACCACAACTACCAGATGACCACGGTGCTCGCCGTCGAGGCGCGCGACCTGCTCACCGTTTTCAACAACCCCGACTACTACATCGGCTACGACAACTCGAAGATCGCGCCCATCGCAGCCGAGGCCGACGCCGCAGACGAGGCCGGCTACATCGAGGGCATGCAACAGGTGCAGAAGCAGATCGTCGACGACGCTGCAAGCGGCGTGCTGTTTCTCTTCCCGAACATCGTGATCACCACGGCAGGCCTCGAGGGCGTGCCGGAGAACGCGATCGTCGAGGCACTCAACCTCACCGATCTCTCCTGGAAGTAGCGACACCCGGTCCCCGGTCGCGGCGCCCCGGCGCCCCGACCGGGGACCATCCCGTACCCCCGTTCCGAGCCCGCCGATCCGGGCTGCGACAAGGAGCCCCATGGCCATACGACTACTCGTGAACCTCGTGCGCTTCGCGGCGACGTTCCTCGTGGCGACCGTCGTCGTCTTCCTCTTCATGCGGCTCATCCCCGGCGACCCTGCCCAGGTCGCTCTCGGCGTCAACGCCAGCCCCGAGCTGCTCGAGCAGATGCGCGCGCAGTTCGGCACCGACCGTCCCCTCGCCGTGCAGTACCTCGACTGGGTTGGCGGCCTGCTGCGCGGCGACTTCGGCGTCTCCTACGTCACCCGGCAGGACATCAGCCCCCTCGTCATCGACCGACTGCAGGTGAGTCTCATCCTCGTCCTCACCGCGATGGCGGTCGCACTGCTCGTCGCGATCCCGCTCGGCACGATCGCCGCCGTGCGCCATCGCAACTTCTCGGGCATCGCGATCGGTGCCGTCTCGCAGCTCGGCGTCGCGATCCCCGGATTCCTCGCAGGCATCCTGCTCGTCATCGTCTTCTCCATCCAACTCGGATGGTTCCCCGCGGGCGGCTGGACGCCCCCGAACCAGGACTTCGGCGAGTTCCTGCGCCGACTGTTCCTGCCCGTGCTCGCCCTCGCATCAGTGCAGGGCGCAATCCTCACCCGCTACGTGCGCAGCGCCGTGCTCGAGATCATGAGCGAGGACTACTTGCGCACCGCCCGCGCGAAGGGCCTCAGCAAGACGGGGGCACTGCTCAAGCACGGCATGCGCAACGCCGCGATCCCGGTCATCACCGTGACCGGCGTGCAGATCGCCGCGCTCATCATCGGCGCCGTGGTGATCGAGCGCGTCTTCGTGATCCCCGGCCTCGGCTCGATGCTGCTCGACGCAGTGGGCAACCGCGACCTGCTCACCGTGCAGTCGCTCGTGATGGTGCTCGTCGCGATCACCCTGCTCATGAACCTCCTCATCGACGTGATCTACACGATCGTCGACCCGCGCATGCGAAAGAGCTCCTGACATGGACACCACGCAGAACCCCGTCCCCTCCAGCCAGGCTCCGCGCACGAGCGCGATCGCCGCGCCCCGCACGCCCCGCCGTCGCATCGGACGCCGGCGCCTCTCACCCACGCTCATCGCAGGCCTCGTGCTGGTGGGCATCGTCGCCATCACCGCACTGCTCTCCTTCGTATGGACGCCCTACGACCCGGTGCAAGCGAACCCAGCCGACCGGCTGCAAGGACCGAGCCTCGCCCACCTCTTCGGCACAGACAAGTACGGCCGTGATCTCTTCTCCGGGATGCTCGTGGGCGCCCGCATCACCCTCTTCGTCGGTCTCATCTCGGTGGGTATCGCACTGCTCGTCGGCACCCCACTCGGCATCATCGCGGGCATCCGCGGCGGCTGGATCGAAGAGGTCATCATGCGCACCTCAGACATCGCCCTCGCGTTCCCGGCACTGTTGCTCGCGATCATGTTCGGCGCCGTGTTCGGCCCGTCGACGGTGTCGGCGATGATCGCGATCGGCATCTCCACCATCCCGGGCTTCGCCCGGGTCGCCCGATCCGGCACCCTCCAGGTCATGAGCACGGAGTACGTGCTCGCGGCACGGGCCGCGAGCCAGTCGCGATTCCGGATCGCGGTGCGCCACGTGCTCCCCAACATCATCGGCATCGTCGTGGTGCAGTGCTCTGTGGCCTTCGCGCTCGCCGTGCTCGCGGAGGCGGCTCTGAGCTTCCTCGGCCTCGGCACCCCGCCGCCGACGCCGTCGTGGGGGCGCATGCTGCAGGAGTCGCAGCAGTTCCTCGGCACGCATCCCTCGCTCGCGATCTTCCCCGGCGTGGCCATCGCGATCGCCGTGATGGGCTTCAACCTGCTGGGCGACGGCCTGCGCGACCGATTCGATCCGAAGCTGAACGGAGGCCGCTCATGAGCGCCACCCCCGAAGCGGCCGGCACGCCGCTGCTCACCGTCGACCACCTGCGGGTCTCCGCCGGCAAGCGCACGCTCGTGCACGACTTCTCGCTGCACATGCAGCGGGGCGAGCGCATCGGCCTCATCGGGGAGTCCGGATCGGGCAAATCGATGACCACCACCGCGCTGCTCGGCCTGCTGCCCTCCGGCGTCACCGCGACGGGCTCGGTACGGTTCGGCGACTCGCCCCGCAACCTGCTCGAGACGCGCGACTCCGAGCTCATGAAGATCCGCGGCAACGACGTGGCGATGGTCTTCCAGGAGCCACTCACCGCACTCAACCCGCTCATGCGCGCCGGCGATCAGGTCGCCGAGATCATGCTGCAGCACCGCACCGTGTCGGGCAAGGCCGAGGCGCGACGCCGAGCGGTCGAGATGCTCGACGCGGTGAAGCTGCCGAACCCGGCCGAGGCAGCCAGGGCCTACCCGCACCAGCTGTCGGGCGGGCAGCGCCAGCGCGTGATGCTGGCGATGGCCCTCGCCAACGACCCGAGCCTGCTGCTCTGCGACGAGCCCACCACCGCGCTCGACGTCACCGTGCAGCGCCAGGTGCTCGACCTGATCCTCGAGCTGGTGCGCGAGCGCGGCACCGGTCTACTCTTCATCACCCACGACCTCGCCGTCGTCGCGAATATGTGCACGCGCGTGCTCGTGATGAACCAGGGCGAGATCGTCGAGGAGGGGCCGACCGAGCAGGTGTTCACCCGGCCGCAGCACCCCTACACGCGGGGCCTGCTGGCGGCGTCGGATCTCGAGGCGACCGATGCAAGCGGACGCCTCTTCACGGTCGCGAGCGCCGCGTCGTACGTGCCTCCGACCCCGGAGGAGGAGCGCGCCGCGGAGGCCGCGGCAGCGCAGGCCGCACGCGCCGCACGCGCGGCCCAGACTGCTGCGGAGACGGCCGACACCCCGGTGGCCGTGGCCGGCACGACCCCAACGGGCCCCGAGGCCGCCGCTCACACCGCTGAGCCGGTGATCCGCGTCACTGACCTCGTGCGCACCTACTCCCGGGGCCGCACGAGTCTCTTTAAACCAGCACCCCTCGTGCACGCGCTCAAGGGCATCTCATTCGAGGTGCCCGAGGGCGGCAGACTGGGCGTCGTCGGCGAATCGGGATCCGGCAAATCGACCCTGCTGCGCATCCTCGCGGGCCTCGACCAGCCCACCTCGGGCAGCGCTGTGGTCGCGGGCAACGAAGTGGCCGGCGCACGCGAGTCGCAGCTGCGCGAACTGCGCCAGAACCTGCAGATCGTGTTCCAGGATCCGATGGGATCGCTCGACCCGCGTATGACCGTCGAGCAGATCATCTCCGAACCCCTGCTCGTGCGAGGCCGCAACGAGAGCGCCGAGCAGCGCTCCCGCATGGTCGCCGAGATGCTCGAGGCCGTGGGGCTGCCTGCCGATGCGGCCGAGCGCTACCCCCACCAGTTCTCCGGGGGCCAGCGCCAGCGCATTTCGATCGCCCGCGCGCTCATCTGCCGGCCGAAGGTGGTGGTTGCCGATGAGCCCGTCAGCGCGCTCGATGTCTCGGTGCGCGCGCAGGTGCTCAATTTGCTCGCCGACCTCGTTGACGAGTACGGCCTCACGCTCGTGTTCGTGTCGCACGACCTCGGCGTCGTGCGACACCTCTGCGACTCGGTCGTGGTGATGCAGTCCGGCGAGATCGTCGAGGCCGGCGACACTGAGACCGTCTACAACGCCCCTCAGCATCCGTACACGCAGCGCCTGATCGATTCGTCGCTCACGCTGCGGCAGGAGCTGGCCAACGCTTTCTGAGCCGCCACGACCGCCCGCCCGATCCGCAGCCCCGCGGCCCCGCGCCGCAGTGAGGAGATCCACATGACCGACCCGCAGCAGATCATCACTCTCGACGCTGGTGCCCTCTCGGCGGCGTACGCGAGCGGCGATCTCACCCCCGACGAGGTCGCTGAGGCGGTCATTGCCCGCGTCGAGGCGCGCGAGCCCGAGCTGGGAGCCCTCTATCTGTTCGATCCCGAGCAGTTGCGCACCGATGCCGCGGCATCGGCGGCTCGTTGGCGTGCCGGCGAGCAGCGAAGCCCCTTCGACGGCGTGCCCGTGACGGTCAAGGAGAACATCGCTCGGGCCGGGCAGCCGAAGCCCTCCGGCACCGCGATTCCGAACCCGCCGATCGCCGAGCGCAACGCCCCCACCACCGACCGGTTGCTCGAAGCCGGTGCCGTGATCGTGGGCTCGACCACGATGCCCGACTGGGGCATGCTGTCATCCGGCGTCTCCAGCCTGCACGGCATCACCCGCAACGGCCTCGATCCGGCGCTCACCGCGGGCGGCTCCAGCTCGGGCGCGGGCACCGCGGCTGCCGCAGGCTACGGTCCCCTGCACGTCGGCACCGACATCGGAGGCTCCATCCGCCTGCCTGGCTCCTGGCAGGGCCTCACCGCGCTCAAACCGAGCGAGGGCCTCATCCCCCTTGACGTGCCCTACACCGGCCGCGCGGCCGGCCCCCTTACGCGCACGAGCGCCGACGCGATCCGCCTCATGTCGATCATTGCGCGGCCCGACCCCCGCGACTATCTCACGCGCCCGTACCCGCCGATGGACTGGTCGACCGAGCCGCTCTCCCCCGCCGGCATGCGCGTCGCACTGCAGCTCGACGCCGGTTCCGGCCTACCGGTAGAGGCCGAGACTCGCGCCGCAGTTGAGCGCGCCGCGCAGCTCTTCGCCGACGCAGGCGCCACCGTTGTGCCGCTCGACCCCTTCGTGCCCGCGGACGTGCTCGACGGGCTCGTTGATTTCTGGCGCAGCCGCTCCTACGCAGACTACGAGGCGCTGAGCGAGACGGATCGCACTCATGTGCTCCCGTTCATCGCCGAGTGGTGCGGTGCCGGCGCCGGCTTCAGCGCGGCCCAGACGGTGCGCAACCGCGGCTGCGCCGACACCATGGCGCAGCTCACGCGCGCCGCGACCGAGCCGTTCGACCTGGTGCTCTCACCCGTGACCCCGGTGGCCGCATTCGCCGCCGAGGATCCGATGCCGGTCACCGACCCGCTGCAGACCATGGGTCACATTTCGTTCACTGTGCCCTACAACATGTCGGGTCAGCCCGCCGTCTCGGTGAATGCGGCGGTGCAGGCCGACGGTCGCACCGTGGGCTTGCAGATTGCGTCGCGGATCGGCAGCGACGATCGTCTGCTGCGCGTCGCCCGCTGGTTCGAGACCGTGCGCGGCGACGCGGCCGCTGTCGATTGGGACTCGATCATGTAGTGCCGGGTTCCATCCCCAGGATGCGTCCGAGCCCCGTATGTCAGCTTTCCGAGGGAAGCTGACATACGGGGCTCGGCTACTGCGGTGCGGGCTGCGCCGGCGCTGCGTTACGCCGTGGGCGGCGTGAAGCGGCCGTCAATCGCTGTCCAGCCGCCGTCGACGAACAACGTGGATCCGGTGACGAAGCTCGACGCGTCGGAGGCCAGGTAGACGACGGCGCCGGCGAGCTCGTCGGGGCGCGACCAGCGACCCAGCGCGCTCTTCGTGGCGTAGGCGCGGTCCCACGCCTCGTCCTGCTTGATCTGCACGGTGAGCGGGGTTTCCACGATGCCGGGGGCGACGACGTTGACGCGCACGCCCTGCGCGCCGAACTCGGCCGCCGCGGTCTTCGCGAGCTGCACGAGGCCGGCCTTGGTGGCGGCGTAGACGCCCTGCCCGGGCTCGACGACCTGGGCGCGGATCGATGCGAAGCCCACGATCGATCCGCCGCCGTTCGCGGCGAAGGCCTTGCCGAAGTGGCGGATCAGCTGGAACGACGAACGCAGGTTGAGATTCACGACGCGGTCGTACTCGTCCATGGTGTAGTCCGCCATGCGCTTGCGCACGTTCATGGCGGCGGTGAACACGAGCGCCGAGGCCGTGCCGAAGCGCTCGGCGGCGGCTTCCACCTCGGCGTCGTCGAGCACATTGAGGCGGAAGGCCTCGGCCGCACCGCCGCGCTCGGCGATCGCGGCGGCGGTGGCCTGGGCCGCATCGAGCGAGAGGTCGGCGACGACCACGTGCGCCCCGTGGGCGGCGAGCGCCAGGGCGGCTTCGCGGCCGATGCCCCCGGCGCCCACGACCACGGCGGTGCGGCCGTCGAGGCGGAAGAGCTGAGAGTAGTCGGGGGTGCTGGTCATGCGGTGCTGCTTTCTGTCGGTGGGGGCGGCGCGGCGGGACAGGCCTGAGCCGCGGGCGGCCGTGGCTGCGCGCGGCGGGGTGGTCAGCGGCGGGCGACGGGCCGGATCATCGCCATGCGTGTCACGGTGAACTCCTCGATGGCATAGCGGGGGCCTTCCCGGCCCACCCCCGAGTCCTTGACGCCGCCGTAGGGCATGATGTCGGATCGGAAGCCGGGGATCTCGTTGACGACCACACCGCCCACTTCGAGCCGGTCGAGCGCCGCGAAGGCGCTCTCGAGCGAAGTGGTGAAGATCGCGGCCTGCAGGCCGTAGCGGGAGTCGTTGACGACGTCGATCGCCTCGTCGACCGAGTCGACCACGGTGAGGCAGACGACGGGACCAAAGATCTCCTCGCGCCACACCTCGACGTCGCGGGGTACGGAGCCGAGCACGATGGGCGGCACCGCCGCAGCGCGGTCGGCCTGCGCGAGGGCCTCGGCCGAGGGGGCGAGCAGTTCGGCGCCGGCGTCGAGGGCTCGCGCGACTGTGGCGCGGATCCGGTCGCCGGATGCGTCGTTGATGACGGGGGCGACGTTGGTCTCGGGATCGCGGGGGTCGCCGACCACCAGTTCGCCAAGCCGCTCGGTGAGCCGCGCAGCGAAGCGGTCGGCGATGCGGCGCTGCAGCACGATGCGCTGTACCGAGATGCAGGCCTGCCCGTTAGCGTAGAAGCCGCCCGCCAGCACGGCGCTGACGGCCGCTTCGACATCGGCATCGTCGGCGACGATGAAGCCCGTGTTCGAGCCAAGTTCGAGCAGCGCCTTGCGGGGGGCCGCTTGCTGGGCGATGAGGTGGCCGATCTTCGCGGATCCGGTGAACGAGACCACCTGGGCGCGGGGGTCGCGCACCAGCAGTTCGCCCACTTCGGGGCCGCCGTTGACGAGCTGAGCCGCGGCACCGGTCACGCCGTGCGCGGTGAGCACGTCGCGCACGATCACGAATAGCTCGATGGTGGCGAGGGGCGTGTTGGGGGCGGGCTTCACGATGATCGGGCAGCCCGCGGCGATCGCGGGGGCTAGCTTGTGGGTGGCGAGCAGCACGGGGTAGTTGAAGCCGGCGATGCCGACGACCACGCCGGCGGGCTTGCGGGTGTAGTAGCCGACCATGCCGCGGCCGAGCTCCTGCAGATCGAGGGGCACGGTTTCGCCGGTGACGTGGGAGGTCTCTTCGGCGGTGGCCTCGAAGGTGACGATGGTGCGGGCCATCTCGACGCGGCAGTCGCGCAGCGGCTTGCCGGTCTCCAGCACGAGCAGCTGCTCGAAGCGCTCGCGGTCGGCGCGCAGGCGGGCACCGATGTCGGTGAGGATCGCCTTGCGCTGAGCGGTGGTCAAGGCGGCGACTTCGGCCCGCGCGGCCTCGGCGGCGTCGAGGGCGTCTGCGGAGTCGGCGGTCGTGCTCTGCGGCGCCTCGGCGACGAGGCTGCCGTCGAAGGGGAACACGATCCGGGCGCGGTCCGCGACCTCGCGCCAGGCAGTGCCGATGGGCAGACTGCCGGCGGGCGCGCGCAGCTCGATGGGGTGCGGGGAGGGGTGCATGGGGGATCCTTCACAGCCGGAGAGCCGCACGGGTCGCGTCATCGCGAGCGCCCCCTGCGACGGGGATCGGTGCCGCCGCTCTTGGCGAGGGCACCCGGGAGGGCATCCTCGCCATCGAGTGGCCTTACCATTAATATAGGTGAAAAGATCCGCTGCAACAAGGAACGAGACCCCGATGACGCGCTCCCACTCCATTGCTGTCCTCCCCGGCGACGGGATCGGCCCCGAGGTCATCGCCTGCGCACTCGAGGTGCTCGACGCCGCCGAGCAGCGCTTCGACTTCACCACCGAGCGCAACGAATTCGCCGCCGGCGCCAATCACTACCTCGCCACCGGTGAACTTTTCGATGCGATCGAACCGCTGCTGCGCGACAAGGATGCGATTCTCTTCGGCTCCATGGGCGACCCTCGCGTCACCCCCGGCATCCTCGAGCGCGGGTTCATCCTCGAGATGCGCCAGCGCTTCCAGCAAGCCGCGAACGTGCGCCCCGTGCGCCTCTACCCCGGGGTCCCCACGCCTATCGCGGGCCTCACCCCCGAGCGCTGCGAGATGGTGATCGTGCGAGAGAACACCGAGGGCGCCTACGTCGGCCGCGGCTCCACCGTGCACGCCGGCACCCCCCACGCAGTCGCGATGCAGGAGTCGCTCAACACCCGCGCCGGCATCGAGCGCGTCGTCGACTTCTCGTTCAGGCTTGCCCTCGGACGCCGCCGCCGCCTCACGCTCTGCCACAAGACGAATATCCTCGTCGCCGCCGGTCAGCTCTGGCAGCAGGTCGTCGCCGAAGTTGGCGAGCGCTACCCCGAGGTCGAGGTCGACTACGTGCACGTCGACGCAATGTGCTTCCACCTCCCGCTCACTCCCGAGCGTTTCGACGTGGTGGTCACCGACAACCTCTTCGGCGACATCATCACCGACCTCGGCGCGGTGATCCAGGGCGGCCTCGGCGTGGCTACGAGCGCCAACCTCAACCTCGACGGCAGCGCCCCCAGCATGTTCGAGGCGATCCACGGCTCCGCACCCGACATCGCGGGCACCGGCTGGGCCAACCCTGCCGGCGCGATCCTCTCGCTCGCCCTCATGCTGGGACACCTGGGCGAGGGCGAAGCGGCGCGCGCCGTCGAGGCCGCCACGGTCGAGGTGCTCGGCGGGCTGCCCGCACTGGCCGGTGCCGAGATGGGCCTCAGCACGCCGCAGATCGGGTCGCGGATCGCGGAGATCGTACGTGAGGGGCGAGCCGACGCCGCGCTCGTGCCAAACTCTCTGCTCGGCGTGCTCGCCGCCGTCGCACCGTCACGACTCTAAAACGTTCGCGGATCCTCACCCGCGCTCACCCATTCGAAGAGCCGCGGCGCGGATCCGCGCTACCGCAGCTCGGGCTTCGAGAAACGCAGCCGGGCTACCAGCGCGAGCACCGCCACCACAACCGCACCCCACACAAGACCGAAGACCGCAGACAGCCCGCTCTCGATCAGCCAGACCACAATGCCTGGACCGTGCACGGCGTGCATGATGTCGTGCACCATGCCGTAGAGCGCTGCCACACCCACCTCCGCGAGGTTGACCAGCAGAATATGGCCGCCCACCCAGAGCATCGCGACCACACCCACAATGCTCAGCAGGCGGAACACCACCGGCATCGCTTTCACGAGCCAGCTGCCGAGCACTTTCAGCGCCCGCGGGCGGCGACGACGCAGCCAGAACCCGGCATCGTCCATTTTCACCAACAGCGCTACGCTTCCGTAGACGATCACCGTCATGAGCAGACCGACCACGATAAGGATCGCGAGCCGCATCAGCCACGATTCGGAGTCGATGTTGGCGAGCGAGATCAGCATGATCTCGATGGAGAGCACGAGGTCGGTGCGCACTGCGCTGCCCACAATCTGCTTCTCGTCGGTCTCGGTGCGCTCCACCACTTCGTCGACGGTGTGCTCGTCGCCGTGCCCGCGCAGCGCTCCGATCCAGTGCCACACCTTCTCGGCACCCTCGTACGCGAGGTAGGTGCCGCCCACGAGCAGC
This sequence comes from Leucobacter sp. MMO-125, assembly GCF_037148395.1. Taxonomy (NCBI): domain Bacteria; kingdom Bacillati; phylum Actinomycetota; class Actinomycetes; order Micrococcales; family Microbacteriaceae; genus Leucobacter; species Leucobacter sp. MMO-125. The sequence goes on from NZ_JBBCTL010000002.1 coordinate 464,406, forward strand.
AGCCAGGGAAACACCCACGGCGCCCAGATGCTGAGCAGCATGATGCCGACGATGATGCCCGCCTTGTTGAGCAGCGAGCCGCGCGCGATCCGCCACACCACGGGCAGCTCCCGGCTGGGGCTGATGCCGCGCACGTACTGCGGGGTGACCGCGGCGTCGTCGATCACCACACCCGCAGACTTCGCCGAGGCTTTCGCAGCGCCTGCCACGACGTCGTCGATCGAGGCGGCCGCCGCTCGCGCCAGCACGGCGATGTCGTCGAGAAGGGCAAAGAAGCTACCGCTCACTGGGATTCCTTAACGGGTCGGGCCTGCGCAGGCGAGGGGCGGATCACCTCACGCGATCCGCCCCTCAACTCTACGGTGTGTGCCGCCGCGAGCTCAGCTCTCCTCGTCGGGAGTGGGGGTCTTCTCACCCGTTTCGGGGTGACGCACCAGCCCCGGATCGTGCATCCCGTAGCGCGGGTTGTCGATTCGGCCCTCACGGCCGTAATCGACTGTGGATCCGTCAAGGATCGGGCGGTTCTGCGTGCCACCCTTCGGCGGTGACGACGCGGTACCTTCGCCGTTGGCGGCCTCGGTCGCGGTCGCCTGGTGCACTTCGTTCTTATCTGACTCGGACATCTCTTCCTCCGTCTCTCCGGCTTCAGCTGCGATGCCAACGCTACGCGCGGCATCGCACACCAAAACACCCCGTTGACTCCGAGAGTTGAAAGCGTTAGAGCACCCGATTCAGGCGGATCGGCACTTTGCCTACGCGCGGCGATACTGCGCCGTGATGGGGCAGTCGAAGGGGTCGCGGGCGGCGAGGCCCACACGGTTGAGATAGTCGATGACGATCGCGTATGAGCGCCACAGCGACGTCTCCGTGTAGGGCACGTCGAGTGTGCGGCAATGCTCGCGCACAATCTCGCGCGCCTTCGCGAGGTGCGGCCTGGACATGCTCGGGAAGAGGTGGTGCTCGACCTGGTAGTTGAGGCCGCCCATGAGAATCGTCGCCCACCAGCCGCCGCGAATATTGCGGGAGGTGCGCACCTGCTTCGTGAAGAAGTCGAGCTTCGCGTCGTGGGCGATCACGGGCATGCCCTTGTGGTTCGGGGCGAAGGAGGCACCCATGTACACCCCGAAGACGGCGAGCTGCACACCCATAAACGCGAACGCCATCCCCAGCGGCAGCAGCAAGAACACCGGCACCAGCAAGATCGCGAAGCGAGCCGCGATGATCCCGATCTCGATCCAGCGACCCTTCACCGGGCCCCGACCGAACAGATGCTTGAAGCTGTGGAAGTGCAGATTGAGGCCCTCGAGCGTGAGCAGCGGGAAGAAGAACCAACCCTGGCGCTTCGTGATCGCGCGACGCAGGCCGCGCGCTTCCACAGCATCCTCTTCGATGAACGAGATCGTGTCGACCTCGATGTCTGGATCTTTGCCCACGCGGTTGGGGTTGGAGTGGTGGCGGGTGTGCTTTGAATCCCACCAGGAGTAGCTCATGCCGATAGCCCCAGCGAGAATACGCGCGAGACGATCGTTCGCCGGGCCGAGCGAGAGGATTTGCCGATGCGCGGCCTCGTGCGCAAGAAACGCGATCTGCGTGAAGATAATGCCGAGCGCGGCGGCGATGAGCAGCTGGAACCAGCTGTCGCCCAGCAGAATGAAGCCGGTGACGGCGCCTCCGAATGCGAGCGCGACTGCGGCACCTACCGAGCCGTAGAACCAGGGCGCGCGGCGCAGTAGCCCGGACTCGCGCACCACCTCGGAAACCCTGGTGTAGGCCTTCGCGATCGGAGGAAAGTCTTCACGGCGAGCCCTCGTGGGGCGCAACGGCCCGAGGCCGTCGAGCCCGGAGACTTGCTGGGTACTGGCAGACGACATACGCGGCACCTTGTTTCTGTCAGAACCGCGCGGGAGGCGATTCGGGAAAGCCAAGGGCGGGCGCCGATCGCTGTCCTCACGCTATCGGCAACACCATACGGCAGGCTGCATAGGAGGCGAAGACGCGCAAACGCTCAGATGATGCTCAGGCGATGCGGTGCTCGTGAATGGCGGTATTCAGGGACACCACACCCAGTTCGAGGTAGAGCTGCTGCTCGGTCACCGACACCGTCATCGTGTTGCGTCGCGCGAGCCCCGCGACCGCCGCGTCGATGAACCCAGGGTCGAACGAGCGCAACGGAATGTGCTCGGCGCGATGGATCGTCTTGCCCTCCCACGACGCAAGCAGCTTTGCTGGGTCGCGGTGCGTGTAGACGGCTGCCCGGTCGGCGAGCTTGCTGCCGAAGTGCAGCCGCTGCGCGTCAGGCGCACCGATCTCGATCCACCCCGTGATCCGCCCGGTGAGATCACGCACCAGCACCGCAGGCTCCTCCGTCGACGACACCCCACCGGCGCCGAAGGCGATGCCCTCCTCGTATTCGAGGCAGTATGCGAGCACTCGGGTCATCATGAATGCGTCCGTCTCCGACGGGTGCCTCGCAACGCGCAGCGACCATTCCTCGTACACGCCGCTGTCAACATTCGCCAGCTGCACCTCGAAGGTGTGAATCGTCGCGCCAATCGCCATGACTCCCGAGCCTAGCGGTGCAACAGTGGCCGCCCCACTCGCGGGGCGGCCACTGAGTGTGTCACTGCTGAGGTTCGGCGGGCGGCATCAGCACGCCGTCGACCAGGTACACCACCGCGTTGGCGGTCTGCACGCCGCCGCAGATCACGTTGACCCCGTTCACCTGCAGTGCGTCGCCCGAACCCGTCACCGTGAGATCGTCGCCCTCGACGGTGGTGTGGTCGCCCGCGATATCGGCCGGCTCGATCTGGCCGGGCACCACATGGTAGGTGAGGATGCTGGTGAGCAACGCGCTGTCGGTCTTCAAAATGTCGATCGTTGCGGGGTCGATCTTGCCGAAGGCGTCATCGACGGGGGCGAAGACCGTGAACTCGCCGCCGTTGAGCGTGTCGACGAGGTCGACTGCGGGGTTGAGCTGACCGCTCACCGCCGACACGAGCGTGGTGAGCATCGGGTTGTTCGACGCCGCGACCGCAACCGGATCCTGCGACATGCCCTGGATCGAGCCTGCCCCATCAGGCACTGCCTCGGCGTAGGCGGCGCAGCCGGGCCCCACGAGGTTCGCTGCCGGATCCATCGTCTCCATCGACGGCGATTCGGTCTGGCTCGACTCCTGCTTCGTATCCGACGACATGTCGTTGGATGCTCCCATCGAACATCCGGTCAGCGTCGCAGCTCCGACGAGCGTGAGCGCGAACGCGGTGCCGAGGGTCTTCTTCGTGGTGAACATGATTCCTCCTCAGATTGCCAACCGCGGAAACTCGCGGATTGTTGAGGTGTTCGGAGCCGAACGGCACCCGGATGGGAAATTCGTGAAAAAAATTCGAACACCGTCGCGAGGTGGCGTTCTCGGCCGCGAACCCATCCGATTCGCCGCCCGCACCGAACTACTCGGCAACGAAGGGAATCTCATGGATATCGTGCTCATCGGTCTGCTCGGCGGACTCATCACCGGCATCTCGCCGTGCATTCTGCCGGTGCTGCCCGTTATCTTTCTCACCGCTGGGGCTCGGCCCGCAGCGCCAGGCCGCGCCCCCGAGGTGATTCCCGCGAAGCGCAGCCGACCGTTCTGGATCATTGCGGGCCTGGTACTCAGCTTCTCGGTGGTCACGCTCATCGGATCGCTACTGCTCGGACTGCTGTCGATTCCGCAGAGCGCAATCAGGTGGGCTGGCGTGGGCGTGCTACTCATCATCGGTGTCGGGATGCTATTTCCCGGCTTCGAGCAGCTGCTCGAAAAGCCATTCCAGCGACTACCTCGACGCCGCGTGGGCGACGGCGGCAACGGCTTCGGGATGGGGCTCGCGCTCGGCACGGTGTTCGTGCCCTGCGCAGGCCCCGTGCTCGCCGCCATCATCGTCGCAGGTGCCACGGGATCCCTCGGCCCGGAAACGGTGCTGCTGACGCTATCGTTCGCCATCGGTGTGGCTCTTCCACTACTGCTCTTCGCGCTCGCCGGCAACGGGGTCGCGCAGCGGATCCGCGGCTTCCGCAAACGGGAACGGGCGATCAGGATCACCGGCGGCGTCGCGCTCATTGCGCTCGCGATCGGGCTCGCATTCAATGTGCCGCAAGCCCTGCAGCGGCTGCTCCCCGACTACACCTCCGGCCTGCAGCGCGAACTCGCCGACAGTGACGCGGCGCAGAGCGCACTAAACCTCGGCGGCCTCGTCACCGATGAAAACCGCGACCTCGACCGCTGCGCCAATAACGACCCCGAACTCCGCTCCTGCGGCACCGCCCCCTCGATCCGCGGTATCGAAGCCTGGCTGAACACTCCCGACGGCCAAGCCCTCGACCTCGAGCAGTTGCGCGGCAGGGTGGTGCTCATCGACTTCTGGGCGTACTCGTGCATCAACTGCCAGCGCTCGATCCCCCACGTCGTCGCGTGGGATCGCGCCTATCGCGACAGCGGGCTCACCGTGATCGGTGTGCACTCCCCCGAGTACGCCTTCGAAAAGGATCGGGCCAACGTTGAGGCCGGGGTGCGCGACTTCGGCATCGAATACCCGGTGGCGCTCGACAACTCCCTGTCGACCTGGACGAACTACCGCAACCGCTACTGGCCCGCGCACTATCTCATCGACGCCGAGGGCACCGTACGACATATCTCCTTCGGTGAAGGCGACTACGCGACCACCGAGCGATTGATGCGCCAGCTGCTCGCCGACGCGAATCCGCAGCTGCAGCTGCCCCCAAAGACCGCCACCGACGACCGCACCCCGGATATCGGCAGCACCACCCCTGAAACCTTCCTGGGCTCATCCAAGGAACGCAACTTCGCGGGGCCCGGCGACTACCGCGCCGGCACGCGCACCTTCGAGTTCCCGAAGCAGCTTCCAGCAGACACCTTCGCCCTTGAAGGCGACTGGCGGGCCGAAACGCAGTACGCAACGCCCGCCGGCAGCGAAGAGGGGCGGATCCGCCTCGCCTATCGCGGGCAGGAGGTGCGGGCCGTCGTCTCGGGTGAGGGGGCTATCGGGGTCTCCTTCGACGGAGCCACGGCCGGCAAGGCCGCGACTGGTCGCGAGATCGAGGTCGGAGGCACCCCGAAATCGGTGCGGATTGTGCGACCAGAGGATCCAGCCTCTGGCACGCTCGAACTGCGTGTGCCCCCGGGTGTGCAGATCTACTCATTCACCTTCGGATGAGCGCCCCGCAGAACCGAACACGACGAGCACAGGAAGCGAAAGCGGGGTGTATGCGCCATGATGGAGGAAATGGTCATCGACGGCATCGACATTCCGGAGGACGGCGCCACCGCCGATCCTGCCGACGCGGCCCTCGCCCGGGCAGCGAGCGGTGACAGGCGCGCCTTCGCAGAACTCTACGATTTGCTGTCGGCGCGGGTGTTCGGACTCATCACCCGCGTGCTCGTCGACCACGCCCAGAGCGAGGAGGTGCTGCAGGAGGTGTTTCTCGAAGCCTGGCAATCGGCGAACGCCTTCGACGCCCGCCGGGGCACGGCACGCACGTGGCTCCTCACCATCGCTCACCGCCGTGCAGTCGACAGGGTGCGCGCGTCTCAGGCCGCTCACCGCCGCGACCTCACCGCCGGCGCTCGCGAGCTCGCGGTGCAGTCTCCCGGCGTCGACGATGAGGTCGCCGTGCTCATCGATGGCGGTCGCGCGGTGCGTGGCCTCGATCTCCTGCCAGAACCTCAGCGTCGCGCCATCGTGCTGGCCTACTTCGGCGGCTACAGCCACCGAGAGATCGCCGTGCTGCTCGATACGCCCCTCGGCACTGTCAAAACGAGAATCCGAGATGGGCTCACCAGACTCCGCACCGTAGTGGAGGGGACACGATGAACGAGCAAGATTTCCGGGCGCTGTCTGCGCTCCACGCGCTCCACGCGCTCTCCCCCGATGAAGAGCGCGACTTCTCAGCGGCCCTCGCCGCCCACCCGCAGTGGCAGGCCATCGTCGATGAGGATCTGGCCACCGCGGCTGCGCTCGGCACCGGTATTCCGGCGGTGGCACCGCCGGCCACGGCGCGCCGCTCGATCCTGGATGCGATCGAGCAGCTGCCCCAGTTTGACGCCCCAGCATTCGGTGCGAGTGCGGTGCCAGCGGAATTGGATCAGAACGACGACGACTCCACGCCCGCGATCGCCGGACGGCGGCGGGGGTGGCTGGCGCTCGCAGCCTCGGTTGCAGTGCTGCTCGCCGTCTCGCTGTCGTTCCCCCTGGCAAGCCTGCTCACCCCGCAAGACCCGGTGACCGTTGCGCTCGCCCAGCTCGAATCAGCGCCGGACGCACACTCGTCGACAGCCGACATCGTCGGCGCCGGGGAGGCCACACTGCACTGGTCGCCGTCGCTGGGACAGGCCGTGCTCGTCGCAGACGGCCTGCCGGAGATCCACCAGGATCAGGACTACGAACTCTGGGTGATTCGCAACGGAGAGCCGTCGTCTCTCGGCGTGCTGCACGCCGACAGCAATAGAAACGCCCAGACACTCACCGAAATGCCGGGTGCGGGCGAGGCACTCGCCGTCACGATTGAACAGCACGGCGGCTCCCCGAGCGGGGCTCCCACGAGCGACCCCATTCTCGTGGTGTCAGCAGCCTGACGGGCGAGCAAACAGATAGCACACGCGAAAGCGACACACAAGTACCTGTTGCGGTTGACTACCGCGTTGAAGACTGGACGGGAAGAGACGACCGAAGCCCACCCGGCGATCACGGTCGTTACGAGCGATCCCAAAGGAGCAGTATCGTGAACAACTCAGCCAACCGACTTGTCGGTGTCATCTTTGGAGCGGTCTACGTGCTTGTGGGCCTGCTCGGCTTCACGGCGACGAGCGGCGTCGGTTTCGTCGCCTCCGAGGGCGGTCTGCTGCTCGGCATCTTCGAGGTGAACCCGCTGCACAATGTGGCCCACCTGCTCATCGGCGCAGCCCTACTCATCGGCGGCCTCGCGGGAGTGCGCGCGGCGAAGGGCGTGAACGGGATTGTAGGTGCCGCCTATCTGCTGCTCGGCATTGTCGGCTTCTTCATCGCCGACACTGGTGCGAACATCCTCGCACTGAACACCGCCGATCACATCCTGCACCTGGGCAGCGCGCTCATCCTGCTGGGTGTGAGCCTCGGAGCAGAGCGGGCGGGGGTCACCGCCCGGCCAGCAGTGTGATGATCGGGCAGCTCTGGTCCGCTCTCGCCGCGCTCGGCTCGGGGCTCATCCTCCTGGCCGTCGCGGCGGGGGCGAGCCCGTGGCTCGCACTCCCCCTCATCACTGTTGCTGCAGGAGAGATCATCTGGGCGGTTGTCACGATGCGGGCGGGGCGGATCATCGCTCCCCGCACCACGGCGATCTTCTGCACCGCCATGATTGGTGTCGCCGCCACGCTGCTCTTCACCCGCAGCATCGGGATTCTCCCATTTCTCGCCCTCGTGTCGCTGCACTGGGTCACCGCTGTGTGCGCGGCCCTCCAACTGCGGCTCGCACGGCGCCGCGATCCGCCATCGACACCCGCTCAGGCCGCGGATGCCTCCGCGCCGGGAGCCGCGAAGTTTCTCATCGTACTGACCGCGCAGGCGATGCTCGTCGCCGCGATCACGACACCCGCACTCGCCGACACCGAAGCCGGTGCGGCCGCCGTTCCGCACGGCACCTCGATCCACGGGCACCATTAACGGGCAGGCTTCGAGCTGCCGGGGTGCGGATCAGATGATCAGCAGCAGCCCCACGATACTCAGCACCAGCCCCGCCACGGCGAGGCCGGAACCTGCCGCGATCCGCCCCGCGCGCACCAGACCGCCGATGGACAGCCCCAGACCAACGCCGGCCATCACGAAGCCGATCACCAGCGGCATGAACACCGACACCAATCCCACCACAAAACCAGCGACCGCAAGGCCGTTACTCTGGGGGCGGTGGGGCACCTGGGCATACATCGGTGCCGCATACACCGGCTGCGCTCAACCTTATCCGCGAGCCGGCCGCACGTTCACCCCAGATCGCGGGGAGCACCACAACCTGGAATGATGATCGCTATGAGAATCGCGATCGCAGGCGGCACCGGCACGGTAGGCCGCCACACCGTCACCGCGGCGCAGGAGGCCGGCCACGAAACAGTCGTGCTGAGTCGCTCGCACGGGGTGAATCTTGTGGCCGGGGAGGGCCTGGAGGCGGCGCTGCGGGGCGTCGACGCTGTGATCGACGTGACGAGCATCGCCACGCTCAACGAGGCGAAGGCAGTCGAGTTCTTCACCGCCACCACAAAACAACTGCTCGCGACCGCGGAGTCCGCGGGAGTGGGGCACGTCGTGGTGCTCTCGATCGTGGGCATCGACCGGGTGCCGCACGACTACTACGCAGGCAAGCTCGCTCAGGAGCGCATCGTGGCCGCTTCGTCCGCGCCGTGGACGATCCTCCGGGCGACGCAGTTCCACGAGTTCGCGGCACAGATGTTCGAGCAGGCGAAGATGGGGCCGCTGCACCTGGCGCCGATCGCGCGGGTGCAGCCCGTCGCGGCGCAGGAGGTCGCCGAGCGGCTGGTTGCCCTCGCGGCGGGGTCCCCGCAGGGTCGCGCCCGGGACCTGGCCGGGCCGCGGGAGGAACGACTCTCCGAGATGGTGCGGGCCTTTGCGCGGGCGAGCGGGCATCGCGGGTGGATCCCCGCGATGCGCGTGCCCACCCGGCAGATGCGAGGAATGCAGGCCGGCGGGGTGTTGCCCGGCCCGGATGCGGATCGCGGCCGCCAGACCTTCTCGGAGTGGATCGCGCAGCTCTGAGCGGGGCTGCGGCGCTCGCGGTCACGGTCACGAGCACGAGCACGAGCACGAGCACGAGCACGAGCACGAGCACGAAAGAATAGAGCCATGTCTACGAACACCGCTCTGCTGATCATCGACCTCCAAGTGGGCGTGGTCTCCGACTGCGTCGACGTGCCCGGCGTCTTGGCACGCACCGCTGCACTCGTTGATCGAGCCCGAAGTGAGAACGTCCCGGTGATCTGGGTGCACGATCACGGCGGCCTCGAAATCGGCAGCGACGGATGGCAGCTCGCCGCTCCCCTGGTGCGCCGCAGCGACGAGCCGATCGTGCAGAAGACCTACCGCGACTCGTTCGCAGAGACCGACCTCGCCGAGGTGCTTGCTGCCTGGGACACCACCCGTCTAGTCGTCGCAGGAGCACAGAGCGACTACTGCATTCGCACCACCACGCAGGCCGCTGCCGTGCGCGGATTCGACGTCACTTTGGTCTCCGACGCGCACACCACAACCGATGCCGAATTCTCTGGGTCTCGTATGACCGGCGAGCAGATCGTGGCACACACCAACATGTATTTCAGGGGTCTGCGCTATCCCGGCTTGCGGTTAGGTATCGCCACGCACACCGAGGTCGAACTGTGACGAGGACCCTCGCCGCTGGATACACGCTCCGCGGCGACGCACCTCCTCTCACCGACTATCTCGAACTCCGACGGGTGAGCGGTCTCTCCGAGAAAACCCCCGAGCAAGGGGTTGCAGCGCTAGAGGGGTCCTGGGCGTTCCGCCACGTCGTCGACCCGAACGGAACGGTGGTGGGCATGGGCCGAATCATCGGCGACGGAGGATGGTACTTCCTCATCGCCGACATGGCCACGCTGCCCGAGCATCAAGGACGCGGTATCGCCTCGGCAATCCTTGACGCCCTGCTCAACCACATCCGCGCCTCGGCACCCGCGGGCGCCTACGTCACACTCACCGCAGACCCCCCAGGACGCAGACTCTATGAATCCCGGGGATTCACCGATGTCGCACCGGCCGCCACCGGCATGCACCTCCGACTCAGCTAGCGACCCCTGGACCAGACCCCCTCCTGTGCGGAGCGCCAGCGCTCCGATAGTGCAGCGGCCTACTTTCGGGTGCGACGCCCCTGAGCGACGGCTGACGTGATCACCCGGATCGTGACGGCCACCAGCACCAGATTCGCGAGCATCTGGGCCGTAACCGCGATCCGCGCAATGCTCGACACCGGAACAATGTCGCCAAAACCTACCGTTGTGAGCACTGTCGCAGAGAGATACACCGAATCGACCTTGTTCAGCGGCTCACTGAACGCCGTCGGATCCACCGCCGAAAAGATGAGGTACACCCCAGCCGACACGAAAACGGCCATCGGCACCAGCAGCGCAATCGCCTCTATCGCTTGAAACACGGGAGTGGGCGACTTCACAATGGCCCGCGACTGCCACGCCACACAGACCAAGAACGCGCACATGCCGACCACGAAGAACACCAGCGGCGCGAAGCCACGAGGACCAACAGGCAGCAGCACATAGACCAAAAGCAGCGTGGCAACTGTGCCGGCGCTGCGAGCAAGTGCGTGCAAGAGCGCTTTGCGCCCGGGAGGCGAAGCCGCTGCGCTCATGGAGTCCTCTCACACATTCGTGGTCATCTCACGATATGCGAAAAGGGTACCCTGCCGACCCCGGCCTGCCACAGCGCGGCCTCGCGGGCCAGTGCGACCAGGCACGCCGGGCGCCGCGGGCCGCCCAGGCTCAGACCCCGATGGCGCCGATGAACAGCAGGGCGAAGACGATGATCGCTGCAGAGAAGAGGAAGCCGATCCCTCCAGTCACCATGCCCGCGATAGCAGCACCCTTCGAAACGCGAGCCTTCACAGCCACAATTCCAAAGACGACAGCGAGCACCCCGGCGATCATGCTCACCACGAGCACCGCCATACCCGACAACGCAACAAAGTTCAGGATCAGCAGCAGCACACTGGCAATTCCCGCGACAAGAGCGGCAGGCGCAGCCCAGGTGGGCGCTGCGGTTTCGGACGACTGCGACACGGATGTTCCTCCAAGTTGCGAACAGGCAATGAGCCACCAAGCTACAGCGTACGAGGCACGCGCAACAGAGCTCTGCCCACTTTCCCGCGCACGGCTCGCAACTTGCATCAAATTTGCGCGATCTGAACCCAAAAGCACCCGATGGCCGGTCTTATTCACCAATAGGCTGCCAACAGCACCACGAAGCGTCATCGCTTACCACGGGAGGGAACACTGTGACAGAAGAACATCTGAGCCGGAAGCTCGCAGACGCGCCGAGGGCCGACGAGGGGTACTACGGCCCGGACAGCGTCTCCTGGAGGGTCTTCTCCGACCCCGGCTCGATGCTCGGCGCAAAGAACGCCGTCTTCCTGCAGATGCTCGAACCCGGCATGATGACCCACTTCGAGCGCGTGTCGCTCACCACCGAAGGGCCCGAGCAACTCGCGGCGCGCTTCGACCGCACCTCGGCCTACCTGCGCGACGCGATCTTCGCCGACCGCGCCCACGCCGACGCGGCGGCCGCCCACGTCGACCGCCTGCACGAGCGGGCTTCATGGACAAACCCCGAGACCGGTGAGGTCGTCAGCGCCAAGCAGCCCGACTGGCAGCGTTGGACCTGGTGGACGTACATTTGGTCGGCGGTGCGCGGATACCAGGAGTTTGGCCCCGGACTGTCGCCCGCCGACTCCAACAAACTCGTGCAGGAATCCCGCCACGGTGCCGAGAGCCTGCACGTGCCCGGGCCGTACTTCCAGACCTTCGACGAACTCGACGCCTACATCCGCAAAGAGCTCGAAACGAAAGCGCTCACCCTGTTCGCCGCTCTCGCCGGACACACGCTGCGCCACCCCGACGTCAAAGGCCCCATCGCCAAGTTCGTCACGCGCCGGGTGCTCGACGGCGTGCTCTCACTGCTGCCCGAAACCGCGCTCTACTTCTACGCCGTGGAGGACCGCGGCCCCAAGGCGTTTGCACGGGGCGCGCGATTCACCAAGTGGATCGCAAAGCTCGCCCGCAAGAACCGCTCCGCGGAGCAACTCATCGCCGAGGCAATCGGCGACTCCATCGCCAAGCCCTACCAGCGAGTGCGCCCCGCACGGGCATAGTCCTCGCACCGGCCGGTGATGGGCCGGTGCCGCACACGCCTGCGATCCGCCGTCCTGCACGAGCACACGCTCAGCAGGGCGGCGGTGTGCGTGTTCAGGCGCGCTCTCGTCGATATGGCATCGCATTGAGAAACCTGCACGCGCGATCCACCCAGCTGAGATGATGTACAGGTGAGTCGTATCGCGAACCTCCTCAGGTCCTATCCGCTCGTATTCGGCACGCTCCTCGTCGCAGCGGTCGGGCTGATCATGCTCGCCACGCCCGCCGCCAGGATCGCACCCTGGATTGTGGGCGCATACGCTCTAGGGATCGCCGCATGGTCGGCCATCGACATGATCCGCCAACTGCTCCGCGGGCACGCCGGACTGGACATTCTCGCCGTCACAGCGATCACCGCAGCAGTCGCCGTCGGAGAGGTGTGGGCAGCACTCATCGTGGTGTTGATGCTCACCGGCGGCGCAGCGCTCGAAGACTACGCCGAGCACCGCTCCAAGCGCGAACTGACCGCACTCCTGCGCAAAGCACCGCAGCTGGCCACCCGCATTGTCGAACACGCCCAGAACGCTCCTGAGAACGCCGTCACAGAAGACGTGCCCGTAGACGAGATCGCAGTCGGTGAACTGCTGCTCGTGCGGCCCGGTGCGCTGGTGCCCGTGGACGCCATCCTCGTTTCTGAGCACGCCGTCTTCGACGAGTCTTCTTTGACGGGCGAAAGCCTCCCCGTCGAACGCACTGCCGGCGAACGTGTCGCGAGCGGTGCCGTGAACGGCCAGGCCGCCGTGACGATGCGGGCAACAGCGCTCGCCTCCGATAGCGAGTACCAGCAGATCGTTCGGCTCGTTGAACAGGCCACGAAGAGCAAAGCCTCAGTCGTGCGACTGGCCGACCGATATGCGCTGCCCTTCACGCTGCTCGCGTTGATCATCGCCGGTGCCGCCTGGGCACTGAGCGGCGATGCCGTCAGGTTCGCCGAGGTGCTGGTCGTGGCAACGCCATGCCCGCTGCTGATCGCCGCCCCAGTCGCCTTCCTCGGAGGCATGAGCCGTGCCGCGAGGTTCGGCTTGATCGTGAAGGGCGGAGGGACTCTCGAACAGCTCTCACGCGCGCGCTCCGCAGCATTCGACAAGACCGGCACCATCACCAAGGGAAAGCCCGCGCTGGAACGTCTGCTACCCGCAGCCGGCTTCGACGCAGACGAACTGCTCCGGCTTGCCGCATCCGCAGAGGTCTACTCATCGCATGTGCTCGCAGGGTCTGTGATCGACGTAGCAAAACACCGTGAGCTGCGCCTCCTCGATGCGGAGAGGGCCGAAGAGATCGCAACACACGGGGTGGCCGCAACCCTTCGGCTGCCCCACGCCACCGACCCGGTGGTCGTGCGTGTCGGCAAGCCTGCATGGATTGGCGAGCACGCGGCAGACCTGAGCCGTGCGGAGCTGGCTCCCGGCGAGCTCGCGATCTATGTGGCTGCCGACGACCGCTTCGCTGGCGCGATCGTCATGCGCGACCAGGTGCGGCAGGAGGCTGCTCAGGCTCTGAGCGAACTCGACGCCCTCGGAGTCTCGCGCACACTCATGGTGACCGGAGATGTCGCCGCCACCGCGAACCCGATCGCCGAACGCCTCGGCATCGACGAAGTGCATGCCGAGTGCCGGCCAAGTGACAAGGTGCGGATCGTGCAGGAGGTGCAACCGCGACCGCTGATCATGGTCGGCGATGGCCTCAACGATGCGCCCGTGCTCGCCGCGGCAGACATCGGCTTCGCGATGGGCGCGCGCGGAGCCACCGCCGCCAGCGAATCCGCAGACGTCGTGAACCGATATGACACCCTCGCATCGCTGCCGCGCGCGGTGATGATCGGGAAGGACACGGTGAGGATCGCACTGCAGAGCATCTGGTTGGGCATCATCATCAGCATCGGGCTCATGCTCATCGCCGCCTTCGGCTTCCTGCCCGCCATCCTCGGAGCTTGGCTGCAGGAGCTTGTGGATCTCATCGCGATCCTCGGAGCGCTGCGCGCCGTCGGCCCCCGATCTGAACGTACCGCGCGTCGGCTAGGCTGACTGCGACCGAGCCGGCATCACGCGCCGGCCAGGCACGACTGTGCGGAGGAAGGGCGGTCAACCACCGACCAGAACGCCTGCGATCACAGGCCGCATCCTGGCCTCAGAAAGAGTTCGGGGAGGGGCGGCAGGTGCCACCCCTCCCCGAAGCTCTGAGCAGCTACGCTGCGGTGTTCGCGCGACGACGTGACCGGGAGAGCACCAGGACACCCCCGACGGCCATGAGCGACACCACACCAAGTGCGGGGAGCACCGTCTCGTCGGCACCGGTGCGAGCGAGTGCGGGCTCGGATTGCTGCCCCGTCTCACGCACAACCTCGATCTTGACCGAACCGACTTCCTGACCGTTCAGGAGCATCACGAGACGGTGCGTGCCGCTGGGCACGCTCGCGGGAATCGCAAACGTCGTATCGAGCGTGCCTGCTGCGCTCGATGTGCGCGCACCGAGCGCGATCGGCTGCGAGTGCAACTCGAAGGTGTACTCGGTATCGAAGAGCAGGCCCCAGGCTTTGAAGGGAACCGACGATCCCGCAGTCACGCTCTTCACACCCGAGACCGACAGCGTGGGTGCGGCAATTCGGCCGCTCGGCGGCGTGGCAATGACGTAGTCGACAGTGTTGGCCGCGCGGAGGGTGGCGACAGCATAGACAGATTTCCCGACGAGGTCCGCCGTCATGGCGAGGCTCGCCTGATCCGCACCCGCAATCGGGGTGCCGTCAGAGAGATACCAAGCCCAGCTCACCGAGGTTGGCGTAGGCGCCCACGTCGTCGTGTCGATGTCTGCGGTCAATTGGCCGAAGAGACTGTGAAGACCGTGCAGGGTCGGCGCATCGCCAGGCGTGAACCCGCCTTTGTGCACGGTGTTCGAGAACGGAGAGTTCGGGGTCACATAGTTCTGCGTATTTGGCGCTTCGAGCGTGGCGATCACATAGACGCCGGTGCCCTCCAGGCTGCTGCTCGCGGCGAGGGTGGTCGCGGTGCCGGACTGCAACAGCGCATGCGTATCCGCGCGATACCACGCGTACGTCACCGTGGCCGGCACCGGAGTCGTGCCCGTGAGATCGAGGGAGGCGGTGAAGTTGGTGCCGATCACACCGGACCCGCTCACCACCGGGGTGTTCACGTTCTCAAACCCACCCTCATGGACAGTGTTCGAAAACGGAGAGTTGAGCGTCACGTAGTTGTGCGTATTTGGCGCTTCAAGCGTCGCGATCACATAGACGCCGGTGCCCTCCAGGCTGCTGCTCGCGGCGAGGGTGGTCGCGGTGCCGGACTGCAACAGCGCATGCGTATCCGCGCGATACCACGCGTACGTCACCGTGGCCGGCACCGGAGACGTGCCCGTGAGATCGAGGGAGGCCGTGAAGTCAGTGCCGATCACACCCGACCCGCTCACCAACGGGGTGTTCACGTTCTCGAACCCACCCTTGTGGACAGTGTTCGAAAACGGAGAGTTCAAGGTCACGTAGCTCGGCGTCCCCGGAGCATCCAGCTGCGCGATCACATAGACACCTGTGCCTTCCAGGCTACTGCTCGCAGGAAGCGTCGCGCTCGGGCCGGACTGCAACTGCGCTCCGGTATCCACGCGGTGCCAGGAGTATGTCACGCTCGTCGGCACCGGAGTCGTGCCGGTGAGATCGAGAGACGCGGTGAAGTCGGTGCCGATGACGCCGGATCCGCTCACCACAGGGGCGTTCACATTCTCGAAACCTGGGGCCGCTGAAGCGGCTGCCGGAACGAGGTTGAAGGACAGCAGGCCGAGCAGGGCTGCGAGCAAGAATGACCATCGACGAAAACGGCGAGAAGCAGGAGGTTGCATGTGTGGACCCGGATTCTATAGAGGCTGCCATAGCCACTCAACGGAGAAAGAAATACCGCATGCAAGAATAGCCCGAAGTTGGCCACTATCCAAGATTGTTCTTGAGTCACCGGAGCCGAAACTGCCGCGCAGGGAGCCACCAGCCGGGAAAACTGGAGAGAAAACATAAAAGAACCCCCGCAAGTAGAAGCCTTGCGAGGGTTCAGCAACGGTGTAATAGCCGTTACGTGGCTCCGACCGGCATCGATCCGGTGACCTTTCGATTTTCAGTCGAACGCTCTACCAACTGAGCTACAGAGCCGGGCAATCACTTTCATGGCGACCGCCAGAGACGAAGAAACCCTTCCGGAGAAGGGTTCTTCGTCTGGCGACCCTGACGGGACTTGAACCCGCGACCTCCGCCGTGACAGGGCGGCGCGCTAACCAACTGCGCCACAGGGCCATGATGTATTCAATTGTATTCGGTAAACGGTGACCCCAACGGGATTCGAACCCGTGCTGCCGCCGTGAAAGGGCGGTGTCCTAGGCCGCTAAACGATGGGGCCGTTGCGATTTATTTCTAACTCGCTGGCTACCGAGATATGATCATATGCGGCTTATCCAATGGAGCGCAAATCGGGGGCCAAGAAACGTGCATCCCTGGCGTGTCGCGAGGCAGGGCCTCAGCCGCCGAGCGCCCGCTGTACCCGATTCAGCGAGATGTTTTCGTGCAGCATGACGCCCGAGCTGGTGCGCTGCTCGAAGTGGTAGCCCATCTTGCCGCGGGACAGCATCCCGATCAGATAGGGCTCGCTCGCGTTCCACATGATCCACGTCGGTTGCCCGAGCGCATTCGTTCCTAGGTAGGTGATCTCGATGTCGCGCTCCCCGATACGCTGCACGCTCGGCGTCAGCGCGTTGTGCGAGAGGGCGACTCCGGTGTGTCCCGTCTGCTGCATCTCACTCATGGCACGATCCTAGCGAACGGGACACCGTTTAAGACAGGCCCGAGAAAAAGGCGCCCGTGGCGCGCGCAAGGCCGTGGAGGTCATCGACGTGGGCAAGTTCGCGCGCCGAGTGCATCGATAGCAGCGGCACACCGACATCGACAGTGCGAATACCGAGGCGCGTTGCGGTGAGCGGGCCGATCGTAGATCCGCAGGGGGAAGTGTTGTTCGACACGAACTCCTGAGTCTGTACCTCGGCGGCATCGCACACTCGCTGCCACAGCGCCGCACCGTGCGCGTCGCTGGCGTAGCGCTGGTTGGCGTTCACCTTCAGCATCGGCCCCCGGCCCGCGAGCGGCTGCACCCGCGGGTCGTGCCGCTCGGGATAGTTGGGGTGCACCGAGTGCCCCGCATCGGCCGAGAGGCACCATGAGCGGGCCAGCGCACGCGCGGAATCTTCCACAGAGGCTTTGAGACCAGCCCGGAGACGGCCCAGCACCTCTTCAAGGAACGGCCCACACGCACCTGAGCGGGTCTCCGAACCGAGCTCCTCGTGATCGAAGGCGGCAAGCACAGCAATCGTGCCGGGGGCCGGCTCGCTGGCGAGCAGCGCCGCGAGACCCGCAACAGTCGAGCTGAGATTGTCGAGCCTCGGCGAAGCGTAAAGCTCGCCGTGCACGCCGATGCGCGCGGGCGGCTGCGTATCGTGCAAGCGAACGTCGGTGCCGGCGATCTCATCGGTGGTGACGCCTGCGGCATCGGCGAGCAAGCCGAGCACCGACGGGGCGGCGGAGGCATCTCCAGCAGCGGGCATAAGCCCGATCACCGGCTGGGTGTGACGCTGCCTGTCGAGGGTGAGGCCAGAGTTCACCTCACGGTCGAGGTGGATCGCGAGCTGCGGGATGCGGGCCACAGCGCCAGTGCGCACGAGATACTCGACCCCGTCACGGGTGACAACACGCCCGGCGAACTCAAGATCGCGGTCGAGCCACGAGTTGAGCAGCGGGCCGCCGTACACCTCGACGCCAACCTGGCTCCAGCCGTGCGCCGAAAAATCGGGCTGCGGCTTGACTGCGAAACCGGGCGAATCAGTGTGGCAGCCCAGCACTCGCACAGGGCTGTCTGGCGCAACCTTCTTGCCTGCACGCCAGGCGATCAGCGCACCGTCGCGGCGCACGAAGCCCCGCGAGCCGTCGGTGATCGGCTGCCACGCCTCGGTCTCGTCGTGGGCGACGAAGTCGGCCGCGTCGAGCGCCTTCTCAAGGGCAACCGCCGCGTGGTACGACGACGGCGCCTCGGCGATGAACTCCGAGAGGAAGTCGATGTAGGCGTCGCGATCTTTCAGCAGGTGCTGCGGCGCACGAGCGGAGCGGCCGCCGCGCCTGGCGCGGCGGGACGCCGGGGAGACCGCATCACTCATGGTCGGCAACCGTCTCAGCGGTATCGGTCTCATCCGCGGGTGCCTCGAACGCAGTTGCGAACTCAGCGAGGAGACGCGCGCCGAACCCTGTCGAACCGACCGAGCGCCACAGCTCGTCGCTCTCGGCCTGCATCGTGCCGGCGATGTCGAGGTGCCCCCAGGGCAGACCATCGACGAACTCGTTGAGGAACAGTGCCGCGAGGATCACACCGGCGTACTGGCCGCCGATATTGGAGAGATCTGCCACGTTCGACTTCAGCTGATCGCGGTAGCGGTGATCCAGCGGGAAGCGCCAGATGTTCTCGTCGGTGGCGTCAGCCGCTGCCTGCAGCTGCTCGGCGACCGAATCGTTGTTGGCGAGCATTGCGGCGGTGCGCGTGCCGAGCGCCATCATCGCCGCGCCGGTGAGCGTGGCGATATCGACGATCGCGTCAGGTCGGCGCTGCTCTTCGGTGGCGAGCACCAGGCCATCGGCCATCACGAGACGCCCCTCGGCGTCGGTGTTTTTCACCTCGACGGTCTTGCCGCCGCGGATCGTGAGCACGTCACCCAGCTTGGTGGCGCTACCCGAGGGCATGTTGTCGGTGCACATGAGCCAACCGGTGACCGCGGTCGTTGCCCCGAGATCGCGCAGAGCCGTCATCGACGCGAACACCGCGGCCGCACCCATCATGTCGAACTTCATGGCCGCGTGCATCGCATTCGACGGCTTCAGGCTGATGCCGCCCGAGTCGTACATGATGCCCTTGCCGATGAGAGCGAGGTACGCCTCGGCATCTGCGAGCGCGGTGCCCTCGGGGCGGTACGAGACCTTGATCATGCGGGGCTCTTCGATACTGCCGGCGTTGACGCCGAGCAGGCCGCCCGCGCCGAGCTGCATCAGCGCCTCACGGTCGAACACCTCGACCTCAAGCCCGAAGTCGGGCGCAAGTCGTTCGATAACCTCAGCGAATTTGACAGCGCTGAGGTGGCGGGGCGGAGTGTTCGCGAGATCGCGCGAGATGGCCGCGGTGCGGGCGAGCACGAGGCCGCGCTCTACACCGTACTCGGCATCTGCAGCATGCTCTTCGCCGATCTGCAACATGAGCTCTTCGAGGGCGACGGTTTTAGGGTCGCTCTTCAGTGCCTCATAGCGGTAGCGCGCAAGCACTGCGCCCTCGATCGCGGCCTGCACGGCCACCTCGGCGTCCCACTCGCCCGTGGCCAGCAGCCCGGTCAGGTCTACCGCGATCCGCGATTCTTCCCGCGCAGCACG
Organism: Leucobacter sp. MMO-125; assembly: GCF_037148395.1. Classification (NCBI taxonomy): domain Bacteria; kingdom Bacillati; phylum Actinomycetota; class Actinomycetes; order Micrococcales; family Microbacteriaceae; genus Leucobacter; species Leucobacter sp. MMO-125. The sequence continues at coordinate 483,818 of NZ_JBBCTL010000002.1, forward strand.
CGTGAATGCGGCGACAGCGTCGCGCAGGCGCGCATCGCTGTCGATGCCTGCCTTGCCGGTGCCCACGAGCACCCGCAGCGGAGTGCCGGGCAGCAGCAGAGTCTGGTTCTCACCGGCGGTGAAACCGGCTGCGGCGAGCGCGTCACGGCCGATCTCGGCGATGCCATCGGGCAGCTCGCCCTCGGCAGACACGAACACCGCCAGCGCACCGGGGTTGGCAGGCGGCTGCGAAGAAACGCTCACGCTTGTGGCGTGTGCGAGAGAAGGGACAGGATCGAAGGCAGGATCAATCACAACGGTCATGGCTTCAGCCTACTCGCGCCCTCTGACATTCCCGCGGGGCGTTCGCTCCCAGCCGTGCCATCACTGCGCCGCGAGTGCGGCCACAGGAGAGACCCTGATCGCGCGCCGCGCCGGCGCCGCAGCGGCGACGAGCGCCAGCACCAGGCCGAACACTGCGACCCCGCCGATGATGGGCCACGGCACCGTGGGCACCATGAGCCCGGCCTGCGACCCGAGCAGGGATTGCGCTGCGGCCCACCCGTAGAACACCCCGAGCAGCAGCCCGAAGCCGAGGGCGGTGAGCGTCATCTGCGCGCTCTCCACGAGCACCATGCGGCGCACCTGCGCCCCTGTGAAGCCGAGCACCCGCAGCAGGCCGAGCTCGCGGGTGCGCTGCAGCACGCTCAGCGAGAGGGTATTCACGAGGCCGACCGCGGCGATCACCGCCGAGAAGCCGACCAGGCCGGTGAACACTGCGGTGGTGACCGCGAGCGTCTCGCTGAGGCCGGCCCTGAGCGCAGGGGAATGTGCGAAAGCCTGCAGCGTCATTGTCTCGTAGCTCGCGAGCGCCACCGCGAACATCGTGACGAGGGTGACCCCAATCACCAGCCCGATTGTGGAGCGCGCACTGCGCTCCGGAAAGCGCCCAGCGTTCGCCACCGCCAACCGCCCCGACGGCCCACGCCCGAACGCACGCCCAGAGAGCCGCAGCAGCGGCGGCATGATGAGATGCGCCCCGAGCGCGATCCCCGTGAACGAGAGGATGCCGCCAACGAACGAAATCAGTAGCGCGAGCGGCGTCGCGAGGCCGAGCACGATCCCGATTGCGAGCAGTGCGGCACCCGAGACGAGCAGAATCGTCGCCCACACCGTGCGGGCGGGGCGGCGGCGCGACTGCTCGGCGGGCAGCTCGACGGCGGCACCCGTCGCCGCGATCGGCGAAACGCGGCCGACGCGCCGCGATCCCGTCCACGCAGCCGCCCACGTCGTAAGCGCCACGATCCCCACCGCCACCAGGGCAAGTGGATCGAACAGCGGGTAGTCGCGACCTTCGGGGAGCCAACCGAGCTGCGGCCCCCACACGGTGACTGCCGCACACAGCGCCACGGCGATCCCGAACCCCGCGACCCCGCCGAGGAGACCCGCGACGAGCCCCTCCCCCGCAACCCGCGACCGCACGCGCGCCGAGCTCGCCCCGACCAGACGCAGCAGCGCGATGGTGCGCGTGCGGCCCGCAATGATGGTCGAGAAGGTGTTGGCGGTGACGATCGCGCCCACATAGAGCGCGATCACAATGAAGATGAGCGCGACCATCATCAGCACGGCACGGAAGGTGCCGCTCTCTTCAATGACGGCGGGGTCGATCGCGGCAGTGAGGATGCCCGTGAACAGGATCAATGTCACCGCGAACAGCGCCGACAGCGCCGACACGATCAGCGTGGAGGCGTGCTCGCGCAGCATGGCGATCACGCGGCGGCCCCGGCAGCGACCGATTCAAGGTTCAGCATCGTCTCGGAGATTTCCTCCGCGGTCATCGCCTCGCGATCCGAGACAATGCGGCCGTCTGCGAGGAACAAGATGCGGTCGGCGTGGCTCGCCGCACCAGGATCATGGGTGACCATCGCGATGGTCTGGCCGCCGGTGCGGGTGGCGGATCGCAGCAGGCCGAGCACTTCACGCCCGGTGCGGGAGTCAAGCGCACCCGTCGGCTCGTCTGCGAAGATCACATCGGGTTGCGTGGCCAGAGCGCGCGCGATCGCAACCCGCTGCTGCTGGCCGCCCGACAGCTCGTGCGGGCGATGCTTCAGGCGGTTCGCGAGGCCGAGCGATTCGACGAGTGCCCCGATGCGGTGCTGCTCCTCGGGGTTGGGGCGGCGCCCATCGAGCTCGAACGGCAGCCGCAGATTGCCCATCACATCGAGGGTGGGCACCAGGTTGAACGACTGGAACACGAAGCCGATACGGCGCCTGCGCAGCTTCGTGAGCGCCGCATCACCAAGGTGGGTGATCTCGTCATCACCCAACCAAACCCGCCCTTCGCTGGGGGTGTCAAGGCCCGCCATCACGTGCATGAGGGTCGACTTGCCCGATCCAGAAGGCCCCATGATCGCGGTGAACTGGCCGCGCCGAATCCCGATCGAAACGTCGTCGAGGGCGGTGACCCGCTGCGGCCCCGTTCCGTAGTGCTTGCCAAGGTGGGCGACACGCGCCACCAATCCCATATCGCTCGAGTGAATCTCCATACTCACGAAGCTACGGTTGAGGTGGCGGATCGGGGATCGCCCCGCAGTACCGCCTGCATGGTCCCCGGGTACCGTTCGCCAGCCTGCAGCGCAGTGGGGAATAGTGCGGCGATGCGCACGTTGCATCACCCATGAGAGCTTTCGGATTCCTGTCCTTCGGGCACTACGGGCCGGTACCGGGGTCGCGCGTGCGCACCGCGGGCGACATGCTGCGGCAGACGATCGAGCTGGCGGAGGGCGCCGACGAGATCGGCGTGAACGGCGCTTATGTGCGCGTGCACCACTTCGCGAGGCAGGCGGCATCGCCGATGCCGCTGCTCACCGCGATGGCGGCCCGCACGAAGCGCATCGAGGTGGGCACCGGTGTGATCGACATGCGCTACGAGAACCCGCTGTATCTCGCCGAGGAGGCGGCCGCGCTCGATCTCATCGCCGACGGGCGGATCGCGCTAGGCGTGAGTCGGGGATCCCCCGAGACCGCGCTGCGCGGCTACGAGGCCTTCGGCTACACGGGCTCGGCGGATCCGCGCGGAGCCGACCTGGCACGCGACAAATTCGATCGCTTCATCCAGGCGATCGACGGGGAAGCGCTCGTCGACAGCGATCCGCAAATGGCGCCTCCCGGCCGCCTCGCCATCGAACCGCGCTCACCCGGGCTGCGCGACCGCATCTGGTGGGGCGCCGGCTCACGCGACACCGCCGAATGGGTGGGCCGGCAAGGCCTCAACCTGATGAGCTCCACCCTGCTCACCGAGGCGACTGGCCAGCCGTTCCACGAGTTGCAGCGCGAGCAAATCGAACGGTTCCGCGACGCCTACCGTGAGGCCGGGCACACGGGCGCACCGCGCGTCTCGGTGAGCCGAAGCGTGTTCCCGCTCGTGAGCGAGCAAGACGAAATGTTTTTCGGTGCGCGCGGCCGCGACGGGCAAGACCAGGTGGGGATCATCGACGGCCTGCGCTCGACGTTCGGCAAGACCTACGCCGACACCCCCGACCGCCTCATCGACCAGCTGCGTGCCGACGAAGCGGTGATGGCGGCCGACACCCTCATGCTCACCATCCCCAACCAGCTCGGCCCCGAATACAACCTGCACGTGCTGCAGGCCTTCGCCGAGCACGTCGCCCCCGCGCTCGGCTGGAAGCCCAACACGGAGGGACCGGTGGTGGGCGACGCGGCGTGAGCTGAGGCCGTAGTGCCGAGTGGCGGATTTCGCGGGATCTGAGCAGGTTCGGGGCGCGAAATTCGCCTTTACCCGCTGCTGTGCCTGAGCCGGTCGCTCGCCTGATCCACCCAGGTTTGACCGCCGCGCCCGCGCCCGCGCAGGTTCTCTGGCGGTGCCCGCTTCGGGAGGGCGGGGCGGATCGCGGGGCCTAGCCGCGGGGCCCGCTACGGGCGCATGTCGAGGTATGCCTCGCGCATCGACGGGTAGTAGCTGTCGAAGCTGGGGCGTTCGGTGCCCTCCGTGGCGGCGACGAGCAGATCGAGGTAGTACTCCCAACCCGGGCCGATCTCGCCGACCTCATCGACACTGTCGAGGTGGTGCACGAGGGTGAGCAGCGAGTCGTCGCCGTCGCGCTCCACGAGCAGTTCCAGATGCCACCCGCCAACCTCATCCTCGGCTTTGAGCACCAGGCGCTCGAAGGCATCGCACGCGATGATGCGGATGCTGATCGCCGGCTCGTGATCCTCGAAGCGCATCCGCACCCGCACCGCACCGCCGGCTCGCCCGTCGCCTTCCCACGGCCCGAACCACTGCTCGGTGAGCTCCGATTCGGTGAGGTACGCCCACGTCTCCTCCGGCGGCAGGGCGAGGGAACGCACGAGCGAGAGATCCGCACCCCGCGTCGTTGCCACGATCCGTCCGCTGGTATCCATCGTCATGCTGCTCTCCTGTCTCCGGGTCTCCAGAGTACGCCGCCCACAAGTCAGCTGCCCGCCCGCCGCTGCCCCCACTGCCTGCCTGCCAACCGCTACCCCGCCAGCCGCTACCCGCCCACCGCCCGCGCACCGATCCAGGTTCACGCACCAGATCCGCTCGGATCGAGGTGCATACAGCTCGATCGGTGCGTTTGCGTGCACTGGGCGGAGGCGGAGAGCGAAGGCGGGCGGGCGAGCGGGCGGGAAGTCGCACTTGCGCTGGGGGCCCGGGTCTGGCGTACACTCGTGGGCGTGAAGAACTAACGCAGCCTCAAATCCCCGTTCCGGTTCCGCCGCGCTGATCGCGCCAGGGTCGATGCCACGGGATGCTGCGTGATCACTTCGGGCCCGCCTCGCGCGGTTGACGCCTGATTCTCGTGCTCCGAGCCGCCGCATACGCGCCTCGCGACACGGGCTCGGCACCCCGTTTCACGCCCACCTCGGCCGCCCCGCGGAACACCAGATTCCGAGAGGCGGCCATCATGCCCGCATCGAACACCACCCCACATCTCAGCGCCGCGGCCCGTGCGGCCGCGGACCCCGCAGCAGCAGGCATCGGATCCGCATCCGGCCCGACCCACCTCATCGTCGACGGCGTCTCACACGCCTACGGTGACCGCCGGGTGCTCAGCGACATCTCGTTCACCGCCAGGCCGGGCGACCGCATCGGTCTGATCGGCGAGAACGGCACCGGCAAGTCGACGCTGCTCGGCATTATTGCCGCGGCGGGCGCAGATGCGAGATCGGCGGATCCGGCAGCGGATCCGCGCCACGCCGCCGCTCGCAACGCCGGGAGCGATGCGGAGCGCAACGCAGGGCGCGCCGCCGCTCGCGACGCCGGGTGCCCCACAAGACGCGGCACCGCCCTGCACCCAGACGCCGGCGCGGTCGCACTGCCCGGTTCGGTCGGCCTGCTCGCCCAGCAGCTCCCCTACCCGGATACGACACCCCTTGCTGTCGTGCTCGACGACGCCCAGCGCGGTGCGCTCGACGCTCTCTCCCTGCTGGAGCACTGCGGCAAGCGCATGGCGGCGCAGCCGAACGACCCCGGCACGGCGGAGGCTTTCGCTCGCGCTCTCGAGGATGCCGAGCGCTCCCAGGCATGGTCGGCGGCGGCGCGGCGGGGTGAGATGCTCGCGGGGCTCGGCCTGGGTGGGATCCCTGAACAGCGGCCGATCGGGGAGCTGTCGGGCGGGCAGCGCCTGCGGCTCTCGCTCGCGGCGCTGCTGCTGGAGGCCCCGCAGACGCTGCTGCTTGACGAGCCATCGAACCACCTCGACGATGCCTCGGCGGCCTACCTCGAACGGGTGCTCATCGACTGGCCGGGCATCGTGATCGTGGCGAGTCATGACCGTGCGCTGCTGGACGCCGTGAGCACGCGGATCCTCGATCTCGACGCGCTGCCGTTGCCCGCCCGCGTGCTCGCCGACGCGAAGGACGCAAACACCGAGCATGCAGCGGGACCGACAGCCGGGGGCAGCCGAACGGACCCACGCCGCGATCCCGGGTCGCTTCCGACCGACCCTGCGACCGATGATCCAGGCGCAGGTTTCGGGGTGCGACTGTGGGGGGTCGGCTATTCGGCGGCGCGTGCCGCTCGAGGGGCCGAGATGGAGCGGTGGCGGGCGCGGTACGCTGCCGAGACCGCCGAGCGGGAGGCGCTGGTCCACGAGATCGAGGTGGGGTCGCGCGAGGTCAATCGCAAGCACGAGTCGAAGTCGGAGGCGAAGATCACGCGCAAGTTCTACGCCGATAAAGACGCACGGGTCACCGCCCGCCGCGCTCGCAACGCTCGGGTGCGGCTCGACGCGCTCGAACGCGAGCGGGTGCGGCGGCCGCCTGCCCCGCTGCGCTTCGAGGGGTTCGGGGCGCCTCGCGATACGGGGCCGCTCGAGCCCGGTCGCAGGGGCGCGCTCACCGGCAGGGGCGCTCCGGCCGGCGCGAGCGCACCCGGGGAAGCCACGGCCGCTCCGCCGTCGCTCATCCGGGCTGAGCGGCTCTCGCTGGCGGGGCGGCTCCGGGCGACTTCGCTCGAACTCGCGCCGGGCGGGCGCCTCATGCTCTCTGGCCCGAACGGCTCGGGCAAGTCGACGCTGCTGGCGATCCTCGCCCGCCGTCTCACTCCCGACCGCGGCGAGCTCGAGATCGCGCCCCGCGCCCGCGTCGGGTACCTGCCGCAGGAGGTGGAGTTCGCGGATCCGGATCGCCCGGCCGAGCGCGCGTACCGCGACGCCGTCGGCGCCGAGATCGCCGAGGCGGTGCCGCTGCCCGACACGGGTCTGCTGGCTCGGCGAGACCTGCGCCGCCCGGTGGGGGCGCTCAGCGTGGGACAACGGCGCCGGCTCGCCCTCGCCGCGCTGGTCGCCGATCCGCCAGAGGTACTGCTACTGGACGAGCCCACCAATCACCTCTCGCTCACGCTCGTGGAGGAGCTGGAGACGGCGCTGCGCGATTTCACAGCCGCGCCGGAAGCCTGCACCGGGCTGGTGATCGCGACGCACGATCGCTGGCTGCGCTCGCGGTGGGAGGGGGCGGTTCTGGAGCTCGATGCGGTGTGATCCGGTGCCGCCCGGGTGCGCGCGCCGGGGAGGCCGCACCGGTGCACGAGTTCGCCCCGTCGAACTCGTTCCCTCGCCGAATCGACCTTGGATCAGGGCTTCTCCCTCGCCCGAGAAACTTGTTACGGTTGCTGCCGGCGCGCCGCACCCGGCGCGGCACCACACTCCGAACCGGGGAGATCATGAACGACGGGCCCATCAACATCGCGAACCCGCACGAGTACGATCACACGCACTCGTCATCAGCAGGGTCGGGTTGGCTGCGCGCCTCGGTGTTCGGGGCGATGGACGGCCTGGTATCGAACATCGGCCTCATCTCGGGTATCGCCGCCGCTGGTGCGAGCCCGGGCATCATCGCAATCACTGGCGTCTCAGGCCTGATCTCTGGCGCGATCTCGATGGCGCTCGGCGAGTACACCTCGGTGCGCACGCAGAACGAGCAGCTCGCCGTTGAGGTGCAGACCGAGCGGGATGCCCTCGACCGTAACCCCGTCGGCGAGCAGGCCGAGCTGACCGTGATGTTCGAGCACCTGGGCATGTCGCCGCAGACCGCGCACGACGCGGCCACGCAGGTGCACGCGAACACCGAGCAGGCCCTGAAGGTGCACCTGGCGCACGAGCTGGGGCTGAGCCCCGATGATCGGCCCTCGCCGATGGTGGCCGCGGGGTCGTCATTCGTGGCCTTCAGCGTGGGTGCGATCATCCCGGTGCTGCCCTTCCTGCTGGGCTTCGGCACCCTCTGGTGGGGGCTCATCTTCGGCGGGGTGGGGCTGCTCGCAGCGGGATACGCTGCGGCACGCTTCACCGACCGCAACCCGTTCTCTGGCGCGGCACGGCAGCTGCTGTTCGGCGGCGTGGCCGTGGCCGCGACCTACCTGATCGGCTTGCTGCTGGGGGTCTCCGCGCTCGGATAGCTCGAGCCTTCATTCGGGCGCCCCAACCCCGAGCACATATTTCGGTGAGGCACATGACCGGACGCGCCCGTTCTCGCCGCAGCCACCGAATTAGCCCGCCGCCCTATGCTTATGGGATGGTGTCGGATGAGTTCGCCGAGCGAGTGCTCGCGGTCGTCGCGCGCATCCCCGCCGGACGAGTGATGACCTACGGCGACATCGCCACAGCGCTCGCTTCGTCTGCGCCTCGCGCCGTCGGCCGCGTGCTGGCCCACTACGGCCACGCCGTTCCCTGGTGGCGGGTGGTACCGTCGAGCGGCCGACCCCCGCAGGGGCACTCACGAGAAGCACTGCCCCACTACCTCGCTGAAGGCACACCACTGCGCGCCCTCGCGCCCGACGGCCACGCGCAACGCCACCACTCTCACCAGACCGCTTCGGAGTTCCGTCCCGACGAGTACCGCATCGCGCTCTCCGCCGCCCGACTCCCCTACACCCACGAGATCTACGCGGAGGTCGCCCTGTGACGCACACGCCTCAGACAGAAACCGGCAGCGACTCGCGGCCCGCACCCGACAAGCCCCCGATGCGCCTCGGTTTCGCCCGCGGCATCGCGCCGAGCAAGTGGGAACGTCGCTGGCAGGAAGCCGTGGGACGCCCCCTCGAACTGCACCCCGTCGAGGTCGCCTTCGGCCGCACACCGGGCGCAGCGGTCGACGTAATGCTCGAACGTGCGGCACCGGGAGCCCACCCAGAGGGGATCGAAGGATCGGCGCCCTCGCGTCACGCCCTGCGCCTCTACACCGAGGCGATCGCACTCGTGGTGCCCATCGACCACGAGCTCGCGCAGTCGGAAGGCCTCGACCCGGCAGAGCTCGCACTCGTGCGCCTGCTCGACCACCCCGACCACGCACCCGAGTGGCCCGCAGCAGAACCGTGGGCCGACCCCGCGTGGCGCCCCGCCGATGCCTATGCCGCGCTCGATCTCGTAGCGACCGGCGCCGGCGCGATCCTGCTGCCGCGCCCCCTCGCCCGCCACCTCGCCCGCAAACGCGAGCACGCGGTAATCACCCTCACGGGCGCACCGCTCGCCGGCACCACGGTGTGGGCGAGCTGGGAGCGCGACCGCGATGCCCCCGATGTGCAACAGCTCATCGGCATTTTGCGCGGGCGCACCGCCCGCAGCTCGCGCCCAGGCGCCGACGGCCCGAGCAGCGAAGCCAAGGCCCAGCCCGCCCGTGCCCGCAAACCCAAGCCCGCTGCGAAGCAGGGCCTCAAGCCGAACTCGCGCGGTGCTCAGCTCGCCGCCGCGAAGGAGAAGGCCGAGCGCGAGAAGGCGGCTCGGCGACGCGCCAAGCGTCGCTGACCGCCCCTCGATGCGCTGCTCGGCTGCGACTCCCCAGCAGCTTCGGCAGCCGTCACGAAAATCGCCGCGCAAGCGCGCAACCGTGCCTCGGAGTGCACCGCCGATAGCGGCACGCGAATCGTCGTCGTCAGCGCCGATATGGAGACCGGTGCTGGACCTAGTGGCTGTCTCCTAGAGATCCGAGGCCGGCACGTCAAAGGTGCCGCAAGCACCGGGCCCGCCGCGGTAGCCTTCCTGGAACCAGCGCTGCCGCTGCTTCGAGGTGCCGTGCGTGAAACGCTCGGGGTTTACCTGCGCACCCGCAGACTCCATGATGTGGTCGTCGCCGACCGCTGCCGCGGCGCTCATGGCATCGGCGATCTGCTCGGAGGTGACCGGCTTCAGAAAGGGCACCCCCGCACTGTCGGTCACCGTGGAAGCGTTCTGCACCCAGGCACCGGCAAAGCAGTCGGCCTGCAGTTCGAGCCGCACCGAGCCCGAAGCCGGCCCCGATTCGCGGCCGGTCTGCTCCAGCGTGCCGATGAGGTTCGAGATGTGGTGGCCCCACTCGTGGGCGAGCACGTACATCTGCGCGAGTGATCCTTCGGATGCCCCGTAGTCGCGGCTCAGAGTGTCGAAGAAGGCAACATCGAGGTAGATCTTTTCGTCTGGCGGGCAGTAGAACGGCCCCGTTGCCGCGGTGGCAAGGCCGCAGCCCGACTGCGTCTGCGCATCGAAGAGCACCACTTCGGCAGGTGCCCGGTACCCGTCGACCTCGCCCGCCCAGTACTTGTCGAGGGAATCGGCGGTGGCCGCCATGCGGCACTCCGCATCGGCATTCGCGTCGGCCCCGGTCTCGCAGCCGGGCAGCGCCTCAGAGCGCTCGCCAGACAGCGAGCTGCCACCGATGAGTTCTTCGACCACGGGAGCGAATGGCAGCAGGTTCACACCAAACAGCTGGGATCCGAGCGCGAGCAGCAGCGCGATACCCACGCCGCCTCCGGCGATCATCCCGCCCCGCTTGGCACCGCTGCGCTTCGACACGCGCCCCGTGTCGATTCGTGCGTTGTCGTTGAAGGTCATGTCCCCACCTGCCCCTGCGTCGGGCCGATCCGCCGCGCTTGCAACTCTACGCCGCGAACCGGCCCCGAACGAGCCTCAGCCGCTACCGCGCCTGCTTCTTCGCCTTGTACAGGTCTTTCTCGTGGGTGGGCCAGGTGCCCGCGGCACGCTGCGCCTCGACGTAGGCGTGCGCTTCTTCCTGGCGCTCAGCCTCGATGCCCGTGGCGATCTCGGCCCGCAGCAGCTCGGGGCCGAGCCCGAAGGCCGCGACGAGATCGAGCGCGTGCGGCCGCAACCGAGCGATGAGACGGTCGATGTAGGCCGTCACTGCTTCGGCGCGCTGCCCGGAGATGCGACCGTTCACGAGATACCAGGCGGCGTTGCTCTCGATGAGCCCGAAACCGAAGAGGTCGCGCAGCCAGGTGAGCACCTGGCGCGACCCCTCGTCGTCGATCTGAGCGAGCGCCTCGGTGAAGGCCTCCCACTGCAGCAGCTCGGCGTGCGCACGGGCTGCGGAGATGAGCTTGTGCTGCTGCGTGTTGAAGGCGTCTTCTGCTGCGATCGCCTTGGCCCGCTTGTCGCTCTTCGGCACGTCCTTGGTGGCCTCGCGCAGCGCCAGCGCGATCTCCGAGATCATGGTCTGCACGCGATCGGCAAGCAGCTCGCGCTGCGCCTCGGGGCTGCGCAGACTCTCGACCGAGCGGGCGACTTGGCCCAGATCGGCGATGCTCTGGCCCACCTGGCGCAGGCCGAAGCGGCTCACCCGGCCGCCCAGCTGGCTCGCCGCCGCCTTGATGAGGGCGGCGCGATCGGCGCCCTTGAACTGCTCGGCGTAGTCGGTGAGCAGTCGCTTGCCCACGAGCTGCAGCAGCACGTTGTTGTCGCCTTCGAAGGTGACGTAGATATCGAGGTCAGCGCGCAGCCCGGTCACCCGATTCTTCGCCATGAAACCGGCGCCGCCGCATGCTTCGCGTGCTTCTTGGAGCGTGTCGAGCGCCGCCCAGGTCGAGAGCGGCTTCAGGGCCGCAGCGAGGGTTTCGAGGTCTTCTCGGTTTTCGGGGGTGTCGCCCGCACCCGAGAACACCTCGTCGAAGATGGTGAGCAGGCGCTCGTCGGCAAAGGCCATTGCATAGCTCTGCGCAATTCGGGGAATGAGCCGGCGCTGGTGCAGGCCGTAGTCGAGCAGCACCGTCTCACGCCCTGAGGCGCCCGGGAACTGGCGCCGCTCACTGCCGTAGCGCACGGCGATGGTGAGCGCGGCCTGCATGGCGCGCACCGCAGAGCCGTCGAGCGATACGCGACCTTGCACGAGGGTGCCGATCATGGTGAAGAAGCGACGGCCGGGGCTCTCGATCGGCGAGGTGTAGCTGCCGTCGGGGGCGACATCGCCGTAGCGGTTGAGCAGATTGGTGCGGGGCACCCGCACGTGGGTGAAGTGGAGGCGGCCGTTGTCGATGCCGTTGAGGCCACCCTTCACGCCGTCGTCTTCGCTGCCAACGCCAGGCAGCAGATCACCCTCGGGGGTGCGGATGGGCACGAAGAAGGCGTGCACGCCGTGGTTGACGCCGCCGGTGATGAGCTGCGCGAACACCACAGCGGCGCGGCCGTGCAGGGCCGCATTGCCGAGGTAATCTTTCCAGGCGCCGGTGAAGGGGGTGTGGATCTCGAACTCTTCGGTCTCGGGATCGTAGGTGGCGGTGGTGCCGATCGAGGCAACATCGGAACCGTGGCCGATCTCGGTCATAGCGAAGGCACCGGGCAGCGCGAGGCTGATCACGTCGGGCAGCCACTTCTCGTGGTGTTCGCGAGTGCCGAGGTGCAAGATCGCTGCGCCGAAGAGGCCCCACTGTACGCCGCTCTTGATCTGCATCGAGGGATCGGCGAGCACGAGTTCTTGGAACGCGGCGATGTTGCCGCCGTGGTTGTCGCCGCCGCCGAGATCGCTGGGGAAGGCGCGCTGGATCGCCCCTTCTTCGACCAGAATGCCGAGCTGTTCGAGCACGCGGGCGCGGTGCTCGGGCATCGACTGCCCAGGAATGGTGTGCAGGCGGGGATCGGCCGCGAGACGGCGTGATTCGAGGCGTTCTTGCTTCCAGCGGCCGAGCAGGGCGTCGCCCACTCGGTCAATGTCAATGCGTGCGGTTGACTGCGCGTTGGTGTCGCTCATCGATGCTCCTTCGACGTGATGCGCGGATCCGCCGCGCTGCGCGCCGGCGATCCACTGACCTGCTCACAGGCTAGGGGGCACCACTGACACCGACAACCGCGCGCCGCGCTCCCCACAATCAAGGCCGCAGTCGCCCCCGGATCGCATTGTGCAAGATCTCCAAATCGAGACCCAAGAAGCTAGAGAACACCTCCACCGCATTCGCCCCAGCCTGCTCCGCAGCCGACCTCTCGCTTCGCCCCGAAGCCCCTCCCCCCGCGTCTCACCGAGGCCCCTCCCCCGCGCCCGACGACGACCCGTCTACGCGGCGGTCGGGTCGTCGCCGGGTGCGTGGTCGCCGAACGATGCTGGCACGATCTCGGCCTGCTCGAGGAGTTCGCGGGTGCGCTGCTGCCTCGTGCGCGGGATCACGGTGAGCACGAGCCCGCCTCGGCCCGCGCGGGCGGTGCGGCCGGCGCGGTGCAGGTAGGTCTTGTACTCGTCGGGCGGATCGGCCTGCACGACGAGGTCGACATCGTCGATGTGGAGTCCGCGCGCGGCCACATCGGTCGCCACGAGCACTGAGGCTTTGCCCGAGGCGAAGCGTTCGAGGTTGCGCTCGCGCCGGGCCTGGCTGAGGTTGCCGTGCAGCGCGGTCACCCGGAGCCCGGCTTCTTCGAACAGCTCGGCGAGTCGTTCGGCGTAGGCGCGGGTGCGGGTGAACACCATGGTGCGGCCCGAACGTGATGCAAGTTCGACAAGCACGCGATCCTTGTGCTCGCGCAGCACCACGAGCACCCGATGCTCGGCTTCGCTGACGGCCTCACCCGCCACCTCGTGCACGGCGGGGTTGCGCAGAAACTCGGCAACGAGATCGGAGACTCCGCTGTCGAGGGTTGCCGAGAACAGCAGCCGCTGCCCGCCGCGCACCGTGTCGCGCAGCACCCGCTGCACGGGTTCGAGGAAGCCGAGTTCGCACATGTGGTCGGCCTCGTCGATCACTGAGACGAGCACCTCGCGCAGGTCGAGTTTGCGGCGGTTGATGAGGTCGCGCACGCGGCCGGGGGTGCCGATCACGATGTCAACGCCGCGTTCGAGCGCGTGCACCTGCGGGTCGAGTGGCACGCCGCCCACGAGCTGTGCGGTGAAGAATCCGACGGAGCGCGCGATCGGCTGCACGGTGCGGTCGATCTGCAGGGCGAGTTCGCGGGTGGGGGCGAGGATCAGCGCCTTCGGGTTGCGTGCCGCCCGCTTCGGGGCGCGCTCACCTCGCCGGGGCCTGTCGCGGGCGGGCTTGGCGTCGCCTGCGAAGGCTCCTTCGGCTTTCAACTGCAGCAGGCGTTCGACGAGCGCGGCACCGAAGGCGATGGTTTTCCCTGATCCGGTGCGGGCCCTGCCGAGCACGTCGCGGCCGGCGATCGCGTCCGGGATCGTCGCGGCTTGGATGGGGAACGGCTGATCTGCTCCGAGCTCGCTGAGCACTCGCACAATGTTCGCACCAAGCCCGAGGTCGCTGAAGGCGACGCCCTGCACCTCGGCGGCGGTGGTGATGCGGGCGTCGAGGCGCTGCAGCACGACAGGTTCGGAGGGGGCGGATCGGGCCGTGACCGGCGTCTGCTCGGCGCGCGCCGGTGCAGGCCGACGCTGCGAACGGACCGCCCCGGCGGATCGCTGCGGCCTGGCAGCCTCAGCCGAGCGCTCAGCACCGGCAGAACGATTCGAAGGTGTTGAGCGGCCGGAGCGATCTGCGCGATCCTGCCGCGCCGGGCGCCCCTCCGCCTGCCGCTTCCCGTCGTGGGCGCTGCGCGGGTGACCGGCTCCGCTGTCGCGGCCGGTACCACGGGCGCCTCGCGTCGGCTTGCCGTCTTCGGCAGCCGAATCGCGGCCCCCGGCCCAGCGTTTGCCAGCCCGCGCGGGTTTGCGCCCCGGCTCGTAGTTCGAAGGCGGTTTGAATCCGCGACGACCCTTCTGCGCCACGGCTATCGCCCGCTCTCGTCTTCGGGTCGTTCCTCAGCAGTGTCGGCCTGATCCGCGATCTCGGCTTCGGCGCGTGCAGCATCAGCATCGGCGCCAGCCCCTTGCGCAGCTGCTTCGACTTCTTGGGTGGCCTCCCACATGAGCTGCTCCCAGTTCAGCTCGCCGGTCACCGGAGGTGCCGCGGCGGGTGCACCAGCACCCGTCTCGTCCTCGCGAGAGGCATCGTCAACGGAGCCCCCTGCGGAGTCATCCGCCACACCACCCTCGGAGTCGAGCGTGGGGTCGTCGTCGGCGAAGCCAAGCTCGGAGAGCGCCAGCGACATCTGCGCGGTCGCGGGGCTCCCCGCCTCGTCGGTGTCGGTCGCAAGATCCACGCCCGTCGCGTCTGCAGCCGGGAGTGCGTCGGCTGCGCCGACGGCGTCGGCACCAGGCTCGACGCTCGCGTGCTCGGCCTCTTCTAATCCGCCGCGCTCAGCCACCTCGGGTGCTGACAGCCCCACCCGCATCAGTTCGCTGAGAATCGCGCGCTGCGTGTCTGCGTCGGCAGGGGTCGGTACCGGGGCCGGCACCGGCGCAGGCGTCTCGAGCTCGTCACCCTCAACTGGGCTCTCGGCAGCCTCCCCACCGGGATGCTCCGGTTCGGGTGCCGCTTCAGCAGCGTCGCCCTCGGCGAACAGCTCGATCAGCTCCTCAGGCGACTCGGCGGGGTAGCCCGTCGTGGCCTCGCGCGTGGCCTCGGCTCCGAGCACGCCCACGGTTCCCACCGATCCGACAGCCCCGGCGAACGCGAGCGCATCAGCTCCCCCGGCCGCAGCTGCCCCAGGGGTGCGCTGCGGGCCACGCCGCTTCGGGCCGCGACCTGAACCGCGGCGAGGCCCACCGCGACCCTCCCGCCGCCGCTCCACCGCGTAGTACAGCGTGGGCAGCACGATGAGCGTGAGCACCGTCGACGACAGCAGGCCACCGATCACCACAACCGCGAGCGGCTGCGAGATGAACCCGCCCTTACCGGTGATGCCGAGCGCCATGGGGGTGAGCGCCAGAATCGTCGCGAGCGCGGTCATCACAATGGGGCGCAGACGCTGCAGAGCGCCGTGTTCAACGGCGTCGAGCAGGGCATCCCCGCGGGCCCGATACTGGTTGACGAGGTCGATCAGCACGATCGCGTTCGTCACCACGATGCCGATCAGCATGAGCACGCCGATCAGCGAGGCGACGCCGAGCGGGATGCCCGTCGCGATGAGCAGCAGGATCGCGCCGGTAGCTGCGAACGGCACCGAGATGAGCAGCAGCAGGGGCTGCAGCAGGCTGCGGAAGGTCGCGACCATCACCACGTACACGATGAGGATCGCGGCGAGCAGGGCCAAGCCGAGCTGTTTGAAGGCCTCAGATTGCTGCGCCATCACACCGCCGATGGAGGCGGTGGCCCCCGCAGGCAGCTCCACGGTGTCGAGGGCGGTGTTCACCGCGGCACTTGCCACGCTCAGGTTGTCGCCCTCGGGCAGCGCCGACACGGTGACCATGCGCACACCGTCTTCGGTGCGAACGGTCACGGGGCCGTCGGCGATCTCGATGGTGGCGAGGGAGTCGAGTTGTGCTGGCCCGACTGCCGTCATGATCGGCAGGGCGGCGACGCCAGCCTGATCGGTGGGGGCGGTGCCCTCAGCAAGGTAGATCGACACACTGTCGGCGTCCATCGTGATCTGGCCGACGGGGCGCGGCTGCATCTGCTGCGCAACCTGGCCAGCGACCGCGGCCTCGGTGAGGCCCGCAGCGGCAGCGGCATCGCGATCCACGGCGACGCGCAGGAAGGGGCGCGAGGCACCCAGATCGCTCTCGACCTGGCGCAGGCCGGACTGCTTCTTGAGCTCGGCGAGCACGACGTCGCTCGCCTGGGCGAGGGTCTGCTGGTCTGGCGCTGAGACGTTGACCTCGATAGCGCTCGACGTGGTCGCCCCGCCGCCCGACTGCCCCAGTGAGAACTCACCCGCGTCATCGAGGCCGTCGACAGCCGTGAGGATATCGTCCTGGGCCTTCGACTGATTGGCGTCGGGGTCGGTGGTGATCGAGTAGCTCACCGAACCGTCGCCGCCGCCTCCAAAGAGCGCGCTCATCCCGCTGCCGCCGCCGATGGTCACCTGCACGGTCTGCACGGCGTCGACATCTGCGAGCGCACCCTCGACGCGTTCTGCCTGCGCGAGCTGCGCGTCGAGGCTGGTGCCGGGGGCGAGGGTCTGCACGAGCCCGATCGAGTTCTGCTCATCTTCGCCCATGAAGTTCGTCTTCATCAATGGGCTCAGCGCGACGGTCAACCCGAACACTAGTACCGCGGTGAGCAGGGTGACCGCCGGGCGCTTCAGCGTCCAGTCGATCACGGGGCGGTACCAGCGTTGCAGCGCGGTGAGGGGCGCAGTGGCAGGCTGCGGATCGCGGCTCGTCGAGAGCTCGGCACTGCGAGGCCGCCGATCCGCTCGCAAGAACCAGTACGCGAGCACCGGCACGATCGTGAGCGAGACGAGCAGCGAGGCGACAAGCGCGATGGTCACCGTGAACGCGAAGGGGCGGAACAGTTCGCCCACCATGCCGTCGACGAACGCCATCGGCAAGAACACGGCAACTGTGGTGACTGTCGACGCGGTGATCGCCCCAGCAACCTCCCGCACGGCCTCGATGATCGACTTCGCCTTGTCGGCGCCGGGCACGAGGTGCCGCTTGATGTTCTCGATCACCACGATCGAATCGTCGACCACGCGACCGATCGAGATGGTGAGCGCACCCAGCGTGAGCATGTTGAGCGTGTACTCGGCGAAGTTAAGGCCCACGAAAGTGAGCAGCACCGAGGTGGGGATGGAGATCGCGGTCACCAGGGTCGCTCGCACCGACATCAAGAAGACGAGGATGACGAGCACCGCGAACACGAGACCGAGCAGACCCTCGGTGGTGAGGGTGTGGATCGACTGCTCCACGTAGGGCGCCTGGTCGAACACGACGGTGAGCTGCGCTCCGCCGAGCTGATCCTGCAGCTCATCGAGCTTCTGCTGCACCGCGTGCGAGACGTCGACGGTGTTCGCGGCCGACATCTTGGTGACGGCGATGGTGAGGGCCGGCTCCCCGTTGATGCGGGAAATGCTCTGCTCGGGGCCAGGTTCGAGGCGCACCTCTGCGACGTCGCCGATAGTGAGGGGCGCCCGCTGATCGGTGTCGGGGTCGTAGCTGCTCGTGCCGGGAAGCGGGATCGCGGCGATGTCTTCGACAGAGCCGAGTGCCGTGCCCGCCTGCACGGCGAGCGTGCGATCACCCTCGGTGATAGTGCCGGCCGCCATGAGCACGCCGCTCTGCTGCAGCGTGTCGGCGATGGCCTGCGAGCTGAGGCCGTTCTCGGCGAGTGCTCCCGCGTAAGGGGCAATCGTGATCCGCTCCTCGCGGGCACCGGTGAGCTGCGCGTCGCGCACTCCGTCGAGATCACTGATCTCGGGGATCGCCACGCGGTCGATCAGCTGCGCGGCTTCTTCCGGCGTCTGCCCTGCCGCCGGCGTGACCGCGATCTGGATCACGGGGAAGTCGTCGATACTGCCCGACATCACCTGCGTGTCGGCGGTTTCGGGAAGGATCTTCGAGATGCGGCTGATGGCACGCTCGACCTTTTGCTCCGTCACGGTGAGGTCGACGCCGTAGGTGAACTGGGCGACGACCATCGACGAACCCGTGCTCGATGTCGCCGTCGAGCTTTCAAGCTGCGGCACCGCGCGCAGCGCCGTTTCGATGGGGCCGGAGACGTCGTTGTTGACGACCTCTGGCGACGCCCCGGGGTAGCTGGTGACCACCGCAATCGCCGGGAACTGCACGGACGGCATCAGCTCCTGTTTGAGGGAGCCAACGCCGATGAGCCCGAAAACCGCGGCGACAATAGTGACAAGCGCGATCAACGCGCGGTTCTTCAGGCTGAGCGCCGTGAGAAGGTGCATGAAGTCTATTCTTTCATGCGGCGTCGCAGTTCCCACCGTGGAGGATAATACTGAGATGCCGTCGTCTCGCACCCGCCGCACCCTGGGGGCCGTCTCCCCCGCAGACTTCGAACGGCTCGCCGAGCTGCGTCGCATGCAGCGCCTCGCCGTCGCACTGCTCATCGGCATGGCTGTCGTGTTCGTCATCTCGTTCGCGCTGCAGACCCACTACCCGTGGCTCGGTTACGTTCGGGCGGCGAGCGAGGGCGGTATGGTCGGTGCGCTCGCCGACTGGTTTGCCGTTACCGCGCTCTTCAGGCATCCGCTCGGGCTGAAAATTCCGCACACCAACCTCATTTCAAGCAAGAAAGACGACATCGGCGCTGGGCTGGGTGCGTTCGTCGAAGAGAATTTCCTCGCCGATGACGTCGTGCACGACAAGCTCGCGGGCATCAGCGGTGCACGGCACGCCGGCGAGTGGCTGTCGCAACGCCCCAACGCCGAGCGCGTGGGCGACATGGTGACGAGCGCCAGCCTCGGCGCTTTGACGGTGCTCGACGACAACGATGTGCGAGAACTCATCGAACTGCTCGTGCGACGGCACGTCGTCGAGCCGGAGTGGGGGCCGCTGCTCGGGCGCACAGCGGAGTCGTTCGTGGCCGGCGGGCACCAGCAGGCGCTCATCGACATCGCAGCCTCGCGGGTCGAGGAGTGGCTGGTCTCGCACCCGGAGGCCTTCGACCGTGTGATCTCCTCGCGGCTTCCCTCCTGGGTGCCGAGCATCGTCGATCGCTTCGTCGATGACCGCCTGCACGCCGAAACGGTGAAGTTCGCGCAGCGGGTCGGTGCCGATCCTGAGCATCCGTTCCGTCTCGCAATTGCGCGGTTCCTGGCGGATCTCGCACGCGATCTGCAGCAGCAACCGCGTCTGCAGCAGCAGTTGGAGGCCTTCAAGCACGAAATTTTCGACAGCCCGCGCATCAGGGCTGTCGCGGCGAGCACTTGGGATACCGCTCGCGCAGCGCTCGTGTCGATGCTGGAAGACCCGCAGAGCGAACTGCGCACGCGGATCATTTCAGCGTTGCAGGATTTCGGCAACAAGCTGCTCGACGATCCGACACTGCAGTACAAGATCGACGTGTGGGTGATGGGCGTCGTCGAGCACCTGGTGCGCAATTACCGCGGAGATATTGCGGGCGTCATCACCGAGACCGTGCAGCGCTGGGATGCCCAGGAAGCTGCCGAGAAGATCGAGCTACAGGTGGGCAAGGATCTGCAGTTCATCCGCATCAACGGAACCGTCGTGGGCGCGCTCGCCGGTCTTGCGATCTACACGGTGGCGACGCTGGTGATCGCGCCGCTCGCGCACTGAGGCGGGCTACTTCGCGAAGGCCACCGGCAGCAGCATGTCCTGCACCCGGTCTCTTGCAGCGGTGTGGTCGGCTCGGGTGGCGATCGCGCAGCGCGTCTCGCGGCAGTCGAGGCCGTCGACCGACGCCTCAGGAACGGTGAGCTTCGTGGTGAAGGCACCCTTCTGGGGGTCATTGTAGCGCTGAGTAGCGAAGGCCTGCCACGCCCAGTCGTCAGTGATCCACACGCTCGACAGCGCTGAAGTATCGGCAGTGCCCTCCTTCGCGCCCTCGGGAATACCGCCGAGGCACGGCCCGGGCTTGCCGCCTTCCTGCTGCGGAATCGCGCAGATCCCCACGTATATGCCGATTCCGGTATCAAAGCCGCTGCCGCGCACCACGAGTTGTTTGCCCGGGCGCAGCTCATCGAGAGCGACGGGAGTTCCGTCTGCCGCTTCGACACTCAGTTCGCGCAGGCGCCCATCCGCACCTTCCGCGGTCGTCTGCGAGACGAAGGTGTCGGGCACCTGCTGTCCCGATCCGCCTGCGCTCTGATGGGTAAGAATCGGCAGCAGCACGGCGAGCGCACCTGCCAGAACGAGCACTGCAATCACCAAAATGATGATGAGCAGAATCCTGGTGGCACGGGGGCGACGGGAGGTCATGCCTTCATCGTAATGGGCGCGCTTCGAAGCGCGTGCAATCTGCTAGAATCTGCTCCATACGTCTATTTGTATAAGTACCTGCCTCGCGGAAGATTGCCCGCGAGGCCTGAATGTGTAAGGGGGTCACGCATGGGGCGCGGCCGTCAGAAGGCAAAGCACACCAAGGTCGCCAGGGAGCTGAAGTATTTCAGCCCCAACACCGACCTTTCACAGCTTCAACGTGAACTCGCTCAGAGTTCGCACCACGGCTCCGATGAGGATGCCTGGGAAGAGTACGCCAGCAAGTACAACGCTGACGACGAGGACGACTCCTCCGACGAGCGCACCGAACGCTGATCCGACTCGCACTCGGAATACACGAAAGGGCCCCTCTCGCGAGGGGCCCTTTCGTGTACGAGCCGAGTCTCTCCGTCAGTGCTTGCCCTGCGCGGCTACCGCAGCAGCACCGGCCGCAGCGGCCTCGGGATCAAGGTAGCGACCAGCGCCGGCGGGCGTGCCATCCTCGGCGATGTCGTAGACGAGCGGCATCCCCGTGGGAATGTTGAGGCCCGCAATATCGGCGTCCGAGATGCCCTCGAGATGCTTCACGAGGGCGCGCAGCGAGTTGCCGTGAGCGGTCACCAGCACGGTCTTACCCGCGTTGAGATCGGGCAGGATCTCACCCTCCCAGTAGGGCACCAGACGCTCGACCACATCTTTCAGGCACTCCGTGCGCGGCTGCTCACCGTCGATGCCGGCGTAGCGCGGATCGTTCGCCTGCGACCACTCGCTCGAATCATCGAGCGCGGGCGGCGGCGTATCGAAGGAGCGACGCCACTCCATGAACTGCTGCTCACCGTACTTCTGCAGCGTTTCGCTCTTGTCGAGCCCCTGAAGCGCACCGTAGTGACGTTCGTTCAGGCGCCATGAGCGACGCACCGGAATCCACAGCCGATCGGCGCTGTCGAGCGCCAGGTTGGCCGTCTGGATAGCCCGGCTCAGCACCGAGGTGTGCAACACGTCGGGCAGCACGCCCGACTCGGCGAGCAGCTCACCAGCGCGAGCAGCCTCGCCGCGCCCCTGCTCAGTCAGTCGCACATCCACCCAACCGGTGAACAGGTTCTTCTGGTTCCAGTCGCTCTGCCCGTGACGGAGCAGGATCAGCTTGTTCGTCATGCTTCCAGTCTATGAGGTAACCGGTGGCCGCCGTGGCGGCCGCATCAGAGCCGCTTGAGCCTTGGAATTTCGCGCGTGGCCCCGGCATCGGATGGCACGATCGCCTCCTGGGCTGCGGCGATCCGCTCCTCAGAATCAGCAAGTGCCACCTCAAGGGCGGCATCCTCCGGCAGCGCGCGCTTCAGCAGGGCGAGTGCGATGCCGCCCCACTCGTGGTGCAGCGCTGCCCGAGTGACCCGCCCCACCGGGCGTGCTTCAGGATCGCGCGCTTCGCCGGGCTCGGGCGCACGGTAGACGTGCGCGCCCGCGATAGGCAGCTCACCGCCGGAGCCGTCGAGATGCAGCATTGCGAGACGCCGGGGCGGATGCCCCAGGTTGTGCACCTTCGCCACGGTCTCCTGCCCGCGATAGCAGCCCTTCGTGAGGTGCACTGCCGTGCGCAGCCAGTCGAACTCGTGCGGAATCGCACGCTCGTCAACATCGGCGTGCTGCGCCGGGCGCCAGGCCCGCACTTCCAGCGCTTCAAGTGCGAGCAGGCCCGCGGGGCGCAGCGCACCCTCGCGCAACAGCGCGGCAACGGCGGGCAGATCCTCGCGAGCGAACACGAACTGCGACACCGCCCAGCCCTCGGCCGCGTGCCCCGCAGCCCTCGCATACTGCACACCGCCCGCGGTCACAGCTGCCCACGGATCCTGCCACTCGGCCGAGGGAGACAGTGCGCGCAGCGCAGCCGCCGCCGGCCCGCCACCGGTGAAGGCGAGCACCGTCGCATACTCGGCAGAGACGTCGTGCACCTCGACGCGCAGCGCGAAGCGCATGCGCTGCAAGAACGCCGCGAGCGGCTCAGCTGACCCCTCATCGACGAGCAGCCAGCTGCGCTCTCCATCATCGACGATGCGGATCGCGCGCTCGATGCGCCCGTTCGGGTCGAGCAGCAGGGTTTCAGTGCTCTCGCCAGGGCGCAGACCCAGCAACTGCTGACTCGTCATCGAGTTCAGCCAGCTCAGGCGATCGGGGCCCGAAACCGTGATGACTCCGCGGTGCGACACATCTACGACAGCGGTGCCCGCTTCGAGGGCGCGCTGCTCGGGCAGCGGCTCGCCGTAGTGGGCCGCCACGCCAGCCGGATCCGCAACGGCACCCGGAAGATCCAAGAACGACGACATCAGCACCTCCTGCTCACGCATCGAGCAGCGAGCAGGTGATTAGCGCTGCCCCTTGAAGAGCTTGTAGACGACAGTGCCCGAGATCCACGCGATCGCGACACCTGCGAGACCGAGGAGACCGAGAAAGAAGAGTTCGAGAGCAAGAAGCATGCCGCCAGTCTATTACACCCTGCCGGCATGCCCGCCTCCGCGACAACAACCGGGGCGTTAGGCGAGCAGCAGCCCGATCACATCGATCACCGCGATCAGTACCACTGAGCCAGCCACACTGAACGAGACGCGAGTGATGAACCCCTCGCGCTGCGCCGTGCCCAGTTGCAGTGCGAAAGTGACGAGCGTGCTCGCCCCCACAGCGAATGCGAGCCACGCGAAGCGATCATCGTGCGGCACCAGCAGCGTCACGAGCGCGCCGATGAGCGCCGCCACAGCCCACGCGATGATCATGCGCGGAAAGTGCCACGACTGCACATCGGGCATCTCCGGGGCGTCAGACTGCACGGGCTCACTCACGCCCCCTATTCTTTCACAGCGCCCGCCACCACGGGCCGATGCGAGGCCACGCCGGCATAGGACAGCCGAAATCACCCCGAAACTGCGACGAAACAGTGCCCGCAGTACTATGGCCTCGGGTCGAACGAACAGCGGAGGGAGGCGGTCCATGCAGCTGCTCTGCCTCGCCGATCGCGATCCCGCCGATTCCCTGCCGGCCCTCGACCTGCTGCCCCACGAGGTGCGCACCTCGCCGCTGTCGCTGCGGGTGCCCGAGACGATGGCGGCCCGCTTTGACGCGATCCTCGTCGACGGCACGCTCGATGCGCGCCGCGCCCGCGCGGCCTGCCTGGCACTCGCGGAGGGCGTGGAGACGCCGCGCGTGGTGATCCTCCCCGAACTCGCGCTCACCGCGCTCACCCCCGAGTGGGGCGTGAGCGAACTGCTGCTGCCCACAGCCAGCCCCGCCGAGACCGAGTTGCGCCTGCGACTCCTCGGCCGTCCGGCTTCGGCCGCTGCCGCTCCCCCGCCCGCGGTCCAGGCCGCGGGCGTTGTCATTGACGAGTTCAACTTCACTGCGCGGCTGTTCGGCCGCCCGCTCGATCTGACCTACAAGGAGTTCGAGCTGCTGCACTTCCTCGCGGGGCACCCCGGGCGGGTGTTCACCCGTGAGCAGTTGCTCGGCGAAGTGTGGGGAACCGACTACTTCGGCGGCACGCGCACCGTCGACGTGCACGTGCGGCGCCTGCGGGCGAAGCTGGGCGAGCACGAGGGGCTCATCAGCACGGTGCGGGGTGTGGGGTACGGCTTTGCGCGAGCCCGTGTCTCAGCAGAGGAGGAGTAGATGTCTGCACGTCTCACAGTTGCGGAGGGTGCCTCCGATGCGGCACTCGCCGAGGCTCGTGCGCTGATCGCCGAGGCTGAGGCCCACGACGGCGCATCGCCGGTATCGGATCAGGCAATGCTGGCAGCGGCGCAGGGCCAGCGCGTGCTGCTGCGGTTCTCGGAGGCTGCAGGTGAGGCGGGCGAAGCTGTCGCAGCTGTCGCGCCTGTGGCGGTTGGGATCGTCGGGCAGGGCGAGGTCGATCTCGCGGTGCGGCCCGACGCGCGGGGGCGCGGCGTCGGATCGGCCGCGCTCGCGCAGACGCTCGCGCGCACGAACGGCGAACTGCGCGCCTGGGCTCACGGCGAGAATCCTGCTGCGGAAGCGCTGCTCGCGCGAGCAGGCTTCGCGCCGGTGCGCACGCTGCTGCGCATGGCGCTCGATCCGGCGCTGCTGCCCTCCGATGGGCGCGATCCGCTCGCCCTGCAGGCGCCAGCCGGTCTGCGGTTGCGCGCTTTCGATCCCGAGCAGCCAGCCGATGCCGCGGCGTGGGTGCGAAGCAATGCGGCCGCATTCGCATCGCATCCCGAGCAGGGGCGGATCACGGAGGCTGATTTCGCGCTCATGCGTCAGGAGCCGTGGTTCGAGCCGGACGACCTGATCCTGCTCGCCGAGGAGCCGGGGCCTGAGCTTGCTGGATCCGTCTGGATCAAGACGGTGCGCGGTGAAGAGGGCGTCGAATGCGAGCTCTACGCCGTGGGGGTGCGGCCTGAGCAGGCCGGCCGCGGGCTCGGGCGGCTGCTGCTCGATGTGGCGCTCGTCCGTATGGCGCAGCACGCGCCCACACGGGTCACGCTGTACGTCGATGGCGAGAACGAGCGCGCGGTGCGCCTCTATGAGCACGCTTCGTTCACCGTCGATTCACGCAGCCGTCAGTGGGCGAGAGCGGCTTCGTCAGGGGTCGATGACACAATGGACGCATGACCGAAGACACCCGAGAGATCACCGTCGATCGAGCAGAGCTGCCCGCCGACAGGTACATCGATCGCGAGCTGAGCTGGCTCGCCTTCAACCAGCGCGTGCTCGAACTCGCTGAAGATCCCGGGGTGCCGCTGCTGGAGCGCGCCAATTTCCTCGCCATCTTCGCTTCCAACCTCGACGAGTTCTTCATGGTGCGCGTCGCGGGCCTCAAGCGACGCATCGTGACGGGGCTCGCGCTGCCCACCAACGTGGGCCGCTCCCCCAACGATGTGCTCTCCGACATCAACCGCACCGCCTACGAGCTGCAGCTGCGCCACGCCCGCTGCTTCCGCGATCAGGTGCAGCCGGCGCTCGCCGAGGCCGGCGTGCGCGTGGTCGACTGGGAACAGCTCGACGCCGCAGACCGCGCCCACCTCACCGACTACTACGAGCAGCGCATCTACCCGATCCTCATGCCGCTCGCGGTCGATCCCGCGCACCCGTTCCCGTACATTTCGGGCCGCGCCCTCAACCTCTCGATCCGGGTGCGCAACCCGCGCACCGAAAAGGTCGAGTTCGCGAGGCTCAAGGTGCCGCAGATGATTCCCCGCTATGTGCGGGTGGATCAGCGCGAAAGCATCGACGATGTGCGTTTCATCGCGCTCGAAGAGCTGATCGCTAACCAGCTCGACGGCCTGTTCCCGGGCATGGAGGTGCTCGACCACCACGTCTTCCGCGTCACCCGCAACGAAGACATGGAGATCGAGGAAGATGAGACCGAGAACCTCATCCAAGCGCTCGAGAAGGAGCTGCTGCGCCGTCGCTTCGGCCCGCCGATCCGCCTCGAGATCTCCGACGACATGGACGAAGCCACCCTGGGGCTGCTCGTCACCGAGTTCGACATCGACGAAGAGCAGGTCTACACGCTGCCCGCACCGCTCGACCTCAGCGGGCTCTTCGCACTGTCAGGCATCCGCCGCCCCGATCTCAAGTTCAAGCCGCACATTCCGGTGACGCATCCGCAGTTCCGCACGAACTCGCCCAGCGAGAAGCCTGACGTGTTCGGCGCGATCGCCCGCCGCGAGGTGCTGGTGCACCACCCCTACGAGTCGTTCTCCACGAGCGTGCAGGCCTTCGTCGAGCAGGCCGCAACCGACCCTGATGTGCTCGCCATCAAGCAGACCCTCTACCGCACCTCCGGCGACAGCCCCATCGTCGCCTCGCTCATCAAAGCGGCCGAGGCCGGCAAGCAGGTGCTCGCGCTCGTCGAGGTGAAGGCTCGCTTCGACGAAGAAGCCAACATCACGTGGGCCCGCAAGCTCGAGCAGGCGGGCGTGCACGTCGTTTACGGCCTCGTAGGTTTCAAGACCCACTGCAAGCTCGTGCACGTGATCCGCCAGGAGCAGGACCGTCTCGCCCACTACTGCCATATCGGCACCGGCAACTACAACCCGAAGACCAGCCGCATCTACGAAGACTTCGGCCTGTTCACCTCGTCGCCCGAGGTAGGCCGCGACGTCACCAAGCTGTTCAACGTGCTGTCGGGGTATGCCATCGAAACCGACTACGACAGGCTGCTCGTCGCACCACTGCAGCTGCGCAGCGGTCTGCTCGAACGCATCGAACGCGAGGCTGAGCACGCGCGCGCCGGCCGCCCCAGCGGTATCAAGCTGAAAGCCAACTCGATGGTCGATGAGGCCATCATCGACGCGCTCTATCGCGCTGGCCAGGATGGCGTGCCCATCGAGATCTGGGTGCGCGGCATCTGCTCGATCCGCGCCGGTGTGCCGGGGCTCTCCGAAAACATCAGGGTGCGCTCGGTGCTGGGCCGTTACCTCGAGCACTCCCGCATCTACGCCTTCGAGAACGCCGGCGAGCGCGAAGTGTTCATCGGCAGTGCCGACCTTATGCACCGCAACCTCGACCGTCGCATCGAGGTGCTCGTGCGCATCGAAGATCGCGAGCACCTGGCCCGCATCGACCGTTTCTTCGCCTTCGCGTTCAGCGACGATGTATCCTCCTGGCGCATGCTGCCAGACGGCAGCTGGCAGCGCCGTGTCGTGAGCGAGGAAGGCGAGCCGCTGCCCGATCTGCAAGACCTCGTCATGCTCGACCGCACGGAGGCCCGCTCCCGGAGAAGCCGTTGAGCCCCACCGCCACGAAGAAGCGCCCCAAGAAACGCGAGGCGCCCGTCAGCACAGTTGCCAAGCCGAGCGAGGTGCTGGCAGCGGGCACCGTCTGTTGGCGGCGGGTGTACGACGAGCACGGCGATCCGCGCGTCCTGGTGCTGCTCATCCACCGCGCCAAGCAACGCGACGTGTCCTTCCCGAAGGGCAAGCTCGACCCCGGCGAGAGCATGCCGCAGGCGGCAGTGCGCGAGACCTGGGAAGAAACCGGCTATCTGGTGCGTCTCGGCGTCAACCTCGGCACGATCCACTACGCGCTCAGCGGCGGCCGCTCGAAGACGGTGCAGTACTGGGCGGCGAAGGTCACCGCAAAGGCCGAGGCGAGCGCCAAGTTCGTGCCCGGCGACGAGGTGCAGGCCATCGAGTGGGTGCCCGCAGAAGAGGCGCGCGAGCGCCTCAGCTACGCAGCCGACCGCGAGCTGTACGACGTGTTCCTGCAGCTCGCCGAGCACGACCTGGTCGACACCTTTTCGGTGACGCTGCTGCGGCACGCGAAGGCCGAACCCCGCAGTGCAGCCTTCCCCGTCGATCACCTGCGCCCGCTCGCCGATGACGGCGAAGCGCAGGCCGAGACCCTGGTGCCCATGCTGCAAGCCTTCGGCCCGCGCCGTATCTACTCCTCAACGGCGACGCGCTGCCTGTCGACAGTGGCACCGCTCGCCGAACGCCTCGGAAAGCGAGTGCGGGCGAAGCGCTCGCTCAGCCAAGACAACTGGGACGAAGGCGACCTCAGCTCGCTGCGCAAACTCGTCGCGAAGGTTGTGGGGCGCGGTCGCAACACGATCCTCTGCAGCCACCGACCCGTGCTGCCTGATCTCGCGCGCGAACTGGCACTCGCCACCGGCAGCCCGCAGGGCCGCTACCTCGCTGAGGCGGCCGCGCTGCCCCCCGCCGGATTCTCAGTGCTGCACTTCTCGCGCAGCCGCCCCGAGGCTGGCATCGTGGCAGTCGAGACCTACCCCATCAAGCACTGAATAGAGTTCAGCCTCGCAACGACATGGGGAGGAGGACGTCCTCCGCGTCGCGGCCTTCGAGCATTTGTACGAGGGTGCGCACGCACTGTCGACCCGATTCGAGCGGATCGAGCGCGAGTGAGATCAGGCGGGGGTCGACTGCGGCATCGAGTTCCTCGCTCGCTACGGCGATGGCCAGCTCATCGGGCACCGTGATACGCAACTCTGAGGCAGCTGCCAGCGCCGCTCTTGAATACGTACCGTTGACGCAGTAGAGACTGTCGAAGCTCTCTCCCGCCCCGTTCAAGAGAACACGAGCGCCGTGAATCGGCGATTCTCCCTCCCCGAGCACATACTGCACTGGGGTATGTCCATGTGCCGCGCACCATTCCTGATACACCTGCTCGGAGAGATCCGTATACAGGTCGCGCGAACACCCGCGAAAGAACGCTGGGCGTCCCGCACCACGGCGCTTGAGCTCATCAAGGGCCAACGGGAGCCCCGTCACTATGTCGGTACGCACCGAGCGCAGGCGACCCGGCGGTGGCGTTCCGAGATAGCCTCCCTCGGCGATCACCGCGATGCCTTCGGCAAGCGCCTGAGCGACTGTGGGATCGCCAGGTTGCGGGTCCACCACGATAATCCCGTCGAGGGAGAGCCTGTCAACAAATGATCCATCAGCTTCGACTTTCAACGCCGTGACGGTGTAACCGTGCTCGAGCCCTTCCATCGCTGCACCAGCAATGATGCCGTGATAGTAGGGCAGGTAGGTACGCTCCCAGATCGGCGTATCTCCGTGCAACACTGCTACCCCAATAATGTTGGTTCTGCCAGATCGAAATACTTTGCTGATCCATCCGGGCTTATAGCCGAGCCGCTCCCCTTCCCGTAGCACTCTTTCTCGGGTGGCCTGAGCAACCTCTCCCTTGTCGTTGTAGACCAGGGATACCGTCGCTGGGGATACGCCAGCAGCCAGTGCCACCTCTCGGATAGTGACTTTCCGGGGTGCGCTCATGTGATCGATACTCCGGGGTCGTGGGACAACTTTCCGATGGCCGGTCGGCAGTCGGCATCCGATGTAGCTCAGCGAATTGACAACGCGGCGATGACCTGAATACTATCAGGGCGAACCTAAACCGGTTTAAGTACCGTACATCTGAGAGGTATTCAATGAAGAATCACGTCCTGACGAGCCTTGCCCTCACCGCGACCGCCGCCGCACTCCTTACCGGTTGCAGCGCCGCATCCGACACCGCCGAAAGTGAAGCCAAGCCTTACGGTGACTGCGAAGTCACGGGAACCGCAGGCGAGTTCAGCCTCGACACGCTCACCGAAGGCACGCTGACCGTGAAGGCTGATCTGCCGAGCAAAGGTTGGTACAACGGCGACACTGTAGAGTCCATCACCGACGGTGTCGACTACTGCATCCTCGCGAACATCGCTTACCGTTCAGGCATCAAGAACATCGATCTGAAGAACGCATCTTTCGATGGCCTGATCGCGGGCAAGGCCGGCGACATGGATCTCACCCTCAACCAAATCACCATCACTGACGAACGACGGAAGATCTTCGACTTCTCCGAACCATACTTCTCGTCGACCGCTGGCATCGTCGTCCCCCAGGGCTCAACCATCACTGAAGACACCATCGCCGAAGCGAAAATCGGAGTCAAGCAGGGCACGACCGAGCAGATTTTCGTGGACGAAGTACTCAAGCCGACACAGCAGGTTTCAGTCTTCCCCGGCGACGCTGAGCTCGATGCGGCCGTCGCGGCCGGTCAGATCGATGCCGCAGTGCAGGATCTCAGTGTCGCTCTCGGTGCAGCCAATGCTTCAAACGGACGGATCGAAGTAATCGGACAGTTCGATAGTGGCCAGCAAATGGGGGTACTCCTCCCGAAGGACTCACCCAACACGGCAGTCATCAGCGACATCATCATGCAGATGCGCGAGGACGGCACCATCGACGCACTCGCCTCGAAATATCTCAGCGCCGCATACGGCACCGATCCGACCGACATCCCCGTGTGGAGCACCAAGTGACTCTAAGCTCGGCAACCCGCCCAATCCGCATCCGCGAACGGATCACCTCCGATCGCGACTCCTCTGGCACTGCGCTTCTCGTCGGCGCACTCTGCTGCCTCCTCGCCACGGCGTCCGCAATTCTCTCTGCCCTCACTCTTCCCGGCGCAGCCGAGGGAATCTGGCGCGTCACCATTGGCCTCGCACTGTGGGGACTCGTCGGCCTGGCCGTGCTCGCTGGGCTCCCGGTGCTCCGCGGCCTCGCGCATCGGCGCGCGGCCAGCGAGGCCGCATCAGCAGGCCGGAGCACCCAGGCACGTGCGTTCCGCTTCCGCGCGACTCAGTCTGGTTGGATCGCGGCCGGTTATGCTCTGCCACTCCTCGTGATCGTCGGATTCGCCCAGTTCCTCGGAGCGAATAACCATGCTGTGCAGACGACCTTTTTCGACGTGCCGTTCATGCTCCAGAGCATCGGTGACGTTGCCGTTGGATTCTGGCAGAACGTGCAGATCGCCGTGCTCGCTGAGATCCTCGTGCTCATCTGGGCAATGGTCATTGCCCTCGCCCGTATCATGCCGGGGCGCGCCGGGCGCCCGATCCGCTGGCTCGCGACCGCGTATATCGACGCGTTCCGTGCAGTACCGTCGATCATCGTTATCTACCTCGTCGGTTTCGGTTTGCCGCTCGCCGGTATCCCATTCTTCAGCGAACTCGGCCCGCTCTGGTCTTCTGTGCTCGCGCTCACACTCACCTACGGTGCCTACGTCGCCGAGGTGTACCGCTCAGGCATCGACGGGGTGCATTGGTCACAGGTCGCTGCGGCTCGTTCGCTCGGCCTGAGCTACGGGAAGACCATGCGCTTTGTCGTAGTCCCCCAGGCCGTGCGAAGAGTGATGCCGCCACTACTTAACGATTTCATCGGGCTTCAGAAGGACACAGCGCTCGTCACCATCATCGGTACGGTCGATGCCTTCACACAAGCAAAGATCCTCGCAAACAACTACTTCAATCTCTCGTCCGTGACGGTCGTAGCCATCCTGTTCATCATCATCACCATTCCGCAGACCCGGTTCGTCGACCGGCTGATCGAGCGCGACAACCGCGCCAAGACGAGGGGATAAGCGCATGGCGTTTCTCGAACTCAATGACGTCCAGAAGTCCTACGGCGAGCATGCAGTGCTCCGCGGCATTGATCTCCACGTCGAGGAGCACGAAGTGGTCTGCCTCATCGGAGCCTCTGGCTGCGGCAAATCCACTCTGCTCCGCACCATCAATGGCCTCGAAGAGATTCAAGGAGGGGACATCGTACTCGACGGGGAGTGCATCTCCGGCGAAGGCGTTGACCTGGACCGACTCCGCACCCGCATCGGCATCGTGTTCCAGAGCTTTAACCTGTTTCCACACATGACCGTACTCGAAAATGTCACGCTCGGCCCTCGGCGCGTACTGGGCGTAAAGCCAGTGGAAGCCGACGAGTACGCACGGAAGCTCCTCGACCGTGTCGGACTCGCGCACAAGGCGGACGCCTATCCAGATCAGCTCTCCGGCGGGCAGCAGCAGCGCGTCGCTATTGTGCGAGCCGTGGCAATGAACACCGATGTCCTCCTGCTTGATGAAATCACCTCTGCCCTCGACCCCGAGCTCGTCGCCGAGGTGCTGAGCATCGTGAAGTCACTCGCCGCCGACGGCCTCACCATCCTCATGGCGACCCACGAGATGAACTTCGCCCGCGAAGTCGCCGACTCGATCGCGTTCCTTCATGAGGGCCGTGTGCTCGAACAGGGCCCTCCCGAGCAAATCTTCGGCGAACCCCAGGAAGCCCGCACCCGCGAATTCCTCGGCCAGATCATTGCGGCAGGACGGCTGTGAGCGCCCCGCAAGACACAGCGACGAGGTCTCCGAATATGTTCGCGTCCGCTGCCCGATCATCATCATCATCATCAGCTGCAAAGGTACTCGTCGTGGAGCATGAGCACGATGCCGGGGCCCAACGTCTTGGCGCCGTACTCATTGAATCGGGTGCCGAACTCACTGTGGTTGGACCGGACGCGGGGGCCGCCATACCGGAAACACTCGACGACTTCGATGCTCTTGTCGTACTCGGCGGAACCCCTGGCCCGAATGACGATGCGGTCGCTCCCTGGCTGCCAGCGACCCGCGCACTCGTATCCGAGGCGCTTCGGCATGAAATCCCTTACCTTGGCGTGTGTCTCGGCGCACAAATCCTCGCTGTCGTGGCCGGTGGAACAGTGTCTACGGCAGCGCAACCGGAGGTCGGCCTTGCTGCATTCGCCCTCACTGATGCCGCGGCGGGCGACCCTCTCCTCGACGGACTCGATCGACTCGAATGTGCCAACACCGCCTCGCCCCTTCGTGCGCTCCAGTGGCATTTTCTCGAAGTAACCCAGCTCCCCACGGGGAGTACCGCCCTAGCGAGCAACCAGGCCTGCCGTAACCAGGCCTTCCGCGTAGGGTCATGCGCGTGGGGCGTTCAGTTCCATCTCGAGGCAAACTCGGAAACCGCGAGCGCCTGGGCCACTCCCGAGCGTTCACGCCCTGAGCTCGCGGCGCATGGGCTCACTGCAGACGGCATCATCTCCGAGATGCTCGCGCATGAAAGCCACCTTTCGAGGACCTGGGGCACGCTCACTCGACGTTGGCTGGCACTGGTGCAGAAATGAACGAAACTGAAACCGGGCCGACCTTTAGAGGACGCGCCATATCTGCCGCGATCCGCACCGGACGGCTCTCATCGGAGAGCGCACCGCTCGCAGCATTCGTGGACCTCGATGGGCTCGAAGCGAACGTGCAAGCACTTGGCAGAGCCTTTTCCCGCGCACTTCCTCCTGGCACCCCAGTGCTCCATGCCTTCGCCGTAAAGGCACACAGCGAAATACCAATGCTCAGGGAGCTCCACGACATGGGCATGGGTTGCGAGGTGGCGAGTGAAGGCGAGTTGGCTCAGGCGCTCGCCGCCGGGGTGCCTCCGCACATGATCGTCTTCGACTCGCCGGCGAAATCACGGAGCGAGCTGGTGTGGGCGATCTCTACCGGGGTATCCGTGAACGCCGATAGCTTCCAGGAGCTCGACAGGATAACCGAGATTCTCAGCTCCGCCGAGGAGCGAACCTCGGACAGCTGCAATCCAGCGGTCCCCGGCGAAGCGCGCGGATCGGTGTTCGGAGTGCGTATCAACCCGCAAAGCGGGCTCGGAGCGATCGCCGCGATGAGCACCGCAGGCACACACTCGAAGTTTGGTATCCCGTTGCGCGACTCAGGCAACCGCGAACGCCTCGTCAGTGCATTCCTCAACCGACCGTGGCTCAGTCGGGTTCACGCTCACGTAGGATCACAGGGGGTGCCCGTCGCTCTGGCGGCAGACGGCATCGCAGCGATCGTTGAGTTCGCGGATGAGGTGAACCGGCGCGCCAAGCGGTCTCAGGTCACTTCGATAGACATCGGCGGCGGCATCTCTGTCGATTTTTCGCGAGAGGACCCGTTCACCGACTGGGACGGCTATGTGAAAGAACTTCGCGAACGAGTGCCACGGCTTTTCAGCGGAGAATTCGGGATCATCACAGAGTTCGGCCGCGGTGTACTAGCGAAGTTCGGCTGGATCGCCGCGTTCGTGGAGTACACGAAGGTAGCGGACGGCCGCGCTATTGCGATTACACACGCCGGCGCCCAAGTCGCTACACGGACCACGTTCATGCCAGAAGCCTGGCCGATTCGCGTGGAAGCACGAGACCCTCAAGGGGCACTCCTCACTGGAGCACCGGTAATGAGCGACATCGCCGGACCGTGCTGCTTCGCTGGCGACCTCGTGGCGAGCGAGCGCCCGCTCCCGCCCATCACACCTGGGGACATCGTCACGCTCCTGGACACCGGTGCCTATTACGCCTCAACCGGGTTCCGGTATAACTCGCTGCTCGAACCCGGCATCTACGGAATCCGCCGCTGCGGCGACGAGCTTAGTTTCTCAACAATCCGCGCACCTGAGACACTCGAAACGCTGCTCACTCGCACACCACTCTCCTCGCAAGAAAAGGGTCAGTCATGAACTGTGTGCTTGTCATTCAGAATGAGGCCGATGCGGGTCTCGGCCAGTTTTGCGGACGCCTCGAAGCCGCCGGATTCGAGGTGCGGCTGGTGGGTGCCGGAGTCGCAGACGCCATGCCTGCTGGGCTCAACGGAGTGTGCGGATTGATCATGCTCGGTGGCTCACCCGCACCCGATGACGACGCGCGAGCTCCATGGCTGCCCCAGGCGCGTCGACTCGTCGCCGAAAGCGTCGAGCGCAGAATCCCCTATTTCGGCGTGTGTCTCGGCGCTCAAGTGCTTGCGGTGGTCGCCGGCGGTCGCGTTGCTCCCGCCGACACGCCCGAACTCGGACTCGTCACGCTCTCCCGAACCGATGCAGCATTGAATGATCCCGTATTCTCGGCACTCCCACTCAGCTTTTCCGCCGTGGAGTGGCACTTCGACGAGATCACGAGGCTCCCTCCCAACGCGCAATCAGCCGCAACAAGCCCGGCCTGCTCCAATCAAGCCTTCCGAGTCGGAGAATACGCCTGGGGAGTCCAGTTCCACCCCGAACTGCTTGCTAACGGCTTCGCTGCATGGGCAGATGCGGCGCCCCACGCATTCGCCCGGACGCGCTCAGAACCAATCGTGCTGGGCCGACACATCAGCGACGCAGAGGCCGAACTGCAACGCACCGGGGGGTCCCTGTTCGACCGCTGGATCGCAATCGTCAAGCAACAGCTCACTCCTGTGTGATGAGCCACTCCCGGGCGCCCGAGTCGGCTGCTCCCATCGCGTTGGCCGTGGCGCGGGTGCGCTCCAGAACGCCCGCATCGATCTCGGGTGACTGGCAGACGCCCTGCGGCTGATCCGGCATCACCGAGCACCACTTGTAGCGGCCGTCCTGCATGTTCGTCGCGGCGTTCCACGCGAGATCGTTCGTGACCCATGTGCCGTCGGGCTGCTTCGCGAACTGCACGCGCGCCATCAGAAACTCGTTGTTCACCCGCTGCGCAGGCGGCGCAGACTCGCTGATGGTGTTGCCCGTGCCGTACAGGATCCACTTCCCGTTGTAGCTCTCGAAGGGCTGCACTGCGTGTGCATGATGCTGATAGACGAAGTCGAATTGGCCGCTGTCGTGCAACTGGTGGGCGAGCTCGATCTGACCACCGGTGGGCTCCGACCAGTACTCCTCACCGATGTGCTGCAGCCCGATCACGATCTCGGCACCCATCTCGCGGGCCTTCTGCGCTTTCGCGATAGCCCGCTCAGGATCCACCCGCGGCTCCTGTTCCCGGTAGTCGACCTGCCAGTCGTAGTCGGCGTAAAGCCCGTTGAGCGAGAACGTCGAGGTGATGACCGCGACCTTCACGCCGTTCGCCTCGACAATGAGGGGCACGTCGCGCTCCCCTTCGGCACGGTACGAACCGGTGTGTGCGATACCCGCCTGGTCGAGCACGTCGAGGGTGCGCACCAAACCCTCCGTTCCCTGGTCGATCGTGTGGTTCGACGCAGTCGTGCACACGTCGTAGCCGACGTTCTTCACCGCGGCGGCGAGCTCAGGCGGCGTGCTGAACGCAGGGTAACCGGCGTAGGGGCCACCGACGGGAGCCAAAGGGGTTTCCATCTGGCAGATCGCCAGATCGGATCGGTTGAGATACGCGCGCTGCCCCTCAAGCAGCGGCACGAAGTCGAAGTTCTGCCCCGCCTCATTCGTGGGAATCGCGTACTGACTCCACAGCCCCTCGTGGAACAGCAGATCACCCGAGACTGCCACGCTCACGCAGTGGTCGGTGGGGCACGCCGGCCCCACGCCGGGCTTCGGCTCCGGGGTTGGCTCCGGGGTCGCGGTCGGCTTGGGGGCCGTCGTTGGTTTCGGATCCGCTTCCGGTTCTGGGGCGCAACCCACCAGGCCCACCCCGCCGGCGAGCACCGCGAGCGCCGCCCCAAACACCGCGATTCGTCTCTTCCCAGTCACCCGCCCCATGCTACCTGCCATGCCAGACCCCGCCGAGAGCACTGCGAGTTCACCCGCTGTTCACCTGCTGGCAGACCAGGGGACACGAAGGCTCCCTAGCGTGGAGGTGTGGCCGTTCGCGGTCATTCCCTCACCTCAGATCGAGATTGGAATCTACTCGCCGTGAAGCTTTCAGCATTCGCAAAGGTCGCCGCCATCGGCGGTATCGCCGCACTCACCCTCACCTCGTGCGCCGCGAACGAGGGCGCACCGGCCGAGGGCGACGCCCAGGCTTCGTCGCTCACCGGCACCCTTGTGGGCGGCGGCGCGTCGTCGCAGGGCTCGGCTCAGGAGGCTTGGGTTGCCGGCTTCCAGACCGCGCACGCCGATGTCACCGTGAACTACGATCCCGCCGGCTCGGGTGCGGGCCGCGAAACCTTCCAGCAGGGTGCCTCCGCCTTCGCCGGCAGCGACCGCGCGTTCAAGACCGATGAGATCACCGCCGGCCCCTTCGACAGCTGCGCCACCGACGCCGTCGTCGAGTTCCCCGCGTACATCTCCCCCATCGCCGTCATCTTCAACGTCGACGGTGTCGATTCTCTGAACCTCGACGCGGCCACCATCGCAAAGATCTTCAACGGCACGATCACCAATTGGAACGATCCCGCGATCGCCGGCCAGAACCCCGACGCCACGCTGCCGGACCAGAACATCACCGCCGTGCACCGCTCCGACGAGTCGGGCACGACCGGCAACTTCACCGACTACCTCTCCGCAGCAGCACCCTCCGACTGGACCGTGGGCTCGATCGAGAGCTGGCCGACCGAGTTCGGCGGCGAGGGCGCCCAGGGCACCTCGGGCGTCGTTGAGGCAGTCACCAACGGTGTCGGCACCATCGGCTACGCCGATGCTTCGCGCGCCGAGGGCCTCGGCACCGTCGCGATCAAGGTCGGCGAGGAGTACGTCGAGTACTCGCCCGAGGCCGCAGCCGCGATCGTCGACGCCTCCTCTGTCGAGGAAGGCCGTGGCGAGCACGACATCGCGATCAAGCTCGACCGCACCAGCACCGAGGCGGGCGTCTACCCGATCGTGCTCGTCAGCTACCTCATCGGCTGCGAGGAGTACAAGGACTCGGCCAACACCGAGCTCGTCAAGGAGTACTTCGGCTACATCGTGAGCGAAGAGGGCCAGAAGCTCGCGGCCGAGGCCGCCGGCAGCGCCCCCATCTCGGCCGATCTGCGCAGCAAGATCGAGCCCGCGATCGCGGCCATCAAGTAACGCCTTCCTGTGTCAGGCTGGAGGGAGTCGTCAGCCTGCGCGAACATGAGCGAGTCGCAGGGTCCGAGTGATCCTGCGACTCGCTCCTCGCGCGGCCGACGCTCCCCCAGCCCGCACCTCCTCCCGCACACCCCAACCCAGGAGCCCGAGTGACCTCCACCTCCGCCACGTCCAAGCCCGTGCTGAGCCTCGGCGACCGCATCTTCTCGCGCTCCGCGGTGTTCGCGGGCAGCATGATCCTCGTCACCCTGGCGGCGGTCGCGATCTTCCTGATCGCGCAGAGCCTGCCCGCCTTCGTCGCGACGAACGAGTCGGCCTCGCTGCTGACCGACAATTTCTGGTCGTATGTGTGGCCGCTCGTGTTCGGCACGGTGTGGGCCGCGGTGCTGGCGCTGGTGATCTCGCTGCCGCTGGCGATCGGGATCGCGCTCTTCATCTCCCACTACGCGCCCCGCAAGGTCTCCGCAGTGCTCGGCTACGTCGTCGATCTGCTCGCCGCTGTGCCGAGCGTCGTCTTCGGCCTGTGGGGCATCGGGGTGCTCGCCCCCGCAGCACAGCCCGTGTTCGTCTGGCTCAACACCTACCTGGGCTGGATCCCCTTCTTCAGCGGCACCGTCTCGGGCACGGGCCGCACCATCCTCACCGCGGCGATCGTGCTGGGCGTCATGGTGCTGCCGATCATGACCGCGATCTGCCGTGAGATCTTCCTGCAGGCCCCCGTGCTGCACGAGGAGGCGGCGCTCGCGCTCGGCGCGACGCGCTGGGAGATGATCCGCCTCGCCGTGCTGCCCTTCGGTCGACCCGGCATCGTGTCGGCTGCGATGCTCGGCCTGGGTCGCGCCCTCGGCGAGACGATGGCCGTCGCGATGGTGCTCTCGGCGACGGGACTCGTGAGCTTCCGTCTGCTCACCAGCGAAAACCCGTCGACAATCGCCGCGAACATCGCCCTCTCCTTCCCTGAGGCCTACGGAGAGAACGTCAACGTGCTCATCGCCACCGGTCTCATCCTCTTCATCGTCACCTTCCTCGTCAACGCTGTCGCCCGCTGGATTGTGAGCCGCCGCGCCGAGTTCTCTGGAGCCAACTGATCATGGCACTCACCGTTCGCCCCGTCTCCTCAGGTTCCGTGCTCACCGGCAATCGGCTGCCGAAGGCCGCGCCGTGGATCATCCTCGCGGCGAGTCTCGTCGTGTCGCTCGCCCTCTTCGGCCTGCTCTCGTCCGCGAACGGCAGCGAGTTCAATCTCGTCGGTGCGGTGCTCGTCGGCCTGATCCTGCATCTCGTGACCACGACCATCATCTCCGCCGCTGTCGAGGGCCGCCGTCAGGCCACCGACCGTTTCATCACGAACCTCGTCACGGGCGCGTTCCTGCTCGCAATGGTGCCGCTCATCTCCGTGGCGATCACGGTGGTGAGCAACGGCGTCGCACGCCTCGACCCCGAGTTTTTCAACTCTTCGATGCGCAACGTCACGGGTGAGGGCGGCGGCGCGCTGCACGCGATGGTTGGCACGCTGTTGATCACGCTCGCAGCGACGATCATCTCGGTGCCGCTGGGCCTGATGACCTCCATCTACCTGGTCGAGTACGGTCGTGGCCGGCTCGCGAAGACGATCACCTTCCTCGTTGATGTGATGACGGGTATCCCGTCGATTGTCGCCGGCCTCTTCGCCTACGCCGCGTTCGCGCTCTTCCTGGGGCCGGGGGTGCGCATGGGCATCATCGGCGCTGTGGCGCTGTCGGTGCTGATGATCCCCGTCGTGGTGCGATCGAGTGAGGAGATGCTGCGCCTCGTGCCCAACGAACTGCGCGAGGCGTCGTACGCGCTGGGTGTCTCGAAGTGGCTGACGATCATGAAGGTGGTGCTGCCCACCTCTATCGCGGGTATCACCACGGGCATTATGCTGTCGATCTCCCGCGTCATCGGCGAGACCGCACCGCTGCTCATCACCGCCGGCTTCACCGCAAGCATGAACTACAACCTCTTCAACGACCGCATGCAGTCGCTGCCGGTGTACGTGTACACGCAGTTCGCCAACCAGGGCAACCCCGCGTGGGCCTTCCTGGAGCGCGCCTGGGCTGCAGCGCTTGTGCTCATCCTCATCGTTATGGCGCTCAACCTCGTAGCCCGCTTCGTCGCGAAGAAGTTCTCGCCCAGCACCGGGCGCTGACCCGCAGCCCGCCTCAGTCTTACTCCACCGTCTCAGAACCAAGGGAACGCAATGTCCAAGCGCATCGAAGTCAACGATCTCAACGTCTACTACGGCAGCTTCCTCGCTGTCGAGGGCGTCTCCATCAACATCGAGCCGCGCAGCGTCACCGCCTTCATCGGCCCTTCGGGCTGTGGCAAGTCGACCTTCCTGCGCACCCTCAACCGCATGCACGAGGTGATTCCCGGCGCTCGTGTCGAGGGCGAGGTGCTGCTCGACGGTGACGACCTGTATGGCCCGGGTGTAGACCCGGTGCTGGTGCGCCGCCAGGTGGGTATGGTGTTCCAGCGCCCCAACCCGTTCCCCACGATGTCGATCCGTGAGAACGTGCTCGCCGGCGTGAACCTCAACAACCGCCGCATTTCGAAGAGCGACGCCGATGAGCTTGTGGAACGTTCGCTGCAGGGCGCGAATCTCTGGAACGAGGTGAAGGATCGCCTCGACAAGCCCGGCTCAGGCCTCTCGGGCGGCCAGCAGCAGCGTCTCTGCATCGCCCGCGCTATTGCGGTCTCCCCCGAGGTGCTGCTCATGGATGAGCCCTGCTCGGCGCTCGACCCGATCTCGACGCTCGCCATCGAAGACCTCATCGATGAGCTGAAGCAGGAGTACACGATCGTGATCGTGACCCACAACATGCAGCAGGCCTCGCGTGTCTCGGATCGCACCGCGTTCTTCAACATCGCGGGCACCGGTAAGCCGGGCAAGCTGATCGAGTACGACGACACCTCGAAGATCTTCTCCACCCCGTCGGTGAAGGCTACCGAAGACTACGTCTCGGGCCGATTCGGGTAAACCCTCGCGGCTGTTCACGAACACCGAAGCCCCGTTCCGCAGCTCATCTCAGATGAGCATGGAACGGGGCTTTTGCGATGGTGGCGGATCGCGGATCAGCCTGCGGTGTTCTTCTGTTGGCGCGAACACGGTGTCGGCGCGCCTCCGCAACGGCACCCCGCACGAATCCGGTAAGCTAGCTGAGTTGGCCCCTATAGCTCAGCGGTAGAGCTACGGACTTTTAATCCGCAGGTCGTAGGTTCGATCCCTACTGGGGGCACCACAGTGTCAGACGCTTCGCCGGGTTCGGCGACGCACCATCAGCATGCCTCCGAGGAGCAGCGCCCCTGCCGCGAGCAGCAGCCCCGACGAGTCAGCTCCGGTATTCGCAAGCTGCGCACTGGCGGGGCGAGTCCCGGTGCCGGCGGGCGCATTCGTGCCCGTCGTGGGCACGGTCAGGTTGATCCTGAAGGCCTGATCGGCAAACTGACCGACCCTGTCGGTGGCGCGCACAATGAGTTCGTACTGCGTGTTCACCGCCATGCCTCGCGTGTCGACGGTGACGAGACCGGCGTCGTCTACCGTCGCGGGGCCTGTTGGGAGCTGCATCGAGAACATCGAGAATACCGAGAGCTGCGGGGCAGGGGCGAAGTTCGCCGGGCCCGGCTTCGGCAGCGCGGTCGGCTGCTGCAGCACGATGAATGCCCCGGTCTCGGGCAGGTTGCCTGGCAGCAGTGCCCCAGCGTCGAACTGCACCAGATCGCCAATTTTGACAGTCTTGGTGACAAGGCTGGGCTCGGTGTGCGCGAAGATCGGCTTCGGCAGCACACCAATCGTGACTGTTCCGGTATCGGCACCGCCCTTGACATCGGTGATGGTGTAGTTGAGCGAGATCTGATGCACGGCCTCGCCTGCGTTCCAAGCGTGGCTCGGCACGATCTCGACTGTGCCTGCGGCCAAATTGGGTGCAACGGCCGCATCTCCCGAGACAAGGGTGACGGCGGTGAGGGTCTTGCCGTCTCCGCTAGCGCCGTCGAGCAGGTCGAGCACGAACGACTCGTCGGGCTGCTCCATCGCCAGGTCGGGGGCGACCGCACCGTTGAATGCCTCGAAGCGCACCTCGGCGGTCTCCGACTGCCCGACGATGTCGGTGACCTTCACCGTGACACTGTCGATTGCGCCCCACGGCATCGAGGTCGGCGCCGAATAGGTGACCACACCGGCATCATTCACTGTCGCAGTGCCCGTGTTGGGCGGTGTGACGATGGTGTAGCCCCCGGTTGCGGGGATCGCCGACTCGTTCAAGACCTCGATCGCCGAGGTCGCGCTGCCGCCGATGGGCACGCCACGCAGCTGCGTCGGTGCGGTGATCACCGGCGGACGCAACACCCGCACGTTGATCTGCGCCGTTGCGGGGCCGTTGTCGTCGGTGACGGTGTACGGAGCGGCAAAGGTGTAGCCGTTCTGCAGCGGGTTCCAGACAACGGCGGGAGGCGTGAAGTTCGCGCCTGTTGCGTCGAAGGTCACGGAGGCGTTGCCCGGGTTGGCCATCACGCTCGTGAGACGCGCGTTCACGCCTCGGGCATGGTTGGGCAGCACATCCACGCGGGTGCTCGTGTTGCCGCCGCCGTAGGGGATGTTGACGTTGAAGGTGTCGGCTTCAGCGGTGCCTTTGATTCTGAAGGTCAGCGGCTGGTAGGTTTCGCCCGACTGTCCGTACTTGTCGGTGGCGAGGATCCGCACCGATGCAGTGCTGTTAGGCGCGGCGTTCGCGGGGGCCGTATAGGTGACGATTCCGTTGCTCGCCACAGTGGCGGATCCCATTGTCGGCTGCGCTTTGACCGAGTAGCTACTCCCGCCGGTCGCCACGCCGGACACGAACTCTTCGCCGCGAGCCTCGACCCGCAGCTGCACCGTCTCGCCGGCGGCGACAACGGCATCGGCCGGCCCGGAGGCGAACACCCACGGCTTGTGCACGAAGGTGAGGTTGAGCTGCCCACTGGCGTTCTCGCCGGTGCGCTCGACCGTGTACCCCACCGTCGCCTGGGTGCGGTGTTGAGGGAAAGCCGGCGTCTGCGTCGGCGAGACCCCGATCTGGGTGGGACCGAGAAAGCCCGCACTCACCCCCGCCGACGGACTCAATGCGACGATCGTACTTCCAGCCTCGAGGTGGCTCTGGAGATCGATATTTCCGTTGTTCGCGGGAATCGTGAGATCGATGGTCGGGGCCGCAGGCGGCGCAGCCTGAGCCGGCACGGCGACACCGACGAGGGCACCAGTCGCGACGAGGAACGCCAGCGCACCCGACACGAAACGAGCAGCTCCAGAACGGTGTTCCGCACGCTGGGAATGCGATTGCAGCGTCATCTGTGATCCCCCAAAACAGATCGCCGCGCCCACTTTCTCAGCGAACTTGGACGGCGTCCACTCGAGGAGTGTATCAGCGCAGGTTCTCGCGCAAGAACCCAGCTAGCAACAATTTTACCGGGCGTTCCCGAGCGCACGGTCCACATACAGGCCACCCCCGCGGCGTAGACTCGCGAGGCGCGCGGGATCCGCCGCCCGAATGCCGCCACCCCAAACTGAGGAGACCCGTGACCCGAGAGCACCAACGCCCCGTGCTCCAGCCGACCGCCGATTTCGACTGGATCATCGGCTCCGACGAGCCTGGCGCTGCGCACCGCCTCGCCCAGCAGACCTCCTGGGCGCTGCTCGACCGGGTGCGTTCAGGCGCCGACCCGGAGGTTGTCGAGCGCGTGGTGGGGTTGGCTTCCTCAGGCCCGGGCATCGATGACATCGCCGAGCTGTGGGCACAGGAGGGCACGCACTCGCTCGCGGGCGTGCTGTGGCGGCTCTACCTGCTGCGGCGGGTGGTGGCCGGCGATGCGGAGGGCTCGGCAGATCTCTTTCGGCGCGGATCAACCGTAGCCACAACCATCGACCCTGTTGTTGCGGGGGCGGCCGAGCCCGTCACTCCGGGGTCGATCGGCGAGCTGTGCGACACGATTCTGCGCGGGGCGTTCGTGGGAGATCTCGGTGCCGCGCTCGACCGGGCCGCGAGTTACTGCCGGGTGATGGCGCTCGGCGCAGCCGACCTCGCCGACACGCGCGACACGCATGACGACGCCCACGCCGGGCAGCTCACCACTCGTGCGCTGCGCTATTCGAAGATGGCGCAGGAGCTCCACGCCGGCGCCCGCCGCTGGCGCGACGGCTCCCTCGCCTGAGCGAATCCGCTGCGTTAGACTGGTG
Organism: Leucobacter sp. MMO-125; assembly: GCF_037148395.1. NCBI lineage: Bacteria > Bacillati > Actinomycetota > Actinomycetes > Micrococcales > Microbacteriaceae > Leucobacter > Leucobacter sp. MMO-125. Next base: position 527,444 of record NZ_JBBCTL010000002.1, read on the forward strand.
CCGCCGGGCCGCAGTAACCCCGGGCTCCAATTTTTGCCGCTTCGAGCGGCCTTCCGCCGAGAGGCGTTTCTGCGGTCCGGTTCTTCATGCCCGGCGCATGAAACCCGGCTTCTCGCTGTACGCCCGCTGCCCAGCCCAGCTGGTCTGCGCCCACGCCCTCCCATTGTCAGATCCGTCGGCTGGCACGATACTGGAGCCGTGGACGGCGTCGACGTGCACCCGGGCCAGGCCGTTCCACCGGCGCGCCAAAGCATGCCGGAATGGCTCGGCGCCCCGTGCGCGGGGCGATTCCCCGAAAGGAACCACCATGTCACGCACCTATGTCATCACCGGCGCCGCCTCGGGCATCGGCAAGACCACAGCCGAACTGCTGCGAGCCGAAGGGCACACCGTGATCGGCGTCGACCTCGCGGGCGCGGAGGTCGATGGAGACCTCTCGACTCCTGCGGGGCGTCACGCCGCAGCGGAGGCAGCCACCCAGCAGGCCGGCGGCACCGTGGATGCGGTGATCGCCTGTGCCGGTCTCTCCCTGCCGAAGGCCATCACCGCGTCGGTCAACTACTTCGGCATGACCGAGTTTCTGGAGGCGATGCGCCCCGCGCTCGCGCAGTCCACTGCGCCGCGGGCGGCCCTGGTGTCATCGTTGTCATCGGTGCAGCCGGTGTACCCGCCGCTTGTCGACGCGTTCCTGCGTGACGACGAGGCAGCCGCGGTTGGCATCGCCGAGGAGCTCGCCCAGAACGAGCAGACCGGCGGGCTCATCTACGCGTCATCGAAGCAGGCGATCTCGCGCTGGGTGCATCGGGAGGCGGTAACCGAGCGCTGGGCCGGGGCGGGTATCCCGCTGAACGCGGTTGCTCCGGGTGTGGTGAACACCCCGATGACGGCCGAGCTACGCGCAACCCCGGGCGGCACGGCCCTGATCGACACCGTGGTGCCGATGCCGCTGGGCTACCACCAGGAGCCGGAGAGCATCGCGAAGCTGCTGATCTGGCTCACCTCGGTCGACAACACGCACTGCTGCGGCCAGACGATCTACTGCGACGGCGGCGCGGAAGCTGTGCTGCGCGGCGAGGACGTGTGGTCGTGGAACAACGATGCGATCGCCCAGAAGTTCACCGAACTGTTCTCGCAGCTCGGTCGCTGAACCTCCCGAGGTGCCGGGCGCGGGGCGGGCCGCTACGGGTGCTGCTCACGCAGGCGCACGAGACGCTCGTGCCCGGTCTCCTCGAGTTCGGCGATATCGGATCGCGATTTCAGGAAGTCCGAGAACGAGCGGAAGCCGAGCGCTTTCTCGTTGAATGACGGATCCATCCGGCGCATCTGCTGCTTCACGGCCGAGCTGTGCAGCCACCCGGAGTCGTCCTTCTCCTGCCCCAGCCAGAGCGCCCGAATGAGGAGCCCCGTCACGGCGATGTCGAGATCGTCATCGCTCTCATCGGTGAGGTCATCGCTGAGATCATCGGCGATGTCATCCTGTACTGCAGGATCCGCTTCGATCACCGCGCCACGGCCGCGGCGCCGCGAGCCGCGCCCGCCACCTCCCGCGGTTTCAGCGCTCTGCTCTGCCACGGTCTCAGCCTCGGTGACTTCGATCCCGACCGGCTCGCGGGAGGCAGTCACGGCTTTTCCGCGCCGCTGGCGTTTGGCGGGCTGCTCCTGCTCGCGGCGGGGCAGTTCGACGCCGGGCAGCGCGTCGTAGGAAGCGAACTCATCGCAGGCCGCAGTGAGGGCCTTCGCGGTAGAGCCTGCAACCCCAATGCCCACGACGTAGCGGCCGAGCCGCTTGCAGCGCTGCGCGAGCGGCACGTAGTCGGAGTCGCCTGCGACGATCACCACGTGGGTGAGGTCATCGAGGCGGAACATGTCTTCAACGGCGTCGACCGCGAGCCGGATATCGGCACCGTTCTTGGCGTAGGCCGCGGCGGGGAAGAGCTGCACGAGATCGACAGCGCGCGCAACGAGCTGCGCGCGGTAGTCGGCGTTGATGGGTGACGACCAGTCGGCGTATGCGCGGGTCAGTACGAGCGTGCCGAAGGAGGAGGCGTAGTCGATGACGGCGCCCACGTCGACGACTGCCGCGCGCAGGCGGGCGGCGATCTCAGTGTCGGAGGGATCTTCGGCGATGCGCTGCCTGTCTCGGGCATAGGAGTTGCGTCCGTGCACCCGGTCGTACCAGGAGAGCACGATGTTGTCGAAGTCGAGGTAGACGGCCACACGGCCGTTCTGAGTATTCGCCACGGTCTCAGTCTGACAGGCAACGGGGCGTCGCGCGGGCGCAGCCACGATTCACAGCACACGCGGAGGCCACGGAAACACGCATCGCGCTCAGCCCTCGCCTTTTTGTGTTCACCTAGAGACAGCTGCAAAATTGCTGAGCGCGCCGCTTTCTGAGACTCGTCTGGGATGGTGGGGCGCACGCTGAGCGCATGACCACTCTCGCATCAACCCAGCAGTCTCCGGCAGCCCTCCGCCGCTCAGGCCCGCAGGCGTGGCGCGCCGCCGCAACGGCGACGGTCTGGCTCACCAGCCTGGCGACCCTCGCCCTCTGGGTCGGGGGCGGCGGCCTGCAGGCGATCGCCGCGCTGACCCCGGAAAGCCTCGCGAGTGTCGCACGCATCGCGGGGCTCGTCTCCGCCAATCTCCTGCTGCTGCAGGTGCTGCTCATGGCGCGCGTGCCCCTGTTCGAGCGGGGCTTCGGACGCTCGGGCATCACACGGATGCATCGCCTGACGGGGATCTGGTCGGTCTCACTGCTCGCGGTGCACATCGTGCTCATCGTTGCGGCGTATGCGCTGCAGGACGGCGTGAATCTGATCGCTGAAGCCTGGGACGTGATCTGGGGATCCCCCGGGGTGTTCGCGGCGAGCCTCGGGGTGATCGCGCTGATCGGAGTGATGGCGACCTCGGCGCGTCGGGCCAGGCAGCGGCTTCGCTACGAGACCTGGCACCTGCTGCACCTCTACGCCTACTTCGGTGTCGCCATCTCAGTGCCCCACATGCTGCTCACCGGGCACGAGTTCGTCGGCAATCCAGTGGCGAGCTGGTATTGGTGGACGCTCTGGGCCGTCGCGGCAGGCTGCGTGCTCGTGTTCCGTGTGGCGGTGCCCCTGTGGCGGTCGGCACGGAGCCGGATCCGAGTTGCCGAGGTGGTCTCGGAGGGCAGCCGCGGGGTAACGGTGCGCCTGCACGGACGAGGCTTGCACAGGCTCGGGGCCCGCGCCGGTCAGCACTTCGTGTGGCGTTTTCTCGACGGGCCGGGGTGGAGCCGCGGCCACCCGTTCTCGCTCTCCGCGGCTCCCACCGCCGATCGCCTGCAGCTGTCGGCTCGGGTCGTAGGTGATGGCACCCGCCGTTTGGCCGATCTCGCCCCGGGCACCCCGGTGATGATCGAGGGGCCCTACGGCAGCATGACCGGCGCTGCACGCACCCAGCCGGGGCTGCTGATGATCGGCGCAGGGGCTGGGGTCGCGCCGCTTGTCGCGATTCTCGAGGATGAGCCCTTCGCGCCGGGTGAAGCGGTGCTCGTCACCCGCGAACGCGCGGCAGAGCAGACGATGCTCGGCGAGTCGATCCGCCGTCTCATCACCGACCGCGGCCTGGTGCACTACACGCTGCTCGGGCCCCGGGCCCAGGGCGGGTCGTCGTGGCTGCCCGCGCAGTATGCGCATCACGACGGCGCTGAGCTGCTACAGAGTCTCGCACCGGGCGGGGGCGACGGGCTGGCCCGCTGCGACGTCTATCTCTGCGGGCCACCGGCGTGGATGACAGCCGTGCAGCACGATCTCCTCGCCGCTGGCGTCGCTCCAGCCCACCTGCACACCGAACACTTCACCCAAGAACGATTGACAGGAGGCGCATCATGAAGCGCATCATCTACGCACTGCTCAGCACGCTCAGCGCCGCGGTGCTCGTCGGCAGCTATTACTTCTCACTGCACGACGCCGGAGCCCCCGCGAGCACGGCCACAACCACTAGCGTCGGCAGCACGCCAATCACCGCCGATACCGGCGCCACGCCCAGCACCGGCAGCAGCACCTCAGGCGCGCTGTCAGGCAGCGGCGACAGCACCAGCTCGACCGCGGTCGGGCAGGCGACGTTCACCGATGGCAACTACACCGGGACTGCGGTGCAGACCCGCTATGGTCCGGTGCAGGTGGCAATCACGGTGTCAGGGGGGCGGATCGCGGATGTGCAGGTGCCCCAGTACCCGAGCGGCGGCGGGCGGGAGCAGCGCATCAACTCCGATGCGGTGCCGCAGCTCGTCGACGAGACGCTCGCTGCGCAGTCTGCGCACATCGATATGGTGTCCGGTGCGACCTACACGATGAGCGGGTACCTGTCCTCGCTGCAGAACGCACTCGATCAGGCCCGATCATGAACGAGCGCTCCCGCCTCAGCCGCACCGCCGAAATAATGGGCACCGTGGTCAGCGTGCACGCCATCGCCGCCGGTTCCGCCGACCTACAGGATGAGGCGCGGTTCGTAGCCGCCGCCGACGCCGCATTCGAGGATCTGCGGGACGCCGAGCGCGTCTTCTCGACGTTTCGACCCGACTCGGAAATCTTGCGGTTGCGCGATGGCTCCCTCGACGCCGCGCTCGCTGACCCGCGCATCGAGGAGGTGCGTCGGGCGTGCTTGCGGGCTGAGACCGAAACAGGCCATCGCTTCTCCGCGGCATGGCGAGGGTGGTTCGACCCCACCGGCTATGTGAAAGGCTGGGCCGCAGCCGACGCGTTCGACAGACACCTCCGTTCCCTGCTCGACGAACCCGCAATTGCGGCCGTAGGCATCAACGCTGGCGGAGACATGCAGCTGGCAACTGCTGCGAGCGCCGACTGGGAGTGGCGGGTGGGCATCGCTGATCCGCTGCGCCCTGGTGCGCTGCTCGCCACGGTGCAGCTGCGCAACGGCGCGGTGGCCACCTCGGGCAGCGCCGAGCGCGGCGCCCATATCCTCGACCCGCGCACGGGTCTCGCTGCGCACGGCGCGGTCAGCGCCACCGTCGTTGCAGAGCGGCTCGTTGACGCGGATGTGTGGGCTACTGCGGCCGTAGTGGCCGGCATCGAGGATCTGGGGTGGATCGGGGCAGCGGCGCACACGCGCGGTGTCATCGTGGGTGCCGACGGGCGCACCAGGCGGTGGGCTTCCGGTGTCGAGTGGGCAGCAGCCGACAGTGCAGCTCTCGACAGTGCAGTTCTCGGCGGCGTGGGGATCGACGGCGCCAGGCACCGCTGATTCAGCGGCCGGTCACACGCTCGGCATGCGCAGCAGAAATACGGTGCCCTCTGGCGAACTCGTCTCAACACCGACGCTGCCACCGGCCCGCCGAGCGAGATCCTTGGCGAGCGCGAGCCCTAACCCGAAGCCGCGCCGCTGCCCGGTCTCGGAGCCGCGCGCGAAGCGTTCAAAGATGCGATCGCGATCCGCTGCTGCAACCCCCGGCCCGTGATCGATGACGCGAATCTCTACCGCGGGGCCGCTCCGTCGGCACGCGACCGCAACCGTCGCGCCGACGGGGCTGTGCCCGATCGCATTGTCGATGAGCACCATGCAGGCCCGCGCCAGCTCGGAGGTAGCCAGCCCGACATGCACCTGCGCTGCGTTGCCCAGATCGCAGGAGAGCCGCACCCCGCGCGCTTCGGCGAGCGGTGCCAGCCGTTCAGCCGCCGTCGTCACACCCTCACCCACCGCGCCGCTGCGGTGCCGCCCTGCAGCGGCCGCATCGGCCTCGCCGGACGCGGCGACCAGCAACTCGTCTAGGGTTTCGCCCATCGACGCAGCATCATCGCCGAGCTTCGCGACCACCTCATCGATCGGATCGCCGCGCTCGCGACGGCGCTCAAGAATCTGAATACGACTCACGAGCGCCGTCAAGGGGGTGCGCAGCTCGTGGCTCGCATCGGCGACGAACTCGCGTTGCAAACGCAGCGCGTCGGCGAGCGGTCGCACCGCGCGCGCCGCGGACACCCAGGCGATCACACCGAGGAGCGCCACAGCCACCACGCCGAAGCCGATCACCCACGGCACCACCTGGTCCGCATCGACGACCACGTGATCCGCATCCCCCCGCTCACCTGCAGGGCCGCGCTCAGGCCGCGCCGTCGCGACAATCACGAGCACGAGCACCGTAATCCCCACCGCGATGATCAGCGCTGACGATACCCCCACGAGCAGCGCGATGCGCCGCGCAGCCGCCCGCACCCGCGCATTGTCTGCAGACCCGCGACGTTCCTGGCTCACTCGGGCACCCCCAGCCGGTAGCCTCTGCCGCGCACCGTCTCGATCAGGCTGTGGCCAGCTTTGCTGCGCACATAGTGCACGTAGGTCTCCACCGATCCGGGGCTGACCGGGGCCTCGCCAGAGGCGAAGACGGCCGCAAGCAACTCGTCACGGGTAAACACGTGCTCAGGGCTTGCGGCGAGCGCGGCGAGCAGTCGGGTCTCTGTATCGGTGAGGGTGATCCTCGCCCCGCTCTCCGTGTAGAGCGCTTGCGTTTCGGGCACGAGAGTCCACGATCCGATCTCGCAGCGTCGCCCCGCAGTCGTCGCTGAGCGCGTGAGGGCGCGCAGGCGGGCGAGCAGTTCTTCGAAGGCGAAGGGTTTCACCAGGTAGTCGTTGGCGCCGGCGTCGAGGCCGGTGACACGGTCATCGATGGCCCCGAGCGCTGTCAGCAGCAGGATCGGCGTGGCAATGCGGGCTGTGCGGATCGCCCGCACCAGTTCGACCCCGTCCATGCCGGGGAGGCGCCTGTCGAGCACCATCACCGCGTAGGGGCGGCGGAGTGCCTGCGCCAGGGCCGCGTTGCCGTCGCTTTCGTGGTCGACATCGTACTGCTCAGAGAGCACCTCGATCGTCATCTCGGCGATCTCGAGGTCGTCCTCCGCATAGAGCAGAGCAGGAAGGTGCATGTGCCCAGAGTACGACCCCGGCACTGAAATCACACGGGCGTGTCGTCCGAGTCGGCTCGTGCTTTCCCCGATCCGCGTGTCACCGCAGTAGCGGCCCGTTTCGCGGAGCGCCCCACCGCACCGGCACCCGCCGCGATCGACCCGCCGGCGCTGCGGGCTCCCCGCAGCATGCGGCGCTCGATCCGTTCCGCCCCCTCGCGCGGTGCCAGCTCAGGGGCGAAGCCCACTGGGGCCGGGCCGAAGGATCGGCGCGACGCCGCAACCACGCGGCGTCCCAGAATGTGGTTGCCGGCGCCACCCACCGCGGCGCCGATCCCGAACGGCAGCGCCTTGCCCACGATCGAGCCGCCACCAATCTTCGCGAAGTGTTGCACGAAGGAGCGCTGCAGCTTGTCGAGCACCGGGCGCACCGCGCCGCGGGGCAACGACTTCGTCACCACCTCACCCCAGAACCCGGAACGCCCGATGCCGCCGCCCGCGACCTGCTGTGTGAACTGCCCCAGGAGCTCCCCTGCCTCCTGCCCAAGCATGAGCGTCATCACGAGCATCCTGGCACGGTCGGGGTTTTCGACGGGGATGCCGTGCACCTCCGCCACCGACTGCGCGAACAGGGCCGTGCTCTCCAAGAACCCCACGGTCTCTACCCCTGAGAGCGCGAGTGTCGCCGGGGTGCTGATCGCGGGGATAACTGCGGTTGCACCGACCGCGGCACCGCCGCTCGTGATCGCGAGCAGGTAGCGGCGCTCCAGAATGCGGATCACCTGATTGGGGGTGGCGTGCGGGGAGCGCAGGCGCACACTGCGGATGTGGGCCAGCACCACCGGGCGCTGCACCGCCAGCGCGCGGTCGAGCGCCCTCGCAAAGGCGGGGCGCGGCGCTGAGGGCTCTGGGGCCGTGACGACGACGGGGTGCTGCTGTTCATTCACGCCGCGATTGTACGGAGCCGGTATGGGAGCGGTCGGCATGTTTCGCCGTGGGCGGAGGGGGTTGCCAGGCGGATACGGGTGGAGGCGGTCTATGCGCTCACAAGGTCTCGGTTGCGGAAGCGCACCAGGGCGAGCGCCGCGAAAGCGACGGCCGCCGCCGCCATCAGCCACACCGGCCACCACGACGGATCCTGGCTGCCGGGCTGCGGCACTGCCCAGAACGGGGTCGCCTGCACCACATCGTGCGGGATGCCGAGCACATCACCGAGCGCGGCGAGCAGCACCAGCACCCCGTACACCGACCACGCAGTTGCTGCGGCAACCCGGGGCAACCAGGCAGCGAGCAGCGCGGTCACCCCGATAACGAGTGCCACGGTCGGCCAGTAGGCGAGGGCACCGACGGCGTAGCGCCACGCCTGCCCCGGATCGCCCGTCTGTGCGCCGTAGGCGGCACCCTGCAGCAGCCCGCCGATGCCCAGCATCAACGCCGAGGCGACCGCAGGAATCGCGATCCGCACCCCCGTCCACGACCACCGAGACACCGCAGCCGACCATTCGAGCTCGCCGTGTGCGGCTTCGTCGCCGCGGAGCGCAAGCGTCGATTCGACCGCGAAGCCCGCGACAAGCACGGCGAGAAACACGAGCAGAAACCCGAGGAGCCCATCAACCGGGGTGTCGGTGCCGCTCGTGAGCGCCGCGCCGATCGGCGAGGAGCCAAGATCGGTGATGAGCTGCTCCATGAGCTTCGCGATACCGCCGAAGAACAAGCCGCAGACGGCGACCCCGAGCGTCCAGGCGATGAGCGAGGTGCGCTGCAAACGGAGAGGCACCCCCAGAACCGTGCTCAGTAACGGCGAGGCGCGACTTGGCCCCGGCCGGGCGGGAATGACGCCCTCGCCGAGGTCGCGACGGTTCTCAAGCGCGAGCGCCCCGGCTGCGCAGGCCAGCGCAAAGCCGAACGGCAGTAGCAGCACCCACCAGGTGTTCTCACCGAAGGATCGTGTCTGCTGCCCCCAGCCGATCGGTGACACCCAGCTCAGCCAGAGCGGGGTCTCCCCTGTCGCGTTCACATCGGCGAGGGCGCGTACGAGGTAGGCGGCGGCGAGCGCGAGACCCGCCCACGCGTTTGCCGCGCGCGCGGTCGAGGCGAGCTGTCCGGTGATCGCCGCGATACCGACGAAAGCGATCGCAACACCGGAGTAGGAGAGCCCCATGAGCATCGAGCCATCGGCTGGGAGACCCGTGAGGATCGCGGCGATGCCGGAGAGGAGACCGGTGACCAGCGCGAAGCCTGCGGCGAGGAGCCATCCTGCCACGGTGGGGGCGTGCCTGCCGAGCGCGGTGGCGCGCAGGAGTTCAGTGCGGCCGGCTTCTTCTTCGGCCCGGCCGTTGCGGGTGACGAGAAAGATGCTCACGAGCGAGAGCGCGATGGCGTTCGACATCCAGAGCTTGATGTTGAGGATGCCGCCGGCGGTGGCCGCGGCGTAAGGTAGCCCGGTGAGCGCGGCAACCGATGGGGTGTTCGCGATCGCCGCGTAAGCGTCACGGTCTGCCTGGGTGGGGAAGAGCGACTGCTGATACGCGACGACGAACATCACCAGCGCGGGGATGACGAGCGCCCAGATGAGAATGCGCAGCCAGGAACGACGCAGCTGAAAGGCCAGCATCTTGCCGAGACCGGCGAAGTTGCCGTTCATGCCTCGCCTCCGCGCTGTCGGTGTCGCCCCACCGCGGTGTCGGTAGATCCCGCGGCGGATCCGCCGGCGAGTTCCGCAGTGCCGTAGTGTGCGAGGAAGCGAGCTTCCAGGTCTTGCTCCCCCTGCACTGGAGATACTTCGACCGTGCGTCCCTTGCGGATGATCGTCACATCGTCGCAGAGCCGCTGCACCTCGGAGATGAAGTGGCTCGAGAGCAGCAAGGTGCGGCCATCGGCGCGGATCTCCTCGACGCACTCACGGAACACCTGTTCCATGAGCGGATCGAGGCCGCTTGTGGGTTCGTCGAAGATGAAGAGCTCGGCGCGCGATGCGAGTGCGGCGATAAGCGCCACCTTTTGCCGGTTGCCTTTCGAGTAGCTGCGAGCCTTCTTCGAGGGGTCGAGGTCGAAGCGTTCGACGAAGTGGGCGATGCGGGCCGGGTCGTGGTCGCCGCGGAGCGAACTCACGATATCGATGGCCTGCCCGCCGGTGAGATTCGGCCAGAGCGTGGTCTCGCCCGGCACGTAGGCGATGCGCCGGTGCAGTGCGACCGCGTCGCGCCAGGGGTCTGCGCCGAGCACGCTCGCACGGCCAGCGTTCGCGCGGATGAGCCCGAGGAGCACGCGAATCGTCGTCGATTTGCCCGAGCCATTCGGGCCGAGGAAGCCGTGCACCGTGCCCGTCGGCACGGTGAGGTCGAGCCCGTCGAGCGCGAGCGTTTTGCCGAATCGTTTGCTGAGGCCTGTAGCCTCGATCGCGCTGCCCATCTGACTTCCTTCTCTCACAGAACGGCGGGGCGTCCGGCGCGGAGGCCTCACTATCGCGAGTGTACGCCCGCGATGGAATGCTGGGTACCCATCCCTGCGCGTCCATCGCGCGTCTCGCCTGACTCCGGGAGCCTCGCAGCGGTCGCCACATACACCGAGCGTGCTGGTGCGTCAAGCACTAGTTGTGGTGGCGGCGCTGACCGTACGGTGAGATTCCCGGATTCTCGCGGAAGACGGCGGTGCTTCCCGGATCCCGGATCCCCTTCGCGCTGCATGGACGATCGAGGAGACCGCAATGACTCTGGATAGCTCTCAGCGGCAGACGTGTCTGGGGCAGGGCGCTGCGTCCGCGCCAATGCCGCCGCCCGCTCGCGCGGGGTTCGCCGCCAGGCTTGGTGCCTCTGTTCGTGAGGCGGCGGGTGCGATGGGGCTGATCCGCCGCCGCCGCAGGCGCACCGAAATCGCGCTGCTGCCCGATGATCCATACGCGCGCTATCTCGAGTGGTCACGGAAAGGCGAGTAAAACTTTCTTGACATGATGTGCAGAACGCTTTACCTTTGACGTGTCAAAGATATTTGACGCACTCGGTGAAGGAGGAAGCGTGTCTCACGAGGAGAAGAACACCTGGGCGTTCGGCATCATCGCCCCGCTCGGTTTCGTGGCGTATCTGACGCTCAGCTACATCAACGGCGACGGCCCACTCGACCCGAAGGGGTACCTGTGGCCGATGATCTGGTCGATCATCGGCGCGATCGTTGCGGGCATTCTTGCCGGCATCGTGATCGGCATCGTTGACGGCACCTCAGGCCTGCGGGGTGCCGGCCGGGTGGATCGCCGCGACAAGGAGATCGGCTGGCTCGGCGATCGGGTGGGCAACTCGTTCATCACCATCGGCGGCTCAGGCGCGATCGTGCTCTGCTTCATTGAGGCGCCGCACGTGTACATTGCGAACGCCTTGTACCTCTGCTTCATTCTCGCGGCGATCCTGCAGACGATCACGAAGCTCATCGCCTACCGCAGGGGGTTCTGACATGGCGAAGCCAACGCGCGTTACCAACAAGATCCGCTCCCTGCGCTTCTCGGCAGGAGAGATGACGCAGGCCGATCTCGCCGACCGCATCGGGGTCACCCGGCAGACGGTTATCGCGATCGAACAGGGCAAGTATTCGCCGTCGCTTGAGATGGCGTTCCAGATCGCTCACGTCTTCGGGGTGGGCCTCGATGACGTGTTCAGCTACGAACAGGAAGCAGGTGAGCCACGATGAAAGCTGTGGTGAGGCACACGTATGGAAGCCCGTCGACGCTGCGCGTGGAGGAGGTGGCCGAGCCGTCGCTCGAGCCGGGGCACGTCATCGTCAAGGTGGCAGCCGCGGGCGTCAACATGGCGGAGTGGCATTTGACGACTGGTGAGCCGCGGATCGCGAGACTCGCCCTGGGCTTTCCGCGCCCGAAACGGATCACGCTCGGCGAGGATGTCGCCGGCGTGGTGGCGGCCGTGGGCCCGGGGGTCACGCGCGTTCGGGTGGGCGACGCGGTGTTCGGTTCGGCGCGCGGATCCTGGGCTGAGCTTGTGAGCGCAACAGAGGAGCTCCTGCAGCCATTGCCCGAGGGTGTCACCTTCGAGCAGGCGGCGGGACTGCCGATGTCGGGCTACACGGCCTTGCAGGCTCTGCGCGCTTGCGGGCCGGTTCAGGGGAAGCGGATCGCGGTGACGGGCGCTGGGGGCGGCGTGGGTTCCGCGCTCGTGCAGTTGGCGTCGGCACGCGGGGCGCGGGTGACGGCGGTGTGCAGCACCGCGAAGGTAGGTTTTGTGCGCGAGCTGGGGGCGCACGAGGTGATCGACTACACGGTGGCAGATCCCACCGCGGTCGGACAACGGTTCGACGTGGTGCTCGACTTCGCTGGCAACCTGCCGATCCGCCAGTGGAAGCCGGCCATCGTGGCCGGCGGCGTGCTCGTGCTAGGCGGCGGCGAGGGCGGCGGGAAGATGCTTGGGGCGGTGTCGCGGTCACTGCAGGCGCCATTCACCCGCGGTATCAAGGTCGTCACCCTCATGGCGATGCCGAAGGGCGAAGACCTCGCTGCGCTCGCGCAGGTGGTCGCCGCAGGCGAGATCCGCCCCACCTTCGCGCGCAGCTACACCTTCGCGGAGGCCACGCAGGCCGTGGATGCCGTGCGCTCCGCTGCATACGCGGGGAAGGTGGCACTCACCCCCTAGTTGCCGACAGGGCGTCGATAAGATATTTTGCTGTCATCATCTTCGCGACGCCCTACACTGCTGCTACTCCCGGCACGAGGGCGGGAGCCGCGAGAACCCCCACAGAAAACAGGTATCTGATGAACTCGACGCGCAAAAAGTGGTTCGGTCTCCTCTTCATCAGTCTTGCCGTCGCGATGATCATCGTCGATGCAACGATTGTGAACGTTGCGATTCCGAGCATCATCGACGACATCGGCATCACCTCAACTCAGGTGCAGTGGGTGCAGGAGAGCTACACGCTGGTGTTCGCTGCGCTGCTGCTCGTCTTCGGCTCACTCGCCGACCGGCACGGGCGCAAGCGACTCCTCATACTCGGTATTGCAGTATTCGGTGCGGCTTCGATATTCGCGGCGCTCGCACCCAACGGAGAGTTGCTGATCCTCGCACGCGTGCTGCAAGGGGTGGGCGGTGCCATGGTGCTCCCCACCACCCTTTCGATCATCAACACCGGATTCACCGGCCGCGAGCGCGGAATCGCGTTTGCCGTCTGGGGCGCGACAATCGGCGGCACCGTAGCTTTGGGCCCGCTGCTCGGAGGCTGGCTGACCGAGTACTACTCATGGCGGTGGGCGTTCGGCATAAACATTCCGCTGGGATTGATCATTATCATCGGCCTCCTCGCGACCGTGTCCGATCGTCGAGACCCCAGCGCACAGGGACGCATCGATTTCGGCGGCGCCATCATCTCCGTATTCGCCAGCGCGTCACTCGTGTTCGGGCTCATCGAGGGGCGAACCTATGGCTGGTGGGCGGTGAATCCTGCCAACACCTTCACCATCGGCTCCTGGGAGTGGCCGTTTGCCGTATCAGTCGTCCCGCTATCTTTCACGGTGACGGTGATCTCGGTGGTGCTCTTCATCGTGCGTGCGCGGCGACGCGAACGGCTTGGCCAGGCGTCGTTTCTTTCGCTTTCACTGTTCGCCATCCCCTCGTTCCGCAACGGCAACGTGGCGGCGCTCATTGTGTCACTCGGCGAGTTCGGCATTCTCCTCGCGATCCCGCTCTGGCTCCAGAACGTCGCCGGGTACGGCGCGCTTGAAACCGGCTTCGTGCTCCTCGCCCTTGCGATCGGTTCGTTCGTCGCAAGCGGCCTCTCGAGCGGCCTGCTCAAAGTGATGTCCCCCCTCGCGATCGTTCGCATCGGGCTCTTGCTCGAGTTCGTGGGTGTCCTGGCCCTCGGCATCGGTCTTGCCGCCACCTCGACGTGGGTGCTCCTCGCGCCGTGCCTCTTCATCTATGGCTTGGGAGTGGGTCTCGCCACCGCCCAACTCACTGGGGTGATCCTTGTCGACGTGCCCAAGCAGCTCTCTGGACAGGCCTCGGGCACCCAGAGCACGGCCCGTCAGATCGGCTCCGCTCTCGGCATTGCTGTGCTCGGCACCGTGCTCTTCACCGTAAGCTCCAGCAGCTTCGCCACCACACTGGACCAACAGTTCAGCTCGATCCCGAGCAGCGCACGGTCCCAGCTCGTCACCACCCTCGACCGTTCAGCAGGGGCGGCGATCCCTGCGCTGAGGGCACAAGATCCGGCAGTCGGCGCCGCTGCCGCAGATGCATTCACCGCTGGCACACAGTGGTCGGCTTACATCGGATCCGCGTTTCTCATCTTTGGGTTTGCAGCGACTTTTCGCCTGCACCCGCAGCGGCCAGAAGGCTCTGACGCTGAGGTCGCGAAGGATCCCGCGACTGAGAGCTGACGCCTGCTCTGCACCCGTCGGATTCTGGGTGGAGACCGCGGGTCCACGGTGACTACCGCACGATGCTGACTCCTGTGGCATCCGCAGCTCGCTCAAGAGAACCCAGGTTGGTGAGGCTGGTGAATCCGGCCTGCTCCATGAGCGTGAGCGCTTGGCCTGCACGGTTCCCGGATCGGCAATAAATGAGGTAGGCCGCGTTGGGGTCGAGATCTGGGATGGCTTCCGCGACTTCACCAGCATTCAAGTCAAGCAGTTTCGCTCCTTCGAGGTGCCCTGTCGCGTACTCCGCGGGGGTGCGCACATCGAGAATAACCGCATTCTCTGGGATCTCGGGGGCACCCGCAGGGGCGGGTGCACTGGAGCAGGCTGCGAGGCCGAGCGCGAGCGCGCCAGCGGCTACCGGAAGAGCGATTTTCGTGAGTGTTCGAAGCATTGTGGGTCCTGTCAATCTAGGGAAGGGGTGATCTGTGAGCGAGTAGGGGGTTCGGGCATGGGCACAGTGGAGTCAGGCATCTCGCAGGTGCCGCCTGCGCAGTACTGCGGTGCGGTGCGCGAGAAGAGGGACTGAAGTCGGCATCCTACGCAGATGCCGAACGCTGTTTCCAAGAAGAGGAAGGTAAGACACACACCGCAGAGGATGAGCGTGACCCAGAGCGGCGCCTGGAGAATGCCGGTCGCGAGACAGGCCGCGAGCCCCATGCTGTAGCCAAGCCACCATGCGAACATCTTTTGGGATGCGCCGACCCATTCGGGCTGCTGCCGGGCGACAATCATGCGTGCGAGGGCGAGGGAGGGCGCGAATCTGTCGCCGGCGAGGACGCGGATCAGCATGTCGAGCACGAACACCGCACCGAAGGGCTTCAACGGGTCGGCGCTTCCCGTGTGAACGGCATTGAGATAGAGCACGATGCCGGGGAGGAAAAGGAGGCCTGCTGCGGCTCTTGCCTCACGTTCGTTGATCACCGGAACGGTGTAGCCCGGGACAATCCGGCCGATGCGCGGCCGAGCGGCTGCGGATGCGCGGTGAGTTGTGCGGGTCACGCGAAGCCTTTCATGAGGTTCGGGGCTTCCTGAGTGAGGACGAATGCACCCATGGCGAGCAGAGGAGCCCCAGCACGAAACCGACAAGCACCGCAAGCAGCGGGGCAATGATGAGCGTCAGTTCCATGCGGGGCCCCGAGCGGGGAAATACGGTCTCCCGTGAGACCGCTCAGACTGTGGCCAGTGCGCCCGTCTCGGGCACGTTGCCTGCTGCCTTCCAGGCCGCGTAGCTGCCATCGAGCTCGGCGACATCGTAGCCAGCGCGGCGCAGCGCGCTGGCCGCAACGCTATTCCGCACTCCGCTCTGGCAATACGTGACGATCGTGCCGGCTCCAGGGTCGGGGAGCAGGTCGAGGTTCCACATCACGCGCCCACCTGAGAGCTGCCGCGCACCGGGCAGGTGGCCCTCCGCAAACTCGGTCTTGTTGCGCACGTCGAGCAGCAAGACCCGCTCGACACTGTCGAGTTCCTCCGGTTGCACGAGCCTCGGAGTCACCAGATCGAGACCGCTGAGCGAGGTGACGTACCCACGCACCGTGTCGATGCCGACGCGAACCAGGTGATCCCGCACCGCCTCGGCCTCATTAAGGTCGGCGGCGAGAAGCACCAGGGGACGCTGCTCGACCAAGGGGTCAATCACCCAAGCTCCGTAGCTGGCAGCTTTGTCGACTCCGGGGATGTTGAGCGAACGCTCGACAGTGCCGCGGTGCACGTCACTGTTATGTCGGGTATCGACCAGGATGACCGTATCGGCGGCAAGTTCCGCTGATAGTTGCTCGGCTGTGTATTCGACGAGCTCGGGCTGCTCACCGATCACTGCGGGCCCGACCTTGTTCTCCATTTTCATCCGCCCGAAGTAGGCGTGCGCATCGGGCTGCCCGCTGAGGAGCTCATCGATGAAGCCTTGTTCATCATCGTTCTTCAGGTACCGACTCCACCAGGAGAAATTGCGTTCGTAGCCGACAGTCGTTGAGGGGGTCGCGCCGAGCGCTTTGCCGCAGGCGCTGCCCGAGCCGTGCGCCGGGAGCACCTGCACGTAGTCGGGCAGCGTGAGGAAGCGGTCGCGCAGGCTCGTGAAGAGATCCTTCGCGCCTTGAAAGCGGGTGTCGATGAAGCCCGCGGCTTCGTCGAGGAGGTCGGGACGGCCAAGATCACCCACGAACACGAAGTCTCCGGTGAGCATGAATCCCGGTTCGTCTGTCTGCGCGCCGTCCGTGATGAGGAAGGACATATGCTCGGGAGTGTGGCCAGGCGTGTGCACCGCCTCAAGGACGATGTTGCCGAGCCTGATCCGGTGGCCGTGCTTCATCCGCACTGCACTGTCGAAGTCGGAACCGTAGGTCCAGTCCGGGCCGCCCTCGTCGGATATGTACATCCGCGCGCCGGTCCTCGCGGCGAGCTCGCGGGTGCCCGAAAGGTAGTCGGCGTGGATGTGTGTCTCGGTGACAGCGACAATGCTCATGGCGTGCTTTGCAGCGAGCTCAAGGTATACGTCGAGGTCGCGGCGCGGGTCGACGACAATTGCCTCGCCCCTCGCTTGGCAGCCGATGAAGTAGCTCGCCTGCGCAAGATCCTCGTCGTAAATGCGTTCCAACAGCATGATCAGATCCTTCGATGTCGTAAACGGAGCAGCTTCACTGGCAGCTGCAGCGGTCGGCTTCGGGAACCCCTGCGAGGGCTTCGTCGATGTGCTGGCCGCAACCGGCCCAGGTGGGCTTTCCGCAAGTCGAGCAGGTGATTCGAGCGCACATAGTGGGGTCCTCTCTAACGATGTGCCTGTGGATGGGTGGGTGCTGAAGATGCGGGCTGACCGTTGCGTTCGGTGAGCTGCCTGCGGATGTCTTCCATATCGAGATCGCGAGCGCCTTGGATGAGCTGATCGAGCTGCGGGGCGCGGAGGGCGCCTGGTTGCGCGTAGACCATGATCCCGTCACGGAACACCATCAGCGTCGGAATCGACGTGATGCGGAACTCTGCGGCGAGCTGCTGCTCGGCCTCGGTATCGACTTTTGCGAACACGATGTCCGGATGCTGCGCCGAGGCCTGCTCGAATACGGGAGCGAACGCCCGGCATGGTCCGCACCACGCCGCCCAGAAGTCAACAAACACGATGCCCGAGGCAACTGTTTCAGCGAAGTCGGCCCGAGTCAGGTTCTTCGTCGTCATGGCTCTGTTCCTGTTCGTCGCTCAGCGCCCGAAGAGCCGGGAGAAGAACCCTCCCCGCTCGGCCTTCGCCGCGTCAATCTGCGCCTGCGAGTGCTTGCCGCCGCACCACTCCGACGCCGGCACGCTCGCTTTCACCATGGCCACGTGCTGACCACAGCCCGCCCAGGTCGTCTTTCCGCAGGTGCGGCACTTCGTCGCTCGACACATACCGTGCTCCTCATCTTTCGCGTAAGCCCCAATACCCTGGGGAGTATTTTCAACTACCCCAACTATACCCCCAGGGGTATCCAGCTTGTCAAGTCCCCTGCACCCCGGCACTCTCCCACCCGGAAAGCACACAGGACACCGCGGCAGCGATGGCGGTCGCACACCCATCGGCGCTGCTGCCGCTGTCACTGCCACCCAGACCGAGCGCACCTAGACCACGCGACCGCGCTCCAACCGGACGACACGGTCCGCCGCGGCGACCGCGGCGGCGGCGTGGGTGACGGTGCACACGGCGACGCCGCGCGCGGCCTCCTCGCGCAGGATCAGCTGCATGCGCGCCGCGCTCTCCCGGTCGAGACCCGCCGCCGCCTCGTCCAGCAGCAAGATGTCGGGCTCGCGCACGATTCCCTGCGCGAGGAAGACCCGCTGCCGCTGCCCACCCGACAGCTCGGCCAGCGGCCGGTCGCACAACTCGGACATGCCGACGCGCTCGAGGGCCTGCAGGACCGCTCGACGCGCGCCGGCACGGGAGGCCCTGGCGCCACGCTTCCAGGTCCCCATGCGTACCACATCTGACGCCGTGACGGGCAGTGCGTCGGGTACTGCGGGACGCTGCACGACGAGCGCGACATCTCCGACGCGACGCACGCCGCCGCGGCGAGGCGCCCTCACCCCGGCAAGGATCTCTATCAGGGTCGATTTGCCGGACCCGTTGTGACCAGCCAGAGCGACGACCTCGCCGGAGCGCAGGTCCAGATCGACGGCGTGCAGCACGTCGTCGGCAGCGTAGCCGAAGCAGATGCCTCGGGCGGTCAGTGCAGAAGAGGATTTCATGCGCCCACTCTAGCTAATTGATAATGATTCTTACTTTCATGTAGGATCGCTTCTCGTGCCCTCCCTCATCGAGCCGTTCACCGTCGAGTTCTTCCTCCGAGCCCTCAGCGGCGGCGTGCTCGTCGCCGTCGTATGCGGCGTGGTCGGCACCTGGGTCGTGATCCGCGGCATTGCGTTCCTCGGTGAGGCGATCGGCCATGGGATGCTGCCCGGCGTCGCGCTCGCCACCGTGCTCGGCGCGCCTGTGCTACTCGGAGCCGCACTGAGCGCCGCAGCGATGAGCGCGGCGATCGGTCTGCTGCAGCGTCGCGGCCGACTCTCTTACGACACGAGCATCGGCCTGCTCTTCGTCGCGATGCTCTCACTCGGCGTGATCATCGTCTCCCACTCGCGCAGCTTCGCCACCGACGCCACTGCTCTGCTCTTCGGCGACATCCTCGCCATCCGCCCCGACAGCATCGCGGTCCTGGCGATCGCCGCGGTCGTCACGATCGGCATGTCGGCCGTCTTCCATCGATCGTTCGTGGCCACCGCCTTCGACACGCGTATCGCCCGCACGCTCGGTCTCCGCCCCCAACTCGCGCACGTAGCGCTCGTCGCTCTCGTGACGCTCGCCGTCGTGGCGTCGTTCCAGGCGGTTGGAACCCTCCTGGTCGTGGGTCTACTGCTGGCCCCCGCCGTCGCAGCCCGCGCATGGACCACACGCATCGCCACCACCATGGTCGCAGCCACCGTCCTCGGCGCGGCGGCTGTGCTGCTCGGCCTGCTGGTGTCGTGGCACTTCGCCACGGCCGCCGGCGCTTCGATTGCGGCGGCGAGCGCCCTACTCGCGGGTGCCTCCGCGGCCACCCGCTCCGTGGTCACCCGCACCGCCCGGCGACGCCACCCCGTCGGCCGCTCCACCGACTTCCGCGACGTCGACTCCACCGAGCCGGCCCTCGTCGCGCTCCCCGAAAGGAACCGATGATCTCCCGAACCCTGCTCTTCCTCCCCGCGATCCTGACGATCGCCGCGCTCAGCGCCTGCACCCCCGCACCGGACACCGCACCATCGACGCTTCTGGAGTCCGGTGACGGTCACGGCCAGATCGCCGGTGCGGCAGAGGTCGCCGAGCCGCCGCTCGGACTGCTCTCGATCGACGCCGAGGGCAACGCCGCGGTGCTCGATCTGCTCAGCGAAGAGACCGTTGGCCTCGGCGCCGCCCCTGCGCCGTCAGCATTCACGAGCGACGGACGCTACGGATTCGCCACCACGGACGAAGGCTTGGAGATCATCGACTCGGGCCGGTGGAGCTGGGACCACGGAGACCACTTCCACTACTACCTCGCCGAGCCCAGCATGCTCGGCACAGTGACGGGCGACGGCC
Source organism: Leucobacter sp. MMO-125 (assembly GCF_037148395.1). NCBI lineage: Bacteria > Bacillati > Actinomycetota > Actinomycetes > Micrococcales > Microbacteriaceae > Leucobacter > Leucobacter sp. MMO-125. The sequence goes on from NZ_JBBCTL010000002.1 coordinate 547,317, forward strand.
CGGTGGCCGTCACGTCCGGCGCGCTGTCGACTTCCGGAACCACGGGCGTGTTCTTCGGCGGCTCCGGCGAAGCCGTCCTGCTCGACAACAAGGCGCTCTCCGAGGGGCGGATCGACGAGCTGTTCCGCATCGACACGGGTGCGGATGCCGGACTCGTCGCTCCGGTCGGAGATGGTGCGCTCGTCACTGACGGCGATGAGCTCGTGTATCGCGATCGCGCCGGTGATCCAGCCAGCACTCCGGTCGAGTGCATCGATCCTGCAGGTGCGATCACGACCAAGGTGGGGCTCGTCGTCGGATGCGCCGATGGCGCGGTGCTCGCCACCTGGCACGACGGCGAGCTCGTCACCGAGCGCATCGCGTTCCCGGCGGGCGCATCCGACCGCGCACTCTCGTTCGACGGGCGCAAGGGCCGTCCGACCGTCGCATCCGTGGCCGGCGCCTTCGGATTCTGGCTGCTGGATTCGCGCGAGCGCACGTGGACGCTGGTGCCGACCGAGCGCCCGCTCACGCGCGTGGTCGCGGTGGACGACGCCGAGGGCCACGTCGTCGCGATCGACGTCGACGGCCGAATCGTCGTGCATCTCGCCGAAGGCGGAGCGGTGGTGGGCGCCACCGAGCCGGTGCTCGCCGACGGCGGCAGAGCGTCATCGCTCGTCGTCGATGAGCAGCGCGCATACGTCAGCGACCCGACGGCGGGAGTCGTGCACGAGATCGACTACGCCGACGGCGCCCGGATCTCACGCTCGCTCGAGACGCCAACGGCTCCGACGTTCGTCACCGAGGTCGGACGATGAGGATGCTGCGCACGGGCGCTCTGCTGGCCGCGACCGCCCTGATCGGCGTCGGCGTCACCGGCTGCTCCGCTGCGGCGGGCTCGGACCGACCGCAGGTCGTCGTCACGACGAACATCCTCGGCGATGTCGTCGAGCACATTGTCGGCGACGCCGCGGAGGTCACTACCCTCATGAAACCGAACGCCGATCCGCACTCGTTCGCGATATCCGCGCAGGAGGCAGCGCGGATGGACTCCGCCGACCTGCTCGTCACGAACGGCCTCGGACTCGAGGAGGGCCTGCAGCAGCACATCGATCGTGCGGCTGCTGCCGGCGTGCCGACTCTCGTCGCCGGTGACATGATCGACGTGCTCCCCTACTCCTCGGAGGATGCCGCGGGCGCCGACGATCCGCACTTCTGGACGGATCCCGCTCGTGTAGTCGACGTGGTCAACGCTCTCGAAGACGCCCTCACGGACGTCGAGGGGATCGACGTCGAGCAGATCCGCAACAACGTCGACGTCTACCGCGACGACCTCGCCGAGCTCGACGAGGAGATGTCCACGGCCTTAGCCGAGATCCCCGCGGATCGGCGGGCTCTCGTGACGAATCACCATGTCTTCGGCTACCTCGCCGACCGCTTCGACTTCCGGCTCGTCGGTGCCGTCATCCCCGGCGGCACGACGCTCGCAGCGCCGAGCGCCGCCGACCTGCGCGATCTCACCGACGCGATCGACGAGGCGGGGGTCCGCACGATCTTCGCCGAGTCGTCGCAGCCCGACCGACTCATCCAGGTGCTGGCCTCCGAGGCCGGAATGGAGGTCGATGTCGTCGAGCTGTTCACCGAGTCCCTCACCGAATCGGGCGGGGGCGCGGACACCTACCTGACGATGATGCGCGCCAATACGAAGCGCATCACCGACGGACTCAACCCATGACAGGACCCCGATCGGGGCCCGACACGAGAGGAAACACAGATGAAGCGACACATGAGGATGAGTGCCGCTGTAGCGGCGCTGGCAGGCGTCTCGCTGCTCGCCACCGCCTGCGCAGGCGGCGCCGGGAGCTCCGCGCCGGCCAATGAGGAGTCGCCGGCTGCGGCAACCCAGACGGGACGGGTCGCGATCTCGTACCCCGGCGGGGTCGCCGTGCTCGACCCGGAGACGCTCGAGGTCGTCGGCGAGTTCGAGACCGAGGAGTTCACGCGACTCAATGCCTTCGGCGACGGTCGCACGATCGCGGTCACGACCTCCGAGGGCTTCCAGATGCTCGACACCGCCGAGCCCGCTCTCACCGACGCGCTGTTCAAGGGGACCGCTCCCGGCCACGTCGTCATCCACGGCGAGAACACGGTGCTGTTCGACGACGGCACAGGCATCACCACGATCGTGCCGAGCAACGGTTTCGCCGACGGCTACGACTCGGTGCCTGAGACCACGACCTACACCGCCGACGCACCGCACCACGGGGTCTCGATCGTGCTGGAGGACGGCTCGCTGATCACCACCGTCGGCGATGAGACCGCTCGCACCGGCGCCAAGGCGCTGCACGCGCACGACGACCACTGGCATGAGGTCACGGCTAGCGCCGAATGCCCCGGGATCCACGGCGAAGGAACGGCAGCCGACGAGGCCGTGATCTTCGGCTGCGAGAACGGCGCCCTGCTGTTCAAGGACGAGGCATTCACGAAGCTCACGGCACCGGACAGCTACGGACGCATGGGCAACGCCTTCGTCTCGGAGACCAGCCCGATCGTCGTCGGCGACTACAAGAACGACCCCGACGCAGAGGGCTACCTGCTGAAGGCGGTGACGCTCATCGACACTGCTGCCGAGACCCTGGAGGTCGTGGAGCTCCCCGCCGAGGTGCGGTACACGTTCCGTGACATCGCCCGAGGCCCCGGCGACCTCGCGTACATCCTGTCGACCGACGGACAGATCCACGTGCTCGACCCCGAGACCGGCAAGCTGACCGATTCGCACCCGGTCATCGCCCCGTGGGAGGGACCGGCCGAGTGGCAGGACGCCCACCCCGCGATCAAGATCGTCGGCGACATCGCCTACGTGACCGAGCCCGCCGCGAACAGCGTGCACGCGGTCGACCTGACCACAGGTGAGGTCATCGCCTCGGTCGAGCTCGACCACACGCCGAACGAGCTGGCAGTCGCGATCGGCTGATCGCCGCTATCCGCCGACGGAGCGGGCCGGGCATCCTTCGGGAACTGCCCGTCCGCTCCGTTGCCGTCTTGAGTCCAGGCGCCGTCAGCTGAATGGCAGGGCCTGCGATGGCGGCATCCACGACGAAGCGACCTCGTACTGTGCAGCAGCCGCATCGCCTCCACCCACGAACAGGCCGATGAGGCTGCAGGCGAGACGCGCCTGATCGCCGAAGCCAGCGCGCAGGAGCGCGGCGTCCACACAGCCGGGCATCGGCAGCACCGCGGGGAACGTCGGACCATGCATGAACTGCCACTTTGCCACTCCAGTTAGACACCATGATCGGCTATGCCGTGAGCTGCAGGATCCGGAAACCCTCGTCCCACGACGGATCGGCCGAGGGAGCCCCGCCCCCGTCGATGCCACGCCCCACCACTCGCCGGGCGATCGCTCCGACGTGGTGATCGACAACGGACGCCGCGACACGGGACGCTACGCGATGTCACGCTTCCCTTCAGCGCCCAAATCGACGCCTTCCGCCGAATGTTGGCGGCGCCAGTTGCGGTGCCGACAGGTTTGGAATCAACGAAGCCCTGATCAGAAATTAGTTCTCATCAGTGCTGCACTGTCGGGCTGACAGGATTTGAACCTGCGACCCCTTGACCCCCAGGCAGACGGATCGGCCACTTTCCCCCACTTAACCGGGGTTTTGGTGTTCCATGCATTGCAGAGCGAGTCATGTTTTGCATGCTTTGCAGGACGTTGGCCACTAGATTGGCCCACTAGTCACAACATCACCAACGCCGGGGATCACTTACATCCTCAAGCCGTTTCAAAGCTCGCCGATCACCCAGGGTGCGTCGAGAGATTATTCGATTTGGAGGACTGTCAAATGCGTGTATTCGGCTAAGCGTTCCACTCTAGCCCGAGGTAATGAACTCATAGAACTTCATTCCGGATACGGTGCATTTGATATCCAGCGCCGAGTCACCATTGCCTTCGTCTGACTTCTCCGGCTCACCGAGTTGCAGGTAACCCTCCGACGCGAGCTGACCGCAAATCTGCTCAATAAAGCCAAGTGGCCGCTGGATCCCTCTCGCGCTGAGCTTGTTGCGCACGGCCAGAGTCCCCCCTTCGATCCAATGCGGTCTCCGGTCGGCGTCTTTATATATGGCCGAAAGGACCTCGGTCTGCATATTACTCATGCGAACAAGCGACTTGGTGTAGACCTCCGCGTAATCTCTGTTCTGCGGATTCACCCCGGACAGCAATGCTTGCTTCAAGCTCGCAATGAGTTCCTCGTTCGAGGTCTCTTGAATCGCCCGAACAACCATCGTTAGGTTTGCGATAAATTGTTCCGACTGCACGAACTCGTCCAGATCGATGCTAGGCAAATGATCCCGGAGTCGCGCAAGTTCTTCAGAGAGTTCACGAAGGATACGTGCATTGCGTTTGTGACCTGCCGCCTCAATTGAACCGGCAAGGATAACCGAAAGCGGTCCACCAACCACGGGGATGGCACTCAAGGCAGCCTGAGCAGCTACCCCTGTCACAAAATCTACTTTGTCGGCAGCCGATTCTTTCATGGTTTCCTTCCCCTAGGAGCTCATTCACTAGACGTTAGCTGAGACAAGTCCTCCGGAGACTCAATCTCTAAAAGACTCTACTCGCGCCCTCCGGCTGCTGTGTGCTTTGCAGAAGGTTGCCCGCTGGAGTGGCCCACCATGTTCTCGGCGTGGCTCAAGGCGGCCCAGGCTTGGAATTGTCCAAGTCGCCTCTCTGGCCGCTACTAGATAACGAAGGGCCTACTTTCGTCTCCAGAATCGACGCCAATCGCTCACAGAGGAAGCCTGCTGGATCTGGGGTGAGAAATTCTCATTGGATTCATCCTCCTGGCAGGCGCCGAATAGCAGTGTTCTGATTCCAGGCCAGTCTTCGTTGCGCCACCGGCTAAGGAGATCGAAGCTCGTGATGATCGGTTCGTTCTGAGCGAGCAAGAACTCCTTGCGCGTAAACGGCGTAGGGCTGCGCTGGCTAGGCGCAGTGCGCAACTGATGATTTACAACCAGCGCTCCACCGTCAATCGGCGTTGCGTCCGCGAGGAACGGCCATTCTCGCATGTGGCGGAGGAGATCCTCATAGATGCGTTCTGATGGGTTTCCAGTTGCTGACTTGACTTCTACCAAGCGCGAACGCCCATCGTAGGTGCACAGGAAATCAGCGTTCTTGGTATCTCCGAGCAATTCATCAACATCAGTGACTGTGATGCCTGCAAACTCGAACACGGTTCGTACCGCACCTGCGAGCTGATCTCCAGTGCCGTAAAGGAGACCTTCTCTGACAGGGCCAGCCGCAGCTTCTGCAGCCTCAAGAGTGACTTCCAATCTGCTCTTACGCTCCCGGTATTCCTCCTTAAGATCTTCGAGCGACCGGCGGATCTCTTTCTCTCGAAGGGTAATTAGATCTGGTGCCGTTGCAAGGTTGCGGCGAGCACGCTGCATCGCGCCGGGCACGAGTTCAGGCAGAGCCTGCTCAACAAGCCAGGCAAGCACAGGTCTCCAGGGAGTCTCAGCAGGAAGGATGTAACGCCGCTCAACCTGATCTGGCGAAAGCCAGGCAGCGACAACTGGCTCGCCGAGCCCTGTTTCAATGACAGTTAGAAGATCTCCCTGGGGCGGGATATCTAGACGCATCCCGTCTCTTTGAATCGTTCCTCCGACCAGGGCAAGACTGTGCCATTCGGGCGCGGGCCGGAGGCTCAGCAGCCGGAGCGCGAGCTGATGGTCACAGTCGCTGAGATTAGGAGACATACTGATCTTCGCCCCAATACCGAGCGGCTTCGCATGGATGGAAGATTCATACCTGCCCAGATGGATAGAGTCGCTCGGGCCGAAGAGAGAATCGTAGGCATTCTTCTTTTGCCTAGCGCTTTCGACCTGACTTACAACGAGAGCCGTCTCATTCCGGCTCGCCGCACCATCTCTGAAACGATAGAACTCGTCCGCTCCCTGATTGTGAAATATGCTCGGCTGCAGAGCTGCAGAGCAGTCCGCCGTATCATGCCCGATCCATCGAGGTTCGAGACCGAAGGTTGCCCAGTCAAGTTGAGTCTCTGCGATCCTCGGGCGACGCTGCTCTCTCAGGTATGGTGCAGCGCTGTCACCCAATTCACGTTGCTTAGCCTCAATCTCGCTCCACTCGGCTGCAGGCCGCGAACCGACTTGCACAGGTACAGGTAGCTGGATCATTTTCACCTCTATAGGCACCTGGCGCCGCCAGCGGGCCTGAGGTACACGGTTGCGTTCATATATTCACTATCGGACTTCGTGAAAGCTACCTGCAGACGCTTCCTCTCGTCGGTACGCAGATCAACTACTCCGCCACGTTAGAGCAGATCCAAGGAGAGTCGGTACAGGGGTTGCTTCTTACCTCAACGCACTTCCTTGCGCCGACGTATCCGTATTCTGCGGCCATCAGGATCTACACCCATAAACCACTCTGGACCAGAATCTGCATCTGGCTCGAGATCCAGCTGTTCGATAGCCCGACCAGACAGCTCAATCGCGAGATCAACTTCCTGGCCTTCGGTAGTAATGGGTTGAGCGCCCTCCCGGAAGGAGAGCTGCGGAGAGATGAGAGCCTCCCCTTCCTGGACAGGGACTTCACGCCCAAGAAGAATTGTGTAGTACCGCACCGTTGTGACGAGGTCTTGAACGAGCAGCCGCACTCTCACTTCAGACTGTGGCAAGACCGCGCTCTTCTTGCTCGGAGCCACCTCTCTTCTCGTTTCGCGAGGCAGTTTCTGATCGATGTACATGGACTGCCCGTCTTCGAACAGGAGGCGGCTCCTAACCACGTCACCAGGATCCAGCGTTATCCGTCCGTCAACGACGAACAGGCGACCGTCCGGGAAAGAGGTCGCTTGCCCTGCCTTGATGTTCAGTATGTCATCTCGGAGGCGCTGGGAATCGCGCGTTGAGCTTCTGTCAGCCCACAGGACAAATTGCGATTCACGCTTCAGGAGACCCCGAGCTAGCTTCCGTAAATAGTCGGAGTCTTGTACTAGCTGCAGTTCTCTTAGCCAGGCTGTTCCGTGAATTGCACCTAGTAACCCGCCGACCATCGCGCCGACGGTATCGGTATCAGATTCATCCAAGAATGCAGCCGAAAGCAGTCCGCTCAGAGGTCGCGCGGCTCCGCGGCTAGCCAAGTAGATCGCGGCCACCGCTGTCTTTGTGCCCGAGCCGCCTTCCGGCCCGGCAATGCCCAATTGATCCAGAATGAAATCGTCGTCAGCCATCGAGCTTCTATGAATGGCATCCTCAACGAAATCGAGCATCACCATCGTCTCGTGGGCAGCCCTCTCCCACTCCTGCTCGAAACCCTCCCGGCTTCGCGCTTCAAGCATGAAATTGCTGAGCAGATCGCCCGCCAGAGAAGGGCTCAGAATTCCTTCGCGTGCTGCCCGGATCAGCTGTCCGTACTCGACTGTTTCGCGTGCGTTGAATGCTTCTCGTAGCGCGGCCGCATAGATGAGCGCGCCGATGTGAGCCCGCGGGTGCCCGTGAGTGGTTGCAGCATCAAAGAGTACATTTCTCAGGAGTTCCTCGCGGGTCTCAGTCGCTAGAACATGAGGAGCTACGCGCATAGCTGCACCGTTGCCCCCAGCTTCTCGATAGCGTCGAGTCTGATCGCTTGAGCGTTTGGTGTCAGTAGCATGCCACGGGGGCCGGTGCTCGCTCCAGCTTCTTGCTGCTGCGAGCACGGCTCGGCCTCCACCGCGCTGGTACAGAAGCCACGTGGGGAGTTCGACTTCCACGAACCACTCCAACCACTCACTTCCCGTGAGGTAGGAGCGGGCGAGAGCACAGATCAGCTGAGTGTCATCACTGTACTCACCGGCTTCAACACGATCAGAGTAGTAGCCGCCAAACCGGCTTCCCCCTCTGCGAATCCAAGAGTCGTAGCGAGGGGCTGGCCGACGCGACCGCCGTGCTTGTTTCCCTCCGATATGTCCCCCTCGGAGCTCCTGTGGCCACCCCAGAGCATCACCAGCGGCACTGGCGAGGAAGATCCCTTCGGCCCGGTCAAGCCTGTTCTCTTGGATCATGCGAGACCTCCCCTTATGTACTCCTTGCCGGTGATGCGGCGGCCGTTCTGGGCTGCGAGGCGGACTGTCCCTACGTCGAACATGCCAGGTGCCACATACCACCGTAGTTGATCAGGGTCAGCATGAAGCAGTCGCAACCTCCCCTGCTCCTGGAGCGCATCTTCATCACTTGGTACGACAACGCCTTTTATGTATTCGATTGGAATTGGCGCAGGGACTAGAGCTTCAGCCTGAAGATCGGTTGGGCAGCGGGGGTCATGCTGAACGCCCCGGCAGAATGCCCGAGGCCCGCCGCTATCAATTGACTGCGCATAGCAGGCCTTGAGTCCTTCTCCGCCAGGTTGACGAGGCACCCCGGATTTTGCTGCGTTGTAGGGACAAAATAGAGTCCCTTCAAATGCCAGCACCTGGGGTTCCAGCACGAGCATGATCCAGTCTTCAAAGCCTTCGGCCCGGGGGCGTGCTTTGTTGAGGTAGTAGGCGTTTGGGTACTGAATGCTTACGCTCAATTTGTCAGGATGCCCATCTGCGCGGATAGAGTCAGACTCCGAGTAGGACTTGAATTTGTCATCAGCCAGGCTCGCAACGGACCGGAGCTCTCCGTCGTTGAGAATGCTCTTGAAGTTTCGAGATTGAGTGAAATGCACTATGTGGGAGATGCCACGTTTCTCGATTTCTTCGATGACTTCCATGTTCAGGTTCATTGCTTCACCTCAACCTGCCACAGGCCGCTTTCGGGCGCAGGAAGGAGCTGTGTCGGCGAACCGGTGCATGTCACAAGGAGCTCGGTTCGAGCCCGTGTCACCCCGACATAGAGAAGCCTCGACTCGCGCCCTTGGGCCTCAACTGAGCCGAATGCAGTCACTACATCTTGCCGGGGCATGCTATCTGCATTGGCAAACGGGACGATTACGATCTCGAACTCCAGGCCCTTTGCGGCGTGGAAAGTCCCGACGTAGATTCCCGGCTCGTCATCCCAACGCCGCATATTGCGGTCAATCTTGATTGCCCCCGGAAGCAGTCCAAGTAGGCTTCTCACGGTCGAGCTTTTGCGAACGAGTACTGCCACTCTCGCCGTTCGTCCCAGCGACGAAGCTCTCTGAACGACCGTTGCGGTTTCGTTCTCCAGGGATTTTGCGACGTAAAGAGTGGGCAGGGCCCCTGCAGCTCTTCGGGGAGTAATGGGCATCACTATGTCGGGAGTGTCCTTGAAATGCGGCATTTCAGCCATTGCAAGCGCGATTCGCGCGATCTCGGCGGTATTCCGGTAGTTGTCGGTGAACCGATGTACTTGTGCAGGCTTGACGCTGAGACCCCAGGTGCGCCATGTGGTTCGTTGGCCGTAGACCTGCTGGGACTCATCCATAAAGACAGTGAGCGAGCCGCCTGGCTGAATCGCGGCCGCCAGAGACCGTACGATCTCGGGCGAGAAGTCCTGTGCTTCGTCGATTACTATGTGGCGATATCTGCGGGGAGTGCTATCTTCTGCGAGCGCAGCAAGCACAGCTGTGGCGAGGTTCTCCCAGTAATAGCGTTTTCCCGACGCAGAGAGCTGATTTAGCGTCTCCTGATGGATTTGCCACATAACCTTCCGAAGGCTGGGAACGAGAGCTTCTTTGCGTCCCGCGCGTTCAACGGCGAGATATGACTGCTCGTCACCTATTCCCATCCCGCAGATCCACTTAATTTCATCGAGGAAGAACTCGACGGGGCGTTCGAAGAACGTGTGGGGCTTGTAGCGCTGGCGAACGAGACTGATTGCGACGCGCAGATCGTGCTCCATGTCGTCGGAGATGCAATTGTGACTCATGCGCCCGCGGTTGTTCAAGTACCCTCTGGCAAACTTGTGGTAGGTCTCGATGACGACGCCAGCAGCCTCGCCTTCTGCCATGTATCTCAGATACTTGACCAACGAGTTGTCATGGGTGAGCAGCAGTGTAGGGCCAAAGTTCTTAGTCGTAACTGCGGCAAGTGCGGCGCTACGGAGGATCGCCATGACGGTCTTTCCAGAGCCAGCGGTGCCGTGTATCAGGCTGTGGCCTGATGCTGCGAGGTAGACCACTTCGTGTTGCCGCCCGTCCAGCTGAGGTAGTGGCATTCGTGTCTCACTTCCCTTGTGCTGTTCCGTCGGGATAACCGCGTCTTGCCATTGTCTCAGGATCCGCTATGGACCACTTGCCTAGAGGTTCTTCTTGAGCCATTCGTTGATCTTTGCTGAGACCCCCGTCGTTGCCCAGGACGCGCCTGTGACGGTGACCACGACGACGGTGTCGTTGCTGTCGATGTGTTCCTTGATGCCATCTCGGAGCTGAGAGGCGGTCAGCGTGGTCTTCACGAAAAAGCTGCTCTGATGCGGCTTAGCCCACCCCTGGTGAGATTTCAGATAGGTGATGAGCCCGTCGTAGTTCTGTCCTGCTTTGTTGAGGTCGTAGTTGACCCAGTGCACTGCCATTTTGCGTCCTTCGTTGAGAAAGTTGGATTGTATGAAATTGGTCTGGAGAGGGGCGCCGCTCGGGCGGTTAGCCCCTCTCCAATGGGTCTACTTTTCGTTTCGGACCCCCTTGTGCTGGTTCGAGCTTCCGTTCAGGATGCGACCCGTCTTGGTGTCGCGCTTGAACCAGGTGTTCGCGTGCTTGAACTCGCTGCGGTTCTTCACCGCGCCAACGCGGTGCCCGCGTCCCGTGTTCTTCGCCATGTTCCTTCACCTCCATCCCGAGGGTCTAAGTTCTCGGTTTGGAGGACCCTCTACTAAGTAGTCGAGATAGGAGACGGAAGAGTTAGCGTCAGGATCTGCAATCGAGGCAGACCCCGTCCGTGACGAGATGTGCTTGGCGCTCGATGAAACAATTTGTGCAGACAATCGCCGCGGCAGATGCTCGATCACATGGGCAGTTCTTGCAGCTCGGGCAGTAGGGCTTGCGGCAGTTTGGGCAGGGATATCCCCGTGTTTCGAATTTTCGTCCGCAGCAGTAACCCCAGATTTTTGGTCGGGTATCAAAGTCTCGCTCGATAGGCACCTGAAATGATTCGATGTTCCAGAGATCAAAGCCGCTGAACAGGACATGAATCCAGTTGCCCTCTGCGACTGCGTCCACGAAATAGTCCTCCTGTGTACCCCACGGAGTCCGCCAGGAAAGGCGCCTTGTCATCCTCTGTCCGATCGGCAGAGCCAGAAGTGAATGCCCTGCGGGCACTTGCTGCCCTCGCCACGGAAAGACCTGGGGCCACCCTCTTTCCGGGTCCGGGTTCACGCTCGCGTGCGCCACGGTGCGGTCCTTGCGGTTGATGATCGTGACCGCTCCAAGACCCGGCAGGTGCCGCGCCAGGGCAATGGCGCACACTGGCCGACTGGCGTGGGTAGCGGCATAGAGATCAAGTAGATTCTGCGCGACCGGCGGACCACCGCCGATGGCCTGCGTTACCGCTTCGTCTGTGAGAAGTAGTTCTTGAGCAATATGATCACACACCGTTTCAAGCATGCGGCCCGGGTCGTCGAGGTCGGCGAGCCAGTCGTAACATTCAGATGCCTGATCGACAAGCCAATGTCCGAGCTCGTGCGCGAGAGTGAAATTCTCCCGTCGACTGTTTGGCGTGGGCGCATAGAGAATGACTCCGTCCTCTAGAAAGGACATGCCGTCGCAGGCTCCGCCATCATTGCGCTGTTCCGTGAGGTGGTCTACCGGCGTGACAACCAGTCCGAGTTCTTCGCTGAGTACCGCCTTCGGTTCTCTGCTGAACCTGACCTTGGCCTCAGCCGGCAGGAACGAAAGAGCAGTCTTCACGCAGTTGCCTAAATTCATGGAACTACTCATTTTCCGCCCGGGTCTCCACTGAGGTCACCAGCGTCTCTAGAGATCTCAGAAGCTGTTCGGCGTCGGGCTGGTCACCGCGGTGGACGGTAGTGAGCATTCTACTTTCGAGCATTGCAGCCGCCACCGATCGAGAAACGTGCACAGCTTGCGACCAGCGAGCCACGAGATCTGCGAACAATGAGGACTCTCGAACTGACCGGAGATCTGCTGAGACTTCCTCGGCGGCTTGAACAGAGATAAGTTTCTCGGTCACGGTCTCTAAGATTTCAGACAGTGCTTGGATCACTGCTGGCGGAACATCCGCTGCGATACGAGTTTCCCATCTGAAGACGTCACTGGTCTTAAACTCCCACCCGCGCTGCCTCAAGCGCTCGGCTATCTGGCTAACACTCATCCGCGCATTCTTCCGCGCTCGGGACAAGGCGGCGGGATCCAACCGGCAATCGCTCTCAGGAACCAGGCCCAGCATCGCGGCGACAGGATCGGCTTCCAGCGCAGGAGCTTCCTGCGCTGAGAGCCAGGTCAAATCTGCAACCTGCAGGAGTCGAAGAATCTCTTCTCGGTCAGCATCGGAATCACAACTCTTCAGGATCTCTTCACGAGAATCAGGCTGCTCAATGAGCCGCATGAGGACTTCGTCGCGCTCTTCGTTATTCATAGTTCCACTCCTTCCTGCTTATATAGTTCATCGCGAAGTTGGGCAAGGGCCTTCGTCATCATCTGGCTGACCCTGGGAGGCGTAACTCCCAGCTCTTCAGCTACTTCACCTCTGGAACGCCCTCTGACCTGGATATCCCAGACCACTCGTCGGTGGCGGTCGTCCAAGATCCGTAAGCAATCCCGCAAGACTGCAGCTCTTCTCTCGTTCTCGAGGAGTTCCTGGACCTCTTCTTCAACGTCTACTGCAGGGTGGGCGAAGGAGAGTTCTCCTTCGTCGTCATCGTCTAACCCTGGCCCGGCATGCGCCACAAGCGCTGACTTCAGGAAGTCCAGTGCTTTTCGTTTTGCAGCCGTGACCAGGAAAGCTTCCCAGTTGCGCACTCCTGACGGCGGAGAGTTCATGATCGAGACGATTGCGTCCTGCACCACGTCTGCCGCTTCTGCCACACGACCGGCTCCGCGCAATACCGATGCAGCGACCCTGTACATGGCTTCTCTATTTTGAAGATAGAGAGCAGCCAGATCCGGTACTGATTCAGCCATCTGAGCGTCTACGGAGGCCTCAGCAGCTGGCGTTCTTCTGAACGTAACTTTGTGCCATGTCAATGTCCCTTTCTCACTATGTAGTCGAGACAGAGTCGTTGACAGTTAGGACGTCATTGGCCCGGCCTCCAGAAGATTATCCCGCATGCCTGCTCCTGCCCGGTCAAGGACCCAGTCTCGTATGCTGGCCGCATGGACGTACTGCTTGCTGTTCCGTTGGCCGCGAGTCCTGGCCGACGCAAGAACGTGCAAGCCAATCGGCGACGCGACACCAAGCCCGAGCTCGTCCTGCGCTCCGTTCTGCAGAGGCTTGGCTACCGTTACCGCTATGAACTGAGGATCGACCTTCCCAGAGGATGAGTTCGTCCGGACATTGTCTTCACACGGAAACGGATTGCCGTCTTCGTGGACGGCTGGTTCTGGCATTCTTGCCCCGAGCACTGCAATAGACCTTCGGTCAACCAGTCCTACTGGTCACCGAAACTCGCTCGGACCGTCGAACGAGATGCGCGGAACACGAAATCGCTTGAAGACTCGGGCTGGAAGGTCATTCGCATACAGAACGATGAGAGCACCGCCCAACGCATGATGGACACGCTGAGATCCGCGTCTACATATCCCGTCTGACATCCCGGGACACGATAAACAAACCGAGTAGCTATCGCTGATAGTTCAGCTAGACGCTTCTGACCTGTGGTCTAAATGTCAGCATCTCACTTAAGATTCAGTACCCAGGAAGTCATCAGTCGTCTTGGGATTTTCAAGTTTGTTGGCAATGTCCCGCAAGGTTCCTGACAAAGATTCTGATGACTTGCCAGCCAGTTCTGCTCGCACTAAATCAATCACGTCTTCGACGTCGCGAGAAGCAAGGTTAAGGCTATCGACTGCTTCTGAATCATCCGTTGCGGTAAGTCCAAGATCCTCGAGAGTCTGCACTAGTCTCACGGCGAGGGCGGGCTCTCGTGAATGAAAACGGACCAAGCTTTGGTAGACGAAATGAAATGCTGCGGCGCGACCGTGTGGTGTGATGCGAGAGGAGATCACGTCCATCAATGCAAAGAGATCGACCACGGCCGGGTCGATACCTAGACGGGATGCAGTGGGGTCAATTGCCTCAGCAAGCTCGTCCCCTGATGGTCCTCCTGCAACCCCTGCTGCAACAATCGTTACTTCTTTTAGGCCGGCAGAGGCAGCAACCTCGAGCTGTGGAACTTTGTTTGACCAGTTGGCAGCGGAGACCTCTATTGCGCCTCTCAAGGCTTGACGATAGCGGATTTCGATATCTCCGGCAGACTTTGTGGCCCGATCATTGGCGCCGACATTCTTTGTCTCGATACGCAGCCCGCTTGTTGACTGTGCCATCTCTTGTTCTAAGAGTCCGGCCAGAAGGTATTGCTCGAGAGCTCCACCGCTCCCAGTAGCGAGAAGGCGGTCACGCACCCTTCGATATGTTGTGAAGGTTAGCCGGGAGGCGATGAGGCTAGGCCAAGCTGGGAGGCTGGAAGCACTTGAAAGGAATGCATCAACAATGCTGACGGCTACTACACGAACTTCATTCAAAGTTCGGTCATTGGACGACTGCCAGATGACGAAGTCTCGGAATGCCGCTGATCGTGCGTGTGCGGCGAGGTAGCCACTTCGGAATGTAGAGGATTGAAGCGGCCCCTGAGTGGCAGGGATATTTCGAGGTGCTAGCAGCTCTTTGCATAGGTAGTCGCTCACTGAACGGTCAGACGCAAGACGTCCTTTTGCGGTGAGATCTCCCTTGCTCGGATCTATGACGTTCAAGACCCGTTCTTCGGTAAGCGCAAACTGGGCAATGGTTAGTGCGGCCTCGGCAGCTTGACTTGCTTCTGGTGGATCTCCCCTGAGTGGTAGAAGCAATCGATCAAGGATCTTTTCACCTTCGGGATCGAGTGTTGGGACAATCGGCGATGAGTCCGTGGATCTTGACTCCAGCAGAAGACGTAAATCTTGCTGTACCGCCTTGCTCCGCTCTGTAACGGTCTTGAAACGCGATCGCAGAAGCCAGTCAGTTTCGCCTACCGTTGATTCTGAGTCGTTCATGCCGCGAGCGACTCCAACTGCACAGTCTCAGCCGACGCCGCAGAAAGGTGGCGCACTACTGCCTCACCAACCGCCGATGCGAGCAAAACTGGAACGGCGTTTCCGATCTGTCGATACTGGGAGGAGGTCCGGCCGCTCCAAGGCATGTCCGCAGGAAACCCTTGGATCAATGCAGCTTCGGCGACCGTAATCCGCCGCGCACCAGGCACAATACCCGAACGAGGCGCGCCTCCATCCATCAGATGAGCATGGTATTTGGCAACGATATCCCCACCGTCAAGCCAAGGGGTCTTATTGCCCCCCATGGATGCGATCAGTGTCGGGGCAAGCCCGTCTGGATTAATGGGGCGTCCGCCACCGTTCCACAAGTGGCCATCCCATGGGGATGGTCGCAGATCTGGCGTTTTCGCGTAAGTGATCTTCGCAGTGTTCGGGGTTCCGATGGGGAGATTTGGATCCAGAAGGCTTTTTGCCTGGACCCAAGGCTTACTCGCAAGCGCGCCGTGCGTAGGAGAGGGCCATTCAAATCCGCCCCTGCGGGAACCAACAATCACCAGCCGTTGACGGCGTTGGGAGACTCCGTAATCAGCCGCGTGTATCAATTTCCAATCCACTAGATAACCGAGGTCTCTGAACGCCGCGAGAATGCCCTTTAAGACGGGCAGCTGACTGCCCTTGGCAAGACCAGGAACGTTTTCCATGATGAACGCGTCAGGGTTGACTTCTTTCACCACCCGAACGAACTGTGGAATTCCGTCCCGTTCGTCGAGGACGCCTCGCCTCGCGCCTCCTGTGGAGTATGGTTGGCAAGGCGGGCCGCCTGCAACCACCGCAACATTACCTTTTAAGTGTTTGAAAGCATGTTGTCCGACATCGCCCTCGAAAAGTTCTAGCGAGGTATCCGGGACATATTGTTCGTGTGCGTTCTGGTATGTCTCTAGCGCATCTTGATCCATTTCAGACGCAGCGATTGGCGTAAGGCCGGCTCTGCTCAGGCCAAGACTTAGCCCTCCGGCACCTGCAAACAGGTCGAGCATCGGGAGCGTCTCTTTTGCCATGTTGCAATCCTCTCATGCGGAACGGGTGCGATGCGGAAGGGCGCACGACATCTCATGTACTTGAAAGACTGTCGTAGACCACTGACATTGGTGTTCAGCGTTTGTCTTCGAACGGGTCGACCACGCTATTTACCCCGTGCTGAGGGCACACGAACATGATCCGAATCCCATGTCCTTCCGCACCGCTTTGTTCGGGCTCGCAGTCGCCGCCGCATACCGTGCAGGTACGGTAGCCGATGTCCGCGTCCCACACGCGGATTTCGAGATCCTCGGGGATCTCCACGCCGTCGTGTCCCATGCTTCGACTCTATGCGAAGTGCCCCCCAAAACGAGGGAGGCCGGGTTGTCTCTGGCGAGGGCAGGTATCTTTCTGCGGCACCGCTATCTACCGAAGCGCTGCTCGAGCAGGGCTGCCGTGGCGGGATCCACGAGATCGTCGCGCACGATGTAGTGCTGCTGAGTGATCCTCGGATCGGTGTGCCCGAGAAGGCCCGCAGCGAGGTCGAGCCCTCCGGCCTCGTAAATCGTCGTCGCGCCCGTCCTGCGGAAGCGGTGCGGGGTGACTCCTTCGAGCCCTGCCTGATCCATGATGGAGCGGAGCTGCCGACGCACGTTGTTCGTGGTCAGCGGGTCTCCGTTCCGGTTGCAGAACAACAGCGCGTCAGGGTCGATCGATAGTCGTCTCCTCATCCGTTCCCGGATCGCCTTGGCCGCGAACTGCGGCAGCACGATCCTTCTCACTGAGCGTGAGGTCTTTGGATGGTTCTGCCGGTGAGTGGGCTCGCCCTTTCGGCTGATGATCGTGCCGCAGATCCTCACCGTTGGGTACGCGCCGCGGAGATCGAGATCGCGAAGGCGGATTGCAAGCACTTCCCCGATCCGGACCGAGGTGCCCAGCAGCACTTCGACGATCTGGCCGAGCTGCCCGTCAGGTCCCGGCCCGGCCTTGATCGGCCGCTCCTCCCACGCTTGAATCGCATCCCTGATCAGCGACACCTCGGAATCCTCGAAGGCGTCTGGTGTCCTGGCGGGGCGGCGCAGGCGGGAGATATGGTCGATCGGGTTCCTGGGGATGATCTCGTGCCGGACCGCAAGGGTCAGCGCGAGTCGCAGCACGACTCGTGCCTGCCGGGCTCGGCTATAGCTCTGCCTCGCGAGCTGCTTGATGAAGTAGTCGCAGCGGGCGACGCCGATCTCCCTGAGCGTGAGTTCGGCGAACGCGGGCGCGACGAGAGTGAGCATGTTCCGTTCGTAGAGCAGCCGGGTCGTGCGGGAGAGCCGGTCCTCGATCTCCATGTCCTCAAGCCAGGAGTCGATCAGCGCGGAGAACCGGCTGTCTGCGCTGAGCTCGATGAAGCTGGGATGGAACAGGGAACGTTCAGAGAGCTTCCGCTTGAGTGCGAGCTCGGCCGCGGCCGCGGTCGGCCTTGTGCATTGCACGACGCGGAGCACGCCGTCCCAGTCTCGGTAGCGGGCGCGCGCTTCGCAGCGTCCTTTGCCTAAACGCCGGTAGCTGATCTTCCCGAAGGTGCCGATGGGAGTGCGGGGCCTAGCCAAGTCGAACTCCCGTCTGACTCGCTGAGCACGTCAGTTCGGGAGGGGAAGAGCATGTGCAGGATCGATTTGCGTTCATCCTGCTAGCCTGCCCGCCCCGACCTGTTCAATAGGGCGTCACAAGGAAGAGCCTCCGATGTTGCTAGGTCTTGCGAGCAGATGCAGCTGAGTAGCCGGAGTTCAATTCCTCCTTGTCGGCTCAGGGCGCTGAGGCCTCACAAGGTTTCCAGCTCTTGAGCGAGGAGAGTCAGAAGAAGGTCTCCTGGCCGGTCGTTGCCAGGTAGAGGTTCGTTGAGGTAGCGGGTTGTCTCGATCAATGCGGCGCTTGCCGCGTTCTCACCGATCCGGGAGACCAGCCGGTCGAAGCTCGCACCGAGTTGCCGCGCAAGTTCTGGCTGGCGGTCGTGTGCGCATCCAGGCGCGCAGGGCTCGAAGGAACGGCTTTCTATTTCTACCAGTGCTCGCCGGAACCTGTCACCGCTCCACGTCCCGGTTGAAGCGAGGAGGGCGTCTCTCGCTGCATCGCCATCTGGGATGCCTGCGCGGCAGAGCTCCCTCGCGCGCTGGTCACTGGGCTCCGGGAGCGTGTCGCGGATCTGCACGAGTGTGGAGGTCAGCGGGTCTGCGTGCATCACTTCGTAGTAGAGCGTGCGTGTGACCGCGGAGAGCTGGAGCCGAGTGTCCGCCCGGAACGAGTCAAGGAGCTGGTATTCAGGTGCAATGAACTCCTGGATTTTCTCTTCCAGCCGGTTCACCGTGTAGTCCGTGATCCGTTGTCGTGGCATATATGGTTTCGAGGCTTTCAGGTTGGTCGCTCCGCTGGTGACCGTCCAGATAGCGCGCATCAGATGCCCGAGCGAAAGCCGGTAGGCGGCGAAGGTGAGAAGCTCGAGTACACGCGGGCGGAGATCGTCAGAGATCTCAGGGAGCCGGTACTCGTCTTTGAGCTTGAAATTGAGATAGCGCAGGCCCTCACCGGCAATGAGATCGGCTGCAGTTTCCAACATGGTCTCTTGCTCGGACGCCGAAATCGCCGCAGGCTGGAGGGAACCTGCAATGTCCTCCCTTGCGTCTGCCCAGTTCTCGGGGCCCGGTTCTCCAAGTCCCAGATGCATGCGAATGCGGAGTGGATAGTAGCTGCCCCAGGTCGGTGCATCGTGCGCTTCCGCGGGAGTCCATTCAAAGGCTCTCGTCGGAGTGGAGGGGTGGATGACCAGCAGCTTGCCGTTTGCCTCGTGGATCAGATCCGAGGCGAACTGCGGAGAGGGAGCGAACACCAGATCCTGATGCGCCAGAGGTTCGACGATGCCCGCCTCTGCGGCATAGTCCATTAAGGCGAGGGTAGTGAGCCGGGTGGGGAAGCTCACCGATTGCGGGTGAGGAAGCTGCGGACGGAGGTCGAGCGGATACTGAGCCGCGAGGGCTTCCCGTCGTTCCTTTTCGACTTGGTCCAGTAGCCGTTGCTGGGCTGCCCGTGCTTCTTCCTCTGCTTTCGCCGCGGCCTGTTTTGCGACGGCTTTCTGCTGTTGGAGCTGACGCAGTTCCTCTGAGGGAGGACCGCCGGTGAGCATCACATTCTCTAAATAGTTTGGTGTGCAGGCGCAGCAGCGGGTGTCGACGTCGAGCCGGCCAGTTTCGTATGCGGTGCGGGAGCTCAGCGTCAGAGGCCCACCGCACTCTGCGCAGGTCTTTCCGGGGAGCAATGCGACAGCACCGGCGCCGGCGACATGATGGACGGCTCCTCTCCACCCGGTAACTGGCACGGATTTCGCGGGTCTGGACCAGGCAACCTTGCCATAGGCGTTGATGCCTGCATGCTCCCAGTAGAGGTGGGCGATCTCCCACAGTTCGTCTGGCGCGCCGTCGCGCCGGCTCAGTTCGAGTTCAGGCTCCATCTCTTCATTCTCCTACTTCCAGAGAGCCTGCCCGGGCTTCACCGCATGATGAGTGTCAGCGGGCCTTCGAGCTTTTCGCCGGGCTGCGGCCTCTCGTATCCGCGCTTTCGCGAGGATGATCAGGCTGGCCGGTCCCATCGCCAGGAAGACGAGGCCCACGACGAGGCACCAGAGCATCGGGATGCTGAGCCACGGTTCACCGCCACCCTCGATGAGTTCCTTGAAGATATTCACCACGAGGAAGTATTGAGCCGCGAGGAGCA
Organism: Leucobacter sp. MMO-125; assembly: GCF_037148395.1. Taxonomy (NCBI): domain Bacteria; kingdom Bacillati; phylum Actinomycetota; class Actinomycetes; order Micrococcales; family Microbacteriaceae; genus Leucobacter; species Leucobacter sp. MMO-125. The sequence goes on from NZ_JBBCTL010000002.1 coordinate 567,211, forward strand.
TGGCGGGCACGCCCCACTTGTGGCTGTCGCGGCGGTGGATGATCCGCATGATGAGCCGGAGGCTGGGCAGGTACCGGGCCAGGAAGCCGAAAGTGTTGATCACTCCCGCGATGATGCCGCTGAACATGATGGGTTCCTCTCGTTAGCGCAGAGCTATTCAGAAGCGGCGCTAGGAGAGTTGCCCGAAGGCCTGCCCGGAAGGCGGAAATGTTGATCACAGGGGTGACCGCTCTGCTTCTACTGTACGTCGGAGCGGCGCGAACGGGAACCCTCGCGTCAGAGAGTGCGTCCTCGTTCCCTCGCGGACGCTCGCCCACCCGCCTGCGGCCGAGCATGCTCGGCAGTTAGTGCACGGGCGCGCTGGAGTGCTTGCGCAGCGCGGGCGTGGTCGATCTTCTGCGCGACTCCATCCGGCACCGGCCCGAGCGCGTCGGCGCTGGTAATCCTGTAGCGGTCACGGTAGGCGGCGACCGTGCGGGCATACCGATTCCAGGCTTCCTGCTTCCGCGGTTCGCCAGGGCGAGCCCCGAGCGCCTGAGCCCACGCAGCGCCATCGGCGATCGCTTGCTCGGCGAGAGTGGCGGCGCGTTGCCCGATGAGCTGGTGCCGCTCCGCGAGCGCCCGCTTCATATCGGGGTCAGTGATCCCGGCCGCGACGGGGATGAGTCCGGCGATGAGTCGCGGTGCCCGGCGGGTGCGCCCCGCGCTCGCGGGCTGGGCGGTGGCGTTGGCGACGCGCCAGTGCAGCACGGAGGCAATGTCGTCGGCGTCATCGAAGCCGCGCGCGGCGACCAGGCGGGGCATGAGCTGGCCGACGTCGTGATGGTTCGCCTCGGCCCGGCGCAGCTCAGCGGCGAGTGCCCCGAACGCTTCCGACGCGAGCGCGGCCTCTGCATGCGTGTCGGTGAGGCCGGATTCGCGGATGAGGGTGGCCCAGCGGTCGTGCTGGGCTTCGGTGGCGATCGTCTCGTACTCGGCGGCGAGCTGCAGGATCGACCCCCAACGTTCCTGCTCCGCCTGGATCGTCTCGTGCACGGAGAGCTCCGCCCCGGAATGATGCAGCACCCCGGTGAGCACCCGCCGGGCTGCCTCTTCCACGTCTTCGACCTCGTGCGGGTGCGCGCGCGCATCGTCCGTGGTGTCGGTCGCGACGTAGGCGAGGTTCGCGTCCTTGCCGCGGGTCAAGGCGACGTACAGGTTCTCGCGCGTCATCGACGGATCGACCAGCACATGCGAGGTGTCCACCGTCACACCTTGCGCCCGGTATGCGGTGACGGCGTAGCCGAGGTCGAGGTGCTGGGCGACGTAGTCGGCGGGGAGCACTATCGACTCGCCCCGATCACGGCCGGCGGGGCGCACGGTCACTGAGCCGTCGCGGCGTATCTTCGTGATCGTCCACCGGTTCCCGTTCTGTACCCACGAGAACCGGGTGCGCAGCGTCCGCTCGTTCTTCCGAGTGATCACCGTGTCACCAACCGCGGCACGGGCGCCGCCGTCCAGGGTGACCTCACCCTTGAGTGGGTTCACGACATCGGCGAGGATGAGCTCGGTGCGGGCGCGCAGGTTCAGCGCCGCGACCGCGTCGCCGGAGTCGGAGACGAGGATCGACGCGATCCCGGCTTCGCGGTCTGCCCGCCATGCTTCGTAGGCGCGGGCGGTCATGTCGTCGGTGGTGCCGCCGATGATCCGGTCGGCGTCCTCGTAGACTCCGATCACGTCGGGTTCCCCGAGGCGGAGCCTGAGCGATGCTTTCTTCTCCCACTCGTGTGTGAAGCGGTGGATCGTGGAGAGCTCGGGGGTGTCGTGGCGGTCGCCGGCGAGGAGCCCGAACGCGCCGGCCGCTGCCGGGGATTGGAGCTGCCCGTAGTCGCCGACGAGCAGAATCTTCGCGCCGGCTTTCGCTGCGGCTCCGGTGATGCGGTCGAGTGCGAGGGTGCCGGCGAGGCTTGCCTCGTCCACGATCACGAGCTGACCGGCCTGGAAGGTTCGGCCGGTCATGATGTGCAGCGTCCACCAGCGTGCGGTGTTCTCGGTCTTGATCCCGAGATCCCCGGCGAGCACTTCGGCAGCGACTGCCGACGGGGCCAGCCCGACGACAGACCCGGCACCGTATTGCTGTTCCCATGCGGTGCGGAGCGCGAGCATCGCGGTCGTCTTCCCGGTACCGGCCGGGCCGACGAGGAGATCAAGCTGACGGCCGGAGACCGCGATCCGGGTGAGCGCGTCGGCCTGGTCGGGGCCGAGCATCCGCCCTTCCCGATCCGGGCGCCTCGTGACTTTCTCGATGAGGGCGAGCGGAAGCTCGGGGCCGGTCAGGGTGCGGGAGCGTTCGAGGAGCCGCTTCTCCGCATCGAGCAGCGTCTCGGAGGAATACAGGATGCCGTGTCGGGGCCGGAAGGTGCTCGACCCATCCGGCCGCTGAAACCTGGACGGCGTGGACGCGAGTTCCGGCGGCGTGAGGCGCAGCGAGGCGCGCTCGGCGGCATCGACGACCATGCCGGTGACGGCCTCCCGATCCCGTGCGGCCGCGAAGCGGTACTGCATGGTCTGCCGTGCGGCCTCGGCGGTCAGGTTCCAGCGGTGCCAGGTCGACCGCTTCTCACCCACGGCCTCCATCACGGCACGGCCGATCTTCTCGATCTCGTCTAAAGGAAGGTCATCGGCACGCAGCACCCATACGGGTGCTGCCGGGATCGCCTCACGCGCCCATTCCGATGCCTCCCGCCCCAGCCGCGTCGTGGCGCGCTTGCGCCATTCGGTGGTGAGATCGGCGAGGGATCGCACTTGCTTCTCGGGCCGGGTGGTCAGGGTGGCTTGGGCGCGGAGCTTGATGATCGTCGCCGCCGAAGGTTGCCGGCCGTGCTTCTCGACGTACTCGGCGATGAGGCGGTCTTTCTCGGCGTCGATCTGGCGGGCGCGGGTGGAGAACTCGAGCACGAGCTCTTCCGGCACCGTCCTGATCGCCCAGGCGGGGTTGCGGTCGCGGCCGCGATCCCGCGCCTCCCATTCCACGCCGAGCAGCCGGGTGAGGTGGTCGGCGATGATCGCCTCGTGCAGTTCGGAGAGCGCGACGGTCGCGGCGTGCATCGGCCGCCCGTCGAGTGATCGCCACCGCCCGTCGAGCGTGGTCTTCACTTTGTTTGACACGACGACATGCGTGTGAAGGTGCGGATCACTGCTGCGGGAGTCGTAGTGGTCGTAGGCGGTCGCAGCGAGCCCGAAAGTATCGACCTGCGCGACCGCGCCACCGTCGGCGCCGGTCATGCCGATGCGGGTCGCGGTGACTTCTCGTTCCATGAAGTCGATCACCTCGGCGATCGCCGCGTGATGCGCTTCGGCGATGAGCGCCTGGGTGCCGGCATCCGCGACCGCCCACAGCACCGACGCCGACTTCGGCAGTGAGAACGTGTAGTCGTATCCGGCGACGGCCTTCCTCGCGCCGCGTGCGTATTCTTCGGCCTCGATCTCCGCGATCACTTCCGCACGCGACGCCGGACCGAGGTCCGGGTCCAGGGCTTCGACCCGTTCGGCGATGCGCTCGGCCGGGGTCTTGTACACCGGGTAGGCGCGGCCGAGCGGGTCGCCTGTCACCGGGTCGCAGCCCATCCCGATGAGGAGCTGGAGCTGCTGCTCGGATACTTCCTCGCCGGGAGTGATGCGGCCTTCACCGAGTTGAGTGAGGCCGGAGCCGAGCCAGCGGCCGGGAGGGTTCCCTGCTTCGGCATAGTAGCGAGTCAGCGGCGTCGACAGGCTCCGGTCGCCGTCGCCCGCGACGACCGAGCGCAGGAGGTACTTGTAGCCGTCGCCGGCGCTCATCACCCGCATCGAGACAGTCATGCCAATAAGGTGAACCCGACGCCGTCAGCGTCTCCGAAGACATGTCATCAGTCCCAGTGTCTTCGTCGCTTGCCTCGTGTGCGTAATAAGGGCGATGCCAGAGATTCGACGCTTTGTGGATTTGGAGCATTCGACAGACTTTGAGTGTCTGACGGAAAGAAAGTGAACTTTCGGTAGCGGTGGTGAAGTCGTGGCCCATGGTGCACGAGCCATGCGTCATGCTGGGAGGGAAATGTCATCGCTCGAGCATCGGCCCCCATTGCCCTCAGGGTCATCCCTCGGTGTGTTCTTGGTTTTTCTACGCCTGGGGCTGACATCGTTCGGTGGCCCCGTGGCGCACCTCGGGTACTTTCGTACCGAGTTCGTGGAACGGCGCAAGTGGCTTAGCGATCGTGCCTATGCGGACCTTGTCGCGCTGTGCCAGTTCCTGCCCGGCCCGGCGTCGAGCCAGGTCGGTATGGCTATCGGGCTGCAGCGTGCCGGAGTGCTTGGAATGGCAGCGGCCTGGGCGGGTTTCACCTTGCCCTCTGCCGTGCTGCTGCTCGCGTTCTCGGTCGGGGTCTCTGCGCTCGGCGACCTGTCTCAGGCCGGGTGGGTGCTCGGATTGAAGGCTGCTGCGGTCGCGGTCGTCGCCCATGCGGTGCTAGGCATGGCGAAGTCTTTGACGCCTGACGCCCGCCGCGCGACGATCGCCGTCGCCGTGATGGCTTCCGTCGTGCTCGTTCCCGGCTCCCTGACCATGCTCGGCGCCCTGTTCATGGCGGGCATCTTGGGGCTGCTCTTCTGCCGCCCTCAGCACGACCCCGCAGAAAGCGAAGACACCTTTCCAGTGCGGATACGACCTGCCGTGGCAGGGATCAGCCTGGCCGTGTTTGGGCTGTTACTGGGAGGCCTGCCGATCCTCACCATGCTCACCGGGAATGCGACGGTGGGCCTATTCGATATCTTCTATCGCACAGGGTCGCTCGTGTTCGGTGGCGGTCATGTCGTCCTGCCGCTGCTGGAAGCCGAGATGGTGCAGACGCGGCTTGTGGAGTCCGGCACCTTTCTTGCTGGCTACGGCGCCGCTCAGGCGGTACCGGGGCCGTTGTTCACGTTCGCCGCGTTCCTCGGTGCGGTCACCACGAGCGGCCCAGGCGGGATGGCAGGAGCGTCGATCGCGCTGATCGCGATCTTCTTGCCATCCGCGCTGCTCGTGCTGGGGGTACTGCCGTTCTGGGAGCGACTGCGCCGCATAGTCGGGGTGCGGCGTGCTCTGATGGGCGTGAATGCCGGGGTCGTGGGTTTACTCGCCGCAGCACTTTACGATCCCGTGTTCGTCGAGGGTGTTACGGGTGCCGCTTCGTTCCTCGTGGCGGTGCTCTCCTTCGTGGCACTGGCCTCGTGGAAAGCGCCGGCATGGGCGGTGGTGTTCGCCGCCGCCGCACTAGGTATCGTGCTGCTGTGAACAGGCCAGATTCCAGCTGTCACTGATGTAGGTGAGGCTGGCCTGCGGTGCGGGGGCAGCTCCCGCATGGGAAAATAAGTAGCATGAGCCGATTTCTCGCCGCAGTCAGGGCGTATCCGCTCGTGTTCGCAACCCTGCTGGTCGCGACGGTTGGACTCCTGCTCCTCGCGACGCCCGCGAGCGGCGTGGCACGGTGGATCGTGGGCGGGTACGCGCTCGCGATCGCGGCGTGGGAGGCAGTCGGGATGATCCGGCAGCTCCTACGGAAGCATGCGGGGCTCGACATTCTCGCGGTAACCGCGATCACTGCGGCCGTGCTCGTCGGGGAACCGTGGGCGGCACTCGTGGTGGTGCTGATGCTCACCGGAGGTGCGGCGCTCGAAGACTACGCCGAGCACCGCTCCAAGAGAGAGCTCACCGCGCTGCTGCGCAAGGCCCCGCAGCAGGCCACGAAGATCCTCGACACCGAAACCTCGGCGCACACGGCGGATACCGCCACCGAGGAGGTGCCAGTCGATGCGGTCGCGGTCGGTGACCTGCTGCTCGTGCGCCCGGGCGCACTGGTGCCGGTGGACGCGATCCTCGTCTCCGAGCACGCCGTGTTCGATGAGTCGTCGCTCACGGGCGAGAGCCTGCCGGTCGAACGTCAGGCCGGGGAGAAGGTATCGAGCGGTGCAGTGAACGGGCAGGCCGCGGTGACGATGCGCGCCGCAGCGCCTGCGGCGGAGAGCGAGTACCAGCAGATTGTGCGACTCGTCGAGCAGGCCGCGAGCAGCAAAGCGAAGGTCGTGCGGCTCGCGGATCGCTACGCGGTGCCGTTCACGATCCTCTCCCTGGTCATCGCCGGTGTCGCATGGGCCGTGAGCGGTGACCCGGTCAGGTTCGCCGAGGTGCTGGTGGTCGCGACCCCGTGCCCGCTACTGATCGCGGCCCCTGTCGCGTTCCTCGGCGGAATGAGCCGGGCTGCGCGTTTCGGACTGATCGTGAAGGGCGGCGGCACCCTCGAACAGCTCTCCCGCGCCCGCTCGACCGCATTCGACAAGACCGGCACCATCACCGCCGGGAAACCCGCCCTCGAACGCATCGTGGCTGCGCCGGGGTTCGACGCAGACGAAGTGCTAGGCCTTGCAGCCTCAACCGAGGTCTACTCCTCGCACGTGCTCGCCGGCTCCGTCGTCGGAGCGGCGAAGCGGCGTCAGATTCCGCTCCTCGAAGCATCCGAGGCCGAGGAGTTCGCCACCAACGGTGTCGCCGCAACCCTCCGCACGCCCGAGACACCGAACACTGTGGTCGCGCGGATCGGCAAGCCCTCCTGGGTACGCGAATACGCGCCAATGCTTACCGTGGCTGACCTTGCGCCAGGCGAGCTTGCGATCTACCTTGCGGTGGATGACCGCTTCGCAGGTGCGATCATCATGCGCGATCAGGTCCGCGAGGAGGCAGAGGCCGTCCTCCGTGAGCTCACGGCACTCGGCATCGAGCGCACCCTGATGGTCACCGGAGACGTAACCGCCACCGCTCGGCCGATCGCGGAAACACTCGGAATCAGCGAGGTGCACGCGGAGTGCCGCCCCGCAGACAAGGTGCGCATCGTGAGCGAGGTGCGGCCCCGCCCGCTCATTATGGTTGGCGATGGCCTGAATGACGCACCTGTGCTCGCAGCCGCCGATATCGGATTCGCGATGGGTGCTCGCGGCGCGACCGCTGCGAGCGAATCAGCGGCCGTCGTCAACCGCTACGACACACTCTCCTCGCTGCCGCGCGCGGTGCGGATCGGCCAAGATACCGTGCGGATCGCGCTGCAGAGCATCTGGCTGGGCATCATCATTAGCGTCGCCCTCATGCTCATCGCCGCGTTCGGATTTTTACCGGCGCTCCTGGGCGCGTGGATGCAGGAGCTGGTCGATCTCGTTGCGATCCTCGGTGCGCTTCGCGCGGTTGGGCCACGATCCGAACGCCTCGTGAGCGCCGGGCCACACGAGACCACCGCCCCCGTTCAGGCAGCACACACTCCACAAAGGAACTGATCCATGACTCGTCGCTCATCTGACACGCAGCATCCCGGTGAAGCTCACCTCCAGGACATCGGCCAGCGTCTGAACTGGCTTCGCGCCGGGGTGCTCGGCGCGAACGACGGCATCGTGTCGACGGCGGGCGTCGTGATCGGTGTCGCCGCAGCCACCCCAAACAACGTGCTCGCGATCGCCACTGCCGGTATCGCCGCGATCGTCGCGGGCGCGTTCTCGATGGCGGGCGGAGAGTACGTCTCGGTCAGCACGCAGCGCGACACCGAGCAGGCGCTAATCGCCAAGGAAAAGTGGGAGCTCGAATCGATGCCCGACGAAGAACTCGAAGAGCTCGCTGGCCTCTACCGGCAGCGCGGCCTCTCCGATGAGCTCGCCCATCAGGTCGCCGTCGAACTCACCGCGAATGATGCGCTTGCCGCCCATGCGGAAGTCGAGCTCGGTATCGACCACGAAGAGTTCACCAGCCCCTGGGCGGCCGCGTTGTCGTCGTTCGTTGCGTTCACGGTCGGCGCGCTGATCCCCCTTGTGATGATCCTGCTCCCCCTCGGGGAACACCGGATCTGGGTCGCGGCCGTCGCTGTCGTGATCGGCCTGTTCCTCACGGGATGGATCAGCGCTGCTCTCGGTGGTGCGCCGCGCGGCAGGGCGATCCTGCGCAACGTGATTATGGGCTCGGCCACAATGATCGCAACCTACCTCATCGGGCTGCTCTTCGGCGTCGCGGTCGCGTAGCACTAGTACGAGCCCAGGCAGGCGAAACACTACCGGCAACCCGATTCCCGTTTTCGTTCCTCGTCGCAGCCGCGCAACCGGGGAGGGGGTGCGTCAGGGGTTGCGCTGCGCAACGTCGCGCAACCCCGGCGGTAGATCAGAAGTGCGTCAGCCCGTCGCGCTTGCCCGCCGGGGGTCGCCGCCGCACAGGTGCAGGCAACCGTCTGGCCGGTGTCTGCAACGCTTGGGGTTGCAGCCCCTCGGCGAGCACTCGCTTCACGTCGCTCCACAGGTCTGGGCGGTCGAGGTGCGCATCACGCTCGCAGTCGCGGCGCAGCTCGTTCAGGAAGCCCGCTCGTCGTGCCGGGGTGGACAGTTGCGCGTCGTAGAACCCGTCGAGGTCGTAGTGCGCGATGAACCCGAAATAACCGTGGGTCGAGAGCCCCTGGTAGAGCGATCGGGTGAAGCGTTCGCGCGGGCAGTCCGCCGCGATGAACCGGAGCAGGGAGTTCACGAACCTCGCCTTGCGCTCCGGGGTGCCGGAATCCCACCCCGACGCCTCGAACTGGGCCGGTTGGTACGTCGTTCTCGTACTCATCGGGGTCGTCCTTCCTGAACGCTCGGTCGCGTTCGGAAGGAGGTGCGCGCGGTTGGCTCTGCGTGTACTCGCGGGCTCTGAAACCTCATCTGCAAGACGCGTGGAGGCTCGGGAAGGAGGCGGAGAGGTAGCTGAGGATGCGGTGGCGGTGAGGGCTGCGGTGGCGAGGAGGCCGGGCGCGGGAGCGGGGCTCGGGTCTGCGGGAGAGGTGCCGGGGTGAGTAGGGCACGGGTATGGCAGCGTGCACCTGTGAGGTGATCAGCTCGGCGCGCTGAAACCTCGGTGGAGGGGTGTTGCCGGGACCGCCGACCGGCAGGAGCCCCGATGCCCACACCTCTCGAAACACTCGACCCCTCACCACTCACGGTCGGGTCGCTGTTCTCTGGCTACGGCGGCCTCGACCTCGCCGTCGAGCACGTCTTCGGGGCGCGCACGGTCTGGTTCTCCGAAATCAACGAACCCGTCGCCCGCGTGTTCTCCCATCACTGGCCGGACGCACCCAACCTCGGCGACATCACCATGATCGACTGGCACACGGTCGAGCCGGTGGACATCCTCTGCGGCGGCTTCCCCTGCCAGGACGTGTCAACCGTCGGGAAGATGGCCGGCCTCGCACCGGGAACGCGCTCCGGGCTGTGGGCGAACATGGCCGACGCCATCGACCAGCTCCGCCCCGAATGGGTGGTGATCGAGAATGTGCGCGGCCTGCTCTCAGCGTCTGCGATCCGCGCAACCCCCGACGATGCAACCCTTCAAGGAGACGAACGTGCAACCCCTGACCCCGCAACCCTTCGCCACCTGGAACCCGATCTCTGGGGTCTGGGAAACCAGCCAGCTCGACCTCTCCGGGCGCTCGGCGCCGTACTCGGAGACCTGGCCGACCTCGGGTATGACGCACGATGGATCGGCCTACCCGCTTCCCTCATCGGCGCCCCGCATCCCCGGTTCCGCGTCTTCATCCTCGCCCGTGCCACTCCTCCGCACCCCGCTCGCCTCCGACGCAGCGCGAGGCGGGGAGAACCTGGATCAAGTACGGGTAAGACGGGGAACAATCGCGCTCTCGCACCAAGTGATCGACCTCGCCTTGAACGGACCCGATGGCTCACCGAAATGGAGAGCCGAATCGGAGACCCTGTGGAACCTGATCAACGGCATCTTCACCGCTGGGGAAGATACGCTGCGGCCATCGCACGATGGGAACACATCGCCGGACGAGCTGCGCCCGCACCCGCGCTTCTGAGTGACTCGGCTGGCGCCAGACCAGCGCCAATGTTCCTAGAGTGGCTAATGGGTCTCGAACGCGGCTGGGTTGTTGACCTGATCCACCAGTTGACCCCGAACCAACAAATCACTGCGCTTGGTAACGGTGTCGTTCCACTTCAAGCCTCGATGGCTCTGTCGCTGTTGATGACTTGATGAGGGCGGGTGGCGATGAGTTTCGCTCGGATACGAAATGTCAGCGTCGTTGCGGGGTCTGTAGCAAATCGTAGTGTTTCGAACTATGTGCGCCCGCGGCCTCCAGATTAAGCTTTGACTCATCCCGCACCGCCCAGGTATAGCCCGGATGGAGTCAGGGGGCGGTGCGGCCGGCGAGGATGCCGCCGGCGATGAGGAGCAAAGCGCCCATCGGGTAGCCGGCTGCGAGATCGATCCAACCCTCGGGCTGGGCGGGGCCGAAGGCTTCGAGGTGGGCGAGCCAGTGCACGATGAGGATCGCCGTTCCGAGCACCATGAGCAGTTGGCCCAGTCGCACGAAGCGGCGATGGCGACGGTATGCGGGATCGGGGCCCGGTATGCCAGCAGGCGGGTGAGTCTTCATGAGGGGGTGTGATTTCTCGCTGCGAGTGGGGCTACTGCCGGTAGGCGATGGTCGCCATCATCCCGGCTTCGCCGTGGTAGAGGTTGTGGCAATGAGTGAGCCACTGGCCGGGGTTGTCCGCGTCGAACTCGAGGCGGAGCGTCTGGCCGGGAAGCACGATCGAGGTGTCCTTGCGGGGGCCGCCGTCGGGGTGTTGGTAGGTGTGGCCGTGCAGATGCATGGGATGCCACATCGTGGTCGAGTTCGTGATGGTGAGCGCGACCCGCTCCCCCTCGCTGATCGCGAGGGCGTCGCGGAGGGGGTCGTCCATGTTCATGCGGGAGCCGTTGATCGCCCAGTCGTACTCCTCCATACTGCCCGTGAGCTCGAGGGCAATCGTGCGATCCGCGCGCTTGGAGGCCAGCGCCACGTCATCCGCTGCCGTCAGATCGGCGGCGATCGTGGGGGTGCGGGTCTGCGGGAGAGCGGTGCCTGCCGGGGGCGGGGAACCGGCCCCGGTGGAGAGGATCGCGACGGCCTGGTCGACTTTGCCGAGCGCCTCGGCGATGACGGCGAACACGCCGTCGCCGGCGGTGATGATCGCGTCGTAGCGTTCCCCCATCCCGATCACGACGCTCTCCGCCTCGTGCGGTGCCACGGGGTAGCCGTCCGTGTGGGTGATCGTGAGGAGGTGCCCGGTGACGCCGAACCGGAACGCGGTGTCACCGCCGGCGTTGATGATCCTGAGCCGGATCCGCTCCCCCGGTTTCGCGGTGAAGGTCTCGGGATCGAGCCGGGGGCGCCCGTTGATGAGGTAGAGCGGATAGTAGACGTCTCCCGCGTCGCCGCCGAGGAGGTCGGAGGTGGCACCCATGAGGGTGTTGCCCATCCGCATCGGCATGCCGCCGTGGTCCATCCCGCCCATACCGCCCATGCCGCGGCTGAGCTCCGCGAACACGTCGTCGGGGGTGGCCGTGACGCCGTCGAGCCAGTCGTCGAGCACGATCACCCATTCCCGGTCGTAGTCGGCCCGCTCACGGGGGTCGTCGATGATGAGCGGCGCGTACAAGCCCCGGTCGAGCTGCGTGCCCACATGCGGGTGGAACCAGTAGGTGCCCGCGTGCGGCAGCGCGAACTCATAGGTGAACGTGTCGCCGGCGTCGATCGCGGACTGCGTCAGCCCCGGCACCCCGTCCATATCGTTGCGCAGAGCGAGGCCGTGCCAGTGCACGGTGGTCGCATCGGGCAGGTCGTTGGTGAGCGTCACGCGGAGCAGGTCGCCGACATTGCCGCGGATCGGCTCCGCGGCTGAGGCGCCCCGGTACCCCCAGGTCTTGACGGTCTGCCCGGCGAGATCCAGCGTGACGGGCTCTGCGGTGAGCGCGCGTTCGATCGTCGCCCCGGTGGTCAGGCGGCCCGCCTCGGCCGCATCGACCGCGTCCGCCGTGGGCGAGAGGAACGCGGAGCCCTGCCGGGGAGTGCAGGCGGCCAGGCCCACGGCGGCGAGGGTCAACGTGCTGGCGGCGAGGAACTGGCGGCGATTCAGGGAGACGGTCATCCGAGGCCTTTCCGGGGTCGACGAGGTGCGGGGGTACGGGGCGGGGGTCATTGCGCGTTCGCTTCGATGAAGGGAAGCGGGTCGATGGGCTCACCGTTCAGGCGCAGTGCGAGGTGCAGGTGCGCGCCGAAGGACAGGCCGGTGTTGCCCACCCGTCCCGCCTCGTCGCCACTGCGCACCCGGTCGCCGACCTGGTAGGCGTGAGACTCGCCTTCCATATGGCAGTACCTGCTGGTGAGGTCTTGCCCGTCCACGAGGTGCTGCACCTTGAGCGAGAAGCCGCAGCCGTCGTTCGCCCAGCCCGCTTCCACGACCACCCCGTCACCGATGATACGAATCGGCGTGCCGTTGGCGGCGGCGATGTCCTGGGCATCGTGGAACTGCTCCACAGGGACGGTGCGGTAGCCGAAGCCGTCGGTGAGGGGCATGGTCTGGTCGAAGGGGTAGCGCAGTTTCGTATCGGTCAGCCGTGAGGGATCGACGAGGCCCTGCTCGGCGTTCACGCGCTGCGGCGCGACGGGGGCGGCCTGCACTTCGACCGCGCCGATCGCGTCCAGGCCCGCGGCCTCGAATGCGGCAGGGCCGCTCACGAGCTGCTGCGCGGGGAGCTCTGCGGCCGCGGCCCCCGGCACCGGGGCGAACGGGGTGGGGAAGACAACGGGGCTCATCAGGCCGGCCACGCTGAGCGCCGCAGTCGCGGTGGCGATGAAGCTGCGCCGTGCCCGTCGGTGGCGCGCGCCGCCGCCAGTGCCGCCCGAGAGGAAGTCGAATGACGGCATGGGGGTGAGATAGACCTGCTGGGTGTTCATGCGAAGATCCCCCCGATGACGTAGTAGTTGCCGATCGCGACCGGGATGCTCAGGACGAGGGTGCTGGGGATGAAGACGGCTGGGTTCTTGAACGGGTTTCGACGTGAATGCATAACTGTTCCATGGGTCGGTGGCCAGGGGATACGAAAGGTCCGAGGCTGCGGCACGCAGCACCGCAGTTGCTCGGAGGACACGAGCGACATGCACGCGCACCGGCGGGGTGGGCCTGTGATCGAGTTGCCCATGCCGGCCGGATGGCCTTGGACGCCGTACTGTCGCGACACGAGCGAAGCACGCTCAGCGTGCAGGTCCTCGGTCAGGGTCGGCGTCGGGCAGCTTGACCGCCAGGACGAGTTCGGGCGTCAGTCGATCTGCCGCATCGCTCGCCGCGGCTGACTGCCGGGGTACGTGTGCAAGCTCGTGCCGGGGGCCTGGTTTCAGGTGCGGCTGATCGACAGCGCGAATAGCGACGGCGGACGGGCCACCGGCGGTGCGGGCCGTGCGCGGGTCAGCCAGCCGGCGGACTGCGCGGCGGCGCGGGAGAGGCGGAATAAGGCGGGCCGGAGCAGGAAGAGTAGCCCGGTCAACAGGGCCAGCATGCACAGCATGAGCATGCCTAGGTGCCCGTGACCGGGGGCCGTGCCGTGCGCGCAGCTCGCGTCGCAGTCGACCGCTGCCCCGCTCACCGGGCCGGCGAGGGCACCCGCCTCTACCGCGTGCGCGGTATCGTCGGCGGTTACCGTGCTCGCAGGCACGGGCGCGTCGTGCGCGGTCGTGCTACCAGACAGGGAGTGCATCGCGACCAGGCCAAAGACGAGCATCAGCACGATCGCGAACACCGTTCCGGCGCTCTGGAAAAGGGAACGCGTGGCTGCACGGTTCAGCAAATCTCGCACACCAGCCCCCTTTCGTTATGGTTTCGTTACCATACCATGTACTCCTGAGCCGCCGCCAGACTCACCCCGTCACCTCGTCGCGGCGACTCGGCCGCCCCTCTCCGCGCGGTTCCTACGCGGCGGCGGACACCGCCCTCGAGCGGCATGCGCGCGCAGAGAGACGGCAGGCGAGGTAGATGAGGAATGAGATCGTGGTGAAGTACGGGCTGATCGGGAAGGCACTGCCCAGGGCCAGGAGGATGCCGCCCACGCTCGCGGTTACCGCGAATACGATGCTGAGCAGGGGTACGACGACCGGGGAGGCTGACACGCGCAGCGCCGCCGCCGGGGTGACGAGGAGGGAAAGCACGAGCAGGGCGCCGATAATCTGGATCACGACGGCGACGGCGAGGCCGAGCAGCAGCATGAAGACGATGGATAGGGTGCAGGTGTGTACGACGCGGCCGGCGGCGACGGCTGCGAATCAACCGATCCGCCGGCTGTCGCACGGTTCGACCCGGCCGTGGTTCTCAGCGAGGAACGCCGGAAATGCTTTAGCGTAGAACGCAGGACATGCCTGATCTGCGGATCCAGCGCGGCACGGGGATGGAGAAGAGGAGACAACGATGCAGACCGGACGTGGAGTGCCGCGCGGCGACGCGCCACGCCGCCGTCTGCTTATCTTCGGCCTGCTCGCCTTGGTGCTGGTGGGGCTGCTCGGCATGCATGTGCTGAACTTCTCTTCCGGGCACGGCGGCCACGACACGAGATCCCCGGCCGCGCTCATGGCGAGTGACCACGAGGCCATCGGTGCTGGCATGATCGGCGGCGAGCTGCCGGCTGCCGATTCGGACAGGCATGCTACGGGTGCTACTGCCGCGCCGCTGGCACCGGCTGGAGACGCCCACTGTCCTGGCTCGTGCGAGGATCCGGCCCCCAGCCACGTCATGTTGATGGTGGGGTGCGTGCTCGCGCTGCTGGCGGGCTTCATACTGCTGCTCATACCGCTCATGCTGGGATATTCCTGGCACTCTCTCGTCCTCGCGATCCGCTCTTTGCCGCTTGCGGGCGGCGTTTTGCCGCGCCCCCGTCCGCCGTCTCTCATCATCCTCTCAATCAGTCGCACCTGATTTGCGCTCGCTCCGGCCACGATTGCCGGAGCGTGGCTGCGCTCTGCCTGGGGCGCGAATCTCCCAATGTTGACTGAACCGAAAGGACGCACACTGATGCGTATTCGCACACTGGCGCTGGCTTCAGCCGCGCTGTCCACCGCCCTCCTGCTGACCGGCTGCTCCCCGAGCGGAACGTCGGGCGGGATGGCCGGCATGGATCACGGATCCAGCTCGTCGTCGACTCCCGCCGAGTCCGACGCGGAGTTCAATGCCGCCGACCAGACGTTCGTGACGATGATGATCCCGCACCACCAACAGGCCATCGAGATGGCCGACATGCTGCTCGCCAAGGACGGCATCGACGAGCGAGTGATCGAGCTCGCCCAGCAGATCAAGGATGCCCAGGGCCCCGAGATCGAGACCATGCAGGACTGGCTCGAGGACTGGGGCATCTCCGCCGATGACTCGTCGATGGGCGGCATGGAGGGAATGGATCATGGCGGCGGCATGATGTCCGACGACAGCATGACCGCGCTGGAATCGGCCACGGGCGTCGAGGCGACCCGGCTGTTCCTGCAAGGCATGATCGAGCACCACAACGGCGCGATCATGATGGCCGAGATGGAGCTGTCCAACGGGCAGAACCCGGATGTGCTGGAACTGGCGCAGCAGGTCATCGACGGCCAGAAGGCCGAGGTCACCACGATGCAAGAGATTCTGGACAGCCTCTAGCCATCCTCGATAGGAGCGGGCGTGGGAGCCCGACCACCGTTGGTGCGGGCTCCCCACCGTCCTGCCGCTGCTCTTGACACCGGTTCTCCGCGTTTCGCGGCCGGCTTCCTTCACCTACCCATCGGCCAAATCTGTCATCGTCCTGCTCTCCCGAAAGGCCACTCTGATGTTCACTTCTCGCCTTCGTTCCTCACCTCGCCGCGCGCTCGTCGCGCTCGCTGCCGCCGTGGCTGCTGTCACAGTGCTGGCTGGCTGTGGTGCCTCCTCCACGCCGCCCCCAGCGGCGCAGACTCCGGTCGAGTTCGGGCACATTCATGCTGTGGTGCCCGAGGCCGGTACCACGATCCTCGTCGGCACCCATATGGGCCTGTACCGAGTTGATGCCGAAGGCTCCGTCCAAGGTCCGTTGGGTGGCTACGACTTCGACGTGATGGGCCTGACCCTCACGGACGGCGCTCTGATCGCCTCCGGGCATCCCGGCATGAACACGCCTTCGGAATTGGGGTCACCGAATCTCGGCATCATCCGCAGCGAGGACGCCGGGCAGAACTGGGAGCCGGTCGCGTTCACGAGCGAGGAGGACTTCCACGTCCTGACCGCCGGCCCCGATGGGCAGGTGTATGGGATCGGGTCGAGCAGTCCCGCGCTACAGATCAGCGGCGACGCCGGAAACACCTGGACGGCTGGCAGCGAGATAACCGCCGCTGATCTTGCGGTCACCGCAGACAGCACGGTCTATGCGGCCACCCCAAGCGGGCTGTTCGCCAGCCAGGACAACGCTGCTGCCTTCGGACTGGTCGCTGATGCACCCACGCTGTACCTGCTCGAAGCGGCCGGCGACCAGCTAGTCGGTGTCGATACCGATGGGCAGCTCTGGCGACGCAGCGGCCAGGCGGCGTGGACGCCGATCGGAACCGCGGAAGGCACCGTCGCAGCTCTCGGTCTTGCCCCGTCAGGTGTCGTCTATCTCGTGGACGACCGCGGCATCGTCGCCCTCGACGGCGACCAGGCCACCACCATCCTGCCCGCCCTGTAGGGCTGGGCTGAACACCAGTCATAGGAAACGCCATGAACAAGAAGATGAACACCGTCGTCCTACAGGTGGCAGGTCTGCATTGGGCCTCCTCCTCACAGCTCGCCGAGAAGACCCTGGGGCGACAGCCCGGAGTGGCCGCCGTCGAGATGAACCCGGTCGCGCAGACCGCGAATGTCACCTACGACCCCGAGCTGACATCTGTCCAGCAGCTCCGCGCCTGGATCACCGAGTGCGGATTCCACTGTGCCGGACAGTCCGTGCCGCAGCACGTCTGCCACCCCAGTGACGAGCCGCACGCCTCGCGCTCGACGGCCCCTCCCTCCCCCCACGGCAGCGCGCCGCAACATCACCACCACGGAGCAACCGGCGACACGGGGCACGATCACTCCGCCCATGCCGGCCACGACATGGCGCTGGCCTCGCCGGAGCCGGCTCACGCGCATGGCGACTCGGCACCGGCGACCGCGCAGGATGTGATGGGGCACGGCGGCCACCACGGCGGCATGTCGATGGACGCGATGATCCGAGACATGCGCAACCGTTTCCTGGTCGCGCTGATCCTGTCCATCCCGATCACCTTGTGGTCTCCGATCGGCCGGGAGGTCATCGGCTTCACCGTCCCGGCACCGTTCGGGCTCCGCGACGACGTGTTCTCCCTGATCCTGTCGCTGCCGGTCATCTTCTACGCGGCCTGGATCTTCTTCGACGGCGCCTACCGGGCGCTGCGCGCGAAGACGCTGGACATGATGGTGCTGGTCGCGGTCGGTGTCGGCGCGGGCTGGCTCTACAGCCTCGCCATCACCCTGACCGGCGGCGGCGAGGTGTTCTACGAAGCCGCCAGCGTGCTCGCCACCTTCGTACTTCTCGGCCACTGGGTCGAGATGCGCGCCCGCGGCGGCGCGAACGACGCCATCCGCCGACTGCTGGAACTCGCCCCGGCCCGCGCGGTCGTGATCCGCGACGGCAACGAGGTCGAAATCCCCACCGCCGAGGTCGTTCCCGGTGATCTGCTGCTCGTGCGGCCAGGCGCGAAGGTCCCGACCGATGGGGAGGTCGTGGACGGCACGTCGGAGGTCGATGAGTCGATGGTCACCGGCGAGTCGATGCCGATCGAGAAGACGCCCGGCTCGGCGGTGATCGGTGCGACGGTGAACACGGTCGGCACGCTTCGCGTGAGGGCGACGAAGGTCGGTGCCGATACTGCGCTGGCGCAGATCGTGAAACTGGTGCAGGAGGCGCAGAACTCCAAGGCTCCCGGTCAGCGGCTCGCGGACCGGGCCGCGTTCTGGCTGGTCCTGGTCGCCCTGATCGGCGGCACTCTCACATTCCTGGTTTGGTTCCTCGCCGGAGCGGAGGTACCGATGGCGATCCTGTTCGCGATCACCGTGGTCGTCATCACCTGCCCCGACGCACTCGGCCTCGCCACTCCGACCGCGATCATGGTCGGCACCGGATTGGGCGCGAAACGCGGGGTGCTGTTCAAGAACGCCACCGGCATCGAGACCGCCGCCCGGATCGACACCGTGGTGTTCGACAAGACCGGCACGCTCACCAAGGGCGAGCCCGAAGTCACCGACTATCTCGCGGTCGGCACCGACGACCTGGACCTGCTGTCGTTCGTCGTGGCCGCCGAGCGAGAATCGGAGCACCCGCTGGCGAAGGCAATCGTCGCCTACGCCGACGCCCGCGACATCCCACGCCGCGTTACGACCGCGTTCCGCAACATCACCGGGCAGGGCGCGGTCGCGACCGTCGACGGACATCGGGTCGTGCTCGGCAACACCCGGCTGATGGCCCAGGAGCGAATCGACACCAGCCAGATCGACGCCGCACGGGAAACCCTCGCGGCAAGCGGGCGCACCGCGATCATGTTCGCCATCGACGGCGACATCGGCGGAGTGATCGCACTGGCCGACGCACCCCGCGAGACCGCGAAAGCCGCGATCGACGCCCTCCACGAAGCCGGTATCGAGGCCGTCATGCTGACCGGCGACAACCAGCCCACCGCGCAACGCATCGCCTCGCTGCTGGGCATCGACACCGTGATCGCCGACGTGCTGCCCGAAGACAAATCCGCCAAGATCGCCGAACTGCAGACAGCTGGGAAGAAGGTCGCGATGGTCGGCGATGGCGTCAACGACGCCCCCGCTCTCGCCCAGGCCGACCTCGGCATCGCGATCGGCGCCGGCACCGACGTCGCGATCGAAACCGCCGACGTCGTTCTCATGCGCTCCGACCCACTCGACGTGCCCGTCGCGCTGCGGATCGGCAAGGGCACCCTGCGCAAGATGCGGCAGAACCTCGGCTGGGCCATCGGCTACAACGCCATCGCGCTGCCCATCGCCGCCGGTGTGTTCTACCCGAGGTTCGGGATCATGCTCACCCCGGAAATCGCGGCGATCAGCATGTCCGGCTCCAGCGTCATCGTCGCAGTCAACGCCCTGCTCCTCAAACGACTCCGACTGCCGGATCAAGTGCGGTCTCAAGACGAGATGGCCGGATGATCGTGATGAGAACCGTGACCGGCTACCGGATCTGACCTGCGTCAGCGGCATCGTCGGCGCTGGCGACAGTCATCACGAGTTGGTCTTGAAGACGCTATGGCACGGTCAGAGTGAACGGATTAGTCCCCGCGGGGGAGATAACACCGTATGCGCCTTTGCTGGCCCGTACCCGAACGATTCACCGGTCAGTTGACCCGGTCAGGTACGACTGTGTCACGGTGATCGTTGTGCGCGATGGATCGGCGACCGTGTTCAGCGAGTTCGGACAGCAGCCAGTCAAGGTCGGTGATGTGATCCTCCTCGGTGCGAACGTCCTATGCGGTTCTCAGCCCGAGAAGCACGTCACCGTCTCGACTGTCTACCTCGACACCGACTACGTGCTTGATCAGGTGCGTTGGCAATACTCCGGCTTCATTCGGGATCGCCTCGATGCGCAGAGTTTCGCAGACAACATCTATACCGAGCCGGCGCAGGTTCTAAGCTTGGGTGAAGCTCGCGCAGGAACGCTAATGCCCTGGCTGGATGAACTGGTCGAGTTGAGCATCGACGGGGGTTTCGCCCGGCACTTCTTCCGGATGCAGGCACTCTGGTTCTCAATCGCGCATGTGGTTTGCCCGCTCATCAAGGTTTCGCCGGTACGGCTCTCGGAGACGCAGCGGGCGCACACTCGAGCTACGTTGCCACGGGATCGCAGGTTCGCGCCGTTACGAGTCGAGGTGCGCAAGGCCGCGGAGTTGTTGCGCAACAAACCCGAACAGCGTTGGACGCTGGGCGAGCTCGCCGCCGAGGCGCATCTTTCATCGTCTCGGCTCAGCAGTGTGTTCGTGGATGCCTACGGTAAGACACCGCTGGCGTACCTCACGATGATTCGTGCGGAACTCCTGGCCAAGTACCTGCGAGAGACCGACCTTTCTGTGACGGCGGCAATGCACCGGGTGGGGTGGCATAGCCGCGGACATGGCACCGAGCTCTTCCGCCAGTACGTCGGCCTCACCCCGGGCAGCTATCGCCAGATGCGACGAAGCGCCGAGTAGCGAGAGTTGTTCCCGATCTGGCCGACCTGGTTCCGGTTATCTGGATCATCGACCCTTTGGTCCTCAACGGGTGTGCTGATCGTGTAATCCGGTAGAGACTCGCCGGGTTCTTCACGATCCCCGACGGTCACAGCTTTCTTCCGTTGCCCGTCTCGTCTTCCTGATCCTCCCGGCGCACCTCATGGTGACAGGGCCGCGCCTGTCCGTTGCGCGTCCCGCCGAGAGGAGTACGGGATCATGGCAGGACGTAGGAGCAGTGAGGAGCTTCGGGCTGTACGCGAGGCGCAGGTCGGGGAGCTGCAGGAGACGCTGACAGCGTCGGTTGAGGCGTTGGTCACGGGCGAGGACTGGAAGCGGGCGCTCACGTTCGTGGCGCAGTTCCGCAAGCGCAGCGTGAACAATGTGCTGCTGATCTTCGCGCAGCACGAGGCCGCGTTCGCCGCCGGCCTGGTGCCTGATCCGTACCCGACGTATGTGGCTGGGATGAAGCAGTGGCAGTCACTCGGGCGTGAAGTGGTCAACGGACAGAAACCGTATGGCATCCTCGCGCCGTTCAAAGCGCGGTTCGCGTCGGCGACGCCGGGCAACCCGGATTCGTGGCGAAGGCTCAAGCCGCGCGAGCGGCCGAGGCCGGGCGAGTCGGTGCGGGAGCGGATGATCGGCGTCACGCCGGCCCGAGTGTTTGACATCTCCCAGACCGAGGGGGCGGAGGTGCCGCTCCCGCCGAGCCCGAAGCTCCTGGAAGGCGAGGCACCGGCCGGGCTGCGAGAGGGCCTGATCGGGCAGATCACGGCGGCGGGGTACGAGTTCCGGCCGGTGCCGCATGAGCGAGAGATCCGCGGCGCGAACGGGCTCACCCATTGCAATGAGAAGTGGGTTGCGGTGCGGAGGAACATGGACGATGCCGCGCAGGTGAAGACCCTCGCGCACGAGCTCGCCCATATCCGCCTGCATGACCCCGACGACGAGGACGCGACCCGGCATCGCGGGATCGCGGAGGTCGAGGCGGAGTCGGTGGCGCTGATGATCGGTGCCGCGCACGGCATGGATACCGCCGCCTACACGATCCCGTATGTGTCGGGATGGGCGGCGACCGTGGACGGGAAGGACCCGGTGACGGTCGTGAAGCACACCGCCGAGCGCGTGCGGCAGATCGCCGTCTCGATCCTCGACCAGCTCGACACCGTGCAGCTTGGCACCGGCGAGCCTCCCGGCCTCGTCCGCGAACCTCCTGCTCGTACTGCGTCAAAGCAGCCAACACGCACCGGCCGCACCTCCACCGCGAGGTCGCGCCCATCACGGGCATCCGAACCGGCACGCAAGCCAGTCGAAGCGCGAGGGCTCTCATGAGCGCCGGCCAGCTCCTCACCCCGGTCTCGGACATGACGCTCGCCGAGGCCGCCCAGCACTACGCGAGCCAGGGCGTGCCGGTGTTCCCCTGCGTACCGGGCGAGAAGCGGCCTCTGGTCGCGCACGGCTTCCACGATGCGACCGCCGACCCCGGGCAGGTTGCGGCGTGGTGGCAGAAATGGCCGGATGCGAATATCGGCATCCCGACCGGCCCCGCGTCGGGGCTCGAGGTCGTCGATGTCGACGTGAAGGGCGATCCGCCGCGCGGCCCCGAGTCCTGGCAGGCCGCCACCCAGGCCGGCCTCCTCGATGGCTGGGTCGCGCACGTCGTCACCCCATCGGGCGGGCTACACGCCTACTATCCAGTGGCGGAGGCCGAGCAGCGGTCGTGGGCGTCCGGCACCGCGCAGCTCGACTTCCGCGGCACCGCCGGCTACACCGTCGCCCCGCCCTCCCGCACCTCGATTGGCGGTGAGGTCGCGGCGTATCAGCTTCTCGAACTCTCGCCTGACCCTGCCCGGCCGGTGGATGCTGCCGCGTTGCGGGAGTTCCTGGACCCGCGCCCGCCGCGCGCACCGTGGCAGTCGCGCCCGTTCCGAGGGAGTCTCGAAGAGCGCACCGCGCATATCGCGGCATGGCTGAGCGGGCGGAGCGAGGACCGGAACGTCGGCCTCTACTGGGCGTCCTGCCGTCTCGCCGAAAACGGGGCCACGCTCTCGGAGGCGTTCGACGCGCTCGGCCCGGTCGCCGAGGACATCGGCCTGCCGCCCAGGGAGATCGAGCGGACGATCCGCTCCGCCTACCGCGGCCCCGCACAGCCGGCCCCTGCGCAGAGCAATGCACGGCAGTCGCAGGCGCGGCGGGAGCCAGCCGGCCGAGGGCGGGTACTCGCATGACCACGACGGCGGTTCGAGGAGGTGGCCGGCTCGCGGTCGTGACGGCGGTGGCGGGCACGGTACTGATCGCAGCAGGCGCATTCTGGCTCTCCTTCACCTCGCTCACGGACCTGGCGCGCCGTTCCGGGATCGATGCCGGGCAGGCATGGGCCTGGCCCTTGATCGTGGACGGGATCATCGTCGTCGCAACGGTCGCAGTCGTCGCGCTCGCAGGCACCCGGCAGGCATGGTATCCGTGGCTGCTGCTGATCTGCGGGGCCGGCCTCTCGGTCACGGCGAACTCCATTCACGCACTCGTCGCCGCCGATGCCGACGTGCCCGGCGTGCTCGCGGCATCGGTCGCAGCGGTGCCACCGGTGGTGCTGCTCTCGATCACGCACCTCACCGTCATCCTCACCCGCCACCACGCCACCCAGGCGCACCCGGAGGAGAGCTCCACGGTAACCGAGGAAGGAGCGACGTTGCCGGTGTCGTCGGCAGTGGCCTCGGCGACGCTCCCGCTGCCCTCGATCATCGAAGCCCGCCCCACCGTCCCGGAGGCTCATCGAGCGGTGCCGGGTGGTCGGGGTGTGGCGGAGGCGCTGCGCGCGGAGGGTTGGTCGAACAAGAAGATCGCCCGGCACCTCGGCGTCCACGCCTCGACCGTCGGCCGCTGGTTCGCCTCAGACGATCCGCACGCGCTCGCCGGACAGACAGCTGAGCCAGCCGAAGACGATCCCGCATCCGAGCTTGACCCTGCATCCGATCTTGACGAGGAGGAGGAACCCTCATGAATCCCGACGACCAGGCCCCGGAAGCGGGGCCGCCGGAGGCCGCGCACTCGCGGCTGCACCCGGCACTGGCGGCGGCGATGGCCGCCGAACGCGCACGACCGGCCGACAAGGCCTCAGCGGAGCGGTCGATGCTCGCCACGCACCACGACCCCTCCCTCACCCAGCAAGCCGCCACGGTGGTCACCGAAACCCCCGAGGCGGAGACCCCGGAGGCGGAGGGGTGGCGGCGCACGCAGGTGCGGTGGGTGCGCCCGACCGAGCTCATCGTCGCCGGCGGCGCACGAGCGACCGGGTGGGGCGTCGACCTCAGAGCCGAGCTGCTGCGTCGCGCCCGCGAATCCGCGCACGAGCACCGCGCCGCCCGCGCAGAACGTCCTGAGCGGAGCGAGCGCGCGAAGCGGCTGCCCGATCTGTCGATCGGCGGGCGCCGGAGAACCCCCGCACGCCGCGAGGTCGAGCGTGCAGGGATGGGGCTGAGGTGAGCCGCCATGTCCGCACGCATCGACTTGCTCGCGCAGGACCTTCCCGGCCCCATGCAGCTCTGGCGCACCACTCCGGTAGGAGGTGCCATCATCATGACCAGCAAACGCACGAAGAGAACCCCCGCGACCGCGCCCAGAACTCCGGGCGGGGCGCGGGGGTTCGAGCATCCCGAAGGACTCCGCGCCCTGCTGATCCGCCTGCACGGGCAAGGCCCGTGGGCGTGGCAGCACGACCCCGAAGTTGCGGAGCTCATGCGGCACGCCGCCGACCGCTACGCCGCGCTCGCTCGCCGGCACGGCCTCGACCCGTGGGAGGCCGCCGCTGCCGCGTTCGATGCGATGCGGACCGGGGCGGTGCGCCGCGCCGACGACCCCTGGGCGGTCGTCACCCGCGCCGTGCAGGTGACCTGCATCGCCGAGGAACGCGCGAACGGGCTGCTCTGTTCGGTACACCAGGCGCGCCGTCCGAAGTTCTCCGCGCACCACGACGCTGAACGCTTCTCAGACCGGGAGAACCCGCTCACCGACTACCACCCCAGCTTCCGCGCCCCCGACCCCTTCGCCGAGAACACCGAGGCCGAGGCGGATGAGGCGGCCCGGCGGGTAGCACCGGCGATCGAGGATTGCGTCGCCTTGTTCCACTTCCTCGGCTGGCCGGAAGAGGCCGCCCGTTCCGGGATCGAGTACATCGTGACCCGGCTTGCCGAGTGCCCGTCGCGTGCGTCAGCGTTCGAGTCGCTGCGCCGCGACTACCACGCCCGCGCCCTCCTCGATCTGCCCGCCGGGTCGTGGCTGTCGATGCTCCGGGTCGTGCTCGGCAACCCCGACCCGATTCATGCGCACACGAGGGTCGCGCGCGGGGTGCTGCACCGGCTCGTGAACGAAGAACCTCTCCGATCGCTCCTCACCGATGAGGCTGTGCTGTCGGAGGTGGTGCTCTCCGCTCCGGGAGGGGGTGGGTGCCGTGGCTGCGAGTAGCCCGGGGCATATCGAGCTGGAACGCGCCCTCGACTCCATCGTCGTCGGCACCCGGCACCGCACCGATCTCGGCGACATCGACGCCCTCATGGAGTCGATCAGCCGCGTCGGCCTGTTGCAGCCGATCACGCTCACCCCGGACGGGGTGCTCGTGTGCGGGTGGCGCCGCTACCACGCGCTGCGCCGGCTCGGGCATCGCACGACGAACGTGTGGATCAGGTCGGGCCTCACGGACCGGCTCAGCCAGCTCCTCGCCGAGCAGGACGACAGCGCGATGCACAAACCTTTGTCGCTGATCGAGGCGGAGTCGCTGTACCGGGAGCTGAAAGCCGTGATGGCCGAGGATGCGGCGCGCCGGCAGGAGGCATCACGCTTCGGCAGCAACACCCGGGAAGCCGGGGATGCTGCGGAAGTCTCCGGTGCCGTCGAATCGACGGCACCGCGCTCCGCCGGGGAAGCCAGGGTGCAGGCCGCCCGCATGGTGACCGGGCGCGGCTCGCAGACGATGCTCGAACAGATCAGCCGCTTGAAAGACCTCGCGAACGACGACACCCGCCCCGAGCACATCCGCGCCCAGGCCGCCGAGGAGCTGGCGCGGATCGAGGCCGGCGGGAAAGTGCATGGCTCACACCTGCGCATGAACGCCGCCCTCTCACTCGATGAACTCGACCGCCTCGCCACCAACCCCGGCACGCCGGAGATCGTGCGGGCGCAGGCCGCGACCTCTGCCGCCGAGGTGCGGGCCGCAGGTCAGGAGGCGCGCACGGCGGAGCTTGCGGAGCTCGCCGCCGACGCAGTGGCCCGGATCACCGCGGCGAAGCGCGCCGGGAAGAAGAAGGGGAAGGCCGAGGCGCGGCCTCGGCTGGCGCTGGTGATGCTGCCGCCGCGCGCGTTCCTCGCGTTGTGGGCGGACCTGGACGGGTGGACGACCCGGTACGACGCCGCCGAGATCGCCCGCACGCTCACCGCGCCGGAGTGGGAGCGGGTCGAGCGGGTGCTCGCCGAGACCGTCGCCTTCCTCACGATCATCCGCGACCTCCGCACCGACACTGCCGGCACGGTGGATGCTGAGCCGCGACGGGCCGAGGTACGGGCGGGCTGACCCAGGGCGCGGGGTGTGCACCTCCTGAGCATCGACTTCCAGGAGGTTCCGCATGGACCCGAACGCTGACCGCCCGCCCCGCAGGCTCTTCATCGCCGCCGCAGCCGGCGCGACCGTGCTCCTGCTGCTGATCGGCGTCGGCGTCTACGGCCTCCTCCGCGGCCCCGCCACCCCGGACACCCCGCACACCCCGACCTCGCCGACAAGCCCCGCCGAGGGGACACGGCAGCCGAACTTCCCGCCCCGCCCGGTACCCGAGACCCCGGATGGAGAGGCGTTTGCGCGGTCGGTGGCGGAGCGGCTGTTCGGGTGGGATACCGGCCTCGAGTACGGGCCTGCCGACTACATGCAGCGCCTTGTCGATGTCGCGGACCGGGCAGAGGCGCCGGGTCTGGCGGCGGATGTGCGCGGCTATTTCCCGGAGGCGCGGGCCTGGGGTGAACTGCGGCAGTACCAGACCCGGCAGTGGATCGAGATCGACAGCATCGTCGTCCCCCAGGATTGGACGGCGGCGAAGGCGCAGGCCGGTGCCGGGCAGCTCCCGCCCGGCGCGATCGCCTACACGATCACCGGCACCCGCCACCGCACCGGCATGTGGGATGGGCGAGAGACCTCGGATGCGCGCCCGGTCGCGTTCACGATCTTCGCCGCCTGCACCGAGCAGGACGGGTGCCGACTGCTCCGGCTCTCCGCCGTCGACCAGCCGCTCCGCTAACCCCAGGCGCGCTGATGGTGAAGAAGCTGCTGATCCTCGGCCTGGTGCTCCTGTGCCTGGGCCCGTCGGTCGCGATCGTGAGCGTCGGCGCGCTCCTCGGCCCGGTGCTGTGCATCACGGGATCGCTCACAGTCGGGCCGATCCCGGATTCCCTCACCGCCACCACCGCCGACGGCACCCCCGTCACCCTGGACAAGCAGCAGCTCACCCATGCGGCCACCGTGATCACGACCGGGGCGGGCATCCCCGGCATCGGACAGCCCGGCGTGCGGGTCGCCCTCACGGCCGGGCTCACGGAATCGCGGTTACGGATGCTCGCCAACACCGGCGCCTACCCCGAGTCGGGGTCGTTCCCGAACGATGGCGACGCCTCGGATCACGACTCACTGGGCATCTTCCAGATGCGCCCCCAGGCCGGCTGGGGCACGGTCGCCGAGCTCATGGACCCCGTGTACCAGTCCCGAGCTTTCTACGGCGGCCCCGACGGACCCAACTTCCCGACCCCGCGCGGTTTGCTCGATATTCCCGGCTGGCAGCAGATGGACCCGGGAGCCGCAGCGCAGGCCGTGGAGGTGAGCGCCTTCCCAGATCGGTACCGGAACTGGCTGCCCGTCGCCGACGCGATTCTCACCGCCCTCACCACTCCCGCCAACGGTGGCGGCAACACCAGTGGGCCGGGTCCGGTGCCGGAGACTTCGCGCATCGTGTTCCCGCTGCCCGAGGGCACCTACACGAGCACGGATTCCTTCGGGTGGCGCAGCGACCCCTTCACCGGGGAGCGCGAGTTCCATTCCGGCAGCGACCTCGCCGCAGCCGACGGCACACCCATCTCGGCGATCGCCGACGGGCGCGTGACGGTCGCGGAGTTCTCCGCCGGGTGGGGCGGCCTCATCATCGTGGAGCACACGGTGCAGGGTGAGCGGGTTGCGTCCTATTACGCGCATATGTGGCAGGACGGCATCTACGTCACCGCCGGGGAGACCGTGACTGCGGGGCAGCACATCGGCGATGTCGGCTCCTCGGGCCGCTCCACCGGCGCGCATCTGCATATCGAGATCCGGCCGGGCGGGCAAGGACAGCCGCCCGTGGACGCGGTTGACTGGCTCGCGCAGCACGGAGCCGTCGCCACCGACAGCAGCGCGCCCCGGCAGGGCGGCTGCCAGATCGGGGCCGGCTCGTGAACGTGTTTCCCGACTTCGGCGCAGTCAGCGGCGCGGACGGGCTGACCGAGGCGATCGGGGCGATGTTCACGATCGTGCTCATCGCCTCAGTGCTGACGCTCCTGATCTCCGCGATCGCGTGGGCGATCTCCTCCTCGACCGGGAACTCGTACACCGCGCAGAAGGCCCGCGTCGGGGTGTTCGTCGCGCTCGGCGCGGCCGCCCTCGCCGGGGCCGCCGTCGCGTGGACGAACTTCCTCATCACCGTCGGCGACACCCTCTGATCCCACCCTGACCTCGCCGCGTTTCGCCGGATCGCTGGGGCGCACCTGCCTGCTGGTGGACGAGTCGCGTCCCCGCATCGACAGGAGGACCACCCGTGATTGATATTGACCCGAACAGCGACGGGCTCCCCGGCATCGCGCAGCTCCGCGAGATCGTCGGCGCAGTCATGACGGCAGGATTGATCCTTGCCGTGCTGGCATTGATTGTCTCGGCGATCATCTGGGGTTTTGGTGCGAACAGCAGCAATCCCCACTTGGCATCTCGGGGAAAGACGGGCGTGCTCGTCTCCTGCGGGGCCGCGATCCTGTGCGGTGCGGCAGTCACGCTCGTGAACTTTTTCTGGACTGTCGGCCAGGCCGTCAACTAGCCAGGGCTGGTGAGTCACGGTGAGCATCTGCGACGCCCCGATCATCTCCACCGTCTGCACCGCCGTCGGCGACGGCCCCGCCGGGCTCTTCTTCCGCTGGGTCGCCGACGCGATGGGGCTGGCCGTCTCCACACTGTTCCAGGGCATGTGGGAGGTGTTCTCCACCACGACCGCCGTGGACATCACCTCCGACGGGTACATCCGGGTCTACAACATCCTCTTCGGCATCGCCGTCGTCGTGACCCTGCTGCTGTTCTGCTTCCAGCTCATCGCAGGGCTCGCCCGCCGCGACCCCTCCGCGCTCACCCGCGCCGGCATCGGCGTCGCGAAGAGCGTGCTCGGGTCGTTCGTGCTCATCACCCTCACCGCCCTGCTCTTGCAGGTCACGGATGTGCTGTCGGTCGGGATCATGCAGGCCGCCGGGGAAACCATCGAGAGCATGGGCGGGCGGCTCGCTCTCCTCATCGCCGGCCTCACCGTCGTCGGGGCGACCAGCGGGGCCGGGGCGCTGCTGATGATCTTCCTCGCCGGCCTCATGATCGCCGCGATCTTCATCCTCTGGTTCTCGCTCCTGATCCGCAAAGCCCTGCTGCTGGTCGCGATCGTGCTCGGCCCCATCGCCCTCGCCGGCCTCACCTGGGAAGCATCGCGCGGATGGTTCGGAAAATGGGCGACCTTCGTGGTCGCCCTGATCGCGTCAAAACTCGTGGTGACCGTCATATTCCTCGTAGCACTCACCCAGGTGGCGACCCCGATCACCCTGGACCTCGCCGTCCTGTCGGAGCCCATCGCCGGAATCGTTCTGCTGTTCATCGCCAGTTTCGCGCCCTACATGGTCTACAAGTTCCTGGCGTTCGTGGGTTTCGACATGTATCAGGCCGCGTCGATGGAGCAGGAAGCGAAGTCGGCGCTCAACCGCCCTATTCCGATTCCGTCCAAGCCGAAAGCCGCAGACGCGAAGCAGGTGCTCGACGGTGGTGGCGACGCGAAGGGCACACCGTCC
Organism: Leucobacter sp. MMO-125; assembly: GCF_037148395.1. Lineage (NCBI taxonomy): Bacteria > Bacillati > Actinomycetota > Actinomycetes > Micrococcales > Microbacteriaceae > Leucobacter > Leucobacter sp. MMO-125. The sequence continues at coordinate 596,400 of NZ_JBBCTL010000002.1, forward strand.
GCGCCAGAGTCCTCGCCGGCACCCACACCGGCAGAGACACCCACGGCAAGCGCGCCCGCTACGGAAGGGGCTGCCGCCGGAGGCACCGCAGAGGGCACGACGGCCGCGGCATCGAGTGGTGGTGCGGCGGTGCCGGTCGTCGGCGGAGTGATCCTCGCGACGGAAGCCGTCAAAGAGGCCGCGACCGCTGGGCCTGCGCTCGGCGGTGCGATCGGCGAGGTCGCCGACGGGCACGCCGCCGCTGCGGGCGAGGGCTCCGCCCCGCCGCCAGCGACCTCGCAAACGCAGCAACCGCCCGCAGTGCTCCCGCCACCGAGTTCGCGGCCATCCGACGCCGGATCGGAGTGGTGAGCAGTCATGACCAGCACCAGCACCCCGTTCGAGCTGCAGACGATCCAGTTCTCACGGCTCACCCGTCGCGGCGTCCTCCTTGGCCTGTCGCTGTCGCAGTTGATCGTGCTCGCCTGCGCCCTCCTCATCGTCGTCACCGCGCTGTACACGAGCGGCGGGGCGGGGCTTGCCTGGTCGTCGCCCGCGTGGCTGACGCTCGCGGCGATCACGTGGGTGCCCGTCAGCGGGCGCAAGCTCATCGAGTGGGCGCCGATCATCACCCGCTGGCTGCTCCGCACCCGCGCGAAGCAGACCCGCTACCGCCGCCGCATGATCCGGCCCCGCCCGGCCGGCACCCTCGCCCTGCCCGGCGACCTCGCGGCACTACGAGAGTGGCATGACCCCGAGACGGGGGCGGCGATGATCCACGACCCGCACGCGCAAACCTTGACGGCGATGTTGCGGGTGCAGCATCCGGCGTTCGTGCTCCTCGACCCGGCCGAGCAGCAGCGCCGCGTCACCGGCTGGGGCCGCGTTCTCGCCGCCGCGTGCCGGTCCGGCAGGATCGCCCGCATCCAGGTCATGGAGCGCACCCTGCCCGATTCGGGGTCGGGTCTTGCCGAGTGGTGGCGGCAGCATGGCACCGATGATGGCTCCTGGGCGGCCACCACTTACCGGGAACTCATCGAGCGTGCCGGCCCCGCAGGCGAACGTCACCAGACGACGATCTCGCTTGCGCTCGACATGCGCGCCGCCACCCGGCAGATCAGGAGTGCTGGCGGCGGGATGGCGGGTGCGGCGGCGGTGCTCAGGCAGGAGATGCAGTCGCTGCATACCGCGCTGCGCAGCGCGGAGCTCGCGTTCGCGGGGTGGCTCACTCCGGGCGATGTCGCCCTGATCCTCCGCACCGCCTACGACCCCGCGGCCGGCCCCGCCCTCGAACGGCACGGCGCACTTGGCCGCGACCTCGCCACGGCCGGCCCGGTCGCGGTGAACGAGGCGTGGGATCGGCTGCGCTCCGACAGCGCCCACCATGCGGTGTTGTGGATCAGCGAATGGCCGAGAGCGCAAACCTTCCCCGGGTTCCTCGCCCCCTTGGTGCTCACCGGCGGCGTACTCCGCTCCCTCTCGCTCCACTACTTGCCGGTACGCGCCGACCAGGCGGCGCGTGACCTCAGGAAGAAGAAGACCGAGATGATCGCCGACGCCGCACAGCGCCGGAAGATCGGGCAGGTCGAAGACACCCAGGCGTCGGCGGAGTTCCAGGACGTGCTGCAACAGGAGAGCGAGCTGACTGCGGGGCACGGCATCCTCCGCGTCGTCGGCCTCGTCTCGATCTCAGCACCGACGCCGGGCGAGCTCGATGCGGCGGTCGCGCAGATCGAGCAAGCCGCGATCCAGTCCTCCTGCGAAACGAGAAGACTCGTCGGCCAGCAAGCGCAAGCCTTCACCGCGGCGGCACTGCCGCTATGCCGCACCATCTGATCCGCGCCTCTTGGCACTGTCTCGGCGAGCGTACCTGGCTGGTGACCTGCCCCCTGTTGTGAAGGAGTCCTCCGATGGTGACATTCTCTGATCCGAGTGCCGATGCTGCTGAGGCGGCGGAAGCGGTGCGCGGCATCGCGCACGCCCTCCACGCTACTGACCATCCCCGCGACGTGTACGACGTGATCGGCGAACTTCTCTCCCTCACTCGGCGGCTCACAAACGTCACCGGACAGCTCGCCGGGAACATCGCCCACCATCAGCGCCTCGCCGCAGACAACACCGGGAACCGGCAGGCCGGCGCCGACGCCGCACAGTCCGCGATCGATGGGCTGCGGGAGGCGTCCGCGATCTTCGACCAGGCAGAGACCGCCATGGACCGCGCCTCGCAGGCCGCGTCGCGCATCGCCTGGCAAGACCTTCCTGACACGGTGCCGCCCCGCCGCTTCGTGAACATCGTGTTCCTTCAAGGTGAGGAGGCCGACCGGATCATCGAGACGATCAACCGGCACGGCCCGGATGGCGCGTTCGAGGAGCTGGCCGGGTACGACTTCGGCGACGAGACCGTAGATGCGGCGCTCGAGAACGGGTACGTCTACGACCGGCCCCCGACGGGGCAGCTCGACCGGGTAGCGACCCACGACGTGTACACGATGGTCTACAACCCCTTCATGGGGCACGTCGGCCTCTACCGGGAACACGACGCCCTCCCCGATCCCGTACTCCTCGGCATCGAAGACCCGCCCGCGCACGCCGCACCCACGACCACTGCTTCCGTGGCGGCGGTGCGGGAGTCGTCGCGGGCGGATCGCCTCGGCACCCCAAGAGTAAGCCGGGCTTCCTATCCGACTCGGTCGAGCCTGCGGGGGCTGGGCGCGTGACCGCCCGCCACGCCGGCCCCCACACCTCCGATGAGGGGCAGTTGCATACCTCGGTGCTCGTCGGTCCCGAAGGCGAACGCCGCACCCAGCGCAAAGCGCGCCGGCAAGCCGCTGCACGGCTGCGCGCCGAGGCACGGGCGACGCAGGCCGCAGCGGCACGGGCGGAGCGAGACGCGGAGCGGGAGGAGCGCCGCACGACCAGCTACCTGCCCCACGCCGGAGAGGTCGGGGCGGCGGCGCTTCGGACGCCGGGCAGGTTCCGGCTCCCGCGCCACCAGGACACCTCGGCGACGCTCGCCGGGCACTACCCGTTTCTCGCCGAAGGTGGCCTCGGGTCGGCCGGCACCTTCGTCGGACAAGACCTCTACTCCGGAGGCTCCTTCGTGTACGACCCGTGGGAGCTGTACCGGCAGGGCGTCATCACCGCCCCGAACATGATCCTCGCCGGCATCGTCGGGAGCGGGAAGAGCTCGCTCGCGAAGGCCCTGTACACGCGGGCGCTGCCGTTCGGGCGGCGCGTCTACGTCCCCGGAGACCCGAAAGGCGAACACACCGCAGTCGCGCGCGCCGTCGGCGGGCGCGCGATCCTCCTCGGCCCCTCGCTGCCCGCACGCCTGAACCCCCTCGACGCAGGCTACCGGGCCACGGGGATCGCGGATGAGGACTGGAAGGCGCAGGTCGCCGCCCGTCGTCGCGACCTGATCGGCGCACTATCGGAGACGGTGCTCGACCGCCGCCTCTCGCCGGTCGAGCACACCGCGATCGACGTGGCACTCGCCGACGCCGTGCGCTCCGCAGAGGTGCCGATCCTGCCGATGGTCGTCGACCGCATCCTCGAACCCTCACCCGACGACGACCCCGACGGCAGGCTCGCAGAAGACGGCCGCATGGTCGGGCACGCACTCCGCCGCCTCGTCGCCGGCGACCTATCCGGCATGTTCGACGGGCCATCCACGGAGACCTTCGACCCGACGTTGCCGATGCTCTCCCTCGACCTCTCCCGCGTCGCCGAGAACTCCGCACTGCTCGCCGTGCTGATGACGTGCAGCTCGGCATGGATGGAGGCCGCCCTCCGAGACCCGAACGGCGGCCGGCGGCTCGTCGTCTACGACGAAGCATGGAGGCTGATGTCCTACCCAAGCTTGTTGGCTCGGATGGATGCGCAGTGGCGGCTGGCACGCCATTTCGGGATCAGCAACCAGCTCATCTTCCACAAACTAACCGACTTGGAGAACGTCGGCGACAGCGGCTCAAGGATGCGCGCACTCGCCTCCTCCCTGCTCGCGAATGCGGAAGTGCGGGTCGTGTACCGGCAGGCGAGCGACCAGCTCGGCGCGACCGCGGAAACCCTCGGCCTCACCGGCACCGAACGATCCCTCCTCCCAACCCTCGGCATCGGGCAAGGCCTATGGAAGATCAAGGACCGCAGCTTCGTCGTGCAGCACCAGCTCCACCCGGCAGAGCTCGAGCTCTTCGATACCCGTGGACGGATGCTCTAAGAAACCCGCAGGTTCAGGATTCCTGAAGACGATTCGGCGTGAAGATGCGGTTCGACGGGGCGCTGGACTGGGTGTGAGGGTGCATGTTCGCGGAAGATGCGCCCTCACTTCGTTCTCCAGCGGTGCGGCGTTCGACGAGGATCGTGTCGCGCCATTGGCCGGCGTGCGGACCGTAGGCCATGCGGGCGATGCGCTCTCGTCGTCCGACAGTGCGGAACCCTGCCCGCTCGTGCAGGCGCAGACTCGCGGTGTTCTCCGGGAAGATCGATGACTGGACGGTCCAGATCCCGTGCTGGTCGGTGAGATCCAAGAACGCTGCGAGAAGGCGACGCCCAACTCCGTGACCGGCCGCGCCGGGATGGATGTAGATCGAGTGCTCGACAACGCCCGCGTACACGGCTCGCGCCGACACGAGAGACGTGGCGACCCACCCGAGGATCCGGCCGTTGGAGTCGACGGCGACAAGGCTGAGCTCCGAGCGCTTGCCCCCAGTGAACGCGGCCCAGGTCGCGGGTGGAGCGGTTTCGAAGGTGGCGTGCCCGGTCGCGATCCCCGCCCGGTAGATGCTCTCGACCTCGGCCCAGTCGGACTCGGCCATCGGGCGGAACCGGAGCGGCTCCATCAGCCCGCGAACGCCCGCGCCGCGGCGGCGAGGGTACCGGTCGTGGGCTGGTAGTACGCCCACTTGCCACGCTGCTCACGGGTGACGAGCCCAGCCTCAACAAGGAGCTTCATGTGATGCGACACGGTCGGTTGTGACAGTCCGACCGGTTCGGTGAGATCGCACACGCACATCTCTCCGCTCGCGCTCGCGGTGATCAAGGAGAACAGTTTGACCCGGTTCGGGTCTCCGAGCGCCTTGAACACCTTCGCGAGTTGATGCGCGGTCGCGTCATCGACCACCGCATCGGCCGCAGGGACGCAGCACGACGCCTCCGCAGGTGTCGCGTCGATCGTCACCGGGAGAACCGTCATGCCTCCATTCTGCCCCACATATTGACAGATGTCGATGCGTCGGGCAGGCTCTTCATATCGAAGAACATCAATGCGTGGAGGTTGGTTATGGATTCCGTCGTCGTCATCGGTGCGGGCCCGCAGGGACTCGCGGCGGCCGCGCATCTGCTCGAGCGCGGCCTCAACCCGCTGGTTCTGGAAGCCGGCGATGGTCCGGCTGCGGCGGTGGCCGAATGGGGCCATGTGCGCCTGTTCTCACCGTGGACAGAGCTCACCGATGCGGCGTCGCGTCGCCTGCTGGAGCCCGCCGGATGGGTGGCGCCGGCCCAGGGGTACCCGACCGGGGCGCAGTGGATCGAGGGGTATCTCGCGCCGCTCGCGGAGACGCTCGGTGATCGCATCCAGTACGGGGCGCGGGTCGTCGGGGTCGGGCGAAAGGGCCGGGATCTCTCGGTCGATGCCGGGCGGGCCGGACAGCCGTTCGTCGTGCACGTCCGCCGCGCCGATGGCACGGAGGTGCGGATCGAAGCACGCGCCGTGATCGACGCGTCGGGCACCTGGCGCACCCCGAGTCCGGTCGGTGCCGACGGTCTCCCCGCGCTCGGGGAACGAGCCGCCGCCGAGGCGGGGCTCGTTGAGCACCGGATGCCCACGATCGAGGACGCCACGGGTCTCGCCGGACAGCATGTGGTCGTGGTCGGCAACGGGCATTCCGCGGCGACGACGATCGGCATCCTGTCGCGGGTGGCGAAGCGAGAGCCCGGGACGCGGATCACATGGGTGCTGCGCCGCGGCACGGTCGGCAACACCTTCGGCGGCGGGACCGCAGACGAACTCCCCGAGCGTGGGGCGCTGGGCCAGCGAGCCAAGAAGGCAGTCGAAGACGGGCTCGTGGACCTCGTCACCGGGTTCCGCACCGACCAGGTGGTCAATGAGGGCGGGCAGGCTGTGCTCGTCGCGGAAGACGGCCGCCGGCTCGATCCTGCTGCCCGGGTGTTCGTTTCGACCGGGTTCCGCCCTGATCTGTCGTTCCTGTCCGAGGTCCGTCTCGACCTCGACGTGCGGTTGCAGGCGCCGGTGAAGGTCGCGGTCGAGGTGGACCCGAACCTGCACTCCTGCGGCTCGATCCGCGCGACGGGGGCCGCGGACCTGGAGCATCCGGAGCCGGGGTTCTACATCGTGGGCGCGAAGTCGTATGGGCGTGCGCCGACGTTCCTGGCTCTGACCGGGTTCGAGCAGGTCCGCAGCGTCGTCGCCGCGATCGCCGGCGACCGCGAGGCCGCGGAGCGGGTGGACCTCGTGCTGCCCGATACCGGCGTGTGTGGCGGCTCGGGACTCTTCGACGCGCCGGACGAGACTGCCAGTGCGGGATCGTGCTGCGCGCCTGTCCCGCAGCTCATCCAGCTCGGTGTGGGACCAGTGTCGTAGGACTCGCCACCCACCCACTTTACGTCAGTCCCCACTGTATGATCAGTGCATGCTGACCATTGCTTCACGCCTCGACGTCATGAACCGGCTCGGCCGGGCGATGGCGGACCCGACGCGCTCCCGGATCCTGATGACGCTGCTCGCCGGCCCGAGCCACCCCGCCGTACTCTCGCGCGAGCTGGAGCTGACGCGTTCAAACGTGTCGAACCACCTGACCTGCTTGCGCGACTGCGGGATCGTGGTAGCGGAGCCCGAAGGGCGGCAGACGCGCTACGAGATCGCCGACCCGCACCTGGCGGCGGCACTGACCGCATTGGTGGACGTGACGCTCGCGGTGGACGAGCACGCGCCATGCATGGACGCGGCGTGCACCGTGTCGGGCTGCGGCGGGACGGGAGCGGGCGAGTGAGCGCGGCGTGCGGCTGCGAACGTGACGAGCCTAAGACCACCATCAGCGAAGAGACTGAGGCGGCGGAACACCCCTGGTGGCGGGACCGCGGGATCATGGTCCCGGTCTTCTCCGGCATCTCGTTCCTCACCGGCCTGTTGCTGGAGTGGTCCGGGATGGAGATCCCGGCCTTGGTGCCGTTCTGGATCGGTCTGCTGCTGGGTGCGTCGACGTTCACCCCCGGCGCGATCCGGAAACTGTTCAAGGGCAAGCTCGGCATCGGCCTGCTGATGACGATCAGCGCGGTCGGCGCGGTGATCCTCGGGTATGTCGAGGAGGCCGCAGCGCTGGCGTTCCTGTACTCGATCGCCGAGGCACTGGAAGACAAGGCGATGGACCGCGCCCGCGGCGGGCTCCGGGCATTGCTCAAGCTCGTCCCCGAGACCGCGACCGTCCGCCGCGACGGAGCATCGGTCGAAGTCCCGGCGAAGGATCTCCAGGTGGGGCAGCTGATGTTGGTGCGTCCGGGCGAGCGGATCGCGACCGACGGCATCGTCCGCACGGGGCGCTCGAGCCTGGACACCTCTGCGATCACCGGGGAGTCGATCCCGGTCGAGGTCGAGCCCGGCGACACGGTCTCAGCCGGTGCGATCAACACCGCTGGGGCGCTGGAGGTCGAGACGACCGCAGCAGGCACCGACAACTCGCTGACCACGATCGTCGACCTCGTGGAGAAGGCGCAGGCGGAGAAGGGCGACCGGGCCCGTCTCGCCGACCGCATCGCCCGCCCCCTCGTCCCGGGCGTCCTGATCCTCGCCGCCCTCGTCGCGATCATCGGGTCGCTGCTCGGCGACCCGGAGCTGTGGATCACCCGCGCCCTCGTCGTGCTGGTGGCGGCGTCGCCGTGCGCGCTGGCGATCTCCGTGCCGCTTACCGTGGTGGCCGCGATCGGCTCGGCGAGCAAGTTCGGCGTGATCATCAAGTCCGGCGCCGCGTTCGAGCGGTTTGGCGTGATCCGCCACGTCGCCGTCGACAAGACCGGCACCCTCACCCTGGGCGAGCCCGCCGTCACCGCCGTGCTCACCGCTGAGGGCGTGACCGAGGATCAGGCGCTGGCGTGGGCGGCCGCGTTGGAGCAGCACAGCACCCACCCGCTCGCCGCCGCGATCACCGCCGCAGCACCCAGTGCCCCTGCAGCGCAGGGCGTGACCGAGCAGGCCGGGCACGGCATCGAAGGCGAACTCGACGGTGCCCGGATCACGGTCGGCAGCCCCCGTTGGCTCGACGCCGGACTCCTCGGCGACGAGGTTGCGGGGCTCGAGCAGCAAGGCATGACGGTCGTCATCGTCCACCGCGACGGCGTCACGGTCGCCGCGATCGGCGTCCGCGACGAGCTGCGACCCGAGGTTCCCGAGGTCGTGCGCACGCTCGCCGCGCAGGGCGTCGGGGTCACGATGCTCACCGGCGACAACGTCCGTACCGCGCGTGCCCTCGCAGCCCAGGCAGGGATCGGTGACGTGCGCGCCGAACTGCGCCCGGAGGACAAGGCCGCCGCGATCGGCGAACTGGGCAAGAACGGTTCGGTGGCGATGATCGGCGACGGCATCAACGACGCCCCCGCCCTGGCCGCGGCGGACATCGGGATCGCGATGGGCGCGACGGGTTCGGATGCGGCGATCGAGTCGGCCGATGTCGCGTTCACCGGCCACGATCTGCGTCTGTTGCCACGCGCGTTCGACCACGCCCGCCGTGGACGCCACATCATCAACCAGAACATCATCCTGTCGCTGCTGATCATCACCGCCCTGCTCCCACTCGCCCTCTTCGGCATCCTGGGGCTTGCCGCGGTGGTGCTCGTGCACGAGATCGCCGAGGTCATCGTGATCCTCAACGGTCTGCGAGCCGCCCGCGTGCGGACGGAGCGGATCGCATGAAGGTCGAGTTGCTGCACATCGTCGACTGCCCGAACGCAGACGTCGCCGAAGCCAACGCACGCGCAGCGCTGGACGCTCTTGGGCTGGGGACCGTGGCTGTCGAGGTGGTGACGATCCGAACCGAGGTCGAGGCGGCGAGCACTCAGTTCGGAGGCTCGCCCACGATCCTCGTCGATGGCGTCGACTTGTTCCCGACGGCCCCGGGTCGCTCGCTCGCATGCCGGGTCTACGCGACCGAGAGCGGGTTTGCCGGAGCGCCCACACCGGAGCAGATCGAAGCAGCGCTGCGGGGCGCATCTCGATAGAGAGGGAACAATCGGTGACGCGATCACTGTGTCAGACCACGGCACAACGGTGTTCGCCCGCACAGATCGAGAACCCAGAAACACAGCGGAGGGGCAGGGCCATTGGCCTCTGCCCCTCCGGTGCTCGCAGCTCCTCAGACGAGCAGTTCTGCGAGAAGGGTCTCGATGCGGCCCCTGATGTCGTCTCGGATCGGGCGCACCGACTCGATGCCCTGCCCGGCTGGGTCGTCGAGCTTCCAGTCCTCGTAGCGCTTGCCGGGGAAGAACGGGCACGCGTCCCCGCAGCCCATCGTGATCACGACATCCGAGTCCTGCACGGCCTCAGTGGTGAGGACCTTCGGAGCCTCGGCGGTGATGTCGATGCCCTCTTCGCGCATCGCCTCGACCGCGACCGGGTTGATCTGGTCGGCGGGCATGGACCCGGCCGAGCGGACCTCGACGCGGTCGCCCGCGAGGTGGCGGAGGTAGCCGGCGGCCATCTGGGAGCGGCCGGCGTTGTGGACGCAGACGAACAAGACGGACGGCTTCTGGGTTTCGGTCATGACGGGCTCCTTCAAGCCTTGCTGGTGAGAGTGGCGAGGAGGCCGCGGACGCGGCCCTCGATATCGTGGCGGATCGCGTCGACCCCTTCCGGGGAAGCGAGGGCCGGGTCGCCGACGGCCCAGTCTTCGTAGCGGACGCCGGGGATGATCGGGCACACGTCGCCGCAGCCCATGGTGATCACCACGTCGGCCGCGCGCACGGCGTCGTCGGTGAGGGGCTTCGGGAACGCCGTCTCGGCCTCCAGCTCGCCCTCGATCTCGGTGAGCAGAGAGCGCACATGCGGGTGCACATCCGACGCAGGGGTGGATCCTGCAGAGCGGGCGATCACGCGGCCGTCGGCGAGCTGGTTGACGATCGCGGCGGCGAGCTGGGAGCGGCCCGCGTTCTGCACGCACACGAACAGCACCTGCGGTACTCCGGCCGTCCGATCACGGGTCAGGTCGGCGAGGCGCTGTCGGGCGAACCGCTCGGTCAGCGGGATCATGTGCGCGGTCAGCTTCGCTGAACGCACCAGGCCGGCGTAGGACTCGCGCACGATCGCGATCACGAGGTCCCGGTTCAGCCCGGCCAGCTCGTCCGCGAGCTCATCGGCGAGACGGGTCACGCGGGCGTCCATCTGCTGCAAGGCCTCGGCCCGTGCTGCGGTGTCCTCGGGCTCGTCGGTCACGGCCGCGGCGGGAGCGAACGCGTCGAGGAGGGCCGCGACGGCGCGCTGCTTGCCCGGGGCGATGCGGTAGTACACCCAGGTGCCGCGCCGCTCCGACAGCAGCATCCCGGTCTCCTTCAACACTTTCAAGTGGTGCGAAACGGTCGGCTGCGACACCTCGGCGAGATCGGCGAGATCGCACACGCAGGACTCGCCACGAGGGTCGGTCGCGATCGCGGACAGCATCCGCAGCCGCAGCGGGTCAGCGAGTGCTTTCAGTGCCCCGGCCACGGTGGTCGCGGCCTCGGTCCCGATGGCGTGCGCCGTAGACGGTGCGCACGCGTCGGCGTCGGAGATGACGGTGGTGTCGGTCATGACGTCCTCGATTCGGTGGCGTAGGGGTCGGTGTGGAACCACGCGCGGGCCGCCCAGAGCGAGACGTAGACGAGGCCCACGAGTACGGGTACTTCGATGAGGGGGCCGACGACGCCGGCGAGGGCTTGCCCGGAGGCGGCGCCGAAGGTGCCGATGGCGACCGCGATCGCGAGCTCAAAGTTGTTGCCCGCTGCGGTGAACGCAAGTGTCGTCGACCGTGCGTAGCCCAGGCCGAGGGTCTTGCCGAGCAGGATGCCGGCGAACCACATCAGGGCGAAGTAGACCAGCAGTGGCAGCGCGATGCGGGCGACGTCCATCGGGTGGGAGGTGACCTGCTTGCCCTGCAGGGCGAACAGCAGCACGATCGTGAACAGCAGCCCGTAGAGCGCCCACGGTCCGATCGTCGGGAGGAACTTCTCCTCGTACCAGTCGCGCCCCTTGCGCTTCTCGCCGATGAAGCGGGATGCGAAGCCCGCGATGAGCGGGATGCCGAGGAACACGAGTACGTTCAGTGCGATCTGCCAGACCGAGATCTCTAGCCCCTGGGCGTCCAGGCCGAGCCAGCTCGGCAGCACGGTCAGGTAGAACCAACCCAGTAGCGAGAACGCGACGACCTGGAACACGGAGTTGATCGCGACCAGCACCGCGGTGGCCTCGCGGTCGCCGCAGGCGAGATCGTTCCAGATCACGACCATCGCGATACAGCGGGCGAGCCCGACGATGATCAGCCCGGTCCGGTACTCGGGCAGATCGGGCAGGAAGATCCACGCGAGCGCGAACATGACCGCGGGCCCCACGAGCCAGTTCAGCACGAGCGAGGAGACGAGAAGCTTCTTATCGCCAGTGACGGCGGCGACCTTGTCGTAGCGGACCTTCGCGAGCACCGGGTACATCATGACCAGCAGGCCCAGCCCGATCGGGATCGAGATCCCGCCGACCTCCATCGCGGAGAGCGCGTCTGAAAGTGCGGGCACGAAGCGGCCGAGAAGGAGGCCCGCGACCATCGCGAGGCCGATCCAGAGCGGCAGCCACTTATCGAGTGTGGAGAGCCGTTTCGGGGCGGTGCGAGTCAGGGTGTCGGTCATGCGAGCAGCTCCTCGATCTTCGCGATGTAGACGGGCTTCGGGTGGGCACCGATCAGCACGTCCACCCGTTCCCCGTCCCGGTAGAAGCCGAGGGTCGGGATCGAGGTCACGCTTGCACCGGTCACGGTCTCGGGGTTCTGGTCGGCGTCGACCTTCACGATCTTCACCCGGCCCGCGTAGTCGCTGGCGAGCTGGTCCAGGATCGGGGCGATCGCCTTGCACGGGCCGCACCAAGTCGCCCAGATGTCGACTACGACGGGCAGCTCGGACTCGAGCACCTCGGTCTGGAAGGTGGCGTCGGTGACGGCGGTGACGGTGCTCATGCGGAGACCTCCAGAACAGGTGCGGAAACGGTGGCGGGTGCGAGGTTCGACAGGTAGTGCTGGGCGTCCTGCGCGGCCGCACAGCCGGTGCCCGCGGCGGTGACCGCCTGCCGGTACGTGTGGTCGACGAGATCCCCGGCCGCGAACACCCCTGGCAGGTTCGTCCGCGTCGACGGGTGCGCGACCCGCACGTACCCGTCCGCGTCGGTGTCGACCTGCCCGGTCACGAGCTCGGAGCGCGGGTCGTGCCCGATCGCGACGAACACCCCCGTCGCGTCGAGCGTGCGCTCAGCCCCGGTGATCGTGTCGCGCAGCCTGAGCCCGGTGACCTGCTCGTCGCCGAGGATCGCGGCGACCTCGCTGTTCCAGGCGACCTCGATCTTCGGGTCATCCAGCACGCGCTGCGCCATGATCTTCGACGCCCGGAACTCGTCCCGGCGGTGCACCACGGTCACCTTCGACGCGAACCGTGTGAGAAACAGGGCCTCCTCCATTGCGGAGTCTCCGCCGCCGACAACGATGATCTCCTGCTCCCGGAAGAAGAACCCGTCGCAGGTCGCACACCACGACACCCCGTGCCCCGACAGGCGCTCCTCCTCGGGGAGGCCGAGCTTGCGGTACGCGGAACCCATCGTCAGGATCACTGCACGCGCCCGGTACGTCACCCCGGCGCCGGCCTCGATGATCTTCACATCGCCGTCGAGATCGAGGCGGGTCGCGTCGTCGTAGACGATCTCGGCGCCGAACCGCTCCGCCTGCGCCCGCATCGACTCCATCAACTCCGGCCCCTGCACGCCATCGACGAAGCCCGGGAAGTTCTCCACCTCGGTCGTCGTCATCAACGCACCGCCCGCGGTCACCGAGCCCGCGATCACGACCGGAGCGAGACCCGCACGGGCGGCATAGACCGCCGCGGTGTACCCCGCGGGACCAGACCCGACGATGACCAACTCGACCTCTTGATTCGACATGTATCTATATTGACGCCTATCAAAGCAGTCGGCAATTCGATGGGCTGCACCTGGGCCGATGTTTACCGAAGGTTCACCTTCAGCGGCGGCTACACGCTGTCGACCTTGGTGTTGGCCGGGTCTGTGACGGTGCGGGCGTATTGGAGGGCGGTGTCGATGGTGATGCCGAAGAGGTCGCAGACCCGACGGACGTCTCCACCGGTCTACTCAACCTCATATGAGGATGCGGTCGGTACGGGGCGACTGAGCGGAGATCCCGGCCTTCTTCCATCGGAAGTTGCGGCCGGGCAGGGTGACTCACACACCATCTGGGGTTCCCTCCCTCGCCTCGCTCGCGGTCGTGGCCTCTCAGCCCGGCTCGGGAAGAGGGGAAGCAGACAAGAACCCGGCGCGCGGGTGAGCCGGTGGTGTACCTGGCTGTTGGCCGTCGCCATCCCTGGCGGCGGCGCTCGTTCTAGTCAGGAGTTCACTATGTCGCATACCGCTCTCGTGCCACCCGATACCTCGCCACCGCCGGGCCGGGCCGTTGCCCGCGTGTCGGTGATCCTCACCGTGCTGCTGATGCTCTTCGGCGGCCTGTTCTTCACCCCGGCACCCGCGCAAGCGGCAACCCTCGGGGTCGGATACGGCAACGAGGACTTGTGGCTCGGCAGCTTCGCCTCACACGGTCGGCAGGCGTACTGCATGGACCTGGACGCGCTGCCCCCGTACGGCACGACGGAGCATCCCGAGCTCAAGACCACGCTCGATGAGCTCAGCGACACGCAGCTCGCACGGCTGAACTACGTCATGGGCCGGTGGGGCGAATCGCAGGACCCGAACATCACCTCGGCGGTGCAGCTCTATGTCTGGGATGTCGCCGACCACGGCAACTACACGAGCCGGGGTGGCGACGGGCACTTCATCACCCGCGTGCCCGCGAACGCGCAGGCGACGGTGCTCGCGAACCTCGCCGGAATGAGGGATGCGGCGGCGGCGAACGCGGTCCGGAACCCGTCGGTGTCGATGTCGATTCAGATGAGCGACCAGTACCACGGGCAGCTCACCATCAGCACGAACCCCGCCACCGCGACCGGCACCGTCACTCTCACCGGCGGCACCTTCACGAACGGCTCCGCGACGGCGACGCTCGGGGCGGGCACGCACGAGATCGTCGGCACCCCGGCCGAGGGCGCACCGGAGTACCGGATCGAGGCGAAGATGTCGGCGCACGCGCTCGGCTACGGAGCCGGCGTCGACCTGTTCTACACGCCCGGCGAGCAGAGGATTCTCGCCGCCGCATCCTTCGAGCCACTGACCGCGACCGCGCAGTCCCCGGTGATTCCGCTCGACTTCCAGCCGATCATCGAAACGCAGGTGTCGTCGAAGTTCGTGCAGGCCGGCGATCCGATGCTGGACGACCTCACCGTGACGGTGATCAAGCACTCCTGGATCAAGGTCGACGGCAAGCCGGTGCCGGTGGTCGCGGAGGGTCGCCTCTATGGCCCGTTCGACGCGCAGCCGGCCGAAGCGAACGCGCCACCTGCGGGTGCGCCACTCGCCGGCACGGAGGAGCTCACCCTCACCCATGCCGGCCACTACACCTCGCCGGGCACGATCATCGCGCCCGAGTCGGGCTTCTACACGTGGGTGTGGTCGATCGACAAGACTGCGCAGGGCGATTGGGCGAAGTACCTCACCGATTCCTTCACTGATCGTTTCGGCCGGGTCGTAGAGACTTCGGTGGTGCCGTTTCAGCCGGAGGCGGTGTCGCAGGCGAATGGCCGGCTCGTGAAGCCTGGCGATGAGGTGACCGACACTATCACCGTCGCATCCACGAACGGGGCCTGGCTGAAACAGAACGGCGAACCGATCCCGGTGATCTTCGCGGGCACCGCCTACCAGGTGCCCGGCACCCTGCCCCCAGCCCAAGGCGCTGCGGTTCCTGCGGATGCGGTGCCGCTCGGCACCGTCACGGTCACGGCGACCGGGCCAGGCACCTACACCTCGCCGAAGGTGACGCTCCCGGATGCGGGGTTCGTGACCTGGGTGTGGGAGGTCAAGAAGAGCAGCCAGCCGGAATGGGTGCGACCGTTCATCGCCTCGGATTGGCGAGACGACTACGGCATCAACGTCGAGACGCACAGCGTCCGCTGGCCGCTCACCATCACCTCGGAAGTCCGCGAGTACAACGTTCACAAGGGCGGGCGGGCGTTCGACCGGATCACCGTCAGCGGGTTCCCCGAGAACCATCCCAGCTTTGAGGGCGACGGCTACTGGCAGCCCGACACCAAGGAGCTCACGCACACCGTCTACGGCCCCTTCGCCACCGATGCGGAGCTGACCGAGGACATGGAGCTGGACGATGCGCCGGTACTGACCCGGATCACGACCCCGGCGAAGAACGGGGTCTACGACACCGGCTACGGCGAGGACGATCGGATTCAGCCGACGGAGCCCGGCTACTACGTCGTGGTGACCCGGTTCGAGGGCGACGACCGGGTGCAGCCGTTCACGTCGTCGCCGGCCGACATCTGGGAGCGATTCTTCGTCCCAGGGCCCGAGCAGCCGCTGTCGGTGGTGACACAGGCGCAGGCGTCGGCGTTCGTCGGCGACCCGTTCGAGGACACCGCACTCGTGCAAGGCAGCCACATTCCCGAAGGCGCATACCTGGTGTTCCGCGCCTATGGGCCGCAGCCCGCGGGCGAGGACCCGGTGTGTGAGGTCCCGTTCTTCACGTCGAAGCAGATCGCGGTGACCGAGGCCGGGCACTACCGTTCCGGCACGACGAGCACCGATGAGGCCGGGAGCGTGTACTGGGTCGAGACCTTGTATGGGAAGGACGGGAAGGTGCTCGCCGAGGGCCGTTGCGGTGCTCCGGGCGAGACGACCGTCGTGAGCGTACGCCCGCCGGGTACCCCGGAGACGCCGACGCCAGACAAGCCGGAACTGCCTGAGCTGCCGCCGGAGCTCGCACTCACCGGCGGCACCGACTGGGGCGCCTGGGCCGGCGGTATCGCGGCCGTCCTGCTCCTCGCGGCCGGGGCGACGCTCTGGTTCGGCCGCAAGCTCGCGCTCCACCGTGAGCGCATGGAGAACGAGGGTGAGGAGGTGACGATCGAAGAACTCATGAACCAGTAACGCACCCCCAGGACGGGCGGAACCCGCAGACCCTTCACCCCCAGGTCTGCCGGCTCCGCCCGTCTCTCATGTCGTCCCTGACGCACCTCACTCCTGTAGACGACCACACAGACCAGGGAGGGCCGATGATGGCGACGTTCTCGGAGGACATGCTCATCCGGATGGAGCTGACGGCGCTCACCGAGCCCGGCAACCCGGTCACGGGGCAGCTCGTGCGCGCGATCGGCCTGACCGAGACGCTCGCCCTGATCCGCGACCCCGGCTCAGCAATCCCCGCCGCCGTCGATCCGCTCCAAGGGGTCAGGTGGCGGCAAGCCGCCGCAGCCCGGCAGGCCGACGCGCTCCGGGATCAGATCGCCGAGCTCACCGACCGGCACGAGTTCCGGGCGCTCACCCCAGGCGGGGCGGGGTGGCCGGTCGCGCTGAACGATCTCGGGGATCGCGCACCGCTCATGCTCTGGGCGCACGGGAACCCGGAACTGCTCACCGCCTCCGCCTCCTCGCGGGTGACGATCACCGGAGCCCGAGCCGCGACCGCCTATGGCGTGCACGTCACGCAGGAACTCGCGGAAGACCTCGCCGCACTCCCGCGCATCATCGTCTCCGGCGGCGCCTACGGCATCGACGCCGCCGCGCACCGCGCCGCCCTCACCACGGGCCCGGCCGCGACGATGGTGGTCTCTGCCAGTGGCCTCGACCGCCCTTACCCGCCGAACAATGCTGAGCTGTTCGAGCGGATCGTCGTGCAGGCCGGCATCCAGATCAGCGAGACCCCGCCCGGCCAGGGGCCGTCTCGGGAGCGGTTCGTCGCCCGCTCCCGGCTCCTCGCGGCGCTCAGCGGGGCGACGATCATCCCCGAGGCTTCGGCCCGCTCGGGGTCGCTGCTGGTCGCGGCGCGCGCGTTCGAGCTCGGCCGGGCCGTCGGCGCGGTTCCCGGGCCGGTCACCTCAGCGTCGTCGGCGGGCTGTCACCGGCTCATGCGGGAAGGCATCGCCGAGACCGTCACCCGCGCCGGCGAGGTCGCCGAGCTCATGGACCCGTCGCCGTTCCCGCTCGCCCCGGCCTATCAGCAGGTCGCCCGCCGCGCCGCGCCCGATCACAGCCGCGCCGCACGCCGACTCGCACTCTGACCCACCTCTCTGCCTCCCGTCTACTCGGGCGGCTGTTCGTTCATCCACTCGATAGGAGAACTTTGCCGATGTCGAAGCGTGCCCGCTCGAAGACCGACCCGACTGCCGTGGTGATGGTGCGAATCGTCGTCGCTGAGGACGGCACCTTGTCGGTGACCGTGGACGGGGCGCCGTATCTGCCGCCGGAGTTCTCGCCGCCGTGGCGGCGCTCCGCCTACCCGCACATCGTGGACGCCATCAGCCAGCACACCGGCCAGACCCTTCACGTCGATGTCATCGAGATCGACGGACGAGTCATCACCGACTACCGCACCCCACCCAAACCCAGACCTGTGAGCCTCGACCCTGTCGCGGCTCCGGTCGTAGCGGCCGCGCAGCCGTCAGCACCGCAGCCCGCCGCGCCCGTGGAGGCGGTGCCACGGTTTGCGCAGCTCGCGGGCAGCGGCTTCGTTCCCGGTGAGGATGTCGCGGTCGCGGTCATCATCTCCCACACCGAGACCGCACCGAACGGGATCGCCCGTGCCCTGATCGACTCCCGGTATCTTGCGGCGTGCCCGACGGGCGAGGCGATCCTCGTGGGCCGCATCTCCGGCACCCTCGTGCTCGGGCGGCCCGAGTGAGCGGGCAGCTCCGCCCGACCGGGTCGATGGGCGACGAACTCACCAACGCCGCACTCGTCGCCCTCGCCGCCCTCGGCGTCGCAGCGGTGCTGCTCCGGGTCGCGGGCAGCATCGCCGTGTTCCTCACCGGCACCCCGCAACCCGAAGCCGGCCTCGGCGCCGGCGCAGCCGTGCTCCTGAACCCCGGCGACCCCGCCACCGCGCTCGGCGCGCCCGGCCTCAACATGGTCGCCTACTGGATCGTCGCGGGGCTCCTCATCACAGGCAGTGGTGTCGGGGGCTGGTGGGTGTGGTCCGCGATCCGGCACCACACCCGACAGCAGGCGCTCGACCCGTACCGGATCGTCGGTGTCGCGACCCGCCGCGAGGTCGCACGGGCAGGCTCCATCAAGGCGCTCCTCGCCCGCGCAGGGAACCTGCGTCCTTCCCTGGAACATCCCGAGCCCGTGGAGGTCGGCTACCGGATCGGCAGCTCGCGCGGGGTCGAGGTGTGGGCGTCCGTCGAGGACTCGATGCTGCTCATCGGACCACCCCGCTCCGGCAAGGGCGTGCACATCGTGATCAACTCGATCCTCTCCGCACCCGGCGCGGTCATCACGACGAGCACCCGCCCCGACAACGTGACCGCCACGATCAAGGCCAGGCAGCGGGTAGGGCCGGTCGCGGTGTTCGACCCGCAGCACCTTGCAGACGGCATTCCCGCCGGGTTGCGCTGGTCACCCGTGCGCGGCTGTAGCGATCCGCTGACTGCGATGATCCGTGCCTCTGGGCTCGCCTCGGCGACGGGGCTGGGGAAGGGCGGGGTCGAGGGCGGCGACTTCTGGGAGGCGAAGACGAGGGTCGCGTTGCAATGCCTCCTCCACGCGGCAGCCCTCGACGGCCGGCAGCCCGCTGATCTGTTCCGGTGGACGCTCGACCCCGCCGCGGCCGGGGATGCCGTATCGATCCTCGCCGCCCACCCGATGGCTGCCGGCGGGTGGGCCGAGGCGCTGCAGGCGATGCTCGAATCCGACCCGCGCACGATGGACTCGATCTGGCAGGGCGTCTCCCTCGCCCTCTCCGCGCTCGCCGACCCGCGCGTACTCGACGCCGTAAGCCCAGACCCCGACGAGGTGTTCGATCCCGAGACCTTCCTCAAGCAGAAGGGCACCCTCTATCTCCTCGCGACCGCTGCCGGGGCAAACAACAGCGCACCGCTGGTCGCGGCGCTCATCGAGGATGTGGTCGAGGCTGCCCGCCGGCTTGCGGCAGGCAGCCCGGGCGCGCGTCTCGACCCGCCCCTGTTGCTCGCGCTCGACGAGGTGGCGAACTTGTCGCCGTTGCCGTCCTTGCCGACGCTCATGGCTGAGGGTGGCGGGTCGGGGATCACGACCATGCCCGTTCTGCAATCGCTCGCGCAGGCGCGGGAGAAGTGGTCGGAGAACGCGGCGTCGGCGATCTGGGATGCCGCGATCGTGAAGATCATCCTCGGCGGTGCCTCGAACTCGAAAGACCTCCAAGACCTGAGCACCCTGATCGGGGAGCGCGACGAGATCACCGACTCCACCACCGTCGGCGATCACGGCTCACGCTCCGCGCAACGCTCGATCCGCCGAGTGCCCGTCATGCCGCCCGACGTGATCCGCCGCTTCCCGTTCGGCACCGGCCTCGTGCTGCTGCGCTCCGCACCACCGATCGTCGCGCGCCTCCGCCGGTGGACCGAACGCGCCGACGCGAAGCAACTCACGAAGGATCGGGCAGAAGTCGAGGCCCAGCTCCACCACCGTCAGGCCCCAGGCCCGGCGGGAGCACCTGCCGAGTAGAGGCGGCACACCGGGTGCCGCAATGAGCGAGGAGGTCGTGACGATGGAGATCCGTTCAGAGCCGTCGATCCGAGGGTTTCTGTCCCGAACGCCGGAGCAGAAGTCGAAGCCGGGAGAGGTCTTCCTGCTGGTCGCGCAGATCGGGCAGAAGTTCCGTCGCCGCGAGGAAGACGGCACCTTCACCCTCATCGGTTCCGCATACATCGACCTGATCATGATCGGCGACAAGGCCGAGGAGGCCTTCGCGGATTTCGTCAAGGGCGATGATGTCGTGGCGATCGGCGAGTTCACGAAGCGACAGTACGAGCAGGACGGGCAGCGAATCGAGCGCCCTCAGTTCCGCGCCTCCCGGCTCCTCTTCGATACCTCCCGTGCCCGATACGCCGTCGAGCGCACCCCGCGCCAGCTCGCACCAAAGACGCTCACGGCGGCGGAGGTTACGGCGGTGGAGTTCCGCTCGCCCGAGCCTCGGCGTGCGAGCGGACTGGGGAGGTGAACACGATGACCGATGAGTCGACGCAACCGGACCCAGAGGCCGAAGTCGAGATCGAGGACATCGACCTGTACGACGAGCTCATGGCCGGAATGGCGCTTCCCGAGCCGCCGCGTCCGATCAACTGGAATCTCCTGACCGCCGGAGACGCCGAGGCAGAGTGGCTGGCGCTGAACCAGTGGGTGGACTGGCTGCGGAAGACCTACGGGCTGCCCGCCTCTGTCGTGCCGCCGTTCTGGCACCGTCATCCCGAACTCGTCCTCGAACTGTCGGCGCTGCACCTGCACTGGTGCGCAAGCTACGACCCCGAGCAGTCCGCGTCCGGGCCGATTGCCTGGCATACGGACTTCGCAGCGGCACGCGACCGGCTCCGCGAATGGGTCGTCACCTCCGGCACTCGGCTCGATCGCGACCGTCCGACACGGCAGACGGCCTGGCCCGGCGAGAAACCGCAACCGCCGCTCGAGGACGAGACGATCCCGAACCGGACCGAGGATTTCGTCGCGTTCGTCGCCGCCGACGTGCAGGCACGTCAGGACATCGAGGATGCGTTCGGCCGAGCGCGACGGGCGAGCGACCATGCCCACGGCGATTGAGGCCGTCGAACCTCTCTGGAACTCGCAAGAGGCGGCGGAGGTCCTGAACGTCTCGCAGGCCACGCTCTCTCGCTGGCGGCGAGAGCACGAGGGCCCTCCGTTCGTGCAGGTCGGTGGCATCGCCCGCTACAACCCGCCCACCGTGCGAGCCTGGGTGCTGGAACGCGAGGGCACGCATGGCTGATCCGCGCAACCACAAGATGCCCCCGATCGGGGTGAAGCTCTCCACGAGCATCGAGAGCCGCGGCAGCGGCTACCTCGCGCGCGTGCGCTGGACCGACCCGCAGACCAAGAAACGGCCCAGCCGATCCGAGTTCGTCGAAACCCCGGAAGAGGCGGAAGCGTTCTTCGAGAAGCTGCAGCAGGCGACCGAGACCGGCGCGAACATCCTCATCACGTTCGCCGACTATGTGGAGTCCATCGGCGAGCGCTGGCAGCGCGGCCTCGACCCGACTTCAACAGCTTCCGGCTACGAGATCAGCCTCCGGCTACGAGTGGTTCCCGCGCTCGGGCATCTGCAAGTCAGCCGCATCTCCACCGGCCTGATCGACCGCACCATCGATCAGTGGGAGACCGAGTTCGGGCCGTCAACGATCAAGACCTCGATCGCGGCTCTCGTGCGCGTACTCGACGTGGCGGTGCGCGACGAGGTGATCCCGTCGAACCCTGCCAAGAATCGCGCTCGCCGCACGCTCAGTCAGCAGTCGGCGCTGTCGCCCGGCTCTCTGCGAGCCCTCGCCGTCCCGGACATGGAGACGCTGAACAAGATCTCCGATGCGTGCGCTGAGGTGCATCAGAGCTATTCGGATCACGTCATGCTCTGCGCCATGCTCTGCGCTCGCGGTTCCGAAGTCGCCGGACTCGAAGTCGGCGACATCGACTGGGTGAATCGCATCGTGGAGATCGAGCGGCAGATCTACCCCGGCAAGGGCGGCCTCGTCACGAAGCAGACCAAGGGCCGCAAGGAACGCTACGTGCCGATACTCGACCCGCTCGAACCCATCCTCATCCGCCTCTCAGCAGGGAAGGAACCTGGCGATCCTCTGCTACGCGGCCCTCGGGGTGGGGTGCTCACCACTGCCACCGTGCGCGACGCAACGAAGTGGGATGAACTCGTGACGAACCTCGGCCTGCCGAACCACACCCGCCACGGCCTCCGGCACACCGGAGCCACCTGGCTCGCGGATGCCGGCGTGCCGCTTCATGTGCTCCAGCGCATCCTCGGCCATGCCTCCATCGAAACGACCAAGGGCTATCTGCACCCCGACCACCGGCACCTGAGCGAAGCTGCGACGCTCGCCAACCAGTACTTCGCCAGCCCATCGAAGAGGAAGGAGACCACCGAGAAACCCCGCGGGCGACAGCTCTAGATACTCCTGCGCCAGCATCCTGGTTCGGGAAGGGCCGGGAGCATCATGCTGCCCGGATTTTGGCCCACTAGATTTCCACTTTTTGGCCCACTAGCTTGCTAGACAGGCCGGAACGAGCAGCGATCACGAGCGGGTCCTAGACCCGATCTTGGACCCATTCCGAAGCCCGGCGAAGGTCACCAGAAACGAAGGAAGCCCTGACGAGAAATAGCTTCTCATCAGGGCTTTTTCGTCGGGATGACAGGATTTGAACCTGCGACCCCCTGACCCCCAGTCAGGTGCGCTACCAAGCTGCGCCACATCCCGTTATTCAGTTGATTTGGACCGAGGAAAGCTCTACTGCACTTAACCCCCAGTCAAGTGCGCTACCAAGCTGCGCCACAACCCGTTGCTACTGCGCCTTCGCGAAGCAACCCCTCTATCTTACCCATACTTTGGGGGCGCAAATGACCACTGTGGCAAAAGCGGTGCGGTTAGCCCTCTTGCTGGTCTTCGCGGCGCGGCTCCTCCCCGAAGCGGTACTCGCGGCCGCCGATCGAAAGCGTCTCGATGCGCACGAAGGTGGGTTTCAGCGTCGGCACGAACGGCTTCAGCGGCAGCATCTCGGCCGCAGCGATCTCAGCTTCGGTCTCTAGTGCCCGCGCATTGCCTCGCAGCACGACGCTCCAGCCCGATTCCTCACCGATTTCGTCGACTTCGAACAGCACGGTGTGGTTGATGGTCAGTTCGGCGAGTTTGTTGCCCGCCGCGGTGCGAAAGACCACGGTGCGGCCGTCGACTACGAAGTTGATCGGCACGAGGTCGACCACATCTCTCACGCTCGTGACGAGCCGGCCCACGCGCTGCGATGCCAGCCGCTCCCAGCACTCGTCCTCCGCTAGCACGGTCACGACACTCTGGTTCTCACTCATACCTCATTCTCTCCCCAACACCGCTC
Source organism: Leucobacter sp. MMO-125 (assembly GCF_037148395.1). Taxonomy (NCBI): domain Bacteria; kingdom Bacillati; phylum Actinomycetota; class Actinomycetes; order Micrococcales; family Microbacteriaceae; genus Leucobacter; species Leucobacter sp. MMO-125. The sequence continues at coordinate 619,615 of NZ_JBBCTL010000002.1, forward strand.
AGGCGAAAGGGGCACCACGAACGCACCCAGCCCCGCCCGCTACGCTGACACCATGAGCGATCTCCGAAATGCCGGCGATGCGTGGGTCACGGCAGCCGACGGCGGGCGCTATTGGGGCCGTTTCGGTGCGGCCGGTCTCCTCGCCCACGATCGATCGCTCGACGCGATTCTGCTGCAGCACCGCGTCACGTGGAGCGACCACGGAGACACCTGGGGTATTCCCGGGGGTGCGCGCCATGAGGGCGAGTCCGCAGTCGATGGCGCGATCCGCGAGTCTCAGGAGGAAGCGGGGGTGCCTGATCACTCGGTGACCCCCCGCTACACGCACGTGCTCGACCGCGGCGGCTGGACCTACACCACGCTCATCGCCGACGTGGCAACCCCATTTGCGCCCCGCATCACCGACCCCGAGAGTCACGCGCTCGCCTGGGTGCCAGTGGGTGAGGTCGAACGCCTGCCGCTGCATCCCGCCTTCGCGGTGAGTTGGCGGCTGCTGCGGCCGCTGCTTGCGGCGCGTCCCGCGGTAGTGGTCGATGCGGCGAATGTTGTCGGATCGGTGCCCGATGGCTGGTGGCGGGATCGCCGCGGCGCCGCGGAGCGTCTGCGCGACCGGCTCGAGCAGCTGGCGGCCGACGCGGCTGGGATCCGCAGCGGCTTCCTCGATCTCCCCGAAACCCTCGTGCCCGGCCTCGACCGCGCCTACCCGGAATGGACGATGGTGGTGGAGGGTGCCGCGAAGGGCATCGACAGCAGCACCCGCGTGCGAGTGGTCGATGCTCCCGGGCTCGGCGACGACACGATCGTCGCGGAGGCCGCCGCCCTCACTTCCTCAGACCATACGGTGACTGTTGTGACGAGCGACGCCGAGTTGCAGGCTCGGGCGCAGGCGGTGGGTGCTGCGACGCGCGGTGCGAAGAAGTTGCTCAGCTTGTTTGCGGCGGATCCGGGCGCTTCAGCATCCTGACGCGCAGCGCACGAACGATGCCGTACGCGATCAGCCCCTGCCCCAGCGTGTAGGTGAGCATCACAGCGCCAGCCGTCCAAGCCGGCATGATCTCGGGCATGAAGATGCGGAGCGAGAGAATCGCGTCGGACACGAGAAACCAGGCCCCGCCCCACGCCACGACGGGCCCGCAGCGCGACGCCATCGCCGCTGTGCCGGCGAGCAGCAGCCCGTACACCATGACTGGCACGGTGAGGTTGCCGGTGCGCGGGATGAGCAGCACGATGAGCACCGCGTAGGCGAGCGCGTAGACGGCGGCCCAGGCAGGCAAGCGGCGCCTGGCGACGCCCCGCGCCCGCCACATGAGCAGCAGGTAGCCCACATGTGCGAGCCCGAAGCAGAGCAGCATCATGGGCAGCTCGTCGTCGAACATCGGGAAGAAGGTGGCGGCACCGTCGCCGAGCCAGGAGAACATAATCGCGGCCACCAGCAGCGCGATCGCCCCGGGAGCACCGCGCAGCGCACTCGACGCACTCGGGGCACCCACGCCCCCGCCACCCGCAACCGCAGCCACACCCGCAGCCGCGGGCATTGCGGCAGCCCAGAGCACTGCGAGCGCCAGCGCCGGCATCAGGGCGAGTTTGCTGGGCGGCGCGAAGGAGCTGCCTGCGAAGAGCGCAATGACGTGCACGACGGAGATCGCCGCGTACGGCAGGAATGGAATGAGGAAGCGGATCCGCGATCCCATATGCGCTCCTCGCGCCCGGCCGGGCCTCAGCCCTCGACCAGGATCCCGTCTTCGTCGCACCACACGGTCGCGCCGGGCTGGAACACGACCCCGCCGATCTCGACGGGCACGTCGGTTTCACCCTCGCCGGTTTTGGTGGATTTGGCGGGGTTCGATCCGAGCGCCTTCACGCCGAGCGGCAGCGTGCCAAGGGCGACGCGGTCGCGGATGGCGCCGTGCACGATGAGGCCGGCCCAACCGTTGTCGACTGCGAGGCTGCCGATGACGTCGCCCACGAGCGCGGTTTCCAGCGATCCGCCGCCGTCGATCACGAGCACTGCGCCCTCGCCCGGTGACGAGAGCAGCGCTTTGAGGCGGGCGTTGTCCTGGAAGCAGCGCACTGTGCGCACCGGGCCGGTGAACCCGCTGAGCCCGCCGATGTTCTGAAACTGCAGCGACACCGACCGCAGCTCGTCGCCCCGTTCGTCGTACAGGTCTGCGGTGCTGATCTGAGCCATGCCGGCTCCTCCCCTCGATGCGCGGCCAAGTGGCCGCTTCGTATCCTCCACGCTACCGGCAGCCTCGGACATTTGGGCGAGACTGCGCAGAACTCCGCAAAGTTGCGCAACAGAACGAAGCTCCTGTACAAAAGTACATGTACAGATGTCCATGAGCGAAAGGAGACACCCGTGAGCGACACCGCCACAGATGCTCCTGCGCCCGGACGTCGCGATCCCGAGGGCCGCCGCCGCGCTATCCTCACTGCAGCCACCGAAATCGTCGTGGAGCAGGGCCCCGCCGCACTCACGCATCGCGCCATCGCGACGCGCGCCGGCGTCGCCCTCGGCTCAACCACGCAGTACTTCGCCTCCATCGACGAGCTGCGCGACCTGGCACTGCAGCAGCTCGCCGACGAGATCGACACCTCACTCACCCAGCTTGAGCCCCTGCTCGAAGGCTTCCCGCACAACCCGGCCCCGGCCATCGCCGAAATCCACGACTTCCTCCGAGACGCGCGCGCAGTGCACGCCGACGTGGCCCTCATGAGCACGGGCAGCACCGACCCCCGCATGCGGGCTCTCGCGCAGCGATGGACCGACAGGGTGATCGACCTGCTCGCCGTGCACGTCAGCCGCGAACGCGCCACCGCTATCGCCGTCTACCTTGACGGGGCCACGATCCACGCCGCACTCCACGACGCGCCGCTCGACCGAGACCACCTCGAACGGGTTCTCCTGGCACTGTGCGCGATGCCGGATCCGGCGCTCCCCGCCACCTCGTAGCTGTAGCGACCCGATCCGGCTCCCCGCCCCGGCGCCCCTCACCGACAGGCCCACGCACCGCACCGCCGGCAGCAGCCCCGCGATCCGCCGCTCAGCCGCAACAGCGGAGCAGCACCGGAGCACCCGTCTCAAACCTCAACCACCCACCATCGAACACGAAAGCGAACTCATGTCCACCCCCGCCCCCATCACGCCCGCACCGTCGCCGCTCAGCCGCTCGCGACGCTGGGCCGCCGTCGCCGTGCTCACCGCGAGCCTGCTCGTCATCACGATGGACATGACGATCCTCAACATCGCGCTGCCCGAGATGGCTGCCGAACTTCACCCCACCTCCGACCAGCAGCTGTGGATCATCGACGTCTACTCCCTGGTGCTCGCGGGTCTGCTCGTCTCCTTCGCGGCGATCGCCGACCGATGGGGCCGCAAGCGCATGCTGCTCACCGGCTACGCCATCTTCGGCGGCGCCTCGCTGCTCGTGCTGTTGGCGAACAGCGCCGAATCGGTGATCGCGATCCGTGCCCTGCTGGGCGTGGGCGGTGCCATGATCATGCCGATCACCCTGTCTCTGATCCGCGTCATCTTCACCGACCCGAAGGAGCGCGCGACGGCGCTCAGCATCTGGGCGGCCGTGTCGGGTCTTGGCGCCGCGGTGGGCCCGCTCGTGGGCGGGCTGCTGCTTGAGCACTTCTCGTGGCACGCGGCGTTTCTCATCAACGTGCCGCTCATGGTCGCTGGTGTCATCGCGGGCATCATGATCCTGCCCGAGTCGCGGGTGCCCAACCCCGGCCGCTGGGACGCGATCGCTGCGGTGCTCTCGCTCGCGGGCATGACGCTCGTGGTGTGGGCCGTGAAGACCTTCGGCAAGGAGGCGAGCTTCCTGGTGCCGGAGGCCCTCGTGGCGTTCACTGCCGGTGCCGCACTGCTGGCCTGGTTCATTGTGCGCTGCGTGCGCAGCGACTCGCCGCTGCTCGAACTGCGGCTCTTCCGTAACCGGGAGTTCTCGGCCGGCATTGTCGCCGCGCTCGGGTCGATGTTCGCGATGGCGGCGGCCCTGCTGCTCATCGCCCAGTGGATGCAGCTCGTCGACGGCGCGACACCGGTGGAGGCGGGCGTGCGCCTCTTCCCCATCGCGATCGCCGGCGCCATCGCGTCGCTCGCGGCTCCCCCGCTCGCCCGCATCTTCGGCGCTCGCACGGTGCTCGCCGGCGGGGTGGCCCTGGCCGGGGTTGGCATGCTCATCATCGCGCTGCAGCCGGGCACGCTGTCGACGATCACCGTGCTGATCGCGCTGACTCTGGTGGGCGCGGGCACCGGTTCGCTCGCGATCGGGTCGGCGATGATCATGCACGGCTCCCCCGAGGAGAAGGCCGGCAACGCAGGCGCCCTCGAAGAGACCTCGTATGAGCTTGGTGCGGTGCTCGGCGTCGCAATTCTGGGCAGCATTTCCGCGCTCATGTACCGGGCCGAGCTGGTTGCGAGCGGCGCGCTTGCGGGGCTCGACGCGAAGCTGAGCGCGCAGGCGGAGGCGTCGCTGGGTGCCGCGGTGGCGATCGCCGACGAGGCGGGGATTCCCGCGCTCGCCAGCGAGGCCGGGGTGGCGTTCACCCACTCGCTGCAGGCGACGGGGATCACCGGCGGCATCATCATGCTCGCGGTCGCCGCGGCAGTGTTCGTGATGACGCCCAAGGGCACCGACGTCTCGGGCGTCTCTCACTGACCGGTGTGCTCGTCGGTGCCGGTCGGGTCGCGGCCGGCACCGACGAGCGGTGCCGGCTGAGGTGGCGGATCGCGAGGCTGCGGCGGCTCCCGGCACAGGGGCAGATTCGAGACGAGACGCCGCAGCACGGAGTGCCTCCGCGAAGGTTCCCGGGTGCCACTTCGAGGGTGGTACCCGGGTATGAGCGGGTCAGTACCTGGGCAGGACGCGGGGCTTGGGGCTGCGAACGTAACGTTGAAGCATCATCACATCACAGGCTTCTCTCGAAAGGATCCGCACCATGAGCACCACAGTTCTCCCCTCCGACACCACCCCCGAGTTCGCCGCCGCTCAGCAGTCCGCGCAGCCGCAGCAGGCTCCGCAAGCTGCGCAGCCTGAACCGACCGCAGCCGATACTTCCCGCACCTTCGCGATCACCAGCTTTGTGCTCGGCATCGCTTCGGTGGTGAGCGGCTGGACCTTCATCGCACCGATCACCGGCCTGGTCTTCGGGGTGCTCGCGCTGCGTCGCAAGACGGGTGAGCGCACGCTGGCGCTCTGGGGTGTGTGGCTGAACGCCGCGATGCTGGCGCTCACGGCGCTCGCCGTGCTGGTGATCGTCGCGCTGCTGGGGTTCGGCCTCCTCACGATCCCCTTCATGGCCGCCTGAGCCGAGTGAGCGGCCCGATGGGCCGCAATGCCTGGCACGACTGCGCGCCCGGTGCGATCTCCACTCGAGATCGCTCCGGGCGCGCAGTCGTATTCAGAGCGTCACCCGCTCTTCGTCCGATAGATCGGGCGTTCGGGGCGGGTACACCCACGTCACCATCACCACAGAGATGATCATCAGCAGGAACCAGGCGATGAGCTTCTGCGGCGACACCAGCTCCCAGCCGCCCTGCTGATGGGGGTAGAGCCACGCCCCGCCCCAGGTCGCGACATTCTCGGCAATCCAGACGAAGAGGGCCACTCCGGCGAACACCAGCAGCAGCGGCACGCGCAGCGTGGCGCGCCACACCCGGAAGTGCATGACCGTGCGCCCCCAGAGCAGCAGCGCACCGAACACGCACGCCCAAGCCTGCTTGAGCAGGAACACCGCGCACTCGATGGCTACGGAGCCGCGGCCCCCGCACCCTGAAACGACACGTCGCCCCGAGGCAGCCTGGCTACCTCGGGGCGACGTGTATACGCGCTTAGCGGCGTTGGCGACGCTCGCGGATGCGCATGTTGAGCACGATGGGCGTGCCTTCGAAGCCGTAGCGCTCACGCAGACGGCGCTGGATGAAGCGACGGTAGCCGGGGTCGAGGAAGCCCGAGGTGAACAGCACAAATGTGGGCGGGCGGTTCTGCACCTGCGTGCCGAAGAGGATGCGCGGCTGCTTGCCCCCGCGCAACGGGTGCGGGTGCTCCTGCACGAGTTCGGCGACGAAGGCGTTGAACTTGGCGGTGGGGATGCGGGTATCCCACGACTCAAGCGCCGCTTCGAGCGCCGGCACCAGCTTTTCGAGGTGCCGCCCGGTGCGGGCCGAGATGTTGACGCGGGGCGCCCAATCGACGTGCGCAAGATCCTGCTCGATCTCGCGCTCCAGGTAGCGGCGGCGATCGTCGTCGAGCAGATCCCACTTGTTGAACGCGAGCACGAGCGCGCGGCCCGACTCGAGCACGAGGTCGATGATGCGCAGATCTTGGTCGCTGATCTCCTGGGTCACGTCGATGAGCACGACCGCAACCTCGGCCTTCTCAAGCGCGGCTGCGGTGCGCAGCGAGGCGTAGAAGTCTGCACCCTTCTGCAGGTGCACGCGACGGCGGATACCCGCCGTGTCGACGAAGGTCCAGACGCGACCGGCGATCTCCACCTGCTCGTCAACGGGGTCGCGGGTGGTGCCCGAAAGCTCGTTGACCACCACGCGCTCTTCGCCGGCAGCCTTGTTCAGCAGGCTCGACTTGCCCACATTGGGGCGGCCGAGCAGCGCGACGCGACGGGGGCCAGCAAGCTTCGGCTGCGCCACAGCCGACTCTTCGGGCAGCGCCTCGACGATGAGGTCAAGCAGATCGGCCACACCGCGCCCGTGCAAGGCGGAGACAGGGTGCGGCTCGCCCAGACCGAGCGACCACAGCTGTGCCACCTCGGGCTCGAGCACTGCGTCGTCGACCTTGTTGGCGACCAGGAAGACGGGCTTATTGGTGCGACGCAGCAGCTGCACCACGCGCTCGTCGGTTGCGGTGGGCCCCACGCGCGAATCGACAACGAACATCACCACGTCGCAGAGTTCGATGGCCACCTCGGCCTGCAGTGCAACGGAGGCGTCGATGCCACGGGCGTCAGGCTCCCAGCCGCCGGTGTCGACGAGCGTGAAACGAGTGTCGAGCCACTCGGCGGAGTAGCTGACGCGGTCGCGGGTCACGCCGGGCACGTCTTCGACAACGGCTTCACGGCGTCCGAGGATGCGGTTGACGAGCGCCGACTTGCCCACGTTGGGGCGACCCACGATCGCAACGACGGGCAGGGCTTCGGCGAGCGGTTCGGAGAATCCGAGAAACTCGCCGTCGTCACTGATGATTGCGAGGTCGTCGTCCTCGAGGTCGAAGCCGTCGAGGTTCGAGCGCATCGCGCGCAGGCGCTCCTCGTCGGTGACGTCAACGTCGAAGTCGTCGCCGACGATGATCTCGTCTTCTGAGATGGCGGAGGCGTCGAACACCTCGGTCTCGCCTGGTTCGGCTGCCGCGCCGGGAATCTGCTCGTTCATTGCTTGCTCTCTTCTGCGGCACTCGGCGCCGCTCGTACGATATCGACCACAGCCTGCACCGACTGCTCGAAGTTAAGGTCGCTCGTGTCTACGAGCGTCACCCCCGGTGCGGGGGTGAAGAAGTCGACCACGAGCGCGTCTTTCGCGTCGCGGGCGATGATGTCGGCGAGCACCTGCTCGTGCGACATACCGGCCAGTTCACCGGCTCGGCGCTGAGCGCGCACCTCCGGCGAGGCTGTCATGAGAATGCGCACCGGCGCTTCCGGGGCGACGACGGTGGTGATGTCACGCCCCTCGATCACCACACCGGGCAGCCCCGACTGTGCGACGATGCGCCGGAACATCTCGTTGAGTTGCTCGCGCACGGCGGGGTGCTTCGAGACGCGGCTCACCTGACCGCTCACTGCGGGGTCGCGGATCTCGGCGGTGACGTCGATGGGCTCTCCTGTGCCGCCCTCGGCCGCAGGCAGCGCCACGGTGACCCACTGCTCACCGCGCAGGGTGATGGTGAATCCCCAGCCGGCCAGCAGCGCGAGCACCGCGGCTTCATCGTCGAGGTCGATGCCTGAGTGGAGTGCCGCCCACGCAAGCGAGCGGTAGGCCGCACCGGTGTCGAGGATGCCGAATCCGAGGCTGTCGGCCGCAGCGCGTGACACGCTCGACTTGCCGCTGCCCGCGGGGCCGTCGATCGCGACCAGCAGGGGCGCAGGCACAGTGTTGGCGTGCATCGCAGCGTTGTTCACAGCGTCCTCCATCCGCGTTCGGCGAGCCCCTCGATCGCTCGTTCGGCTACCTCAGGCAGCACCGCGATCTCTGCGAACCCGATCTGCGCGCCCGGCGAATGCTCAAGGCGCAAGTCTTCCATGTTAATGCCCAGTTCTCCGAGTTCGGTGAGCAGGCGCGCGATCTGCCCGGGCCTGTCGTCGACCAGCACGGTGAGTGTGGTGAAGCGCTCGGACGATCCGTGCTTGCCGGGGATGCGCGCCACGCCTCGATTGCCGGCCGCGAGCAGGTCGGCGATGCGCCGCTTCGCGCCCGCCTGGGCGGGGTCGCGCAGTGCCTGGGTGAAGGAGGAGATGTCGGCGGCGAGCGCGTCGAGCAGTTCGACCACCGGCTCGCGGTTTGCGCCCAGAATCTGCACCCACAGCTCGGGGTCGCTCGATGCGATGCGGGTGGTGTCGCGCAGCCCCGCCCCTGCCAGGCCGATCGCTTGTTCGGTTGCCGGCACCAGGCGCGCTGCGAGCAGGCTCGACATCACCTGCGGCAGATGGGAGACGAGGCCCACGGAGCGGTCGTGCTCTTCCGGCGTCATTTCGATGAGCACTGCGCCGAGATCGAGTGCGACCGCTTCGACGAGCGCGAGTGCTTCGGCAGGGGTGTCGCGGTCGCGGCACACCACCCAGGGGCGGGCGGTGAAGAGATCGGCGCGAGCCATGATCGCGCCGCCGCGTTCGCGCCCGGCCATGGGGTGCGAGCCGACGTAGTTGGTGAGATCGATGCCACGGCGCGTGAGCTCGAGGAACGGCGCCAGCTTGACGCTCGCGACGTCGGTGACCACGGAGCTCGGGTATTCAGCGAGAGCGCGCTCGACGACGTCGGCAGTGACGTCGGGAGGCGTCGCGACGACCACGAGCGCGGGGGCCTGATCTTCGGCGGTGCGCACTCGCCCGGCTCCGTAGTCTGCGGCGAGCGCGACCGTGGTGGGCGACAGATCTTCAAGGGTGACGTCGACGCCGTGTTCACGCAAACCGAGCCCCACGCTCGCACCGAGCAGCCCGGCTCCGATGATGTGCACGGTCCCGCGCGTGCGCGCCTGCAATTCGTTCATCGTGCACCTCCCTTTCCGCCGCCGCGTGGCCCCTGCTTTCGCGGGCCGCCACTGGCGCGGCCCGGCTGGGCGGATCCGCCTCGCGGTGGTTTTCCAGTCTGCGGGCGACCACTGACTTTTCTGCCGGACCCTGATCCGCCACGCTTCCCGCGGGCGTCAGCGCCCGCAGCACCACCGGCACCCCCGGCGCCCCCAGCGCCCGAGCCGCCGCCAGCCTTCGCCCCGCGCCCGCTCACACCCTGCGCGCCGCGACGGTTGTGCGGGTTGCCCTTGGCCGCCACACCGCGCATGCCTCTCGCTCCGGCGCCGTCACCCGGTCGCCCGCCCGTCGCCGCGCCACGCGCCCTGCGGTCGCCGCCACGCGATCCGCCACCGCGCGATCCGCCGCCATCCTCAGGGCCGTCACCGCGATCAGCGTCGCTTCCGCCGTCTTCTGCCGCCGACAGCAGCGCGCCGCGCTCGGCAGCCGACAGCTCGCGCATCTCGCCCGCGCGCAGCGTGCCGAGGTGCAGCGGGCCGAACTGGCGTCGCACGAGCTCTTCGACGGGATGGCCCACTTCGGCGAGCATGCGCCGCACAATGCGGTTGCGACCGGAGTGCAGGGTCACCTCGACGAGGGAGTGCGAACGGGTCGAGCCGTCGGGCAGCAGCTTCGCGCGGTCGGCGTGGATGGGGCCGTCTGCGAGCTGCACGCCGTCTTTGAGGCGCTGAATCACGGCAGCGGTCACCCGCCCGCGCACCTTCGCGATGTAGGTCTTCTGCACGCCAAAGCTCGGGTGGGCGAGACGGTGCGCGAGCTCGCCGTCGTTCGTGAGGATCAGCAGCCCGCTGGTGTCGGTGTCGAGGCGGCCCACGTTGTAGAGGCGGTCGTCAACCTGATCGGCGAACTCGCGCAGATCCGGCCGGCCGCTCTCATCGCGCATCGTGGAGACCACGCCTCGCGGCTTGTTGAGCACGAAGTAGCGCTTCGAGACGTCGAGCTGCACCACCACGCCATCGACGCGCACATCGTCGTTCTCGGGGTCGATACGGCTACCCAGTTCGCGCTGCACCTCACCGTTCACGGTCACGCGACCGCTGGTGATGAGCGTTTCGCAGGCGCGCCGCGATGCGACGCCCGCGTGCGCGAGCGCCTTCTGCAAGCGCACCCGGCCGTCGTCCTCGGGCCGCGCTTCGCGGCTCTCGCCCGAGACGGGACGATCCCAGCCCCACTCGGCCATGTCGATCTCGACGGCCTGGCCGTCGACCTCGAACTGCCCGCCGGGCCCGCCCGGTTCTTGTTCAGAGCGATTCATGCTCGAATCCTTCCGCAGGGTCGTCGAGCAGCGGCGCGATAGGCGGCAGCTCGGAGATGTCGTCGATGCCGAGGTGCCGTAGCAGGGCCTCGGAAGTGCCGTAGAGGGTGGCCGTGGTTTCGGGGTCTTGCCCCACCTCGGTGATGAGCCCGCGCGCGAGCAGCGTACGCACCACCGAGTCGACGTTGACGGCGCGAATCGACGCGATCGCACCGCGCGAGATCGGCTGGCGGTAGGCGACCACGGCGAGCGTTTCGAGTGCGGCCTGCGACAGCTTCGCAGGGGTCTGCTGCTGCACGAAGTCGGCCACCACGGGGTCGAGACTTTCGCGCACGTAGAAGCGGTAGCCGCCAGCGACCTCGCGCAGTTCGAAGCCGCGGGGGGAGGCTGCGGCCGCGGTGGCTGAGGCATCAGAGGCGGCGGATCCGGGCGCGGCGAGCGCGCCATCGTACTCGGCGATGAGTCCGGCCAGTGCGGCCTTCACTTCGCGCAGCGGCCTGTCGGTTGCCGTCGCGAGTGCGACGACGCTCAGCGGCTCGTCGGCCACGATCAGCAGGGCTTCCAGTTGCTGCGCGAGGGTGTGGGTCTCACGGGCGCGCGCGAGTTCGGCGTCAGCCGAGCTCTGGCCGCTTGCCGCTTCGGTGTTGGGCTCCGGAGTCGCAGTCGGCGCCTCCGACGATCCCTGCGCCGTCTCCTCATGCTCAGTCATAGTCGCTCCCCAGAGTAGCCAGTTCGTCGTCCGACCAGTACTCGCCGGTCCACTGCACGTACAGTTCTCCCAGCGGTTCGGCTTGCTCGAAGGTCACGGCGGCTCGCCGATACAGTTCGAGGATCGCGAGAAATCGTGCCACGATCACTCCGCGCTCCCCCACCGCGTCGACTCCCGCAATGAGTTCGCGGAACGATCGCGCCCCGCCGCGCCCAGCTGCTGGGCGCAGCATTGCCACCACGACGGCGGCCTGTTCGCGGATCGACACGAGCGGGGCGTGCAGGTGGTCGAGCCCGACCGTAGGGATCTCGCGGGGTGCGAAGGCGAGTGTGGCGATCGCGGCGAAGTCGGCGGCAGACAGCGCCCATGCGAGTTCGGGGGTGCGCTCACGATATTTGGGGTCGAGCGGCACAAGGCGCGGATGCCTGGCGTTCTCGGCGTCGAGGCGAGCCTGAAACCAGGCGCTGGCCTGCTTGAACGCCCGGTATTGCAGCAGGCGGGCGAAGAGCAGGTCGCGCGCTTCGAGCAGCGCAATATCTTCTGCGTCGACGGCTTCGCCCTGCGGCAGCAGGCTCGCGATCTTCAGATCGAGCAGTGTGGCGGCGACCACGAGAAACTCTGAGGCACGGTCGAGTTCGACGAGCCCCTGCCCTTCGAAGGAGGCCAGGTAGGCGATGAACTCGTCGGTGACGAGGCTGAGCGACACCTCGGTGATGTCGAGTTCGTGCTTGCCGATGAGATTGAGAAGCAGGTCGAAGGGGCCGTCGAACACTTCGAGGCTGACACGGAAGCCGCCCTCGTCGGCACTGGCCGCGGCTTCGCTCGATCTGTGCTCGCCTGCAGACACGGTCATAGCGGCACTCAGGCGACGACGCCCCGCTGCACGAGCTCGCGGGCGAGTTTGAGGTATGCCTCCGAAGCAGCGTTGGCCGGCGCGTAGTCAAGGATCGGCTTCGCCGCGATCTGTGCGTCGGGCAGCTTCACGGTGCGACCGATGACGGTGTCGAAGACTTTGTCGCCGAAGGTGTCGACCACCCGCTCAAGCACCTCGCGCGCATGCAGGGTGCGGGCGTCGTACATGGTGGCGAGAATGCCATCGAGTTCGAGTGCCGGGTTGAGGCGATCCTTCACCTTGTCGACGGTTTCCACGAGCAGTGCGACACCGCGCAGCGCGAAGTACTCGCAGGCGAGCGGGATCAGCACGCCGTGGCTGGCGGTGAGCGCGTTGACGGTGAGCAGCCCCAGCGAGGGCTGGCAGTCGATGAGGATGACGTCGTAGTCGTCGGCCACTTTGCGCAGCACGCCGGCGAGGATCTGCTCGCGGGCCACCTCGGTAACGAGGTGCACCTCTGCTGCTGAGAGGTCGATATTGGCGGGAATCACGTCGAGGCCCGCGGTGTCGGTGCGCTGAATGACCTCCCGCGGATCACGCTCCTTGCCGAGCATCAGATCGTAGATCGTGGGCACGTCATGCGCGGGCACGCCGAGCCCAGCCGAGAGGGCGCCCTGGGGGTCGAAGTCGACGGCGAGCACGCGACGGCCGTAGCGCGCGAGCGCTGCGGCGAGGTTGATCGTGCTGGTGGTTTTGCCGACGCCGCCCTTTTGGTTGCACATCGCGATGATGCGCGCCGGCCCGTGCCTGTCGAGCTTCGGGGGCGGGGGGATCACGCGCTCGGGGCGGCCGGTCGGTCCCAGCTCAAACAGCGTGTTCGCCATACCCGGCCCCTCTCTCGTGCTCGCTAACGCTCCATCCTATCGCGCGATGGGCTGCGACTCACCGCGCTCGCGGATGCGACATGAGGTAGTGCTCTCGCAGCGTGTCTGCGGTGACCTGCGTGTAGATCTGCGTGGTGCTGACGGAGGCGTGTCCGAGCAGCTCCTGCACGGTGCGCACATCGGCGCCGCCGGCGAGCAGGTGGGTTGCGAAGGAGTGCCGCAGAGTGTGCGGTGACACTTCGGCTGTGATGCCTGCGCGTTCGGCGGCGGCGCGGATCACCAGCCAGGCGCTTTGCCGTGACAGCCTGCCGCCGCGCGGTCCCACAAAGAGCGCCGGAGTGCCGGCACCGTTCGCGGCCATCGCAGGCCGGGCGCGCACGAGGTAGGCGGCAAGCGCCTTCCCGGCGTAACTGCCGTAGGGCACGATGCGCTGCTTCGATCCTTTGCCGGTGACGCGCAGAAACCCGCCTTCGCCGAGCGCGCGCTCGGGGTCACCCCATGCGTCGCCGTTCCCTGGGGCGGCGAGCAGGTCGTCGATGTCGAGCGCGGTGATCTCGCTCACTCGCGCACCGCTCGCGTAGAGCAGTTCGAGCAGTGCGCGATCTCGCAGGGCGACGGGGGCGTCTGCTGCGGCGTCTTCTCCGCCGCCGGCCGCGGCGAGCAGCGCTTCGACGTCGGCTACGGGCAGTGCTTTGGGCAGACGCAGGGCGCGTTTCGGGGTGCGCACGCCACTGCCTGCGTGGCTTTCGAGCAGGCCTTCTTCGAAGAGGAAGCGGTGCATGCCGCGCACAGTGGAGAGCCTGCGGGTGATCGAAGCGGGGGCGAGAGGGGTGGGCACGCGGGTCGCGGCGGCGGTGTTCTCGGTGGCGGATCCGGATCCGCATCCCGTGCCTGCCGCGGCCTGGCCGCCGGCAGCGCCCGCCGGCCCCGGACCCGTGCCCGGCTCAGCAACGCCACCCCCGTTGAGTTCGGCGACGTAGGCCGACAGCGTATCGGGGGTGACCTGGGCGAGGTCGTCGATGCCGTGCTGTTCGAGCCAGGCTGCGTAGGCGGCGAGGTCGCGACGGTATGCGGCGAGGCTATTGGCAGAGAGCCCACGTTCGAGGGTGACGTGGCGCAGAAACCGTTCTGCGCCCTGCTGCGCGGTGACGCCCATCAGCGTGAGCGCGCGCCTCGCGCGGCCTCGCGGGCAGTCCAGGGCAGCTCGGGGTCGCGCAGCGTCGCCCAGTCGCCCGCGCGAGAGGCCCAGGCCGCGAGCGCAGCGCTGACGGTGACGGCGTTCTGCACCCGCCCGGCAAGCGCGGCCGCCACCACATCGTCGAGCGGCACCCAACGGGGCACGAGTTCGGCTTCTTCTTCGCCGCGCACGTAGTCATGCTCAACCACTGACAGGTCTCTCGCGAGGAAGATGCGCATGGCCTCGCTCGTGCCGCCCGGCGAGAGGTAGACGTCGAGCAGCAGATCCCAGCGGGCTGCCTGCACATCGGCCTCTTCGGCGAGTTCGCGCTGCGCGGCGCGCAGCCCTGCTTCGCCGGGGGCGTCCATGAGACCGGCGGGAATCTCCCAGTCTCGGTGCGCAATCGGGTGGCGGTACTGCTGAATCAGCAGCATCCTGTCGTCGGCGTCGAGCGCGACCACAGCAACGGCCCCGGTGTGATCGAGGTAATCACGGGTGAGCACTTCACCGCCGAACTCGAAGCGGTCGCGGCGCACATCCCACACGCGCCCCTGCACGAGCAGGTCGCTGTCGAGCACACGCACCTGGGCTGGCTGGTCGGCGAGGGGTGCGGATCCGCCATCGTTTCTGGCGGCCCACGCCGCCGCGCTGTCCTCACCGACCACGTGAACTACTCGGTCTCTTCGACCTCGAACAGCTGTGCGGCATCGCGGCGGTCGATTGCCGCCCCCACCAGGCCCGCGAACAGCGGGTGCGGGGTGCCGGGGCGCGACTTCAGCTCAGGGTGCGCCTGGGTGGCGATGTAGAAGGGGTGCACCTCGCGGGGCAGCTCGACGTATTCGACGAGTGCGCCGTCAGGGCTGGTGCCCGAGAACGAGAGGCCCGACTGGGCGATCTGGTCGCGGTAACGGTTGCTCACCTCGTAGCGGTGGCGGTGGCGCTCGCTCGCGCTGGGCGCACCGTAGAGCTCTGCCGCGAGGGAGCCTTCGGCGAGCGCAGCCTCGTAGAGGCCGAGGCGCATCGTGCCGCCGAGGTCGCCGCCGTCGATGATGTCGACCTGCTCGGCCATCGTCGCGATGACCGGCACGGGGGTCTCGGGGTCGAACTCCGTTGAGGAGGCGCCCTCGAGGCCGGTCACGTTGCGGGCGTACTCGATCACCATGCACTGCAGGCCGAGGCACAGGCCGAGCGTGGGGATGCCGTTCTCGCGGGCGAAGCGCAGCGCGCCGAGCTTGCCTTCGATACCGCGGATGCCGAAGCCGCCGGGCACGCAGATGCCGTCGACGTCGCCGAGCGCTTCGCGCGCCCCTTCGGGGGTTTCGCAGTTGTCGGAGGGCACCCACTTGAGGTTGACCTTCGTGGAGTGCGCGAAACCGCCAGCCCGAAGCGCCTCGGTCACCGAGAGGTAGGCGTCGGGCAGGTCGATGTACTTGCCCACGAGTGCGAGCGTGACCTCGCCCTTGGGCTGATGCACGGCGTCGAGCACGGGCTGCCAGCCGGTCCAGTCGACGTCGGTGGCGCGCTCGGTGAGACCGAGGTGCTCGACGATGGTCTGGTCGAGCCCCTGGTCGTTGAGCAGTCGGGGCAGGTCATAGATGCTGGGCACGTCGATGGCGTTGACCACGGCGTCTTCGTCGACATCGCACATGAGGGCGATCTTGCGCAGGTTGTCGTCGGTGACAGGGCGGTCGCTGCGCAGCACGAGCGCGTCGGGCTGAATGCCGATGGAGCGCAGCGCGGCGACCGAGTGCTGGGTGGGCTTCGTCTTCTGCTCACCCGAGGCACCCATGAAGGGGACGAGCGAGACGTGCACGAAGAACACGTTCTTGCGGCCCAACTCGTGGCGCACCTGGCGCGCCGACTCGAGGAACGGCTGCGACTCAATATCGCCGACCGTGCCGCCCACCTCGGTGATGATCACGTCGGGGCGGGGGTCTTCTTCTGACTGCAACCGCATGCGGCGCTTGATCTCGTTGGTGATGTGCGGGATCACCTGCACGGTGTCGCCGAGGTATTCGCCGCGACGCTCCTTGGCGATGACGGTCGAGTAGATCTGGCCGGTGGTGACGTTCGCGGCCTGCGACAGATTGATGCCGAGGAAGCGCTCGTAGTGCCCGATGTCGAGGTCGGTTTCAGCACCGTCGTCGGTGACGAACACCTCGCCGTGCTGGAAGGGGTTCATGGTGCCGGGATCGACGTTGAGGTACGGATCCAACTTCTGCATCACGACGTGCAACCCGCGCGCCGTAAGGAGATTGCCGAGACTCGCGGCGGTCAGCCCTTTACCGAGAGAGGAGACAACACCCCCGGTCACGAAGATGTGCTTGGTGATGCCGGTCTGGTCCGCGCGCTGCTCTGTTCCCACGGGCTTCGATCCTATCAGTTGAATGCGGGTATGCGTACGGGCACCTCGAAGACTGCTAGCGCAGCTCCTGCCTGGGCATCCACACCTGTTTGATGATCATGAGCACCATCGCCGTGACAGGAATGGAGATGAGGGCACCCAGCAGGCCGAGGAGCGTGCCGCCGGCGAGCGCGCCGATCACCACGAGCGAACCGGGCACCGACACCACGCGGTTCATGATGCGCGGCGTCAGCAGGTACGACTCGATTTGCATGTAGATCAGGTAATACGCGGCGGCGATGATTGCTGTCATCGGCGAATCGAAGAGCGCCACGCCCGACACGAGCACAGTGGCCAGCACCGAGCCGATGAGCGGGATGAGCGCGAGGAAGAACACGCCCACGGCCACCAGGCCGGCGAAGGGCACCCCGACGATGGTCATCATGACGAAACCGAGCACCGCGTTCGTGAAGGCGAGCACCACCATGCCGCTGACGTAGCCGCCCACCGACTTGGTCACCTGCTCGGTGATGTCGATCACCTTCGCGCGCCCCGAACGAGGCACGAGGGAGTAGAACGCGCGCTTCACGCTGCGCAGCGAGGCGAGCAAGTAGAGGGTGAGGATCAGCACGATCAGCCCGGCGGTGAGGCCGTTGGCGATGCCGATACCGGCCTGCCACACACCACCCGCCATCTGCGCCAGGTTCTGCGGATCGGCGATGAAGTTCTGGCCCATCTTCAGCAGGCCGTCGAAGTCGATGAAATCACCGAAGCGATGATTGATGTCGATGAACCAGGGCTGGTTGTTCAGGTCTCGCACCAGCGCCGGGGCGCTGCGCACGAGCAGGGTGACCTGGTTCGCGATCATCGGGATGATGATGCCCAGCAGCACGCCGATCACCAGCACAAAACTGCCGAACACGATGGCGATGCCGAGCGGCCGTTTGATGCCGCGTTGCTCCAGGCGGCGCACCACGGGGTCGAGGCCGAGGGCGATGAAGAGCGCAGCAGCCACGTACATGATGATGGTGCTGAGCTGCCCCACCATCGACCCGAACAAGAGCGCAACGAGCACACCGAGTGTGACTGTGAAGCCGAGCTGGAACGGACTGCGCACCACGAAGGCCCGCGTGTGCGATTTGGCTCGCTCCTCGCGAGCGTCGACCGCGGCTTCGCGGGCATCACGGTACATCTCGCGGGTTTCGGAGTCGAGCTGTTCGAGGTCGACGTGCACCACAGCAGGGTGCGTGTCGAGGTACTCGGCCTTCGCGGCCGCGTCGTCGCTCAGCGTCGGTTTTGCAGTGCCATCATGCGAGCGGCGGCTGAAGAACTTCACCATGCCTGGAGCGTAGCACCTGCCACCGTCACTGCTCGCGCAGCGCGAGCAGTTCTGCGGCGTGCTCGAGTGCACTCCCCGAGTCGCTGAGGCCGGAGAGCAGCCGGGCCATCTCTGCAAGGCGCTCTTCGCCGTCGAGGCGGCGGCAGCTGCTCTCGGTGAATCCGCCCGAGGAGTCTTTCACGACCTGCAGGTGGTTGTTCGCGAAGGCGGCGACCTGCGCGAGGTGCGTCACCACGATCACCTGCGACGATCGTGCGAGACGCGCAAGGCGGCGGCCGATCTCGATGGCGGCGGCGCCGCCCACACCGGCGTCGACCTCATCGAACACGAAGGTGGGCACCGGATCGACCCCGGCGACAACAACCTCGAGCGCGAGCATCACCCGTGAGAGTTCGCCCCCGGATGCCGACTTCGCGATGGGCCTCGGCTGAGCGCCCGGGTGCGGTGCGAGCAGCAACTGCACCTCGTCGCCGCCCGAAGCGCCGAGCGCATCGAGGGGGGTGACGCGCACGACGAACTCGGCGTCGGGCAGGGCCAGCTGCCGCAGCTCGACAGTGACGAGTGCGGCAAGCCGCTCAGCGGCGTCGGTGCGCAGCTCGGTGAGCCGGGCGGCGAGGGAGCGTTCCTGCTCGTCGAGCTGCGCGAGGCGCGCCGTGAGCTCGTCGATGCGCTCGTCGTCGCCGTCGAGCTCGGTGAGACGGCTCGCGGCGTCGGCCGCGTACGCCACAACGGCGGCCGAGTCGGTGCCGTATGCCCGGAACAGGCCGTTCAGGGCGGCAAGCCTGTCATTCGCCTGCGCCAGTTCCCCCGGTCCCTCCTGGTCGAGATCGGCGGCGTAGGCGGCGAGCTCGCGGGCGGCGTCGGCCAATTGGAAGCTCGCACTGCGCAGCGTCTCGAGCACGGCTTCGAGACGATGGTCGTGACCGGCGACGCGTTCGACCTCGCGCACGGCCTCATCGACGAGCGTGCTCGCGTCTCGGCTCATCGGGTCGTCGGAGTCGGTCGCGAGCGCCTCGTGCGCGGTCGATGTCGCCGCTCGCAGTGCTTCGACGTTGCTCAGCAGGTCGATGCGCTGCACCAGCTCCTGCTCTTCGCCGGCCTGCGGATCGACCGCGGCGATCTCCTCAAGCTCGGTGCGCAGGCGCACGGCCTCGGCAGCGCGCTCGTCTCTGGCCGCCGTGAGTTCGGAGACTTGGGCGCTCAGCGCCTGGCGCTCGCGATGCGCCGAGCGGTACTCGCGCAGCGTCTGGGCGAGCGGGTCGCCCCCGAAGCGGTCGAGGGTGTCGCGCTGTGCTGAAGCCGAGCGCAGGCGCAGCTGCTCAGACTGCCCATGCACCGCGAACAGACGCTCGGCCAGTCTCGCCAGACTGCCCACCGGAGCGCTCGTGCCGCCCACGCTCGCGCGGCTACGGCCCTCGGCGCTGACGGTGCGGCTGAGCACCAGCTCGTCGTCTTCGAGGTCGCCGCCGAGATCGTCGACGATCTCAGCAACCGCAGCATCGGAGGTGCGCACGATGCCGCCAACACGCGCCTGCGAGGCACCGCTGCGCACCGCACCGGCGTCGCTGCGTTCGCCCATGAGCAAACCCAGGGCGCTCACCACCATGGTCTTGCCGGCACCGGTCTCACCGGTGATCGCCGTGAATCCGGGCCCGAGCGGCAGGGTCGCGTCGGCGATCACACCGAGGTCTCTGATGTGCAGCTCTTCGATCACGCGGCGCCTCCGTTCTCGCGGCGAGAGCCGCGCCAGCCCGACACAGGGAGGTGGAACTTGCGCACCAGACGGTCAGAGAACACGGCCTCGTTGAGCCGGGCCAGCCGCACCGAGTGCGTGGATCGGCGCACGCGCACCACGGAGCCTGCCGGCAGCTCGGTGCGGCGCCGGCCGTCGCACCACATGACACCGGGGCCGATATTCTCGGGCAGGATGCGCACGCTCAGCTCGGAGTCGACGCCCGTCACGAGGGGGCGGTCGAAAAGCGCGTGGGCGGCGATCGGCACCATCAGCATGGCCTGCACGGTGGGCCAGACCACCGGGCCGCCCGCCGAGAACGCGTAGGCCGTCGAGCCTGTGGGGGTGGCGAGCACGACGCCGTCGCAGGCGAAGTTCGAGACGGGCAGGCCATCGACACCGATCTCGACTTCGAGCATGCGCCGCCGCTTCTCGACCGAGGCCTCGTTGAGCGCCCAGGTCTCGGCGATCACTTCACCGTCGCAGCTGGCCTGCACATCAACGGTCATGCGCTCCTCGACCTCATAGTCGCGGCGCAGCACCCGGTCGATGGTTTCGGCGAGGTCGTAGTTCTCCATCTCGGCGAGAAAGCCGACGTGCCCGAGGTTGACGCCCACGATGGGGCATTCGGATCCGCGCAGCAGCTCTGCAGCGCGCAGAATCGTGCCATCGCCGCCGAGCACGATGGCGGCCTCCAACTCGTGGATGCTTACCTCGCGGCCGAGTTCTGCGATGGTCTCGACGTTCAAGTGAGGCGCGAACTCCTGCCGGTCGTGCTCATCGAACACGGGCTCGGCGCCCGCGGCGCGCAGCGCCGACACGGCGGCGACGGTGGCCGCGACGGCCTCGTCTCGATGGGTGTGGGAGACGACGAGAAAGCGCCTCGTACCCGCTGCATGCGCAGTGCTCATGGCTCTCCGTTCGCTCGGTTGCGGGGACGGGCTCGGGCCGGCGATGCATCTCCGGCACCTTCGCAGAGTTCCGCGATCCGCCCCTCCCATTCTGTCGGATGCGCGTCGCCGTCGTCAGCGAAATGCACCAGGAATTCGCGGTTGCCCGAGCCACCCGAGAGGGGCGACGCTGTCAGGCCGCGGGCGGTGAGGCCGTGCTCGTGGGCGGCGCGTAGCACGGTGCGGATCGCCTCGGCCCAGAGCGCCGGATCGGTGACCACGCCATCGCGAACCCGGCCCACCTCGAACTGCGGCTTGATGAGCAGCACGACGTCAGCGCCGGGAGCCGCGCACTGGGCGATTGCCGGAAGGATCAGCGTGAGCGAGATGAATGAGAGATCGGCGACCACGAGCGTCGGCGCCTCGGACACGCCGGTATCGGCCGCGAGATTCTGCGAGGTGAGCTCGCGGGCGTTGCGCCCCTCGACGAGACGCACCCGGGGGTCCTCGCGCAGTTCGGGCACGAGCTGGTCGTGCCCCACGTCGATGGCCAGCACTGTCTTCGCGCCGCGTTCGAGCAGCACCTGGGTGAAGCCGCCTGTCGAGGCGCCGAGATCGAGCGCGAGCCGCCCAGACGGGTCGACGCCGAAGGCATCGAGCGCTGCGAGGAGTTTGTGCGCGGCGCGGCTTACGTAGTGGTCGGCGCCAACGACGGCGATCCGCGATCCATCACTCACTTTGGCGCTTGCCTTCGTGACGGTCGCGCCGTCGAGGAGCACGCTGCCTTCGGCGATCAGCTCGGTTGCCTGGCTGCGGGATCGTGCGAGACCCAGCAGCGGCAGCACGCGGTCGAGCCGCTGCGGTTCTCCCTGCCAGACCGCCTCCGCGGCCCGGGCGCTCGCGATTCGCGCAGCGCTCTCGCCGGGCACCGCACTCTCGGTACCTGCCTCAAGAGCCGCCATGATCGCCCCGCTGCAGTTCTGCGAGAAGCTCGTCGTGCAGCTGCTCGAACTTCGACGCGCGCTGCTCCAACGGCTGCGCCTCGATCACTTCGATGCGCCCGAGCAGTCCGTCTTCGCTGTGGGGCTCCCTGTCCATGCGTCAAGCCTAGCCGCGGCCACTGACACGCTCACGCACAGGGCACGCCGGCCTCGTCGAAGTCTCGACGGGCCGGCACACCAGCACGGTCTCAGCGCCAGTGATCCTCGTAGAGGATCTCGGGCACCTGCAGCCCGTAAATTGCGAGGCCGGATCCCCAGACCGCGGCGCATCCGGCACGCAGCAAGTTGATCGCCGAATCGCCCTCCGCGACAACACGCGCAATGTGCCCGTCCATGCGCACTTTGGCAGACCCCACCTGCATGGTGCCGTCTTTCAACCGCTCGGTGGTGGGGTAGGGCTCGTGCAGCTCGGCGAGTGTGGCCACGATGTAGTCGGGCTGCATGTCGCGCGACGCGGCGATGAGCTGCTTCGGCCTGTCGACGCCGGTGAGCACCTGCAATGAGGGGATTCCCGCCGCACGCGCGCCCTTGATATCGGTGTCGAGCCTGTCACCCAGCATGAGCGCGTTGCGCGTGCCGAAGCGGGTGAATGCGGCCTCGAAGATCGGCGTCTCGGGCTTGCCCGCGAACACCGGCAGCCGCTGCACCGCAGTGTGCACTGCCGAAACCAGCGTTCCATTGCCAGGTGCGAGCCCGCGGGCCACGGGGATGGTCCAGTCGGTGTTCGTGGCGATCCAGGGCAGCGGATCGCGGCCCGGCTGCTCCGCAAGCGCGAACGCCGCTTCCGCAAGGTGCGTCCACCCCACTTCGGGAGCGAAGCCCTGCACCACCGCGGCGGGATCGTCGTCGGCGCTGCGAGTCACCTCGAAGCCGGCTTTGCGCAGCTCGTCGACGAGGCCGTCGCCGCCCACGACCAGCACCCGCGAACCGGCGGGCACGGTCTTAGCGAGCAGCGCGGTTGCGGCCTGGGGTGAGGTCACCACGTCTTCGGCGCGGGCCCGCAGGCCGAGGCTCTGCAGGTGCTCGGCAACCGAGACGTCGGTGCGGGAAGCGTTGTTCGTGATGTACGCGAGGCGCGTGTGCTCTGCCGCGAGATTGAGCTGTTCGACGGCACCGGGAATGGCACCGGGCCCGCGGTACACCACGCCGTCGAGGTCTGAGAGCAGCAACTCTCGGCCCTCGATCGGCGCAGCGCCCAGAGGAGTGCGCTTCTTCCCGAACAGTGCCACTACGACCGCTCCTCGGTGCTCTCCGGCTGGCCGGCTTCGCCGATGCCTGCCTCTGCAAGCAGCTCGGCAACTTCAGCCGCGATGTCATCTTCAGTGGGCGAAGCGCTCTGCTCGGCATCCGCGTGATCGGTCTGCGCATCGGAGCCGTCAGCGTCAGCGTCAGCGTCAGCGTTTACCGCGTCGCTGTGCGCTGCGGCGTCGGCCTTCTCTGCTGCTTCTGCGCTCACTTCGGGTTCGAAGTGCTCCTCGGCGTCAGCTTCGTCTGCGGCGTCGATCTCCTCATGAGATTCGTGGATCTCGAACACCTCGAGCTCGTCGAGCGAGCCCAGGTGGTCTTGCAGGGCTCCTGCGGCACGGTCAGCGTGGCGGTACCACTCACGCGCTTCTTCATCTCGGCCGAGGTCTTCGAGAACCGCAGCGTAGGCGCCGAAGAGCTCTGGGCTCCAAGAGAAGGCACGCTGAGGGTTAAGCTCGGGGATCTCAAGTTCGAAGAGCGCCTGCTGGGTCTGTCCGAGGTCGAGTCGGGCACCGGACATCGCGATGGCGAGGTGCACACGCTGCTCGGTGTCGAGCTTCGAGGTGTCGGCTTCGAGGCCGGTCTCGAGCGCCTTCTCGGGGCGACCGAGGCCGCGCTCGCTGTCGACCATCAGTGCGAGGTGGCCGTCGAGCCCGCTCAGGCGGCGGTAGGTGCGCAGCTCGCGCAGCGCCAGGGCGAAGTCTCCGGTGCGGTACGCGGTGATCGCGAGCGTTTCGCGGGCGACGGGGATGCGCCCTGCACGTCGGCTCGCCGAGAGGGCGTGCTGGTGCGCGAGCGCGGGGTCGTCGTCGATGAGCAGCGCCACCATTGCCAGGTGGCGGGCGACGCGCTCCTGCACATCGGCCTGCAGCGTCTTCAGCTCGTTGCGAGCCGCCGGGTGCAAATCATTGGGCCGAATGTCATCGGGGATCACGGGATCCTGATGCTCCGCGCGCACGGGCCGCAACTCGTGCTGGAGGCGCTCGGCCTCTGTGTACTCGCGCTCACGGCCGCCGCGGTCGCTGCGGCCGCCTCCGCGGGTGCCGCCACGACCGTAGCTCTCCTGGCGACCCCCCTGCGGGCGGTCGCCACGGAAACCACCGTCTCGGCGATCGCCGCGGTTGCCGCGGGAATCGCCGTCACGCCGGAAGTCACCATCGCGCCGGGGCGCACGGTCGTCGCCATCGCGGCGGGGGCGGCGTTCATCGCGGAAGTCGCCGTCACGACGGGGGCGGCGCTCCTGTCCACCGTCACCACCACGGTAGGGGCGACGGTCTCCACCACCCTGGTACCCGCCGTGACGGTCATCGCCGTCACGGCGCGGGCGCCGATCATCGCGGAAGTCACCATCGCGGGAGGGACGACGCTCTCCCCCACCCTGGTACCCGCCGCGCTCGCCGGAGCGATCATCACGACGATCACCGCGGAAGCCGCCTTCGCCGCCGCGATAGGGGCGACGGTCCCCGCCACCCTGGTACCCACCACGCTCGCCACCGCGACGGTCATCGCCGTCACGGCGGGGGCGGCGGTCATCACGGAAGTCACCTTCACGACGGGAGCGGCGCTCCTGGCCATCTTCGCCACCACGGTAGGGGCGACGCTCCCCCCCACCCTGGTACTCGCGACGCTCGCCGGAGCGATCATCACGACGATCACCACGGAAGCCGCCGCCGTCGCGCTGCTGGCGCTGATCGTTGCGGAAGCCACCTTCGCGGCGGGGCGCACGGTCATCCCCGTTGCGCTGCGGGCGGCGGTCATCACGGAAGTCACCGTCTCGGCGGGGTCGGCGGTCATCGCGATCGCCGAAGTCACGGCGCTGGCCGCCCTCGCGACGCTGACCACCATCGCGCTGACCACCGTCACGGTAGCCACCGGCACGGGGTTGCCCGTGGTCGCGACGCTGGTCGTCGTTGCGCTTTCGGGGGCCGCGATCCGCGGATTCGTCCCGCTGGGGTCGTTCGTTCATGGAAGGCCTCCCGAAAAGTGCGCTATCGAATTGCAAGTCTTTAAATGGGTAGAGGGTCGCACGGTGAGCACCTTCTGTGGTGTTCACGGTACGACCCTCTGTAAAAGGTGTCCGGCGGTGTCCTACTCTCCCACGAGGTCCCCCTCG